>JAOXRS010000017.1 GCA_025800385.1 Candidatus Albibeggiatoa sp. nov. NOAA
TGTAAGATGTCGGCGATTTGACCCATGGTCACCGCTTTTGAGCGCACATCGCCAAGGCGTTCATAGACGGGCAACTCCTCTTGTTGACGAATCCGCAAAGCCTCATCCAGTTGGCCACGGGATTGTAAGATGTCGGCGATTTTCCCTTTTTCTACTGCCTGTAAATATGGGTCACCTAAATGCTCAAATGCAGGTAAAACTTGTTCTTGGCGTATCTCCAAAGCCTCATCTAGTTGGCCACGGTCTTGTAAGATGTCGGCGATTTGACCCATGGTCACCGCTTTTGAGCGCACATCGCCAAGGCGTTCATAGACGGGCAACTCCTCTTGTTGACGAATCCGCAAAGCCTCATCCAGTTGGCCACGTCTGTAGTAAATGTCGGCGATTTTCCCTTGAATAACGGCTTTTCCACGAACATCACCTAACTGTTCACGAACTGGTATATTTTCTTGATAAATCCGCAAAGCCTCATCCAGTTGGCCACGGTCTTGTAAGATGTCGGCGATTTGACCCATGGTCACCGCTTTTGAGCGCACATCGCCAAGGCTCTCATAGACGGGCAATTGTTCTGTTTCTCTTATCCGCAAAGCCTCATCCAGTTGGCCACGGGATTGTAAGATGTCGGCGATTTTCCCCATGGTCACCGCTTTACCCATAACATCCCCTAGATGTTCAACAATAGGTAAAATATCTTTCTGGTGAATCCGCAAAGCCTCATCCAGTTGACCATGGGATTGTAAGATGCCAGCGATTCTGCCTTGAACGACAGCATATTGATGTTCATTTTTTAAGCTTTTAAATACAGGTAATAGCTTTTGTTGAAAAATTGCTAAAGCCTCATCTAGTTTGCCCTGTTGTTGAAAAATATCGGCAATTCCACTATAAGCAACTGCTCGATCATGCTCAGCCTCTTCAGGTAATATTTTTAAGCGTTGTTGATGCAATGCCAGTGCTTTATCAATTGCCCCCGTGCTGTGGCAACTCTCTGCAGTATAACGTAATAATCTGTCATCTGGCTCAATGTTGGCATTTTCCAGACTTTCAATACTTTTTAACCCTAACGCTTTGCCTTCCGTAAATGACTCTTTTGTTGTTGCCCAATACACCCCATAACCCGCAGTTTGCTGTAAAACCGTTGTATCAATCACCCGCACCGCCAACCGCGTCAACTGATAATCCGCCTGATAAGAACGCTGTTCCACCTTTTGCCACGCTGTCCATAATGACGATAACAACTGCTGTGCAATCTGTTTTTCTTGCGCTGCATCCAACGCCACACACAACCGCTTAGCCAACCGATTCAACATCGCCGCTGACTGCAAACTCTCCTCATCTCGCCAACCATCCCACAAACCCAACGTTAACAACGACTGTACCGCCTGCTCTCCCCCCAACGCCTGCAACGCCACAATCGGCAATGGCATCACAAAATCCTGCGACCACTGTAACAACTGCTGCGACTCCTCCGACAACAAACCATACAATTTCTCTAACACCAATCCCTCCAATAAATCCCGTGTCTGCTCCTCATTAACCTGCTGCGACTCCCCTTTTAACCACGCCGCCAATTGATTCAATGTCTGCTCTGCCGCCTCCGCATCCTGCCGAATCAACACATACAACTGATTTTGCAATCCGGGATTACCACTGCCCAACGCTAAACACCGTCCTTGCAAATCCTTGCGCTCATCAAATACCCGTTTCTCCTGTATATCTAATAATCGCTGCTTTTGCTCCAACTGCTTCCGCCGCTCATTCATATCCATCGGGGCTAAATGCCACTCCAACAAACTGTCTGCTAAATTCTCCCCATGCTGTCCCGCAATCAAAAATCGATAACGACTGGTCAACAACAACCGCGACCGACTTTGTCCTCCCCATTGCTTAAAACTGCTTAACAAGGCACGAATCCCTAATTGCAAATCAGGCTGTACCGTATACAAACCATCTTTCTCACGTGGCTCGACTAAAGCTTGCTCAACATCATCAATCACCAATAAAAAAGGCAGATTCAGTTTACACAACAACTGCTGCAATGCCTCAGTTAACAAACTGGGATCATTGCGGACTTTAGATTGATAACGCCGAATAACTGGATTTGCGGGCGCACCCAACACCTCAAATGCATTTAAAATATCCACCGCCTCATAAAATCCATACACCACCACAACCTGATAATCCACAAATCGCCGTGCCACCCGCGCCGCTAAACTCGATTTTCCTTGCCGCCCCATGCCATGAATCAATACCCCTGCATACTGCTCAGGCCGCCGCACATGCCGAATAATCGCTTGTAACGCCCGCCGCCGCCCGACAAATTCCGCTCGACCCGCCACGGGTACTTTTTTACTTTTCTTATCCAAAAATGCTTTTGCCCCAAACTCCGCATCTAACAACCGCCGTGCCTTATCACCTTTGGTCAATGCCCCAATCTCATAACGGCCTAAAAACAACCGCGCCAAATGCCAATCCCGACTCACTGGCTCTGTTTGCCGATACAATTCCCAACGCGCCGCCCCCAAAGCCTGCATTAAAGATTGTTGCTGTCCCAAATACTGATAAAAATAGGTTGCGAAATCAGAAGCCTCCTTGTCACTCACTGAATTGCCCCAACCCAAAACCGCAGGCATTCCCAATTTAATCAACTGCGCTGCCAAACTGTCCGTAATCGATTGCTCATTATCATCATCTGAACTATCAGGTAATGGATTCGCAGTGTGGCAAGCCGATACAAAACCCAACTTAATGCCTTTTTCCACATTGACTAAACTAGGCTGACTCGTCCAATCATCCGCTGTCATCAACTGGTGTTTGCCCTCTTCATCTTCCAACAACAACACAGGATTGCCCTTGCTATCAAAACCACCATGACACGATACATGCACCACATCAGGTTGATAACGTGCCACTTCATCTGCCAACTCCGCCAATGTGCCCGTTTCTTCCACGGTTAAGTCCACACCCCTATCCCGCGTCGCGTCTAAAATCGCTAACTCTTCTGCCTCATACGATAAACTACTGGCACTGTCAGGCGCAGCGGCCATAAACATCAAATTCAAACGATAAGGAGAAGGCTTAAGCTTGTCTTTCGCTTCACCAATTTGCCGCACAGGATTAAACTTCACTATTGGATTAACTGCCAAATGTTCCTCATCCCACGCCAACAACTCCCAAGGCGCATTTAAAAACACCATCTCATCCGCTTTGGCTCGCCTTGATACCTTAAACGCCACATGCCAAGGCGCATCCACCTCATCCAATAACCGATCTAACCAATCCAAACGATTTAACCAATTTCCTAATTTCAAACCAATATCTAACAATAACTGCCGATTATCGGTTTGCTTTAAAGCTTGTTGATACTGTTCGGCACAGTTTTGCAAAAGAGCAACGTCATCAGATTCAATCGGAAAATCTTCTTCTTTCCAATTGGGATGCATCAGCGTCAAGCGGTTGGGTTTAAATAAGAATGTGGTGGTCGTCATGGCGTTTTTTTTGAGTTATGAATGAGAAAGCTTGCGTTTTATTTTATAACAGCCAATGTTTTTTTGAGTGAATGAGTCTTTGAATTTTACAGTCAAACTTACTGTTTTAGACGGCACATTGCCCAAATATTTTTGAGATGAGAATAGAAAATAATCAATGGAAAAATGGCAGGAAAAGAAGCATAGATCAGCTCGCTACCAAGATGAGTTAAGGTAACGAGCTATTTTTAAATATTAATTACAAGTTGAGGCAATCCCTTCTATATCAGAATAGTCCGTATCAACAATAATTGCTATATTGGTTGTACAAGTCTCAATGTCAAATTCATGAATGCTGGTATCATTATTCTCATGTACCGCAAAAATTAACGAGCCATCAGCCAACATGTCAATCGCCTCTACTTCACTTGGGAAAGTGTTACATTTAAGTGTCACATTGCCAGAGTTAGGTTGATATTCATACAAAATAGTCCCTGCAACAGCATAAAGTGATTCGCCATCATTACTCCACGCAATATCTTCAACCCGATAATCCGAATCAAATACTAAACTTGCTGATCCATCAGTCATGTCAATACTAATCAAGCCTTCTCTATCTGCCCAGCCCCATAAATCACCGTTGGGATCAAAAGCCAAGCCTGATAATTCACCGAAGCCTGTTGCACCCACAGAAGCCAAGCTACCGTCATCATTGACCGTAAATAAATGGCCATTTTGAACGGTATCGTCGCCAGAAGACGCGAATAATGTCCCGTCCATACTGATTGCTAAAGCCTCAATGTCTGCACCTGTGTTCACTTCGCCAAATGCATCGATAGTAAAGCCATCGGTCGCATTAATCACAAACAATTGCGAATCATTTAAATCTTTATCATTCACCCCATAAATCAAACAATCTTCACTAGGGAATGTTGGTGGATTGGGGCAATTTTCCGCGTCAGCAGTCGGCATAGGCGTTTGACCTGCACCGCTTTGTCCCGCATTGGCTGCACCAAAATAAATACTATCTAAAGAAGCCGCATCACGATATTCACTGAACAAAACCGATTGAATTAACGCGCCGCCGTTTGAATCCACGCCCATAAAACCATTGATTGCATTGCAATAGGAACTGGTAGAATTCGGCACATTTACTAAACCCACTGAGCTGGTTGTGACTGTGAATGTTGAACCATCCGTGAGCGTTACCGTCATGCTGGCATTGCCATTTGCATCACCACCCACAAACGCACCTACCGAATCAACAGGGTTCACAAAAGTCAAATTGACATTTGAACCACCGTAAAATCCCCACCGAATCCAATAATCACCATCCGCACTCACAGAACCACCTGCATAAGGATGATGATGACTGGGATGGTAAGTATTTGAAATGGTTGCGCCACCGCCTGAAATCGAGACAGCGTTAATATTATTGAACTTAGCAGCAATCGCACTCGCTGAATGTTCGTCCGCGGGATCAAATGTAATCACTTTAAATTGTCCAGATTGAAAGTCATTGACATTATTGAATCCAACAGGGCTGGCTTTTACGCACACAGTCGCACCCAACCCCAAGCTTGCCATTAAAGCAATCAGGGAAAGTTTATTGAATTGCATTATTGAACCTTTTGACAGTGTATACTGAAAAGTAGTCTAAGATTTAACATACTGAGATCATTGAACAATATAAATATCAAAATAATTAAAAAATCATCATAAAAATATTAATCTATTTAATCTCATTTGTCGGTTAGGTAAATAATAGATGCTATTTGCTTATAAATCATTGATAAACGCATGAATTTCTTAGATAGACGCACTTTTTAGGTGGTTTTTGGTGATGACATATTAATTTAATATTAAACTGGCTGAGTACCAGTATTTAGATTGTTATCTAAAGCATACTAACTGCTGCGTTTACAAATCTTTACACAAAACCTCAAGGTATTTACATTCCAATCTGGCATGATGTATAGCAATTAAATCAAAGGTTTTTGCATCATGTTTCGTTTATTTCTACCGCTTTATGCACTGATTATCATTTTCGTGTTATTCAATGAGCAAATTTTTGAATACTTCATGTTTGAATATGCAATCGATATGTACCAACAGGATAAAAAGGCTGATTTTAGAGGTTTTTTTATGGTGGTGGATCGGTTGTCTGAAGAAGTAGAGATTGAAGAGATTCAAGCCGTATTTGAACAGGCCACCCAAAATTCAAATATTCCATTGTATTTGATTCCGCGTTCCGAATTAGCCTTGAGTGCTAGCGCATTGGAACAGCTCGATCAAGGCAATATTTGGGTTGAGAATATTAGTAATTACATCATGTTTAGGAAGCTAAAAGAGACAGGTTACGTCGTCAGCGCGGGGCCTGTACACACCATTGAAGGTTTAGAAAATCGTGCATTGTTAATTTCCTATATGATTACGTTGATTTTTATCGGTTTAATTTTGTTGTGGGCGTTTAACTTTCAGCGCAAATTACATTATTTGAATCGAATCACTTTGGCATTTGGGCGGGGGGAATTACAAATACGGGCAAACATATCACCTTGGCATCGAGTTGGGATTTTAAATCAGACGTTCAACCAGATGGCGCAACGAGTACAAGATTTAATTAAGAGTCATAAGGATTTAAATAATGCCGTATCGCATGAATTACGCACCCCAATTGCTCGATTAAGTTTTGAAGTCGAAAGTTTACGTGATGCCGATGCACAAGAAATGATGATTTTAATCAACGGCATGGAAGACGATATTAATGAGTTGGAACAATTAGTCGAGGAGTTATTAAATTATGCCCGATTTGAGCGAGCACATATTGATTTAGCATTTGAATTCATCCGTTTCGACCATTGGTTACAAAACTGGCATTTACGCCACCGCCATCATGATCCCAAACCCCTATTAATTAAGCCACCGATTCCAAAACAAGTTGTACCGTTGTTGCCTGAGTTATTAAATCGAGCGATTGATAATTTGGTGTTGAACGCTTACCGCTACGCACATAGTCAAGTACAGATTTCGGCGCACATTGTCGGGCAACAAATTGTAATTCATATTGATGATGATGGGATAGGCATTCCAGAACCTAATCGCGCCACTATTTTTGAACCATTTGTACGGGTTGATAAAAGTCGTAATCGGAAAACGGGGGGCTTTGGTTTGGGCTTATCGATTGTACGACAGATTGCGCGGCGGCATGGTGGGGATGTGTCATTGACGGATTCACCATTGGGTGGAGCGCGGTTTAGTGTATTTTGGAATTATGAATTATAAATGAGAGATTTTACGTTTTACTTCATAAATACTAATACTTTTTTGAGTATTATTTACTTTTACTCATAAGCGATCTATTGTTTATCTTTTGTCTGTCTTAGATTATTAGTTTAGCTCTAGTTTTTGCAACATGGCTTTAGGAAAAAAATATGATGATAGCTCGGCGACCTTGGTGTATTTACGGTTTATTACTTTATTGGTGTTTGGGATTTGTATCGCTGCAAGCAGATGAGTGTACGCCAAGTCGATGTGATTATCAGGTACATGTGGATGGTGGTTATTTCGCACGTTATTTTATCAATCTCTCATTACCCAATTACAATCAAGCGGGGATTGTAGGATTGGCAGTGTCAGCAGTTTCTGACTCAGGTCGTGTGAAATCGATTGGCAATACACGCACACGATCATTGTCTAACTTTCAAAATGGTGTCCCTTCTTGGAGTCATTTTAATATCCCATACGATCAACAAGTCTTCTTTGAAGTGATTCCAGCTACTCATAACCCTGAGCACAGTTTGTCTATTTATCGAATAGATGCAGGACAACGTGAATTGTATACAGAACCTGTCTTAGTTAACTCAGATAACCTTTTGCTTACAATGGATTTACAAGCGGGTGAATATATTGCGGAGTTACGCGGATTAAACGAGCAAAGCACGGATTCAGAATTGGATATTCAGGGTTATGCAATGACAGTTAATTCAATTGGCGGCTGGATACAACCCAATACAGCAACCACTTACATGCCTATTTACCTGTTTGAACCTAGCACTTTACATATTAGCGTATTATTTGGGGATAGTTATCAGGGTTTAGGCGCATCAAAGCCAGAAGTTTGGGTAGAAGAATTTTCGCCTTATCTCAGCACTGTAGCAGTTGTAGGTCAACGCGTTTGGCAAAATAATGATGTTGGATTGCTCAAATTACTCGAACAAGAACTCAATGTAACATTAGGCCGACGGATTACGACAAATCTACAATTACAAGTAATCGATTTAGACTTATCTGCTTTGGGATTGGAGACATTGCCAGCCTCTCTTTTCAACTTTAAACAGTTACAAAAACTGAATCTAAAAGATAACAAACTTGCTGCATTACCCCCAGAAATTGGACAATTCCATACCTTAACCGAATTAAATTTAACCAATAATGATTTGCAAACCTTACCGCCAGAAATCAATCGATTAACTGCATTGAAAAAACTGGTTTTAAGAGATAATCAGTTGCAATATTTACCGTCAGAAATCGGTGGTTTACATAGTCTAAGTGAGATTTATTTAGGTAACTCAAGGAATGGCCATAACAACTTACAGTCATTACCGCCTGAGATTGGTCAACTCAAAAATTTAACTAAACTGTCTATTATAAATTTTCTTCCTTTCCAGCAGTTACAATCTTTATCACCAGAGGTTGTAGGATTAACCAGTTTAAAAACATTGGAAATCGAGTTTAATAATTTGCAAGCTTTACCTGCTGAAATTGGACAATTAACAAATTTAACCACTTTATCTTTTAGAGGTAACAAATTACAAAATTTACCGCCAGAAATTGGCCAGTTACAAAACTTAAGGAGATTAAATTTAGGTGGCAATCAACTACAACGTTTACCATCTGAAATAGGCCAGCTAAAAAGATTAAGAAGACTTATATTAAGTGGTAATCAGTTACAAAAGTTACCCCGAGAAATTAGCCAATTACGCAATTTGACGGAATTATATTTATTAAACAATAGGCTACAGCAGTTGCCGCTAGGGTTTGAGCGATTGCAAAATTTATCTACATTAGATTTAAGTATTAATCGATTGAGCCAGCTACCTTCACAAATTGAACAGATACAAAGTTTAAGAGACTTGAATTTAAGTTCCAACCAATTAACTACATTACCTTCAGAAATTGGTCAATTAAGGGATTTAGGCATACTTAATTTAGACTCAAATAATTTAAGAGAATTACCACCAGAAATTGGACAATTAGGAGATTTAAGAGAGCTTAATTTAGACTCAAATGATTTAGAAACGTTACCACCAGAGATTGGACAATTAGGAGATTTAAGAGAGCTTAATTTAGACTCAAATGATTTAGAAACATTACCACCAGAGATTGGAGAGTTACAAAGTTTAAGAGAATTAAGTATAGAATCAAATGATTTGAAAACGCTACCACCCGAAATTGGGCAGTTAGATAATCTATACAGTTTAGAGATCAGAGGTAATTTTTTAGTTGATCCACCATCAGATATTGCTAATCAAGGTATTGATGCGATTAGGGAATATTTTGAGGATCAAGACTAGAAGTTTGTAAACAAGATTAAAGGATGTTCAGAATTAAATTCAAGATATTGCCTCGAATCTTAGGCTCTTCTACAATTTCATCCTGTTCATTCTTAAATCTTGAGAATCCTGATTCAGACAACCAAATGGAAACACCATCATGTCAGAGCAAGCATTACATTGGATTGCGAAGGCAAAACAAAAGCGTTTACCTTATTTGGATTTAGGGCATTGCGGTTTAACAGAGTTACCACCTGAGCTATTTGAGTTGGATTGGTTGGAGGAATTGGTATTATCTAACAATGAATTGAGTAATGTCTCATCTTTGGCCACTTTAACTAATTTGATTTACTTAAGCCTTAATTTCAATCAATTAAGTGATGTTTCCCCTTTAGCCGCTTTAACTAGTTTAACCTCTTTAAATCTATATAATAATCAATTGAGCGATGTTTCGCCTTTGGCAGCCTTAGCTGGTTTAAACTCTTTATCTGTTGGCAGCAATCAATTGAGCGATGTCTCGCCATTGGCCGCTTTAACTGACTTAACTTATTTAGACCTTGGATACAATCAATTGAGCGATGTCTCGCCATTGGCCGTTTTAACTGGCTTAACTTCTTTAAATCTTGAACGCAATCAATTGAGCGATGTCTCGCCTTTGGCCACTTTAACTGCCTTAACTTCTTTAAATCTTGAACGCAATCAATTGAGCGATGTCTCGCCATTGGCCGCTTTAACTGGCTTAACTTCTTTAGGCCTAAGATACAATCAATTGAGCGATGTCTCGCCTTTGGCTGCTTTAACTGGCTTAACTTCTTTAGGCCTAAGATACAATCAATTGAGCGATGTTTCGCCTTTGGCCGCTTTAACTGCCTTAACTTCTTTAGACCTTGATAATAATGAATTCCTTACAAGTTTAAAAAGTATCATACCCTTATTTGAAAAAGGCACAACTATATACACTTTAGGTTGCCCCATCACCGAACCACCACAAGAAATCATTGAACAAGGCAACGCCGCGATTCTGGATTATTTCAAAAAAATTGAACAAGGTACTGAAAAATTATACGAAGCCAAATTAATTATCGTCGGTGAAGGTAATGCAGGTAAAACTACTTTAGCTAACAAACTGATTGATCTAGATTATCAACTGCGAGAACGTGAACTCAGTACTGAAGGCATTGATATTTTACAATGGCAATTTGAGTTTGAACAAAATAAAACCTTTTATGTCAATTTATGGGACTTTGGCGGACAGGAAATTTATCACGCAACCCATCAGTTTTTTCTCACCAACCGCTCGTTGTATATCCTTGTGGCAGATGACCGTGCAGAAAATACCAATTTTTTTTACTGGCTACAAATCGTTGAATTACTATCAGATAAAAGCCCCATTGTTATCATCAAAAATGAAAAACACGACCTCGAATGCCAAATTGATGAAGAATACGAATTGCGAGGCCTATTCAAAAGTTTTCAATGTACGCTCGCAACCAACCTTGCAACCAATCGTGGCTTAGCATCTGTTCAAAAAGAACTGCAACACCAATTGCAAAACTTACCGCATATCGGTACAAAATTCCCCAAAACGTGGGCAGACGTACGCAGAACCCTAGAAAACGATCAACGCAACTATATTGACCACAAAATATTTTTAACCATCTGTGATGAAAAAGGACTGACAGAGCGTGAGAGCAAAGACCATCTGATCCAATTTCTACATGACTTAGGGGTTTGCTTGCATTTCAAAGACGATGCATTGTTGAAAAAAACGGTAATTTTAAACCCAGAATGGGGTACAGATGCAGTATACAAAGTGCTGGACAATGAAAAAGTGATTAACAATCAAGGCCAATTTACCAAACAAGACTTAGCGATCATCTGGCAAGCAGAAAAATATGATGATATGCACGATGAATTGCTGCAATTAATGATGAATTTCAAATTGTGCTACAAACTCACTTACTGCAAGGCTTATATTGCACCACAACTTTTATCTCGCAAGAAACCACAATATCAACTCAACCCAGAAAACAACTTATTATTGCGCTATTCTTACAAATTTATGCCCAAAGGCATGATGACACAATTTATCGTAGCAATGCACAAGTTTATTGCCAAGCGGCAAAGCTTAGTATGGCGAAACGGAGTAATTTTAGACAAAGATGAAACTCGTGCGGAAGTGATTGAACAATATGCACAAAGAGAAGTCAACATCCGTATTCAAGGCAAAATGCCGCGTGAGCTCGCTTATTTCATCACCAGCAAATGGGACGAAATCCACGACAGTTATCACAATCTAAAAGTACAAAAATTAATCCCTTGCAATTGTGTCGAGTGTCATCACTCACAACAACCCTATTTCCATGATTACAAAACCTTATTACATCTTAAAAGCAAAGGTATCCAAGCCAGCCAATGCAGTTATAGCGGTGAAATGGTCAATATTAATCAATTATTGGGAGAAGTGTTTAAAAAAACCGATACTGATACGATCCAAAAGCCAGATAAAACATCAGAAACGCATATCCATAACCATATCCACAACAATAATCGGAACTTTAATAATGTAGGACATATTGAGGACAGCAATATCAATCAAGGCGATAATGTTCAACAGTTAGCACAACAACTTGCCAATCTCACACCTGAACAACAAGCAAAAATATTGGAAGTAATTAAAAATAAAGGATAAATTGACTAAAACCTGCGTTGTTTTGTTCTAAATCCATCATTCAGTATGCATAATTTGTAACTTCTAAAATTTGCTTTTATTTAATTATGGTCTATACCTTAATGCAATCCTTTTAATCTTTTTGGAAACCGCATTATGACAATTAGACCATATTGGCACATTTACAGTCTTTTGCTGTATCTGTGCATAAGCCCGTTATTGCTTCAAGCCAATGAATGTACTTCCAACCAATGTACATATAACGTTACTTTTGACCAAGCAGGTTATTACGTTGTCAACGTATCACTTCCCCTAGATAAACACCCAACCACTGTTAAATATGCAGGTATGTGGGGCTTAGGTATGTCATTGCAGACGGCAGCTGGTCACGCCAACAGTACGGATTTTAATACTGGCTCAAGTACCTATGTAAATACTAGTGCAAGCAGTTGGGTCGCATTTTATTTAGATATTGCCCAAAGTATTCGCCTAACGCCTTATAACTATCTTTACCCAGATCAACCTGTACGCATATCCATCTATCAAAATACTGAAAATGGCCGTGTTGCGATAGGTGACCCCACCATTGTTGAACCACAGCAAACCTTTACTACGTCTGTTCTCAACCCCAGTTTTTATATCGTAGAGGTTACAAGTACAGATGGACAGGATATTTATTCGGGTTTAACACTGGATACCCATTATGTTTTAAAAAACTTTACACATGGTGGCTGGGTTGAACCAACAAACTCCACAGAAGGCTTTGTTTCTTTTCATATTTCAACGCCGACGACTGTACAATTTACACTGGCCTTTGCTGATAGTTATGCCACTTTAGGTGCGAGCCAACCACAATTGGATATTGAATTGATTGATGCAACAGGAGAACGCACACTATTATGGGAATTGTATGATGGTGTGGTACAACCATTTGGCGTAGAAATTGACTCAACAAACTTAAGTGATTTAGATATTATTCAACAAATAGAAAACATTACGGGTTATGCATTAGAGCCAATCAGTATTGATGCTATCGCTAATAAAGCACTGGTTTCCAGTACTTGGGGAGATAATTACATATATCAAAACAGTAAGTATGCGTTAGATGACACAGGTAATGTGATTGGACTGAATGTAAACAGTTATGGTGCTTCTCTGTCATCCAGCCCATTTAAAAATAAGAACTTACTCAATCTTATTCTGTCATTGAAAAATTTAACCAAATTAGGGCTTTACAATAACAATCTGACTGAATTGCCCGCAGAAATTGGCCAGCTACAACAGCTCGCTGTATTAGATTTAGAAAACAATTCACTGACAACCTTGCCCGCAGAAATTGGACAGTTGCAAAATCTAAAAATGCTAAATTTATTAGACAATCCGTTAACTGTATTACCTCCTGCAATCGGCCAACTAAAAAGCTTAGAAACCCTATTAACGTCTACTGAATTGACCAGTTTGCCTGCTGAATTTAGTCAGTTACACAATCTCACCACCCTAAAACTATCCACTCCAGATGCTGCGCCATTATTACCCGTTCTTGCTCAGCTTCCGCGTTTAACTGAGTTGAACTTGTCAGGTATTGAGCAATTACCTCCTGAAATTGGTTTACTGAGCCAACTAGAAACATTAATAGCACCTAGCAACTTAACATCATTACCAGCAGACATTACGCAATTACAAAATCTCACTGAGCTATATCTTGATTATGCTCAATTTAACACGTTACCCGCTGAAATTACTCAACTACAAAATCTGACAACATTAAGCCTTAAATACTCAAGCGTAAGCCGTTTACCTGCTGAGATGAGTCAATTACAAAATTTGAAAACATTGGATTTGAGCTATTCAGGGTTAACTCGTCTGCCAGCTGAAATAGGCCAACTGCAAAATCTATCTGTTTTAAATGTTAGTAGCAATTCATTAACTGAAATTCCAATTGAAATCATTCAGTTAAGCAACCTTAGTGAGTTGTATATAGGGGCTAACCGATTGACGAGCTTGTTTGCTGAAATTGGTCAACTGCAAAATCTGACGGTCTTATCGCTAGTGCAAAACCCATTAACAACGTTACCCACTGAAATTGGACAATTACAAAAACTTGCATCTTTAAATGTTGCTTATACTCAATTGCAAGTGCTGCCGCCTGAGATTGGGCAATTACATAACTTAACCCATTTATTTTTGTCCAATACCCCATTAATAACGTTGCCGACTGAAATGGGTCAATTAAGTAAACTCACCCATTTATATGCAAATTCAATCCAATTAAGCACATTGCCTCCTGAAATTGGACAATTGCAAAACCTTGAATATTTAAATGTTGCTTATAACCAATTACAAGTGCTGCCTCCTGAGGTAGGTCAGTTAAATAATTTGGTATTTTTATATGCTTCCAATAACCAGTTACAAACATTGTTATTTGGGTTTGAGCAACTATCCGCGTTAACAGAGATAGATTTATCAGATAATCAACTCACCACTTTGCCGACAGGGCTAGGGCAACTTCAAGATTTACAAAAATTTGATGTCAGCAATAACCCGTTTGTAGGTTTGCCTGAAGACTTTGGCCAACTGAAAAATATCACATCATTGGAACTTTCAGGTGTACAACTGACAGGTTTGCCTGCATCGATTGGACAAATGAGTCAGTTAACAGAATTAAATATCACTGGAAAATTGGTATCATTACCCGCTGAAATCGGTCAGCTACAACATTTAGAATCACTGGTTTTATCTGAGGGTGTCGCGAGTTTACCCGCAGAGATTGGTCAGTTGCAGCAGTTGAAACGCTTGAGATTAGTCGATAATCCTGAGTTGAGTGCATTACCTCCTGAAATCGGCCAATTGCAGAATTTAGATGAGCTTAGCGTAATATCACATCCAACATTAACGACATTACCAAATGAAATCGGGCAGCTACAAAATTTGCGTAGACTGCATTTGCAAGATATGCCGTTAACACAGTTACCATCTGAGATTGGGCAATTACAAAATTTAGATATTTTGGATATACAATATTGCTCGCAGTTAACCACTTTGCCTGCTGGCATAGGCCAATTGCGTTTAAAGAATTTAAATTTATTAAATAATCCGCTGTTTGCACAATTACCAGCAGAGGTTGGGCAGTTAGGTTGGCTGACATATCTCAATATAAGTGGTAGTGGCGCGTTAACCACATTACCTGCTGAAATCGGCCAGCTTAATAAGCTCAACTTTTTAATCATCAAAGATAATCAACTAACTGTTTTGCCTGCGGAAATAGCAAATTTAGATGATAATTTATCAATTCAAGCTGATGGCAATCCTTTGGTGACACCACCGTTAGAAATTGTGCAACAAGGTGTGCCAGCGATTCGGACATATTTTGCTAACCAGTAATTGTTTTTGAACAAGAGTAAACAGATGATGGGATAGGCAGGATATTTTACTCTTGCTTATCCTTTAACTTGTTCATTTTTAAATGTCTGAATTTGGATTCACGGGATTAAAGGATGTTCAGAATTAAATTCAAGATATTGCCACAAATCTTAGGCTCTTCTACAATTTCATCCTGTTCATTCTTAAATCTTGAGAATCCTGATTCAGACAGCCCAATGGAAATAACATCATGTCAGAGCTGGCGTTACAGTTGATTGCAGAGGCGAAGGAAAAGCGTTTAGCTTGTTTGGATTTAGGGAATTGCGGTTTAACAGAATTGCCACCTGAGTTGTTTGCGTTGGATTGGTTGCAGGAGTTGAGGTTAAGTAAAGAATATGGTGAATGGGATGAGAAGCAAAAAATTTGGAAAGGAATTGAAAGTCAAAATAAAGGCGAGCAAAATAGTTTAACTCATTTACCTACAAACTTTTCGTGTTTAAAGTCTTTAAAGGTATTATTCGCACATGGTCAAAAGATAATTGATATTTCACCATTGAGTGAATTGGATGAACTAAATACATTATTTTTGTTCAACAATCAGATAGATGATGTTTCGCCTTTGGCCGCTTTAACTGGCTTAACTGAATTATACTTATCTGAAAATCAATTGAGCGATGTCTCGGCTTTGGCCGCTTTAACTGGCTTAACTTCTTTAGACCTTAGAAGCAATGAATTGAGCGATGTGTCGCCTTTGGCTGCTTTAACTGGCTTAACTTATTTAAATCTTACAAATAATCACTTGAGCGATGTCTCGGCTTTGGCCGCTTTAACTGGCTTAACTTCTTTAAGCCTTGATAATAATAAATTTATTACAAGTTTAAAAAGTCTCATATCCTTATTTGAAAAAGATACAACTATATACACTTCAGGTTGCCCCATCACCGAACCACCACAAGAAATCATTGAGCAAGGCAATGCAGCAATTCTGAACTATTTTAAACAAATAAAACAACAAGGTGGAGAAACAACACGACTATATGAAGCAAAATTAATTATCGTCGGTGAACCCGGTGCAGGCAAAACCACCTTAATGGAAAAACTGTTTGACCCTGAATACAAAGTGCCTCAAGATTCTAAATCAACACTTGGCATCGTGGTGCGTGAAGGCTGGTCATTTCCACTTGAACACAATCCAGACATTCAATTTAAAGCCAATATCTGGGACTTTGGCGGCCAAGAAATCCAGTACATGACTCACCAATTTTTCCTCACGCCCAGCGCGTTATATATCCTCGCCTCCGATAACCGCAAGCAAAATACACACTACTCCTATTGGTTTAATATCATTAATTTATTAGGTAAAGAACCCAACTTCCCCAGCGACGATTGTCACACTTCCGTTATCGTTGCACTGAATGACATCGAACACAATTCAAACAGCGACTTTGATGTAAGTAAATACAAAAAACAATATGAAAAAAAGCTGGGGATTCAACAACGTGACATTGACCTATCCAAAAACGATGCTGACTTTAGAGCACTTTGTACCGCTATTCAACGGGCTTTAACCAAACTACACCATGTGGGCAATCAACTCCCCAAACAATGGCGACCCATTCGTGAAGACTTGCGGCAATTAGATAAAGACCATATCAGTTTTGCTGAGTATCAACAGATTTGCGCCAAACATGGCATTACCGAAGAAGATAGCCAACTGAACTTGAGCAGTTACTTACATAAACTCGGCAGTATTTTACATTTTCAAAACGACTCACACCTGCATGACTTTATTATCCTCAACCCTCAATGGGCAGTCGATGCGGTGTATAGTGTATTAGTAGATAAACAAGTAGGCAAAAACAAAGGCCATTTTACTCACCAATATTTAAATGGTATTTGGAAAAAATATAACCATACTGAGCGTAACAACCTGCTGAATTTAATGAAAGCCGACAATTTTGAAATTTGTTATCCAGTTGGTAAAGACGCTTATATTGCCCCTCAACTACTTCCGAGTAAAAAGCCTGATAACTACGAATGGAACACAGAAGATAATTTAAACTTCCGTTTTCGCTATGCATTTATGCCTAAAGGTATTGTCGTGCGTTTAATTGTGCGTTTACATCACCTTATTAAAGAACCATGGGTATGGAGAGAAGGCGTTGTATTAACTGAAAAAGGGTGTGAACTACAAATTATCGAAAACGAAGAGTCAAAAGTGATTGATATTGCGGTACGTGGTCATCACAATGAACGCAAATATTTCCTACGTAAAATTATTGACGAAGTACGAGATATTCACAATACATGGTTTGAAAATATCGAAGTCGATGAAATGATTCCATGTCACTGCGAACGATGTGAAACTTTGGAGAATCCCTATTTTCACCAACTTAAAAAATTACAAGAGCGGAGAGAACAAGGACTTAAAACAGCAGAATGCAATGAAAGCTTTAAAAATATCTCTGTGCAAGGTTTACTCGAAGGGGTATTTGAAAAAGAAGAATTAAAGCGAGTTAAATCAGACAAAATGTCAGAAATGCATGTACACACCCATATTCACAATCGAAACTTAAATATTGCAGGAAATGCTGAAAATAACAATTTAAATCAAGGTGATAACGTTAAGCAATTAGCACAAAAATTTGCCAATCTCACACCTGAACAACGAGCAAAACTGTTAAATAAGATAAACTGACTGAAACCTGTGTCATCTTATTCGAACCCCTACAAATCTTGCAATTATTCAATTCTGGTCTATACCTTAATGCAATCCTTTTAATCTTTTTGGAACCCGTATTATGCAAATTAGACCATATTGGTACATTTACAGCGTTTTGCTGTATTTGTGCTGTAGTACTGTATTGCCTGCCGAAACCTGTACTGAAAACCGCTGTGATTACTCTTTACAATTAGAAAAAACAGGGGTTTATCGTCTTGATGCTGTTTTACCTGATAATGGCACAGAGGGTATTTTAGGTATTAGCTTACATTCTGACTCTCAAACCTTTACCACCAGTTCTATCGCTGACTTATTGTCTCCAGCTATACAGTGGACAAGCTTTTCTCTTCCAGAACCACAAATTATTACGCTTATTCCTTACAATCATTCTGATAAAACTCAAACTATATTGGCTTCCTTATATCGGATTGTAGATGGTGAGCGGATTGCGTTTTATGAACCAACTGTGATGAATTCAGGGCAAGAACATGTGACACCTGAGTTGGAAGCAGGGGATTACATCGCCGAAATTTCTAGCGCAGATGGCTCTACTATTCAAGCAGGTTTAAAAATCATTGCTAACAATATTGCGTTTCAAACCACAGGCGGTTGGGGGAATCAGTATTCATCAAAAACTTATATTTTATTTAATAATGATGCCAGCCCAACTACGATTCAATTTAGCACCTTATTTGGGAATACTTACCCTTCAGGTTCGTCACAACCCTCAGCAACTGTTAGATTTATCAATGAAACGGGTGAGCAGCAAGTGGTTTGGGGTTCATCATTACAACAACATTTACCTAGTATTGAAATCATCCAACAATTAAAGCAAGTTACACGTCAGCCTTTAACTCAAACTACACTTGATAAAGTGATGGGACATCGAAATGCTTATGTTTTAGATGCAAACGATAATATCATTGGTTTAAATTTATCTCATTCAGGCTTGTTGACTATTCCAGATGTGATTTTTTTCCTACCCTATTTAACAGAGTTGTCACTCTCAAAAAATGCCATTTCACAGTTACCACCAAAGATTAGCCAATTAAAACACTTGCAACAATTAGACTTAAGTCACAATAAACTATCTGAATTACCCAAAGAAATTAGTCTATTAAAAGAACTGTATAAGCTCTCACTCAGTCAAAATCAATTACGCCATTTGCCCAAAGAGATTGGTGCACTCACTGAGTTACAAGAGTTGTATTTAAGTGAAAACCAATTAACGGTATTACCGAGTGAAATTGGACAGTTAAAAAACCTAGTATTCTTCAATGTATACCAAAATCAGCTTTCTGTTTTACCGCTAGAAATTGGACAATTACAAAATTTAAAAGGGTTGTATTTATCAAATAATCAATTGGTTAGGTTGCCTTATACAGTTGGCAACTTAGAGAACTTAAGTGTTTTATGGTTACAACATAATCAGCTTTCTGAATTACCGAGAGAATTAGCCAATCTCAAGCCAACAACACAACTTTGGATTTGGAACAACCCTTTACAACAACCCACACCTGATCTTGCAGAATTAGGCATTGAGGCGATTCGGGATTATTTTGATTCCTTGCCAGAAGAACCGAGTGACTTAGCAGTCATCCAACAGTTAGAACAAGAAATGGAGATAAACTTGGATGAGCGTGTGACTGTAAATGCGCAACAACAAATCGTTGAGTTAGACTTATCTTACTTGTCTTTAACTCAAATACCAAAATCCATTTTTTCTTTAAAGTACTTACAAAAACTTAAACTAAATAGGAATAAACTTGTAGAGCTTCCACCTGAGATTGGCCAGTTGCAAAGCTTAGGAAGGTTAGATTTAGGAAATAACCAATTACAAAGCTTACCGCCTGAATTTGGCAACTTGCAAAGCTTAACTGAGTTAAATTTAATCAATAACCAATTACAAAGCTTACCACCTGAATTTGGACAGTTGAAAAGCTTAACTGAGTTATACTTAAGCTCTAACCAATTACAAAGCTTACCACCTGAATTTGGACAGTTGAAAAGCTTAACTGAGTTATACTTAAGCTCTAACCAATTACAAAGCTTACCGCCTGAATTTGGCAACTTGCAAAGCTTAACCGAGTTAAATTTAAAGTATATCCAGTTACAAAGCCTGCCGCCTGAATTTGGCAATTTGCAAAGCTTAACCAAGTTGAATTTAAGGTATACCCAATTACAAAGCCTGCCGCCTGAATTTGGCAATTTGCAAAGCTTAACCGAGTTAAATTTAGAATATAACCAATTACAAAGCTTGCCGTCTGAGTTTGGGAACTTGCAAGGTTTAACCAAGTTAGATTTAGAACGTAATCAATTACAAAGTTTGCCGCCTGAATTGGGCAACTTGCAAAGCTTAACTTGGTTAGATTTACGCGATAATCAGTTACAAAGCTTACCGCCTGAATTTGGCAATTTACAAAGCTTAATGGTATTAAATTTAAGAGAGAACCAATTACAAAGCTTACCGCCTGAATTCGGTCACTTGCAAAACTTAGCTGAGTTACATTTAGAATATAATCAATTACAAAGTTTACCACCTGAATTTGGGAACTTGCAAAGCTTAACTAAGTTAGGTTTAGGATATAACCAATTACAAAGCTTACCGCCCGAATTTGGGAACTTGCAAA
>JAOXRS010000168.1 GCA_025800385.1 Candidatus Albibeggiatoa sp. nov. NOAA
GGGCTTATAAGCGGTATAAAAAATCGTTTCAAAATGAACTGATAAGAAATAAGCTAATAACACTAAAAAAAAGCATTATCAAGATGCGTTTTCCGTTTACTGATAGTCTTTAATTCAGCTCTTAAATAATACAGTGTAGTAAGCAGGCAGTTTTTAATAGTGTTATCCAGTTCTTTATAGTTCTTTATCTCATGGTATTTTCATAATACATCCATAAACTTGGTGCTCGTGATAAATTAATAATAAAGGCAGCACGGATTAGCTTCTTTGCCAAGTGGTATGGACATCCTGAGTTGAGCTCCGGTTATCGGAGGGAGAAATGTTAGTATCCTGCAGAGCAAGAGCACTCGCGCTCGCCTGAGAAACGCCAAAAATAACCCCTGTTCTGCAGACTAAGAGAAATGGGGGAATAGACTTCGGGGCGAAGCAACCTGTACGCACGTACGCACTTGCGTGATAGAAAAAACAAGAAGCTCAGTGAGCTTAAACCTACGCGTGATGTTCATTCATGCCATATAACAAATATAGAGCCATTAGCTCCTTAACTCTGATGCTCAGATCTCTTGCCGGCTATAGTTGTAATGCACAATAATAACGGCTGCGTAGCTTTGGAGACTAACAATAGGGCAAACAATATAAGAATTGAAAGGCCTTATCTGTTTCCGTCTCGTCGTTTAAGCCTCACGCTAGTCGA
>JAOXRS010000189.1 GCA_025800385.1 Candidatus Albibeggiatoa sp. nov. NOAA
TCCCATTGCTAATGGAGCGGCCTCATTTACAGGTAAACTGTATGTAGACGTTGCTGGTAGTTATAAATTTTATACTGTTAGTGATGATGGTTCTAAGCTTTATATTAACAATGATTTAGTAGTCGCAAATGGTGGGAATCACGGCATGCGTGAGCGAAGCGGAGCCTTAAGCTTGCCTGCTGGCTTCCACGACATAAAAATCGACTATTATGACGCAGGAGGTCCCGGCGGTATCAAAATGTTCTGGGAAGGCCCAAATTTCACCAAACAGGTAATCCCAGCCTCTGTGCTGATGCACTCACAGGATGATTATGACAAGGCTGTTTTGGAAATAGACCGCGATGGTGATGGACTTACAGATGTTGAAGAAATTGCTTGGGAAACTGACCCTTTAAATATTGATTCAGATGGAGATGGAATTTTAGACGGCGTCGAAGTTGATAACGGGTTAAACCCCAAATCTTATATGTTTTATAGAATTGGAGGCGGCACAAGAAACCCGGATGCCCCTCATTTAATTTCCACATTAGACCAATTTAAAGCAATCAGGCACAACCTATCTGGCCATTATAAGCTAGTGAATGATATTAATCTGGAGACAATTGAAAGCTGGGAGCCTTTCGGGTCTGCCAAGAACAGGTTCACTGGTATTCTGGACGGAGCAAATCATTCTGTACAAAAACTGACAATCAAGAGAAGTGGAGAGGACTACAACGGTCTTTTTTCCTGCTGCTCAGACGCAGAAATAAAGAATCTCAATTTTACTGATGTGAACATTTCCGGTGCGGACTATACAGGCTGTATTGCGGGATATATAACTAACTCTGCGGTTATCGATTCATGTAAAATAGTTTCAGGTAAAATTGAGGGACTTATTTATGTGGGTGGAGTTGCCGGACGTTCAGGATATTCCTGTTCGATTAGTAGCTCAACGGTCGCATCGGGGGTAAACGGCTATGAATATGTCGGAGGTATTGTCGGCCATTGTAGTAACACGTCTGTCAGACGGTGTATAAAAACGACAGCCTGTGATGGAGAAAACAATATAGGAGGTATTGCGGGATATGCGGAAAATTCTCATATTCTTGAGTCAATGTGTACCGGAAATATTTTCGGTCGCGATGTCACGGGAGGCATTATTGGTTTTGCTACGAATAACTGTCGAGTGGAAAAATGCGCTTCGACAGGCAGGATTTACGGAGGTGATTACTGCGGAGGTATTTCCGGCTGCTTTCAGTCGGGAGGGGTGATATCTGACTGCTACTCTACAGGAACAATATACGGAGATAATTATAGTGGAGGTATTAGCGGAACAGCATATGCTGGAGTAACCGTTGAGCGTTGCTATACAACAAGTTATTTACGAACGTCTTCTCTGCCACCTCGTGTCGGTGGATTTGTGGCTTTAGCTGGAAATAATTCAACGTTGAGACATAATTTTGTACTGAATGAAAAAGGTATTCTAAGTGGACTTAATAGAGGTCGGTTTATCGGAAGTGTCTGGTCCGGAGTCACAGTTGAAGACAATTATGTGATTGATAATATGGATGCGACGTCCACTAACTCTGGAGAAGCATATAACGGACTATCAGTGACAAAGCAGAAGGCTCTTGAGCAGATTACCTATACAGACAATTCGTGGAATTTCTCTGATATATGGAAAGCTAAACCATATGCGTACCCCATCTTGACCTGGCAGGACTATCCGGTAAACCAGCTTCCTACCTTGGCTCAGAATACATTGACGTTTGAGTACAATAACTCAGCCAATCTTCCACTGATTGGTGGCGACGAAGCCTTGTTGCTACCTAAAATTACTGATCCTGACGGGGATGAGCTGTCAATTGCCAAAATATACAATGTGGTATGGCAGGGGAAGCCTAATCCTTCTACCGGGGGAATAACCACAGATTCAGATGGCAAAGTTATAACCTACACGCATGAACCTAACTTTGCGGGTCAAATTACTTTTGACTATGTTGTATCCGACCTTCAAGGCGGCTGTGAATCTTCTATGACTATTAATGTCGTGGATAACACCCCGCCTGTAATCACATTAAACTCTGGTGGAGCAAAACAGTTTGACTCACGTAAAAATGGCGAGGATGTGATTGCTTTTATTAATGAGTATACTGAACCCGGAGGCTCTGTGTATGATGAGGTTGATGGTGATATTGAATGGTCTACTGTTGTTTTACCTTCTGTTAATGATTCAATTGAAAATACAAACGGTTTTACTATTTCATATACCGCTACTGATTCGTTTGGAAATACAGCTATTGCAACACGAAAAGTGTATGTACTGGATCCGGTGAAAGACAAGGATGGTGATGGCTTGACTAATGCTGAAGAGTTAAATAGTCACTTTTCAAATCCGTTTTTGACGGATACAGATGGTGATGGTGTTTCGGATCCGGATGAGCTGGCTAATAATACTAATATTAAAGTTCATAATGGGGATAGTATGCCATTGGGATGGATGGCTTATAATATTGGAACAGTTAATACAACTTCATCTGCCTATAAGATGGAGTATAACTCTAGTGATTCACTCTTTTCTTTTGAATTCATCGGAGCGGATAATAAAAGAGGTAGTCATGATAACCTTTCTTATATTTACCAAACCGTGAGTGGTGACTTTTATATAAAAGCACAGCTCGGAAAGTTTGTTGATAGCAGCGGTTTGTTTAGTTCAGCCTCGATAATGATACGAAACGGGATCGGAAATAGTGAACCGTTCTTTTCCGTTGATATTTCAGAACGAATTGGTGGAACCCTGAAATATCGTGACAATGAAGGTAGTTATACTCAAGGGTTTGCCACGGAGGACTTACTGGTTGATGAAAAAAGTTGGGTTATATTAATCCGACGAAAAGGGAAAGTTAGTGCTTATTTTTCGGAGTTTGGCAATAGTTGGGAAAAAATGGGGGAAGGATATGTCGACTTAGGAGATGAAGTAAAAGTGGGGATTGCCGTGGCTAGTGGAATATTTTCTAATACAAGAGTCGTATATGAATTCCCTAAACCTAAGGTTGAAAGGTTGGGAGATTTGGATTCGAAAGGACTCACCAATATTGAAAGTCAAATTAAAGATTCTGTCTTATTGAGGAAAAACTTATATGTAAATGCTCAAACAGGATCAGACGCTAATGACGGGAGGTCTCCAGGCAACTCATTGGCAACTATTTCCAAAGCTCTTGAATTAGCAGAGAATAAGACGGTTGTAAACCTATCGGGTGAATTTAACCTTTTGAAGACGATTGATATTGATGGAAAGATGGTTAAGATTACATCTACGGACGATACTAAGGTAAGAGTTCCTCAAGGGGTAACTGCATTTAAGATCACCAATAAATCAGATGTCACAATTTCGAATATTGTTTTTGAAAGTCCTGACGTTGAATTGGATTATTCAGCTTACTCGAGTGGACATAATGGCCTTATTCTTAGTCAGAACTCTCAATTGAGAATATCCTGTTCTAAATTTGTGGGAAAGAGGTATACACTTATTGAAGAAAACACTGAATCTGAGGTTACTATTTTAAACTCTGAGCTTGTTGGTGAGTATTACCATGGTGTATTTTCTGATAACGCTCGTGTTGTTGTGAATAAAACCTTATTTGAAAGTAGTTTAGATACTGTGGTACCTACAGGCACAGTGGGTAATTCAGAAGAGTTGATACTCAAAGGCTCAGCCTTAACCCTTTTAGGGGCAACATCAGCAGAAATCAGTAACTCTCTCATTACTACCCCGTTAGCTATTCGTAATTTTGGAGGTTGGGCATATATACAAAGTTCAACCATAGTAGGTGATGCCCTAGTTTCAGGAGGAGGTAACCCATTTTTATATTTTTTTAATAGTATTCTTTGGACTGATTTACTTGAGTTAACCGGCACTGATTTTATTAAATTTATAGCAGCTGTAAGTGAATCTAACCCGGTAAAAATATCAGCATCATATTGTAACAGTAAGCAATCTATCCAGGGTGAAGGCAACATTTCCCTTGATCCTAAATTTGTTGATCCGTCCAATGGGGATTATCATCTAAGATCAGACTCTCCATGTATTGACCTTGCTGACATGAGTTATGATGCATGGGAAGACTTAGACTCAAAGCCTCGTGTTTTTCCATTAGAAAATGGACAGGCAGATTTAGGCTGTTATGAATTTTGTGAAACTGTTACACTGACGCACAAATTCAATTCTCAGGTAGTCAAAACAGAAACCTATTGCAAAGGTGAAAATATTTTCGTCATGTCGCCTTATATACATTCCGTTAATGACAACGAAAGAATATACTGTGGTAGTTGGACAGGTACGGGAAGCGTAGGGGATGGCTCGTTGGGGGATCAAGGCTGTATAACGCTGACTGAGGATTCAGAACTTACCTGGAATGAAGGACAGCGGCAGTATAAAGTCAACATAAATATATTGGGTCACGGTAATGTCACCGGTTCAAAAGAATGGTATAGTTCAGGGGAAGTTGCAACACTGAATGCGGTTCCTGCATCAGGCTGTTCTTTTGACCGTTGGGCCGGTCATCTACGAGGTTGGGGAGAAACCATTAATTTTGTTGTTGATGCTCCTATAGTGGGGTATGCTGCTTTTCTGGATGATACTGATCCTGAAAACGGCAAAGGTTATTTTTATTTTACACTGCTGACCGGGTGGAATCTGGTTTCTGTTCCCATTGAGCCGTCTTCTCCTAACGTCAAAGACATTATAAATGATCAATATCATATTCAACTTTATTCGCATAATGTGGAAACGGGGAAGTATGCCACTCCATCAGAAATCAAAGCTCTTAATGGTATATGGATGTTCTCATTCGGTTCAAAGAAAATAGATATCCCGGTACACGGTACTATTTTAAACTCTTTTGACTATAAACTCTATGAAGGATGGAATCTTGTGGGTGTGCCGTACACTCAAGATGCAAATATATTTGCTTATAATACAGGGGTTGATTTTCATAACAACTCATGGGGCTGGAACTCTATTCATGGAGTGTATTACCACCCGGTCACGGCTCGTGAAGGACTCGGATATTGGATTCTATCTGATAGCGTCAAGAATATCAAAATGGGTGACATTTCTTCAGGAGGGCAGACTCGTATCTGGGATGAGGATAAGTCATTTGTCATAAACTCCTATCCTGCAAAAAATGATGTGGTATCAACTCTTCCAAACGGAACTATTGAGCTAGTAATATTATTTAAGCATCCAGCAGGAGAAGGTACCGTTAAATTATTGAATGATGAAGGTGCTGATATTACGTCGTCGGCTACAGTGACAGATAATACAATTAACTACATTATTGAAAAGCCTGAGAGCGGGAACTATGGTTACACCATTATTTATTTAGACAAAAACGGCAACAAGGTCGCTGAGAATCAATATAATTTTATCGTTGATAAGGCTGTTCCGATCACAACCGCCTCAATCCCCAGCGGGGACTATGCTGAAGATTTGACTGTGTTTTTACGCTGTTCAAAGAATGCCGACATCTACTATAGCACTGATGGGGAAGATCCGGTTATAGGAGCTGAAAATACTACTAAAATCATAGGTTTGACCAAAAATTTTGGCGGCAGCATAGGTTTGCCTAAAGTGGGGGTTTCCAAAGATTCAGCAGACGTGGTTGTGTTGAAGTTCTTCGCTGTGGATAAGGCGGGGAATCAGGAAGCTGTAAATACAGAGGTTTATCGATTCAACAGCTCTATGGAGGGAGTTGACACTGTATTAAAGCGAGTCGACGAAACAACAGTTGAACTAGACCTTAGCTCTGCTGTTGGAGATGGGCTTCAGTTTAATATATACCGATCTAATAACGCTCTTGATACAAAGGCACTGCAGGACGCTATGGATGGTAAATACCTGCCTCCGGCACGATTGAAGGTTGGTGCAGCCCCAAGGTCTGAATCAATATTTGTAGATAGTGCAGTTCACAGCGGTATGGAGTATCGGTATAGCGTCACACTCGTTTATAATGACGGGAAAGAGAGTATACTTAAAAACCTGATTACTGTTAAGACTTTACAGTCAAGTTCTGGGGCGACGCCTAGCTTAAATGATGTACTTTCCAAAGGTGAAAACTGGTTGTGGAGCCAAATGAATATCGACGCTTCCTGGGGACAGCGTGAAAACCTAAAATTGCTGTTAACGACTGAAGTGCTCGACTATTTCGCACCTAAGTATCCCAAGTCGTATAACCTTTACAAATCTCTGTATTGGGTCAGGGGCTATTACAAAAATGATTGTGACTCTTTATCCCGAATTATAAATACGCTGAACTTATGGCATGAAAATACAGAGTTTTTCCAGCTTAAACTATATTCAGAAGGTCACAAGGCCGGAGCCGATAATCAACTGAGATGGGGATTGACGCATGATTTTGCTCCTGACCCATTAGATACTGCGCTGGCAATTAGGGCATTTAGCTCTGGCTCAAACAGCGGACTGGTTTTAACAGATTGGAATTGGGAGGAAGAGTTCTTGAATGATAATGGTGCCGTTTACTTAACAGATGATACTGATAATGATTTATATCTTAGCCCGCTGATTTATAACCTTAAAGAAAACAGTGATCTGGTTAATTATACATGGATTAAGACATTGCAGAATGTTGATCCACAGAGTGAACTATTTGGTCAATTTGATGAGTCTTTATTAAACACTGCTGTTACGCTTAGATGGATGAGTTCATCTGATACTGAACATGATGCAGTTCTTAGCAACGCTGCCAACTATTTGATTAATGAGCAAGATGAGAATGGGAGTTGGGACTCTGATATTTACACTACAATTATGTGTCTCGAAGCATTGAAAAAATTTAATAGCCAAAATAATTAGGAGTTTAAGATAATGTTTAAGAAGTTTATAATTTTGATTTTGTTATTGGCAGTCTCTGCTGCCAAATCAGAGGATATGTCTCAATACCTGCAACCAACTTTTGCATGCCAGTGGGATACAAATCAATCTCCGGATGATGAAACCCCCACAGACCCTTTGGTGGCTCTTGTTAAAAAGTTGAATAAAGAACCAGTTGCAATTTTTAACTGGGTGAGAAACAATATTAATGATGAGTTTTATGTTGGATCAAGGAAAGGAGCCTTATGCACTTTTAGAACAAAGCGAGGAAATGCTTGGGATCAATCTTCACTACTGATTACTTTGATGAGGATTGCTGGTGTGCCTGCGCAATACTCCCACCATGGCTTAGTAGGAAAATATTCTGTAATAAACTTCAAAGAGTTTATCTTTGTGAAAGTTTATGTTGACTACTCTAAATATAGGGGGCACAATTCTGCCTCTAGCAAGATAAACAAATATAGTTGGATAACTTTATGCCCGTGGGGAGATAAAACAGTTATTTCAGGTATTAATAAAGTAGCTGCTATTATGAGTATGGGGTCATTAGGAGTTAATAACCTTAATTATAATCTTAGGCATTATATTTTTTCCGAATTAGAGGATGGAAAATATTATAAAGTGAGAAGTCCGTTAGATATTTTTGAAGAAAATCTTGCAAAATCATTTAGAGGAGAGTCTTATAGTCCAAATACGGATCTGGAGTATTTGGATTATTCACTTATGTTAAGAAGAAAAACTATAGAGCAAAGGAAATTCCATTTTCTACCAGCTAGTTTGCCTAGCTGGCTTAGTTCGTTCTCTTCAAACGAAATTGATATAAAAGGAGACTGCGCTGAAGTTCCTTTAGAAAATAGAATTTCGGCTAAGCTTTATGTCTTTGGAGCGGATAAATATGGCGAAGCAAATTTTGCTGCACGAGGCACTCCTTCACTCGGTGTGACATTGTATTTAGCTGAAGTTGCAGGTAAAAAGGTCACCCTTGAATGGCAAGATCATGTTAGCTATGCATGCCCACGACTGTTGGTTGATGGAGAGTTACATAAGGAAGGACTTCCTATATATTATACTAGGGGTAAATCTTTTTTCTTAAGTTATCAGCCTACTAGTGACAATAATTTTGTTTTATCATCTTCATCCCTACTAGAACCTTTTGACCGCCCATTGCAACCTATCGAATCTGTTACTGCAATTTCTTTTGATTATTTATCAGCTTCAGAGAAAAATGTTGAAGATGCTAAGTTGTATTTATCTATAAATTCTGCAACAGATGTCGTAAGTGCTGATTTTGGGAAAAAACGTGCATATTTAGAGAACTTGGCTCATGTATTTGCTTCCACTTTTAATTTACGTGCTTATGAGATTATTAGGCGAGTTAATAGTATTTTCCATTGTGAACCACTATTTAAGCTACCTTCTCCTACTTTTATTCACATTCCACTGAAGGCTGATACCCAGAAAATTGATGATGAGGCTAAGTTCTTATACCATTATCCTGCACAGATTGATGCATTCGGTTTTTTCTCTGAACCCATCAAAACAGACAATAAAGGGAATAGAATAGCTACAGAGTATTTTAACAAAAAAATTATGTTTGATTTAATTGGAGACTCCATTTCTTTCGAGGAAAGTCGAATCTTTGAAGATATTCAGGATACCCCATCATCAAGCACTGTTAAATCATTCTTGGTGGCTGCAGATATGAATCTGCCTATCTTTTTTATGGAAAAAGATAAGAATGGCACTGCTTGGTTAACGAGCTATAGACCGGTAGATAAGTGGACTTCAGTGGACACAGTATTCTTTGCAGAAGGTTTTACTGTTGATAGATATAATGATGGATATCGGTGGATTAGGCTTGCATCAAAGGATGACTTCATTTATTGGGTTAGAAGTTATAGCAATGCAACTGCTTATCCACTCCCTCCTTTTGCATACGCTTTTATATGGAATGACTTTGACCGTTTTGGAAACTCGATATTTACAGGAAGTGTGGTCCCAGTGGCCGAGACAGGGGCTTTTACGTACCTATGCTATAATGATGACCAAACGGTAAAGGGCTATGTCTTTTATGGGGCAGATCAAGAATCGGGAGGAACCAATGGAGGCATGAGCGGGGATGAAGTTGTTCAGGATAACTCATATCAGAATTGGGATGACTATTATAACCAGATAAGTGGTAATTCTACGCCAGAGACTGTTTCAGAAGTCGAATCAACCTATAAGTCATCGGATGGTCTAGTGAATATGGCTGATGACAATGCAAACAGCCAGCTTTATGCAGATGGTGACCCGGTTGATATGTTGAACGGAGAATTCTACCATGAATGTGAACCGGATATCTTTGTTCCGGGAACAGGCTTTGACTTGTCTGTTAAACGAAAATATAAAAGCAAGTTGATTTATAATGGTCCATTTGGGTATGGTTGGACGTGGAATCATGCTGAAAGAATAGTTCCAAGAGGCGACACGGTTACTTATTATAGCAATGATTGTAAAGCCTATGAGATAAGTAAAAAAACAGATGGACCCGGACAATATGCCTATCCGGCTGGAACTACTTTTGTGATGGCAAAAGATGATAATGGCTATTATATCACGTTGCGAAATAAGTCGGTGATTCACTTTGATAATGATGGATATTTACAGAAAAAAATCGATACTTACGGTAATAAACTTAGTTTTGTTTATAAACAAATTTCTTCAGGAAGGAAAGTGCTTGATTACTTCTCTGATGGAACAGGGCGGAAAATTAAGTTCTCTTATTTTGACTATGCTAAAGTTTCGAATATAAAATATGTATTACCTAATTCGGCTGACACAGGAATAAACTTTAGCTATACTTATGATAACTACGGCATTGCTGACTACGAGTATGATTTGATCGCCTCCACCAATGCCGTGGGCAAAATAAGTAAATTTAAGTACCTTAAAGAAAAAAAGTCAGAAAACCCAGCTTTAAATCACAATATGTCACGCTGTAGTCTGCCGAATGGGGACTATTTGGATATCTATTATTATAAGAATGATACTGTTTCTCACCACACTAATAAACTTAGGCAGACCTTTAACTTTAACTATAGTAGATTGAATCAGTTTGCTGAGACTTGGAATGAAGCGGGTTATTATCGAAAAATTTATTTTAACAGTCAGGGTGATGTAATACGCATTAATAATAGAAATGACTGTATTGAATCAAAAAAATATGACCCTTCTCACAACCTGACCGTACACAATGACGGAAGAGGTATTCAAACTTACTTTTACTATGATGAACAGCGAAATATGCTGAAGAAGCTCAGAGATGGTAAAATTTGGTTAACCTGCTATAACAAGGAATTTAACCTTCCCACAGCCACTATTAACCCTGAAAATGAAGTAACGATAGTTTCATATAATGAATATGGAAAGTTAGAGGGGCAGTATTCTTTCCCAAATGCCACTGCCAATGTTCAAATGGTAGACACCTACAAGAATATACTGGGTTCTATAACATTTACGGATGGTGCAGGAAACTGTGTGTTCAGTTTTGACTCTTCGAACAGAATCACGAGCATGGCTGTCAGCGGTGATATAAAACAGGTCTATAAAAAATATACATATTCCAGTGAGGGACTGTTAGCGGCGGTCACCAATCAGGATGGAAATAGTGAACGCTTTAAGTATGACGGCATGGGTTACCTTATTTCCAGACAAGATCAGAATGGTAATAGGTCTACACTCGTTAATGATTTGCGTGGACTGCCTGTTATTACCACTGACAGTGCGGGATTCTCTACTTACAGTTATTACTATAAAGATGGTAAACCTTCCAAAAATATCTCTCCTGATAAAGCTGTTACAACGTTTATATATAACGATAACGGGCAGCTCTTAAAGACTATTTTACCTGACTCAAGTGAAATCGTTAAGGAATATGGCATTGCGAGAGATATTGTGACCAAAGGTAAGGTTATTAGGGAGACAGATCCTCTCGGAGGTGCTGTAAAATACGACTATGATGTTTTGGGGCGTGTGACTTCAGTAACTGATAAGAATGGAGCGGCAACCACCTTTCAGTATGATACAATGGATCAGCTGGTCTGTAAGAAAGATGTGTTGGGAGAAACTGTCAACTTCACGTATGATGCCAATGGGAATATGCTTACTAAAACAGATAAGCGTGGCAATGTGGTCTCCTTCACTTACGACAACTTCAATAAAAAAATCTCAGAGACTTATGTGACGAAGCAGGATGTCTCAGGGAATGTCACAGGAGCAAAACGTATTACTTATGAGTATTACCCGGACGAAATGTTGAAATTTAAGCGTGTTTTGACAAGTCACTCTTTAACAAACTTCGGCACGGTATTTACGACTTATTACGTGTATGACTCTCTTAATAGATTGATTGAACAACATGATAATTATGGAAAACCTGATGTCCGTATCACTCGAACAGAGTATGTTTCAGAACGCCATATTAAAGTTACAAATGCCGATGGGGTTGTTTCAGAAAAGAAACTAGACCCTGTTGGAAATCTTATTGAAGAAACAGTCTTTGCAAAAGGTTCTTCTGATACAGTTAAAAGTAAAACAGAATATGTATACGACTCTAGGAATCTTCTTGTAGAGAAAAAACTCTATAACGGTGGTAGGTTCTACTATGAGTATGATGCGATGAAGCGCCTTGTCTGTGAAACTGATCCGGCCGGGAACTCCACTCGTTATTCTTATGACCTTAGGGGAAATCAGGTAACAGTGAAAAATGCTGAAAATGATATTGCAACCAAATCCTATGATAAAATGGGACGCATGGTTAAAGCCGTGGATTATAACGGCAATGCGACTACTTTTGAATATGATGCTAATGGCAACGTATTGTCGCAAACCGATGCGGAGGGCAATGTAAGCTATTCATTTTATGATGCGCTTAATAGGCAGATTGCTACACAGAATGCACTTGGTGCAAGGACAGTCTTTGATTATGATGAGAACGGCAACTTATCATCACGTACCAATGCATTGGGGCAAACTACGACTTATACGTACAATCCGCTTAATCAATTGTTGACGACTACAAACCACCTTGGTCATGTGACCTCCAATGAGTATGATTTACAGGGGCGTTTGTGGAAGACAACAGATGCTCGCGGAACGATAACAGAAAACTGCTATAATGACTTTAGTGAATTGACGCAGGTTATTACCGACCAGTCGGATATTGCAGGAACCCCTGCCTCAGTCAACTCTGTAACCAATGTATATGATAAACTTGGGCGAGTTCTGATGTCCACAGATGCCGCAGGTATCAAGACTGTTTTCGAATATGATGAGTTGGGGCGTGTGGTTAAAACTGTTTTGAATGCGGATGGTGTTGATGCAAACGGCAATGCTATACTTAAAACAGGAGAGGAACCCTCTGTTGTTAATAGCACAGTCTATGACTATCATTATGATAATAGCGCTGTCAAAGCGGGAGCAAAAGTCATCAGTACACAGGCAGTAGGTTCTATTGATGAAGCTGTTACTGTAAATAAATATGATTTGAGAGGAAACCTGTCCTCAATAACAAATGCAGAAAATCATACGGTATCTTATGAGTATGATGCCTTGAATCGAAAAGTAAAAGCGATTGATGCGGACTTAACAGAAGAACAGTTTGACTATGATGCGAATAGTAACCTGATTAAACATACAAAACGTGATAACACTGTTGTTAACTATGAATTTGATGCCTTGAATCGAAACAAGACTGTCAAAGAAGGAGGCACTCTGCGCCAGGAGTTCTTTTATGACGATATCTCACGTTTGTCTAAAGCAATCGACCACAATCAGGGAAATAAAACGCATACGGTTGAGTATCGATATGATTACTTGAATCGTGTTATCTCTGAAACTCAGGATGGAGTAGAAGTTCATCGTGAGTATGAGTGGAAAGCAAAAGGGTTTGGCCCATCTCCATTCCCGACTCCCGAAGGTTCAACTTTTACTGCTCAGTTCTATCCTAATCGTTATAGCTATAGTGTAATGTATGAAAATGGAGCAAATGGACTGTTGAACAATGTGTACAGTGCAGACTATATGAGAAGTACTTACATCAATGTTAAAACTGTTGCTGCCAATACCTATTATAAAAACAACCAGTTGAGTTCTCAGACACTCTCTTCTGGCGATGTTAGCCTCACACACTCTCTCTGGTATGATGCCATGAATAGAGAAGCTGTCCGGGACTATAAAAATGGGTCGACAGTTATTTATCAACAGAATACCTCCTTATATGATGCTTTCGGAAATATTAAGCAGGAAGTCATTGATCCTGTGGCGGAAGCAGCTTTAAACTATCAAAGAGATTACAGTTATGACTTATTAAGCAGGCTCAAGAAGGTCGATAACGCCTTAGATGAAGAACAGGAGTCCTGGAACTATGATCTGGTCGGTAACTGGACATTTACCAATCAGAACGGTGTGGATGAAAATCGAACCCCGAATGCGGATAACGAATACATCAATTCGGAGTTTAGCTATAATGCAGTAGGTAACTTGACAGCTTACGCGGATAAACAGTTTAGATACGACTGGGCGAACCGCCTGATAGAGGTCAGTGACAACTCGGGAATTGTCGCGTCCTATACATACGACGCATTGAATCGTCGTATCACTAAACATGTTGTAGCAGATGATATAACGACCAGTTATATCTATTTCGGTTCTCAAGTTCTTGAGGAACTTGAAAACGGGACGTTAAAGCGTCGCTACATCTATGGTAGCTATGTGGACGAACCGCTGTCAATGTACGATGCAGAAACAAATAAAACCTACACTTATCTCAGGGATCGCCAATATTCTGTCGTGGCATTGGTCGACGATCAGGGAGCTGTTGTAGAGTCCTACCGTTACTCCGCATTCGGTTTAAGAACGGTTTATGACGCGAATGGTGTGGAAATCGCTTGCTCAAACTACAATAATGTTTATGGTTACACCGGACGTCGCTATGATGCGGAGTCAGCTCTTTGGTATTATAGAAATAGAATGTACTCTCCTGAAGTCGGACGTTTCCTTCAACGTGACCCCGCAGGCTATGTCGACGGCATGAACCTTTATGCTTACGTGAGAAATAACCCGCTTCTCTTTTTGGATCCAATGGGGCTTACGGCTCAAACAGGAATCAACTGGAATGAAATTTTACAGGTGGGTTCCTATACTGAAAAGAATCCATATCCCCGAACTCTTGAGGAGGCGGTACAGTATTATGGACTTGAAAGGGAGATTGCTAGAGAGCTCAGAGTAGAAGAAAGGTGGGAAAGAGAATATTTTCGTTCTCGTCTTACTGATATTGGATTGGGCTCTCTGCAAGTCATTGGAGGTTTTGCAGAAAGTGCTGTTGGATCTCTTGGTATTTTTACACCAGAACCAGGAACCACCGCAGCAGGAATTGTTGCATTTGGTCATGGAGTGGATGTTGCAAGCGCAGGTGTTAACAGAATTATGGGAGGAGAGGGGCGCACTTATACCTCTTCTTATGTTAGTGACGTTGCAACCAATGCTTGTGGAGTTGATGAGTCGACAGCAAGGATAATTGGGGATGTAGTTGATGCGGGCATTTCCATGGGGACTACAATGTCAATTGCTAGTAAGTCACTTTCCAGTTCGGCTAACTATGTAGATGATGCTATTAGTGTTAGACCAGCTCCGAAGAGTGGAGAGACAGTGAAGCTATATAGGGGAGTAAAGCCATCTCACCCTGGTTACAAAAATGCCACACAAGGAGTAACTAAACCAAGACGCTCTGTATTAGGTCATAGCAATGCGGCAAAGCATAACGCAGGTAATACCAAAAGTAAACTGACTTCTTGGTCCACAGATCGTAATGTGGCAAAGCGTTTTTCTCGTGATAATGGAGTTATACTTGAAATAGAAGTACCAGTTAAGAATACTATTTTGTCTCCCGATAAATTTAATGAAGCTGAGGTCCTTCTCAAAGGAACAATTAAAGGAGCTAAGGTTACTTACCCATGAAATGGCTTGATTTACAAAAATTGAAATCCTTAACTCTTAGTGATAAGTGTGCTTCGAATGCATTGATTCTGGCAATAAAAGGTAATCAGTTCAGAAACTATGTTACAACTGGAAAACTAGAAACTTCGGAAGCTTTGGAAATATATCAACGGCGTTATGAAATGAATCCAGATATTGTTGGGTTTGAAGCGTTAATTAAAAAGCTTGGGAGCTATGAAGGTAAACACGTGAAAATTCACTCTCTTGAGTATAATGAACTAAGTTTATTTGTTTTTACTGATCCTAAAGTAAAAAGTTTCTTAGGGATATTGGAAATAAAAGGCAAGAGCTAGAGTCCTGGGGCAGGTTTTTAGTTGTCTGAATCCTCTTTTTCAAACCTTACCGAAAGAGCTGGTCGCATTTGACCGGCTTTTTCATTTTAGCGGAAGAGCTCTTCGCTTTGCGAAGGCCGGGACTACGCCCGGCAAGTTCCTGCCTGCGGCAGGGCCAGACGAGCTGGCTTGTGGAGTTCGAGTCCGCGGTGCGTTGAGGCCTTTCACAGAGCTACATAAACACATTATGCGTTCGCTCGGAGTTTCCGCTCGTTCCTCGCTCCGAAGAAGGGAGGCTTACCTGTTGATGGAAGTAGAATGTCTACTGATAATGTATTAACCGCAGCTGATGACTTCTTGGGTGATGGTTATAGGGAAGTGGGAAAAAGTAGGTTCGTATCGCAAGATGGGACAAAAGTTGTTCGCATGGGAGATAATGACTTACTTGGCAAACATGGTGGAGGTCCGCATGTTAACTTTGAGACTTTGAAACCTAATCCTGCGAAGCCTGAGAAAATGATGATTGATAAGAAAGCACATGTTTATTATGAGGACTAATTATGAGTAATGAAATAATAAAATTAGATGTACCAAGTGTCCCTGATGGTTTTGAATGGGATTACGGTTTTGAAATTTTTGTACAAAGTGCTCTGAATGGAGTTACTATCAGTGCAAATAAGGCGGGGCTAATTTCATTAGCACGGCATTTATTATCTTTGGCAAAAGATGATTCTCCTGTTGGAAATCACTTTCACCTTGATGACCTTAATTCGCTTGAAGATGGGTCGATTGAGTTAATCGTCGAAAAGATTTAGCTATTCATGAAGGAGTACAGTTTAGGACATGAGTCCTATAATTAAGATTATTGCTTGTTAAAACGCTACCAGATAAAGAATGAGATGGGTCATAACTCACTTATTTTGTAGACTGTCTACAACGCAAAGTGATGTTGCTGTTTTGGCAACTTGTGATTTTAAGAGTCAGTAGATCCTTTCTGAAGCTTTAATAAAAAAAGCTCAAAAAAAAACAAGCCGCTTTAGCATTCTTTGACAATTTATCCTTAAATTTTATGGTGTGGAAAATGTTCTCACTTTTGTAACTGGACATTCACCAACCAGAACGGCGTGGATGAAAATCGAACCCCGAATGCGGATAACGAATATACAAATTCAGACTTCGGCTACGATGCCGTCGGTAATTTGACGACTTATGCGGATAAACAGTTTAGATACGACTGGGCGAACCGCCTGATAGAGGTCAGTGACAACTCGGGAATTGTCGCGTCCTATACATATGACGCATTGAATCGTCGTATCACTAAATATGTTGTAGCGGATGATACAACAACCAGTTATATCTATTTCGGTTCTCAAGTTCTTGAGGAACTTGAAAACGGGACGTTCAAGCGTCGCTACATCTATGGTAGCTATGTGGACGAACCTCTGTCGATGTATGACGCTGATACAAATCAGACATACACTTACCTCAGGGATCGTCAATTCTCGGTCGTCGGGCTTGTCGATGAGCAAGGCGATGTAGTGGAGTCTTATCGATACTCTTCATTCGG
>JAOXRS010000191.1 GCA_025800385.1 Candidatus Albibeggiatoa sp. nov. NOAA
TCAAGCGAGTTTAACTCCCCTTCGACAAAAACAGTGAAAACGCGGTCAGACCGATTCACTGCGATGGTCACATGTATCGATGTTTCGCGTGACGTCACCTATTGATATTAATGTGCCAACCAGAGGCCTATTGGCTGATTAAACAAAGAGTTCTTTTGTTTTTATGGTTGGCGCATTTGAATAACAAAAATAATGTTTGTGAAAAGTGAATGTTGTTATTATGAAAAACAAAAACGAGAAGCAAAATAGCGGGAAATTATGATCCCGTGGTCTATTGCAGCCCCATGATTACTTGCTGATTATGTGCGAGTTCGCAATAATTGTATTAAGACTCCCGGCCGTGACATTTTGCCGTGACAGTTCGCAATAGTTGTATTGAGAACCGTGACATTTTGCCTGGCAAGTATGGTCGCTTTAGAGGTAATACGTAATAACTCTGTTCAGAGCAGAAAATGAATGACTAGTTTCCGTACGTACGTTATGTAGTGTACATAGCTGGCGGTATATTATTCATGGGAATGCAAATTTTGCTGCAAATTCCAGAGTAAATGAAAATGTGCTGTGTGGCACTGCTGTCACGAGGCAACTGTTGGCCGAAACGTTCGAAGGGTAAATTAAATTTCACAGCATCTTGTATTCGTCTGATAGCAATGTTGATCCGAGTTTGTCAAGTTATTTGGTGAAACCAGTATTACTTCACTGAACATGAGCAGTCTCCAACAACCTGGATAATTCGGTCAATTAATGGTGTTTTCTCTTTTCCTTGATATCAGCAACGTTGAACCCAAGGTTTTCACAAATCGCCCTCAACATGCCTACTGTTAATGTTGGTAGTTTGTTGGCATGTACCATGTTGCAAATGTTGCGTGAAAGGGCAACAATCTGGTGTGTTAAAGCAACCTCCTTTTGAACAACTGCATGGAGCTTTGAATGCAGGCTTTCGGCCTCAATTGCATTCTGGTCTTCATCC
>JAOXRS010000219.1 GCA_025800385.1 Candidatus Albibeggiatoa sp. nov. NOAA
TTGGAAGACAAAATAATAACAGTAATAATAATGTTATATGACTAGCTTGCATAGCTGGCGGAATATTGTTACGCAGAATATTGTTGAGGCCAACGCGAGGCAATGGCGGCGGAGCCTCAAATTCTCACGGCAAAGCCGCAAGATTCCGCCTGCCAGAAAACTTGGGTTTTTTGAATGCTGCCCACTTTTAGCACCTCGTTAAATCCAATTAAAAATAGCCGAACCGGCAAACATAAAACCGACAGGTATCAATTATCTGTTTCGCGAGAGCGCTTTGGCTCCAACGAAGTAGCCCAAAGTAAATAAATCGCTGCTATTTTGTTGTCACGGACTGAAGGCATAACTTGTCTCTGTGACCGAGCTTAATTATGATGTCAGAATTTTGGTTCGTCAAGAAAAGAAGAACAGAATGGTTTAATCGTATCTGGAGAGCTTTTATTGAAAATTAAATTGTTGCTGTTAAATCTTGTAATGAAGAGTTTCTTTGAACACCCGTATTTCTGTCTGGAATCACGATGTCATGATTCTCTGGCATTTGGTACGGACGGCAAACATGCACGGATTTAATATTTCCGAATAAACTCCCCGTGATTATCTGTCAATGGCAACAGAGGTAAGCCGAATCAGTAATCCACCGATGGTTTTTTCTTCCGAGAGAGACATAATAAGTTAAATTTGTTATGAACGCGACGGGTGAAACAAGAGCTGCGATAACCGGATGCCTGTGTAGGCTTTTATAAATACAAATGTATGGTTTGCCCGAGATGTTATCCCTTGGGAGAGATATCAGAGCTTAAATAACATTTG
>JAOXRS010000236.1 GCA_025800385.1 Candidatus Albibeggiatoa sp. nov. NOAA
ATGTAATTAACAAGAACAACAACATAGCAATGTTGATTTGGTCGAAACAACCTCATCTGTGATAAACGATTGTTGGTAGTTTTAAATTGCGAGCAAATACTTCGCACAACAGAAAAAAAAATCAATAATATTGTTATTTAGCAACGAAATTTACTACATCAAGCACCATATGTGGCTCAGGTCCCTGTGGGTTTGCAGAGAAGGACCCGAGGGACAGGCTTTTTTAAAAGCGTAAAACTAGCGTAAATTTGCAAGCCGATCCCTTTGATAAAAAAATAAAAGATTGAACTGATGCAAAGGATGGAAGGAAAGAATAATATATAAACTGTTTGCTTGAACAAAAATTCGCGGCGAAGTCATTTTGTGTTACATACAACACAACCGATGTCGTCTGTCTGTGTTTTCGCATGATTGACTGTTTTTTTAACAGTGACAAATCGCATTTTAACTCTGTAGTCTGATCAAAAATATATTAAATCGTGATTGTTCGCCAAATCGTGATTACTCGTCAAGCGTGATTTGGAGGCTAAATCACGATTTAACTCTGTAGTGTGACCACAGCCAGTGTGAGTATCGATTTTTATCGATTGATCGATACAATCAATAATAATTAAATTAGCTTTATCGATTGTTATCGATTTGTCAATTGGTTTTCCGATATCGATTTTTATCGACTGCCCACGCCGGGGGTTATGGCATGGTATGCCGGTATGGGTATGGCATGGTAGGTATATAACATGCACGCATACATGGAGTTTGATTCAAGTTTCGGCTGCATTAAAAGGGATTGAAATTGTTTTGTCTCTTCTTATACATTGCGAAATTTTATCATAGAGTTGTAACGTGTATGTGAACAACCTATCAGCTTTGTGAGGAATAGCGAGCCACGCACAGACCTCTCAAGTCTCACGATTTTGCCGTGAGACTCACTGTTTCCAGGACAATCTCACAGTCTCACGATCACTTACGAAAATCTCACAGTAAACGAATTCACAAGCTGATACATAAATTATTTCGGAATTATTGGATTCTTGAAATTGTCCACTCCAGAAACTTCGGGAAGACTGAGCACTACCGTTCCATGCTAGGATATCTGGGATTGCTTGGGTAATTTTCGCGAGCTTCAATTGGTTGACAGTTACCTTGGAAACCATGGACCAATTATAACTCACGCTGGTTACCCAAACGATC
>JAOXRS010000246.1 GCA_025800385.1 Candidatus Albibeggiatoa sp. nov. NOAA
CAATGGGTAGGAAGGGAGATGTTCAGACCAACCCCTTTTATCCACACCCACCCCCTAGTAAAGGGCACTCTGTGTGTATACATGCCCACCTCAGCCTGTCAAGCACTGATCTGCCCAGTATGTGAGCATGTGCTTTATTAAATTAAGTCAAATTTTAAATGGTTAATGTTGAAAGCAAAGGGGAGAGGAGGGAAGGGGAGATTTAAACCTTGGGACGTAGGAAGGCATCACCAGTGAGAATTTCTTTTGGTCCAGGAAGGCATAATGAGGACACGAGATCACATTTACATTGACTGAGGCAACTTGTTGCTGTTAATTAAAGCTGCTATAACAGGTCAGCGTATAATCAATTTCCCACCCTCTGCAGATAATTAAGTGAACTGTTTATTACATTGCAAGGGATTCAATAATCATGGAGCACAGCTTTTATTGAACAGTTTGCCAAAAACAAACATATCACATCAGTTTGCTGAAAGCTTAGCTAATTCGTTTACTATTTAAACTGCACGACTATGTAATTGCACGGTTAAAAGTTAATTCTAGTTTTAACTGCAGAATTTCTGCGAAAATGGCGTAATAAAAACAACGTTTTCGTCTCAGTAGCCCGCGCGTTTCGCCGATAAAAACGTGCCATGCTGTCGCGAAATTCGAAGTAGAAGGATAAAACCTTTATTGAACC
>JAOXRS010000004.1 GCA_025800385.1 Candidatus Albibeggiatoa sp. nov. NOAA
GTACAATGTAAGTATGAATATCAATCAAGCTGTGAAATTCTTTTTTCGAGCGTTGGTTTTTAGGGCCATGCTTGCTTTTTTACTTTAAATCTGTCATTTATTTAACCCATATAGATGCTTTCCTAAGCTTGGGCTGCTTAATTTAGGTTTTTGGCCTGTACTCTTAACTTCATCTCAACCTGAGAAATACACCAAATTTATTGTGAACCATCAAGGATATGAAACTGCCATCTTTTTATGGGAATGTGGATTGTATCTGTGGCACTCAGGCTTGCCAAAGGCCTTCAATTCTGGAGCACATACCAAGATTATGTCTGTCCATAGTGGTAAACTTAAAGTGAAGTTCAGAACCTGCTTTACCAACAACGAATTATGCAAATGAATTTGGAATCATTGGGCCAGTTCAAGAAAAATTTTACAAGTGTAATTTACAAGTGTGGCTATTGTTTTTTAACCTCTGAAATAATAGCTACACATGTAATTTACACTAACTTGTAAAAGTTTAATTGATTTGACCCCTGCTTTGTAAGAAGGGTAAATGGATATAATTTTATTCCTATGTCACAAATTAAAGTGATCCTTTTCTTGAAGAGGACAGTCAGTTACTAATGTAAAAATATCTGCTAAGATCAATAACTACACCCAAGGACACTATTTGATGATATGTTTAATCAACTAATTCCAACCGACTGGTAGCAAAGGAAATCAATCCTTCATCGACTTCATCAAAATAAGCTGCCCAAGTTATTATAAAGTTTATGGTATTCCACTTTCAAGTCAATTTGCAGGTAAATCTGTGGGCTCACAGTCTCCCTGCCTATCAAGTTGCTCTGCATTTCCCACATAATTCCCAGAGTGACCATTATCTACTTTCGCCTTGCAATATCTATCCAAGATTAAGCCAACAGGTCATGAGAACAGCAGGGGTAATCACCAAAAATCAATTGTCTTGATGTTTGAACAAATACCCCCAACTAGTATCATATCAAATATATAGGGACCAGTCAGGAGAATCTGCATGTTGATGTTGGGACTTTAATAAAGGGTTAAATAGTGGCTTGTCTTCAAAAGTGAGGCCCTCTGGCCAATTTGCATTTGCTCCTAGAGGTTTATCTTGACCATTGTATATGAAACAATGGTGCAGTTAAACCATTTTATTGAATCAAACAGCCTCTATTTGAAGAACTCAAGAGTTGTGATATTGGAAACATACACAACAATTGATTTGTTTCTTTTTGTCTGATTAGAAAAGTTAGACAACAAAAGCCAATCTCTTTACAGGTAGCCTGCGTAGCTGGTGGAATTTTAATTGCCGTGCGCCCGCGCAAAACAAGCAGCGAAGCAGCAATAGCTCTCGTATACCAAAACTTTGCCTCGCCCGCGACCAATCCCGCCAGCTATGCAGGCTACTTTACAGGACAAGATAAACCTAACTTTGGTTATGGTATTCAGCTTGCAAGGTTAGTTGAAAAGTCAGTTGAAGTTGCCCATTTGTGCTCTCTGTGATTAGTTCAGGGTACACACTGAAACTTGGAAAACAAAATTCCATGATGTTTAATCTAATTCCAGCTGGACTTAAAAAGTCACAGTTGCTACTTGATAACAATGTTTGTTGCCATTAATAATGCTATTATGCAGCCCTAATCTCCAGGCCTCCTTGAAAAGGTGTACAGCTGACCAGAGGCCTGGAGACAATAATGAATGAAATGCAGCACTGGCTGCACATTTTGATATTTTCACACAAAGTTTCCTAAAAGTCTTTATTTTTCTACTATCAGCCGGAAACAATTTTGACAAAAATACGATAATCTTGCTTTTGCATGACCCATTTCCCGGCCTGAAATACCATGAGCAATTGAGCCATGTGGCTGTCATTTTCTAGGTAGCTCCAGTTACTAGCTGCACTGTATGAGAACAGGACACCTTGAAAGTTGGTTACAAATACTTAGAAATACAACCCCATTGGCTTGGGAACCTTGCATAACTTGATGTTTTTTTTATTTAAAATTTTATATTCAACAGCGTCCTATCTATGAATTACCCATAGCACACCATTTGAGGAACCACATCATGAAATGTCAGAGGTTCCTATTTTGTACACCATCTAAAAAAATGCTTTTGGATAAGAAATGTTTCTTGAATGCCAGGGAAATAATAATGGCAATATTAAAAGGAACTTAAAAGATGGGCTAAAAGTAATGCCAACAGGGGGAGGAAAATACACAATGTTTTGCTATTCCAGAGTACTCTCCAAAGGAATCACAGCTGTAGTCATCTGTGACACCATTACTGGCATTGATAGAGGATCAGGTGCAAGGGGGCTGACAGGGTGTGGTTTAAATGTGTGTTATACCAACTCAAAGATGAAGGATAATTGTCTCTCTGGATAGGAATGTCCCTACCAGTTTATTCACTGCACCAGAACAACTGTGCT
>JAOXRS010000005.1 GCA_025800385.1 Candidatus Albibeggiatoa sp. nov. NOAA
AAAATGGACAGGCCCATCCTGTCGTCGACATTCTTCTCGATTTTCAGATTTCAAGGTTCATCAGTTATTATCATTCCAACTGCGGCAGTCGGCGGATGTTCTCAAGAATCTCATAGAACTCATCCTTGTATGGACAACTGCTACACAGTTTAAAGTGAATATATCTTGCTGCTTTGACAATCTTTGATGCGATCTTAAAGAGCTTCAATCGGATGGTATCTATTAGCATTTTCCTCATGCTTTCAGGTAATACCAGTCGTTTGAAACAATTAAATAAGTTGTATGCCAAGACATGGAGCAGCAAGTGATTTGCATTAACTATTTTATCTTTGCTTGGGGTTGATGCAAAGTCGAAGCCACTTTTACTTTCTTTGATGAAGTTTTCCATGGTGCCTCGATTACGATAGTATTTAATGAGTTCTTCTGGACTAAGATCCATATTCGTCACGATAAAGGAATACTGATTGGTTAACTGATTACAAGGTTTTTCAACCTTGACAATAACTCGTCTTGGATAATCCCATTTGCCAGCCTTGTACTCGAACTCATCATAACGAACCACATAATCAATCATGTTATCCTTTGTAGCTTCAGCTATTTCATCATCCAAATGCTTTGCATGAGCATATAGTGCTCTGTTGGCTTTTAAGCGTATGGCATAAGACACGCCATTGCTTTCGCATTGCTTATATAAATCTGGGGTTGCAAAACCGCTGTCACCCCGAAGAAACAACTGTATCTTCGGATACTTTGTAAGGTACTCATCCAGTAAAGGCTGCATGAAATGAACAACTCCAGTAGAGCTATAAGCAGTGCCGTCTCTAAGGTCTGCTTTAAGAAGGTCTCCAGTGAGTCCATCATAACAAAGCAAAGGATGGTAACCGTGAGCTTGATAATGGTAATTGAAACCTTGGCCTTCCTGCTTACCGTATGTGTTAAGCAAGGTTGAATCAAGATCCAATAGGACCTGTTTTGGCATTTGAATCTTGTAAGCAGAGGAGCGCATCTGACGAATGATGTCTTCAAACTGTTTGATAGTATCTGTGCCCATGCGATTCCAGAACCTTGACAGTGTCGGTTGTGATGCAAGAGCATCTTTACACAAAATACTTTTAAAGACTGGTTCATTGGTCAGTTCGTCAGCGTCATTATCATTGAAATACCCGGCCAGAATCTGATAAACTAACTGAGCAAGGTTTTGGTGGTCCTTATGCCGACGAAGGATATCATTTTCATCAGTTTCAAACTGACTGATATGTTTGTCAAAGCCAAACTTATTGGCGAATTCCTTTATGAGAAGTAACCCTGAATCAGAGGATAAATCGCCTCCGTTGAAATTTATTTTGATTTTACTATTGCTTTGAAGCTGAAGTGACTTTACACTAGACATGAAGAGTTTCTCCTTCGTTAAATTGTGAGTATGGTAACTTCATTTTAACAAAGTTGGGACTCTTCTTCTATTGTTTTGGCTTCACTTAACAAGTGAAAAGCAAAAGTAATCTAAAATACAGTAACTATGAGGTTTTCGGTGGCATTTCGTGAATCCCCGTGAATAATTCAGGGATAATTATTTTTTCCTTGTTTTCTTATACGGTATGATTTACAATGAATTTGACGATGTAGATATTAGGCGAATGCCCTTCGCCATTTCGTATTTATGATGAGTTGGATGTTTTTGTCTAGCTCATTTTGTTGTTTTTGTACAAGTATTTAATATAAGGTTTGTACTTAGAAAGTCTTGTTTTATGAATGGTTTACATTTATCATTATCAAGTACAAGGAGGCGTCATGAGAGAAATTACTGTAGAAAAAATCATTTCTAATGTAAAAGAGATGTGTCAGGAAGCCAACTA
>JAOXRS010000030.1 GCA_025800385.1 Candidatus Albibeggiatoa sp. nov. NOAA
AGACTGCTTGGTAAACCACGAAGAGAACAAGGTACGGACCACCATTTACAGAAAACCAACACACACTGACAGATTACTTGACCAATCATCCTACAACCCTACTTCTCACAAAGCCATGACCATACAAACCTTGACTAGACGAGCAGGGCTCGAAATAACGGCCGGTCAACAAACAATGTCCGGACTGATTGGAGAGTTGACCGGTCAACCTTTCGTCTTGCCGGTCATGTTGTCTGGTCACATTCGATCGTATTGAAAATGAAATAAATTATATATTAAAATTTCCATGCTCTTCAGCTGTTTCAATTGTTATCGTTATGTAGCGAGTCGCTGTGTATTGCGGAACTTTGATCTGAAATCCTGGGTGAAATGCAATTAGAACCGCTGTTTACAATTCACGCACTGAAACAGACATCGGGGTTCACGCACTTCCGGTCACAAAATTCACTTTTATTAGTTAATTTTCAAGTTTTGCATTTCTCCCTGCATATAAAGTAATTCCTCAGCCCAGAATAAATATAATCAAAGTATAATGCAAAGGAACTATACTAAAGTAAAACCAATAATTATTCCACTCTT
>JAOXRS010000016.1 GCA_025800385.1 Candidatus Albibeggiatoa sp. nov. NOAA
TGCTCAATTTTTTTAAGCGACCGCAACCACTTTTTAGGCCACAAGTTTTTAGGACCTTCATATCAGTAGGAGGAGAGAGATGGGATAATGCAGGGAGATAACGGACTCATGCTGCATGAGGATTGCTGCATCATTTTATATTTGCCTGTTTTTGCTGCTTTATTTGTGGCATACTGAAAATTAACACAGTTTATCAGTTCAGTGAATTGACCTTCGTGACAAGCCCCGTGAGCGCGAAGTGTGTGGCAAATAACCCAACGTGATATGAAAAGGCCTGGAGGAACTACATGTTTTGGTGCATGTAAATATAACCAGGTATAACTAATCGATGATCAGTGACATCAATGAGTAATCGATGGGTAATCAATGAGTAATCAACTGATTAGTCATTGATTATCGCCGATGATCAATGAGTAATCGATGATTAATCGATGACAAAAAATTTTGTGGCCTATCGGTTACTCATCGATGTCACCGATCACCCATCGATGACATTGATTATTCATTGATGCTATTGATTACTCATTGATTACCTACTGATTTCTTATCGATTACTCATTGATTACTCCTCTTTATCATGTTACACAGCTTTTACAGCTTATTGCGAATTTCCAGTATTTTTCTTTATTTATAACTACATTTCCTCGCACAAATTGTCGTCCTGAACAGTTCCGATGATAATAGTTGGCAACGGCGAGTTGCAAATACCTGGGAAAATTCAATGACAACAAGTGATCAACGACATCAATGAGCTTCAGAGATTCTTCTCAAAAATTTGTTAGGAACAATGACAGTTAAAACTTGACGTGTCATTTTTTTTCAGTCTCTATTTGCAACTGTTGAAATGTATTTTTCTTTTAAAGCATTTTTTTCTTATTCAGGCTTAAAGTGAGTCACATACACAGCATCCACCGCCATAAGGTACCAATAGAGAGATAAGAGAGTTAAAGACTCGCGTTTACGACAAACGCCAAACGGCAGAAGTGACCACGTGACCATGTTTTATCCTCATTTGCCGTTTACCGTTTGCCGTTTCTAAGTGAAAGTAAGTAGTTTAGTGTTAGCAACAAACATGAGAATCATTTCGCACCTGTCATTTATTTTGAGAAAACGTAAACGG
>JAOXRS010000035.1 GCA_025800385.1 Candidatus Albibeggiatoa sp. nov. NOAA
CCTGAAAAACCTTTCGGGACTTATCGAGAAACTTGCTTGGGCCCTATAGTCCGGAAGCCAAGGCCCCAAAATTAGGGTTTCGTACAATGATCTGGTCAGAAAAGGTTTGATAGCGGATTTTGATAGAATAAGACCTGCTGATCAATGTCAGGTAGTTTGTAGAGTTGAATTGTGGTATAGGTTGTGAATTAAGGGGGTATTTTTATACGCCACCATGGAAACGAGGCTCAGCCATTTGACCACTGATAATGCCTAAACTTAACGTTTGTTATGACGGAAATCTTCAAATATATTTACATCTTTATGTTACGAATCCCAATCATGCTCAAAATATGCAATCTGAGGTCACATGACTGACCACGTGACAGCCAAGAAGCCAAAAATAGCCTTTTAAAGCTATAATTAGCATATTTAAACGTCCTCACTGCCATAAATTTATGAATTAACCATTGATATTCTGCTATTTTCTGTAAACGGGTCGTACATTCCACAGTTTCAGCCAAATTTTAGC
>JAOXRS010000059.1 GCA_025800385.1 Candidatus Albibeggiatoa sp. nov. NOAA
TTCTTAAGACTCCACCCCACTTTTCAAAAAATTATCCTGTCCTGTTCAGCACATTAAGATACTCTTTTGCTGGAACTCCTTGGGTTTAATTTCAGCCCTGTACATAAGTCTATGTCCAGCTTACTCTCCACTCTAAACTACAGTCCAACAACCCTGCATAGACACTTGATAAATTTACCATCTATGAGCAGTCCCACTTTTTGTTCAGGGATATATACTCAAGCGAGAAGAACACGAGCACATGCAAAAGTCACCTGTTAAATAGGCAATAATTGCCTTGTGCTTATCAATTATTGAAAAGCACAAGTTAGACACCAATAATAATAATATTCATTTGACTACTAACGAGAGCATATTTATTCATTGTTTGTATATATTACACCACTTTTACAATAATTTATAAGTTTCTACAATATTGTCTCCTATGCAACTGTTATTTGAGTCATCACGCAGCACTTTTGCATAACAAGACAACCCAGTATGGCAGCATAGAATACAATAATAATCACTTGCAAGCAGAGTTCCCTTTGATCTTCCTCTTCATGAATTTTTTAGGAAGATGCTGATCAAATGGGAAATTTGCTCACAGGGTGACAATGTGAGGAACCAAAACCACTGACAAACTGAAAAGGTGCATTCACTCAATAATTCACACAGCTTCCTTAATGCAGACATTCTTTGGG
>JAOXRS010000071.1 GCA_025800385.1 Candidatus Albibeggiatoa sp. nov. NOAA
AACTATTAGGCACAATCAACGTCTTGTTATCAGGAGTGATAATTTTGGTCGTAAAAAGATCAATTTCACGAACAGTTCCGACCTCATCACTGATTTTGACCAGATCACCCACTTTAAACGGACGGAACGTCACAATCAAAATACCAGCTGCAAAATTGGACAGTGCACCCTGCAGCGACAAACCAATTGCCAAACCAATGGCACCTACAGCCGCAACCATCGAAGCCGTTGGAATACCCAGCTTAGCTAAAGCAGCAATGATAACAAAAACCATTCCCACAAAGCCAAGCAGACTTTGAGCAAATTTAACTAAAGTCTCATCAACGTTCGACTTCCGCATCCCCTTACAGATAAGAGATGCAATAAGTTTAACAAAAATTTTACCGATAATAAAAATGGCAATTGCCATCAAAATATTCGGACCATATTGTTTTGCCAAATCAACAGCTTTTTCAGTAATAGTTGCTGTGTCTACATTTTCACCAGACATAATTAAACCTCCTATAGTATTTCTTAAAAATTAACCTCTAAACGAGAAAAGTAAGTTGTATCAAGATACTCTTTATCTG
>JAOXRS010000085.1 GCA_025800385.1 Candidatus Albibeggiatoa sp. nov. NOAA
GATAAGGTAACCGTAAAGTTGTACCTCGGCTACAACTCAGGCATGTTAAGGCATGTTTTGAAGCCTAATTTGCATAAAATCTTAAAACAATCATAGCTTTGTGACAATTTGCCTTAAACCTCTCAAACTTGGCAAACATACAAAATGATGACCTTACTCATTTTTAGTTTAAGATGTGGGCCGTTGTGATCACGTGACCTTTAAATATTAATTTGCGACTACAAATCTTCACAGTAAAATGGGGAATAAAAAACGAAATAGAAATAAATCGTTTTGGGTGTCATACTTTTACATCTTATGTGTTCATCATGAATTAGCCTTGTCTCCTTGTCCCTGCTAATTAGGAAGCCTGCAATTAACGGATATAGGTCACGTGATTTAATAAAAAACCTAATAACTCCTAATATAAATAACAGGTACTACCACACAAGGCTATTCCATAATAAGCTCTTCAGATGCAATAGTATGACACCAAAAAATATTTTATTCTATTACGTTTTATACTTCCCGTTTCCCTCTGAAAATATTTGCTGTTAATTTTCATTTACAGGTCACGTGACCTAAATGCTCGAAACTTTAAACTAAAAATGAGCTAAGATTATCAAGTTCTATAGGGTGACCAAGTTTGAGAGCTTTACGGTAAATTTCCGCAATGTTATGATTGTTTCTGGATTTTATGCAAATTAGGCTACAAAACATGCCTTAATATGCCTGAGGCGTTGACTCAGTTTCAGTAATCTCCGGTGATAATATGAAAAGTTAGGAGCCGGGTTAATAATCGTGCGTGAAAGGGGTACTTCAGGGGCATATTAATGGTGGGC
>JAOXRS010000093.1 GCA_025800385.1 Candidatus Albibeggiatoa sp. nov. NOAA
TCTTTGTCCATGCTGCGCTGAAATGGCTTCACTCTTTCGTTCCTGAGGACGTCCCTAATCCTTTGGATAACGCCTGCTGTAAGAACATTATTGAGTCTGCCAAGAGGATAAGGAGCCAGCCAATCAACAAGAAGATACCGGCCAATGCTGAAGTCAATAAGAACATTATTGATAAATATGGCACTAATCAAGACTTGCGTATTGCCGTAATAAGTGCTTTAGGCTTTGCGGGATTTTTTCGTTTTAATGAGTTGGCCAACATTCAGCCCAGCCACCTTACTTTTCATGATGACTGTGTAAAAATATTTGTGCCTAAGAGTAAAACTGATGTGTATAGAGAAGGGAATTATGTCTACATTACAAAGTTAGAAAATAATTATTGTCCTGTGTCAATTCTACAAAGGTATATCGAGACAGCCAATTTAGATTTATCTAGCAATTTACCGTTGTTCAGGCCATTGTCGAAGACGAAGTCAGGATATACCCTTCGCAACGGCAAACTGTCATATACCCGCTGTAGAGAAATATTTAAAGCTGCTTTGAAGGAACTGGGCTATGATCCAAAACATTATGGCCTGCATAGTTTGCGTTCTGGTGGTATTACCTCTGTTGTCAGTAATGATATCTCTAAGACCGTTTCTGAGAGGTTATTGAAACTCCATGGGCGCTGGAAAACTGACAAGGCGAAGGATATGTATGTTCTGGAGCCCGAATGTAGCCGATTGAGAGTAACGAAATGTTTAGGCATTTAGTCACAGTTGTTCTTGTTACTTACTTTGTAAACGGATTGTTAAAGCTATATTAAAGTGCAGTGTTAGGGTCCGCATGCGACCCACCCATACCTTGTTTCTTTTGCGGATATTAACGAGGTAAATAATTTGCGTTCGTTTGAACGTAGTGAATTAGAACGTAATAACTATTTCATCACCACCACCACCGCCACCACCACATTTCTATTGTTTCACCACCACC
>JAOXRS010000042.1 GCA_025800385.1 Candidatus Albibeggiatoa sp. nov. NOAA
ATCATAAGTCAAATATTTGTACATTGACAACCAAAGGACCATGAAAGAATTGAATGAATTGAATTGAATGGCATTGGATCCTGTCAGAAACGCCAACGAAAACGTCACGGGGAAAATTTTGCTTCAATGAATCTATAACGAAAGTACTCAAGTTCAGATGGAGAAAGGGAAATACACAGCCGTATCTACGTTCGCCATAAAACTTTGAATTTATTTATTTCACGTTGTTGTTTTGCAGAGGCACCAAAATGTAAAAAGCACAAAGCACGTGCTGCAAGTCATTGTTTTACAAATTAGAACCTATTGTTCAACATTGCACTCGCGCTGCGCTCGCTGGACTAATTACTGCGGAAAATTTTCCCGCACTTTCTTAAAACCGCTGCCTAGCGGATCGCTTTGCAAGTTGTGAGAACATCGTTTCTCGGTCCCAGGCCTTGTTGCTTCCCCCCCTTGCTTTGGAACTTAATAGCAGGAGTAACAGTTGGAATGTAGATGTGTTTAATCAGTGGATAGGCAATCAGATTTATATTGTACATTGTGATTATTATCCAAAGTACATTTTAGTCTAAGCTTG
>JAOXRS010000107.1 GCA_025800385.1 Candidatus Albibeggiatoa sp. nov. NOAA
GGGCGGCCAACGCCTCCCCCCCTTCAGGGCGCGGGTTAACCTCCCCTAAACGAATCTCTCTGGACCAAGCAGTGGGCATGGCTTCGTGCCCAGTGGGCACCTTTTACATGGTGTGTCAAAAGGGGAAATAGCCGGCGCGCCGCGCCGCGTCCCGGGCGCCCGCCGCCATAGGGAAATGAGCACTTTTTCCACTTTGTTTCTCTCTAATAAAGTACCCAAACCAGATAAGGCTTAACTAGCTACAGCACGCAATGGATTAGAGTATTAGCAATCCAGAAATTGTATTCTTGTAACTATAGGATGAAAACCCAGTCCGCCATTTGCATGTTTGTGAGTGGTTGCACGGCATAATTAGCATTACGCGGAGTGGTTTTTCGCCGATTTGATGCGACCAAGCCGACTATTTTCTCAATTAACTCTGTCGGGGTAAATCGGATCGCTTAACTAGCTATAAGGTGTTGAGGGCAATTGATCAGTGTGCATAACTGTGAAAAAATTATTACCGCACCTATAAAGCCCTATCCGCCATTTACAGTTGAATATCACGGAACGAAATGAAAAAGCTTGCTTTGGGGGTTGACTGGTTCTTATGTTGGCGATCACGTGCGTTTCATTCTTAACACACAATTATTATTGATTTGTTTATACCATACTGGTTTGATAATAGCTAGCACAAAGAAAATTGTAAAAACGCGCATTTATTGGTAGGATTTAATTTTCGCGACCACATGTACCAGCACTAATCGATGCTCTGCAGATGTGTGTTTTTGCACAGTCAAATGACAAGTTGTATGATGAGGCATCGCTGGGAGTGGAAATAGGCGGCGGAA
>JAOXRS010000109.1 GCA_025800385.1 Candidatus Albibeggiatoa sp. nov. NOAA
CTATGAAGGATTAAGGTTGAGACAAGGTTGCACGCAACATCGCGCGCATCAGAGTTGCAGCGTGTGCCGATCATTGTAATTCAGAAAGATGTCGCGCGATCTTGTGGGAAGCGATGTATCGTGCTCATTTATATTGGCAAAGCAACTTTAAAATTTGCGCCTTTCTGCGCTTTTGTTCTATAAGCTTTATCTTGCAAATAATCAACCAAGCATTCATGGCAATTTACTTTACACTCGGAACGCGCGTACCGCCGAAAGTTGATAACTCTATACGCAAGTTCAAGTTACAGACAAATCCAAATTCAAATGTTATTTGTTGCAACTTGTTTAGATCTTTCTGCCGTAAACCGAAAGTGTACTCCCTTATTTGGCAAAAGGTGTTATAATCACGCCCTTTGTTCGACAGTGCTTGCCGGCTTCGCCGTAGCATTTCCTTGTGTCATTAGATTGTAACGCTATGCAGGAGTAAATAAAAAATACAATTTTAGTTCTTATCATTAAAGAGCACAAACAAATTTAAAACATAAGCATAATTGAGATTGCGCTCCGAGCAGCTTTCAAACGACGCATTACAATGGAAACGAAACAAACCTGTGAACCAAAGCCGCAGATCTACACTAGTAGACACTAAATAAGTTCCCGCACGCAATTTTTCTGTACTAAGCATAAAAAAAAACAGCAATTCTGTCGATTTCTGAACTTCTTCATTTAACATCAAATGTTACTTGGGACAATTATGGCATGACGCGTGAATAGCGCGGGCAGTGAACGGTTCTAATTTGTTTATATCTAGCGCGATCTCGGATGTGCATTGCCTAACCCACCCCTGGTTGGTCTCTATGTGTTCCAAATAATCCCCCAGTAGACTACCGT
>JAOXRS010000138.1 GCA_025800385.1 Candidatus Albibeggiatoa sp. nov. NOAA
TCATGCTTGGAGAAAGGAATTTGAAGAGGAAGTAGAGGATACATTATTACATAGTGAGCAAATGGCATTGATTCACGATGCGAGCATTTCAAAATATGCCAAAGACCCACGCAAGATTAATTTATGTGGGGCGAATTTGAGTAAATTGGACTTATCAGGTTTGGATTTGTCATGGGCAAATTTAACCTATACCAAATTAAAGCAAATCAAGCTTAAAAAGTCTGATCTAACTCGTGCGATGTTGTTAGATGTAAATTTGACTAAAGCGGATTTGTCTGAAGCAATATTAAGCAAAAGTATTTTATCAGGTTCGAATTTAACCAGAGCTAATTTAAGCAACGCAAATTTATCTGAGGCTGGCTTGGGAGAAGTTACACAATATTGTTCCTTAGGTGGTAGAAAAGTAAATTTAACAGAAGCATATTTATTTAAGGTGAATTTAAGAAATTCTACTCTATGCGGGGCTAACTTTACTAAAGCTGAATTAATTGAAGCAAGTTTTATTGGAGCTTATTTACAAAAGGCAAACTTTACCCAAGCTAAATTTAGAAAAACAAACTTTACCCAAGCTTATTTAGAAAGAGCAAACTTTACTAAAGCTGATGCTCAAGATAAAACAGATGATGAAAGTTACATAGAAGCTATTAATTTCACTAAAGCACAACTATATAAAGCTAATTTTACTCAAGCAACTTTAGTTAAAGTAAATCTAACCCAAGCTTATTTATGGAACACAAATTTCACTGAGTCTAATTTAGAATACATTAAAATAACAATGAGTACAACCTTACGACAGAGTAACTTTACCAGTGTAAACTTAAAAAATATTGATTTTATGCAAGCAGACTTAAATCAAACTAATTTTACAGATGCAAGTTTGAACAAAGTTAATTTGTTGCAAGCTAACTTAAACCAAGCCAACTTAGCAAATATCACATTAATAGATAGTCAAGTACCAACAGAGCAAGCCTTGATATTTTATGAAAAAGAAGAGGGTTAATCATGTTTAGATTGGCTTTATTATTACTGCTTACCCTTACTACAACAAGTAGTTATACGCAAGAAACTAAATTGTTGCCAGAAGTATTGATTGAAAAATGTGGCTCGCCACCACCTTACTATGACTACAAATTTAACCAAGAGGAAATTGATGCTTTATTAAAACAGTGGATTCCGTTACATCAAGAATGGTCAAGTAATATTTATTCAATTATACACAATAAAAACTCTGCTGAAGAAAAATTTACAGTTATTCATCGTTCTATTTATGCTAAAGACTCACGAAAAATTAATTTATGTGGTGCAAATTTAACAGGATTGGATTTAACTGGTGTTGATTTAAGTCGAGCCAACTTAACTGATGCTATTTTATATCAAGCCAATTTGACTGATACTCGTTTAGTCCAAGTCAATTTTACTAGCGCTTATTTAAGACAAACCAATTTAACTGATGCCTATTTAGAATACGCCAATTTTACTAATGTTGATTTAGTTCAAGCTAATTTAAGTGGTGCTTATTTATTCTATACTAATTTTACTAGTGCTAAGCTATATGAAACTAACTTAACTGATGCTTCTGTATATGATGCTAATTTTAGCAATGCTGGAATGGGTGCAACCAATTTAACTGATGCCTTTTTACAGAAAATTGATTCAACAGGTTCTTATTTAGAAGACTCTAATTTCACGGGAGCTGATTTATCACAAGCTAACTTAAGTGATGTTTTGTCATTAAAATTAAATTTAACTAAGGCTGACTTAACAAAAACAAATTTATCTAACATTAAATTGCATGAAACAAATTTCAATCAATCCATATTTCATCCAGATTCTAAGTTGATTTCTAATATAGATATATCTGAGTTTTCATCAAAAGTATTGCGTAAACAAGATAAATTTTTTGGCCATGTAAATTATTACCATGAAAAGGCTCAAGAAATTGCCCCTGCAATGGTTGTGTTGAGAAATGAATACAAAAAAGCAGGGATGCGTGAATCTGAGAGAATTGTCACAAACCTGATTCAAACCCGTATTGAACAAGCCAATATCGAAAATGAAAAAGACGTATGGAAACAATTGGAAGGTTGGCTAAGTAAAATCTTTTTCAACTGGACAACCGCGTATGGCCTTGAACCGCAAAGAGCATTGAATATTCTGGTGTTTTTGGTTGGATTTTTTGCCTTTATTTACTGGTTAGCCCTACGTTTCGATTCCAAACACAACCAATTTGAAATCATCTGGGAATCCAAACCCCAAACTTGCAACTCACGCCGCGGCATCAAAGCAGGCAAACAAAACCAAGACATCTGCATCCCGCTTCGCCTCAAGCGCACTAAAATAGGCTGGCTCAGCTGGCTATGGTTTGAACTCAAAATCCTGCGCATTGCGATTTACTTCAGCTTCCTATCTGCCTTCACCATCGGCTGGCGACAATACAATATCGGTAACTGGGTGCGCCAACTCCAAACCCGCGATATTACACTTAGAATCCGCAAAGGTTGGATACGTTCCGTCTCAGGCTTTCAAGCACTCATGGGCTTATATTTACTGGTCATTTGGATGCTCACCCAATTTGGTCGACCGTTTGAATAATCAGAAACTGTAGAAAAAGACGATCGATCAAAAAATGGTGCAATTTATGATAGGATATAAAGTTATTTTCAGAGGTAAAGAGAAAAGGAAAACACAATGACCTCAATGAAACCTTATCTTATCCGAGCCATGTATGAATGGATGGCCGACAACTATTTAACACCTCATTTGGTCGTTGATACTGAAGAAGAAGGCGTTGAAGTGCCTGAAGCCTATATTCGTGATGGAAAAATTGTACTCAATATCGCCATGGATGCGGTGCGAAACTTAGAACTAGGCAATGAATGGATCAGCTTTAGTGCGCGTTTTTCAGGCCGCTCCATGATGATACATATTCCGATTAAAGCTGTACAAGTCATTTATGCAAAAGAAAATGGCCAAGGTTTACCATTCCCACCAGAAATGGATGAAGAAATAGAACCCGTAGACAATGCTGCACCTGCAGCAAGAACAGAAAGGCAGTTTAGTGTGGTGGATAGTGAAACCCAAGCAGAATCACCAAAAGAAGAACCTGTAGAAGCAAATGACAATCGTCCACGCGGCAGACCATCATTAAAAGTTGTGAAATAAGTTGCTGAAATAATCATCAGGTGTCAGCACTATGTTGTACACCTTGACTGACTTTGTTTGTCCTCTTCTCAATGCTATTCACTGAAATGTCATATACCTAGGCTAGAATCAGGTACTTTTTCTTGTTAAAAACCACATAATAAATGGTGAATTAGTCATGCAAACGGATCAAACCGCTAGCCGTAAGCCAACCATATTTTCACTGAATAATATTAAATCACTTGCCAAAGGACGTTTACCGGGACAAGTTATTATTCAATATACCGATAAATGTAATGCGTCTTGCGCCCAATGCGGTATGCGTCAAAGCAATAAATATCCTCGCACCACATTGAACGTCGATGATACCAAACGTATTTTAGATGCAATGGCTGAACGTGATGTACAAGCTGTGTCTTTCACTGGCGGCGAACCGTTATTGTGTCTTAATGAGATTTCTGAGTGTATTCGTCACGCGCGTGATATTGGGATTAAATATATTCGCACGGGTACAAATGGTTATATTTTTAAAGGTTCAGACAAACCTAACTTTGAAGCCAAAATTCATAAAATTGCCCAAAATTTAGCAGAATCGGGCTTGTATACTTTTTGGGTTAGTGTCGATTCAGCCAATGTTGAAGTGCATGAAAAAAATCGTGGTCTCCCCGGTACGATTGCTGGTATGGAAAAAGCCCTACCTATTTTTCACGAATATGGTTTATATCCATCAGCGAATTTAGGTATCAATCGTTATTTAGGTGGTTACGACAACCCACCACCCACAGGTAAAGATTTTGACGCGCAAGCGTTTTACGAGCATTTCCGTCAAGGATTTAGACAGTTTTATGGTTTTGTCGAATCTTTAGGCTTCACAATTGTAAATGGCTGTTATCCCATGAGTTTGGATGAGGACGAAGCCAGTGAAAATGCAGTTTATACCGCAACTTCGGAAGATGATTTCATCCGTTTCACACCTCAAGAAAAATTGTCTTTATTTAAAGCATTATTTGACACAATTCCCGAATTTCGTCACCGTTTACGAATTTTCACCCCGCGCAGTTCATTGATGGCTTTGATTAAACATTATGAAGGTGATACTGAGGCGAGTTATGCGTGTCGTGGCGGCATTGATTTCTTTTTCATCGATTCCAAAGATATGAATACCTACCCTTGTGGTTATCGTGGTACAGAAAACATGGGCAAATTCTGGGATATAGATTTAAACAGTATTGACAAGAAAGCATGGTGTAAGCAATGTGATTGGGAATGTTTCCGTGATCCATCTGAGTTGGCAGGGCCTTTAATGGACATGTTCCATCAGCCTTTGACACTGAGTAAAAAGTTATTGACAGATCGTGCTTATAGTAAATTGTGGTTAGAAGATATGCGTTATTATCGTGCGTGTAATTACTTCAATGCTAGATTAGCCCCTGATATGCAGAAGTTAGCGAAATTTCAACCCGAACGCTTCCGCATTTTAAAAAGCCCTAATAGTGCCGATATTTCCAGCACCCCATTAACCAGTGCTATAGGTTAATAGTTTTTTAGGATTGCTGGCTTTAAAAAGGTGGGCAATCCTATATCAACAGTTCTTAAAGTTTACAGCTTTTTAGCATCATGCCTAAGCTTATCTCACGTATTTGCCTCAATTGTAGTAGACTTGATTTATTATTCCAGTAAACACCTATAAAGTATTGTATAAAAAATAAAAAACCATAAATATAATACTACTCATCATCAATAATCTCTGTATTTTTTTCATTATTTAGCTCAAACAATTAAGAAACCTCTCTAAAACAATGGAGCTGTCCTAAACCCAGTTTATTAACGATAGAAGTGCGAATTGCATCTAACTCGGTTAGAATACGGTTGGCTTAGAATTATAAAATCTTTTAATAAGGAGAAGTGTGAATGAAAAAAATTGAAGCGGTCATTAAACCTTTCCGTTTAGACGATGTACGTGAAGCTTTATCTGATATTGGTATTACTGGCTTAACCGTAACTGAAGTTAAAGGCTTTGGGCGACAAAAAGGTCATACTGAACTATATCGCGGTGCAGAATATGTTGTTGATTTCTTACCTAAAATAAAATTAGAAGTCATTGTTGAAGCTGACAAAGTAGATGCTTGTGTAGACGCAATTATTGGCGCAGCACGTACTGGTAAAATTGGCGATGGAAAAATCTTTGTAATGCCTGTTGAGAAAGTGATCCGTATTCGGACAGGTGAAACTGATGAAGATGCAATCTAAATAACCGTTTGATTTAGAAAAAATTAAAAATTCAGAGAGTCCCAAAACACCTTGAGACTCTCGTTATTATTTAACTAAGTAAATGCCTTAACCTCGAATATGTCCGTCACCTAATACCACATATTTCTGAGACGTTAAACCTTCTAAGCCTACAGGCCCCCGAGCGTGGAATTTGTCTGTACTAATCCCAATCTCTGCACCTAAACCATACTCAAACCCATCAGCAAAACGGGTTGACGCATTCACCATCACAGAACTTGCATCCACTTCAGTTAAGAAGCGACGTGCTGTTGTCCAGTTTTCAGTGATAATAGATTCTGTGTGACCTGAGCCATATTGACGAATATGTTGCATTGCCGCATCAACATCATCAACCACACGAATTGATAAAATTGGGGCTAAATATTCTGCTGCCCAATCTTCATCTGTTGCTGCAGTTGCTTGAGGGACTATTTTCATGGTTTCCGCACAACCGCGTAATTCAACGCCTTTTTCTAAATATTGTGCAGCTAAAGGTGGTAAGATTTCACCCGCGACACTTTTCGCAACTAATAATGTTTCCATGGTGTTACAAGTGCCATAACGCTGTGTTTTGGCATTGAAGGCAATGGATACTGCTTTACTCGCATCTGCTTCATCATCAATATAAACATGACAAATCCCGTGTAAATGTTTAATCACAGGTACCCGTGCTGCTTCAGCCACGCGCTCAATTAAGCCTTTGCCACCGCGAGGAATAATCACGTCAACGTATTGTGATGATCTTGCTAATTCACTGACCATTTCACGATCTGTGGTTTTAAATACTTGCACTGCATTGCTTGGTAAGCCTGCGACTTCTAAACCTGTTTGAATACATTTTGCAATTGCTTGGTTGGAGTTCAATGCTTCAGAACCACCACGTAAAATTGCTGCATTACCTGATTTTAAACATAAACCAGCTGCATCTGCTGTCACATTAGGACGAGACTCATAGATAATGCCAACAACGCCTAAAGGCACACGCATCTTACCCACTTGAATTCCACTTGGGCGATAGTTTAAATCTGTAATTGCACCAATTGGATCAGGTAGTGCAATCATTTGGCGTAGCCCTTCAACCATGCCAGCAATCCGTTCTTCATTTAAAGCCAAACGATCTAATAACGCAGGGTTTAAACCACGTGCTTCACCATTATCCATATCTATTTTATTCGCAGCCATTAACGCGTCTTGCTGTTTTTCGATTTCGCTTGCCATGGCTTCAAGTGCTGCATTTTTCATTTGTGTGGTCGCACGCGCCAACATTGTTGAGGCTTCACGCGCTTGCTGACCAATCTGTTGCATTTCTTGTTCTAAACTCATTACTGTTACTTCCTGTCTTTAGATTATGGCTTTTTGAAGGGGCGAGTATACTATCTTAATTGTTTAAATTTGAAAATGGAGAATTATTTATTCCAAACCATTTTAGCGATAAATGTGTTGTTTTTAGTAGGAAGTTTTGAAAGTCGGGGCATTTTAGCTGTTTAGCGCGTATTAAAAATGAGCATCTTTTCCACTATTTCTAACATGTATGATAAAAATGCAATGTAGTGTACTGAGTAATTAAAAAAACCTCATATCACAAGAAATGTATAATCTGCTCCGAGATTCATAAAGCCAAGAATTGATATGCAGCACAAATTAAACATAACATCTTTGTTGGTATTTATTGCCATCAGTTTAGGAATCACACTTTTATTTTTCCCAGGGTTATTATTAGCACCCGATCAAGATAAAGCCTTGGGATTGGTTATTATTACTATTGCTCTATTAGCCACTTCATTTATCCCCGAATACCTAACCACTTTACTATTTTTTCTATTAGCAATGCTATTTCACGTCGCACCCGACTATATTATTTTTGCAGGATTTCAATCGACAGCTTTATGGTTAGTCTTTGGCGGCTTAGTGGTTGGTGTGGCTGTGATGTCTACGGGGTTAGGGAAACGGATTGCAAATAAATTAGCGGTTCATCTCGAGGGAAGTTATTCCCAGCTAATTATCGGGGTAACGTTAGTTGGAGTCATGTTTGCGTTTATTATGCCTTCTGCAATGGGGCGCGTTGTATTGTTGATTCCGATTATGCTGGCTTTGGCCAATCATTTTGGTTTCAAAGCTGGATCAAATGGGCGCATCGGTTTAGTGCTAGCTGCATTGCTAGGTTCTTCGATGCCTGCTTTTTTTATTTTGCCCGCCAATGTACCTAATATGATTTTGTCTGGTATGGCAGAAAGTCAGTTAGGCCTCCATGTATTATTTGGAGAATATTTGTTACTCCATTTCACTATTTTAGGTATAGCAAAAATAGGCTTAATTATCTTTATTATCTTATGGTTATATCCAGATAAACCTGTTGTCACAAACACTGATAATGATATAAAGACCAGCCCGATTTCAAAACCCGAAAAAATATTAGCGGTCACTTTAATTATTTTACTATTGTTTTGGATGACAGATTTTATACATCATGTCTCACCTGCTTGGATTGCACTGGGAGGCGCGATATTTTTATTATTGCCTTACACAGTTGTCAGTACTGAACAGTTCAACACCAAAATCAATTACGGATCATTGTTTTTTGTCGCGGGTATTATTGGTTTAGGTAGTTTGATTAAATATTCAGGGTTAGGGTCAACGTTAGGCAATTATTTTATACTGCATTTGCCGCTAAGTCCTGACACGCCTTTTTTCAATTATATGTCGATTGCTTTTGTCTCAACCTTCTTAGGCTTGTTCACCACTCTACCGGGGATTCCCGCAATTATGACCCCGCTGACAGCTGAGATAGCACAAGAAACGGGTTTTTCTATTAAATCTGTATTAATGTTGCAGACGTTGGGCTTTTCAACCATGTTTTTCCCATATCAAGCTCCATACATTGTTGTAGCATTGAGCTTAGCTAAAGAGCATATGACAGTGATTTTAAAACCGCTTTTCATCATTGCAATGGTCAGCTTGTTGATTCTATTTCCTATCAACTATTTATGGTGGCAGTTGCTTGGATGGATTTAACGACCCAATAATATATTCATTGAAAAATTGCTTAGGGTATGAATTTATTTGTCATTTTATATCCCTAAGCTTCTAAGTAACTTTGTATGGTTTATAAGTCTATAGCTATAAAACTACCACCACACCATTACCTGATTTCGACCTGCTTGTTTAGCGGCAGTCAACATAATATCCGCGCGGTTTAATAGTTCTTCTTTAGATAACAAACTATCTTTACCTAAATTGACAGGTTCGGCATCCATATCCACATCCCGAATCACATCAATATTATTGGCAATACCTACACTGGTTGTAATGTGAACATGTTCTTTTTTTGAGGTTAAAAATATATTTTGCTCACAGCGTTTACGAATCCGTTCGCCTAAAATATATGCGCCATCGACATCGGTATGCGGTAATAGTAGTGTGAACTGTTCACCTGCATAACGACAAGGGATATCGATTTCTCGACGAATTGAAGCCACCAAAATTTTAGATACTTCCTGTAATACCCGATCACCTTCTTGATAACCATATTGTGCGTTGATTTTCTTAAAGCCATCAATATCGATCAACATGATTGAAAAAATACCACCATGCCGCCTAACTCGTGTCATTTCCTCTTGTAAGCGAATTTCAAAATAATGGCGCGTATATAGTTCGGTTAATTTGTCGACAGTGGCTTGTTTATACAGTATTTGATTTTCTGAAATCGTAATCAGGGAGTCCGCTATTAGTGGGTTCATAAAATTCAATGTCTCAATCGCTTTTGCATTAATAGCTTGCTTTTTACTTTGTGCAACAACAGCAATAGCAACAACAGGGCTTTGCTTATCTTGCATAATTGGAAAACATATGCAATTAAAATCATTGTAGTTTTCTTTATGAATTGGAAAAGGAATGTTTTCAATCAAAATACAGGGGTAAACTTGTGGTTTTCTAATTAATAATACTTCTTCTAATGGTACACCTTTAAAAGCGATAGGTTGAGTTGGAAAAACAAAATCTTGGTTATTTATACCGCCTAATATTTCATTGACAGAGCCTTTATCAACACTATAAAGTGCTACTTTATCACTTTGGCATAATTCAGATAAATTGGTCAGTATGCGCTTAACTAAATGGTGCTCCATTGTCTTCTCCCCGTTATTGTTATTTGTGAGACTTAAGCAAATATGTATCCTTTTTTCTTTATGATAATTTTATGGATAACATGATTTTAAGCTAGAGGATTATATAAATAGAATAAAACCGCTTTTACATTAAAAAATAAGTGGAAGACAGAGAAAATTTAACTTTTATTGAAAATATGTAATTTGGCAATAATTTTATACCTTTATCTATCATGTGTAGCTGCTACAATGTGCTCGTTTATTTGCTCAATAATAAGAATCGATAATAATGACAACCTATATCCAAGACCACGACTTTGGCATTAGTACAATTGATACAGGCTTTTTGCGGGCAGGTTTAGCATCTAGCCATTTAATTATCCAAAACCAACATGCAGCACTGATCGATGTTGCAACCAGCCTTTGCGTGCCTCGCATACAAGAAGCATTACAATCCAAACAGATTGCCGCTGAAAATGTGGATTATGTGATTGTGACCCATGTGCATTTAGATCATGCAGGGGGCGCAGGACAATTAATGCAGTTATTTCCCAATGCAAAATTGGTTGTACATCCGCGTGGTGGTAGACATATGGTTGATCCTAGCCGTTTGGTTGCAGGTGCAAAAGCAGTCTATGGCGATGAAGTATTTGCTCGTGATTACGGTGAAATTTTACCCATTGACCAAGAACGTGTAATCGAAGCGGATGACGGTTTTACATTAGATTTTCAAGGACGTGAGTTGACGTTTGTTGATACTCCCGGTCATGCAAAACATCATTTCTGTGTTTATGATGAGATGTCGAGCAGCTTCTTTACAGGTGATACATTTGGCATCGCTTATCAAGATTTTATCACTGAAAAAGGCCGTTTATTATTTGCATCGACTACGCCTGTACAATTTGATCCTGAAGGCATGAAAGATTCCATTCAACGCATGTTAGATCATAATCCAAAACATATGTATTTAACCCATTTTGGTCAAGTGAGTGATGTACCTGAAATGGCAGAATATTTATTAAAAACTTTGGATAAACAAGTAGAGTTAATGCAGCAACATGCCAATGCGGGTGCAGAGCGTCATAATTTGCTCAAGGAAGCTTTAACTCAATATTTCTTGTCTGAGCTCAAAACAATGGGCTGTACTGTGCCTGAAGCTGAATGTCGTGAATTGTTAGCAGTAGATATTGAGCTGAATGCACAAGGTTTAGCCGTTTGGCATGACAAAGCTTAATGTCTTAACAAAATTGAGTGAAAGTCAGTATTCATGCAGGTTTTGCTGTTATGCTGACTTTCATCGCTCTAAAATGACCATAGGACAATGATGGTTGCCATATTGACTATGGGATTGTGTTAGGATTTTGATGAGATTTGAAAGCCGATAGCATCATGAATAATGGTTTAGAATTAGATAACGTGGTTTTGTTAGGGCGAACTTATGCGGAATATGCCCGTTTTTTTGATTTTGACTCACTGGACTTGCCTAATATTTCCATGCTAGATGTGGGTGGAGGTGTGAGTTCATTTTGTAGCGAAGCCCAACAGCAAGGCTTACAGGTATTAGCAACAGACCCCATCTATGGCACTGAGGCAAATATACTCAAAGCAAAATGTCAGAAAGATTTACAAACGGTGATGACACAGCTGCCAAAAGTTAAGCATCAATATAATTGGCAATTTTATAAGGATATAGGGCATTTAACCGAATATCGAACCCAAGCTTATCAAACATTTATTTCTCACTATCAAGCTCATCCAAAACACTATATTACATCCAGCCTTCCATCTTTACCGTTTACAACAAATAGCTTTGATGTCACTTTTGTTTCTCACTTACTATTTTTATATGAACATGTATTTGACTATGATTTTCATCGCCAAAGTTTGCTAGAGCTAGCACGAGTAACACGGCAACAAATTCGGATTTATCCATTAACTAATTTTCAGGCTGAACGATCAACATACATAGAACGTATCCAACAAGATAAGTTATTAAATGATTTGAAATTTAATATTGTTCCAATAGAATTTGAGTTTTCTAAAAATGCAAACCAAATGTTAATAGTGACAGTATGAGTTTTACTTTTATACACAAGCTGCTATATTCATTAAATAGCGATGATTGAGAGTTGCCGACTATGGCTCAATAACTTATAATTTTTTTATATTCAAAAAGTTATTTTAGATGCTAAGCCTTTCAACAAATAACCACACCCTTTTGTCACACTGAAAAGTGATTTTTATATTTAAGGTTGCTACAACTGGTACTATGAATAAACAACGCGCTTTTACGATTACTGAGCTAATGATAACGGTGGCTATTGTAGGCATTTTGGTTTCAGTTGCTTTGCCAAGTTTACGCCATTCTTTATTAAATAACCGTATTACTGCTAAAACCAATCAATTTGTTAGTGTATTAAATTATGCCCGCAGTGAATCTATCATTGGTAGAAATATTCGTATTGAACCACTCAATAAAATCTCCACTAGTGATGAATGGGGACATGGCTGGGTTGTTGCTGACGATGCGAATGATAATGGTGAGATTGATTGCACCAATCTTTGGGATGCAGATTGTGAAAAATTACGAGAATTTAAGTTTGATGATGGTATTGAGGTCAATGGGCCTGATGAACTTGACATTATATTATACGACTCTCGTGGTCAATTAGCAGGCAATGCAAGTAAGTTAAATATGTCTTTTGTATTTTGTCTAGAAAATGCAACTGAAAATGACCCTACTGGCCGAGAAGTGACTATCCAAGCAACAGGACGCACAGCTTTAACAAATCGAGAATATCCCTGTGCGAAGCCTTGATAAAAGAGGTATAACATGCAAAAACAATTACTAACCCAACACAATGCAGGTTTCTCGATGCTGGAAATGATGATTGCGTTGCTCATTCTTTCTATTGGGCTGATTGGAATTGCTAGTTTACAGGCTCGAGGACAACAATTTAACCATTCAGCTTATGTGCGTACTCAAGCAGCATTTTTAGCTTATGACATCATGGATAGGATGCGTGCTAATAAAGATAATCTAGATAATAATAATGCAGATAATGGGTCTTATGCTTTTAAAGAAGGTGCATGTCCTGAAGCCAATATCAGCTGTGATACAACAGCTTGTTCAGTTACAGATATTGTCAGTTATGACTTAGGCAGTTGGTGTCAATCATTAGAATCTACTTTACCGTTAGGAAAAGGCGAAATTAGTTGGGATACAAATGATAGTTTATATACGATTACGATCTACTGGACGGAAGATCGTGATGAAGATGCAGAATTGAAAAAACAAAGTTGGAATATTACGCTATGAAATTTCAACAAGGCTTAAGTTTAATTGAAATGCTGGTTGCTCTCACTGTTAGCATGGTACTCATGTCTGGCGTGTTAGCTATTATGTCTACGACTAAAAAAACCTCAGCACTACAAGAAGAATTGTCACGTTTACAAGAAGATGCTCGCTTTTTAATGGAAGACTTATCTTATAATGTGCGCATGGCAGGCTATTTTGGATGTTCTGGTATTATTCGTGGGAATTTTAATCGGCCTAATTCAATTTCAGTTGTAAATAATAGACAAATTAGAGATGAAAATGATAAGGCTATATCTAAGTCAACGCCTTTCTCTGATGTGCTCACCATAAGCCATTTTGCTGCAAATGGTAGACTAAAACTAAACTACCCATCAGCTCAAGAGATTGCTAATACAAAAACCTATCTTGCAACGGCTGATTGTGATGACTTAACAGCTCCTCCGCCAGAAGATGGTGCCCCCATTCCTAAGCATGGTGAAGATTTGCCTGCATGGTGTCAAAGTAAAAGTGTGACAGATATTAACCTATGCCAACAAGTTATTTCAGAGAAAAATTATATTAAAAATCAACAATGTGCTGGGGATGGTTTTACAACTGAAAATTTACACGTTGACTTAGATCCAGATGGTACACTGCCAACAAGCACAAGTGTTATCGTGATAGCTGATTGCTCTGGTGCAGACTTTTATCAAGTTGCAGAAATACAAGGTGAATCTCGAGCTGTTGTTATTCCTTTAGATAGTGCTTGTGGTAATAGGTTATGTCAGAATTATTTTTGGCCTATTGACGTATTCCATTTACCACAAATTCCTGGTAAAACAACGCTACCACAACGTACACAAGTCACTTATCAAGTTAGAGCCATTGACAAGAATGGTGATGGAAATGCGAATGGGGCTGTAGATGGTTTTGCGTTATTTAAAGATAACGAATTATTTATTGAAGGCGTTCAATCTTTACAAGTGCGCTATGGCATAGATACCAACTCAGATAATATTGTTGATCGTTATGTTGAAGCAACTGCAACACCTATTGCGCCAATTATTAGTGTACGAATTAATATTTTGATGCGTACAGCAAATAAACGTTTTGACTTAACAGGTTCGACTAATCGTAACTTTAAATTAGACCCTGATTTACCTGAGTTTAACCCCGATGATGATAAGAATCTAAAAAATGAAGAAGGATATAGACATCGTTTATTAACGACGACAATACAGATAAGGAATAGTATATGAAAGGTAGTAAGCAACAACTTCTATTTCATCAACAAGGTGCTGTACTCATTGTTTCACTAATGCTATTAGTCATTTTAACCATGCTTGGTATTAGCACAATGGAAAGTACTAAATTACAAACGCGCATGGCTGCCAATATGGTTGAATATAATTATGCTTTCCAAGTTGGAGAAGTGGGTATTGAAATTCCTCGTAACTATAATGATGCTGATGTCCAAAATATGATTGATAGTAAAAATAATGTACCTGTTGCATTAGTCAGCGGTGTCAATATTGATCGAGAAACAATTGGTGGTAAAAAAGTAAAATCCCGTGTTGACCATGTCACAACCACAGCAGAGTTACCTAGTGCATTACAAGACATATCTGGCTCAGGTGACTGTGGCTCTAATAGTGGTTGCAAAATTATGTTTTTTATAACTAAAAGTGTGGGCACCAGTGATAGTGAACGTCAGAATGCACCAACAGTTACATTATATGGTGGTTTACGTAAGAAGGTAGTTGATGAAGCCGCCAGTGGTGTTTTTCGTGAACCATAAGCAACTTGTTCGATCATGACTAGATATTGACATGTATCTGGTTTCTTAATTTATTTTCAAACTTTTTACATTTTACTAAATAAGGAATGCACTTTATGAATCGTTTTTACATTCTGCTCAGCGCATTCATCTTTACGCTGCTGAGTGGTTTATCCACAACGCTAACGGCTGATGATACGGAAATTTATTTACGCCAAGTGCCAAGTCTTAATGATGGTAGTGGGCGGCCAAATATTTTATTTATTCTGGATCGTTCCAGTTCTATGAAATGGAAAGATCGTGATGAAAAAGGTAATTTACTTTATAACGGCACAGATCGATTAACCCGCCTTAAAGAAGCTTTATTACAAATGTTAACTGAAATTCAAAATGTTAATGTAGGCTTTATGGGTTTTAGTGGCTATGCAGGTGCAGCTGTGGATGGTGTGACAGGTGGTAACGCGGCGGTATTATTTCCGATTACCTATATTGATGAAGAAGCGAAAAATGTCCCTGGTGAACTTGATGATTCTGCACGTTTAAGCATTCCAATCGCAGATTATGCTGATGATGCCGAAGAAGGTAATAAATCAGGTAAAGTCTATTTAGATGATAAAACACTTGAGGTGGTCTACTCAGGTGATACACAAGCTAGTTTAACAGCAAGTGCTACAGCTAACTATTCAAATATTTTCTTAGAATATAAAGAAGGTGATAATGCAGGTACGATTGATCGTACAACACATCGTTTTTATTTAGGCTCAAATATCTCGTTAAATCCACCTGTGCCTGTTTTCAATGGTTTACGCTTTGTTGATGTGGGTATCCCGCAAGGTGCAACCATTCAGAATGCAAGTGTTACATTTGTACCCTCCTCTATGGTGAATGGTACACTAGCCTCTCGTAACAAAGATTTACAGCTTAAAATTCGTACGGTGCTTGCAGACGATGCAACTGATTTAGGCGCAAATGTAACCTACAGTATTTCTAAAAACTGGGCAGACCAAACCTCAGATGAAGTGAACTGGAATCCAGGTAATTGGAGTGAGTTTATTGAATATAGCACATCCGATATTAGTCCTTTAATTCAACAAGTTGTAGATCGGGCTGGTTGGAAATCAGGTAATGCGCTTGGGGTTGTTTTTGAAAATGATGGGGACTATACCAGTTCTCGTTTATTTGACCATGTCAATGATACTCCAGTGCTCAATGTGTCTTATACCCTAGAAGGTGGTGGCACTATTATTAATAGCTCGGTTTCATATGGGAATGATAACGGGTTTGAGTATAAACAACCTCGATATGGTAAAACTTATGTCTATAATGATGAAAAACTTAATTTAGGCTATTCTCCTAATCGTCTTACAGAAACCATTGTCGGTTTACGGTTTAGAAATATTCTTATCCCCCCCAAAGCTATTATTAAATCTGCCAAGATAGAAATGACCCGCTTGGATTATAGTACCAATACAACGGATTTGAAGGTGTTGCTCTATGGCGAAGATGCAGACGATACCACTGAGTTTGTTGAAGGCAAAGATAATTTTGATATATCTAAACGTCCTAAAACATCCAATCAAATTACTTGGGAAGTACCCAATGTAGGTAGAAATAAAACCCTAACTACGCCTGATATGACCCAAGTTGTACAAGAAATTGTAGATAGAGACGGTTGGTTATCAGGTAATTCTATGGCATTTTTGATGCAGCATGTAGAAGGGGATACGCTAGGAAGACGGCAAATTGCTACGTTTTCTGGTGATGGTGCACTTTCTCGTGGTGCTGTATTGACGATTTTATATGAAGAAGAACAAGCCGAAGATGCAGAAGCACGTGAGTCAGAATTACAAAAAGTGGGTTTACGCTTCCAAAATGTAGGTATTCCTCAGGGAGCTAGAATTACAAATGCTTATATTGACTTTACTAGTGGCTTTGCTGCAACCGACGAAGCAATCATTGATATTCATGGCGAAGATGCAGGTAATTCTGAAGCCTTTTCTAATTCCAATACCATTTCAGAGCGGAAACGTACCACCAGCCGAGTTGTTTGGAATGCAGAGCCATGGGAATGGACAGATGGTAGTTATTCTAGCCCTGCTATAACAAATATTGTGCAAGAGGTTGTTAACAAATCTGACTGGTGCGGTAACAATGCTTTGTCATTTATCTTTACTGCCTCATCCTCGGTAGGTGCAAGTTTACCACTACGGAATGTGGTGGCTTATGATACTGATCCACTCAAAGCACCTGTATTAAAGGTTGAGTATGATTTGACCAGTGTTAAAGATAATGCATGTATGCGTTACTTATTTACTAAACAGATCAGTGATGCAAATGATGATATGGAAGAAACCGACGGCGATAAAATTGTATATGCAGATAGCCGTACTTTAGATATGACGACTAAAAATGGTAATGGTCGGATGATTGGTTTACGGTTTCAAGATATTCCAATGGCCAGTGATACTAAAGTATTAAGTGCCAAACTCATTTTTACAGCCTTAAAAGATGTACCAATAGACAGTAGCGATGAATCAGCTTTATCCCGATCGGTTACACTTAAAGTGTCAGGCGAAGCAACGGGCAACTCTGAGCCATTTGAGGCAGATAATGGTAATCTTTCTAATCGTTCTAAAACTGATAGTGTAACTTGGACAATTAACGCAGCAGATGTATGGCAAACTGGGCGACGTTATTCAAGTGTTGATATTGGCCCTGTAATTCAAGATATTGTGAAACAAGGGGGTTGGGCTGTTGGAAATGCTTTAAGCCTCTTTATTGAAGGCTCAGGTCTGCGACAAGCGTCTTCATTTGAGCGTTCTTTAACCGATGCACCGATGTTACAGGTAGAAGTTAAAGGCTCACTCTCACAAAGTGCATCAACTGTGCGTGAGCGTATGAAACTCATGGTCGAGAATATTGAAATTGACAGTACGACTCCATTAGTTGATACGATTTATGAGGCCGCACTTTATTTAGAAGGTAGAAATGTCACTTTTGGTAAAGACCGTAAATTCAGTCGAACCAAACGTGTCAGCCATAAAGGTAGTTGGAAAGGCGGTGAATTAGTGAGACCTGATGGTTGTACAGGTTCTGATCCTTGGGCGGTGGAATGTCAAGGTGAAAAAATTACAGGTAACGCTATTTATACACCACCTGAATTTGATGAATGTCAAAAAACCTACATCGTATTTTTATCTGATGGTGGGGCAACTGCAAACTCATCTTATAAACTGGTACCAAAATTAACAGGTAAATCATGTCAAACCATTAACTCAATAACAAATAAGCCTTATGAATACAATCGTTTAGAGAAAGATGGTAGCGAATCTCCAACAACAAATATTGATGAATTATGTGGTGTGGATGTTGTGAGATACTTACATGAAAAAGACCTTGACACCAGCTTAGAAGGCAAGCAAAACGTCATTGTACACACAGTCGGTTTTAACTTGGGTACTTATTATGATGTAAATGGCAATAAAAAACCGTTTGAGTCCAGCTTAAATGAACGTGCTGTACCTTATTTGAAAGAATGGGCTAAAGAAGGTGGTGGTAATTTTTATGAAGCTTCTTCAGCCTCTGAATTGACAGAAATTTTCCGTACGATTATTTCTTCAGCAATGACAGAAAGTACGTCATTTGCTGCACCAACGTTGTCTGTTAATACGTTTAACCGTATGTTCCATCGCAACGAAGTGTATTTCTCTTTATTTAAACCAGGGCATACTCAACGCTGGGATGGCAATATCAAGAAATATGAAATATGTATTGGTGGCACAAGTTGTCAAAGTGGCGATATTTTAGATGCAACGAAAAAGTCTGCGGTTGCTGGTAACTACATTAGTGATAATGCTAAAAGTTTCTGGAGCTCTGAAACGGATGGGGCTGATGTATTAAAAGGTGGTGCTGGCGAGCGTTTGTTGAAAAACTCGTCGCGTAAAATTTATACCTTTATTGGTGATGCATCCCCAGAAACAAACCATGGCATTGACTTATCTGATACACCTGTTAGCGATGAATTTGTGACCAAAGAGGCATTAGGTGATGAATTTATGAGTGATGAGCGTTATCAAAATATCATCAATTGGATTAAAGGGGTGGATGTCATGGGTGATTATGATGATGAAAGCCCATTTAATACTAAACGTTGGTTACTAACTGATTTATTGCATAGTAGCCCTGTGACTATTACTTATGGCGGTAATTCAAATAAACCTGTTGCAAAATTAGTTGTCGGTACGAATGATGGTTTAATTCGGATGTTTGATACCAGTACAGGTAATGAAGAGTGGGCATTTTTACCACAAGAGCTGTTTGGTATCCAAGAAGGACTCATGAATAATGCAAAAGGAGCTAGAATTTACGGCATTGATGGTACAGCTTCTATTCGTATTAGAGATTCCAATGATAATGGTACGATTGATGGCGATGACTATGTACAAATGTTCATAGGAATGCGCCGTGGTGGACGTAACCTTTATGCCTTAGATATTACCGACTTTAGAAAACCTAAGCTAATGTGGGTGATTAAAGGTGGTATTGAAGGTGATGATTATGAGTATTTAGGCCAAACATGGTCTAGACCTAAACTTGCACGTGTTTACTATAATAATGATCCCAAAACGGTACTGATTTTTGGTGGTGGTTATCACGGTGATGATGAGAGTAATTCAGGTGGTATGGGGAATGGTATCTATATTGTAGACCCTGATACAGGTAAATTACTATGGCGGGCTGGTGATAAAGATGATGCAAGAGCCCATTTAGGCTTAGAAAATATGGTATATCCTATTCCATCCGATATTGCACTGGTTGATAGTAATGCAGACGCAATTACAGATCGTCTTTATGTTGGTGATATTGGTGGTCAAGTGTGGCGGGTTGATTTACCTGTCGACTTGAATGATGCCAATGTTGGTGTAGGTGGACGCTTAGCCATGGTGTCTGATTTAGAGGATAATAAGAACCCTCAAGTCATGCATCGTAGACGTTTCTTCTACCCTCCTGAAGTTGTACGTTTAAGTGATTTGACATATTCAGATAGCCCTGACTATTTTATTGTAACCATGACTTCTGGTACACGGCCATCCCCTTTAAATGTTGAAACCCATGATCGTTTTTATGCTTTCCGAGACACAACAATCGGTACATTAGAAGGTAAAGATGGACAAGCCGATAATTATCCTACAATAGAAGATAATGATTTGTATGATGTGACTGAGAATTTAATCCAAGAAGGTAATGAAACTCAGGTAAAAAAAGAAGTAGAAGATTTAAAAGAATCTCCAGGATGGCGTTTATGTTTAACAGAGTCAAAAGTTTGTAGTGACAAAACAGCTGTAGGTGCTGGAGACGGTGGTGCATGGATTGGTGAAAAAGGCTTAGCCAGCCCTGTTATTTTAGATGGCAAAGTATTTTTTACAACCTATTTACCTTCTGCTGCAATTGAACAAAATCCAGATGATGTTTGCGGTCTGGTTGTGCCTGATGGTGAAAGCCGTTTATATGCTTTAGATTTACTCACAGGCGGTGCTGCTTATAACTTTGATAAATCAAACAACAATGAAGATGGTGGCGGTGATGGCGATTCTAACTTAAACTCTGGTGACCGCCATATGAGTTTAGGCACAGGTGTTGTTTCTGATTTGGTAACTGCCTTTACAGAAGATGGCAATATTGGATTGGTTTCAACTGATTTGAGCTTATTAAAAAATGGCCCTCGAATCCAGTCTGATATTGATCCAACATTCTGGATGCAGGAATAACAAAGCTTAGTTTAATCTAATTTTTAAAGCCTGATAGGTTGAGGTAATCACTTATCAGGTTTTTTTGTGACTGAAGAAAATCATATAAGGGCTTTGTATCAGCAATCGGAATGTGTCGTTAATTCTGCAAAAGTTTTAATACATATCGAAACGGATTTGTTTCAACTTCATGTATTGGTATAGCTCACTCATTACCAGTATTAAACTGAGCAATGAACTACTCCAACTCAAATAGTTTAAATCTCTTGATGTGCCTCTGCCGCTTCAATTTCTTTATCACTGCATTTACCTTTCATAAACCTTAAATATTTGCTTCAAAACTCAAAAATACCTACAATTTAACCTTGTTTATTGATCCTTATATTCAATCCAAAAACTAAAAGATAGCCATTATGACTGATCTATATATTATCAAACGATTAGAGCAGGAGATTAATAATAAGTTAGAACAAATCACTTTGGATTATGTTGGAGAAAGAAATGGATATACTCTTGATAAAAACAATAATGTAATAGGCTTAAATTTGGATAAGTCAGAACTTTCAATAATTCCTAATGAAATGGTTTTATTAGAAAATTTACAAAAATTATCAATTTCTGGAAATAAACTTGAAGTACTTCCAGAATCTTTTAGCCAGTTGCAAAATTTAACTGAACTATATTTAGGAAGTAACCAACTAACAGAGTTACCACCATCATTTGGTCAGTTGCAAAATTTGACTTATTTATGGCTAAATGGAAATCAACTACGAAAATTACCAACATCATTTGGTCAGTTGCAAAATTTGACTTATTTGTGGCTAAATGGAAATCAACTGCAAAAATTACCTGCATCATTTGTCCAATTATGTAATTTAAATGAATTAGAACTATGGAATAATCAATTAAAGGAATTACCACCATCATTTGGTTATCTGCAAAACTTAAAAGAGCTTTATTTAGGAAATAACCAGTTACAAAACCTTCCAGCTTCATTCTCCCAGTTACAAAGTTTAAATGCCTTAATCCTTAGTAGTAATCAACTAAGTGCTTTACCATTGTCATTTGGCCAATTGCAAAATTTGAGCATATTAGATTTAAGGTATAATCAGTTACAAGAATTACCTGTATCATTTAGTCAACTTAAAAAATCATGTCAACTCTCTGTATTTGAAAATCCTTTAGAAATACCTCCATATGAAGTAGCCAAACAAGGTATTAAGGCTATTAATAATTACTTTATAGAGCGAGAACGGTTACCCTTAAATGAAGCAAAAGTATTAATTGTTGGACAAGGTGGAGTAGGTAAAACATCATTAGTAAATCGCTTAATTTCAAATATATTTGATAACAATGAAAATAAAACTGATGGTATTAGTATTCAAAATTGGGAAGTTAATATAAATAGTCAGCAAATTCGCTTAAATATCTGGGATTTTGGTGGTCAAGAAATCATGCATGCTACCCATCAATTTTTTCTCACCAAACGAAGCTTATACCTTTTAGTTCTTGATGCTCGTCAAGAAGAGCAATATAGTCGTGTTGAATATTGGCTTAAAATGATAGAGACTTATGGTGGTAAGTCTCCAATTCTGATTGCCATTAATAAGTCTGATCAGCATCAGTCTGAACTCAATGAAACTCAGCTTCGACGCGATTACCCCAATATAAAAGGTTTTTATACCATCTCCTGTAAACAAAACGATAATATATATCCACTTAAGCAACATATTTTTACTTGTATTGATGAGCTACCCCATGTACATGATTTATTACCCAAAACATGGTTTGATATTAAAACCAAATTGGAAAAAATGCGCCGTGACTACATGCCTTATACTGAATACGAAAAAATTTGTAATCGAGAAAGTATTGATACTAGCAGTCAAGTTACTCTAATTGATTTCTTGCACGATTTAGGTATTGTACTGAATTACCGCGATGATAGGCAGCGCCCACATCTAAAAGAAACTAATATCCTTAACCCCGAATGGATTACAGAAGGTATTTACAAAATCATTAACAGCAATCAATTGTTCCAATCCAAAGGTATTTTAAAATTTGAACAGTTATCACAAATACTTGATTCTAGGCGTTATCCAATAAAAAAACACCCATTTATTATAGATATTATGGGCAAGTTTGAATTGTGTTTTAAATTTCCGGAACAAGAAAACTGCTATTTAGTACCTGATTTGCTAAGTAGACAAGAACCTTATTTAAACTGGAATGAAGAAGAAAATAGTTTACTTTTTGAGTTACATTATGATGTACTGCCTAGTAGTATTATTTCTCGTTTTATTGTACGTCAACACCGCATTGCCTTAAAACAAACGTATTGGCGCACTGGCATTGTAGTTAAACAAGATAATAATAAAGCTCTTATTATTGCCAATCTTGAAACAAAAAAAATAGCAATATCTATTATTGGTACTGAACAAGGGCGGCGGGCATTGCTAGCAACTGTGAGAAAAAGCTTTGGTGATATTCATGACACTATAAAAGGTTTAAAGTTAACTGAAAAAGTACGTTACAAAAATATATTAATTCCATTTCAACACTTACTCAATGCAGAAGAGGTTGGAGAAAAAACATATTTTATTGCTGAACTTAAAGAAAAAGTAGAACTTTTAGAACTCATTAATGGTGTAGATTGTAGGCGCAAAAATTATAGTAATAACTATAAAAGTAAACCTATGAATTTACCAAATAATAAATCACCAATACAACCTCAAAATCCGATTAAACTTTACTTAATTATTGTAGTGCTAGCATTAATGGTAACTATATCTGTGCCTACTAGCATTGTGTTTTTTCCAGAAATAAATATCCCACCTGAATTATGTACATATGCAATTTGGCTAAAGGATAAAAATACTTTAAAAGTTATTAAAGAAGCCAAGGTTTCGTTTACTTATAAGAATACAAAATATGTTTCTTATGTTGATTCAGAAGGGTTTCATAGATTAAAGTTTGAGTGTTCACAAGATAATGAGTTGAATGAAGGAAAAATGTATATAGACGGAGATGGCTATGAAATATATGAACGTGTTTTTACACTAAATAGAAAAGAAGTGCAAGAATTTCATTTAACACCTCTAGACCCACAAATTTTTAAATAAAAATATTAGCTCACTACCAATAAGTTTTATTCAGTAATGAGCTAAAAATTCGAATAGTTTAAATCTCCTGATGTGCCTCCGCTTCAATCGCTTTGTCACCACGTAATTCAAATACCATTGATAAAATCACAGGGACAAGGAATAAAGTGAAAAAGGTTGAAATCAATAAACCACCGACCACAACCGCGCCTAAACCACGATACAATTCACTTCCTGCACCAGGCATCAGTACCAACGGCAACATGCCGCCAACGGAGGTCAATGTACTCATCAAAATTGGGCGTACCCGAGATTCCACCGATTTCACAATCGCATCTTGCGGGTGCATTTCCCCAACATCTTCACCGACATCAGAACGACCTGCTAAGAAATTCAAGGTTTGATGCACAATCAAAATCGCATTATTCACCACTACACCTGCGAGAATCACAAAACCTAAAATGGTTAATACATCTAAGTTTTGAATCGGTAAATAGCGTTCTGCCACACTGACATGATGCACCCACGCCAAGCCCATGAAACCGCCCAAAGTCGCTAATGGCACAGTGACCATAATCACCAATGGATAAAACCAGTTTTGGAATAACACCACCATCACCAAATAAACCACAACCATCGCTAAAAATAAGGAACTGGAAATTGTGCCGAAAAAGCTACCATCACCCATTAAAGCCTGTTTGATGTCGTTTAATTTGCCTGCGCTACCTGCAAGTTGTACTTCAACGAATGGCGAAATTGCCCCTTGTTGGCGTAGGTCTGCAACCATGCCATTGATAGCATTAATCGCGTCTTCCATCACTAAGCCATCGGGTGGCGTGAATTGTAAAGTGACTGCACGTTGACGATTTACATGTTTAATTTGATCCGCATCTTGTAACCGTTCCACACTGGCGACATTTTCTAAATCAACCACGCGCCCTGTCGGAGTGGCTAAAGGCACTTGTAATAAATCATCTAAGGGGTTATCACTTTCAATCGCCGTTTGGGAAATCACTTTAATATCTTTCAATTCACCACCGATTTCAAAGCCGCGAATCATGACATAACCATCACCATTAGCCGCTACCGCAATACCTACATCACTACGAGTTAAGCCCATATTTTGTAACCGTTCATCGTCAGGCGTGACACGCAGCTCAGGAGAAGGAAGCAAAAAGTTTGCAGGCTCTGGCACAACGGCATAAAAACCGAATTTGCCAAACAATTGAAATAACAAAGCTTCAGCCGCTTTATTGACTGCATCTAAATCATCACCGACCAAATTAATTTTAATCGCTGAACCTGTTGTACCACCTGTCAGGAACAATGGGAATTGGAACGCAAAGTTAATCACATCAGGCGCTGCTGCTCCAGCCGTTGCCGTATTCAATAAATCAACCGCATCAATCGCCGTACGCGCATCATCGGGTAATGCACCTTGGAACATCCGCCCACCATCAGCAACAAGAAAATAATCACTTAAAGCAGGGGCAGGTTTCTCTTCATCTCCAAGCATCATCATTGGACGACGATCAGTAGGGTCAGGCTGTTCTGTGCCACGTATTTTGGCTTCAACTTGGAACTGGTCGCCTGTATACTCCCATGTAGGGCGCAAGAAATGCTCAATTCGATCACCTACAACCCGCATTTGTTCAAGGTTATACCCCGGTGGTGGAATCATAATCCCAAACACCGCATTACGGTTACCTTTAGGCAAATAATCCAACGGTGGAATCAACCACATAATGCCAATAAATGTAACTGCAGCAAACGTGACCGTCAGTGCAATCCGACGTAACCATGTATGAATAAAGAAGTTAACAATACCCGCAATCCATTGAGCAACACCACGTTTTTGATGGTCTTGTTGTAACTTTTCTTGTGCGCGTTTAGGTAAATGTAAAAAGCCTGCAGCGGTGGCGGGAATCACCATGATTGAGACTAAAAAGCTGATGCCGACGGATGCCATGATAGCAAGCGCGATGTCACGGAATAATTGTCCTGCGGAGTCTTGAATAAATAAAATCGGCAAGAACACCATCAGAGTTGTGACGGTGGAAGCGAATACTGCGCCTGCCACTTCATGAACACCTTCAATTGCCGCGCGTACCGTATTTTTACCCATTTCCAAATGTCGGAATACGTTTTCAATCACCACAATCGAGTTGTCGATCACCATACCGACTGCAAACGCCATCCCCGCTAATGAGATGATGTTAATTGAACGCCCCAACATGACTAAGACCACAACAGCGGTAATCACAGAAATGGGAATTGCAATTGCAATCACGCCGATAGTACGTAATGAACGTAGGAAAAATAATAATGTTAAAACCGCTAAAGCCCCACCAATAACAATATTATTCTTAACTAATTCAATTGCTTGATCGACGTAGGTGGAAGAGTCCCAAACTTGAACGAGTTCTAATGTGCCATTAATACCAAGACGTTGTGCTTCTTGCTGTAATAACCCGTTAGGCGCATTCAAGGCACGTAATTCGGCTTTGATTAAGCCCATGGTTTCTAGCAAATTCGCACCATGTTGTAATTGGAAATTGAAAAATGGCATCAAAACCCCGCGTGAATATGCCCAGTTTTGCAACTCTTTGTAACTTTCTTCAATTGTGGCCACATCACCCAAATATACTGAGCCAGCCGCATCACGGCGCACCACTAAACGTTCGACCGCTGCCACATCTGAGAATCGACCCACGGCACGTACGCGAACATCATTCTTGCCATCGCCTAAACGTCCACCTGAATAGTTTTGGTTGTTTAAACGAATGGCGTTGATTAGTTCGCTGTAAGTAATGCCATGTTGCGCCAACGTCACAGGGTTAATTTGGATTTGTAATTCTTTTTCCCGCGCACCGAAAATTCCAACTTTGGATACACCTTTGAGTCGCTCTAAACGTGGACGTAATCGCCGTTCCATGAAATCATATAAGGTAGTGGGGTCGAAATTTGGATCAGTCGAGGCAAAGCCCACCCATGCGATATGATCGACAGAATCGGGATCAACGCCTTCAACTACAGGTTGCGATACACCTTCGGGATAGCCAATGACTTCATCCAGTTTTTGCAAGACTTGTTGCATGGCTTGATTGATGTCTGTGCCATTTTCGAATTCTAAGCGCAACTGTCCATTGCCTGCTTGGCTGATACTGGTCAGCGCAACTAAGCCTGTGACATCGCCTAATACCCGTTCTTGTTCAGTGATAATATCGGATTCAATTTCTTTGGGGGATGCGTTTTCCCAGAAGGTATTGACTGAAATCACCACCGAGTCGACAGAGGGGGTCATTTGAATCGGCACTTGAGTAAATGCCAGTACGCCCGCCATCATCGCCATCAGGACAACGACAATGACGGAAATCGGTTGTTTAACCGCGGAATCAATAATATTCATGTTGGTTGGTTTGGTCTCGAAATTTATGATTTAAATAGTTGACTTAAGTTGATGTTGATATTGTCCAATGCACACAAAGTGATTTTCTGGTAAAGTAATTCTATTTTCTAAATTTGTATCCATGATTGATTACCTTAAATATTTTTTATTCAACACATTCCTACTAATTGCTCTGTTGTTTTCTCAACGTTGGTTTAAATAATGCTCAACAAGCTGCTGTAATTCTGTACCTTGCCATAAAAATCGTTCATTCATTTTCTCAACCGTATTAAATTTTAATAATTTTGCCGTCACGCGCCCAATTGCAGTCAAACCCTCAATTTTTCCATTATTTTCAAGTCTAAAATGCGCTGTCCATATATCGTTTCTTGGATGAAATAAAGGCACAATATTTTGTGTTTCAGGATCAATGGAAGCAATGTCACTACCTTTATGCTTATTGCAAATCAAACAAGCCAAAGCAAGATTACTTTCCTCTGTTTCACCGCCATGCTTTTCCGCAATGATGTGGTCAATATGGTGCACTGAGAAGCTAACTATTTCGGGCATCAAGCAATATTCACAAATATCTTGAGCACGCTGAGAAACTAACTTACGTAATGCTGTGGAAATATAAGTTTTACTCAAGACTGCTGCCTTTTAATTGCACTGATTTTTGCTTTCCTTACAAGATGCTCGATATACTCATACTGCTGCCACGCTTTCTCCTCTTCAGCATTTAAACTACCCGCTTTTTGCTTTTCAACCAATTGATTTAACTGTGCTTGTAACTCAGGCGTTGGGCGCAAACGTAAAATATCCTCATTACTCGGCAAACTTGCTAAAAACTCCAGTACATCATTTAAACCATTGAAATAACCATAGGGCTTAGCTTCCAATTCCCGCAAACCAAATGTTAAGACCTGTGCCAATTGTGCTTGATGGGCTTGTAAACGTGGCACAAGTTCATCTGGTACATTTAAAGTTAACTGCATGTTTCTACCCTTTTTCTGCCGAATATAAAACCAGTGTAGCAGCTATTTCTTAACGACTTGATGTAGCCAACTTAAAAGCAAAACCCAAAAACATCACACCGACAATTCTGTTTAACGCTAATTGCACAGTGGGTGAACCCGTAAACCAATTACTTAATTTAGCTGCTAACAATGCAATCGAGCTGAAAATTATGAAAGTTGCTACCGTAAATAAGCTACCTAATATCAAGCTTTGATACGTCACTGAACCTGCATTGACATCAACAAACTGAGGCAAGAAAGCAAGGAAAAATATTGACACTTTAGGGTTAGAAATATTCATCAACATGCCGCGCAAATAAAGCTGCCGTAAATTAACCGTGCTTTTTACCCCTGCTACATCCTCCTGATTGGATACTTTTGCAGTCAAGGCTTTCCACGCCAAATACACTAAATAAATCGCGCCGACAATTTTCAAAATAGTGAACGCAATCGCCGATGATTGGAATAATACTGCCAGCCCAAACGCCACCGCTGTTGTATGGAATATCAACCCTGTACAAATCCCCAAAGTCACAATCAAGCCCACTTTTCTGCCGTGTAACATCGATTGGGTTAATACAAAGAGATTGTCAGGACCGGGGGCTAAGGTCACCAAGCTGGATGCGACTACAAATGTGATAATGGTTTCTATGGCTAACATAAATCACAATCCTCTATGCTGTGAAAACAAGGAATTATCGGTGCGAAGTGGCTAATTTAAAAGCAAACCCTAAAAACATCACACCAACGACCTTATTTAAAATTGTTTGAATATGCGGCGAACGATGTACCCAATTTTTAAGCTTCGACGTGAGTAACACCATTGCACCGTAAATTAAAAAGCTCGCAAGCATCGCCAAACCACCTAACATAATGATTTGATATTCCACCGCGCCGATTTTGGTATCCACGAATTGCGGTAAGAAGGCAAGAAAAAACATCGATGCTTTTGGGTTAGAAATATTGATAAGCATTGCTTGTAAATACAATTTACTCAGACTACAGGTCGCTGGCGTTGCTTCAATTGTTTGCACTGATACCGTCGTTGTTAACGCTTTCCACGCCAAATACAACAAATAAATCGCCCCCACAGTTTTTAAAATGGTAAATGCAATCGCTGAAGACTGAAACAAAACCGCTAAGCCCAACGCAATGGCAGTTGTATGGAAAACAAGCCCCGTGCAAATCCCCAGCACCGCAACAATGCCTGCTTTTTTGCCATGTAATACCGATTGGCTGAGCACAAATAAATTGTCAGGGCCAGGGGCTAAAATCACGAGAGTCACCGTCAATAAAAAACTGATGATTGTTTCTATCGCAAGCATGAGTTTTATTGCGACTCTGCTAATGCAACTGTATTGCTGTCAGGTTTGTCCGATTGTTCTGCAACCACAGGCCCTGGCATCAAACGCTCGTTACCTTCGTTCACAACACGATCACCTTTCTGCAATTCAGCGGTTTCAATTGCCGCGCGATCATTTTGATAAAACAATACATTGACTGCGACTTTGCTAGCCATATCACCTTCATCAGTTTTGTTGACTTTGAACACAGAGTATTCACTGCCACGTTGCACCAACGCATGTTTACTCACGGTTAAATGGGCTTGTTGTTCACCCATCGGCAACCATGCAGTCACAGACATACCGGGCATCAATTTTTGCTGACGATTATCAAACCGCGCAACTAAAGTGAAAGTACGGGCTTTTAAATCCACATTGCCTAAAGTCACGACATTGTTAGAAGTCAAGGTTGTACCATTGATCTTTAACTCAACTTTTGGCTTTTTACCTAATTTGTGTACAAAGCGTTCAGGCACATCTAACCATGCTTCTAATTTACTATCTTCAACCATACTAATCGCTTGTTGCCCTTGATTGAACCATTCGCCTGTTTCGGCTAAACGCTCAGTGACCAAACCACTAAATGGCGCGTATAAACTTAAATCAGCTAAACGCACTTTTAAATATTGGATTTGTGCATGACGAGCTTCGACATTGGCTTGTGCTTCTTGCAATGCGGCTTGTGCTACACTTACCGATGTTTTTGAAGAACGTAACGTACGCTGAGAAATGGCTTTTTTCTGAGCTGAATATTGGTCGGCCTCCAATTCAACTTTGGCATTCGCTAACTCTGCTTTACGTTGTTTCACTGCAGCTTTGGCTTGCTTTAATTCCGCTTGTGACTGCGACAATTGTGAATTGAGTCGACGCTTATCCAACTGCAATAATTTGTCACCTTTTTTGACTCGAGAGCCTTCATTAACAAATACTTTGGCGACATAACCCGATTCACGTACGGCTAAATGGGCTTCAGACAAGGCTTTTAAATTTCCTGTCACACGGTTGCGTTGTTGTAAAGGTTGTAATTGTACGGTTTCAGTTCTGACAACTTGTTGTGCTTGCGCGGGAGCGATGAACACATTAAGCAGTAAACCTGAAATGATAAATGCTTGATATAGTTTGTACTGCATGATGGTTTCCTTGAAACACATAAAATATTTAAAAATGTAGCTAATACAAAACAGATGGCAAGTAGCTACCCTGTGGTTGGTTATAAAGTCCAATTGTCATAAGATTCATCACATAGCCAACACGTAACCCATTTGCTAAGCACCAACGAAATAGCTCATGATTGGTTAACGGCACAAGAATACCTGGGCCTTGAAATATCTCTGCAGCACAGATCAATGCTTTTAAACCATCATTTGATTCTGCAACACTGTGTCCACCGAACCCGATGCTTGAAGAATAACCCACAATACGCTGGTTAAACTCAACCACTGTCGCTTGCTGTTTTTCAATGGCATCAGTTAATTCACCAGCACGATCATGTCCATGAATTTGATGGCATAAAGTATTACATGCTGCAAAGTCATCTTTTGTCGCAGTTCGTATCTCGTAGCCTAGTATTTTTTGTGAAATAGCTTCACCTTGCATGATGGCTAACGGCTGTTGAGTATTAAATCCAAGTTTGGCATATAAAGATAATGAGCGATTGTTAAAAGCTGCTTGAACCAGTCGAATTCCTACAAAATTTTGTGCTTGTGCCCTGTTAATCACCGCTTGCATTAACTGGCGACCCACTAAGCGATTCTGTGTATTAGGATCAACGGTAATAGGACCAATGCCAGCAATTGTTGAGCGTTCATCAAGAAAATTACTGCCGATCACCTTGCCCTCTAATTCCGCAACAACACCATAAAAATTGGGGTGCTCAATAGCATTAGATGCTATACCTTGTGCAACTTCTACATTGGGTAAGTCAGCTGTAAACCCATGTTGTTCTGCAACAGATTTAAATGCGGCATAACAAATCTCACCACAGATCGACACATCTTTAGCTTGAGCTTCACGAATAACTAAGTTCATAATTTGATAACCTTATTGTTTAGTAAGAAAGAAATATTGATTCAATGACTTATTCAAACAAACGTTGCTCAAGTCGATTGTTCAACTTACCTAATAAGGTACTCAGCTGCTTCAACTCACCTTCTTCCAATACCTCAGAAATCCATTCATTGTCATATTTCAAAATAGCTTCCATGGATTGTTCGACCAGCTCTTGCCCTGCTTGGGTTAAATGCACTAATTTACTGCGTTTGTCATGGTCTTGAACCGAGCGTGTAATCAATTTACGCCGCTCCAATTCATACAAAATTTTGGTTAAACCACCTGATGTAATCAGCATTGATTGTTGTACAGCTTTAGGTGTCAATACGTACGGCTTAGGAGAATTACGTAATGCGGCTAACACATCAAACTCGGTTGAACTCAGACCAAAACGTTTCATGTCTTCATTACATTGACATAAAGCTAATTCTCTTACTCGGAATAAATAAATTGTCAGCTCATGAACATGATGATAATCCGTTGGCCAATGCTGTTTGATACGCGCCAACATTTCATCCGCTGAAATTTTATCTTTCATACATATCACTCTGTCATCATCTGAGTAATATACTAAGCTTTAGAAAGTTATCTTGCAAGTAAGATATTTTAAGATGAAATAAATAACAGATAAATGGATGCTAAACGATTTATATTACAACTAAATTTCATTTTATTCGATTGTAACAAAATTCGACACTTTTCGAATTACCCAGACAAAAAATAGTCTTAAGCTACTCGTTACTGACATGGTTAAAAAATAATTTGAGCTTTTCGACTGCATCCACATCCACCCAAATGGCCACTTGCTGACCAGTACGTTGCACATGCAATAAACCCACATTACTGAGTTCTTTAATATGGTGTGAAATTGTTGACGGGGCTAAACCATATTCTTCGGCTAAACTGCGTTGACAAGATAGCATGGTATCCACATCAATATCGACAATCGTACCGGGGGGATGTTTCGCTAAAGAGCGCAAGAAAATCCGCAAGCGTATTGGGTTAGACAACGCCTTAAACATTTTCGAGTACTCTGCGATCAAAGGCAGATCATTTTCTAAACTTTCGATATTCGACATGTTTCGAATCTTAGAATCAGAATGGCATTTTGTCAAGAACCGATTGACAAACCCAGACAAAACCGCACAATGCACAGTATAAAAAACAAATAAGGTTAAATTGAATGCGTTACGGCTGGCTACTCTTCATTCTATTGTTTTCTACGCACGCTTTTGCAGTAAAGCCTATTGAAAAATATAAGCTCGATGGCCATAAAGATGGCATTTTATACGCAGCATTTAGTGACAACGGTCAATATATCGTGACCACAGGGGTTAAGTCCGCCCGCCTCTGGTCAAGCAAAACAGGCCAGCTACTAGGTGCATTACACGGTCATAGTGAAAATATTTGGTATGCGAGTTTCAGCCCTGATAATAAAAAATTAGTCACTGCATCACAAGATAAAACGGCAATCATTTGGGATGTACAAACAGGTAAACAATTAGTCATGTTAAAAGGTCATGATAATTGGGTGATTCGTGCAAGTTTTTCACCTGATGGTCAACAAGTTTTAACTGCTTCTCGAGATAATACAGCTCGTCTATGGAATGTAGCTACGGGTAAACAAACTGCCATGCTGAAAGGACATATTCGAGGCATCGCTCACGCAGCCTATAGTCCCAATGGTCAATATATTGTGACTGTTGGTATGTTAAGCGCACGGATTTGGCAAACAGATACAGCAAAATTAGTCCATGAATTACAAGGGCACACTAATTATTTATATCACGCAGCATTCAGCCAAGATAATCAATTATTAATTACTGCTTCAGAAGATAAAACGGCACGAGTTTGGTCATTGCAAACAGGTAAACAGCTGCAGAATTTAAAAAGCCATACCAGCCGTATTTATTTCGCGCAATTGGACAATACAGGCAAAAAAGCAGTCACTGCGGCTTATGACAACACAGCTAAAATTTGGGATGTAGAAACGGGTACAGTTTTGCATACATTAAAGGGGCATCGAGATGCGTTACGCCAAGCGATTTTTAGCCCTGATGGACAATATATTTTAACGGCTTCTGTAGATAATACAGTGCGTTTGTGGAATGTGGAAACAGGTAAAACCATTGATGGTATTTCACAGCATAGTGATTGGGTAACACAAATGGCTTTTCATCCAACCCAGCCTATTTTTATTACTGCAGGTGCTGACAATAAGGCGATTGTTTGGGTTTTAGAATCATCACAAAATAACTAGAATACATATCCCATGTTGAATTATATTCTTAAACGTCTGCTGTTGATGATCCCCACGTTATTTGGGGTGATGTTAGTGACTTTCATTGTCACGCAATTTGTACCGGGAGGGCCTGTTGAACAACTGATTAATGAGTTGAAGCATCAGCAACACATGGGTGAAGCTTCTGTCGGAGGTACAACGGGTTTATATCGTGGAGCAAAAGGCTTAGACGAAGAGCAATTGGAACAACTGAATACATTATATGGTTTTGACCAACCTGCTTATCAACGCTTTCTTACCATGATGGGCAACTATCTTACCTTTAATTTTGGCGACAGCTACATACATCATCAATCTGTTTTAGACCTCATTATCTCCAAACTCCCTGTTTCCCTAACCCTTGGATTATGGACATTTTTCCTGACTTATCTTATCTGTATTCCACTTGGCATTACTAAGGCTGTACGTGATGGCTCGCGATTCGATGTGATTACCAGTACTGTCATTTTATTTGGTTATGCAATTCCTAATTTTGTCCTCGGTATTTTGCTCATTGTGTTATTCAGTGGCGGCAGTTTTTGGGATATTTTTCCACTACGTGGCTTAGTGTCAGATAATTGGCATGAGCTGGCATGGCATCAACAAATTTTAGATTATCTATGGCATATCACTTTGCCGATTATTTCTTTGATGGTAGGTAATTTTGCAGTAATGACCATGTTAACTAAAAACAGTTTTATCGAAGAAATTCGTAAACAATACGTATTAACTGCTCGGGCTAAGGGTTTGAGTGACAACGTGATTTTGTATAAACATATTTTCCGAAATGCAATGATTCCGCTTGCAACCAGTTTTCCTGCTGCTTTTATTGCCGCTTTTTTTGCAGGAAGCCTATTAGTTGAAACGATTTTCTCACTCGATGGATTAGGCTTATTATCTTATGAATCAGTGATTAAACGTGACTATCCTGTGGTGCTCGGCAGTTTGTATATTTTTACTCTATTGGGCTTATTTGCTAAACTACTGGCTGATATTAGCTATGTGCTGATTGATCCACGCATTCAGTTTGAATCCATTAACCAATGACAAATCTCACTCCCGCACAACGCCGCTGGCGACGCTTTAAAGCCAATAAACGTGGTTATTACAGTTTATGGATATTTTCTATTTTATTCGTACTCAGTTTGTTTGCTGAAGTATTAAGCAATGATAAACCATTGGTTATTAGTTATGAAAATCAATATTACTTCCCATTATGGCAGGCATACCCTGAAACTGCATTTGGGGGTGATTTTGAGACAGAAACCAATTATCGTGATACCTATGTGTTAGAAGAGCTGATTTTAAAAAATCCTGCAAATTGGATCGTTTTTCCACTAAACCCTTATAGTTTTGATTCAATTAATTACGACAATGCACAGCCCAATCCAGCACCGCCTTCAAAAGACAATTTACTCGGTACAGATGATAGAGGACGCGATGTACTGGCTCGTTTGATTTATGGGTTTCGATTATCGGTTTTATTTGGTTTTGCCCTGACTGCAATTGGCATTGTGATTGGCATTATTGCGGGTGCACTGCAGGGTTTTCTGGGTGGAAAGTTCGACTTATTTGCACAGCGATTTATTGAAATTTGGAGCAGTATGCCTGAGCTGTATTTGCTGATTATTTTCGCGTCTATGTTCCAACCCAACATTATTTTATTGCTGGCTTTGTTGGCATTATTTGGCTGGATGGGGTTGGCAGACTATGTGCGTGCAGAATTTTTAAAAGGTCGAAATATGGATTATGTGAGGGCTGCCCAAGCTTTAGGCGTGCCAAGTATCACCATTATGCGCCGCCATTTACTACCGAATGCAATGACTCCAGTCATTACTTTTTTGCCTTTTCGGATCAGTGCCGCTATTCTCGCGCTCACCAGTTTAGATTTTCTAGGCTTAGGCTTACCGCCATCAGAACCAAGTTTAGGCGAGTTGTTAGCACAAGGTAAAGAAAATATTTCCGCATGGTGGTTATCATTGACAACCTTTTTTGTATTGGTTGGTTCGTTGAGTTTACTGATTTTTATCGGTGAAGCCCTGCGTGAAGCGTTAGATACCCGAAGAGGATAAATGATGTTTTTTAATCTTTTTGACGCATTTGAAGAAAAATATGAAGATATTCAAATTTTAGGCGTGGATAAAAGTCGCACGAAATTAGATCAGCATAAGCCTTGTACGGTTTTTTTGGAATTATCGCAAAAGCCACCTAAGCGTTGGTTAGATTTATTTGCTATGAAACAAGTTTCACCTTTTCATCCTGTGCGTGCCAGAATTGAAAAACATTATATGGTTGTCACTTGCCAATATCGTGATTATGAAAAAAATCTAATGAATCTGTTACAAAAAGATATTGAAGAATGTAACTTTGAGTACAGAAAATTAGAAAATCCAGATTAATAGCATATAACTATAGGCCTTTCAAAACAGCTAATTAAGTAAACCGACAAAATGAAAAAGTCTAAAAATAACTTTAAACTTCAACATTTTGTTCAATTTTCAAAATATCACTAAATCGTTTCGCCTGTTTTTCAATAGCAAATGTTTTCTATTCGAGTGAATTATAAAATTAATACAACAAAGAAGACATTTTGCTACGATAACGTTTCACTAATTCATTTTGATTGCCTAAAATTGAAAATACAGAAAGTAAACCTTTACGCCCCGCATCCTCTTCAAATTTGCGATCTCGTTTCATCAACGTTAAAAAATGCGCTAAGGCTTGTTCATATTCACCCATGATGACTTCACGTACTGCTAATTGATGTAGTGCTTGTAAGTTTTTGTCATCATTTTCCACCATTTGCTGCAATTCATCTAAACTAGGTGCATCGACAATCACACTTAATAAGCTTAGTTGATATTGCAGTGCGACACCTTCTGGATCAGTTTGAATATTTGCGGGCAAACTATCATAAATCGCTTGAGCATCCGCAATTTGATTATTTTCTAAATACACATTGGCTAAATCAAATTTTAAAATATGATAATCAGGCTCTGACTCAATTGCTTGTTTTAATAAATCAATCGCTTGGCTATAATCTTTGGATTGCTGAGCATGAGCGGCTTGTATACGGATTTTATCCGCTGGACGTTCGCGATATTTGTCAATCATGGCACGAAAGGCACTTTCAGGCTGCCCACCCATTACCTCTTCGACTTCTTCACCATGTCGAAATAATTTTAAGGTAGGTACGCTGCGAATCCCAAAGTGCTGCGCTAATTCTTGTTGCTCGTCAATATTGACTTTTGCCAGTACAAATTGCCCTTGATATTCTTCTGCTAACCCAACTAATACAGGCATCAACGATTGACAGGGCGCACACCATTCAGCCCAAAAGTCGACTAGTACAGGCACTTCGGCAGAACGATCAATGACTTGTTGTTGAAAATTATTCACATCAATCGTGACAATATAAGGTGCTTCGCTCATCAGTAACCCTTTATATGCTTATCAAAAGAATGGGATAGGATATGGCGTTATTAAGAACGAAATTCAATGAAAGCGTGATAAATTTCTCTTAAACTTATTGAAAGTAAAATATAAAGAAACTTGATGAAAACTTACAGGATTTTCTAGTTTTTTAGTCGTGTCTAAGTTTGACTTAATTCGCCAGTTATTTTTTTAATATAATAATTTTGGTTTGCATCTATGTGGGAATAGTATATTTATGGATACTGAAAGGTTTACGATTATTTGTTATGGCTGCCGATATGCTGAATATTAGTGTTGCTGGTCATCAATTTGGGTTAGCCCCTGTGGTTGCTAGCGCACACTTATCAAAACTAGAAAATCAACTCGGTGCAGGTGCAGAGTTTTTACCGTTTTTCCACCATCTGACATCTGATTCAATTAATCGAATTGTGTGTGATGATGGTACAAGTATGAGAATTGCAACTAATGCAGGTGCTGGTATTGCAATAAACTCATATTGGAGTGTATACAAAGATATTCAGGATGGTTCTCTGTAATTAATCGATTCCCAAATGGCTGCCTAATATCTTGGATTAGATAACAAGAAATGAATAAGTATTTTGACATTTGTTTTGAAAAGCAATAAAATGATCGTTTAGCTTGAATGCGCCCGTAGCTCAGTTGGATAGAGCGTTGGCCTCCGGAGCCAAAGGTCGGACGTTCGAATCGTCTCGGGCGCGCCATTCCCTTCGTTCATAAATTTGAAAAACCCTTTCGCTTTGTGTATCTAATACCTCCCCCGGTTGTAACCCAATTCGCAAATTATTACGTTGCTTTAAAACAACAAAAATAGCATGATGCTCTTCATCAAGCTCAATGTAATAACTCTGATTTTTAAAGTTTAACTTATTACTACCATTGATCCAGACCATAATATCACCATTATCTTTGCGTGATAATCCATTGAAAATAATATATTGAGGTGGCTCTGGCAATTCGAAACTTTCGACTTCTTGCTTGGTTGGAGGTGGCTTTAAACGCTCTTGTTCTAAAGTGTATCGCTGCTCAGGGGTGGTAAACAAACGTTGAATAGTCTCCGCCTGACTACCACTAGCAATGCACCCTAAAAGAACAAGAGAAGTAAAACGTATCATTGTTTACACAATTTGCCACGAAATCTCGCCGCCTGCACGGAAAGGAATCACCGTCCCATCACCAAATTCAAAAGAGTCTGGCATTGCCCAAGTAGCTTTGCGTAGTGTGATGGTTTGCTCATTACGAGGCAATTTATAGAAATCTGCCCCATGATGGCTGGCAAAACCTTGTAACTTAGTCAACTCGCCAGCGGCTTCAAATACTTCAGCATATAATTCAATAGCAGCAGGTGCGGTATACATGCCTGCACAGCCACAAGCTGATTCTTTTGCATGACGTGGGTGCGGTGCACTATCCGTACCTAAGAAAAATTTAGGGTTGCCACCTGTTGCCGCTCGGACTAAGGCTTCACGATGTTTTTCACGTTTAAGTATAGGTAAACAGTAATGATGTGGGTTAATCCCACCTTGGAAAATCGCATTACGATTGATTAATAAATGATGTGCTGTAATAGTTGCGGCTAAATTGTGCGACATTTCTGTGACATATTCGACCGCTTCCTGTGTTGTAATGTGTTCCAGTACTACACGTAAGCTAGGAAAATCACCTAAAATAGGATCAAGTACATATTCAATAAAATAACGTTCACGGTCAAAAATATCGACGCTGCTAGCAGTGACTTCGCCATGAATGAGCAAAGGCACATCTAATTCCTGCATTTTTTCCAACACAGGCCACACATTACGTAAATCGGTCACACCCGCATCTGAATTTGTGGTTGCACCCGCTGGATAATATTTAACCGCGTGCACGTATTCACTGTCTTTTAGCTTTTGGATTTCTTCGGGACTGGTGTTGTCTGTTAAATACAGCACCATCAAAGGGTTAAACGTTGTATCATTAGGTAAAGCATTTAAAATACGTTGCCTATATTGTTCAGCTTCCTCAACGGTTCTGATCGGTGGCTTAAGGTTAGGCATAATAATCGCGCGAGCGAAACAGCGGGCGGTTGCAGGAACAACTGCATTAAGTGCTACACCATCGCGTACATGTAAATGCCAATCATCTGGCTGGGTAATAGTTAAAGTCTGGCTCATAGAATTTTCAGTTTTTGATTTGCAATTTCAGATTTGGCGTGAAAAAGCGTGATAGAACTCAAATCTAGTATTTTAAAAATAGCATAATACTGTTAAGTTCTACTATTTTGGATAGCTAAATTATATCAAAAAGCACCAAGCCTCGTTCAACATATATATTGTAAGCGGTGAACAGCTTGATAGAATAGCAGGATTTAAAATAATAATAGCTCTGGATTTACATAAATACATCCCCACATTCGGAATATCAATTACTGACTTTAACAAAATACAGTAGTTTGATGTAAAGACGTAAAAAAATACAAACCAAGCTTAAGGAGTGTAAAAATGGGTTTATTTGATATGTTCTCAGGTGATTCAGGCGCAGAAATGACCCCTCATTTAGCGTTTGCAACCTCTTTGATTTATATGATGAGTGCTGATGGTCATATTGAGAATGAAGAAGTTGGTCAGTTGCTTTCTGTATTAGGCGGTGACAATCAAGGTGGCACAATCGGCGTAGGTGCAAATAACCGCAAATTGTTAGAAAGAGCACTAAAATATGCCCAAAGTCATGCACCAGATCAATTTTTCAGTGAAGCTGTGCCTTTATTAAGTGATGCACAAAAAATGTGTGTTTTAACTAACATTTTAGATTCTTCATTGTCTGATGGTAGTGCAGCACCTCAAGAACAAGAGCTTTTTGCTAAATTCTTGCAAGCGTTTGGTATTTCTGAAGAGCGTTTTAAACCATTCTTTGAAGTGATCGCGCTGAAAAATGACCGTTCTGTATTTACAAATCCAGATCATCCGCGTAACAGTGAAGAAGTTCAATTACAAACTAAATAAAACCTGTAATTGATATTGGGTTGAGAATGTGATGACTTATTTATAGTAGACTCATTCTCAGCCTATATGGAAGCTTTATAAATGAATTGTTTGTTGAGTTGAAGGATATGAGAGATAACGACAGAATGGTGAAGTGATGACTACCCGTTCCTTGAAACGAGTAGTGCTATAAAATCTTAGTGAGCGTGACCACCACCCCAATCACGACGTGCTGCCGAAATTGTGACAGTAAACCCGCCAACCACATCTAATAATGACATCAAAGTTAAGATCAAGAAAGTCGGTGTACCAGCATCTTTGATTGTTAAAAAGATAATCAAAAATGCTAAGAATGTAGCCATCGAAATACCGTGCTCAATAATTGAAGTCGTGCCTGTACGCGTAGATTTGAAGATTTCAATGTATAAAAGTACAACACCTAAAATGATTAATATATCACTTATAGTCGGTGCCCATTCCGCACCAGAAAGCAATGTTGCTGAGAATAAAGGTTCAGCTGCTGCAGAAAAATCTACACCTGACATCATCATAACTAAATAAATAATCAATAAAACTGCGAATAAAGGTATCAAGCTAAACAGTTTAAGAGGGCTCATAAAAGTTCCTTATGCTGGTATGAGACTAAAAGAAAACAATCTTGTGTGCGCTAATTATAAACAACTCTTTACAAAAAGGCATGTCTATATGTGGTTTTAATGGCATGAGGATTTAGGTTGGGTGTGAGTTTCGTTACATTTTGTGGCAGACCGCACAATTTTGATGCAAGCTGTATTTTTGTGTAAATCTATTATTTTTCAAAGTGTTGAATCATTTTTAACTATAAATCTTTCAAATCCGTATTTTTTAATAAAATGTCCTCAAATCGAGTTATGTTATAAAAACAGCAAGTTATAATATTTTTTTATATTTGGCATAAGGGTTGCTCTATAGATAAACAAGTCTTATCGCTCAAGGTCTTTATGAGTAATAAGTACTAGTATTTTCCTTAGTTGTTTGGTTGTTGCATTCATACTTCCCTCCCTCGGTTAGGAAACGTGATACTGAGTTCAAACCAGAACAAAAGTATCACGTCTTTTTTTTGCCTACATGTTTATAAAACAAAATCAAACTTATAACTTTCCACCATTACCTGTTGATTCTCAATTAAATCATGTACATCAACAACATCTAATTGCAAATGTGCGGTTGCATTCGGTTTCATGGGTTCAGAAATGGCTTCGCGTTTTAAATATTCAGCAGGCTTAAAAATACGTTGCCCCGTTAACTGGCCTTCTTCATCTTGAAATGTCATCAACAAATTAGGAAAAGGCTGTGGAAATGAGGCTTGATTCTCAAATGTGGCATTGAATTGAATCACATCGTCTTGTTCAGATTTAACAATCGCGGTATGTTCTAAAATTCTAAATTTATTAATGTTTTGTGTATCAGGCAAATCACAAATAGCAATTTCACAATATTTAACCAACAGCGGCCGAATTTGCTCATGTTGCAATACAAAGTCACGATTTTGCCACCACATATATTGTCCTGCTAAGCCTGCTACCAAAGCTGTACTCACAGTGAGCCAGAACAACAGTGCAAGCCATGAAATGCTGCCATGTTTTTCCTCTTCCTCAATAACCGCTGCCAACTCCTCATCAGACATATCTTCAATTGATTCAGGCTTTTGCGGCTTTTCTTCTAAAATATGTTCTTGCGCATCAAACGTATTGTCGCATTGACTACACAAAACAATCCCTTCGGCTGCTTTTAACTGCGCTAAATTAATGCGAAAAATCGTCTGACAATGGGGGCATTGGGTTTCCATAGTGTTATCTCACTCTGTGGGCTGCAATTCGACACCAATCATTTTTGGTTGCAACCTCGTCAATCACAAAATAAGGTTGGTAGGATTCTATCACAGCTTCGGTTTGACTGTTCAAAATGCCAGATAAAACCAACGGCGCATCAGGCTTAGCATACTGGCTAAACGATTCAGCTAAGGTCATTAATGGATTCGCCAGAATATTGGCTAGCAAACCGTCGGCCTGAAATGGTGTAAACTCATCTGCTAGACATAATTCAATGCCCGCTTCTACCCCGTTGTTCTGTGCATTTTCACGAGTAGCCATCAACGCTTGTGGGTCAATATCCGTGCACCAGACTTGTTTCGCGCCTAATTTTAGGGCAGCAATAGCTAAAATCCCCGAGCCGCAGCCATAATCAATTAATACTTTATCTTGAATCAAATCCGCATTGAGGTCGAGCCACTCCAAGCACAGTGCTGTGGTTTCATGTGTGCCTGTGCCAAAAGCCATACCGGGGTCAAGCAAAATATTTACATCATCAGGTTCAGGCGGCGTATGCCAGCTAGGACAAATCCACGTTCGCTTACCAAATCGCATAGGCTGAAATTCATCCATCCATGCCCGTGTCCAATCTTGATCTTCGATAACTTCATTGCGTTGAGTTGGCACAGAACCAAATTCCTGCTCAATCTGCTTTAAAATAGTGTCGAGTGCGTCAGTTTGCTCGAACAAAGCCACGACTTCCGTTTGCTGCCACAGTGGGGTGGTATTGAGTTCGGGTTCATAAATTGGTTGATCTTGCGCATCTTGGAAAGTAACCGAAGCCGCGCCAATATTTTCCAACACAGATGAAAGTGTATCTACTTTGTCAGCATGAAGAGTGAAAGTGATTTGTAGCCAAGCCATTAGTCAATCAGTTTTTTATAAGTAATGAAAGGCCGCTAGTGTAGCATTCATCAACAGAAAAATGTGACTCAATCCAGATATGTCCTTATTTAATCTGAGTCTCTATTTTCTGTGTAAAGTCGGCGATGCAACAGTATACCTATGAATAACAAACCAAATACAGCCCATAAAATCACTTTATTTCCCCATTGCACATAAGGGGTTGAACCCTGATAAGGCTGCACAGGTGCACGCAGATTGTAAACCTCAAACTGTGGAGATTGAGCAGTGATTTGACCTTGTGGATTAATAATTGCGGAAATACCTGTATTAGTCGAACGCATCAGATACCGCCCCGTTTCTAACGCTCGCATTCGGGCAATTTCCAAATGTTGATGTGGCGCAAGCGAATTACCAAACCACGAGTCATTGCTTACATTTACTAATACCGTTGCTTCAGGCAAGCTTTGTAATACCTGTTCAGAAAATGCACTTTCATAGCAAATCGAAGCCCCGATCAATTGGTCAGCAGCGCGTAAATGTTGCTGTTTATATGCGCCTCGGGAAAATTCAGACATTGGTACATCAAAGAAATTTAGCAATTTATCAAAATATTTCATTAACGGGATGTATTCACCAAAAGGCACAAGGTGATATTTATAATAAAATGTTTCGATATGACTTAAGCTTAGGATAGCATTGTAATATTCATTTTCAGATTGCTGCACAATAATCCCCGTCATGAACTCTGTGCCATATGTTTCTCGGGCTTGTTGCAAACGGGCTAAAAAAGGCTTGGCATCCTGATAATACAAAGGCATCGCGGTTTCTGGCCAAATGATTAGGTCAGCTTTTAAATCGCGTTGGGTGAGTTTGAAATATAAACGTAAACTGTAATCGATCTCATCCCATTTCAATGCTTGCGGCACATTACCTTGAATCAATACGGTGTCAATAGGTTCATCAATAGGCTGTGTCCATTCGATATTTTTTAAATATGCACCCGTTCCCCATACACCGATTAAAACCAAACTTAATACAATCCAGTGTTTCCGAGCTACATATAAATAAGCCAAAATGCCAGCAGTTAACGCGACAAACCAATTTAAGCTATAAATACCCAATACAGGTGCAAAGCCTGAAAGTGGTGTATCGATTTGACTGTAACCCATCAATAACCAAGGAAAACCCGTAAATAACCAACCTCTAACCCATTCTGTAAGTACCCATAAGCTAGGCATAATCAGCAAAACAACGGGTAATGAAAATATTGGAAAATAGCGATTTAATAGCCAAGTGGCGAAAGCAGGAAATAGAGATAAATATAAGACGAATAAAATCGTGATGAAAAATGTGACAATCAGCGGCACTTCACTAAATTGATAAAAGCTGATGCTGATCCAAGATACGCCCACCCCAAACATGCCAATGCCAAATACATAACCCCGCCACCATGCGCGTTTTGCAGAAATATTGTGACACAGAATAAATAGCAGGCTTAAAGCAATAATGCTGACCCAAAACCAGCTAACAGGTGCAAAGGCAAGCGGTACAGCGCAACCAGATAAAAATGCAGCAACGTCACGTAAATAAGATTTTTGCATGGGGAATATGAGATATTTTGAGGAGATGACTGGATTGATAGGGCAATTTTACTGTAGTTATGCTCAGGTTGACAATGTTCGCAAGCCGTTAAATAGTTAGAATTCGAATCTCTGATTAATAGGGATTGGGGCTTCTTTGACACCAATAATGCTGACTAGCCATTGTAATTTATGTTGGCGGCGTTTTGCGGTAAATAAAATCGCTTCAGGCAATTGCGTGGCTTGCTCAAATTTTGTCGGCGGCCATGTTTCTGACCATCTGCCATCTGCGCTTAAATATTGAAATTGCCCTTCTTTGCCAAACCATTCCATGATTGGCCATTTTTGTTTAGGCTGTTTAATCAAATCAGGATAATAGTATAAGATGGTTTTGTCTTTTTGAGGCAATAATGCCCATTTAAATGGGGTGGGTGTGCCTGCTTCCTCATGTATTGAGGCCATGGTTAAACCCGAAAGGCTTTGTTTATCGCCTGTAAAAACATGGTTGGTTTCTTTGCCTGCAGGAAACAGTGAGCGCACGCTGCTTCGAAACCAGTATTCTTGTAATGCGCCTTGTTGTAAATCATCGATCTGGTTAACAAATTGGGTTCTCAGTTGCAACACAAAACCTAAGCCTTGCATGAGCAGCATACTGATTAAACTGACCAGCACTAAGACAACCAATACTTCTAATAATGTAAAACCTGATTTTTTGTTCATTGCCATGATTTCCAGTGGGGATCACGCACTTGCTTATGGCCTACTTGGTGTAATTTAACCGTTGAGACAAATTCTTGTTCGACATAGACATCGACTTTGGTTTCATACAAACCGACTTGGTAAAGCCCTGTTCCTTTCAAACCGCTGGTATTATCTGTAGGTTCAGCTAAAGGTTCAGCTTCCCATTCAAAACGATAAAAGCCAACGGTGACATCTCCTGCAGGTTGTTGCAGAGGGTTGATGGTTTCCATAAAAACCATTGCATTGCGTACCGCTTCATGGCGTTTTTGGATTTGTTGGATACGATATAAGTTTTGCAAGTTGGTATTGACCCAGCCAAATAAGGCCATGCCTACCATAGACACTAACACCAACGCAACGATGGCTTCTAATAAGCTAAACCCTTTTGTGTTGTTCATTGTTTGAGTTCTGCGCGGCAAAAAGGTGGAATCAGTTGAATGGGATAGGAGATGGTGTCATTTTTCAAGTGCATCAACCCACCTGTACACGCACCATTAGCACGGAAAATAATGGGTTTGTCTGCAATCAATTGCCATTCTTGTGCTAGGTCTAGTTTGATATTTTTTTTCAGTACATCATAGTCAGCATTTTCGGCTTTAAATGGGTAGGTTTCAAACCGAAAGTTAAGGCCTTTTTGATAGGCTTGATAGCTTAGGCTGCTGATTTGGGACATGATTTCATCGCGTTGATAGGCCGCTTGCACGGTATCATACATAGTCATCAGGCGTGGGGCAACTAAGCCCGTCAGCAAAGCGAAAATGAACAGTACCACCATGAGTTCTAACAGTGTATATCCTTTCAATCTGATTTTTTCCTAGCTATTGCATATTTGGTTTAAGCGTAGCATGTTTTTTGAGTCGAGTTAAATATGAGATCAATAGAATTTTCTTGCTCATTCATCAGTCCGTTATCTCTGATTCAAATACGTGTTCAATTAGTTTTTCAGTGAATGGATTATTTGCATTTTTTAGGGTTTTGCAGTCATCGGTTGAGGGTGTGTTTTCAGTTTGTGTAACGGTTTCACAGGCATTGATTATTTTTTCAGCAAGTTGGTAGTTTTTGAAGGCTTCTTCAATATTATAGTCTGGGGTGGTTTTTGGTCGTGTTGCAGCATAAAGTTTTTGCGCTTGGGCTTTGAGTTCAGAGAAGTTTAAGCTTGGGTCTTTGCTGGTTGCATCGGTTAATTTATGGATGGCGGCGATAATGTTTCCATTTTCTGCAAGTTCTAAACTTTTTTTGACCAGTTGTTTTGCATGGATTTGGTTGGCTTTGGTTTCAGGGCTAAAGTCTAATTCTGTATTTTTGGCTTTAGCGTCTTCAAATTTATCTTTGGCTGTGAGGATTTCGCCTTTTTGTGCCAATGCTTCCCCTTCTGAAACAATACCTCTTGCAACAATTTGGTTCACACGTTGTTCTGGAGTTGTGTATAGGTAATTGGGGTCAAGCTCATTGGCTTTTTTCAGTTTTGCAATGGCTTCTGGTTCTTTGCCTTCTTTTGCAAGTTGTTCACCTTCTTGGATATATTGTAATGCGGTTAAGGTATCTTTGGGTAAGTCTTTACAGGTTTTTTGATGCGGAATGTCTTTACCTATGTATTTTTCCCATTCAGCTTTTGAGAAATTACGATTGGCAATAGAACAAGCTTGTTTTAGCCAAGATTCAGGGTTTAAGTTCCAGTATTGAATTTCTGCATTGGTATTGACAGCAGCTAGTTTATAATCAGATACAAAATTCAGCGTTTGTACAATAATATTGCTTGCACCAATTGGTTCGCCAATTTGTTTTTTTACTTCCACATCCCATAAACGGATTGTTTTGCCTTGTGTGCTAGAAGCTAATATTGTGCTATTTGGACTCGATACTAAATTGGTGATACGACCTTCATGTCCCTCCAGTATTCCAATTTGTTTTTTTATTTCCAGATTCCACAAGCGGATTGTTCCTCCAGAATCTCCCGAAGCAAGCAGGTTTTTTCCCTCGATCCACATCAGACTTGTAACAAGATCACTGTGCCCATCAAGTATCCCGATTGGTTTTTGGGTTTCCAGATCCCACAAGCGGATTGTTCCTCCAGAATCTCCCGAAGCGAGCAGATTTTTTCCCTCTATCCACATCAGACTTCTAACCCAATCAGTGTGTCCCTGAAGTTGCCCGATTAGTTTTTGGGTTTCCAGATCCCACAAGCGGATTGTTCCATCATCACTTCCCGAAGCAAGCAGGTTTTTTCCCTCAATCCACATCAAACCTGTAAACCAGTCACTGTACCCATCAAGTATCCCGATTGGTTTTTGGGTTTCCAGATCCCACAAGCGGATTGTTCCTCCAGAATCTCCCGAAGCAAGCAGGTTTTTTCCCTCGATCCACATCAGACTTGTAACA
>JAOXRS010000185.1 GCA_025800385.1 Candidatus Albibeggiatoa sp. nov. NOAA
CGTTAACTGTCATGTTATTGGCTGTAAAACTCGTAATAGTTGATTGGTGCGTTTCGATTCGTCTTTTGTTCCGGTCAGCCATTGTTAGTCAAATTGTCAGTTCAGTCTATTGTTTGTCTGTTTTGGTGTCGTTAATTAGACGTTTGTAAGGAACAGGTAGCTGTTGGCATCGGTTCAGTGGCATTTGTTCTAAGTTAGTAAACCAGCTTTCTAGAGTCAGTCGTTGGTAGTAGTCAGTACTGTAGATAGCACATTCAGCTGAGTCCCAGTCATTTCTGTGATTAATTTGCAAATGATGTTCAGCAATTGTTAACATCACCATTTCTAGAGGCTGGTTTGTGTTCCGTTAGTAGTTTGTTTAAATTTCTGCCGGCCCAGTGTTTTCCAGATAAACGCAAAGGAACGCACCCTAAATGTACAACGCATGTGCAGAGCCATGGTACTGCTCATTAAAATCTATTGTTTTCTTACGTCATCGTTACCGCTACAAGTCAAAACAATCGGCTTTAATGAGAAGTACAATGGCTCCACAACCCCATCATGTAGACCATTAGAAACAGAAAATGGTCTTGGGTGGGACACAAAAAGAGAGAGACAATGGGCGACTTCACACCAGCAACTCAAGTAAACTTAGGAAAGGTCAGGTCACGTAAATTATAATCACCCTCTCAGCCAATTACACGCAAAAGAACCACCCACGTGCTGAATACTAATGCGATACAGCAACACGTTTCCGTTACTGACTTGACCTTGCGTCTTATTAAAGTTGGCGGAGTTGAAAAGATTCCAATAAAACTTCGGGTGCATTTGATT
>JAOXRS010000199.1 GCA_025800385.1 Candidatus Albibeggiatoa sp. nov. NOAA
ACCAATTCTAATAACTCTTCGTCATCAACTTGGTCAGTTTTGTTCATGAATACTACGATGTAAGGTACACCTACTTGGCGAGCTAATAAGATATGCTCACGCGTTTGAGGCATTGGGCCATCAGCAGCAGATACAACTAAGATCGCACCGTCCATTTGTGCCGCACCTGTAATCATGTTTTTAACATAATCGGCGTGACCTGGACAGTCTACGTGTGCGTAGTGGCGAGAGTCTGATTCATACTCTACGTGAGCCGTCGCAATTGTAATACCACGCGCTCTTTCTTCAGGGGCGTTATCAATTTGGTCGTAAGCTTTAAATTCACCACCGTGCTTCTCTGCCATACACTTAGTCAAAGCAGCAGTTAACGTGGTTTTACCGTGATCGACGTGACCAATCGTGCCAACATTAACATGGGGCTTGCTACGGTCAAATTTTTCCTTGGACATTGAACATTTCCTCTAAAAACTGACTAATTTTAATTAGAAACCGTAAAGGCGGCTTAAATCCCCTGAATAAACAATGGAGCCCATAACCGGACTTGAACCGGTGACCTCTTCCTTACCAAGGAAGTGCTCTACCACTGAGCTATATGGGCAGCTACGCACCAATTTGGAGCGGGTGATGGGAATCGAACCCACACTATTAGCTTGGAAGGCTAAAGTTCTACCATTGAACTACACCCGCAAAAAGCACCCTAAAATTCTTGTATGATAGGATGCTTTAATAAATCTTTTTACTTTTAGGAAAACTGGTGGAGGGGGGAGGATTCGAACCTCCGAAGGCTGAGCCGACAGATTTACAGTCTGTTCCCGTTGACCGCTTGGGTACCCCTCCGAAATCGTTTATTAACGAACGAGGCTTATAAATTGTTTATAAGTATTGATATGCGAAACCGAACTCTTTTTTCGTTGTTCGTGCTACGTCGTCAATGAGCTGTGCATTCTAGTAACATTGTTTTAGAAATGCAAGCAAAAATTTCACTTTTTTTTATATTTTTTTATAAGTTTATTTGGCCTTTTTTTAACCGATTAAAATTTAAAGAATTTCCACCCTTCCCATAATCCTGCATCTTTTTCTAACATTATCTGCAAATAATGAATATATTGTTGCATGATACCTTCAACACCATGGCTTGGATCGATGGTATACAGTTCCAATTTAAACTTATTTCCTCCAATCCAACGTACCCAACCTGCAACAAAATCGACATCGTGTCGCAAAGCCATTTCAACCGTGCCTGTTGGACAAGTCAATTTAGAGTGATAGAAATCTAAGTCCATACTGCGTTTTTCAGCATAAGGATTGAACACATCATTTAGTGTAATCACAATTTGTTTGTCTTTGAGTGTTTTTGCAACAGAACGTGTGGCTGCTAAAGGGGTTTTTTCATCAACGAGAACAAAATTACCACCGTGATAATGCGCTTCACAGTCAGTAAAATACTGATCATAAATATCAGCAAAATACGGATAAACTGCACTATCTTTCGGGTTCATCGCCAAAGTGCGAATTAAACGCCCTAACATACTAATACTCACCGTAAATAAAAATGGGTGATGATTATGATACGTCATAAATACAGTGGGCTTCTCTGTTTGTAAACCCTGTTTAAAATCCCAATCACCTGCAATAACAATATGTTTTTTTAACCACTTTTGTGTCATGTGACGCATCCGAAAAATATTACAATTAGCCACTCCTGTATGTTTAATAAATTGTTCCCAGCCTTGATCGATAAATTGCTCGCCCAAACAATGCAAAATATTTTGCTTAACTTGCTGCTCATTTCCAATGTGTGGGCTTTGGTAACGTGCTGTTAATATTGCTAATTGATAAGCCAAGCTGAGAGGTTTAATTTTTGAAATCCAACGAAGGCGATGTAAAAATTGTGCGTATTGTTGGCCGTAATGAGCTGCATCCATGGAAGCGACGATTCTTAAGTAAAAAAATGGAAACGCATTCTAATGGATTTAAAATATAAACTGAATAGTAGAGGGTTGGGTAAAGTTCAAGAAGTAAAACTAAGGTAAAAAACCATTATTTACATAAAAAATATCATCAACTTGCAAACATTAAGGCTAAAACATGATAAGCTTTACTTAGGAGAGGATAAAGAGATGGTATCAGGAGACCGTATAATGACAACTAAAACCTTCTTCATGAAACGCCTAAACGATCATATCCATTACCTAAAGGAATTGGACGCTGCGCTGAAAGGTGAAAGCAACTTCGCAGGTACTGATTCACATAGCTGCGAGCTAGGCAAATGGATGCATGGTGAGGGCAAACAAGAAATTACCCACCTACACAACCCTAAAGCCCGTGAAATATTTGAATCCATGTTTGATATTCACGATCAGTTTCACAAACTAGGTGAAGAGGCACTAAGCAAAAAAAGCAGTGGAGATAGCTTAGGTGCACAAATGGCAATTACTAAAATGTACGGTATTTCCGCTGAATTAACTAGCAAATTATTAGAGCTTGACCGTATTTCTTAAGATATTTATGAAGTTAAAATCAAACCAGCTGCAACAACACTTACAACAACATGGCTTATCACCTGTTTTTTTTCTCACGGGAGATGAGCCATTACAAATGATGGAATGTGGTGATGCAATCCGCCAATATGCCCGTCAAAATGGTTTTGCTGAGCGGGTTATTCTCACGGTAGAACAAGGTTTTAGCTGGACAAGCTTAAGCGATGAAGCCAATAATTTATCTTTGTTCGCACAACGTCGTTTAATTGAACTAAGACTCAGTAATAAATCTTTGGGCACTGATGGTGCAAAAGCCCTGCAGGCCTATTTACAACACCCTCCAACCGACACCGTTCTACTGATTACAGCCAATAAACAGGATGCTAATAAGCAAAAAAGTAAGTGGTTTTCTGCCTTAGACAAAGCAGGTGTCATTATTCAGATTTGGCCTATTGATGCGAAAAGACTACCCGATTGGGTGAGTCAACGTTTACGTCAACAAGGCTTACAAGCCAATCAAGAAGTTGCCCATTTTATTGCAGAACGTTCCGAAGGTCACTTACTCGCATGTAGCCAAGAAATTGAAAAACTTAAATTGTTATATGGTGAAGGCCAACTTGATTTACAGCAAGTGATTGATGCAATCGCAGACAATGCCCGTTTTGAAATATTTGATTGGGTAGATACGATTTTAGCGGGCAATGTAAAACGTGGTGTGCGTCAGCTCAATGGATTACGTTCTGAAGGATTTGAACCGATTTTAATCACGTGGGCATTGGATAAAGAAATTAGAAATCTAGCACATATTGCTTATGCTTTACAAAACGGCCAACCTGCTGAGCAAGTGTTGCGAAAACACCGAGTTTGGGACAGTCGCAAAAGTCTGATAAAAAATGCAGTCAAACGCCACCCTGTTACAAAGTGGTATCGTTTCCTAAAGCAAACCGCTAAAATTGACCAAATTATTAAAGGCATGGCAGCTGGTAATGTTTGGGATGAATTATTAAAGCTTGCTGTACAAGTTGCAGGTGTAAAACAAGCTTAATTTTTCAAATTGTTATAACTTCACTTCTCGAACCAAACGTGTATTTGACACTAGGTCTTGCCACATTCTACGCTTGACATCGAACAGTGAACTGACTGCGCTTAAAAAGAAAAACAGCCATAAAATGGAAGCCAACCACATGATTTTTTGTGATGAAAATGACCAATAACATGCCAGTATAAAACTGAGACAAATGACGCTTGCTATTAAAAAACGCTTTGCAGCTTGCCACCAGCTGATTTTGTCTGCTGACCCATCATCTTGTACAATCCGTACGTGCCATGTCATCATTGCTAAAGTGCGCCCAGAACGCCGCCATTGCCATGCAAAATAAATAAAACTAACCAACCATAAATATAAGCCATAAATTGGGCTGTTTTCTGCATGTGAAAATGGTAAAGCGGCAACCCCAGCAAAAAATAAAGTTGCAAACAGTAATAAGCTTTCATATAAAACCATGGTGTAATAACGCCATAAACCCAAAGGTAAAAAAGCTTTTTCTTGCTGCCGATTATCTTGTGTCATACTTGAAATATCCAAAATTATCCACCATGCTTTTAAGCAAGGTTTTAATATATTACTTTAAAGTATTAATTGTAAATTTTCTCGAAAATGAGTTTATTTATCACTATTTCAGTTTTTTTATGTTTCAAAGTGTCAATTAAAAGCGAGAAACTGAAAATACTTATACTAGGGATTGTCAAAAGCGCATGGACATTATAACCTTAGCAATAACTGCTTCTAAATAGTAAAAGCATAAATTTTTAAGGTACGGCTGTAACAATGGCAGATTCTCCCAATAGCACCCCAGATTACGATGATAACTTTGTTGTAGAAGAAGCGCGTCCGAAGTTAAAAAAACCGCCTCTCTACAAAGTATTACTAATGAACGACGATTACACGCCTATGGAATTTGTTGTGCATATATTAGAAGTCTTCTTCGGTATGCCTCAAGAAGTTGCCAACCGTGTTATGTGGCAGGTTCATACCCAAGGTAAAGGTATCTGTGGCACGTATTCACGTGAAGTCGCAGAAACCAAAGTTGCACAAGTCAACGCTTACGCTCGAGAAAATCAACATCCACTGTTATGTACGATGGAGCAAATATGAATCACAGATAGCAGGTCAAAAGCGGCGAACGCCTGCGTATCTTAAAAAGTGAGGTTAGTTATGAGCATGTTAAGTAAAGAATTGGAGCTCACATTAAGTGATGCCTTTAATTCAGCAAAGCAAAAACGCCATGAGTTTATGACAGTAGAGCATTTACTTTTGGCTTTAACGGAAAATCCCACCGCAGCTGATGTATTGCGTGCATGTGGTGTGAATTTAGAGACATTACGTCAAGATTTAACGGACTTTTTAGAAACCACGACACCGAAATTATCACGCCGCGACGAGCGAGAAACCCAGCCAACATTAGGCTTTCAAAGGGTATTACAAAGAGCTGTATTTCATGTGCAATCTTCAGGTAAAAAAGAAGTCACAGGGGCGAATGTATTAGTATCGATTTTTGGTGAACGCGAATCACAAGCGGTATATTTCTTAGATAAACAAGATATTGCACGTTTAGATGTGGTGAATTTTATTTCGCACGGTATTTCCAAAGTTGATAATGACAATACAGAAATCCCTGCCGCACAAGAGGAAGAAACCACAGGTGAGTCCGCGCCTGCTAAAAATCCACTGGAAGTTTATACAGTTAACTTAAATGAACAGGCAATCATCGGGAAAATTGACCCTTTGATTGGTCGCCAATACGAAGTGGAGCGCACTTTACAGATTTTATGCCGCCGCCGTAAAAATAATCCACTCTATGTGGGTGAGGCTGGTGTGGGTAAAACCGCGATTGCTGAAGGTTTAGCAAAATTAATTGTTGATGGTAAAGTCCCTGAAGTGCTGAAAGACAGTGTCGTATACTCTTTAGATATGGGTGCATTGCTAGCGGGCACAAAATATCGGGGTGATTTTGAAAAACGCTTAAAATCAGTGATTGCTCAGTTACGCAAACAACCTGAATCAGTTTTATTTATCGATGAAATTCATACCATTATTGGTGCAGGTGCGGCTTCTGGCGGTGCAATGGATGCGTCGAATTTAATCAAACCTGTCTTGGCTTCGGGCGAGTTAAAATGTATCGGTTCGACAACTTATCAAGAATATCGCGGCATTTTTGAGAAAGATCGTGCTTTATCACGTCGCTTCCAGAAAATTGATGTAGTTGAGCCTAGCGTTGAGGAAACTGTACAGATTTTGAAAGGCTTGAAATCACGGTTTGAAGAACATCATGAAATCAAATTTGCACAGGCTTCATTACGTGCAGCTGCTGAATTGTCTAACAAATATATTCATGATAGACATTTGCCTGACAAAGCGATTGATGTGATTGACGAAGCAGGGGCAAAACAACGCTTATTAACACCATCCAAGCGCAAGAAAACCATTACGGTTGCCGATGTAGAAAGCATTGTTGCTAAGATTGCACGGATTCCACCAAAAACCGTGTCACTGTCGGATAAAGATGTATTACGCAATTTAGACCGTGATTTGAAAATGGTGGTGTTCGGTCAAGATAAAGCGATTTCAACCTTATCCACTGCGATTAAGATGAGTCGTTCAGGTTTAGGCAATCAAGAAAAACCAATTGGTTCGTTCTTATTTGCAGGGCCAACGGGTGTCGGTAAAACGGAAGTCACACGCCAGTTGGCGAAAATCCTTGGCATTGAATTAATTCGATTTGATATGTCGGAATATATGGAACGGCATACTGTTTCGCGCTTAATCGGTGCACCTCCGGGATATGTTGGGTTTGACCAGGGTGGTTTGTTAACCGAAGCGATTAATAAGACCCCTCATGCGGTGCTGTTACTTGATGAGGTGGAAAAAGCCCACCCTGATGTGTTCAATTTATTGTTACAAGTAATGGATCACGGTAAATTGACTGATACCAATGGACGTAAAACTGATTTCCGTAACGTGATTTTAGTCATGACCACCAATGCAGGTGCGGAAGATTTAAGCCGTGCTTCTATGGGTTTCAGTCCACAGGATCATACTAGTGATGCGATGGAAAGTATTAAGCGATTATTTACCCCTGAGTTCCGTAATCGTTTAGATGCTATTGTTCAGTTTGATGCATTACCATTAGATATTGTGGCGAACGTAGTCGACAAGTTTGTAATTGAATTAGAAGCACAATTGGACGCGAAAAGTGTCACGCTACAAGTGGATGATGATGCACGTCGTTGGTTAGCGAAAAAAGGCTATGATCCGAAAATGGGTGCACGCCCAATGGCTCGCTTGATTCAAGATAAAGTGAAACGTGCCTTGGCTGATGAATTGTTATTTGGTCACTTAGAAAAAGGTGGGCATGTCACTATTAAAGTCAAAGATGACGATTTATTGATTGAATCCGAAGAAAATCATAATAGTAAACTTGAAGCTTCTGAAGCTTAATATAAGCGACTCCTAGTTATTATGGTAATGGCTAGGAGTTGATTTACATCTTGCCTTAACTGTTTTTTATACACTTTTCCAAAATCCCCATTCCGCTACTTGTACTTATCCCATTGCAAAATAGTTCGATGCTGAAACCTGAAGCAACTACTTTATTAAAAGAGGATGAAATAGCCGAGGTCGATAGCATAAAAGGTAAATATTATATTGGCAGGAACTCACAGCTGATACTTTAGAAATTAATTTCGGTGTGGTCAGTTGGTTATCGCCTGAGGCGTTTTGCTATTATTTACCCAGCTTTCTTAGTGTTGGCATCAAAAAAATGAGCCTAACTTAATTATTAATCATACGATTGTTGATATGTTAGACAGAACAGTTATCAAACCACATCAATGGGATAGCTTTTTTTATGAACGTTGGATATTGTTGAATACTGAAGAGTGCTATGCCGTTCAGCAATGGGTTTTATGGCTAGCCTCTTTCAATAATAGAGAAATGACAAATATCTCAGATGATGCGCTAATGAATGCTTTAGTTATATTAGACGTATTAGCAGCCAACAAACTCTAAATGAACCTTATTTACTAATCTAACTTTTTGATAGTCAAGTTGCATCTTTCTGTAAAACAATATGCCGAAACCAACCATTGAATAATGCTGCTTGGTCACATTGCAATTCCAATCCCGTTATATCTAAAGATTCAAATTCAACATTAGTACGTGTTGCAAGTTTGCCCATAATAGGACTCATTAAGCGGCGTATCGGTGCAAATTGGTGTGGATGGAGGAATTTATCAAAAATAATAAGTTGGCCATTTGGCTTAAGTACCCGTTTAACTTCGTCCAACGCTTTTTGAGGTTCTGGTACAACAGCAAGAATCAAGTGCATTACCACAAAATCAAAACTGTGATCTTGATAAGGTAATTGCATCACATCACCTTGGTGTAGGCTAACTGGGTGTTGTTGAATTCTTTTTTGAGCACGATGCAGCATGGCTAAAGTTAAATCAATGCCAATATAATCTGCATTATCTGCAAGATATGGAATGTCTAAGCCACTGCCAATGCCACACAATAAAACATTACCGTGTAAATCGACTTGAGATAGACTATGTTGACGAGCTTTCGCAGTAGGTGATTGCACAATGCTATCGTAAATCGGTGCAATCAGCGTATAGCTCCATTGCAAGCTACACTTAATCATTAGTGTAATGTATGTGGTAAACTCAACTGGAAACGTGGAATTTCTACCTCAAATTCTGTTCCATCTTCAGCTTGCATGTAATAAGTTCCATGCATATAACCCACAGGCGTTGCGATCATGACAGAGCTTGTATATTTAAATCCTTCATTTGGTTCTAAATAAGGTTGCTCACCAACAACACCTACGCCGCGCACCTCTTGAATTTGGCCATGTGCATCTTGGATAACCCAATGCCGCCGCATCAATTGTGCACTTGTGACACCTATATTATACATCGTGATTGTATAAGCAAATGTATAACGTTTATCGTTTGGGCGAGAATCTTCGGGAACGTATTCGGTTTCTACATCAATATCAATGTCATAAGACGAGACCATGACGTGATGTCCATATTTTATTTGAAGGAGAAAGATGGGGTGAATGATGGGGCTCGAACCCACGACCACCGGTACCACAAACCAGGGCTCTACCAACTGAGCTACATTCACCATAGGAAACTACTGATTAGTATCAAGCATGGCGCGCCTGGCAGGATTCGAACCTGCTACCCTCGGCTTAGAAGGCCGATGCTCTATCCAGATGAGCTACAAGCGCAGGATAGAAAGACACTAAGTATAAAAAAGATTTGGTCGGGGCAGAGGGATTTGAACCCCCGACCCTCTGCTCCCAAAGCAGATGCGCTACCAGGCTGCGCTATGCCCCGAATTGAGTTGCACATTATATTTACACTTTTTTATCTTGTCAAATATTTTTTTGACTTTTTTTAAATTGATTTAAATGCCGTCATATGAATATGGTGTAATACTAAATGCGAGTGAAGTAACTCGTTCTATTTATAACAATAACCAATCATGCTTCATGACCACTTATATCAATGATAAAGAGGTATTTCATCTATAGCTAATATTTGTCATTAATATTTCATCTGTGAATTGTATAAAGATGCGGTTTTATCCTTATTTGACCAAACTTTATAGGAAGCAGTGCAGATGGAACAAAACAATACAAATAATCAGTCACCAAGCATCTAGGTATTATCTTAATGGTGTATGTGCTGCTTGTTGCAGTGGGTATGATTGGCTCAGGATTTAAATTAGCATCAGGCGGTAAAGAAGGAGCTGAGAAATTATTTGCATTCGCAACCAACCCCTTTTTAGGTTTAATTATTGGCACAATGGCTACGGCTTTAGTGCAATCATCAAGTACAGTAACTTCGGTTATTGTTGGTTTAGTTGCTGGTGGTTTGCCTGTCGCAACTGCTGTACCGATGGTGATGGGTGCAAATATTGGTACAACAATTACAAATACATTAGTCAGCTTAGGTCATGCACGAGAAAAAGAAGAGTTTAAACGTGCTTTTTCCGCTGCAACAGTACATGATTTTTTCAATCTATTAAGTGTTATTGTCTTTTTGCCATTAGAAATTGCTTTTGGTTTCCTAGAAAAAACGGGTTTGTTTCTCGCACAAATGTTGATGGGTGGTGAGTCTTTGGCGATTGGTCAGTTTAATTTTATGAAAGCCATTACAAAACCTGTCATCAATGTTGTTAAAGATTTAGTTCATGATATGCCAACAGTTGCTGCAGGTACGGTGATGGTTGTTGCTGGTATTTTATTGATTTTCATTTCTATTACTTATATTGGTAAGTTGTTGAAAAAAGCGATGGTAGGCCGTGCAAAAACAATTTTACATGCTGCCATTGGTCGTGGGCCAATCTCAGGCATCACTTCAGGTACATTAGTGACTGTACTTGTACAATCTTCATCAACGACAACCAGCTTGGCTGTACCTTTAGCTGGCAGTGGCGTATTCACAACCCGTGATATTTATCCATTTACATTAGGTGCAAACATTGGAACATGTATTACTGCATTATTAGCTGCTACCGCAATTACAGGAGCAACTGCTGTGTTTGCCTTACAAATTGCATTGGTGCATTTAGTTTATAATTTATTGGGGGTAATTATTATTTATGGTATTCCATTCTTACGCGACATCCCACTAAAAGGTGCAGCCAAATTAGCGGATTTTGCATCAGAATATAAAGCGGCAGCGGTGGCTTATATCTTAGGTGTGTTTTTCTTGATTCCGGGAGCTTTTGTCTTTATTTCTTCTTCTGTTGTTGGCTAAACTGTAGCTCGTTATTAGAGTCAGAGGTTTTAATATGATAACGTCTGGCTTTAATACAATAGCTTAGCTGTTTCTGTATGACTGATTAAATATATAATTCTGCTTCTCTAACTCATATCAAATGCCAATATAAAAAGCAGTTACTCTTAAGTTTTATAACTTCTTTTTAAAGAAATATGGTTATCATTGTTAATAGATTTTATAGCTCAACATCCGTTAACTCTCTAATAAACAAGCACAATAAAATAGATCAGGCCAGAACTATCTAAGCTAAAAATAACGTCTGCTATTTGATTGGATACCATAAAAAAGGGCAACTTGTATAAACAAGCCACCCTCTTATAACTAAGCAAAGTTATTTGCAAATATACTTACAAATTAATCTCTGCTACGTGTATTTTGCTGATTTGCATGAGCTGGGATGTAATTTACGTCGCCAGTGTCATTTGGATCAGTTGTTACACGAACATAGTCGTCATATTTTTTCTTCATTTCATTGAAGATTTCAGGGTTTTCAGCAGCAACGTTAACCAACTCTCTAGGGTCTTGCTTAAGGTTGAATAACGCCCATTCTTGCTCTTCGCCGTTATCCCATTCATCACCCCATCTGTCATCATCAAGTTTCAAGATTTTCCATTCACCCATGTATAAGGCACGGTTAATTGAACCATAAAGCTCAAAACCAATACCTTGTTTTGCACCATAAGGTGATTTTGTTTCAGCACCATTAAGTACTGCACGGAATGAACGTCCATCTAATGGGTAAATTTCACGGACAAAACCAGCATTAGTATATCTTCCAGCATCATTTTTAACTGGGATATATTCAAATGATGGGTTTAAGTTAAGTTTAAGCTCGCCATTTGCGTCTGCTTTTACATCTCTGTAAGGTGCTAAAGAGCCACGTTTAACGTTTTTCTTCACTGGGTGTTTAACACGAGCATAATCTAAGAAAGTTGGGAATACATCTAGTGCTGTCATAAACGCATCAGATATTTGTCCTTGTTGGATACCAGGACCCATAATGATTGCAGATGCACGTAAACCACCTTCAGCCATTGTTGCTTTTGCTGCAAAATGAGGTGTTGCTGAGACTTGTGCCCAACCTAAAGGTAAAGTCAACATTGATTTAGGTGCGCCCATACCAGCGAAACAAGCTTCATCTTTAATATTGCCAATAGTTGTACCTACAGCACTTTGACCTGCTGGCGTATCTTTATAACTTTCAACATCTTCTGCTGTGATAACAGTACCCGGTGCTTTAAGATTGTGAGGGTAGCAGTTCGTAATACCTACAGTTGGGTACCAATTTAAGTAATTAAGTGGTGGTCTAGATTGCATATCACGATCTTGATCGTCCGCACCATTGTCACCAAAGAATAAGAAGATAGTATTGTCATACTCGCCAACGTTTCTTAAGTAGTCCATGAAACGTTTCATGTTGTAATCCATGTACTCTGTCATAGCTGCATAAATAGCCATTTTCTTAGCATTGAAAGCTTGCTCATTAGAGTTTAATTCATCCCAAGCCTTAACAAAGCTCCATCTTAAAGGTAAGCCAGTTGCTTCAGTTTTACCTTCAATAGCTGGCAAGCCCGCAGGAATAATACCTAACTCAGCCATTTTGTCGAAACGTTGCTGACGAAGTACATCCCAACCTTGTTCATAAACAGGTAAGTATTTTTCAACTAAATCAGTTGGTGCTTGCAAAGGCGCGTGAGGTGCTTGATAAGCAAAATAAGTAAAGAATGGTTTACGTTCACCGTCTGCTTGACGATCTGCTTCAATGTTATTAATCATGAAGTCAGTGTAGTCACGCGTTGAGTAGAATTGGTCAGATACAGCATGTTGATCACTATAACCAACTAAAGCATCAGCCGCCGCACGCGTTGCAGCTACTTGTTCTGCTGTAGGTAAATCAGTAATTTCACCTTGTTGTGTATAATGCGTATAAGGGAAGTTAGGACTGAAACCGATGTGGTCATAGTTACTACCTGCACCTTCTAACAATGCAAATGTTTTTTCAAAACCACGGTAGTATGGGCGGTAACCAATTTCTTCACCTAAATGCCATTTACCAATCATATAAGTGTGGTAGCCTGCATTTCTTAATACAGTAGCAATCGTGACTACTTTTTGGTTTAAGTGACCTTCATAACCATCTTTACCAATATTTTTGCCTTGACCAAATTTAGGATTGTTTGGTTTGCCTTCTGAGTCAAGAGCTGTATCAATTGCTTCAATATCAGCAGGTACTTTTTCTGTACGATCATATTGATTAATTGTGCCGCCTAAACGAGCTGGTAATAATCTACCATCCATGGTACCTAAACCATTACGGTGGTTATCAACACCACTTAATGTGATAGAACGTGTTGGAGAGCAAGACGCATGAGAGTGGAAGTTAGTTAATAATGTACCACTTGCAGTCATTGAATCTAATGTAGGTGTCGCAACTTCGCCGCCAAAAGGTGAAATATCAGAATAGCCTAAATCATCTGCTAAGAAAATGACTAAGTTAGGCTGAACAGCTGTACCATTGTCTACAATAGTGTGACTTGAAGCTAAGTTTGATAATAGTGTGCCTGAATCAGGATTTTCGCCAACATTGGTATAAACCGCATGTATAGAGTAATCCCCTTGCAATTCAGCACCTAAAGGAATACCTGCTCCACCTGGAGATAAAACATCATCAATGTCGATTGTACCTTCAACAATGGTTTCATTTGGAGAGAAAGGAGCAATAGTACAATCAGCACTGCCTTCTAAGCATGTGCCAACTGGAGTTACATAAGCCTTATTACCTGCGCCATCTTGAAGGTAAACCCATAAGTCAGCAGCTTGGTTCGCTGTATCATCTGATGGCGTTATATGCAAATCGATATGAAGCGCATCATCAAATTTATGGGTAGGCTGGGTTTCAACCTCAATTGTTGCTTGAGCTGATGCCAAGACTGGTACAACACCAGCACATAGTGCCAGCGATTTGAGACGTTTATACTTCATCTACAATAGCCTCCAGAGTTTGATTAATTTTAGAGTCAGACTAATACTACTTGACCTATAGCACTAGCCGTTAATGAATCTAAAAGAGTTTAATTTTAATTAGTTATGTAAGCGGTTACATTACTAGTGTAAGTAGGATACACTGTAATACATAGATACACAATAGATACCTATATCCTACTATTGTATTCAAAATAGTGAAATGTACAAGCCATAATCCACACAATATTAATTAAATAATCTTAATAGATTGTATTTTAAGAAATTATTATATTATTAAATTATTTTTTACGGGTTCTATGTAGGAGTTTTACAGATTAAACATCAAATATTACTTGTATATCGCTTTCCAAGCTAAAATGGCTAAACCCATTCCAATCACTTGCATCACGATAAAAAAGGCTGCATCGACGGGCTGAATACCTGCAGCAGAATAAGTAAACATACGTGCAACAGTTACTTGTGGGTTGGCAAACATAGTGCTGGAAGTGGTGAGTAGTGCGCCTGCAACCAATAGCCCAATCACTAAGCTAATCCGTTGAGAGCCGTGTTTCACCAAAAGTAGAATGGCTAAAACTAATATAAAAGTACCGAATATTTCAGCAGGATAAGCACCACCGTTACGATTTACGCTTGAGATTTCTAATAAAATAGGCAATTTATCATAAAACATTAAATGAGCACCCAGCATTCCCAAAAAACCACCACTGAACTGGGCACTCAAATAGATGAGTAAATCTTTAGCAGACAAACGCTGCAGTATAAACATACATAAGCTGACAATAGGATTAAAATGCGCGCCACTAATTGGTGCAAATATTTCGATCAAAGCAAATAATACAAAACCAACCGCAAGCGCATCAGCCATAACCGCAATCGAAATATCAGCCTGAATAATGTGATGAAACAAAATGACAGGCGCAATTGCTGCCATGACTAGAAATGTAGAACCTAAAAACTCGGCAATCCATTGCGCATAAGAAGTAAATTGTTTGTCAGCCATAATATTAAAAAATGTATTTTGAAAAAACTATTGCAAACACTGCACACTATCAACATAGAGTGACCAGCCTTGGTAACTGCTTTTAGTACGAGGCGCACCGCCTAAAGCCACTGATTCCAAACGACCAATCACCTCTAAGCCTGCTACACAAGCAATAGGTTGCGTGCTCAGTAAAATAATCTGTTTTTCTCCCACATTCATATAGCTTTGAAGTAGAGCTTGTGGTGTATCCACTTGTTGTATGGTGGGTAAATTTGGAATGCTTAAAATGGGAGCAGGTCGAATTTGATGTGGGGCAGGGACGTAACCAAGTAATTTGACAGTTTGGTTATCACAGCTTTCCCAGTTGTTTGGAGTCAATTGACATAGATTATTCTGCAGCACGATATGGTGAAAATAGGTATATATTTGCTGCATAAACTGCTGATTTTTTGAAGCTTGTTTGCCTGAAATCGTAATATAAACACTCTCTTTTTCCGCATGACACAAAATTGCAGCATAATAAGGCGGGTCTTGTGCAAATAGCGTTGTATTGTCTACGGTTTTAATATCTAAAAAATGTAAATTTTGTAACGCCACTTGGCTATGCTGTAAGCATTCGCTTTGGCGCATATTTGGAATATCGATAAGTTGCGTGGTTAATGGTGAAGCAAGTAAATCTATTGATAGCAGTAACAAGCTACTCAGTAAAATACGATGTAACATGATGATTGACCTTAAGTTTAATTAGCCACTCATTATTCTATGTGAATCACCTAAAAGACGACAATCTTAACGAGTATATATTTCTAAGATATTGCAATACTCAAATAACATCTATAATCAGATTTATTTTTAGTCCATAAAAAATATGTATAATCAATATATTCTTAACAATAACAGCTTAGTATCAATCGCTGATAAGAGGGATATATGACACAACCTAAACCACCACAAAAGAAATCAGTTCAAGATTTAATTGTTATTGGCATGATTTCCATTGCGGCCTTTATTCTGGCTGGTGCAGTAGATGCCTTTGAATGGTTTTTTGAATTCTCACGCTCGCATGATGATTGGGAATTAGATGAAATTGCCATGGTGTTGATTATCGCGGCTTTTGCGTTGACTGTTTTTTCTTGGCGACGTTGGCATGAATTAGGGCAAGAATTGATTTATCGTCAATGGGTAGAGTCTGAATTGAATATGGCGAAACAACGTGCAGAAATTGCCAATCACGCTAAAAGTGAATTCTTAGCCAGTATGAGCCATGAGTTAAGAACACCGCTCAATGGGATTTTAGGTTATACACAAATTTTACAGCGTGACAAAACCTTGACCCATCAACAACATGATGCAATTCAAACGATGCAAAAATCTGGAGAACATTTGCTGACTTTAATCAATGACATTTTAGACTTATCCAAAATTGAAGCGAACAAAATGGATTTAAATACGGAAACGTTTCAATTGCCGAACTTTCTTGAAAGCATTGTCAATATGATCCAAATTCGTGCGCATCAACAAAAAATAGAATTTAATTATGAATTCAGTGCTGATTTGCCTTATGCGGTGAATGGTGATGAGGTACGTTTGCGCCAAGTGTTAGTGAATCTATTAGGTAATGCAATTAAATTTACACAACAAGGACAGGTTAATTTTTACGTCAATTGTCAACAAAATGAAATCACTTTTACAATACAAGATACAGGTGTTGGTATTGCTGCCGCGCATTTAAAAACGATTTTTGAGCCATTTAAGCAAGCGGGGCACAATGCATTTACTGAAGGCTCGGGGTTGGGATTACCAATCAGTCAACGTTTTGTCAAAATGATGGGCGGGGAAATCCATGTAGACAGTACAGAAGGCAAAGGCAGTTGTTTTGCGTTTAGTTTGCAGTTACCTGAAATCGCTGATTGGCAGCCTGAACAAAGTCAGCAACGTGAAATCATAGGTTTTCAAGGCGATGCGTGTAAGATTTTGTTAGTCGACGATAAAGTGTCCAATCGTATGGTATTGTTTAGTTTATTGTCTCCTTTAGGCTTTGAAATTAAACAATGCGACAATGGTCTACAAAGCATTGAAATGGCACAAGACTTTATACCTGATCTGATTATTATGGATTTAGTCATGCCTGTAATGGATGGGTTGACGGCTATGCGTGAGATTCGAAACAACCCTACTTTAGAATCTACAATTATTATTGGTGCATCTGCCAGTGCTTTCGATCAAGATCGCATAGATTGCTTTAGTGCAGGTTGTGATGATTTTATTACCAAGCCGATTCAAGTCGATGAATTATTGGATAAAATAGGCACTTATTTGGAGCTGGAATGGCAATATGATGAAACAGGCATTTCAGATGTGAGTGAAGTGCAGCAAACGATCAACGCGCCACCAATAGACTTAATCCATGTTTTACACCAGAATATTACCAATGGTGATATTGAAGAAGTCAGTGAACAAGCTGCTCAATTAATGCTACAACCAGAATATCAAGCATTTGCCCAACAATTACAACAGTTAGCAGATGAGTTTGATTTAGATCAGTTACAAGCGTTTATTGAACCTTATTTGCAGTAAGCGGAGTGATTATGGATATTCAAAACCGTAGTTTGCTTTTAGTTGATGATGTACCAACCAATTTAAAGGTGCTGTTTAACTATTTAAAGCAATGTGGGTTTAAAGTAAGGATTGCAAATAGCGGGACAAAAGCACTGGAGCAAGTGCAACGTTTGCCGCCTGACTTGATTTTACTTGATGTGATGATGCCTGATATGAATGGCTTTGATGTATGTCGACAATTAAAAGCCGATCCGAAAACACAAGATATTCCAGTGATTTTTATGACAGCCAAAACTGAATCTGTCGATAAAGTTCAGGGTTTTGATGTGGGTGCAGTTGATTATGTGACGAAGCCAATTCAACAAGATGAAGTACTTGCTCGTATTACCACCCATTTAACCATTCGAGACTTACAAAAATCATTACAACAGCGCAATCAAGATTTAGAAGCATTTGCACACACCGTCGCGCATGATATTAAAAACCCTGTGAATGCGATTACAGGTTATGCAGAACTATTGATCGAAGACTTATGTGATACTTTAGATGCGGATTCGCTTGATATTTTGAAAAAGATTTATTATGCAGGCGAAAACATCACCAATATCACTGATGCGCTTTTATCCTTATCCAGTATCAATCAGCAGCAAGTGACTATGCAACCTTTAGATATGGGAGAAATTGTAGAAAAAGTGCATGCTCGTTTGGCTAAAGTGATTAAAGATAATCAAGCAGAAGTGATGTTGCCGACGCGATGGCCAACGGCTTTAGGTCACGCGCCTTGGATTGCTGAAGTTTGGGCGAATTATATGAGTAATGGCTTAAAATATGGCGGACAGCCAGCGCATTTAGAGTTGGGTGCAACTGAGCAAGAGGATGATTTTATACAATTTTGGATACAAGACAATGGTGCAGGTTTAAGCATCGAGCAACAGCAAAAATTATTTACGCCTTTTACTCGAGTCAATCAGGCAAAAATTGAGGGGCATGGCCTCGGCTTATCAATTGTGCAAAAGATTGTAACAAAGTGCGAGGGAGAAGTCGGTGTTGAGAGTGAAGTCGGTCAGGGTAGTCGTTTTTATTTTACCTTGCCTAAAAAAGTTTAGATATTTGTGCGAGTAGATAACGATTTGATGTGTTTCGATTCTCTCGCACACTAAGCAAATACTATTAACCGAAATTGATTTTACCTTCTAAGTCATTACGCGAGTCGGCATTTTTCAACGCTTCTTCCATACTGATTTTGCCCGCTTTGTATAAATCATATAACGCATCATCAAACGTTTTCATCCCTTTCGTACCACTAGATTGCATTGCCTCTTTAATATCAGATAATTGGCCTTTTAAAATCAAACTGGCAATATGTGGAGTATTAATCAAAATTTCGATGGCCGCACAACGTTTACCACGCACATCAGGAATCAAACGCTGAGAAATAACAGCCGTAATATTGGCCGACATATCCATGAATAATTGCTTATGTTTTTCAGTTGGGAACATATTAATACAGCGGTCAAGGGCTTGGTTAGCGGTGTTGGCGTGCATGGTAGAAATACATAAGTGACCTGTATTCGCGAGTTCTAACGCAGCTTCCATGGTTTCCTCTGTCCGAATCTCACCAATCAAAATTACGTCAGGTGCTTCCCGCAACGAGGCTTTAATCGCAGCGGCATAAGAGGCAGTATCAACCCCCACTTCGCGCTGATTTACAATTGACATTTTATTTGGATGAGAGAATTCAACGGGGTCTTCAATGGTTAAAATATGCCCTGGAGAACTGGCATTACGATGATCCAACATCGCGGCTAACGTGGTTGACTTACCCGAACCTGTACCACCCACCATTAACAATAAACCCCGTTTTGCCATAATCAAATCCAATAACACTTCAGGCAAACCAAACGCTTTTGCATTGGGGATTTCAGATGGAATCAAACGCATAACCATACCGATGGTACGACGTTGGAAAAAGGCATTGGCACGGAAACGACCGCTATTGTCAGGCATTGCAATCGCAAAGTCTAAATCTTTGGTCTTTTCAAATTTTTCGATTTGCTCATCGGTCATGATTGAATAAGCACATTTGCGCGTAATGTCTGCATCAGCGACAAAAGTACTCAGTGGTACAGCACTACCTGAAATTTTTGCTTTAATTTTAGACCCTGAAGTTAAGAACAAATCAGAGCCATCACGTTCAATCATCAAGCGCAGATAATCAAGCAAATTGGTGCTATCAATTAAACTATTATCTTCTTCAGGTTCTGCTTCTGGTTTAGCTTCTTCCTTTTCTTCTTCAGCTTTTATTGTGATTGCAAGGCAAACCGCTTTTTTCTTGACTGAAACATCTACATTAAAATGACCATGAGCATTGCTGGTATCCAGTTGTAAGGCTTTTGATTTGGCAAACTGTTTTTTCTGGTCGTCAGACATTAAGCCAAAAGCAGCAGCTTTGGTCATTTCGCCAGTTAGTGTATTTTTGCCTACAGGTTTATATTGTTTGCCCATTTTGACTTGCACGGGCGAACCTGCTTCTAGCTTGAGTTCTTCGCCCTTTTTTTCGACCATGAGTTTCAAATACGGAGTCAAGTCCATCACGCGCTACCTGTGCCACAACAAAGTTAGCAAAATTGTACCACTAATAACCCGCCAAATGAGCAATGAAAATGTTTATAAAATACAGTGGAAAGCACAAGGTGCAAACAATAGAGCCTCTTATAGTAAAATTATGTTGTGATATAATCACTTACAAATTCAGAAATCGGCTTTATCTTTTCATCATCTAGTGCCCAATACTTAGATTGAGGATTTTAATTTTTAACCTTGATTTTTAGTAGGTTTGATACAAACTAGTTGTTCAGATAAATCTATGGCTATTGTCCAAACAATAATAATCTAGCCATCAACTTAAAAAATATCTCCCACCTCCATTAAGGATAGAATTCCATGCTTACAGCATTAGAAGCACTTGCACGTTTAAAAGAGGGTAATCAACGTTTTGCGTCAGGTAACCTTCGCAGCCGCGACATACTCAAAACTCAAGAAGGTCGCAAACAACTTCTTGCAGGTCAAGCTCCATTTGCAGTGGTTATTGGTTGCTCTGATTCCCGTGTACCTGTTGAAACCATTTTCGATCAAGGTTTAGGCGATTTATTTGTGATCCGTGTCGCGGGTAATGTGGTTGCACCTTCACAAATTGGTAGTGTGGAGTTTGCAGCTGAACAATTCGGTACTCGCCTAGTGGTAGTATTGGGGCATACACACTGCGGCGCGGTCAATGCAACATTACAGCAATTACAAAAACCTGTAGAAAACCAATCGCGCAACTTGCATTCAATCGTGAATAGAATTCGCCCATCAGTAGAAAGCTTATTAGAAACAGATTTAAAACACGATCCTAAAGCATTAGCAAAACATGCTATTCGCGCTAATGTACGTGTTGCTGCAAGCCATTTACGATATGGGTCTGAAATTTTAGAAAATATGATTGAAACAGATGAATTGCTTGTGATTGGTGCAGAATATTCATTAGAAACAGGCATCGTCGATTTTTTTGATAATGTGCCTGCCTAATATTTGAAGGCGTGCTATTACATTAGAGTTTGGCACGCCGCCTATCATTCTACTCCATTGATTAATTGAGCTGTACACGCTGTCCCCAAGGCACGGCATGGCGACCTTTCACTAACCAAACAACAGGATAATTCGGCGCGCAATGTGGGAATTTTCCTTCAGCATCGGTGAAATAAACCAATAAATCGGGTTGTGTATCATGTTGAGCGATATAATCAAACACAGGGCGAAAATCAGTACCACCGCCACCTGTAATCACCAAAGGCATATAAAATTCTTCCCATGGTTCAAATTGCCATGGGCATTCTTCCGCTAAATCCGCATCACAAGCGAGTAAGGTGATTTTGGCGCGTAACTGTCCTTTTAAACCATCAATTTCACTTAAACACTCTGCAATTTCATTATCACTAATTGAGCCGCTAATATCGACTGCAACCACCACTTCTAATTGCGCACTACGCAAACTGGGAAAAATCGCTGATCCTTCACGCCGAGAGGGACGACTATAAGCGTAATCATCGCGTGCATTCATGGTCATATAACGCGCCAGTAAAGAACGCCATGGCAAACGAGGCTGCAATAAATGATCGACCAATCGCGCCATTTCACCACTCAATTTACCTGCTTGCATTGCTTGTTGTGCCGCACCAGCTAAACGTTGTCGCCATTGTGTATCTAAATTCTGCTTTTCCGTATCACTTAAAGGAGGGGGCTGATCGGCTAAATCATTTTCGGAAGCCTGCTGTTGCTGTTCATTACCTTGGCCACCAAAATTATCATCACGTTGGGTTTCATCTAAACCGCTATCACCCTGTGCATCACAGTCTTCATTTGATGGTGCACTGGTGTCTGAACCTTTTTCACCTTCGCTATGTTGTTCCTCATCTTCATAAATGTGTCTATCCATGGGTTCATCAGAATTATTCTCATCAATATAGGGATAAATTTCCTCAGCCGTCATCCCTTTATAACTTTCTTCGATCCATACACCCGATGGTGGTGTCAAATTGTCATCTAATAGCAACGGATTAATGGCATGGTCACAAGCGATGTCCCAGCGGAATTTATTGCGATGTTCTCGACGGGCAAAATGCGATAACGCACAGTGTAACGCTTCATGCGCAAGTATAAACTGCACTTCGTTTACATTCAGATTTTCAATATATTCAGGGTTATAGTAAAAATGTCGCGCATCTGTAGCCACCTTCTCGCACCAATCAGGGTTCGCTGCTTTCATCGGTAAACGTAGAACTAAAGCCCCTAAAAATGGCTTATCGAGTATTAATTGGGTTCGGGCAGCAGATAATTTATTTTCTATGTCATGATGGCTATTCATGCGTTATTTCAGCCTTTTAATTTTATTATTTGAATTTTTTACGCTTTATATAAGTTTAGGTTTCTACTATATTTATCCGAATAACCTAAGGTGTTTTTTAATGTGTTATATTAATAATATACTAAATAACTCAAGAAAAAACGTATAAATATTGCATTACTCAGGGCTGCATTTTCTACGTGTCTGATTCGGTAGGAATAATAACAACATAATTGAGGGAGAAGTATTAATGTTAGTGTCACGCTTTCTAACCTATGCACCATTTTTAATATTATTACTTATAAATAACAATGCATGGGCAAGTTTTGAACAATGTAATGAAGCCGTACAAAATATACCTACCAATAATACAACAGGTATCTCAAGCAATATAACCATAACAGATGGAACACTTGGCGTTATTAAAGCGATTGGTGTTAGTCAATTAGATATAGATCACGGGAATATTGGCGAGCTAACACTGCAATTAAGTAATAGTCAAGGTTCAGTTATATTATTAGAAACACCAGATGCAACAGTTGCCAAGCCAGAAGGTTGTGTGGGTAAAGATTTTGGCGATACAGAAATTAGTGATGACGGATCAAAAGCAATACAAACGAATTGTAAGGAAGATCAACCTGCTTATGGGTCATCTGATTACACGCCAAAACAGTCTTTAAGCGAATTTACAGGCGATAATGCAGCAGATACTTGGACACTGACGGTTATTGATAATAATGATTATGGTACAGGCACACTAAATAAGTGGTGTGTTAAATATACCGTTGAATCATCTGCAACAATCACCTTAAATCCATCAGAAGGTACTGCATTAGACTTTGGTGGTGGCACAGTTGAAACGGGTGACTTAGCATCAGATAGTCTGACCATTGATGAAACAACAGGTTCATATTCTTTAGTGGTTGAACGCGCAAAATTTTCAGGCACATCAGATGGGGCAGATTTCGCTTTAACTTCTCATGATATAAATAATGATTTTCCTGTTACCATTGTTGCAGGTGGAACAGATACTTATACCATTTCTTGTTCTCCAAAAGACAGGGGCACACATACCGCCACTTTTCACCTTTATACTAATTTACCTGCATCAACAGGCATGGATGAGCTGACTTACCCTTTAACTTGTGAAGGCATTGGCGCGGGCTACGATGATAATGGGCGAAGCGGTACAATCGATTTTGGCAATATTGATGTCAATACAACCAGTTCAACTCAAACCATTACAATCAATGAAGATGGTGAGTTAGATTTAGATATTTCAAGTATTCAGTTAATTGGTTCGCATTTTGGTGATTTTGCATTCACGACAAATCAAACTATTCCCTATACCATTGGCCAAGGTTCTGGTAATAGCGTAGCCGTTGACGTTACGTGTACACCAACCGAAATTGGCGAACGCACTGCAAAGTTAAGAGTAAAGACCAATGATTTTGCAAATAAAACCAATGATTACACTTTAAAATGCACAGGTCGCGGCGCAGTATATGAGTCAGGCCCAGATGCTGGTGGTTCATTAAGTTTTGGATCAGGACAACCGGGAATACCAAGTACGCGCAACATTTCGGTTTACAATACAGGTAATGAAACATTAACCATTTCCAATGTCGATTTTACCGATAGTGGTGATGGCAGCGCAGCCAAATTTTCCCTCAGTATTGCTTTAGGTTTAGATATTCCTGCAGGTGGCACAGATGAATTGCCCATTGAATGTTCTTCAACCGATGACGGTACTTATACTGCAACTGTTTCCGTAGCGCATAATGGTGCAGATTCACCAGCACAATATACCGTCACTTGTACAACCGACAGTGTGAGTTATCCAGAATTCAACTCCATGCCGATCATTGGTAGTACGGTGGAAATGGATGACACGGTAAAAGTCGGAGAAACAACCCAAGGTATTTTGTATGTGTATGAAACAGGAACAGATACGGTTACAGTTGATTTAGCTGACTCAGACAATCCATTTGGAAACAGTGATGACGCTGATGTATTTAGCATTGTCAGCCCTACATTTCCAATTACCATTGTCGACGGCAGTATGGCGCAAGCAATCCAAATCCAGTGTATACCCAAGCATAAAGGTACACACACAGCCACACTAAGCCTCGATCATAATGGCAGAGCAGCGACCAACCCTGCTACTTATACCGTTACTTGCGAAGGCAAAGCCCCTGTTTATGCCAATAAGACGATTACCATTGGTAGTACCTTTGATGTTGGAGAGGCAACCGTAGGCAATTCCACAGGCGATACGACCTATAAAGTTAGAAACGAAGGTGATGCAGCACTGATCGTAAACAACATGACGATTACAGGTACACATGCCAGTGACTTCACCTTAAGAAATCCAACGAGTGGCAGTTATATAAGAAATCCTAATTCTAATATGTGGGTCAAAGTAAAATGTACGCCAAGCTCAATTGGTTTACGTTCTGCAACCTTAAATATTGAAACCAATGACCCAGAACATCCAACGATTAACTATCCTTTAGAGTGTACGGGTAAACGCCCGATTGGTGCAGGCTATGATTCCGTACCTAGTCCCAATAGTTTAGTTGAAGGCGGTAATGATATTGGTGAGATTGCCTTTAATGCGGTGTCAGTTGGTAATACTTCCAGCAAAACATTAACCATTTCAGAAAGTGGTACAGCCGTATTAAAAGTGTATCAAGATAGTCCACTCATTGGTGGGGCTAATGCGGCAGATTTTGAAATTACCAACACTTTAAGCACTATTTTTGATGAAACTGATGGCGGCTTCCATATCGCGGACGGCAGTAGTAAAGAAGTGACGCTCAACTTGATTTGTACACCTTCAGCTGTAGGTACGCGAACGGCTTATTTATATCTTACTAGCAACGGTAAAATTTTCACCAACCCTACTTATAAAATGACTTGCGAGGGTTTAGAGCCTGCTTACAGTTCAAATCCAACCAGCAGCATTGATTTTGGCAATACTGACATTGGGGTGAAAATTACAGAAACCTTAACTATTTCAGAAACAGGCACAGATACTTTAATTGTCAATTTAGCGGATGATCCAATTACAGGCGATAACGCGGCTGATTTTGCCATTGAAGATGATTCGATCTTTCCAATTTCAATTACCGATAGTAGTAGTGATGTTGAGGTAGAATTAAGTTGTACTCCAAGTGGTAAAGAAAATCGTACAGCTACTTTAAATCTCACCAGCAATGATCCTGCAAAAACTGCTATATCCTATAGCTTAGCTTGTTATGGCAACCCTAAGCCTGCTTATGATTCTGAGCCAGAGCCTGAAGGTGAAATTGATCTGGGTGGCGGTTATTTAAATGTAGCTATCAATGGCAGTTTGACGATTAAAGAAGCAGGTACAGATACTTTGACCGTTGACTTAGCTGATACTCCATTTACTCATGATGATGAAGGCTATTTTAGTATTGATGAATCAGCCTTTCCTTTGAGTATTGATGATGGTGGCGAGGACGTAGATGTTACGTTAACCTGCACCCCAAGTACTGAAGGTATACATACAGCCACTTTAAATCTCACCAGTAATGATGAAGACTTGCCTGAAATTACTTATACCGTAAAGTGTATTGGTAGCATTGAGCCGATTCCTGTGTATGGTTCAAGTCCTGCAGTTAAAGAAACGATTAATTTTGGTACAACGGAGGTTGGACAGTCTTTAAATCAAACATTAACCATTGAAGAGCGTGGCAACACAACGTTAACTGTCAATTTGGCCAGTAGCTCAATTACAGGGTCTCATGCCAGTGATTTCAGTATTGATGACAGTGTGTTCCCAATGACAATTGCTGACGGCGGCAATAGTATTGATGTCGGTTTAACATGCAGCCCAAGTGCTAAAGGTACACGCACCGCTACTTTGAATTTGGTGAGCAATGACACGATTACTCATTCATCCATCAGTTACGATTTAATATGTCGTGGTATCGTTATTACAACGGAAGAAGAGGAAACAACTGCACCCACCTTGCCGCATCGAAATTTAACCATTCAATTTGAAGGCAATGGTTTTGGTACAGTCACCACGTTACCTGCTGACATTAATTGTAGCAATCATGGTGCACATGAGCGGTGTGTGAATGAATATTTACAAGGTGCAAATTTAAGCCTGCGTGCCACCCCACATACTGATTCTTACTTTGTTGGTTGGAGTAACAATTGTCAATCTGAAGCCATCACTTTAGACAATGACACAACATGTATTGCCACCTTTAAATTATTACCAAAATATACACTTAACGTGTTGGTGATTGGAGAAGGTGAAATTAATTCAACCCAATACCCCAATTTCAATTGTCATTCTGCTAGCACTGAAAAATGTTTCTTAACCGATTTGATTCAAAATACAACAGTGAATTTGCAGCCTACACTCGCCGATGGTTGGTCGTTTGCTGGTTGGGAAGCGGATTGTGATAACAGTGGTCAAGTAGTGATGACGGAAGACAAAGCCTGTCATGCCATCTTCATCCCCAATACAACTGAAAAAGTGAAATTCTCGGTTAATATTCGCAGCGGTAGCGGTACGATCATATCGGATTCTGTGCCTGAACTGACTTGTCAAAATAACGCTGGCCTGTGTGCAGGAGAGTACAATATTCAAACTATTATGGGTGTGATTGCAATTCCTGATGAACCGTATATTTTTGCAGGTTGGTCAGGCGATTGTAGCGATGCAGAGAAAAGTGTCACCCACAGTTTGCAACTAGTGAAACCTGAAACCCATTGTATTGCTGACTTCGCTTTTCCACCACCCGAGCCAGTTGATCCGCTAATCCCTGAAGAGCCAGCACCTGAAGAAGAACCAGAGGAAGAAATTGAGCCAGAAGAAAAACCAGAAATCAAATGTTTGACTGAAGGGCGTTTAAACTATGCTTGTAATGCCGAAGGCGAAACTGTGCAAGATTTAATAGTCTTACCACGCGGAAGCATCAGTAATATTGTGGTTGAAGGCAATGTTGATAATCAAGGCTGGGTTTCTGACAGCACGGTGAAGTCTGGTGGTAAAATTTCAGGCGGCACATTAACAGGTCAAACCAAACTTGAAGAAGGCGGCTTATTAGAAAATGTCACGTTAAAAGGCGATTTAATCGAAGGCGGTACTTTACGTGGCAAGATTCGCAATGAAAGTCCTGTCGGTGGCATCATCAAAGATGTGTTGTTAGATGATTATGCTTTGATTACAGGTGGTTATATTCAAAGCAAAATCGAAGGTAATTCAACCGATCATTGTCAACCAACGGCGCGTTTAGAACATGTCGTCGTGTTACCCAATACGGTGTTAAACAATGTAGTGATTGGCGAAGGGGTAAAATTCGGCCGTAATGTGACGTTTGGTGATTGTGTGATTGTGGCGGATGGTTCAATTTATCGTCCTGACCAAGATGAAGTCGATGAAAATGGAACAGTGCATTTAGCCAAAGATTCTTATGTCAGTGATGGTGAATTAAACGGTGATTTTGTCGGTGATGATGAAGGCTTGCCATTATTAGAAGATGTACTCATTGGTCAAAACAGTACGGTAGACAATGTAATTTTAGGTCATGACGTGGTCAATCACGGTGAAGTGACAAATTTCGAGTTGCGCGGGATTGATTTCAGAGGCGGTACGGTTGGCGGTGAAATTGACGTAACTCGAGGCGGTACAATCGAAGGTGTCACCCTTGCACCGAATACGACAATTAACGGCGGCAATTTCAAAGGTAAAATCAATGGTGATCCCGATGCACCAGCCACAATTATCAATGGTTTTATTACAGCCGACGCATGTATCAATAATGTAATTTTAGGCAAAGGCACTGTGATTGCGGAAGGCGCGTGTATGGGCGAAAACGTGATTGACCAAGAGCCAGAACAAGCCCCAGAAACAGTCCCAGATATTGAAGATATGCTACAAATTGAACCAAATGGTGATATGTCTGAAACCGAGGCCACATTTGATCCACGGGTTGCTGTGTGTGATATTCCTCGTACTAACAATACTTTGTTGTCCAGAAAAGATGCCAAAGGCTTAGAATTAAAAGCCCATATCGATGTTGATCCCATGCACCAAGGTTTAGCGGGTGAAATGTTAATGATGGCGCGACATAATTTCAATAATACCGTGACAGATATTATGAAAGTGGCCGATGGCTCTTGGGTTGACTGGGAAGAAGGCATGGAGATTGAGCCATTTCAAACTTTTGATGCATTGCCAGAAGGCATTGATACATTCGTATTTAAAGGTGACATGGGAGAAGTACGTGGTGAAATCAGTGTTTTCATGGGTTATCGTTTAGCGGATGGCACAACAGTGTATAACGGTGGCGAACCGCTGCGGGTGTTTATCGATACCACACCAGATACGTGTCTTGTTTACGCGATTCATGACGAAGGCTTAAACATCACCCAACCTGTAATTATTGATTTAAGTGTCGGTTTAGACGGCGATATGCGTTTATTAGGCACAGAACGGACTTTCTACGGCTATGATATTGAAGGCATGGAATTGCATCCAGATGATGATAATTTACTGCTCGGTACGGGAGGCGATGATTCCAATGTCTATGGCAAAGAGCAAGACGGCAACTTATACACCATCAATAAAACCACGGGACATATCCGTAAAATCGGACGTATTGTTAGCAGCGATGGCAGTGTTGAATTTGAACAAGTCGCAGGTATTGCATTGCATCCAGTGACGAGACAATTATGGGGTTGGGGCATTGTCAATCGTAAAGACGAGTTTATGGCGATCCTACATATTGACCATACAACAGGTGTGGCACAAATTCACAAACAATTCGATCATAGCAAAATCAATAACGTGACGGGTTTGACTTGGAGTCGTGATGGCCGCGTCATGTTTATGTCTAGTGAAGATCGTTTATGGCGTTACAATCCAAATACGCAGAAAATGCGCCGTGCCTGCGAAAATATCAGCAATCAAGTGGTTTCGTTTTTGAAAAATCGCGATGATACTGAACAGCTTAAATTAATTGGTGGTCGTAAAGGGGAAATTGAAGGTTTAGACATTCAGCCTAATGGCTGGCTCTTAATCGGTATTGATTACCAAGCGTCCACAGCGAGTAGTATCGTGGCGTATGATGCTGAGACATGTACGGTTGAGCAAATTCAGACATTCCGTAATTCAGTTTTCCATGACTTAGAATCGGTTGTTTGGCCTGTGAAAGCGTGTAATGACCAATCTTGGTTAAATGAAGACCCTTGCGCGGAGTTTAATCAATAACCAACCTAGCTAAGGCTTTAGATTCTCCCTGAGTTTAAAGCCTTTATCTTTGTTTTATAAAAAGTTAATTACAAACCTAATAAGCCTTCCATAAAGTTAAAGTTTTTACAATATTTAATTTAATACTTTAACTATATACAATAGTCCTCGTTATTCATAATGCTTATTGAATGATATTTTGATGACTATCCAAAGGACTATTTGTTAATGAAGTTTAAAAATCTAAAGTGGCTAGCCTCATGCGCTAGTTTTATTCCAATTTTGGTATCAGCCCAAGCCACCATTCAGGTTGAAACAAAGCCTATTCATTCGCTTACAGATTCACTTCACATTGATTTGCATGTGACTCCATCAGATGACACTAAAGATCAACCAGCTGATTTATGGGTCTATCTTAAGAAGAAAAATGACGATAATACCTACACCTACACTTATGCTACACCAGATGGTGCTTGTGTAGATACAAGCGAAAATTGTGCACCTTTCATTGCTGGTGAAAATATCATCAAAGAAACAATTGATGTAGATGATTTACTATCAGATGGTCAAGGTATTTCATTAAGCCCCGACCAAGCTGGTAAATATTCTATTCATGCTGTTTTTACCAAAAAAGGCGAAAAGCCAAATAATGAAGTTGCTTTACTATCTACAGTTGGTTCTGCATACACTAATATTACTGAAAAGAAAAATGATCGACCTAATCTTGTTATCTTTTTAGCTGATGATTTAGGTTATTCTGATATTGCACCATTTGGTGGTGAGGTAGAAACGCCTACTTTAGACACAATGGCTTCAACAGGTACATTATTAACTAACTTCCATACACAAGCATCTTGTTCACCTACCCGTTCTATTACCCTAAGTGGCGTTGATAATCATCGTAATGGCTTAGGTACAATGGATGGCAAAATGCTAGGGGTTTATCTCCCACCTACTGATAGTTATATTGTAGATAATGCAATAAACCAATATTCTCACTCAGAACGACTACCTGAAGATATTGTTAAAGTTGATCAAACAGTTGATGAAAAGACTGGTAAAATTAATAATGCTGTAGCAACGTCAAAAAAAGAAGCAATTGGTGACTATGGTGTCAAAAACATTGGTAAAGAAGGCTATGAAGGCCACTTAAACCAGCGTGTTATCACTATTGCAACAGTACTAAAAAATGCGGGCTATCATACTTACATGATTGGGAAATGGCACTTAGGTGAGAATCATGGTTTCCGTCCCTACTATCGCGGTTTTGAAAAAACATTTGCATTGTTAGAAGGTGCAGGTAGTAACTTTGACCATATTGGTTTCAGTCCTAACTTTCCTTACACTCACTATACACAACAAGGCGAAATTGCTGAATTACCTACACCAGAACAAGTAAAACAAACTCGCATTCAAGCAGATAGATTAGTTCTTGGTAATAATAGTATTGATAAAGTACAAGACAAATATCAAGTACCTGAACAGTTCTATTCAACTCGTGATTACACGGACTTCATGATTAACAGTATTGATGCAGATCGCAAAGCCGATGGTGAACGTAAACCATTCTTTACTTATTTTGCTTATCAAGCTCCTCATGCACCTTTACAAGCTCCTACTGATTTGATTGAAAAGTATTTACCTATTTATAAACAAGGTTGGGACGTGATTCGACCACAACGTTTCGACAAAATGGTTGAGTTAAAGATTATTCCTGCTGGTTTAAAATTACCTGAAAGATGGAGTCATTTTAAAAAAGACCCCAAAGGAAATGTGAAAGAAGATGATGAAGGAAATCCAATATTAGTGGTTCCCGCTTGGGATGATTTAAGTGCTAATGAACAAGCTATTTATGCTAAGAAAATGGCAATTTATGCAGCTATGATCGAATATATGGATTACAACATGAATCGTTTCATGGACTACTTGAAAAATATTGGTGAATTCGATAACACTGTATTTTTATTCTTTGGTGACAATGGTGCTGATGACCAAGACCGTGATACACAACCTAACTATTTAAAATGGTACAAAGAAACAAAAGATACTCTAGGTATTAATAATTGTACTCAAGATGACTTAGATAGCTCTGACGATATTAAGGATAACCCATGTTACCAAAAAATGGGGTTACCTAAATCATTATTAACAATGCCTCCAGGTTGGGCGCAAGTATCTGCTACGCCTCACCTTGCAGCTAAAGCAACTATGGCAGAAGGTGGCTTACGTGCATCAGCAATTATCAGTGGCTTAGATATTCAAGCTGGTGTCAAATCTGACGTATTCATGTCTGCTTTAGACGTATTCCCTACGTTCTTAGAGTATGCACATGTTAAGCACCCAGTTAAGAAAAACATACCTCGTGGAACATTAGTTCCTTACAAAGATGCTTCATTCAATCCATCGTTTGAGTACGATAGAGTATGTGATGATGAGGGTAAAAATTGTAATTACTACCGTGATATTTATCCATTAGATGGTCGTCCATTCCGTTCTGTATTGAATGGTTCAACTGACAAAGCCTATGGTGACAAAGACCCAATCATTTTTGAATTATATGGTACGGTTAACCGTGCTTTATACATGGGGAATTGGAAAATTTTGAAATTAGGTGATGGTGACTGGTTTAAAGATGAGGCTGAAAACCAAAAATGGAATTTATATGACCTTAAAAAAGATCCAAGAGAATTGGAAGATGTTTCGGCAAAGCATCCTGAAATCTATCAAGAAATGATCCAGAAATATGACGATCATGTTCTTGTAACAACTGATCCAAATGATACTGGTGATATACCTTATATTCCTGCTAATGCAAATCAAACAAATACACGCAGCAGATATTAATAGCTTCCTCAAGTATTTCTAATTTGCAATAGAAGGGTAACTTAATGACTTAGGTTGCCCTTTTTTGTATTTAAAAACCACGAATTTCTAAGTGCATTATCTGTATACTAGAGTCATTTTTCGAATTTACTGAGGTTGTGTCATGCCAAGTGTTTTGCTTGCTGTACTGAATCACCGACTAGTACATTTTCTGTTCATTATTCTAGCGGTTATGGGTGTTTATGGACATACGTTAGATGTGCCATTTTATTTAGATGACTTCTCTTCGATTCAAGAAAATCCAATTATTTATCAATGGCAAGGCACACTAAAAGAGCTATGGCAATTTGCACCAATGCGGACAATTGGTTACTTAAGTTTTGCATTAAACTACCAATTCCATCAATTCCAAGTCGATGGCTATCACATTGTTAATATCAGCATTCATATTTTAGCCAGTCTTGCCGTTTGGGGTTTATTACTTGGCCTTGTTCGTACCCCTGCTTTAAAAGATACACTCTCGCCTGCTGCCCAAATTTGGCTACCTTTCATTGCTGCTTTATTGTTTGCTTTACACCCATTACAAATCCAAGCTGTCACCTATATCGTTCAACGCCTCGCCTCATTGGCTGCGTTGTTTTATATCACAGGCATGATGGCCTACGTATACGCACGTTTATCGCCAAATCTATTGCCACGTTTATTATGGATTGGTTTATTAATTATCTGTATGGGTTTAGGCATTTTAACCAAACAAAATACCGCCACTTTGCCTTTTGCCTTGTTATTAATTGAATTGGTGTTTTTCCCTAACCACTTACGCCGACTTCTGATTATCAGTGGTTTTGCAATAGCAAGCTTAATTGGGGTTTGGTTTATTCTGGCTTTAGCATTTCAATATAATCCGTTCTCCTTGCAAGCGATGGAAGCTTTAACCAAGGAAACCACAACCATTAGCCGAGAATCCTATTTGGCCACTCAATTCAATGTATTATGGACATATATCAAACTGTTTTTCTATCCAGTCGGTATGCACATTGATTATGATTATCCGATTACTGAAACCATTTTTAATCCTCAAGCTTTGCTTGCATTTGCGGGACATCTTGCATTACTGATCCTTGGCTTTTTCAGTTTAAGACGTTGGCCAGTGGTTGCGTTTGGGATTTTATTTTATTACTTAGCTCATGCGGTTGAATCTAGTGTGATACCGATTCGTGACGTGGTGTTTGAGCATCGTACTTATTTACCAAACTTGGGTTTATTTGCATTGTTCGCATGGTTGTTAGTCGTGCAAGTACCGCGTTGGTTAGATAAAAATACCGCAATTATTTTAGTCATAGCTGTCACAATGACATTAGGCACAATGACGTGGATGCGTAACCAAGTTTGGCGTAATCCGATTGCATTGTGGCAGGATAATGTAGAACAAGCCCCATCGAAAAAGCGTGCATGGGTAATTTTAGGCAAGCATTTGATTCAGGCTGACCGTCCACAAGAAGGAATCAAAGCCTTACTACGTTCAGGCACAAAAGTACAACTTGCTGATGGCTCAAGCAACACAACTTATTCCGCTGAAACATTACTTAATTTAGTTGTGGCTTATAAAAAATTGAAACAGTATCAACAAGCCATGAATATCATCAATCAAGTTATTAATAACCCAAGCATTGACACACTCAATCGCGCCAAGTTCTATATTAATCGCGGTAATATTTTCTTTGAAGTGCAACAGTTTGAAGAAGCTGAAAAATCTTATTCAACTGCATTACAATTTTATCCGAACAGTATTTCGGCGCGTGCCAATTTAGCCAGTATTTTTGCCACAACAGGACGTTTGCAAGAAGCAGAAAATATGTATTTAGATATGTTGGTGATTGATCCACATAATGCGGTTATTTTGCAGAATTTAGAAAAAGTACGCAGAATGCGCCAGTAGTAAAAGCAAAATTATCAGGAGCATGTAGCATTTCGTTACAATCCTGATAATTTCTTTAGAATGCTTATTTACTTGTAGTTGAAACCTCTCCAAACGCATCAATTAATTCCAAACATGGTTGTAACCGATGACAACTGGTTTGTTGATACGCTGTGAGTTCAGATTGGCGTAAAGCTTGTTCAGGCTCTAGTACGTTAGGCAACTTCTTAATTGTCTGACACCAATCTTCACAATACGTCGGTTTATTTGCACTTAAAGCAACTGCCCGTTTATATTTAGATAAAGCCTCTTTGAATTTACCTGTGACCTTCAACACATTACCCCACGCATGATAAGTTGATGCTTGCTTAGGATGGGTTTTGACATAGGTTTCATAGTAAATCGCAACTTCTTTATTTGGATAACCAACTTGTTTTAAAGTGCTACCCCACGATTTCAACATCCAAGTGGGTAACTTATTATATTTCTGCGCTGCTTCTTCATAAATCGCTAACGCTTCGTTGTATTTTTTCTGCTCGCTCAATGCATTTGCCCAGAACGCATATACCCATTCATACAATACTTCATTCATTTTTTCCTTGGTATTTTTGGCCAGTTTATACTTGCCTTCTGCGGCATTGTATTGCTTTAATTTTGCTAAGGTAAATCCCCAGTTTGCATAGACAATTGCTTTATAATTGGTATTGCTGCCCGACATGGTTTCAATTGCCATTTGATATTTAGCAGCGGCCTGCTCATAGTCTTCCAACTTACGCAATGTATCTGCCCAATCGCCATACACTGAAGCAGGTGTTCGGTCAGTATATGCTTTGCTATAAGCTTGATAATACGGCAACATTTCTAATAACGGGTCGCCCATTTCTTTTAACGCTACTTTCCAGTCACGTAAAATCCATGAGTCGAGTTTATCCTTCTCAGTGGCTTGTTTGTATACCGCAATAGCCTGCTCATATTTCTGTTGTTTCTGTAACGCATAACCCCAATTTCCATAAATCCATAAAATATCAGGATTGAGTTTTAAGGCCTGCTTATATTTTTGGATCGCTTCCCCGTAATTTTTCATTTTTAATAACGCTTCACCCCAATTCGCATAAATCACCGCATAATCAGGATCAGTGTCATTTAATCGCAGGGCTTTGGCATATCTATCAGCGGCTTGCTCATATTGCTTCATTTGGTATAACGCATCACCCCAAAACGCATACGCTAAATAATAAGCAGGATTTTCAGCTAAGGCTTGTTGATATTTTTCAATTGCGGCCTCAGGTTCGTCTCTTAATAAGATATTGCCCCAGTTGGCATAAATTAGAGACTTGTGAATAAATGAGCCACTTTTTAAGGCACGCCGGTAAACAGAGAATGCTTGGTGTTTTTGACCTAATTTAATATAGGCTTGTGCTAAACGTGAATAAACAGGTAAATTGTTAGTTTGAGTTTGTAAACGAATGGCACGTTTATATTTTTTAATCGCTTGTTTATATTTTTCTACATCACCATCTTTATCACCATAAGCAATTAAAATATCGCCTGCAATAATACTATTTACGGGATTGTCAGGTGTTAGAGAGTCGGCTTTTTTCAAACTTTCCAAAGCATTATCGTATTCTTCTAAGGTTTTTAACCAGCAACCTAAAAGTGTAAATGTGACTGATTTTTCTTCTTCCGTGCTAGAGGTTTGCATTTGTAATTCTGTGATTAAATTGCTTAGTTTTCTTAAGCTGTCTTTACTGCCTTCAAAACAATAATTCACCCCAATTGGCAACGGTGCGAGGGTACGAGCAACATATTCACCTGCAGCCTCAATTGCCTTATTTACATTGTCGTAATATAGGGTTTTCGAGGGGCGACCTGTAATCCGCACAGTGATCGCATACCCCTGATCTTTTTCTATCAATTCGCCATAAATTCGATTTTGCTCAATCCCAAATAAATCAGATAAATAATTGATAATCACATCCAATGACAAACCGATTCCCGGAACAGAAATATTTTGTGCTTTGCTTAAACCTTGGAACTGCATGGACATGGCTTGTTCGTTGGTTACAATTGGCGATGCGGCAACCAATGAACTGGGCTTTTGTAATTCTTGTGGTAGCCATGATGATTTTTCATTTTGTTTGAGCATTAAAGGCGAGGTGATTTTCAAGTTGGTACGTTGGATTTGTTCGCCCAACTGATAGGCCACTACTTTACCCGTATAGCCATCACTTGATAAGTTTCTTGGGACTTGAAACGCTTCAATGGTTAAGTCGTAACGAATCAATTCGTAAGCCGCTAAAAATACAATTAATAAAAACAGTGCAGATATGAGAAATCGAATCAGTTTAGGGTAAAAATCTCGAACTTGGGAGAAAAAACCTGTAATACGTTGCCAAGTCGTTAAGCGGTGGGAAAGTCTAATCGCGGCCATTGATTGCACCTTGGTTTTCAGCACATATCGACCCATTCTAACACAGCATTCGTAAAATAATATGTCGGTTTAGCATTTTTGCGTATCGGATTTTTTAGATATTTTCAGGTTTTGCCATCAAAAAAATCATTAAGAAAATAAGCACGATGACCTATCAGAATTGCACAATACGAGGTAGTTTGGCTTTTAAAATCTTAACCAGTTCAGGTTGCATATAGTCATAATTATCAGGAATACTTAACACTACAATCCGCTTATTGGCTAATTGTGATCTGAATTTTTGTGATATTTTAGTTTTATGCGTTTTTTCCATTGCAACAATTACATCTGCCCATTCGATCAAATCGCCTGACAATGGGGTTTCTGCATCATGGTTTGTGCCCGCTGATAGAGCTTCTAATTGTGGATATTCTGAAAATACCGCTTCGGCTGTCGGACTGCGCAGACGATTTTGACTACAAACAAAGAGAATGCGTTTCATGTTTTTGCTAGTAATAATGAATTTTTAGGAATTGAACATCTTGTATTCTTTTAGTAAATTTAAAACATCTTTTCTTTTTAGCCGCTTAGCTTTGTCGAGAGGCGTTTCACCAAATTCATCCTGACAATCTATGACTGCTCCTGCTTCTAGTAAACGTTTAACAATACCAAGATGTCCCGCTTCTACAGCATAATGCAAAGGGGTTAAACTCATATCGCCGCGAGTATGTACAGAAGCTCCATTTTTAAGAAGAACGTTCACATCATCTAATAAACCCCATCGTGATGCTATATGCAATAGACGATCTTCTCCAGCACCATGTTGATTCACATCCTGCAAGTCAATACCAATAAAATCCATAGATTCTAAAGTATACCGTGTAAATAACTCAGTTAGTTGGCTGTTCATTCTTGCTTAGATTAAAAATCAACCCAATCATCATCGTCATCCACTGATTGCTGAGCTGTTTTTACTTCAGATACATGGTGGTGATTGGTTTCATGAGGCAATGGATGATGTGAGTACGTTGCTTGAGGCTTGTGTTTTCTCGGTGTTCGTACATAACCCACATCAAAGAATTCAATCAGTTGTTGTAGCTTCTCAGATTGGTCGCTCATCGATTCACTGGCAGATGTTGCCTCTTCAACCATAGCCGTATTTTGCTGTGTCATATCATCCATTTGCGTTACGGCTTTATTTACTTGGCTGATATTGGCTGACTGCTCCTGACTTGCCGCTGCAATTTCACTAATAATATCATTGACTTTTTTAACGGCTGCAACAATGCCTTCTAAGGTATCACCAGACTGTTTAACTAAATCCATACCCTCATCGACTTTGGAAACACTTTCTTGAATCAATGATTTAATTTCTTTAGCAGACGTGGCACTACGTTGGGCTAAATTACGTACTTCTCCTGCAACCACCGCAAATCCTCGACCTTGCTCGCCTGCTCGTGCTGCTTCAACTGCCGCATTTAAGGCTAATAAATTGGTTTGGAAGGCAAGCTCATCAATCACGCCAATAATATCCGTAATTTTCTTGCTGCTCTTACTGATTTCGCCCATAGCAACAATATTTTGTCCTACAATCAAACCACCTTTTTCTGCTGTGGTTTTAGCACTGGCTGCAAGTTGGGCTGCTTGCGTTGCGCTATCGGCATTTTGTTGTACTGAGCTGGTCATCTCTTCCATGCTAGCAGAAGTCTGTTCCAGAGAAGCTGCTTGCTCTTCAATACGTTGGCTAAATGCGATATTGCCTTGTGAAATCTGTTCAGCTGCTTCAGACACTTCTGATGATACCTCGGTAACTTCAGTAATTACGGTATAAAGCTGTTTTTGCATTTCGCCAAACGCATTCAGTAATTCACCCAATTCATCACGAGAATGCGTAGTAACTTCGCCTGTCAAATTGCCTTTAGCAACCTGTTTGGCCTTATCAACAGCTAACATAATAGGATTAACAATAGAACGTGACACTGCAATCGTAATCCAAATACTTAAAACCAGTATTGCAAATGTAATCGTAATCAGAATATTGGAGGTTTCTTTGGCTTGTTGTTCCGCTTTATTTCTTGCACTGCTGGCCACATTGTTCGCAAAGTCCGTCAGTTCTTGCATTTGTTGCTCTAATAACTGTACGTGATGATGCCCTTTTTGCTGGGTAATATCCGTCGCTTGCTCGTGTTCACCTTGTTCTGTTAATTCAATCACTTCATTACGAATATCACGCCAAGCGGTAAACGTATCGCGCAACGCATTAACTTGTGATTTATCGCCTAAAAAGCGTTCTTCGATAATATCTAAATCAGCATACACTTGTTTTTCATATTTACTGACAAGCTCTGTGGCCTGTTGCATAGCCTCTGTATTTTTAGCTAAAGCCACATCTTTCATCGTGCGATGCATTCGAACAATGTTGATATGCACATCCCGTACGGCTTTACTCACAGTAAAAGGATGCCTATACAATTTATTGGTTGTATCTGAAAGTACTTGCATTTGGAAAATAGCATAAGTACTCAGTGTCAAAATAAATAGCATGATAATGCCAAAACTAAGCATCAAACGGGTACGAATGCGTAAGTTTCTTATCTGCATAATAAAAACCTATTCCTTTTTCCCTCAAAAAGTAAAAGCTTATTTTTATTTGATTTATATCGCTTTTACTGTATGTAAATCTAAATATAGGCAAAATTCATACAAGATTTAAAACCGTATAGAAAGGTGAAAATCTGTTATTTCATTAATGGGTTGCAGCTGTTTCATGCTCATGATGATGGTGATGAGTATGAGGTGTCTGTTTAGCATTCTGCTTTTGTGTTGTTACCTCTTGTCGTAACCATTCAAGCCATTCCTCTAAACCTTGCTGTGTTTTTGCAGATAATTGTAAAACAGGGGCAGGGTTGGCCAAATGTTGCATACAATGTATCGCGCGTTGTGGTGAAAAATCATCTAAGAAGGGCAATAAATCTATCTTGCTCAATAGCATTACATCTGCAGCACGGAACATCACAGGATATTTTGCGGGTTTATCATCGCCTTCGGTTACGGAAAGCAAGGTAACATTGCGATGATGACCTAAATCAAAACTTGCAGGACACACTAAGTTGCCCACATTTTCGATAAACACAATATCCAGCTCAGATAAATCTAATTGATGTACGGCTTTATGTACCAAATGAGCATCTAAATGACATGCTGTCCCCGTGACAATTTGAATTGCAGGCACACCTGTTTGACGAATACGCTGTGCATCATTTTCAGTTTCTAAATCACCTTCGATGACAGCAATATTAAATTCTGATTTTAAAGCGGAAATAGTGGTTTCAAGTAGAGCCGTTTTACCAGAACCGGGGGAAGACATTAAGTTGATAGCAAGCACACCGTGTTTGTTGAAATGCTCACGATTATGTAAGGCTTGATGATCGTTTTCAGACAATAAATTTTTTAATACCGTAACAGCTGATTTACCATCTTCAGTTGTTGCATGTTTTCCATCATTTTCAACTAGATGCTGATTGCCAGGCGTGATGTTGCAGCCACATGTATCACACATTATCTTACTCCTAAAAAGTGATAACACTATATTGAGTGCACTGGTTCAATATAATCAAAATAAGTATAGGAAATGCAGGGTTATTAAATCAAAAATGGCTACTAAACCCCATCAAGTTTGTAGCCATTTGAACTTTTGATACTAACGCTTAGGTTGTGGTATCAGCTCTTCTTGCTGTGGTGCATAATCTGAGCAATTTACCCGCCCATCACGCTGAATACGACGAAAACGCTGTAAAAATACATCAAACTTTGAGTTTTCCGATTGTTTTTCTTCGTATTTCCCAATGAGGTTCTTTTCAAAGTTATTAATATTTTTTTCTACACTTTCGATATTCATGCGTAAGCGTTCGCGTTCTTTTTCCGTCACCGCATTATTGTTGTAACTGGATTCTAAGTTGCGCTGCATATCGTTGAGGTTTTTTTCTGAACGGGCAATTTGTGAACGAATCACTTCAATCGTTGCATCCAAGGTATCAAGCCGATTCATTCGCTCATTTTCAATCCCATCTTCAGTATTGAATAAGTTCAAGACCTCCCTATCTTTATCGCGTTCTGCTAGGCATTCTTTGTATTTTAAAGCACGTTCTTCACGTTGGCGTTTTTCTTCAGCAATTTCCTCAGATGTTTTAGCACGTCCTATTTTATTAACGACTAGGCCATTTTTGTCCCGTTCTGTATAACCTTTTTGTGAAAATTCTGGTGGCACGACATTGCCACAATTTAAAATCCCATCATAATCTGTCCAGCATTTAGCAGCGGCTAACGCAGATGTATTGGCTATCAATAAAGATAATAAAAACGTAACTGATAATAATTGATTCATCAAAGTCTCCCTTTAATATGTGTACGGAGTCGTCAATGCAAAAAGCGTGATACTAATTTTATGATAGCATAATTAGTTCTGACGGGTATCAAAAACCCTATAACCCTAGGGTGAGTGATAATGATACACTTAGCGTAAACTTGTCAGCGACAGGTTAGAATAATAAGTTATGCTTTTTAAGAAAACTCACTGAATTGGAGGAAGTATGCCTAAGAATGCTTTTTACGCTCAATCGGGCGGTGTCACTTCGGTTATCAATGCGTCTGCATGTGGTGTCATCGAAACGGCGCGTCAACACCCAGATCAAATTGGTAAAGTGTACGCAGGTCGTAATGGAATTATCGGTGCATTAGAAGAAGACTTAATTGATACATCCCAAGAATCTGCAGAAGCGATTGCAGCCTTACGTCATACTCCATCGGGTGCATTTGGTTCATGCCGTTATAAATTAAAAGGTTTGGAAGAAAATAAAGCAGAATATGAGCGTTTAATTGAAGTATTTAAAGCGCATGATATTGGTTATTTCTTCTATAACGGTGGTGGTGATTCACAGGATACGTCGCATAAAGTGTCACAAATTGGTGATGCATTGGGTTATCACGTGACTTGTATTGGCGTGCCTAAAACCGTAGATAACGACTTACCGATTACAGATAACTGCCCCGGTTTTGGTTCGGTAGCAAAATATGTAGCGGTGTCTATTCGTGAAGCAGCTTTCGACGTGGCTTCAATGGCTAAAACCTCGACTAAGATTTTTGTATTAGAAGTGATGGGTCGTCATGCAGGTTGGATTGCAGCGGCAGGCGGCTTAGCGCGTGAACAAGAAGGCGATGCGCCACACATCATTTTATTCCCAGAAGTGACATTCAATAAAGAACAATTCTTAGCAAAAGTTGACGAAACAGTTAATAAATTTGGTTATTGTTGTATTGTTGTATCTGAAGGCGTGAAAGATGAAACGGGCAAATTCTTAGCCGATGCAGGTACACGCGATGCGTTTGGTCATGCGCAATTAGGTGGTTGTGCGCCAGTTGTAGCAAATATGTGTAAAGATGCCTTAGGTCATAAATATCATTGGGCGGTAGCAGATTACTTACAACGTGCTGCACGTCATATTGCGTCGAAAACCGATGTCGATCAAGCTTATGCAATGGGTAAAGCGGCGGTTGAATTTGCAATACAAGGCAAAAATGCGGTGATGCCAACAGTGGTACGGACTTCAAATAATCCTTACACGTGGGAAATTGGTCATGCAGATTTAGCGGATGTGGCTAACGTTGAGAAAAAAATGCCAGCTGAATACATTACTGAAGATGGTTTTGGTATTACAGAAGCTTGCCGTGAATATTTGCAGCCATTGATTGCAGGTGAAGATTATCCTCCTTATAAAAACGGTTTGCCTGATTACGTAGTCTTAAATAACGTTGCTGTACCGAAGAAATTGGCGACTGAATTTAAAGTGAAATAAGCTTATATTGGTAGTCCTATTAAATCATTTAGGGCTGCCAAGCTTGCTGACCATTCAGGTTAAACCATTAGGTGGGTGATTGAATGCCTAATGGATAACTGAAACCCTACCACTTTCCCACCTTATTTATGATGCCATGCGTAATTCAAGGGTGCTGGCTTCTGCCATATCTTCACGCAATTCGGCAATATGCAAGATATTTTCAAACTTCACTGCATAGTCTGAAATTTCCAGCGCATGATCTAAACCATTGATGATCTTACGTGCATTGATGTAATCCACTTTGCTACTGTTTAAATAATCGCCTAACCGCCGCCCTGTAAACCAACCTTCACGCATCCCAATCAGCATAATATCGCTGGCAATTTGTGGGTCTAAAGCCAAATCAGGATCAGCTACTAAATCAACAGGTTCATCGTAACGTTCGTTTAGTTTATTCAACGCATTACTAGCACGTAGATAATTGTTTCTAAATGTCAGTTGCACATAACCACGGCCACGATAACGGAATCCATCGCCTGCTTGATTGTTACCATAACGTCCATCGTATTTATGAAAATAACTGCGGCGACCGCGTTCATAAATCGGTTGAAATGTTTGCGCCGTTTCATGATATACCGTTGCCAACATATATGCCGCGTGCGGCACGTCTGTTAATAATGGGTCTTCGGCGAATGCTTCCAACACATTATTTAAGCCATCAACTTGATCTTGATTCAATTTACCAAAGTGCAAACGGTAACTATCAAAAAAGGCTTTGCCATTAGTGATAATCATGAGGGTATCCTTTTGTTTCTAGGTATGTTCCTATTTGGCAAAAAGTGCGCCCATTGGTAAGTTGTTGTAAATTAAAGAAACTAAAAATTAAGGTTATAGATTCTCAGCCAATGCCTGTTAAAATATGGTCAATTTTCATCAGAGCTGAATAACAAGTGTTAGTTCAAACCACACGAGACGATCACCGCATTGCTTGGTTTGCCGCGTTAGCGATCACGATTCACATTGCAGAAAGCGCATTACCCAGCCCTTTACCGGGAGTCAAACCGGGGTTAGCAAATGTGGTCACAATTGTGGTGTTAATGCAATTTGGTTGGCGCATGGCGGTGTGGGTGAATTTATTGCGGGTGGTTGCAGGCAGCTTGATTATTGGTACATTTTTAACCCCAACCTTTATTTTAAGCTTGAGCGGTGCATTGGCCAGTACTGCATCATTGGTTTTGTTATCGCAATTGCCGAAATCATGGCAGTGCAGCCCGATTGGCTATAGTGTCACGGCCGCGATGTTACATATGGTGAGTCAATTTTGGGTGGCTTATTGGCTGTTTATTCAACATGATGGTTTGTTTCATTTGTTGCCACCATTGTTAACTGCTTCGTTATTTTTTGGGATTGTCAGTGGGGTCATTGCAGCGAATATTTTGGCGCGATTGCAGAAAATGTAAAAGCTTATTTATTTGTCGGCATAAAGCCAATCACATTGACTAAATGTCTTTCATCATCTGGATTGAGTTTGACTGCGACTTCAATCCGTTTTAGTGAACTATCCATCGTATCCAATATTTTCAACTCCCAAAACCACTCACGTTTAGCCATTTCGACTGAGCCTTTTTTGACTGAGGGCACTTTGGCTTGTAAGCGGGTTTCTGTGATGATATTCACCGCCACCCAATTTGCGAAAGTCTTATTTTCCAAATACAAGGCGTTGTTTGCATTTAAACCCGTCACGCGAATAATCGCAGATAAAGCAAAAGTAATCACAGCCAAAGCAACCAATACTTCTAACAAAGTAAAGCCTTTACGCAACATTTATAGCTCATCCTCGGTTTTGATTTCCAATTCACCCAGTAAATTGCCTGTTAACACTAAACGCTGATACTCATCCGCTTCATGCCAAAGATACAGCGTAAAAGGACTGATTTCACCACTGGATAAAAGTAGCAATTGTGGTTCGGTTTCAGTATTTGCTAATTGAATCGTATCACCTTCAATGACTAAATCGACTTCCAATCCAGCAGGAAATACACGGGTACGAAAAGGAGTTTGTTTTAAACGTTGCCAACGCTGTTCTGATAACACATAAAAGCTATAAGTATTTTCAGTAAAATTGATTGCCAAATCTTGGTTTTTAAATATGGCTTCTTGTTGGGTGAACTGGATTAACGCGGCTAGTTGTTTGATTTCATGTCTAAGCACTTGCTGCTTTTTATCACCAATCGCCAATGTGGCAAAGCTGATAATAATACCGATAATCAGCATCACAATCAGTAGTTCTAATAAAGTAAAGCCTTTGTGCTTGAGCATCATATAGGTGGGATGTTGGTGAGGACTACGCCCGAGATCATTTATACAATCTCAAAGCGTAGTATGAAGAAGGCAAATTATTGAAGGGCTTTAACCGCAGCTTCCAATGCTTTAATTTGTTCTGCTTGTTGCGCGATTAACTTTTGTTGCTCTTGCATCGCTTCAACTAATATAGGAATGACCCCTTGATAGTCCACCCCTTTTTTATCTGTATCAGGTAATGGATATACTAATTGAGGGACAACTTTTTCTACTTCTTGCGCGATAAAACCTAAGTGATCGATTTTATCTTCATCAGAAATAAAGTTATATTCCACACCGCGTAATTGTAAAACTGTTTCTAAAGCACTACGGATTGGGCGAATATTTTCTTTTAAACGTACGTCAGATTCTACGATGAAATCACGACCATACATACTGCCACCGTCAGCCGCTGTAATATTGCGTGCATAAATATCCGTGTAACCATGATTGGTATGCCAGAAATTTAAACGCCCTGTACTTGAGCCAATTTCAATCCCCGGATTATTTAATACCACACGTAATTGATGGCCGCCCCACCAGCCGTCTTGAATAAAGAAATCACCTAAAACCTTAACCCCACCTTCAAAATCTTGGTCAAAGTTAATCAATAATTCATCTTCAAGCCAACCATGTACCATTGCACGACCGTCTAAATCATGAGTTCTTTCACCTTTCCAACGTCCATCATTGAGGCCTAGACGTAAATCTGCACCCTCAATTGCTAAACTATCATAAATAAATTCAAATGCTTGTACAGGTTGTAACGCAGTAAAAGCGATAAGAAAAGATAAAACTCGAACCATAGTCTATTCTCCATTTTTAAAAATGAGATATTTATATACAAATATTATGGCAGGTTTTGAAAAAAATTGTGTCTAAATTCAAATTATACGAAATAACTTATACTTTAGCCTATTAAACAAACGAAGATTTTTAAGTAAAAAACCATTTAAAATCAAATTTATAAACACAAAATTAGTTCAAATCACCCCAAAATCCTTGGCATAAACTTAAAACGGTCACTGCCGCCGTTTCTGTACGCAAAATACGTGCACCAAGGTGTGCAGCCTGATGCCCTTTTTGAGTGAGTAATGCAATTTCCTCATCACTAAACCCACCTTCAGCCCCGATGATTAACTGAATCGTCTCTTCTGGTGTCACTGATTGGGTTAAATTTTGTTCAGCGTGAGGCATAAAAAATACACTATTTTGTGCAGGATTTTGGTCAATCCATTTATCAAAGCTGATGATGTTACCTATTGAAGGTAAAACCGTACGCCCACATTGTTCACAAGCATTTTGAATAATTTTTTGCCAATGTTGCTCTCGCTTTTCAAACCGATTTTTAGCCAACGGTGGACTGCGTTTAGTGAGTAATGGCGTAATGTGGGTCACACCTAATTCAACGGCTTTTTGAATTGCATAATCCATATGTTCAGGTTTGGAAATCGCTTGCACCAAATGTAAACGCAAGGTAGATTCTCGCGAAATGGGATCAAATCGCTCAATAGTCAGATAAGCCTGCTTTTTCTTTATTTCTGCTACCGTTGCATGATATTCACCACCTTGGCCATTAAATATGATCAAAGGTGTATCAACACGTAAACGCAGTACATTGACTAAATAGTGGCTACGATCTGAATCTAAAAGAATTTGCTGCCCCGTTTGAAGTTCAGCAGAAACAAAAAGGCGAGTTAAACGCATAGTGGATTATTTTAGAAGTTGCTTGAATTAAAATGATGCTAAATGATGTGTTGATTGCTGAAAAGAGATAAATGAAACAACTCAATTCATTTGTCCGACTATATCACAATCATAGATATTTGCATTTTAAACAAGAATAAAATGATCTCAAATCCTTATGAAATGTTGCGTCATTAAATTATTTTACAAATTGAGTCAGAATTTCTCTTTATTTTTCACACATTGATAGGTATAACTAAAGTATAAATAGGAATAATTAACAAATCTTACCTCAATTCAACTAAAATTCATCGTTATTGGTTTAAGATGTCTACTGATTGAATGAGTTTTGCATGGTTTTCTCGAGGCCATGGTTCAGATTTGCAGGAGACTAAAACGTGAGGCACTGCGCTTTAGCCGCTTTTTTATTGATGACGGTTTTATTCTTAACCCATTGTCAGACAGTACCAGTAAAACCAACACTGACTGTTGCAGTTAAAGAAGTCAAAACGATTGCTGCGCATGATGACTCCATCATGTCTCTTGACTTTAGTCATGATGGCAAGTGGTTGGTGTCGGGAAGTTTAGACAAAACCATCAAAGTTTGGCAATTTAAATCCAGTCGTTTAATGTATACTTTATCTGGTCATCAAAACTGGATTAATCGTATTGCTTTAAGCCCTGATAAGCAATGGATTGTATCTGGTAGTGGTGGTATTGATGATACAGCCCGGATTTGGGATGCACCACAGCGAAAATTGCGCTATCAGCTCAAAGGTCATAAAACCTCGGTCTCTGCGGTTGTTTTCAGTCCAAATGGCCAGCAAGTTGCAACAGGCAGCTGGGATAAGACCATCAAAATTTGGCATACGGAAACAGGAAAACTATTACATACTTTCGCAGGTCATAAGGATTCTGTGTGGGCTTTAGCTTATACTTCTGATGGTAAAAGATTGATCTCAGGTGGCTGGGATGAAGTCATTAAAGTCTGGGATATGCAAACGCTGAAACTCATCGATACATTAAAAGGCCAAAAAGGCTCTATTATGGCCATGGCATTATCTTCAGATGACAAGAAATTGGTGGTCGGCAGTGGCGGCACAGAAAATAATATTAAAATTTGGCAACTCGATACAGGTTCTATATTACATACATTAATTGGACATAAGCATACTGTCATGGCAGTCGCATTTAGCCCCGACGGACAGTTGGTTGCATCAGGCAGTGGTGGTAAAGGTCAGAATTTAAATATTTGGGATGTACGAACAGGCAGTTTACTACAATCACCTCAAACCCATGCGAGCGCAGTGATGGCGTTGGCCTTTAGTCCTGATGGTCGTTATTTAACATCGAGTGGTGATGACAAAATGATTCATGTATACCAATTATCAGTGAACAATTATCAATGAACAATTAACAATTACCAGTGAACAATTAGCTTTTCATCATGAGTTTGGGAAACGTTATATATTTTGGCTGCCAGGTCTGACGCTTTCTAAAATGAGTATACCAAAAGGTAGGGGCAAATCATCATTCTTAACAAGTGCTTATTGATAATTGTTAATTGATAATTGTCTTAGGAAAGCATTATGTCAGCGAATAACGCGCAACATTCCCGTTTCTTTTGGCGGTCATCGGCATTATTTTGTATTTTAGATTTTGAGCGGCAATTCCTTGAAGTCAACACCGCATGGGAAACATTACTAGGTCTTACAACGGGGCAATTATTAGCCAAGCCGTTTTTAAGCTTCGTACACCCTGAAGACCAGCCTTCCACCGAATATTATTTTGAACAAATGGAGTCAGGATTAGCCACGGTTTCATTTTCCTGTCGTTTTCGCTGTAGTGATGATACTTACCGCACTATTTTATGGGATACCAATAACGCAGCCTCTACTGAATATGCTTATTATGCAGTGGGCATGGACATCACCAACCGTGAACAACCCATGGTGGCAGATGAAATGCTCAACGTGCTGCGTGAAGGCGTGGTATTGCAATATGCAAATGGCACAATTGGCGCGTGTAATCCCAGTGCCGAACGAATTTTAGGTATTTCCGCTGAACAAATGATGGGCTGGACATTGATTGACCCTGATTGGACAGCAATTCATGAAGATGGTTCGCCTTTCCCCACTGAAACCCACCCTGCAATCTGTACACTGCGCACAGGTGAACCTTCTGCTGACGTGATGATGGGTGTAGTAAAACCTGATGGCTCTATTGTTTGGATTCGAATCAATTCCTATCCCTTGTGGCGTGATGATGTTACAACTCCCTATGCTGTGGTGATTTCATTTTCTGACATGACTGCTTACAAAGAAATGGAGCAGACTTTAAAGAAAAATGCACAAAAACCTTCTATCAGCAATCTACCTGAAGGCAATTATGATTTATGGGATTGGGAATTAGCGGAAAACACTGTGAATTTCTCGCCACGTTGGAAGCAAATGTTTGGCTTTAGCTTGGATAAAGAAATCACTGATGTCAATTTCTGGCATGATCGCATTCATCCAGATGACTATAAACGGGTGATGGCCGACATTCAAAATGCGATTGAAGGCATCACCAGTTACTGTGAAAATTCACATCGAATCCAAGACAATCATGGTGAATACCGTTGGATATTAAATCATGCGGTGGTGGTTCGGGATAATGATGGCAAAGCATTACGGATGATTGGTACACATGTCGACATTACTGAATCGCACAGCATGGAAGACGAATTACAGAAGCTAGAACGTAAATACCGTCAAGTGCTAGAAGTGGAAGATGATGCACTGTTTTTAATCGAGCAAGACAGTTTACAGATTTTAGATGTGAATAAAGCCGCATCACATATTTATGGTTATAGTAGAGGGCAATTACTGGAAAAAACCTTAACGGCCTTGTCAGCCCAACCTGATAAAGCCGCCAGCGCATTACAAAAAAATAGCAAGGAAATGTTACAACAGTATCACACCAAACAAGATGGCAGTGTGTTCCCTGTTGAAATGCGAACCAGCCCATTTAAACACGATCATCAACAGTGGGTTGCGGTTGCGGTACGTGATGTGAGTGAGAAGCGAGATATTGAAACCTCGCTATGGGAAAACGAATCTAAATACCGCCAATTATTTGAAGCGGCAAGTAATCCCACCGTGGTTTATGATGCCAATACCCAATATTTCTTTGATGTGAATCGGGCAGCTGTAGATTTATACGGCTATTCTAAAGAAGAATTTTCGCGTATGACGACTGAGGCGGTGTCTGCTGAGTCACAAAAACGCGCGGCTTTCAGTACCAATAATAAAAAAGTCCAAGTTATTCCCTTACGTTGGCATCGCAAAAAAGATGGTACGGTGTTCCCCGTCGAAATCTCTGCAGGCAATACTTATTTATTCCAAGGGCGTTCGCTGATTTGTGCCACAGTCAAAGATATTACTGAACGCAAAGCCGCTGAAGAAGCCTTACGCAAGGAAAAAGATTTTATAAATACTCTTGTACAGGCCTCACCTGCCTTTTTCTTCGCCATCAATCCCGACGGCAAAACCCGCATGATTAACAAAGCCATGTTAACTGCGTTAGGCTATGAATTAGAAGAAGTGCTTAATCAAGAATTTTTAACCACATTTATTCCTGAAGCTGAACGTGCCATTGCCTCAAAAGAGTTTGATACTTTGATTAAAACCATGCAGCCGCTTTTGATGGAAAGTCATGTGCTGACCAAGTCGGGGCATCAATTACTTGTGGAATGGCACAGTCGTGCAATTGTTAAAGCCAATGGTAGTTTAGATTATTTATTTGGTGTTGGTATCGATGTGACCGAACGCAAAAAAGCCCAAGGTCATTTACGTTTATTTAAATCGATTATTGAATCTTCTGAGGAAGCGATTTTTATCAGCAATCCAAATGGTGACCTGATTTACATTAACCCTGCACATGAGCGTTTATTCCGTCGCAATTTGAAAGAAGCCAAGCAAATCAGTTTCCGCGACTATTTCCCAGCTGATTCACTGCAAGTATTAGAGTCACAAATTATTCCTGAAATTGAGAAAGGCGGTACATGGGAAGGTGAGTTGGACATGATGGACAATCAAGGTACAACGTTCCCAGTTTGGCAGCGGGTCGATGCGGTACGTGATGCAAAAGGCACTGTGTTGTTTAATTTTGGTTTATTGCATGACATCAGCGAGCGGAAACGGATGTGGGAAACTTTGCGCAAGCAATGGGAAGAACAGCAAATGATATTCAATACCGTGCCTGCCATGATTTGGTATCGGGATAAAGATAATCACTTGCTGAAAACCAATAAACTAGCAAAAGAAATCTTCGGCAATGATGAGTCAATTACGAGTAAATTCAATGATTGCGAAGAAACCATTCAGCTTGGAAAACCACAATATGGTATCAGTGCACGTTATGCTGATGAACATAATGATACGCATTGGTTACAAATTGACAAAATCCCGTATCGTAATAATCAAGGTGATATTGTCGGTGTGATTGTCTTTGCTTTGGATGTCACTGAATACAAACAGACTCAAGCCAGCTTACAAGCCAGTGAAGAACGGATGTATATGGTGGTTGAACATATGCCGATTATGCTCAATGCGTTTGATATTGAAGGTAATATTATTTTTTGGAATCAGGCGTGTGAGGATATTACAGGTTACAGTGCTGATGATATGGTTGCGAATCCAAAAGCCTTAGAAGCCTTATATCCAGATATTAATGACCGTCGCCGCATGTTAGACGAAAGACGGCGAGTTGTCGATGAATCTAAAGGTCTTGAATCACACTGGAAAACTCAACTTGCTTGTAAAGAAGGCGATTTAAAAAATGTTACATGGATGAGTGTAGCCAAGCATTTCCCAATTCCGGGATGGCACACATGGCATTTAGGGCAAGTTGAAACTGAAGCCAACCCCAATGCGCAAAGTCATCAATTACCTAAAACCATTGCTGATAGTGAAGCCTTGATTTCATCGATTTTTGATATTGTGAAATTAGGCGTATGTATCACTGATGATCGTGGGCGTTTCTTGCAAGTAAATCGTACTTATGTGGATATGTATGGTTATACAGAAGCAGAAATGGTGGGTGAGCCGTTTACATTAGTTTTACCTGCTGCAACTCATAGTGATGCGGTGCGGGAATACTATAGTATTTTGATGACTCGTGAAGAACCTAGTTTTGTTAAACGTCGGGGCGAACAGCATAAAAATGGTGAGAGTTTTGATGTGCAGATTATGTCAAGTCGGGTGATTTTAGAAGATCGTAGACGGGTGTTGGTATCTATTGTGACTAAGGTTTAGAGCTTCATCATTTGAAAAAGGTTTGTTAGGCGCATGATTTTCGAACACATATATATCCATACGCATATAGCAAGCCTGTAATAAACCAAATTGCCCCTGCAATCAGGCTAAAATCACTCACTATTTCTGGAAATAAAAATGATAAGGGCACTGTGCTTAGGCCACGAAGCGTGCATAAAATTGCAATTGTTAAAAGGGCAAGATTTTGAAAAGGTAGCTTTTTTATAAAACTTGCACCTGATAAAGCAAATAACCCACATAGTATAAAAAGTAAAGATACAGTTAGCGTTGCAAGTGGAGCGAGTAACGTGCCGTCTGTTGCGGATTGTACAATCTGAGCAGGGGCAAGTTGGGCTTGGTAACAGGCAGCTCCAAGAAAAATACAAGATATGTGTGAGATTGCAGTAACCAATGCAATTAAAGCACAAATGATTAATGCCCAAACCCCTTTTGTATTCATTGTTGCATCCCGCATATCATAAGGTTTTTCAATATAGTGAATTCTGATTTAGATGTTAGGTTTGTTAGTCTTTATTCTTTAAATATCAATTGTTTTTAAAACTAAAGGCTGCCACTCTTATATCGCTTTAAGATAAAACGACTATAAAACCTACAGCCCTAATTTTACAGCTATTGCTCAATAATAGCTTTAATTGTTTGCTTTAGTGAAGGAGTAAGCGCAAAAATATCAGCTAAAATGTTATGTTCAGAGAATTTATATATCATTTCCCCTTCTATAATTTGTGTTTTGGTGATGTCAGGCCTGACTCCAAATTTAGAGCGATGTATTTCTTTCACCAATGCATAAACACTAATTTTTTCTATAAAATCTAATGTTTTTGTAGATAATAAGCCTTGTTGTTTTAGTCGTATTGCTGAATTTGCATTTAGCTATTGAAAGTTCGCTTTCATGCGGCTTTGAACAATAACGTCCCCATTGATGATAAGTAGCAAGAGTAAATATAGTTGCTTTTCTTTTTTCCTCTGATAAGTTTTGAATACCAAGCGTAGTAAAAACCGTAAAACTCTATCTGCTGAAAGAAACACTCCCATTTATCTAATGTACCTGGTAGCTCAATGTGATTTGGGAAATCTTTCATCGCTTCAATTTCAATGTAAAGAGGCCAATCTGTCATATTAGTTACATTAATGCCGAATGTTTTGTCTCGACAGGAGGGTTGTTTAAGAATCTGCCTAACCGCAATAAGGCAAGGCATGAGCATGTTGCGAGTCATCAAAAATTGTGCAAACATCTTCAGGTTCTAAACTTTGTTCAGGGTCTTCTGTATTCTCGAAAAAACAATATATAAAAGTGGCATTGTCTGATGTCAGTGTTTCTGAGGCAGTACCGAAACTAAACCAGCATATAGGCTTAATAAAATCATCAGCCTTTTGGACAAATTCATTGTATTCACCATTAAATCAGTTTATTAGTTTTATGCTATGACAGCAGAATAACTATAGTTTTTCATTATTGAGATAACTTACTAGTATCTATTCATATTCTAACTTAAGGATAAAGCTAGTTACATCTGAAAGCCTTTGCAAATGAGTTTATTTTTGCTGCAAACAAGAGTATATACAAGGAAATGAGTAAAGTTATGATTAAAATATAATTCGTTACCGAGTTCAGAGACGGAATAACTAATTTTTTAAGGTCGCCCCCATTCAATTTCTCTAATCTTCGGAAAACCATCTTCATCAGATACAATAACAGTGACTGCTTCAGCGAAATACGAGCCAGAGATAGATATATATACCCATCCAATATCTTGAGGTAAACGAGCAGGCCAGTTAGCCATAAAATGAAAATAACCATCAACAACAGGATCACTTCCATAATCGACCATATTTTGATACTTGGTGAGCAGCTTTTCTGGAGTATATTCCTGCTGAGCTGATTTTGTCAGATATAAATGTGCATCGACATATCGCTCTTCAACAAGAGCCTCAGCGAATTTTATTCCTGTTTCGACCGTAAGTTTTTTTGCATTCGCTCGCATGGGTGTATCCTGCTCAAAGCATGAACTGAGAAGTATAGGTATGATTAAGATAGATAGTATTTTCAATAAACCATACTCCTAATCTGACTAAAAACTTGTGATTCAAAGGCTAAAAATGAACTAGTTAGGGATTCTTGCTTTGTTGCTAACATTGCTACTCTCTTTTTTATATTTAGCACAGAACCTTATGGAGTCTAACTAATCGCATCACTCATAAACTATTTTCCCATACCATTGCTGTGTTTTCTAATATTCAATACGGGGTAGATCCTCTAAGCTAGACTTAACTGTCTAACCTTAAAAGTTGAGCATTACGTGTTGTTTTAAGATTGAAGAAAGAGGTTTCTTAAGATTAAAAATAAATAGTATGTTATTTTATAACAAAGATGTATCAATAAAGGTATATTAATGAAAAAAATAGCACTAACACTTTTGACTATCGTATTACTTGTATTAGCATTCGGCGTATACTCATTTTCTCATGTTGTTCGGTTTGTTTTTATTGACTTTTTAGACTTTAATAAAATTGATGGGAATATATACATATCAGAAACACTGCCTGAGCAAGCCAGTCAGAAAACAATACAACTCATTGAAAGCTCAAAAAACCGAATCACAGAGTATTACGGAAAACCAGAAGCACAACCCATCATTATTGTAGTTGACACTGGGCAGGAAGCAAAAAATTATGGACTGCACAGCGGTACACCGGGAACTTTATATTTTGCACCATGGCAAAGTTATCTTGTGCTCGACTATCAAGATATAGGGATTGATGTGACATCACATGAGTTGGTTCATGCCGAAATTGTGCATCGACTAGGCTATCTTAAACGTCAGCAGGAAATACCTACTTGGTTTGACGAAGGGGCTGCATTGCAAGTTGATTTACGCCCAAACTATACAAAAATTACTCAGATTAGCCAAAATGAATATCAACGAGTCACCTCGCTTGATTCTCCTGATAAGTTTTGGAGCAGTGATAAAGCACAAAACATCCAAAACTACCAATCATCAAAAGTGGCTGTGACACAATTTTTCCAAGATCATCCCTCATTATCACTTTACGGCATGTTGCAAATGATAAATGACGGTAAAACATTTAAGCAGATTATCAACGGAGAGTAAAACACGCCACTTTGTTGCTAAGTTGTTTTATAAGTTATTTATTTTGGAAATAGATAAAATCAGATAATATGCACGCTTTCAAAATATATGAAACTGACACAACAAACTCTAATCAGTGTATGTTTTTTTAGTTTTTTGTTAACGCTGTGGTTTTTAAATAAAGATATTATTTACGATTATGCAATATTTACTATTTTTGGTTTATACAACCTTATTTCATGGATAGTGATACTCATAAATCTTATCTTTAGGAAAAAAGCACAGCATTATCTTGTGCCCGCTTTTTATATCATTTGTGTTCAATTGATTCTATTTGATATTGAGTTGGCTAATCAAAAGGCTATAGATGTTGTAGAACAGAATAAGGTCGCATTTGAGGCTTGCTGCCATCATAAAAATGTTTGTCCACAACTGAATGGCAAATGGATTGTTCACCCCTTGGGTAGTATTAGAACCACAGTGCAAGGGGTTGGAGCAAATATAAGTATCACATACTTAAGATATGACACCTATTATGACGTAAGACCTGATTACTTTCTTGCAAACAGTAAGCATATTAAACCCATTCGTTTAAAATGTATTCGCGCCAAAACCCAATGAATGCCTCAAAATAGCCTTTTTAGAGCAACACTATAAAACATGCTGAGACCAACCCGGTGGCTTAAACAAATAACTTAATTTATCTAACCAACGAGGCGCATTCTGCACATCACGCCATAACGAAATAAATTCATCAGTTTGCGAAATACGGAAATTGGCAGAATCTAGTTCTTTGGTTAAGCCATAAGTTGGATAAACTTCAGGAATACGCGGTTGATAAGTATTAAACACACGATCCCATAAAGTAAACATCAGCCCATAATTAGTGTCTAAGTAACTATCATTATTGCCGTGGTGCAAACGATGAATCGACGGCGTAATGAAAAACCAGCGCAACCAACGAGGCTCATACTCAGGCATCCATTTATCACTGAAGTGTAGAAAAATCCCATATAACAACCCAACACCTTCCATCAATATCACCATAAACGGATGAAATCCCAATAACGGCAACCATAATGTCGTGTGTGGCGTGACTAGAAAATCAGCGAAAGAACCACGGAACGACACTGATGCTTTCATTTCTTTGGGGGAATGATGTACGCTATGCATACACCATAATAGCCGCACTTTATGCGAAGCAAGATGCACAATAAAACTCATAAAATCATAAGCAATATATGCCAAAATCCATACATACCAATCCAGCCCTAAATCAAATAGACGCATTTCATAAAAAGCGAACATCACCGTCATGATGATAATGATATTCAACAGAAAAACAGGGAAAAAAGAGGCTGCTCCACAAAAAATATTAACCCAACCTTCTCTATGTTGCTCAATGCGTCTGAGGCGAGCTAACACCAACCATTCCACAGCCACAATTACAATGGCTGCAAGTGTCAGTATCAACGGAATATTGTCAGCATACCAAGCTAAGGTCTCTGTAATCATGGCTTTTCTCCTCAGACTTTACGCAGCGGCTCTTAAGTTCTCAATGACTTGTAAATTATAAGTATCCAGCACTTGCACAAATGCCCATGTATGTTCTGCGTGTGCCCCAATTTTTTTCTTCACTAAATCGGCAGTAAATGCCAAATCAAGACCGCTTGCATTCAGAGTATTAGCCCGTTTAGCTGTTTGATAAAGAGCCTGTTTGTATACACCAAATTGTTGATTAAATTCATAATCCAAACCAACAATCATCGCGTGATAAGTACCTCCTTCAAAATAGCTGAACATCACACCTACAGGCTGACGCTCATGTTCTGGGCGCGGATCATGTTTTAAATACAAACGAATGATGTCAAAACTGTGATGGCTGCATAGGATGCGGAAATATTCAAAAGGTAACTTATGTACATTCATTTCCAAGCTGCGTTCAAACACATTGCTGTAAAGTTGATAACATGCTTGTAAGGCTTGCTGATTATTAGGTTTATCCGTAATAACAGTAAACTGATCTTCAAACTTCAGAATTTCACGCCGAAAATCAGAACGATACCGACCACGCAAATGATGCATAAACTCATCTTGGTTTTGCCAAGCAACGTCAGATAAACGCATATTATTTGGCAGTTGTAATACAGTAAAACCTTTGTCCAACATCGTGCTTTTCAGCTCTGAATCTAACGCTCCGTAAAACTCCCGAAACATGAGTTGCGAAGCATTCACCTCAGCAGCCGTATCTTGCATTTTATCAATCAATAATTGTAACGCTTGTTGCCATTCAGGGTGTTGGCGATTCAAGTATAAGTGTTCGCCTTTGGTAATCATTGAACCCAACATCACCACTTTAGAATTCAAATAATAAGGGTCTTGGTGACGTTTCTCTTCCAATAAGCTAGATACGTTCGCAGGTGCAAACATGTCATCTTTAACTAAAGCCGTAGTATAAAAGGTTGAAAGTACAGCCTGACCCGTACGATCATGCACTTGTATATAATGGAAATCCCATTGATTTTCAGGTTGCTTGGCCTTGCTGGAAAAAACAAATTCCAATGCACTGATAACACTATGTGAGAGCGTACCAGATGCCGCATGTAACGCATTCCATTCACTGGCTTTGATTTGACTGATGCTGCGTTTATAACTGACCTGTAAAACATTGGTTTTGGCATTGGCTGCTGATAAATTACGCCCCATTGGTTTCAACTTGAATTGAGGTATACGGAAATGTTTTGCAATATGTTGTTCTGTAATGCCTTCATCAATCAACATCTGATGGTAATGTACCCAAATCCGCTCAACCAAACGTTTAATATCGGCTTTCTCTAAATGACAAGTCAGCATAAAACGTAAGCCGCCTCGTTTCATCGGTACAGCAGGAAAGGCCGCAGGATTAATCAAAAAACCATCATCTTTTAGCTTATGCACAAATGGGTTAATCACACGCGGTAAACCAATCGGAATAAAATAAATTGGGCTGTCGTTTTCAACTACTTGAGGAATGCCTTTGTCACGCAATTGCTGATTCATATAACGGGTCAGTTCACGTAATTTGTCTTGGCGTTGGCTGATTTCTTCGGTTTGATGCAATTTAGCAGAAGCCAGTGCTGCGCCTAACATCGGCGGTTGGATAGGCCCTGAGAAAATCAATGATGCACCGCATAGCAATACTTTATGACGCATTTCTTCGTTAGGAAAAATCATGCACCCACCTGCGGCTGAAAACGATTTATTCATAGATGTTGCCATAACCATATGTGGATGATGGTCGATTTGACTGCGCACGTAACCCATGCCCTGCTCACCCGTCCAACCCATGCCATGTGCATCATCGATGTATAAATGCAATTCAGCATAGCGTTCCATCAAAGCAGTAATATCTGCCAGCGGTGCGTAATCGCCATACATGGAATACACACCATCTGCCATATACCAAATTTTTTCATGCTTACCGTGCAATTCTTGAATTTTTTTCTCTAAGCCTTGCATGTCATTGTGGCGAATAATATGGATTTTAATCCCGCGTGCTTTTAATAATTGTGCAGCCATTTGCACCGAAGAATGCACTTGCATATCCAAAATAACCACGTCGTCATCTTCCACCACCACAGGCATTGCAGCAAGATGTCCTAAAGTGGTGCTGGGTGTGACAATTAGCGGTTGGCCAAAAATATGACGCATCTCGGCTTCAACCTCTTTCAGCAATCCCAAGGAAGCATAAGCACGCGAACTAGAAAATTGCACCCCAAGCTGTTCGGTTGCTTCAATCACACCTTGTTTGAGTGCCTCATGATGTTCAATACCGAGATAAGCACAAGAGCCAAAATTGATAATTTCTTTATCTTCGATAGTAATAGTGCGCCCACTCAGCTCGTTATCTTCTGTATGATGATGGATAATCTGATTGTTAAATCCCAGCTCCATCACTTGATAAATACTAGAAATGATTTGATTTTCCATAGCAATATCCTTATCCAAGATTTAAGCATTTTTCAATTGAGTCGTGATTTGCTCACGCACCATTTGACGGAAATCGACAAAATGTTCCATTGCTGCACACAGCACAAAATAATCTGGAATCAAATTGCCGTTGAAACGCGCAATCTTGTATAAATACCGCCAGAAATCCCAACGTGTTTGATGCACAACGCCATGCAACCACAACACGCGTAATAACAATTTAAACTCTCCCCAACCAAATGGCATGGACTCCAAATGTCGATGCTTTAAATTACCCATTTGCATGAAGTGTCGATAAGTACGTTGCAAATATTGCTTAGGTTCATATAATTGCCAAAAGGCTTCCACATATTCATCGGCAATTTCAGTGGAAGGACGAGTTGGGACAAAATTGATTAAGCTGGTTTGGTTAATATCACCACCGGGCATTAAGCGTTGTTCTTTATGTAACCGATCCCATAACGCAGTATTTGGCAATGCCTGCAACAAGGTAAACATCGCAATCGGAATCGCGGTGTCTTCGATAAATTGCACAATCCGTTTTCCCGCCCCAGCTTGCTCACCATCGAAACCAATAATGAAACCTGCCATCACCTGAATGCCTGCATTTTTAATCGTGGTGATTGATTCACTGAGTGGCTCTTTGAGATTTTGGGATTTTTTGATCTGTGCCAGACTGGCTTCATCTGGGGTTTCTAAACCAATGAAAACAAAATCAAAGTTGCATTCAACCATCGCACTCATCAAATCAGGATGTCGGGCTAAATCTACAGACGCTTCGGTATAAAACACAAAGGGGTATTTTTTTGCTTCCATCCAACCTTTTAATACTTCTAAAAACTGTTTGACGTTACGTTTATTACCGATGAAATTATCATCAACCATAAAGACATTACCGCGCCAACCCAGTTCATATAAGCAATCTAATTCACGTAACATTTGCTCAGGGGTTTTGGTGCGGGGCTTACGGCCGTATAAGGTGATAATGTCGCAAAATTCGCATAAGAAAGGACAACCACGAGAAAACTGGATCGACATGTCAGCATAAGCATCCAGCTCTAATAAGTCATAACGGGGTATAGGTGTTTGTGTGACATCAGGTTTTTCAGTGGAACGAAACACACCTTTAGATTCATCGCGTTCGAGAGCCGCTAAAAATGTTGGGATGGTCATTTCTCCTTCATCCAACACCCAGTAATCTATATCAGTGTTATGCATAATGTCAGGATAGAAAGAGGTTGCATAAGGCCCGCCCACAGCAACTTTTTTTCCACGCTGTTTGGCTGCTTTTGCTTGTGCCAAGAAATCTTTTTTTTGCACCACCATCGCTGATAACATCGCCATATCTGCCCATTCCCATTCTGCTTCTGTTATCTCACGGATATTGCGATCTACGAGCTTAAATTCCCAATCTTGTGGCAATAAGGCAGCAACTGTAATCAGACCCAGCGGTGGCAAGCCTGATTTTTTACCAATCAACTGCATGGTTTTATCGTAAGTCCAAAAGCTTTTAGGAAAGCGGGGTAAAATGAGTAAAACACGCATAGTCATGATCTCCTTAGTCTTAAAATGATGAAAGACTGCCGAGCTGCTGAGGCGTTCATTTCTGAGAAGAATGAATACTAAGCAAGAACAATGTGTTAAAGAGAATTTATAAAATATGATCTTGAATCAATATGCAAAAGTATATGTTTAATTAAAGATTTATGGATGATTTTCCCAATTACCAATTAAACTAATCCAAATATTTCGCACGCAATCAAGCGTCAACATTGCCCCAGAAGCATCGACATCTTAGGCATCATGAGCAGCCCGCATTATCTGCACTCAGTACAAATAATTGTGAAATACGGGACGTATCATCAAAATAAGTAATTATTTGAGAAGATCCTAAAACTCGTGGAGATCGTATGGTAGTTGATAAATTTGTATTTGATGTACGGACGAAGGAGAGTGAATTTTTCATCATAAAATCCTTTGTAACGATATATAACACATGTATCTTATTGATTAGAAAAACCAAAGATAAGCATGTGAATGTCATTGAAGCTACAATGAAAAAAGCAGGTATTAAGCCAACGCTTTAAATAAAAAATACCGCTTACTCCAAAAAGATCACAAAGGATTATTATAAAAATTTATTATTTATATACCTATATTTTATATATAAATCAAAAAAATAGGGGTTAATTGAGTAATGAATAAAAAAATAACATCACCAAATGCATGTAAATATAAAAATCACGGAAAATATTATATTGTACAAAAAAGAAATTATCTTACTGCTTTCCTTCTAATACATCCGATGACAAGCCTACATCATCCTGTAGTTTATCACTTGATGATATATTCGTAGCACTTGAATCTACCAGCTGTTCATCAAGATCAGTAAATGTGCCTGCCGTCTCAATTTCATCTATTTCAATTTCTGCAATCTGATTTTCATCGGTTTCGTCTGGCATTACTTGTTGCAATTCATTATCGAATGCATCCAATTCTTCCATATCTTTCAATTGATTGAGAGAAGGCAAACCATTGAGATTCTTTAAATTAAAATGATCTAAAAAGTGTCGTGTCGTGCCATACAATGCAGGTCGCCCCGGTGTATCTTTATGCGCTAACACCCGAACCCATTGATAATCCAATAATGTTTTCATGATCTGAGTGCTAACGCTGACTCCTCGAATCGACTCAATTTCACTACGAGTAATCGGTTGACGATAAGCAATAATGGCCAAAATTTCCATTAAGGCGCGAGATTGGCGTGGTGGACGTTTTGGATATAGCTGTTTAACCCATATGGTTAGCTCGGCTTTGACTTGAAAGCGATAACCACTGGCAACTTGTACCAACTCAATACCACGCGTCTCAGTCTCTTTTGTCAGCTGCTTTAAACAAGCACGAATTTCACCACGTTCAGGCTTGGCTGCTTCAGGAAATAAACTTAAAAAGTGATCGATTGTCAGAGGACGACTTGCAGCAAATAACGCAGCCTCAATAATATTTTTTAGTTGTTGCTCAGTCATTGGGCTTTTTGATTGGAAAATACGACGGGGTGATTATACACACTATTTTTCCTATTTTGTTTGCAAACAAGGTGTATCGCTGTCACACAATACACCTCGTTCTTACACAGCATTTAGCGCGTAATAGGCCCAACAGGACTTAATTCTGTATTGCTACCTGTTGTGGGTTGGGTAGCTACAGTCGGTTGATTAAAAATAGGTAATGGGGCTGGTGTGGGAATGTTCAGCTCATCAGCATGATCGATGGCTTGCACGCTATCCGCATCTAAACGAAAATCCAAAGACAGCGTATTTTGATATAAATTGACCCGATACAAACTTGCACCGCCCAACACATCATATACAGCTAATACTGGAATTTGAATCAAACCCGCATTAGGCGTATAGGTGGGTAAATTTGTTTGTTGTGTGACGATGCCACATGATTCAGGGTTATCAATACAGGCTTGGCGGCCACGCTCATACGCATTGGTTTCACCTTCAGGGTAAATCGTAATGCCACAATCTGCGGGATTTGTGCGACAAATTTCTTGCCCAATATCTTTGCCACGTTCATATTCCACTTGAGGTGAATCTAAACCACATTGGGTGGGATCATTTCGACACGCATTACGTCCATCATCAATGCCACGGTTATACTCCGCAACGGGTGATGCAATGCCGCATTTAGCAGGGTCTAAAACACACAACTGTTTCGCATCTGCTCGACCGCGTTCATATTCTAAAACTGATGTCGCAACACCGCAGCTAATTGGGTCGTCAACACAGGCATTTTGTCCATCAGTAAATCCACGTTCATATTCAAATAAATTGTTGCCAGTATTTTGATTAGATTCATTGCCTGAAGTATTGGCATCAATATGACGGGCTTGAATAGAATAAACGCGGGTTGCATCCTTAATGATATTATCTACATAAATGGTGCTATAAGTTAAATTTGCGTCAGGTAGGATGATAGATTGGAAAAACTGGCCATTAATATAAGTTTTAGCTTGACCGCCATTGACCAGTAGACGGATTTCATTTTTATCGCCTTTGCGCCAATTTGTATTGTTCCAGTAAATTTCGTCATTTGTTTCACCAAAACGGAAACGATTATAACTGGTGAAATATAAACGGAATTCAGTATAGTCTGTTGCGACTGCAATTGACCAATGATTACGAAAATCAGTTGCTACATTCAGTAAAACTTCAAAACTACCCGATAACGTCAGCGATTTTGCAGCAATTTGGCCTTCATATTGACCTGTCACAAATTTTTCGCCATTCAGGTCTTTTATCACAATATTGCGACCCAACAACGGTACAGGAATATCTCCCTCTTGGTATGCTGATAAGCTGGTATCAAAATCATAAGTTTCTGCTATTGCTGAGGTATGAAACCAAAAGCAGAATAATAGAATAGAAAACCCTACCCGATACATGTTGTAAATCCCCCGTAACCATGTAAGCGATGTTTTATTTATATTATTACAATGTGTGGCATTTGGTGGGTCTAAAGGTGCTATAGGGCAGTCCTAGTATTACCTTGTGCACTTACCACACACAGTATAAAACAGAGTAAAAAACTATTAATTTCAATACCTAGCATAACATCTAAGCAAAGATAACTCAATGAAATTTAAAACATCATATTTTCTTATATTGAGTAAGGGTTTATCTATTTCAGGTGCTTAATAAAATTACTCGACTTGAGATAAGTAATTTCTTGACGAACTAAACAGGTGTCGTGCGGCCTGAGCATCTAATTCAATTTGCTGCTTGAGCAACTCGAAAGAATCAAATTTTTGCTCATCTCTAATTTTAGAAATAAACTCGACTTCAATGTATTTTCCGTAAATCACTTGATTAAAGTCAAATAAGTGTGTTTCTAATAGTAATTGAGTACCATTAATTGTAGGTCGTGTGCCTAAATTGGCAACACCCGTGATAGGCCTATGACCGAGGCCGTGCACCTTAACTGCAAATACACCTTTTAGTGGGGATTTGTGACGGTGTAGAAAAATATTCGCAGTTGGAAAATTAATAGTTCTACCACGCTGTTGACCATAGCTTACTCGCCCACTGAGCATATAAGGTCGCCCAAGCAATTCATTTGCAAGCTGCATATTGCCTTGTGCTAATGCGTGACGAATGCGGGTGCTGCTAACCCGTTCACCGTCTATAATAAAAGTACGCTGTTTTTCAATTTTAAATTGATGTTGTTTTGCCGCTGCTTGTAGAGTTTGATAATTTCCACCGCGTTTTTTACCAAAATGAAAGTCATCACCAACGACTAAATGCTTCACCCCTAAACCATCAATTAAAATCTGTTGAATAAAGTCGTCTGGCTCAAGACTTGATAATTTCTTATCAAACCGTAAACACAACACGCGATCTACACCATAACGCTGAAATGCAAGTAATTTTTCACGTAATCGTGTTAAACGGGTGGGGGCTTTATCAGGGGCAAAAAATTCTTGGGGCTGCGGCTCAAACACAATCACTGTTGCAGGTAAATCTAGCTCTAGTGATTCGGTTTTGACTTGTTGAATAACCGTTTGATGTCCACGATGCACACCATCAAAATTGCCTATCGTTGCCACGCATTGGTGGTGCTGCGGCCTCAATTGTGAAATACTACGGATCAACTCCATTATGCTATAACCGTTTGTTTTAGAATTAAGATGATGTGAATGCAAAATCTAAGATAAATCGGCACTTTTGAGAACATAAAGCATCAAAACCTTAGTTAAGCAAAATTGGAAGTAGTTTGCTGTGAATTTATAAAGCTGTCAAATAATGTGTGAAAAAAAATTAACTGAAATTGTATTAAATATCTTACGTCAACATCCGCAGGGTTTAGGTGAGTTCGAATTGCTGAAAACCTTGCAAGCAAATCAAATTCAAGGCTTTCCAAATACCAGTTTAACTGAAAGCTATCCTTTGTTTAAAATGCATTTTTTACTGTTTCATACTTTATATAAGTTACGCCGCCAATTATGGCAACAACAAACGGCATACTTAGAAATATCTGCATTAAATATACAGTTATTACCTTATCATGCCGGCGAAGCTGCTTTAACTGAGCATGACCCACTGGAAGCTTATTATTTAGATATAAGCCATTTGCAAACAACAACGGAGCAAGACGTGGAAGAGTTAATCACAAATTTTTGGGTGCTGTTTCATGCTGGTGAGCAAAAAATGGGCGCACTTGAGTTGCTTGGACTGAAAGAACCTACCGATTACCAGAAAATTAAAAAGCAGTATAGAAAGTTAGTAAGTCAATACCATCCAGACCATGGTGGAGATGAAGAAAAGTTGCAAGCTATCAATGTTGCCATGGATATACTGGAAAAATACTATAAGAAGTAAAAATAAGACTCTTTAAACTCAAAATATATTGCTTAAATTTTCTGAAAAATATTTTTATAGTTAATTTTTTATGTTTTAAGTGCTTTGTTATGATTTTTGTGCTATATTTAGTTCATCAAAATATCCCATCCAGATAGTAATGGCGTTTATTAATGGCTGTAACTTAAAAAGTTAATAGTACATTAGTTTTTGATGCTAAAAATTTTTTATATTCTTGTGCATGTTTTTGTGAAAAAAGTCTAAGCGTTGTCCGTTCAAATAAATAAGACGCTAGTAACTGAATTCAATATTGTCTTTTGTGCACATAAAAACCTAGGAAATTACTATCGAGGAGAAAGCACCATGTATACATGGGACTTGTTACACTCTCTATTTGGGCAGCAACGTGACCGCTATTGTTTTGCTGCACCTTACGTACAACTTGTGCCTGAGTCATTTACTGCAAGTCATATGCAATCTAATGAACCAAGACCTTGTAGCACAGTATGGAAAGATACATTTAAAGCCACAGGGGATGCCCTGTTAGAAGATGATTTGCCAGAAGACACTGCATATCAGCATGAAGGCAAACATTATATGTATCGAGGCACAATTCCTGAGTTCACAATACTAGCCTCCAATAATGTACAACTATCATCAACTGAAGAACTGGAGCAGTTTTTAAGTCAAGAATTACAGTGCTTTAGCATGTTCTTTGAGCAACTAACCAAATTTGATTTAAAGCTCAATCAACTGTTGTCAGTTAGCGTGCATGATAGTCATCAATATCAATACTTATATAAGTTTCAACCAAGACCTGAAAAGCGTTATTACGACTTATATCTGGATTGGATATTACAACACACGCAAATGGATAAACCAGAGCGAGAAGAATTAGCAAAACAATGGGCAAAACAACGCCATACCACATTGTCTCAATATGCAGGTTACTATGAATATGCTAAAACAACCTATAGCTTTGAAGGGGCATTGTATTCAGTAGAGCAGATGTTACGTCATCAATGGTCGACAGATAAATTGCCTGAATTAGTTAAACGTTTTCAGCAAAAAGTGGAAATGGCAAAAAATTTAGTATGGGACTCAGAGCACTACTTATACATTGAAAATGTTATCAGAGACTATATTCACAGACACTATTTTGATAGCCCTCTATTACATGGTAAAGCACAAGATGTGGTGTTAGCAGACTTGACCCGTTGTGCTTGGCGCAAAATTCGTAGTTATCAAGGCAATGGTCAATTTCGTGGTTTTATTAAAAAAGTAATACAAAATAAAATCAACGATATGTGGATAGAAATCCAAGGCAAACATCGACCGCCTATGTGGGTTGTTTACAAAGAGAAAGAAGACCCCATTTACAAAGCTGCTTATGAAATTTTATTAAGAAAGCAACATTCTAAGCAAGAAGCCCTGTCTATCTTAATGATTCACTACCCTGAAAAAGAAAAGCAATTTGTCCGTGATGTTATCGATGATGTATTAAAGAACTGTCCTGCGCACAACACTGTCGCAGAAGTGGGCTTGGTCGATGATGATAGCCATCAAGATGCTTCTGACATAGAGAAAGAACTTGAACAGTTACAACTAGATGAAATACTAGAACAACTTAAAATGCATTTTCTTGAATTTAAACAAGGTTCAGATACTAAACAATTGCTGGCTTATTTTGAAAAATGTATTGATATCACGGATGAAGATAAACTTATTCTGAGAATGAAATATTTGACAGGTTTAACACAACAGCAAATTGCCGATGCTTTAAATACAAGCGTTAGTACGATAAATCGTAGATTGAAAAAAATACTCGGTAGATTTCGAGGCGGTTTAGATGATTTTGTTGGAGTAGATGAATAGGGTTTAAGCCATCATATTTGTGAATATTGCTGTTTGCAAGTGTGGTGGGGGTATGACACAACTGGGTTTTATCATATTAGAAATACATTTTTTAGTATGTAAACCGAGTTCAGCAATGGGGTGAGACTCATGGAAAATCACACAGCAGTTAGGCAAAGTAGCAACAATTTGTCAGATAGAACAATTGCTTTATTAGCATTACAGCAAAAAAACAGTAAAACGCAAGTGACAGCCTGTCCAACAGACGTTGAGCTAACTAAATTTATACAGGGTAAATTAAAAGGGCGGGCACGCGAGCAAATATTAGCGCACTTAAACCAATGTCCTGATTGCTATCAACATTGGATGGATGAGTTGCGAATGATGCCTAAGGCAAAACAGCCAGCAACTCAAGAGTCAGATGCTTGGTGGCGTAAGTTGGGAGAAGTATTACATTTGCATCATCCTTGGCAAGTCTCAACATATTTCGCCACATTAGTTATTTTTGTGGCACTGATTCACCACTTACCTAAATCTGACAATCCACCTGATTCTATTACAGCTGAATATGACGCTTTAAAAAATAATGAATTATTACAAGTCAATGAAACGCATACCGTACTAGCAAAACCAACTGTTGGTTTAAGTCCAACTCAATTGAGCAATGGTTCATCTGCTTATAAAGCATGTTTAGAGAATGGCTTTGCTACATTACAAAATCAAGCAACATTAAATACTCAATCCCATGAGCAGTATAAAACAGTATGTCAGTTTGGGCACTGGGTTGCGCTTGTCTCCGTTGCTCTTGATAACCCTAACCGCATAGAAGCAGCCTTTTGGCAACGTCAATTAGAACAAAGTCAACAATTTGAGCAATATTTTAGAGACTCATCTAAGAATAATATTGCTGATAAATTGCAAGCCATTAATAATGACGAGTTTGAAAACCTTATCAAAGACCCAACCAATATTGAAAGTCCTTCTTTTATTGAAAAATTCCATGGTAAATTAAGTCAACTAAGTCAATATCGTTTTTAACTGTAAAAATTTAAAATGCAGAGGGTTTGTGATGATTGTTCAACCAAGGTCTTTTTTAACACTTTTTTTATTATTCGTCTTACAAATAGCATATATCGCTAAAAGCCATGCGGAACAAGATATATTGTCAACTGAATCTACTCTTCAAGTTGCAACAGTCGATCAGTTTGGAGAACAACTTGCTGTTCCTGCAGATATTCAAGCTATTTTTAAAAGAATGAATGCTGTTATACACACCAAAATTTATGATCCTCAATTAGCAATTATCAAAACATCAAATACCGATGATATTTCCAGTTTTCCGCCTCAAGCTCTTTCTGATGGTAGTGTTGTTATTAGTGATAAAGTCGTTGCACTCATCCAGCAATATGGCGCACAAAATCCTGATTTATTGAATGCACTCATGGCTTTCGTTATAGGACATGAGCTTGCCCATTTTGAGAATGATGATTTAAAAAAGCTATTTGGGCATTTTGAAAGCAAACCAGAACGCGCTATTACACCAGATGAAAAGAAAGCCATAGAATTGAGTGCTGATAAAAAAGGCTTTTTGTATGCTGCATTTGCAGGCTATAAAGTTGGCTTACTTGTCAAAGAAAAACAAACGGTTATTCAGTTTTTAGAAGCATTTTTTAAACAAAATAGTGCTACAGATAATCATACCTATCCCACACCAGAGCAGCGCGCGGCTCAAACAATAATAATATGGGAAACATTACAAAAAGAATATATGTTTTATGAGTATGGGGTGCGCTTGTCTGTTTTTGACCAATGTAACCATGTATCTTATTTTCTTAATAAATTCCGCCATACTTATCAAGGCAAAGAAGTACAAAATAATATGGGGGTATGTTATTTACAGTTAGCAAAAGCAGATATGCAAGATGCTGCTTATTTTTACTGGCTGCCCGGTATGCTAGATGGTGATATTGAAAGTATTACGACAATGGGTAGTACTGTAACGGGGTTGAAAAATTTAAAAAGTGCTCGTCTTGTAGAACGCGTTAAGGGTAATTTAGAAAAAGCAATTAGCCTATTTGATACAGCGATAAGAATCGCCCCTTATTATTTACCAAGCTACTTAAATTCAGCCATTGCCTATTTATATATAGGTGATCCCGATTCAGCTGCATTGATGTTAAATAAAGGGTTGCGTCAATATGAGCAGCTACACTTACAGCAGCAAAGTAATATTATCAGTCAGTTTAAAATGCTACAGTATCTCGCTCGGTATGAGAATACATGGACAAGTTCCGCTCCTTTGCAAGATGCAATCAATGGCCTAAAACAAATATTAGAAGAATATGAAAACCCACCGATAGAAGTACAATTTAATTTAGCACGTTTGTTAGAAGTTGGAGAACGCTCAGCTGAAGCACAAGAATATTGGAATCAATTAGCAAAACTGAAAAATCGAACTAAATTGCCCAAACCTATTTTAGAAATTGTATGTAACGAGCAAGAAGGGGTTTCTGGTTGTCGTACGCTTAATGATAATGTAAAAGCAACCAAAAAGTGGTTAGAGCCTGAGGAGTGGAGTCAATATAAAGGTATCGAAGTATTAGATGCCATGAAAGCCAATCAGTGGCAAAAAAAGTGGCATGACATGTGGCATACCTTACCTATTTCTATTTACCATTCGTCAAATGGACAATGGGAAGCCCTGCTTTTAAATAGTTATCCCGATTTGTTAGTGAATAAAAATCCTAATGAAACCTTTGAAGCATTGCACAAATATTGCCCTCACCCATTACGTAAGAAAAGCACTGTAGAAGACAATATTTACTTATGCGAAAACTGGGCTGCTAAAGTGATTGATAATCAAGTCACAGAAGTGTGGATACACCGATAATACTTTGGTGAGAGTAAATCAGTGATCTATTCTCACCGCTTTAAGCACTGGTTACTTGTCTTCTAAAACTAGGCAAAAGTAATAACAACATTACCAAAACCAATAAATAAAATCGCTCGTGCCATAGGCGTTGTTTAGCAGTATCTTCCTCATTTGGGTTATCTAATTGATGGTCAATTTGGGCTAAAATCGTTTCTATATCTTGATTTTGATAGCTTGCTCGCTGATAGACTCCATCTCCCGCCTGAGCCAATTGCTGTAAACTCTTTTCATCTAATTTAGAAATCACCACTTTTCCATCATTATCACGCTGCCAAGTGCCGTCAGGTAATTCGATGTGTTTACCTTGCACTGTACCTACACCTAAAGTATGTAAATTAAACCCAGCCTGCTGCATCCATTGCAAACTGGTTTCTAAATCTTGTTTTTCAAAGTCACCATCGCTAATCAACAATAAATGTTCTGTATTTTTTTGCTGACCCTTTAACCATGCTGCAGTCTCTTTTAGAGCCAAATGCAAACGGCTGCCTTTTTCAGTATCTTGCATCAAACTGGTATCTAAATGTAGTAAAGTAGACTGTAAATTCTGATAATCATCACTTAATGGCGTAACCAAATGGGGAATCGCCGTAAACACCATCAAGCCAATATGTAAATCAGGTTTTGCCTCTAAAATCGCTTCAATTTCCTGCTTGGCCTGTTCCAAGCGAGAATAAGGCATATCTTTAACCAGCATTGAATCTGATAAATCGAGCAAAATCATCAAATGGGTTTGTGGTCTCAATACTTCTTGTTCTTCATAATCCCAACGTGGCGCAGCCAATGCAATCACACCCAATACAAAAATCATAAGCCATAATATATTTACAAATTTTTGTTGACCTTGCTGTTGCACTAATAAATGAGGTAATAAATGTGCATCTGCAAATTGTTGAATTTTTTTATATTGTGGCCTTATCCATACACTCAGAAAAATCAATATTAATACAATACCTAAACCCCAAAACCATATCGGTTGTGCAAATTCAAATTCTGCAAAATAATCCATTGAAATCCCTTTATTTGCTTTTGCTCACCATGATGTGTTGTCGATGATACAAAATCAATATCTAAGCATGGATGAATACGATAAATTTATGGTAAATAGACTACAGATAGATACTTAATCGACGAATAAGCTTATCTTTATAGGTTTTTTGAATCACTTGAGTTGCAGTGAATACGAAAAAATACTTGCTAAGTAAACGCATTCATTAGATAATTGCAAGTTTTCATTGACATTGTCACATAGTTTGTGTGAGTCATTGAGAACTATTCTACTGGTAACTGATTTTTTAAGGAGTGAATGCTTTGGCTAATACTCGTCAAGCTGCAAAACGTGCACGTCAAGCTGAAAAAAACCGTCAACATAATGCAAGTATGCGTTCTATGATGCGTACTTACATTAAAGCAACAGTGAATGCAATTGCATCCAATGATTTAGAAGCGGCTAAAGCGGCTTATCAAACAGCAGTGCCTGTTATTGATCGCATGGCTAGCAAAGGTTTGATTCATAAGAATAAAGCTGCAAGACATAAAAGCCGTCTTAACGCGCATATCAAAAAAATGGCTACGGCAGCGGCCTAAACCGTATGGATGCTGTCTTCTTCTACGGCATCCTCTTCAACCACTTTACGGAAGCGTGCAGGATTAATATTGTGCGTTTTTAGTAGCTCTTCTAATTCAGCAGGTTCACATCCTGCCACACTTGCAGCCTGATCCTCATCACCTGCCACCATATTCATCACCCGCAATAAATAATTCCGATCAAATTCTTTACGCGCCTGTGCCAAAGTTTGGAATTTATTCTCTGACTCACGTAATGACTGCTTGACTAGCGATAATGGAATAATCGGCGAAGGTGACAATACGCTACACTGTTCAACCACGTTTTGTAATTGACGCACATTCCCCGGCCATGGCAATGAAGCAAGATAATCTAACGCTTCAGGTGAAAAGCGCATGGTTTCGCCATCTTCTTCCGCGTGCATATTTAAGAAATGATCTAATAATAAAGGAATATCTTCGCCGCGTTCTTTCAGTGCTGGCATGTATAAAGGAATCACATTTAAGCGATAGAATAAATCTTCACGGAATTCACCCCGTTTCACTTCTACTTCTAAATCACGATGGGTTGCAGAAATAATCCGAACATCAACAGGTACACCATTGATTGCACCCACAGGTTTAACTTGCCCTTCTTGCAATACACGCAGTAGCTTAACTTGTAAACTGGCAGGCATATCACCGACTTCGTCTAAAAATAATGTACCGCCATTGGCTGCTTGAAATAAGCCTAAATTTTTACGTACCGCACCTGTGAACGCGCCTTTTTCATGGCCGAATAATTCAGACTCTAATAATTGCTCAGATAATGCACCGCAGTTGACCGCTAAAAACATCTCATCGGCACGAGGGCTGGCACGGTGAATAGCCTGTGCGAGTAGTTCTTTACCTGTACCTGTTTCACCACCAATAAATACGCTACTTCTGGCTCTTGCGACCCGTTTGGCTTGGTTTAACATGGTGGCCATAATTGTTGAGCGGTGAATAATTTCAGGGGCAAAACTATTTTCAGCTTCACTAGAGGATGTACCAACATAATTTAAAGCTGATTTAACACATTCTAATAACTTTTCGGGATGGTCAATCGGTTTGGTTAAAAACTCAAAAATACCTTGATGAGTTGCACGCACTGCATCAGAAATATCTGCCGTACCACTTAACATAATCACAGGCAAAACAGAATTGAAACTCTGAATTTCTTTCAATAAAGTAATGCCATCCATGTCATCCATGCGCAAATCGGTAATGACTAAATGTGGTCTGAACTCAGGCAATAAGGCCATTGCAGATTCACCTGTATTGCAGGTTTCCACTTCATATCCAGCTTCCGCCAGCCATGCCGATACCATCACTAAAATAACTTCATCATCATCTACAATTAAAATGCGCAATGAACGGGTTTCTTCTGTGGGCGTAGATTGTTCTTCTGGTAGTGATTCTTTAGGCATCCCTAAATCCTTACAACGTACTTTCTTAGTGGGGTAATGTATTGTATTTCTTTGTGAAGGTCAAAGCGGTTATGAATATTTAACTATAAATAGTGCATTATTCAATGTTTTGAATCTGTTCACGCATCTGATCGATTAAGACCTTTAAGTCAACCGCACTGCGGGTTGTATCAATATGATTTGACTTTGCACCTAAGGTATTGGCTTCACGATGTAGTTCTTGTACCATAAAATCTAAGCGACGGCCAATTGCGCCATTCTGAGCTTGATTGAGTATATGCTGAATATCATCAATATGCACACCCATCCGATCTAATTCTTCAGCCACATCCATTTTTTGCGCAATAATGGCAATTTCTTGTTCAATACGTTCATGATTTAATTCTTTCAATTCCGCAAGACGTGTGTATAAGCGGTCACGTTGGGCTTGTAAAATATCAGGTAATACCGTTTTGACTTTAGCCACTTGTTCAACAATGGTTTCGCAGCGTTGCTTAAGCAGTTCTGCTAATTGTTGGCCTTCGCGTTCACGTTGCGTAATTAAGTCGGTTAATGCTGTATCGAAATGCTGTAATATCACCGCTTGCAAGGCTTCATTATCCAATTTATTGGTTTCCATCACACCTTGCCAATGCAAAATATCCAATGCAGAAGGCTTTTGGCTCACACCTGTTAAGCTATTAATACTGTTGACGGCTTCCAATAATTTTTTTACCACTGATAGGTTTAATGTAAAGTCTGTGTCATTTGCATAATTTTCTTTGAAATATAAAGTACAGTCGATTTTGCCACGCTTCAGTTTAGCTTGTAGTTTTTCTCGAATGGTCACTTCAACATTACGGAATTCTTCAGGCAATCGGATGTTAATATCTAAGTAACGATGATTAACTGAACGTAGCTCCCAGCATACTTGCCCCCATTGCTCTTGTTGCTCTTTCCGTGCAAAAGCAGTCATACTACGAACCATGACGCGTTCCTTTCAGCTTGACAAAGTAGACTAGGATAAATTTATGTTGGATAAAGTGCAAACAATAAACTTAGATTTAGCAACAGGATGGCTGGAAAATGTTCGACATTGCCCATCACCGAATTATGATAAACGCCCCGAAGCGTGTGAAATTGACTTATTGGTAATTCACAGCATTAGTTTACCACCTTGCGAATTTGGGACGCAGTACATTGATGATTTGTTTATGAACCGTTTAGACCCTAATGCACATCCATATTTTGCAGGTATTGCGGATTTACGTGTGTCTGCTCATGCGTTGATTCGGCGTACGGGTGAAATTGTGCAATATGTCTCGTTTTGGGATAGGGCATGGCACACGGGTAAGTCTTGTTTTCAAGGACGCGAAGTATGTAATGATTTTTCAATTGGGATTGAGTTAGAAGGGTGTGATGATCTTGGTTATACCGATGTTCAATATTCTGAGTTGGTCAAGCTCACCAAATTATTACAGCAAGCTTGTCCAAGCATCAAATCAGATCATATTGTAGGACATTGCCACATCGCACCAGAGCGTAAAACTGACCCCGGAGAATGGTTTGAATGGGAACGTTTTTTTACAGCTATTCAATCATATTGATCTTTGAGCAACTTATAGGTGAATCTTGCTCCATACCTGACACAACATGATAGCTATTCACCTCACATGCAATAAAACCTTTGTTGATTGTATATAGCCACTTTAGCTCATGGATAAACTCAGGATATGCATTTTTTTTACACTCAGTCCAAGCATTTTGTACTTTTACAACTTCTTCTAATTGTTGTTCATAAACTCTAGCACGTAAACAATATGCCATACCTGCACCGGGCCTATTGCTCCCAAATTCATTTGGAAATATTGGAGAGGCATTAGAGATACTTTCCAACTCTGTAAATAGCCTTTGCTCCAGCTCTATCGCAAAATTTAAGTTATCCAATGAGTTTTCATAATCACCTTGGTTTAATAATGTCCAGCCAATATTTTTTCTTATTTGATATAACATATTAATATGTTTAAGCCTTTTTTTTATACTTGCCCCTTCATCTTCTAATTTGAGTATATGATGTTGAACACGCTGTAAACCTAACACTAAATAAGCTTCTGCCATCCTCTGGTCAGACTCTTTTTTATTAATCAATACGCGCCCTAAACGGTTTAAATCCCAATAGTTACCAGCTTCGACACTTTTCATATAGTATTTAGAAGCTGTATCTAAGTCTCCCAATGACTCATATACCTTGCCTAATTGCCCATTAAACTTATCACTATCAGAATTAATTTTTAAGCCTCGTTCATAAGCATCAGCAGCCCGACTTAATTCACCATTTTTATAAAAGGCTCTGCCCTGACTTAAGTAATAATCATCTAACCAACTATGAAATAAAAAAATTACCGACAAAAGCACAAAAGAGATAGCAAAAATAGTCTCGGCATAAAATTTAGGTGGGATATTAAATATTGATAAAACTCTTTGAATCTTTTCTTGGCCTACCTTGGATAGTGCACCACCACCAAGAATTGCTAAGCCCAAACCTTGTAGAATAGTTGAGAATGTCGTGAATATACTGGAAATACCACCCATCGAAATAGCAGAATAAATATTAATCATAAAACTGGCGGCTAATGCCAATGATATTGTAGTTAAAATGCTCCATACCCAGTCATACCGATTCCATCGGCATAGGTCAGGCTCAAAAAACCACCACCACGATGTTTCGTCAACATTAACCCTTTCTCGCCATTCAACCAGATCAATATTTTCAGCAATTCTATTTCCCAATGATTTAAGTTTTTCATCTAAAGGTTTTAATTGTTGTACTGAAGAAAATAGCTCAGGTGCAGATTGTTTTTGTTGAAATAACGAGTCTAATAATTGCTCGATTTCATCTCTAAGAAACAATAGCGTTAACAAATCACTACTTTTACTAACTAGTTCATCTGACTTTAATTGCTCAATGTCATTGATAAGAGTATTGAACTGCACAATTTTTATTTCCAAGCCATTAATGGATAAAATCTTTTGGCCAGTCATCACAACTATCCACTCAAAAATGAAAGCAGTTATTGTATTGAATTTTAAATATTGTTTAAATTAGCTCATACTATTTTTTGACAAAGTTAAAATAAATGTTGCCCCTTGCCCTAGTTCACTTTCACACCATACTTGACCATTCAGTGCAGTGACTAATTTATGTACAATGAATAAGCCCAGACCCGTTGAATGCTCATCTCCTGTGGGTTTTGCACTTAAGCGGGTAAATTTACCAAATAATTTAGACTGATCTTCTGCACTTAAGCCTTGACCTTCATCTTGAATTTCTATTTGGATTTGTTCTTGCTGCTGCGTAATTCGAATATAAACATTTTTACCAAATGGAGAATATTTAACTGCATTTGAAATCAAATTATCCAACACTTGATGCAAAGTATTAATATCAATATGTGCTTCGTAGCAATCAAGCTGGGATTCAAAATGTACCTCAATATTTTTAAGTAAGGCTTTTTTCGTATATTCAGCAACTACTTTTTCCAAAATAGGTAAAATATCAACTTGTTGTAAATGAAGAGAAACATTGCCTGATTCAATGGCATTCACATCCAGTAGATTCGTAATTAAATCAAACATACGCTCAGCACTGGTACTAATCATACAAGCAAACTCAATCACCTCAGTTTTAGTTTCAAATTCTTCAGATTCCAGTGATATTTCAATTAATTGAGCTGAACCTTGAATCGCCTGTAATGGATTTTTTAAATCATGCGCGGCGATACCCAAAAACTCATTTTTTTCCTGATTTAACAACACAAGGTCTTTATTTTTCTGCTCAATTTGCTGGGTGCGTCTTTGTACTTTTTGCTCTAAATGATCAAACAATTCCTGCAGCTCTAATACCATTTGGTTAAAGTTATCAGCTAGCTGTTTGACTTCAATCACATTCGTCTTAGAAATAGGTAATTGCACTTGTTTGAGTTGTTCATGAAAATTAGAAGTGACATTGGCTAACTCTGTAATAGGTGTGGCAATTTGAGCTGAAACACGGTGTGATTTTTGGATTAAAAATGAAAAAAATACCAAGTAAAATAAAATCATAAATATAATCATGGCATAACCAATTTGTTTGGCAAACTGCTCTAATTCATAAATACTGGCATAAATTTGCTTTTTCTCAACTAAGACCAAAAACCGCCACCCAGTCTCTTTAATTACTTCTTGGACTAGGAGAAAGTCATCCTGATTTAGTTGTAAATCACTGATTTCTGCCTTTGTTTCTAGTATCTGTTTGATAGTGTCTGCGATATGAGGGTCTTTGTTCTTGGTTAAATTAAAATTTTCTGGTTTCTCAATGGTTTCAGTCAAGGTAGCTTCATAGACATGGGTTTTTAATTCTTGTAAACCAAAATGGCGTTCTACCGTTTCTGGCATCGCCAAAATAGTGCCTTCTTCATTGAGTAAAAATGCGCTGCCTTGCCAAGGTAAATCTAGGGTGAGAATATTGTCAGCAAATTGTTCAATCGTTACATCAATACCCGAAACCCCTTCTAAAAAGCTGCCTGAATAAATTGGCACAATACAAGATACCATCCAGCCTTGTCCTGCAGGATCAAGATAAGCACTGGTCCAGACAGGCCTGCGTTCTGGGTTGTGCTCCATATCTGCTTCATAGTAGAAATTAAAGTCTTGCATTCTGACATGCGCGCCAAACTGTTCTGCCACATCATCAATATAAGGAAAAATCCGACACATGTTGTCATAACTATTAAAGTACGCGGCAACAGCATGTTGATTATGTGTAACAATATTTTTTAATAACGGATCAAATGCCTCTGTTTTCAAGGCTTTTTCATAGTTTTCTTCATTGATTTCAGTTTGTGAAGAATAGTATAAACTTGCTCCACTGTTATCATTGAACTTAAAAAACGCGCCATTTTCTGCTACATCGAATAAAGGACGACCATTAGGTAAACCATAAGCATGAGGTGCAAGAAAAAACTGCTGTTGTTCCATTTGCATAAAACGAGCAAGGGTGGAAATTTCTTTGAATTCAATATTTAACTTTTGGGCTTCGCGAACGGCAATTTCATGGGTATCTTGGCGGGCTTTTTCTAGCAGCATATCGGTGGTTGCTGCGGTAATTAAACTGATGACGCTGAAATAGAGTAATAACAAAACCAGCTCAACCACAAACACAGGCAACATAGACGCTGATAAATAATGTTGGTAAAGAGTCTGCTGGAGCGAACGGGGTTTCATTGTATTTCTCAAGTCAACTTACACAAGTATGTTTAAGCAAAACGACGACCATAACGACTTATCATTTTAGGAAGAAGCCAGTACCGTAATATTACAATATCTGGTTTCCTAAAAATAATTAGTAACTAGCAACAATTGCTTCAGGTCGACGTGGGTCAGCTGCACCATTTAAAATACGTTTATTATCATCAGTATGCTGAATTAAAATACTGTTGGTTGCACCCATGGTGCGACTGGCTTCAAGGCGATGGCCTTTTTGTTTTAATAAATCCACGGTATCAGGGCTCAAGCCATTTTCCATAAAAATTTTATCGGGTAACCACTGATGATGTATGCGAGCGGCATTTACTGCTTCTTGGATATTCATATCATGATCGATGACATTTAAAATTACTTGTAACACAGCGGTGATAATGCGCGAACCACCGGGGCTACCTGTGACTAAAAACGGTTTATTATCTTTCAGTACAATCGTGGGTGACATAGAGCTAAGCATCCGTTTATGCGGTTCGATGGCATTGGCTGTTCCGCCAATTAAACCATACGCATTAGGCACATTGGGTTTTGCACTAAAATCGTCCATTTCATTGTTTAGTAAAAAGCCTGCGCCCGATACCGTAATCCCAGAACCGAAACTAAAATTCAGCGTATAAGTATTGGCTACCGCATTACCGTGTTTATCCACGATTGAATAATGGGTGGTTTCAGGACTTTCATATACAGCGGGTTGGCCTTCACGAATATTTTGACTCAGTGTGGCTTTTTGTAAATCAAATTGCTGGGTTAACTGTTTGGCATAGTCTTTATGAGTTAAACCTTGCAGTGGCACGCTGACAAAGTCGGTATCACCTAAATATTGAGAACGATCTGCATACGCCCGTTTCATTGCTTCAGTCATGATATGAATGGTTTGCGCTGAATTATGCCCTGTTTGTTTGATGTCGAATTGTTCCAACATATTCAACATTTGCACGATATGCACCCCACCCGAACTAGGCGGCGACATGGAAAAAACATCATAACCACGATAATTGCCTTGTATCGGTTGGCGAATTTGAGGTTGATAATTGGCCAAGTCAGTTTTGCTAATAATACCTTGATTGGCTTGCATTTCCGCAACGATTTGGTCGGCAATTTTGCCATGATAAAACGCATCTGTACCTTGTTCTGCGAGTAAGCGCAATGTTTTAGCTAAGTCAGCTTGTTTGAATAACTCACCTGCTTGATAAAATGAGCCGTCTGGTTTCATAAATATCGCACGGCTCGCGGCTGATCTTTGAAATCGCTCAGTTGCATCTTGAATTGCATTGGCTAAAGTTGCAGGCATGGGAAAACCATCAGTGGCTAATTGAATCGCGGGTTGCAACGCTTGTTGTAATGAAATTGTGCCGTATTTTTCCAATGCTAAAGCCAGCCCTGCTACTGTTCCCGGTACGCCCGCTGCTAAATGGGTAAATTTACTCCGTACAGCATCCACATCACCATTTTGATCTAAATACATGTCTTTATGCGCCAATGCTGGGGCTTTTTCGCGATAATCAATCGCAACCACTTTCTGGGTTTCCGCATCATAAACCAACATAAAACCGCCACCGCCTAAATTGCCTGCCCTTGGCGCAGTAACAGCCATCGCAAAGCCTAAAGTGACTGCAGCATCAACCGCATTGCCGCCTTGTTTTAATACCTCTAAACTGGCTTGAGCTGCAAACGATTCACTGGCCACAACCATGCCTTGTTTAGCAAGTGTTGGTGAAAAGCGGTCTTGGGGATCAACTAAGATTGGGGTTGCATGAGCAAATGAGATCCAATTTATTATGAATAAAAGATAAAGTAAGCGCATGATAAAATGTCCTTTGCTGGCTCGATTGACTGAAGAGCAGGAATCTGACAATAATTAAATATGCAATTTCAAATGAAATCATAGAAATCAGATTAAACCTACCTTAACTCGGCTAAAACTTCCACATCTAAATTAAATCCCTGTCAATTTATGACAAAACTAAAATTAAAAATCTCTACTTAAAAAATAATATCGTCAATTCTGTTTTTTCAAACTAATAGTTTCATCAGTAGCCTGCTTTAGCCTACAATACGCGGCTTTGCTGTATTTTTGTCCTAATCAAAGAAAATAAAATGTTCGAAGACTTTTCCACACTATGGTTAATCGCTCTATTTAGCTCTTTTATGCTGATGTTTGCATATAAAGATTATGTTAGCTATAAAAACAATCAACACCAAGATTACAAATCTATCATCGTCAGCACGGGCGTACTTGGGACATTTGTAGGTATTTTCTTTGGTTTACTTGAGTTTGATACATCCAATATTAAAGACAGCGTGCCAATTTTACTTGAAGGCTTAAAAATGGCATTTATCACCTCGATTGAAGGTATGTTTTTATCTATCTTATTGTCAGCATTGCAGAAAAATAAAGGACAAGGCGAGGTTGAAAGCGAATTACAGTTTTTGAGTACAATTAACACTCAATTGGATAAATTATCCATTTTAGAAGATATTGATAAAAAACTGCAACATATGGAGATATTACCTTTAATTGGCTCTAAATTGAATACGATTGATACCCGTATCGATTTGATTTCTAAAGATATAGTCGACTTAAAAGATGAATTGAAGGAAAATCAAAAAGGCCTCTCACAATTTTTAGAAGACAGTTTAAACAAAATCAATCAATCTTTAAGCAAAGCGATAGATACTTTAGCCAAAGGTGCAACTGAAGAAATCATCAAAGCCTTAGAGCATGTGATTCAAGATTTTAATACCAATCTCACTGAACAGTTTGGCGATAATTTTATGCAGTTAAATGAATCGGTCAAGAATATGATTATTTGGCAGCAAAACTATAAAAATGTCATTCAAGAATTACAGACTACTTTAGATAAAACCATGGCAACGCTAGAAAATACAGATAGTCGCATGGCAAATATAGCTACCCATTATCAACAAATAGATGCGACACATAGTCGGTTACAAAGTGTGATACAAACCAATGAAAATCAGATCAATAATCTTGAAGCACATTTACACTCCTTGGGTGACATAGGCGAAAAGGCCAAATCAGTTAATGAAAATCAGATCCGTAATCTTGAAGCACATTTACACGCCTTGCATGACATAGATGAAAAGGCTAAATCAATTAATGAAAATCAGAACAGTAATCTTGAAACACATTTAAACACCTTGCATGATATGGGTGAAAAAACAAAATCGATTGTCGATTCTATGGATATGTTCGCAGATAAAGTCAAAGGCTCTTTAAGCAATCAGTCTGAAACATTAAGTCAATTGGTTGAAAGTAATGCAAAATTAAAAAATGAAATTGAAGCCCAACTGCCTGAAAGTCTGGGACAATTAAATTGTGCGCTGAGTTCTTTAACCGATAAATTTAGAGATGATTACAATGCCTTTTTGCAGCATGTGAGTCAAATTATGGACATCAATAATAGGCTATAAACATGCAATTAACTCAATTTCAAGAATTATGGCGTGTTATTGCACTTTATGATGTTGACAAAATCACTCAAACTGAAATAAAAACGTTTAATGAAACAGGTCTGACAACCAATCTTTCAGACGTATTTCATATTGGGGACAATGAGCTTGTTACGGTTTTAGCTGATGGCTCAGTCCGAAAAACCATTGTTTATATTAGTGAAATCAAGCAGTGGGGTTTAGAAAAAGGTTTCACTTATCCCAAATTTCATATTTATAATTGCAAAACCTTAAGTCAAATGGCGCAAAATAATAGAAGTTATCGCTATAAAAAAACCTCTAGGTATGATGGCTTGTTTTTGATGGTTATTAGCGGCAATGATTATGGCCAAAGTGAGACCCAATTTATAGAGTTGGAGCTTTGCAAGAATTGTCTCAATCTATACAATCATATTCACAATACACAATATGAAAAGAAAGATTTTAATATTAAACAATACCTTGATGCACCGATTCATGTGGGTACACCCAGTTTAGATAATTTGCATTTTGAGGATGATTTAGAAACTGTACCCGTACATTATGCGCAAAACTGGAAACAAATATCAAATGAGCTAAAACGCCTAAAAAATTACACTTGTCAAAAATGTGGGATAGATTTACAAAATGCCCCACAATACCTACATACCCATCACATGGATAGCAACCCCTCAAATAATATCGTCGATAACCTAAAAGTGCTGTGTATTCGCTGTCATGCGGAAGAGTTTAATCACCATCATATTAAAACTGATCCGATGTATTGGGCATTTTTAGAACACCAAGGAATTGTTTAAAATTGAAAGTTAATAATGAGTGGATGAATATTTCTGACTTAATGTCGGGTTTGATGATGATATTTCTGTTTATTGCCATCGCTTTTATGCTGGAAACCCAAACTGAACAAGAGGAAATGCGCGAATCCAAAGTGCGGGCTGAAGAGTTGGCAGCGAAGTTAAAGAAAACCCAAGATTCTATTAAAGAAATTGCCGTAACTTATAGAACATCGCAACAATCTTTAAATCTTGATTTAACCAATGAATTTCAAAAAGATTTAAAAAGCTGGGGGGCGGAAATTACCAAAGATAATATTGTAAGATTTCACTCACCTGACGTACTGTTTGAGATTGGCAGCAGCAAGGTATCAGCGCGTTTTCAGGAAATATTGCGTGATTTTTTTCCACGTTATATTGCGGTACTGACATCTGAAAAATATATCAATGAAATTGATGAAATCAGAGTTGAAGGTCATACTTCCAATGATTGGAATAATCGTACTTCAGATCACGCTATTTATCTGAATAATATGAAGCTTTCTCAAAATAGAGCCAATAGTGTATTGACCTATTGTTATGGAATTCAACATACAAATATTGATAGAAAGTGGTTAGAAAAAAAATTTAGAGCGAATGGCATGTCATTCTCAAAATTAATTTACCAAAAAAATGGCCAACCCGATGCAATTAAATCCAGAAGAGTGGAATTTAAAGTATTAACCAATGCTCAGGAAAAAATTTATAGAATTGTTGAACAGTTGGAATAAGCTATACCATATTTTAAAAAACTAGCCCCGAAAATATAAATCGGCCAATTTAGCTTAAAAAAACAATAATAGCTATGTCTTTAGATTCGTTTTCCATTAGCCTACCCTTTTATACCAGCAAACTGCCTATATGCTGTATCTGATATTTGACATATACTAGAGCACTTTGTGATAAGTTGAGTTTATATATTTATAAATTTTGATAACAAGCTCGGCTTCACACCATTTAAAGCAATCATCAGAGGAGAAAGCCAATGCAGTATGCAAATCCAAATACTGAAGGTGCAGTGGTTAACTTTAAAGACAGCTATGATAATTTCATTGGTGGTGAATGGGTTGCACCTGTAGATGGGGCATATTTTGACAATATTTCACCCGTGAATGGTAAGCCATTTTGTAAAATCCCCCGCTCGAATGAAAAAGATATTGAACTTGCGTTAGATGCAGCACATGCGGCAAAAGAGGCATGGGGCAAAACCTCTGTTGCGGAACGTTCGAATGTTTTATTGAAAATTGCAGATCGAATTGAAGCCAATTTAGAAATGTTGGCTGTGGCGGAAACATGGGATAACGGTAAAGCGGTACGTGAAACGCTCAACGCAGACATTCCGTTAACAGCTGACCATTTCCGTTATTTTGCAGGTTGTATCCGTGCACAAGAAGGTAGTATCGGCGAAATTGATGAAAAAACTATCGCCTATCATTTCCATGAACCACTTGGCGTTGTGGGTCAAATCATTCCTTGGAACTTCCCTATTTTAATGGCGGCTTGGAAATTAGCTCCCGCTTTGGCTGCTGGCAACTGCGTAGTGTTAAAACCTGCAGAACAAACACCTGTATCGATTTTGTTAGTGATTGAATTAATTAGTGATTTATTACCCAAAGGCGTGCTTAATGTGGTCAATGGATTTGGTGCAGAAGCAGGCCAAGCCCTCGCAACTAGCACACGAATTGCCAAAATTGCATTTACAGGCTCGACCCCTGTGGGTTCAAAGATTATGGAATATGCTGCAAAAAATATTATTCCTTCAACTGTTGAGCTGGGCGGTAAATCACCAAACGTTTATTTCTCTGACATCATGGCGCATGAAGATGAGTTCTTAAGCAAATGTGTTGAAGGTGCAGTATTGGCGTTTTTCAACCAAGGCGAAGTGTGTACTTGCCCATCACGTTTGTTAATTCAAGAAGATATTTATGACAAATTTATCGGTATGGTGATTGAGCGGGCAAACCAAATTAAACGCGGCAATCCATTAGATACAGAAGTCATGGTTGGTGCACAGGCTTCACAAGAACAATACGACAAGATTTTGAGTTATTTACAAATTGGTCGTGATGAAGGCGCAGAAGTGCTAATCGGTGGTGACGTTGAGAAGTTAGACAGCGATTATGGTGATGGATATTACATTCAGCCGACATTATTGAAAGGCACGAATGAGATGCGCGTGTTCCAAGAAGAAATCTTTGGCCCTGTGGTATCAGTGGCGACGTTTAAAGATGAAGCTGAAGCCTTGGCGATTGCAAATGATACCGAATTTGGTTTAGGTGCAGGCGTTTGGACGCGAGATATGAATTTATCTTACCGTATGGGTCGTGGCATTCAAGCGGGTCGGGTTTGGACAAATTGCTATCATGTTTATCCTGCTCATGCGGCATTCGGTGGCTATAAAAAATCAGGTGTGGGACGTGAAACCCATAAAATGATGTTAGAACATTATCAACACACGAAAAACTTACTTGTCAGTTATGATACAAATCCGTTAGGTTTCTTCTAATCGGTATGCTTAGGACTGCCAATCTTTAAATGACTGGTAGTCCTCCTATACATTCACTTAAAACGGCAATTTCAAACCTTCATCAATGGCTAAAAACTGGCGACGGAAATCTTGTTGAATTCGCTCTAAAGCCTCATCTGTTTCAGCCTCAAATCGAATCACTAAACAAGGTGTAGTATTCGATGGACGTACTAAACCCCAACCATCAGCAAAATCAGCACGTAAACCATCAATCGTGGTAATCTCCGCGCCATCAAACCCAAAACTATCCAATACTTTCTTCATCAACTCAAAATTTTCCCCTTCTTTTTCTAATTCGAGCTTCAACTCTGGGGTGCTAACTGCATTTGGTAACGTGGTAAAAATTTCAGTCGGTGTACGTTCATCTTTGGCTAAAATTTCCAGCAAACGCGCTGCTGTATACAATGCATCATCAAATCCATACCAACGCTCTTTAAAGAAAATATGCCCGCTCATTTCACCACCGAGTAAGGCCTGCTGCTCTTTGATTTTGGATTTAATCAAGGAATGACCCGTGCGCCACATCACAGGTTTGCCGCCTTGTGCCGCAATGCTTTTGCCTAAATGACGGCTACATTTCACATCGTACACAATCGCTGCATTTGGATTACGGCTTAAAATATCACTTGCATATAAAATCATCTGACGGTCAGGCCAAATCACTGCACCATCTTTATCTACCACGCCCAAACGGTCGCCATCACCGTCAAAGCCTAATCCTAAATCCGCACCTGTCTCTTTCACAGTTTTGATTAAATCTTGCAAGTTTTTCAACACGGTTGGATCAGGATGATGATTCGGGAAATTGCCATCAACTTCACAAAATAATTCAATTACTTCGCAACCTAATGCTTTCAATAATTGAGGGGCTAAATTGCCTGCTGCGCCATTGCCACAATCGACTACGACTTTAAACGGCCGTTGCAACTTCACATCTTGCACAATGCATTGAATGTAATCTTGTTGAATATCTTGAGTTTTTAATTCGCCTTCACCTGTAATAAAATCTTGTTGCTCAACACGACGCTTTAAAGTCTGAATTGCCTCATCTGCCAAGGTTTCCCCATCAATCATAATCTTCATGCCATTATAATTAGATGGGTTATGGCTACCCGTGAGCATCACGCCACTGCCTGTTTTTAAGTGGTACGTTGCAAAATATAATACTGGAGTTGGAATCATACCAATATCGATGACATCGCGTCCTGCCATACGCAAACCCTTAATCAAGGCTTGAATCAACTCAGAACCAGACAAACGCCCATCACGCCCCACTGCCACCGTTTTTTGATTTTTTAAAGCGGCCTCACTGCCAATCGCTTGCCCAATTTGGGTCACAATTTCAGGGGTTAAACTCTCGCCGACAATGCCACGAATATCATATGCACGAAAAATAGACACGAAACCATCCTTTTATTGAAAACGGCTGATAAATTGGATTAAAGCCATAAAATGTTTGTTAAGCACAATATTACTTAAATTTTAACAACAATGCAGAATTATCTAGGTCTGAGATGAGAAAGGAGAGTGTATTTATATCCAGGCTAAAGCAAGTAAATAGAATAAAAAAAGGAATGCTATACGTTTTTATACTCAGCTGTATCAGCATTCCCTATTTGAAAAAAGTTTTTAAAGTCACTAACGCCTCACATTCTTCGCGCCCCTGAAATTGCCATTTTTCGCACCCTTTAACTTTGCACCGCGCAAGTCCGCCTGTCGAAATTTTGCACCGCGCAAGTTGGCTCGACGTAAATCTGCACCGCGTAAATTCGCTCCACGCAAATCCGCATAACTCAAATTAGCGCGACCTAAACGTGCACCGCGTAAATTCGCTCCACGCAAGTTGGCGCGATTTAAATTAGCACTGGCCATTTTGGCACTACGTAAATTAGCATAACGTAAACGGGCGCGGGTTAAATTGGCTCGGGTTAGGTCAGCACCCCGCAAGTTTGCACCCCGTAATCGGGCATTGCGCAAATTGGCACTACGTAATTTAGCCCGAATGAGGCGGCTACCTGTGAGGTTAGCACTGGCTAAGTTACAGCGGTTGCAATTTTTGGTTTTTTTGAGCCGAGAAACATGTGTTGCGTTTGCAGCATAAGTTGAGCTAATTTCCCCTACAAAGCTGACAAAAACAGAGATACATAGAATTAAAGCAACCCGTTTCGCATTCATAACAAACCCTTTTGTATAACAATTAACAGCAATAATAAAGTGCGTGCTTAGATTCTATTTATGCTTCAGGTCAGACTCGTGAGATTATAAAATCTGCAGAGTTTTAGCAGGTAGGTCTTATAGTTATTAATATTAGCATAAGACGCACACACTTAAGCTTCAAATTACTTTGCAATTAGTTAGATCAAATCGTAGATAGATGGTGTCATTACAGCCGTTTGGTCATCGGTTCAATACTGTAAAAAATCATGCCATACCTAAATGATAGGAATATTAATATGCTGTTAAAATGAAAAAAACTCATCCCATTGTTTGTCCAAACGTTGACAAGCTGTTTTTAAATCTAATGCTTTGAGTACGCCATTTTCCGATGTTAATAACTGCTCTTCTGTGAGTTTACGCAAGCCATCATCCACTTCAAAATCGACATTAATTTCATATTTTTCATGCAAATATTGTTCAATCGTTTTATCTAGCTCAGCTTCAGTCCATAGCTGGTCAGGTTGTGTAAATAGGAAGTAATAAGCTAAAACTGCTTCCTTACATTCTTCATCTTCAGCTAAGTCATTCAGATAACCAAACACACCAGAATTATTATCTAAATTATGAAAATATAAATTGCGCGACAGCACCATCATATATTTTGTCTGATGATTAAACACATTCATGACTTGACGTACAATAACCGCAACAAAACCAAAAATTGCAAATAAAAACCCCAGTGGATTGGTTGCAATCAAACTCATCTTACCCAAAAGTGCAATTGTGCCACCAATAACACCGCCACTGCCTGTAATCGCAATCTTTAATTTATCAAACAGTTTAAAGCGTATTTTCTGGTTTGGAAACAACATTTCTAAATCATAACGCGGGATATTTTTAAACAACTTCACAAAAATGTGTTTTTCAATATCCGTATTTTCTAACTCTTTATTGTAAAAACGTTTTAACTGCTGAATTGCCTGCTTTTCTGATAAATTCGGATCAGCTTGCATCATTTCTCGTACACGTTGTACTTTTGTTTTAAAATTAAGCAGTAAAAATAAGCGTTTATATATCGGTACTTCAATTTTTTGCTTAAATAAAAATAAACTCCGCCAATCACGCCTATATTCAATTTTTGTTGCCGCCCCACGATAATAAAGCAGCATATCGGCATAATCATCTAAGTTGACCGTGACATTGATACCATAAGGTGAGGCCTCGGTCATAGCAAGATTCATTTCATCAACCGAGATTGCTTCATAGTTAGCATGATTCAAAAGACTTTTTACATGCTTCATTAAATTATCACGAAGTTGTTGACAATCTTGCTGTGAATATTGTTTCTTTGTCGTGACATCACAATCAGGATCAAACGGTTGATAGGCGTGCTTGATTTCATCGAGTTGTTTTTTAAATTTATAGTGATATAAAGCTGCAAATACGTGACAAAAACTACGAAAATTTTTTCTTTGCTCTTCGCTCCAATCTGGTGTTTGACATAGGTCATCTACAATTTCTTGTAAACTGACGGAGATAAAACGTTGACGGTCATCATCAATAATTGTATTCATCAGCTTCAGCTCGCCCAATGATTTAATTGATTTAGTATATTGAGTATATAGCCATTTTTTTGGCTTTGCCTTGTTTCAGGCATTTGGTTTGATGGTTTACGCATTATGATAACAAAATACGTTAAAATGCACCTTCTTTCTACAACGATAAACCAAGCAATTATGACTCAACAATACGATACTATCCGTGCGGTCATTTGGCAAGATAATGTCCTGAAGCTTTTAGACCAGCGCAAGCTGCCGCATGAAGAAATATTATTAACGCTTGAAACGGCTGCAGACACAGCACAAGCAATTAAGGATATGGTGGTACGCGGTGCACCTGCAATTGGGGTGACGGCAGCATTTGGTGTGGTATTAGCAGCCCGTGCAGCTTATGCGAAAAACCCTGAGAATTGGCGAGCTGAAATTGCTGAAGACTTAGATATTCTAGCCAATGCACGTCCAACAGCGGTGAATTTAGTTTGGGCGTTAGAAGTCATGAAAGGCTTATTTGACGGCATTGAGGGTGATCCTGAGCCGACATTACTTGCAGAAGCACAACGTATTCATGAAGAAGATATTGCAGCCAATCGTACCATGGGTGAATTAGGTTCGGCTTTATTCCCTGAAAACTGCCGTGTGCTAACTCATTGTAATACAGGTTCATTGGCTACAGGCGGTTATGGTACAGCTTTGGGTGTGATTCGTAGTGGTTATGCCAATGCTAAAGTCACAGATGTGTATGCAGATGAAACCCGCCCTTGGATGCAAGGTGCTCGTTTAACGGCTTGGGAATTGGTACAAGATAAAATCCCCGTCACCTTAGTGGTTGAAGGTGCAGCAGCGACTTTAATGCGTCAGGGTAAAGTAGATTGGGTTGTGGTCGGTTCAGATCGAATTACAGCCAATGGCGATGTGGCGAACAAGATTGGTACATATAGTTTAGCGGTATTAGCACGGCAGCATGGTGTAAAATTTATGGTGGTCGCGCCAATGTCAACCGTAGATTATAACTTACCAAATGGTGATGCAATTGAAATTGAACAACGTGCTTATGAAGAAGTATTAAGTATCGGTGGACAACAGATTGCGGCTGAGGGAGCGAATGCGTGGAATCCTGTATTTGACGTAACACCAGCGGAATTAGTCGATGCAATTGTGACTGAAAAAGGGGTTGTAGAAAATCCAACGACTGAAAAAATGGCTGAATTGCTGAAATAATGATTAAAGGACTGTTAGGGTTTTTGCAAACTCTGACAATCCTTTTAACATAACCAATATGTAAGTTTAAAGACGCTATACAAACATGTCTCTAAACTTGTCTACTAATGGTTATGGGTGTTCTATTTTGAAACGGGCTTTTGCGCTATGCTCAAGTAAATCTACTAAGCCATAGTCAGGATATAACGCTTTCATTTTATTAATCACTTCATCAGCTGATTTGCCTTCAGCCATGATTTTATCAAACTGATTGATATACTCGATCACTTTATCCACAATGCTAATATCACTTAAACCCGCATTCACAGGTTTGTGCCCCGGTACAATCACATCAATATCGTTGGCTTTTTCTTTGATTCTTTCTAAATTAGCGATCCAGCGCATCCGAGCAACATGGTCGTTTTCTGCTAACCAAAGATGTGCGCGGTCATAAATCATATCAGTTGCAATCAAGGTTTTGCTACCCGGTAAATACACAACCGTTTCGTGTGTGGTATCACCTTGGTCAAAATGGAAAATATCAAAAGAACAATCCCCAAATTGCACTTTAGTTTCATCATAAGGCGCAGGAATAATTAAAGTGCTGGTAATATCTTTATCAGAGCTATAGCGATCAATATTTTTCTGACCCGTAGCCTTAATCCGCTCCACAACAGGCGTGGTTGCATATACTTTTGCTTTTGGAAAACGTGCAGTTAATGCGGATAAGCCTAAGTAGTGATCTGGATGTGCGTGACTAATCCAAATCGCTTGTAAATCTCTGCCTCTAGCTTCGATCAAGCCTGCTACTCGATTGGCTTGCGATAACTTCATCTGTGCATCGACAACCATCGCTTTTTCTTCTGCCATCACAATCGTTGACGTAACCAGAAAATCTTTACCTGTAATTGTTTCGATTTCCAATTTGTCACACTTATCAGCGGCAAAGGCAGAGAATGACGCAAGGCATAAGCCGAATACTATGCTGTTTCGTAACATTGATGAATCCTCTTGTTTGGTCTGAGAGAGTCGCATTATCACAGCTATATTAAAATATATTTATTGAATTGCTTGCAATAATGTCAGCACGATTATTAAGCAATAAAAAAGCCAGTCTACTCAATGAAAAACTGCTTTCGTTCTAACTCATTTAATTGGCGTGACACTGTCATGCGAGCATATTCAACTAAATCTTGCGTAGATGAAAAATAGGGGTATAAAAATAAACTGCCGTCTTTTAAGCCTGTAAAAATATACTGTCCATCGGGACGAAATAAAGCAAATTGTATCGCTTCAGTTCCTGCAAACCGCACCACTTCTTGCCCCGTTTTCACATCCCATAAATGCGCACTTTGTCCATAATCCATAGTCAGTAAACGCTGTCCATCAGGGCTAAAAGCCACATGCACCACCATATCTGTATGTTCACCAAAAATTTGCAATTCCTCACCTGTTTTCACATCCCACAAGCGTGCCGTTTTGTCATAGGCCGCTGTGGCTAAATATTGGCTATCAGGGCTGAAAGCAGCATGAGTCACAACATTGGTATGACCTAATAACACAGTAGCAGGGAGATTATGAAAACGTCTTTGTAACCGCCACAAGCGTACAGTTTTATCATAAGAAGTAGTGGCTAAATATTCACTGTCCGGACTAAAAGTTGTGTAAGTAATCGCATTTTCATGCCCAACTAAATCCGTGAGCAATTCACCATCATACCCATCCCACAAAGAAGCAGTACTATTTTCCAAGCTGACAATATAGCTACCATCTTGATTAAAATAAGCATATGTAATCGGGTTGCTGAGACCAGAGATTTTTTTAATCAATTCACGACTAGATACGTCATGTAAATAAGCACTTGTATTATCAACACTCAATATCCGATGTCCTAAGGGACTGAATATACTTTGTTGAACCGCGCCTTCATAATCAGACCAAATCGCCACTTGCTTACCTGTAATTACATGCCACATCCGCATGGTTTTATCATCTGAACCACTCAAGATATATTCATTATCACCACTAAAGCTAATATAATTGACTGTTGCATCATGACCTTTAAGTTGGCGAAGATGTGCATTGTCATTCCATAAATGAATCTGACCTTTTTTATGCGCCGTGGCTAAGTAATGCAAGCTGGGACTAAATGCAGCATATTCTACGGGTGCGGGTTGGCGCGTAAATGCAATGCGTTGTTTACCATTATTAAAATGCCATAATTTGGCGGTTGCATCCTGAGCCGATGTGACTAAATACGCATTATCTGGGCTAAATCCAACATGATTGATGCTTGCTTGATGCCCTGCTAAAACTGCAATTTTTTGCTGTGTATTGGTATTCCAAATAGTGACATTTTTATCGACATCACTACTTACCAACCACGTCCCATCTTCACTAAGACCCATCGTATTGATAATCGTATTTGATGGTAATGTTTGCTGAGCTTGATCTGCAATGATATGCCATATTTTGATGGTTTGATTAGTATACAATGCAGCAAATTGGGTTTTATCACGGTTAAATTGAATTTTTCGTAATGGAGCGGTATTGGATAATAAACGCATTTGTTGCCGCTGAGTGATATTCCATATCGCTATATCCGATTCGCTAATAGGTAAAATTAAACATTGACTATCACTGCTAAATGTTGCTTGAGCACTCAATTTACTACTGGATGGCATCGCTAATACACGCTGACTGCTGGCAACATCCCATACCGTTACCATGCCATTTTTTTCTGTTACTAACAAATATGCACCATTGGGTGAAAACTGTACAGATTGAATCGCTGATGGGTGTTGCTCTAAAACCGAGATGGTTTGCTCAATATTAAACTGCCAAATACGCACAATACCTGCTCTCGATCCTGTCACAATATATTGATTATCAGGACTGAAGGCAGCTGCAGTAATGATGTCTCGTTGTTGAGTTAAGGTATTAATTTGGTCGCCACTATGTACATCCCAGACTTGCGCTGTTTTATCACCTGAAACAGTGACTAACCATTGATTATTAGGACTGAAAGCAGCTTGAATCGGATATTGATTTGACCCACCCACGTTATGAGTAAAAATTGACATTAACTGTCCCGTTTCAACTGCCCATAATCGCGCCGTATGATCTTTAGCCAAAGTTAAAACATATTGTCCATTGGGGCTGAAAATCGATTGATGAATGGCTTGTTGATGTCCAAGTAGGGTGCGATGTTCTCGGGGTTGGATCAATGCATTGTACAATTGCCGTTCAGCATCCGAAACATAAGGGCGATGCCCTGACTCATCAGGTAAGGCCGCGAGCGCGATTAAAATACCATTGGTTGCATAGCCTTTTTCAGTCTGTTGAGCCGACAAATCAGCAAGAAAGCGAGAGTGTAAACGTTGAACACGATCAGATTCTGTTAATGCAAATTGTTCTGTGGTTTTAGCATGATGAATTTTTAACCCAGCAACAACAGTAAAAGCCAATAATACCAGCAAAAAACTGATAATCAGGGTGATAATAATGCGTCGATATTTTTTATAAATAGGGAAAGACAAACGGTGTTTCTTAAGTAATGCTTTACTCAATTTTCTCAATTTTTTTGTTTTAATTTGTGCATAGACCTCAACAGCTTTGGGTTTTTGTTGCAGCAATTGCGAAATTGACCATTCAACCCGACCGCGTTCTATCGTTTGCAAATAGTGGATATGGCGTTGCCGACGCTCAGCATACCACTGTTGTAACTCTTGAAACCTTTGTTTGACGTTTAGCGAATTATACATAACGATAAGTAACAATCAGGAAGTGCAATGGCATTGTATTAAATTTTGTCAGATTAGTTTTTAAAACGATACGTGCAATATTAAATAAATCGATACAAAGCAGACTCATAACCTTAAGTTTCCCCTTTCAATTACTTAAGGCTATTTAAAGCATCATGTTTTATATAACGGTTTCGGCCACTTCAACTACCGTTTCTATTGTTTCTGTTTCCATTTCTCGTAGCGGCAACATGGCATGACCCACCCCTAAGCCAAATACACCAGAAAAGATCACCACAGAACGGGTTAAACTATAACGTAAAATCGAAGCAGCGGCTAAATTCGTCACACCATATCCAATCCAGAACAATAAGCTGTTGCGTAAACTATTGTTGAGTTTCTGAGAAATTTCAAATATATCAGTAAATTGGTTTAAGCTGCCATCTAGTAAAACCACTTGTGCCATGTCAGTTGCAATTGATGATGCACCACTGAGCGAAACCGAGACATTAGCTTGCTTCATTGCCACAGTATCGTTAATCCCATCACCGACAAAACACACACGTCGCCCTTGTGCTTGCAACTGTTCGACTAAAGCTGCTTTATCTTGGGGTAAGACTTCATAAAAATATTCTTCAATACCCAATGATTCAGCCAGTTTTTGCGTGGCTTGTTTATGATCGCCTGACACAATCGCAATATGTTTAATGCCATTGTTACGCAAAGTTTTTAAGACTTGTTTCACTTCAGGACGGACTTGTGGCCGCAGCTCTAACGCCCCTTTGATTTGCTGGTCGACGGCTAATAATACCAACGAGTAGCCTTGTTCATCTGCATGTTGTTGTGCTTGAACAATCTCTTCAGGTAATTCAATTTGTTCCGCTCGCATAAAACGTGCACTACCGACCTGAATCACTTGATCTTGGTAACTGACGGTTAATCCATAGCCCACTTTATAATTTGCATCTTCAATACTAAACAACGGTATATTGTAATGTTGCGCTTCTTTTAATATAGCATTGGCAATCGGATGTGACAGGCGACACTCGACAGAAGCGGTGTATTTTAATACTTGCTCTTCAGTCAAATCTGCACAAGCTACAATGCGGCCAACAGTCGGTTGATCGGTGGTCAATGTGCCCGTTTTATCAAATAACACCGTATCCACTTTAATCGATTCTTCTAAAGCACGACCATCTTTAATCAAAATACCTTTGGAAGCCATCACACTGAGATGATTCAAAGTCTGCATAGAAGTCAAAATTCTAATCGTATTAGTTGGCGCACTGATGAGAATTGAAGCCGCAGAAGATAAACCAATAAATGGCATAGACACCATACTTAAAGCCAGCAACGGCGTGGAGGCACGATCTGCCCATTTTTCCCCTTCAAGCTGCAAGCTGGTTTTAAACGTCGATGTATGATTGAGTAAATCACCCAATTTTGAAACCGTGGTTTCTGCACCTGTTTTTTCCACTTGTAAATGCACACTGCCACTTACCAGTAACGTCGATGCAAACACTTTATCGCCAACCGTACGTTCAACGGGCACAGCTTCCCCTGTTAACGCCTGTTGATCGATCACCGCCATACCTTGTTTAATCACACCATCAACGGGAATCACCATCCCCGTATTTACAATTACAATATCATCGAGTTGAACCGTTTCTAAATCGACTTCAATTTCAGCACCATCACGCAAAATCCATACTTTACTGGGTTGTTGCTCGAACACATTAGTAAGCATTTTCTCAGAGGTATCTTTAGTTTTCGTGACCATTTTGTCACCTAAGTGATACACCCAAGATTCAATTGCACCTGCAAAGGATTGATTTAACGCAATCGCCAAAACACCTGTTGTTGCGGTTAAGGTATCATTTCTAATTCGCTTTTCACTGCTTAAGGTTTTGATCGCATCATCAATAATTGGAATCGTGGTATAGCTGACCAACACCACGCTGACGGGTATCAAAGGCGGGTAGGCATAACTGGCAATACTGACACCCACACCCACGCTACTGGCCGCAAAATAATGGTCGTGTTTCTGCTCTATTTTCTTTTGAATATCATCAGATTCAGTAGCATCAGGTATTTGCTGCGTAGCTTGAGGTTTGAGTTTAAAACAGGTTTTATAAGCCTTCACACCTGCGTACACTGTGAACATGATACCCAGTTTGGCTAGTAGCATTTTTGGTTGGACTCCGCGCCAAGATAATCGTACTAGGCTAGCATAAATTTTAAAGTTTTTTTATGTTTGTTTAGTTTAAATTGTCAATCTTTGTCGCATACGGTTCAGCTCTTTATTAACAGCCCAATACCTCTTATAAGCTCAAATTTGATGAATCCCGACAAATATCTTTCATAATCGGCTATTTTATGGTTAGATTAAACAAAATGACTGTAATTTCAATTTTTAAGCGAGGTTTATCATGCAACGTCAGGTCGCCTTTTTAGGGCAATTATTACTACTGCTCATATGCTGGCAAACGGCTTATGCTGACATTGGAGTGGTATCGGGTGGTAATCAAACTATTACTATTGGTAGCCGTTCAACCAACATTATTTTTAAAGTCGCTGATGCAGCTGGCAATCCACGCACAGGTGTGGTGATGCAATTTTCTATGCTCACACCTTTGGGTACGCCAACGACACAAGGTTTAAGTGTAACTTTAGCCCCCGTCAGTAACAATGCAGAAGCATTTACCAGCTTAACCGAGGTCGGTAGCATTGCCACAGGTACTTATACGATTTTCGGCAGCCTTGTGGGTCAGCCAACAGAATCGGGTTTTACTACGGTCAACGTGATTTCTAAAGCGGCGAACTCAAACATTGCGATTGCATCAGGCGCACAACAAACGATTAAAGCGGGTCAACCATCTCAACCGATTGTATATCAAGTGGCGGATAGTTTTGGTAACCCTGTGACAGGGATTAATGTCAATTTCAGCTTAATTGATCCAACAGGACAAATCGCAGCGGACGCATTAACCGTGACACAAGCTGATGTGAATACCGAAGGACAAATAACCACTCAAATCAAAGCACAAGCCACTCAAACACTTGGTTCTTATGCCTTGATTGCCCAGTTAACCAATGACAGCACTAAATCAATCAACACGACCATGAGCATTGTAGCGGCCGATGTAGACAATTTAGTTGCAGTTTCTGCCAAAGATCAAAATCTAGCGGTTAACACAGAATCAAATACGATTACATTTAAAGCAGCAGATTCTTTTGGTAATGCAATTCGTGATGAAGTGGTGAATTTTGTTGTAACCACACCGTCTGGTCAAGCTGATCCGAATTTATTAACTGTGCAAAGTGCGACTACAGATACACAAGGTTTAGTCAGCACCCAGTTGAAAGCCACTTCGGTATTAGGCAGTTATCAAATCACAGCCACTTTAGCCAGTGATACAACCAAAACTGATACGGTTAATATTATTGTCACTGATAGCAATACGGGTATTTACGTGCTGACAGGTTATTTTGATACTTTAGTCGCAGGGTCTAAGCCTGACAATATCAGTTTTAAAGTGATTAATGCCAATGGTACATTAGCCAACAATGTTGGCGTAGTGTTTTATTTATATGATGCAAACGGACAATTGTTAACAGACGGTATTTTAAATCCTAACGCGATTACTGATAGCTTGGGTGAAGTGACTTTGCAACTTGCGCCGCTTAACAATGATGGGGTTTACACAATTCGAGCCGCTTTAGCATCAGATGCCAATATTAATATTACTTTGCCTTTAAATATTATCGCTGCCGAAGCTGCGCGTTTAAATGTGGTTGAAGGCGCGGGACAAGTCTTACCTGCTGGCCGTACAGCCAAACCGATTATATTTGAAGTCAGTGATGTATATGGTAATACTGTGACAGGCAAAACCGTTAACTTTAGCGTGACCAATTCTGCAGGTAATGTGTTAGCAAACAGCGTTGACCCAAGCCATGGTGTCACCAATGCAAATGGTCAAATTACAGTGCAATTCAATGCCAATACGCTGCAAGATACTTATGTTTTATCAGGCAAGTTGGCCAGCAATGAAGATATTAAAACCTCAACTAATATTTTTATTACCGAACCATTACCTGCATTACCAAGTTTAGGCTTTATGGGTATGATCGATGCGTTGGGACAATTTAGTTTAAATAAACAAGCATCAGTGCATGGCGGTGTATCTGTCAATGGTGGTGCATTCACAGCTGAAAATGCACAACTTTCCGATGATGAGGCAGATATTCAAGCTTATATCAATGTCGCGCCAAATCACGTAGGACAGGTTGCAGATATTTTAGTTGTGGTTGGTATTACGCCTTCGTTCCCAGAAGATGCCGCAGAGACTTATTTTACCTACAATACACCCCAACGTTTAGATGCTTGGATACCTGGTAACGCCTTGACTGCTTTCCAAACAGGTGTGACATTAACTGATGTGGAGTTGGTGAAAGTATTTAAAGGCAACTTTGCAGGCCAAACAGGGATTTTACGTGTTGCAGTCGGCTATCGTTTAAGCAATGGCACAATTGTCTATAATGGTGAAAACCTCATCAGCTTACTTGTTTACTAAATTTTAACCCCAAATAATGCAGTAAGGTGAAGTGATTGGCTTTACTGCATGATTTAACTAAACACTGTGACCTAAAGACAATATCATCTACAATAACACCTAATCTTTTCCTATTCGATTGGCAATAGATTTATGCTGCACTTTATCCTCTCTCGTTTGCTTAGTATGTTATTTGTAGTATTAGGCGTTGTCACCTTGGTATTTTTGCTGATCCATCTCGTACCGGGAGACCCTGTGCAAGCCATGTTAGGGGAGCGGGCAACCAGTGCAGACTTACAAGCCTTACGCACACAACTGGGTTTAGATCAACCGTTATTTGTGCAATGGTACACTTATATTTTCAATGTGTTGCAAGGTGATTTAGGCCAATCTTTATATTCCAAACAACCGATCAGTGACATCTTATTACAACGTATTCCCGCCACGTTAGAATTAGCAGGCGCAGCTTTAATTGTTGCTATTATGATTGCTTTGCCCTTGGGTAGTATTGCTGCGATTCGTCGAGATACAGTATACGATCATGGTGCAATGATGTTTTCGCTCGTTGGCGTATCGATTCCTAATTTTTGGATGGGGCCTTTATTGATTATTATCTTTTCGTTGCAATTGGGTTGGTTGCCTGTCAGTGGGCGCGATGGTGTCGACTCATTAATCTTGCCTGCAATCACACTGGGCACGGCTTTAGCTGCAATTTTGGCGCGTATGATACGTTCTACTTTATTGGAAGTGTTACAAGAAGATTATATCCGAACTGCCAGAGCCAAGGGTTTAAGTCAATTTGGGGTCATCGTTCATCATGCGTTACGCAATGCATCCTTGCCGATTATTACCATTATTGGTTTGCAATTAGGCCATTTGCTTGGTGGTGCAGTCATTACTGAAATGATTTTTTCATGGTCTGGGGTTGGACAATTGACCGTCGAAGCGATTCAACGCCGTGATTATCCTGTGGTTCAAGCTTGTGTGCTATTAATCAGTGTGGCTTATGTGCTGGTTAATACCTTCACCGACATTTTGTATGCTGTTTTAGACCCACGAGTACGCTATCGTGATTAGATTACGCATTTTAATTCCCGCCAGTTTCCTCGCTTTATGGGCAATTCTTGCTTTAATCAGCCCTTGGCTTAATTTACAACCCGACCATATTACGCTTGCAAACATTTTACATCCGCCATCTGCTGAAGCTTGGCTAGGTTATGATGAATTAGGCCGCTCGATTTTAGATCGCTTAATCATGGGCGCACGTACTTCGTTTTTAGTCGCTTTTTGGGTGGTTTTATTATCAGGCATTATCGGCACATTGATCGGGATGATTAGTGGTTGGTTTGGCGGTTGGATTGATTTACTGATCGTGCGAATCATCGATGTATTTTTAGCGTTCCCTGGGATTTTATTAGCGATTGCATTGTCTGGTTTACTCGGTGCAGGAATTGAAAATGTGGTGATTGCTTTAGCCGCTGTGGGCTGGGTTGGATTTGCTCGACTTGCCCGTGCTCAAACCTTGTCGTTGAAACGCCGTGAACACGTACTAGCCGCAATGGCATTGGGTGCGAAATTACCACGCATTCTATTTTTCCACGTCTTACCGTTATTAATCGCTCCTTTGATTATTGAAGCTACTTTTGGTATTGCCAGCATTATTATCGCCGAAGCGGGTTTATCATTCTTAGGGTTAGGGGTTCAACCGCCTCAGGCTTCTTGGGGATCAATGATTAAGGAAGGTACACGCTATATGTTGGTTGCGCCGCATTTGGTGTTAGCTCCCGGTGTTGCGTTATTTGTGATCGTGTTATCGGTTAATTTACTTGGTGATAGTTTGCGTGATTGGTTGGATGTAAAGAGTGATTAAAATTGCTTATTTTTGATGGGAGTGTCCATTATAATTTTAAAGTGCTAACTAACGTGAATTTGATTTAATAAATATATCCCATAGAACTAAATGGCTATCTTTTCGACTCAAAAAACAGTGTGATGTAATTCATAGTCCTAAAGAATTGAAAGTTAAATCAAACTCAGATGATTAAATAAGATTATAAAAACTAGCCAGCACTTTTTAACTTCTGGAGAAAAAATGCTCAAATATCAACTATAACCCACTATTACTTTGTCTTTGTTTATTTCCCAATAATACCATATGTATCCAAGAAGAAGCCTGTTTTTCTTTATTATCATCTTCATGCAGCTCAATATAGGTATCAAGTGGAGTATTTGAGCTAGGGTGCTGCCGTATCCCTGTATTTGCATTAGGACGCTCGACTCTGTTTATATTCAAATTCATACTAGGTAGCGTTCTCAAATAGAGGTAAAAGAGTAAAATATGTAGGAAAAAATGAGGTATATAGAAAATGGTTAGAAGAATACTAAAGGATAGCCAATGGAGACGAATAGAAGGCCTGTTGCCAGGTAAGAAAGG
>JAOXRS010000216.1 GCA_025800385.1 Candidatus Albibeggiatoa sp. nov. NOAA
CGAGGATCCATCTTTGTCCAATTGCAAGTCTGCCACTCTTTTAGAAAGTGGGCAGCCAGCAATGAATTTCGGCAAATATTCAGCACCAAATGATGTCTGTTCGTTTGATTATTCGACTAGCGTGAGGCTTATAAAGACGGAAACAGATAAGGCCTTTCAATTCTTATATTGTTTGCGCTATTGTTAGTCTCCAAAACTACGCAGCCGTTATTATTGTGCATTACAACTATAGCTGGCAAGAGATCTGAGAATCAGAGTTAAGGAGCTAATGGCTCTATATTTGTTATATGGAATCGTGAGCATCACACGCAGGTTTAAGCTCACTGAGCTTCTTGTTTTATGAAGATTTAATTTACACCCTGTTTTAGATTTATATGTTTTACATATAAATCTAACCTTAGGGGGGCAAGGTGGAACCAAGGCAGTCTTAGCTGGCCATGGCTGTGGTAGACTGCAAATACATTTTCACTGTTTTAATGTTAGGGCCCCTTTTCAATAATACACTTGCAAGCACATACATGTATCCATTTCATATGACATGGTCACAGCTTCAAAATTCAAAATTTTGTATGGTTTTTGCTTGTTCCTTTATCCACTTATGCATTTTAAGCTGGTAGGTTTTTGCCTTTCAACCACTCAAATACACAGGAAATGGCAAACACCAAGAAGTGTTGTGCATCAACAAAGTGAGTGAAATGATTTGACCTCAAAGGCCGCACTGTAAACTGCAAACTGGGGAAGGTGCCTGGAAGGATGGTGGAGCTACGAGCAGCATGAGGTGAGCGCATAGCATATCCATGACAACCCTGTGAACGGCAACCACCAGGCCTCGCACTCCAAGCACCTTGAACCCGTGAACAGGGTGGACACAAAGCCAAGCTCCCCAATCCATCCAAACACACCCCCCACGTGCCAAAGGCAAACATAAAAATGTTTGTTAAGTCATGTAACCAAAATAAAATTTTAATAGAGAGTGCAAATTTATCGCTTTTGTCTGACAAACGACGT
>JAOXRS010000234.1 GCA_025800385.1 Candidatus Albibeggiatoa sp. nov. NOAA
TACTGGAGAGATATATGGTGAAGGATTGATGGATATATTCAAATCAGTGGGAAGAAAGCTTTTTAGCAAAACAGCTAAGGATATAGCCAAAAAAGGTGCTAAATCAGCTACTAACAAAGCTGTTACTAAAGTTGGAGAACATATTGGTAATAGAGCTGGTGATAAAATAGTTCAATTGCTAAGCAAAAAACAGCCTATGCAACAAACAATAAAACAACCTCCAAAGAATACAACAAGTAAACCATTGACTGATTTCGAAATTGCTCAGAGAGTGAATAGACTAATTTCAGGAGGAAAATTGATGAAGTTGTAATTTTATCTAAACTTATAGTATAATGGAATCATATAGAAATCCTAAATATGTTGAAAGATATGAAGACATGTTCTTTGAATTAGAAACACCATTGAATACTGTAGTTGGAAATGCACGTTCACAAAAAAAAGACAATTATCGATTCGTCGTTGATAACAGTGGTGAAGTTACTCCTTTTGATTGGTTTAATGCTCGTCTTGGTATTAGTTTTAAAGTAAATAAACTTGCCGATGGTGGTAATATCGCTGGTAATGATCATAACGGTATTGTAAATAGTATTCATAGTTTCATAAAGAATTTTGATATAAAGTTGAATGGAAAGAAAGTATATGATTGTAATGAAGCAAATCATTGCGTCAATATCAAATCATTGTTAGAATATAGTCCAGTATATGCTCAATCCACAGCGACTAATGAATTTTTTCATCTTGATACAAGTAGATCAGCCGAAGAAAGACCAGCTCAAGCGTTATATAATAAAGGATTTGCTGAAAGAAAAATCCTTTTGGGTGCATCAAATACTGTAACACGTGAACTTCCTCTTAATAGATATTCATTCTTTGAAGCTCTTGATAGTAATATGCTTCCATCGGGTCGTATGGAATTGAATATTGAATTTGAAAGTGATGCCAATTTGATTTGGAAAGGAGCTGACAACTGTCGAGTTATTCTCACTAAGTTACAACTAATAGTACCACGAATCACATTTAATAGCGAAGGACAAAGTATATATATGAGCAAGTTTTTAAAACCTTATAAATGGATGTATCTTAGAGAAAATATTGAACGAAGCAACAGTACTACACAAAGATCAGGTCATTTTAAGATTTCATCAGGAATATCAAAACCTAGACATGTTTTTGTTTTTATAATCAATGATGCGTCAATTGATAGTCAAACAAGCAACCCATTTCTATACAACACATTCAGTGTATCGACTGACCCAAGAACTCTTATCAATTGTCATCTTGAAGTCGTTAATGGACAAGAATATCCCGAGATTCATTACACTCCATCAACAGATTTATCTCGAGTTTTCAGAGATGTTCTTAAATATGTACACAAGATTAACGAATATAATGAAGGATCTCTACTAAATATAAGCAATTTCCAAACACT
>JAOXRS010000057.1 GCA_025800385.1 Candidatus Albibeggiatoa sp. nov. NOAA
GTAATCAACTCACAGGTACGATTCCAAGCGAATTAGGTCAGTTGGCTAATTTTAAATATCTTTCCCTTTCTCGTAATCAACTCACAGGTACAATTCCAAACGAACTAGGTCAATCAATTCAACTACTTTACCTTAATGATAATCAATTCACAGGCACGATTCCAAGCGAGCTAAGTCAGTTGACTAAGTTACAAACTCTTTACCTTAACAATAATCAATTCACAGGCACGATTCCAAGCGAACTAGGTCAGTTGGGTGAGTTACAAAAACTTTACCTTAGCAATAACCAAATCTCAGGTACAATTCCAAGCGCACTAAGTCAGTTGGCTAGTTTACGAGAACTCCTGCTTAACGATAATCAACTCACAGGTACAATCCCAAGTGAACTAGCTCAGTTGGCTAATTTAACAAAACTTTACCTGAGCGATAATCAACTCATAGACACAATTCCAATTGAGCTAGGTCAGCTGGCTAGTTTACGAGAACTCCTTCTTAACGATAATCAACTCACAGGTACGATTCCAAGCGAGTTAGGTCAATTGAGTGAGTTACGAAAACTTTACCTTGGCAATAATCAATTCACAGGCACAATTCCAAGTGAACTAAGTCAGTTGGCTAATTTAACAAACTTTTACCTTAATAATAATCAACTCACAGGCTCAATTCCAAGCGAGCTAGGCCAATTAGCTAAGTTAGAATTCCTTTATTTTCAAAGTAATCAACTCACAGGTACGATTCCAAGTGAACTAAGTCAACTAACAAAATTAAGATATTTATCTTTAGATAATAACTATTTAACAGGTGACAGTCCTACAGTTGAGTTAGCTGACTTTTTGCAGAGTTTGCGGAATTTCAAGGTTCACAATAACTGTCTTAATCCAACTGATATTACCATCCAAGCCATTCTCGATAGCAAAGATTCTAGCTGGCGCAATACCCAAACCAACTGCCCACCGAATGAAATTGCCTGCCAATTATATGTTGTGCACGACGACAAACTTAATGACTCACAATTCTTTACTGTTAATTTGAATGACTTAAGCACTACTGAACTGGGCAACCTACATGCTGGATATGATATTGAGTCTTTAGCTATTCATCCTCAGACTAACAAGTTATATGCCGCTGCTGGCGATGATGCAACAACTGGTGAAGCGGGTTATTTATACGAAGTTAATCCTGATACAGGTGAATTAACTACCATTGGCGACACTCAATTTGCCGAAATTGAAGACCTCGCTTTTAGTCCAGATGGTACTTTATACGCTTGGGCAAAAGGACAAGGGCTTATCACTATTGATGTGGTATCAGGACAAGGCACGTTAGTACTAGCATCTACCGTGGCATTAGAAGGTTTAACTCTCAGTAAACAAGCCGATACTACGATTTTCTATGGCGGAGCAAATGGTGAGCTGTGGCAATATGACCTTGAGTCAGATAAATTAGAAGTAGTTTGCACAGATTTACAAGGCGAAATCGAGGCACTTGAAATGATGAGTTCGGGTGACCTACTCATTGGCAGCCACAAAACTGCTTTTGGGATGCACTTGTTAAATCCTGATACTTGTGAACTGGTAATAGCAAATGATAGTTTGACACATCAATTTAATGATGTAGAGGGATTAGCCATTCCGATTGAAGCTTGTCAATAGGCATTTCAATTACCCCAAGTCGAGTAGCCTCAAGACACTTACTTTTGAGGCTCTCATACAATTTCTTCTAA
>JAOXRS010000009.1 GCA_025800385.1 Candidatus Albibeggiatoa sp. nov. NOAA
ACGGTGTTATGCACATAGCAGTGAAGGTTGCAGTTGAAATTATACTCCTGGGCAAAGTTGTGCAAAGCATGATTGCTATCAGAATCTTCCTTGTTGATTTGAATCAAAACTAAAACTTGAAGCTGTTGGAAACTCTTTCAAACAAGAAAGAATCCATTTCCGGTTACTACATTTTGTAGACTTCCAGATTCTTTCACTTCCGGTTCTAAACAGCATGACTGATTCATCACAACAGAGTCTGCTACTACCCTCGTTACATAGCTAGTGTTACAATGCAGTCAACTCCAACAATGGCTGGTGATGCCCTCAGGCAACCACTGCACAGCCTTAAATCGAATGAAATTGTTGCAATAATATTGCTTCCATCCCTGGAGTAATCCAGGTTTGAGATAAGGGAGCACCTAGGGGGTTCCCCCGGGAAGTGTTTTAAATTTTGTTCCAGCATTTTGAGGGTAACTGTGAAATAAAATTGTTAAACAATTATTGCTTTGGAATCATCACTTTTGTGCTAACTAGTTACCAAAAAGTACTCAAAATATTTGACAAGAATTGAGACCACTCAGTTTAGCATTGAAAACAAGGGGGCCAAAGATGCCTTAACCCTCCCATCTGACTCCCCCTACCCCAACCCCTCCCCCCCGCTTCCCTCAATGGACCCTCAAGTGAAGGAGACCCAACATGCAAAGCCTTGACTGTGTGCCTTCACTCTAGTAAAGGACATGTCTATTGTTTATTTACGACATTCCTTAGATCCTTAAGTGTTTATGTCATTTTAAACGGAAGGCTGCTTACTTTGGCCGGCCACCAGGTAACCTGTATTGCTTGAGTTAGTCGACACACCTGTCGTGCATGTTGGCTGCCTAATTGAAACTGGAAATTGCAGCCATTTATTGAGTGTTATTTCATACCAGGGACAGATTTTCATCAATAATTGATTATATTAAAGTTATTTTTGCTGTTTGCATGCTCAGAAGACAAAGGGATATAATTTTCAAAAGATTTTATACTTTTACTTTTTTTACCTTCTTGTCAGAAACTGCATGTTTTTAAATGTTTGTGATTTCAATTTAGCGGTTTCAACTGAACCACCCCTTGGTCTGCCCCAAACTGTAAACAAGAAACTTTATTTGCTCTTTTGCATTGATTATAAAACTAACTAACTAAATAAATAATTATTTAAATAAAGAAGAAGAAGATCATAATTATATAACAAGCAACTATGGAACACCATGACTGCCTTATGATCAGCATTTTCATTCTTTGCGGTGCTTTTATCATTATGTGCGGTGTCTATGTCATTATATGGGGAGGTTTTGGCTGTATCTGTGGTGGTTTCTTCATTATATGCGGTGCTCGTTTCATTATATGCGGTAGTATCTTTATTATGCATAGTTCTTTTCTATTTATATGCGGTGCCTATTTCACTATATTTGCT
>JAOXRS010000012.1 GCA_025800385.1 Candidatus Albibeggiatoa sp. nov. NOAA
AAAATAATATATTTTTGTTTACAAAAGACGCAAAATGAAATATTCCGAACAAATGATAATTATTTTAAAACATGCTTTAGCTGTCCATTTCATCTAAAAATATTCAGCTTAATTTATGTATAAACAATTACCAAAAAATTCGGAATGTTTTTTAAATTATGGCTTAAAGCTGATATTGCAGTTCAAGGAAATAATGTCGACCCTCCAACGGCAAATCATTTGGTAACCCCGGCACACCTACTCGATCTGAAAAACTGGTTGGTTCGCGTGCATCTACGTCAAATGCATTGCGTACACCTAAGCTTATGCGCCATTGTTCAGTAGGTGTATAGTGCAAGGTCAAATCTGTTAACCAATAATCATCTATTTGATTTCTTTTATCTAAACGCCCACGTTTACGATTCATCACCCCATTTAATTGCATATTGACATACCAGTGATGCATAAATTCCCAATCTGTATGTAAATGAAATAAATAATAAGGGACTTGCGCAATTTTTTGCCCTGTACGTTTATTCTTGGTTTCTTGTATTGAAAAATTACCGATGATGTGCCACTGTGGCGAAGGTTGCCAATTCAACTCAATTTCTCCCCCATGACCACGTTGCGCGTCACTATTAACTGCACTACTTGAAATACCTTCTCGCGAATCAGGACGGAATCGAATTAAATCATCTAATTCAAAATAAAATGTTGTTGCTGTTAAATATAAGTTTGGTGAAACTTGATAATATAAACCAAGTTCCCAAGATTCCATAGTTTCAGGATCAAGATTAGGATTGCCATAAGTGGTAGGGCTATGTGTGTTATACAATTCATTAAGCGTAGGTGAACGGAAGGCGCGTCCGTATAAAAGTTTAGTCGTCAATTTATCCGTCGTATGCCAGACCAAACCTAGGCGAGGGTTAAGTGTGCCGCCAAAATCAGAATAGTGGTCATAACGTATACCAGATGTTAACTCCCAGTTTTCATTGATATGCCATGTATCTTGTGCAAAGAAAAACCAATTATTACGTGATTTCTCTGGAATCGCGGTATAAGGTTGTTGACCATCATAGTAATAAAAAGTGTTAGGGTGTAAAGTGCGTGCGCCTGTATAAGGATCAGCTCCAAAATTGGCCACTTGGTGCATATGAAATGCATCAGCCAAGTGATAGCCTGTGCCAAAATATACTAAATGATTTTCAAACCCACTGTAAAAATTAGATATTTCAAGACGGAAGTGTTGTTCTCTAAAATCAGGTCGACTGATATAACCATCAGGATATAGGCCACCAAATGCACCTTTTGGGTAAATATATAACCAATCTTCTGTTCTGAGTGGGTTTAAATAGTAATAACTGGCTTGCACCGTTGTATCCCAACTATCAGATATAGCATGAGTATACGTGACATCTGCAAGCAAACGATCTTCTCTAAATGTCGTCTCAGGTGATAATGACTGAGCATAACCCGCACCCGAGCCAATATCTCTACGCCCTTGATAACTTAATCGCCATTGCCATTCTTCATACTGAACATCTAAGCGAGCATCTAAATGACGCTGGGATAAATTAACGGAGTCAGGGGCATGTGATGCTGTTGTGTTATGAATTTGATCGTGTAAGGTTTGTACATCTTGCTCAATAATTTTACGATGGCCATCAGTTTCCCCATATTCAACCATGGCTGCAATTTTTACATTGCCAACCTCTGTTCCATGCAATGCCCAAACATCTTTTGAACCAAAACTGCCAATACGTGTACCCACTTCAGTACCTTCAATATCTTCAGCCGTTTTAGTAATAATATTAATCACTCCACTCATTGCATCTGCACCAAACAAAGCAGACCCTGAGCCGCGCATGATTTCAATACGTGCAATGGATTTAACAGGCATACTTCGCCAGTGACGACCACGATTACCATCTAAAAAACTATTGGTTGGGACACCATTAATGAGTAGCAAAATATGCGGGTTGGCTTGTGAGTAAATGCCACGCATGATGTACACAGAGTTATAGTATGGTGTTTGTGTGACATGTAATCCTGCAACAGACTGTAATATTTCATCAAGGTCATGTGCGCCCATCACTTCAATATCTTCAGCTGTAATTACTGTGGTCACGGCAGGTGCATCAGATGACAATTGTTTGCTGCCCGATGCAATACTAACCAATGGTACATTCATCAATTCAATTAAAGATAAACCCTTCAGTTGGTCTAAATTATACTCGGCTTGACGGCCAAAATTGTGGCTATCCGCATTTGCATAAGAAAAGACAAAACTACAGTATAAAGAAGCAAAAAACAGCCTCGACATAAAAATACCTTTTTTTAAAATAGTTGTAACGCCAATCAATTTTTTTAATTTATTGTTAATACTTGTATTTATAAATTAGATTTTTACCCAATAGTTTTAATATCCTAAACTTATAGTTGTTTAAAATATTATATTGAGTATTTTTTTTGGTATCATTATATTAAATAATGCTAATTTATAGCAGCATATATTTTTTATATTTAATTAAATTATTTTCTATACAATAACCACTTCAACCATATGTAATTAATAAAAAATATTTATACATATCAATAGTTATACTTGAATAAGTCAAAAATGGTTTTTTTATATGAAAATATATTTTTTTGATAAAAGTATGAATGGTATGAAAAAATAGAATGAATGGCTTTTTATATTGAATTTTATATGGTTATATAAAAAATAGGGAATTAGGCATTTACTTAGATATAAGCTAAAGTTATTAGATTTATTAGTTTTTGCAAATGACAAATTAATCAGTCATACTAAATAATGTTAAAAAGCTTATGACTTAAGGAGTACTACTTAATGATAGCAACAATGCTCGCTCTGTTATCTAAATTCTTAGTATTCTTAGGAAAATGGATGACTATGATGATGAAAACGTGGCATCATACATTCGCTACAATGAAATCGACTTGGCAGCAGGTAGGAAATGAAATATTCGGTTTAGTTCAGTATGGTATGCACAATATGCTGGCTTCTTTACGATAGGAAAAGCTATTTGTATTAGAGGCGAACTTCACTGGTGCAACATAGTGCAGAATAAACTGTATTTCCTGCACTTTTTGTAGCTCAAATACGAGAGAAATTGAGTGTTAAGTGGCTATTTTTTTGATGCACCTTTAGTCACTTTAAATTTAGCACTGCCCACACGAATCTCTTTCTGGCTGAGTTGCAAACGTTCGTTACCAATTTTAATTTCTTGCTCATCTTGTCGCTGTTGACGAATTAACCACCACAGTTTTAATACAGGAATATAGGCAAGAATAAAGATAACCACCAACACTAAACCATGCACCCACCAAATACCCAGCCACAGTGGTACATCACCTTTTTCAATCCATTTTTCACCAACATTGAGTAAATTCTGATAAATCAAATAGATCAAAATACCTGAGAAAATTTTGGCATATTGACCTTGACGTGGGGTTGTGCGAGAGATGGGGACAGCTAAAATCGCTAGTAAAATAACTGAAATAGGCAAAGCAATACGCCACTGTAACTCTGCTTGATACGCAAGACCTTCGCGTTGCCACAAATCTAATGTCGGGATTGCTTTATGGTTTTCACCGTGATTTTGCTGAGTATGTAATGTGGGGACTTGAATTGTGTGTTGTTCAAACTCAGTAATAACATAATCTAATAAGCCATAGGTATTCTCATAACGATAACCCTGTTTCAAGATCAACAATAAGTCGCCTTCTTTGATTTCTTGATAAGCCTGATGGGCAACCATGATGACTTGTTTATGTGGTAAGTTTACCTGTATAAACACATTTTGCATCCAGTTGGTTTCAGGGTTAATACTTTGTACGTAAAAAATCCCCTTGCCGTTCTGATATTCTTTAAACTGCCCTTCAGAAATGGTTTGTAGCTCAGCAACAGAATAGGCTTCTCGCTTGAGTTTATCAATTTGCCCTTCCGCCCACGGTGCAAGAAATAATGATAGACTGGCAATCACCAATGAAAATAACACACCTAATAATAAGATAGTTTTACTCGGTACGGGCATCCCACAGGCGGCCATCGCGGTTATTTCATTATCTTTATATAAACGTCCTAATGCGAGTAAGATTGCTAAAAAGAAACTCAGAGGCAAAATTATCATCACATCACTGAGTAATTTCATCCCCAGCAATTTCAAAATAAATTCAGCAGGAATAAGCCCCGTAGCAGCTTGGACTAGGTAAAACATAAAACGATGGCTCATATAAATCAAAATGAGCAGCACGCTTAAAGCAAATAATATGCTAACTATCTCACGGAATAAGTAACGGGTAATAACCAAAAAACCAACTCCAGTGTTAAAACTTATTTATAAGAAATGAATACAATTTAACATATTTGCTAAAATTGTGTATCATTAATCATATATATGCAGTCATTTATACTAAGCCGCAGATACAAAAACACTATTTTCGTCTGCATTAGTGCTTATGTCCAGTGCAACGACAAGTTAAACGGGAAATAATATGGAATTCAATATAAAAAGTGGTCATCCTGAGAAGCAAAGAACCGCCTGCGTAGTAGTTGGTATTTATGAGCCTCGTCGTTTGTCCGAAGTGGCCAAGCAGATTGACGATGTGAGTGGCGGTCATATCTCTTCTATCTTAAGACGCGGAGACCTAGAAGGTAAAATTGGTCAAACCTTACTATTACACAATGTTCCCGGTACGTTAGCAGACCGTGTTTTATTAGTGGGTTGTGGTCGCGAACGTGAATTAGGTGATAATCAATACCGCAAGGTGATTGCACAAGCGATTCGCACCTTACATGAAACAGGTTCAATGGAAACCGTATGTTATCTTACTGAGCTTAATGTGCGCGGTCGAGATACTAACTGGCGTATTCGTCATGCCATTGAAACAGCTCAAGCCACACTATACACGTTTGACCAACTCAAAAGCAAAAAAAATATTACCCGTCGCCCATTGCGCAAAATCGTCTTTACTGTCGCATCACGCCGCGAATTAGGTTTAGCAGAACAAGCCAATCGTGAATCACAAGCTATTGCTTCAGGTGTTAAGTTAACCAAAGACTTAGCTAACTTGCCTAGTAATATTTGTACCCCCACTTATTTAGCAGATCGAGCTAAAGCTTTATGCACCTTACATGAATCGGTGAGTTGTGAGATTTTAGAAAAAGGCCAAATGGAAGAGCTGGGAATGCACTCATTATTAGCCGTCGCTAAAGGCAGTAATGAAGACCCGAAAATGATTGTGTTGGAATATAAAGGCACGGAAGATAAAAAAGCCGAAGCCCCTGTCGTATTTGTTGGTAAAGGGGTAACTTTTGATTCTGGTGGTATTTCACTTAAGCCATCCCAAGATATGGATGAAATGAAATATGATATGTCAGGGGCTGCAACGGTATTGGGTGTGATGTCTGCAGTTGCAGAATTACGTTTACCCATTAACGTAGTGTGCTTGATTCCAACAGTTGAAAATATGCCTAGCGGTCATGCGACTAAACCGGGAGACATCGTCACTTCTTTATCAGGTCAAACCATTGAAATCTTAAATACAGATGCAGAAGGCCGTTTAATTTTATGCGATGCGTTAACTTACGCTGAACGTTACAAGCCTGATGCGGTGATTGATATTGCAACGTTGACAGGTGCATGTGTCGTGGCCTTAGGTTCTCATGCACATGGTTTACTCAGTAACCATAATCCATTGACTAATGATTTATTAAATGCAGGTCGTTTAGCAGGTGATAAAGCGTGGGAATTACCATTATGGGATGAGTATCAGCCTTCTTTAGATAGTCCATTCGCGGACATTGCTAATATTAGTGATGGTAGAAGCGCGGGTACAATTACAGCTGCATGTTTCTTGTCTCGTTTCACCAAGAAATATCATTGGGCACATTTGGATATTGCAGGCACAGCATGGAAGAGCGCGCCTAAGAAAGAAAAAGGTGCAACAGGCCGCCCTGTACCGTTATTAGTTCAATACTTATTAACGCGTTGTTTCGAAGACAAACGTATGACACCTACACCGATGTTACCAGAAGAAAGCGATAGCTAATGTCTGAACAGCCACAAGTTGATTTTTATATTTTGCAGCAGCCAACAGGCGAGCGATTTACATGTCAGCTTGTGGATAAAGTATGGCATCAGGGTTACCAAATTTATATTCATACTCACGGTTTAACCCATGCCAAAAAGTTAGATGATATGTTGTGGACATTTAAACAAGATAGTTTTATCCCACACGATCTATATCCTGATGAAGCTGATTCGATTGCGCCGATCAAGATTGGTTACGCTGTAGATAGTTATGCACCAGCCGATGTACTCGTCAATTTAGCCGTTGCTGACATTCCTGATTTTTACTCAAACTTTAACCGTGTGGCTGAAATTGTATTCAATAATGATGTAGCAAAACAATGGGGACGATTGCGTTATAAGTCTTATAAAGACAAAGGCTTGGATGTAAAAGTACACAACTTATAACCCTGTGACTTGAGTTAACAACTATCCTTGATCGAAAAGCGTAACTTGAAATCCAAACAATCGTTCAATTCGCTTGGATTTCTTGCTACATATGCTTATTTTACTTTATCGATTAAGCTACCAAATCCCAAATTAACTTGCCCTGAGTAATCATAAGGTACTTGAGGCAACCATTCTGCAAAAAATAAATTACCCTTCAAACCATAATTAAATTCACGGCTGGCATTATTTCCGATAATACTGTTGCCAAATGAAAGGGCTTGCTCATATAAGCTGGCAAAATTACTAGTGACTTGTAATGTAATAGTTTCAGCGGCATTGGCAGGAATGGTGATGGCTTCTTCATTGACTCCAGAGGCAAACACCGCATCGTTAAGAATCAACTCGTAATCTAATTTGCTCAACGGCAGAGGAAAGGCGTTCGGGTTTTCAATCTTTAATTGTACTTCATAGTTTTGCTTAGAATAACCTGAGCTTAAGAGTTGCAAACCCGATAAACTTACACTGGGATAAGCAATGGTTTTTTGTCCTAATTCAGCACATGCCGAAAGTGTAAGTAAGCATATGGAAGCAAGCATCATTTTGTAATAGCGCATGGATATGTCGTCCTTTTTGAGGTCAGTGAACTGTTATTTTGATGTGTTGTGCATCAGCAGATAGCCAATGACAACCGAAAATTTATTCAAAAACTGTGACATTTATAGCGTTGATGATGGTTCTATCTTTTTAGCATATAGCCGTAGAGTACTATACAAAGAACATACGATGATGGTATTTTAAATTGCTGTCACTTACTGAAGGGGCGTATTTACGTCCTTTTTATTTTAGGGGATTGATATGAGCTTTTATATCGGACTAATGTCTGGAACAAGTGTTGATGCCATTGATGCTGTATTGGTTCAAATTGATGCGGAGCATACCAAACTCATTGCCAATTACACGCACTTATGGCCTGAACAACTACGAGACACCTTATTAAACTTAAGTCAAAACCCTGAAACAACCATTTCATTACGTGAGTTTATCGAATTAGATCATGCTGTTGGCCAAGAATTTGCGCAAGCCAGTGCTAACTTAATTAAACATATTCAAATAGATGCAGCTCAAATTACCGCAATCGGTTGTGCGGGTCAAACCATTTACCATTCCCCGAATACAGAGTCGGCTTGTACTTATCAACTCGGTGATCCGAATATCATTGCGCAACAGACTCAGATTCCAACTATCGCCGATTTTCGCCGTCGTGATGTGGCTGCAGGAGGTCAAGGTGCACCGCTTGCGCCCGCATTTCATCAAGCGGTATTCCAACATCCAACTGAAACCCGCGTCGTGCTAAATTTAGGTGGAATTGCCAATATTACTGTATTGACACCAGATCAAGAGATTATCGGTTTTGATACAGGTACAGGTAATTGTTTGCTGGATGCGTGGATCAATAAGCACCTAGGTTTAACCCATGATCGAGATGGGGAGTGGGCAAGCAGCGGCGATGTGTCTCAGCCTTTACTCGATGATTTATTGCAAGACCCCTATTTTGCATTGCCTGCACCGAAAACCACGGGTCGAGATTACTTTAATATAAATTGGTTAGAACAATACTTGGAACAACATCCATTACCCCCGAATACGATTCAAACCACTTTAGCCCAATTAACCATTGATAGCATTGTTCAAGCTATGCAGCCTTATACACCGCAAAGAATGTTGGTCTGCGGCGGTGGCGTATACAATGACTACTTAATGCATGGCCTGCAAAAACAATTAGAATGTCCTGTCGAATCCACAACCCGTTATGGTGTTGAACCTGATTGGGTAGAAGCGATGTGTTTTGCATGGTTAGCGCATCAGCGATTACAGCAACAGCCAAATAATTTACCGTCCGTGACAGGGGCACGACAAGCAGTTTCAATGGGTGGGATTTATTAAGTGTGAACAACGCTAAAAGCTTGTGAATATCTGTCTGAATATGTCATGATGGCTTATTCCGATTATTTTTATTAGACAAGTTTATTCGCATGATTCCTCAAGCCATTCAACAGCAAGCCGACGAACTACACCGCACGCTCAACCAACATAATTACAACTACTACGTGTTGGATGAGCCGCAAATTCCTGATAGTGAATACGACAAATTATTACGGACTTTGCAAGCTTTAGAAGCCCAGTATCCTGACTTAATTACACCCGATTCACCAACTCAGCGCGTAGGCGCAACTCCTTTAACCGCTTTCGATTCAGTTAAACATGAAGTGCCGATGTTATCGTTGGGCAATGCGTTTGATGATACAGAAGTCAGTGATTTCAATCAGCGAGTATGTGAGCGTTTAAAATTAGCACAAGTTGATTATGTAGCTGAGCCTAAACTAGATGGTCTGGCGATCAGTTTACGTTACGAAAACGGTATCTTGGTACGTGCGGCAACCCGTGGTGATGGACATCAAGGTGAAGATGTCACTCAAAATGTCAAAACCATTAAGGCGATTCCGCTCCGTTTACAGGGTGAAGATTTTCCGCCTGTGTTAGAAGTGCGCGGCGAAGTGTTTATGACCAAACAAGGTTTTCACAAATTAAATGAGCAGCAACGTGCCAATGACGACAAAGTATTTGCCAACCCTCGAAATGCAGCGGCAGGCAGTTTACGCCAATTAGATTCTCGCATCACAGCAACCCGCCCATTGAGTTTTTATAGTTATGCTGTGGGTGTTGTGGAGCAAGCCGATTTACCTGCTCAACACTATGATATGTTGCAGCAATTAAAAACGTGGGGCTTACCTGTTTCCCCCTTGATTCAAGTAGTTACTGAAGTCAAGGGCTGTTTAGATTATTATCAGCAGATTTTGCAGCAGCGTGATGATTTAGATTTTGATATTGATGGTGTAGTTTATAAAGTCAATGATTTGGCCGCTCAGGAAACTTTAGGCTTTGTCTCGCGTGCACCACGTTGGGCAGTTGCGCATAAATTACCTGCTCAAGAAGCCATCACTCAAGTGTTAGCGATTGAAGTGCAAGTCGGGCGAACGGGTGCATTAACTCCTGTGGCGCGGCTTGCTCCTGTCAATGTCGGTGGTGTGACGGTCACCAATGCTACTTTGCATAATTTAGATGAAATTCGACGCAAAGATGTACGTGCAGGTGATACGGTGATTGTGCATCGTGCGGGTGATGTAATTCCTGAAGTGGTGCGAGTGCAATTAGAGCAACGGCCAGCCGATACCCAGATTTTTGAGATGCCTGAAACCTGTCCCGTCTGTGATTCAAAAACGATTCAAGCTGAAGGTGAGGCGGTGATTCGTTGTAGTGGCGGTTTATTCTGTGCAGCACAACGTAAACAAGCCTTAGAACATTTCGCGTCACGCCGTGCCATGGATATTGATGGACTTGGCTCAAAAATCATTGAACAAGTGGTTGATAAATCTTTTGTGAAAAGCTTGGCGGATATTTATCAAGTGTCTCATGCACAATGGGCAGGCTTGGAGCGCATGGGGGATAAGTCGGCAAATAATGTCGTCAAAGCATTGGAAAACAGCAAAGACACTACTTTAGCCCGATTTTTATATGCGTTAGGCATTCGAGAAGTAGGCGAAACCACCGCGCGATTATTAGCCCAACATTTCGGTCAGCTCGATACATTAATGCAAGCGGGTACAAAACAACTGGAAGCGGTAGATGGCATTGGCGAAGTGGTTGCGAAAAGCATTTATACCTTTTTCCGTGAGCCGCACAATATTGAAGTGATCGAACAGCTAAAAGCGCATGGTGTACATTGGCCTGAGCATGAGGTGACATCAGAACAGCCTTCAGCCGAAACACAGCCATTGCAAGGCAAAACGATTGTATTAACAGGTACGCTGCATGAAATGACCCGCGATGAGGCCAAGCAACGTTTACAAGATTTAGGCGCGAAAGTCAGCGGTAGTGTGTCGAAAAAAACCCATCTCGTTGTTGCAGGTGAAAAAGCGGGCAGTAAATTAGATAAAGCCCAACAATTAGGCATTGATGTATTAGACGAAGCCCAATTTATCCAATTCTTAGCCGATTTATGAAATTAAGATGAATACTCAGCATAGGTTTATTCTCTTATGATGTGCCCACACAAAGTAATAAGCCTGTGTCACTCACAATTAATCAAAACCTGATTTTTTCATCGTAATGACGACGAGGAAATAATAATGTCCGACAAGTACACTTTAACAGTTAAAAATGATTCCACTCAAACAGGTAGCTTTTGTATTTACCAAGAACATCCTGATACCAATGTGGGTAATATTACAACTTTGGCCTGGTTAGCAAAGGCGGCTCACCCCACTACGCGTTTAGAATTTGCGTGGGAAATAGACTATGACTTTGTGTGGGCTAAAACCACAGAGTTACGCCCTGGTACAATTGTAAGAACCAGCCAAGCATGGCCAGCTAACTTAAGCACCAGAAACCAAGTGGACTTTGACTTTACCAACAAGGCTTATACTTTTACCAATCAAAGTCAAGGTGGTTATGAAGATAATTTATATATTAATCAAACCCAACGTGTTCGAACCAGTGAAGCTGCTGTGGGTATTGGTATGTCGGGTAAAGGTACATTTTTAGTTGAATCCCAACCCAATATGAAAATTGTGATGACACCAAAACCTACTTACTGGCTAGTATTTGGTCATTTCCAAGAGGGGGAAGTCTTAGATATTGAGACGGTAACAAAAACTGCATGTAAATTAGAATTCAAAGGCACTACTAATATGGATGTGGTATTAAAGTCAGACAATACGTGGGAAATCAAATAAGACGTTGATAACTCAACTCTATAATTTGCTGCTAACATGTAGTTTGTATAGAGTTGTAACAGTTAACTTTTATATTTATTAAGCAGAACCTAGTCTAGGAATAGGCGGTGATTCACATAGCAATGCGGTGCGAGGTGAATACATCACTTGTTGTCTTATCACAATACCTCTATTATTAGCAGCATGATTGAAAATGAGTGAGGTGCATGATGGTTGCTTCCGTTCACCATCCCGAGCTGTATGTACACATGGTTTTAGACGGCTTAGATTTATTTATTCCCCAAGATGATGTGCTGTCGGTTGAAATTATTGCCGACTTAGAAGTGGAACAAACTGAAATTGGTTCAATCGGTTGGTTTGGACAACATGGTCATGGTGATGACGCGCCCGTGTTTTGTATTACAGGTAGTTTTGAATTGCTAGAACTGGATGAAGTACCAAAATCGCGGGAATACTTTGTACTGCTCAAATCACTGGATGATGATACCTTACCACTGGGTTTAACCTGTGACGAATTAGAAGATATGAACGTTCAAAAGGAGCATTTATATATTCAACCTGTTCCACCAATCATGCGTACACCGCGTTCTCCTATCAGTGAATTGTTAATTTATGAAGGCGACGTTGCTTGTATTTCCTCAGGGCCTGATATGTCAAAATACTTAATTGATTTGTCAGAACAATATATGGATAAAGTGGCCGCGTTGGCTGCAGCAGAAATGGTGTAAAACATGGCAGAACAAGAAGCAACAAGGGCGTGGCTATTAGATTTTGGCCAAGGATTGCGGGCTGCTGTGGGTGCGCATGAAATGTCTCACGTCTTGATGGAAGCGGATATTTTCAACATTCCCCGTTGTCCAACTTATTGTAATGAAGTGATTGTATGGGAAAACGAGATTTTACCTGTATTAGATGTGGGCGCATTGTTAACAGGGCGCAGGATTGAGCGTGAGAATGATTTATTAGGCGTGGCAGTTTACCAGTTAACTGATATTTACATCACTTACGTTGCGATGCACTTGGTTGATTTACCCCAAAGTATTTACGTTGAAGATGACAGTGCTTGCCCACTATCTGATTATCAAGATATATGGAAGCCGTTTGCGATTTCCTGCTTTGAACATGAAGAAACACCCGTGCCCGTAATTGACTTAAGATTTTTATTTTCGGGTAACGCGGCGATGCCTACAGATATATTGACAAAATAAACAATGTTCTTTTCTGCCTTGCTCAATGCGACTTCAATCTTAGCCATCGTGTTTGGTATTCATGCGGTTGCGGTTTGGGGGATTTTACAACAACCCAAGCCCATACCAGAAAAGCAAGTTAAACCTCCCGTCCAAATCAGTTTTATTCAACTCAATAAGCCTGTTGCAAAACCTGTTAAAGTTGAAAAGTCTGCGCCACCAGCAATAGCCAGTCCGCCTAAACCTGTTCGAAAAATAAACACGACAAAGAAACCCAAACCGAAAAAACTGAAGCCAAGAAAGCCCAAAAAAGTAGCTAAAAAACCTGTTAAGCAAAAGCCTAAAAAAATGGCTAAGCCTGAAAATAGCAAAACTGAAAAACAGACAACCCAACCAGTCAAAACTGCGTCAGTCGCGTCTAATGTTTCGAAAACAACGTCGACAACAAGTAGTTCTCAACGCACGGTTTCCACTGCATCAACGCAGCCCATTAAATCCGTGCCCAAACCCCAAAAGCCACGTTTCAATCGTGCTTATTTGCACCAACCTAAACCACCTTATACACGCATTTTACGCCGTCTCAATGCACAAGGCACAGTTACATTAAGAATTGTTTTCGCTCAACAAGGGCATGTGAAACAGGTATCAATTATCAGCAGCAGCGGCTCAAGTCGTTTAGATAATCATGCTGTGCAATATGTCAAAAAACATTGGCAATATAACCCACCACAAAAACAACAACAGTGGTCAACCGTGATACCGATTCGATTTCAATTGCAATAAATGGCGATCAGAGCGGATTGATAATTACGGACTGAGACCCGATAATTGTTTATTGTTCATTGATAATTGAAAAAAATGCACTACAAAGACCTCCGTGATTTTATTCAGCAATTAGAGCAGCGCGGTGAACTAAAGCGTATTGCTCAACCAATTGATCCCAAACTAGAAATGACAGAAATCTGTGACCGTACGTTACGCGCACAAGGGCCTGCATTATTATTTGAAAATCCCGTTGATTCCAAAATCCCACTATTAGGCAACTTATTCGGCACACCCGAGCGAGTGGCTTTAGGCATGGGGCAAGACTCGGTCAGTGCGTTGCGTGAAGTGGGTCAATTACTGGCTTTTTTAAAAGAACCTGAGCCGCCAAAAGGGTTTAAAGACTTGTGGACAAAATTTCCCATGTTTAAGCAAGTTATGAATATGCCCGTCAAAACCCAGAAAAAAGCAGTTTGTCAGCAAAATGTGTTAGAAGGCGATGACGTTGATTTAACTCAATTACCGATTCAAACCTGTTGGCCAGGAGATGCTGCACCATTACTTACTTGGGGTTTAGTGGTGACCAAAGGCCCTCATAAATCACGACAAAATTTAGGCATTTATCGACAACAATTATTGGGCAAAAATAAACTGATTATGCGCTGGTTGTCACATCGTGGTGGCGCATTAGATTTTCAAGAATGGAAGCAAGCCAACCCTGGGAAACCATTCCCAATTGCAGTTGTATTGGGTGCTGATCCTGCAACAACATTGGCCGCTGTGACACCGATTCCTGATGCTTTATCTGAATACGCTTTCGCGGGTTTATTACGTGGCAGCCGCACCGAATTAACCCAATGTATCACTCATGATTTACAAATTCCTGCCACAGCCGAAATCGTTTTAGAAGGCTATTTACATCCTGATGACAATGCGCCAGAAGGGCCTTTTGGTGACCATACAGGTTATTACAATGAAGTGGAAAGCTTCCCAGTCTTTACCGTGGAGCGCATGACTTTCCGCGATCAACCAATTTATCACAGCACTTACACAGGCCGCCCACCTGATGAGCCTGCAATTTTAGGCGTGGCATTGAACGAAGTATTCGTGCCAATTTTACAAAAACAGTTCCCTGAAATTGTTGATTTTTATCTGCCGCCAGAAGGTTGTTCTTATCGTTTAGCAGCGATCAGTATTAAAAAACAATACCCCGGTCATGCAAAACGGGTGATGCTAGGTTTATGGTCATTCTTGCGTCAATTTATGTATACCAAGTTTGTGATCGTGGTGGATGATGATATTGATGTGCGTAATTGGCAGGATGTGATTTGGGCAATGACCACTCGCATGGACCCTGCTCGTGATACGGTAATGATTGAAAATACACCGATTGATTATTTAGATTTTGCCTCACCTGTTGCAAGTTTGGGCAGTAAAATGGGCTTAGATGCAACCAATAAATGGCAAGGTGAAACGGATCGTGAATGGGGCACACCGATTACAATGAATGCAGAAGTGAAGCAGAAAGTTGATGCAATGTGGGATGAATTAGATATTTTCTCAAGCGCAGAAAATTGATTCATAAGCCCATAAAAATATTTGTTGAAACGTAAGTTAAACCTAATTTGATTTTAAGGCGACAGATATAGCTAAATATCCCAGTAAAAACAAGTTGATTATGCTACAGTGAGAAGTTCAAGCTTAATTAAAAGCCCCTTTATTTTGTTGTTTTAAAATTCTCACGCTTACGTTATGCTATCTGTTGCCTATGAGCAATACAATAAGTATGGAGGAAAAGAATTAATGACTATCCCTCGTAGAACATTTTTACAAACCACACTTGCAGGTGCAGTGGGTGTTAGTTTGTTGCCTCACGTCGTATTAGCAGAAGATGCGCCAGCGGCTGATGTAGATAAGTTAAAAACGGCTATTACTGAAAGATTCGGTGCTGATGCAACGGCTGAAGCCAGTGATAAAATTACAATTAAAGCCCCTGAAATTGCTGAAAATGGCGCGTCTGTGCCTGTTGATGTGACGGTTGATTTAGAAAACATCGAAGAAATCACATTGATCGCACCTAGCAACCCAACTCCTTACATTGCTAAATTCAGCTTCCCAAATGGTAGTGCTGGTTTACTTTCTACTCGTGTGAAAATGGGTAAAACAGGTAGCATCGCTGCTGTGGTTAAAGCTGACGGTAAATTACTTTACGCTAATAAAGAAGTGAAAGTAACAATCGGCGGTTGTGGCGGCTAAGGACAAGGAGATCAGGCATGGCAAAAACTAAAGTACGGGCTAAACTTAAAAACGGCATCGTCCAAGTTAAAGCATTAGTCAAGCACCCTATGGAAACTGGGGCACGCAAAGACAAAAAAACAGGCGAAGTAATTCCTGCTCACTACATCACCGAAGTCAGCTGCACACACAATGGCACACTTGTCATGCAAGCGGATTGGACAGGTGGTATTTCTAAAAACCCTTATTTCTCTTTTAACTTTGCAGGTGGTGCGTCTGGTGATAAAGTCGCGATCACTTGGAAAGACAATAAAGAAGAAACAGAAACAGTTGAAGCTGAAATTAAATAATCTAGCTTCAGATATATATCCCTGTTTTTAGTAGTAGAAAGGCCTCGCAGATATGATATTTGCGGGGTTTTTTTGCGTGATAAAGACTTGAGTCATTGATTGATTCCGTGTTAATCTACAAAACTAACCGAATTTTAGGGGGCGTGATGAGTGCGGATAACACACCCAAAAAAAAACCTCGCTATGACGTTGTTGTAGCCCAAACTATTGAACAAATACGCGAAGCCCAAGCGTTACGTTATCAAATCTTTTCCGAGGAATTAGGTGCAGAATTAGATACACCCGTCCCGTTACATGATATTGATCGTTACGATGATTTTTGTCACCATATTTTGGTTCGTGATTTAGAAGCACAAAAAGTCATTGGTTGCACTCGTATTTTAACGTCTGACAAGATTGATATTGCTGGTGGATATTATTCTGAGTCAGAATTTGACTTAACCCAAATCCATCAAATCAATGGCCGCCTTATTGAAGTAGGGCGTACTTGTGTGCATGTTGACCACCGCCGTGGCTCAGTGATGACACTATTATGGTCAGGCTTAGCCCGTTTTATGGTAGAACATAAATACGATTATTTAATGGGTTGTGCCAGTATTCCACTACCTGATTCCAGTTGGTTACCCTTGTTTGATAAATTACAACAAGATTATGGTGCTGATGAATCCATGCGAGTGATACCAAAACGCCCACTAGATAAATCTGTCGTTGCTCAAGATGTAAAAGTAGATGTGCCTCCATTATTAAAAGCGTATATCCGACTGGGTGCTAAAATTTGTGGTGACCCATGCTGGGATCCACATTTTAAAGTGGCTGATGTTTTTATTGTTGTATCCATCGAAAGTTTACAAAAACGCTATTTAAAACATTTTGTTAACCGTGCTGCTCAGGAATTAAATAATAATGTCATGGCTGCTTAGGCTGATTCGCATCCCTCTTTTATTGATTCATATCATTTTAGGCTTTATCTTATCCTTTCTGGCTTACGCACCATGGTTAAATCCACTATTGCCTAAATTTCTACCACCTTGGATTGTCACAACATGGAGTCGCGTGTTGATGATGATTTGTGGTGTGCGCATTCGTTATCATGGTCAACGTGAAGCTGTGCCGACTTTATTTATTTCTAATCATGTTTCATGGCTAGACATTTTTTCTTTATTAGGCACATTCCATGTGACATTTGTCTCTAAAGAGGAAGTGCGCGATTGGACAGTCATTGGCTGGTTGGCAACGCGCGTAGGCACTTTGTACATGAAACGAGGCAATAATGCGATGCAATTGGCTTCAGGGCAAATGGTTTCGTTATTAGAGTCTGGGCATCATGTCTTGTTATTTCCTGAAGGTACAACCACTGATGGGACGGATGTAAAGCGTTTTTTTGCACGGATGTTTCAAGCAGGTATGGATGCAGGTGTGAATATTCAACCGATTGCACTCCGTTACACAGAAGATCAACAATTAAGCCAAACAGCCCCGTTTATCGATGATGATAGCTTTGTGGCGCATGTATGGCGTTTATTTGCGATTCCTAGTGTTACTTTAGATATTCACTATTGTCCTGTGATTGAGACAGCAGGTAAAACACGGCGCGAGTTATCAGAAGCCTCTCACCAATCGATTCGTCAAACGCTAGGTTATTAAATATGTACTTTGGGTGATATGCTGAGTGCCGCGTTATCACCTAAGTCAAATATTACAGATATGCCCTCATTACTGTCATAAAAAATAGGCATCATATCTTGTAAATGTAACGACCATATACATGCAGTGGTGGGAAGAAATCCGCTGTAAACTGTGAAATTCCTACCTTTCAACACTAGACATTTCACAGCATATCTTTTTTAATAGCCTTATCTGTCATCACACCGAAAAATGACCATGAACTTATGGATTTTATTTGCCATCCTACTTGCTGCGGTTACCGTATTTGGCACATTTGAATTGCTGTTCTTAACTTTGGGTGCATTACTCTATAAACCGCGCCAAGCCTACCATGAAGCAGGGCTCAACCTTTCTGTCGTCATACCTGCACACAATGAATCTGATAACATCAGCCAAACAGTAAAAAGTTTATTAAGCTGCGACCCATCACATGGGCAGTACCAAATTTATGTGATTGCAGACAATTGTACTGATGATACCGCAGAGAAAGCCCGTCAAGCAGGTGCTGAAGTATTAGAGCGTCAGAATGAGGAGTTACGAGGAAAAGGTTATGCGTTGGATTTTGCGTTTACCCATTTATTAGACAATACGACCACAGATGCAATCATGGTTGTGGATGCTGATACCATGGTTGAACCTAATTTTATCAAAGTGTGCGAACAAGCATTTATGCAAGGTGCAGCGGGAATCCAATGCCGTTATACAGTAAATAATCCAGAAGCCTCTCGCAAAACCCGCTTACTCAATGTTGCACTGTTAGCATTTAATGTTTTAAGGCCGCGTGGGCGTGCATTTTGGAATTTATCCGTAGGTATTTCGGGCAATGGCTTTGGCTTAACCCGCCAGACTTTACAAAAAGTACCTTATACAGCCAGTTCTATTGTCGAAGATTTAGAATATCACCTCACACTGGTTAAACATCATTTAAAAGTACAATTTGTCGATAATTCAACAGTGCGTGCAGATATGCCGATTGCACAAAAAGGCTCGAAAACCCAACGCGCTCGTTGGGAAGGGGGACGGTTTCGTATGATACGTGAACATGTACCGTCACTCTATCAAGCAGCCGCATCAGGCCAACGCCGCTTTATAGAACCCCTATTAGATTTATTATTACTACCATTAGCAATGCATGTATTGTTACTATTGGTACTGATTTTGATACCCTTTTTACCAACACAAATTTACGCGCTCATTGCGTTATGTATCGTATTTGGGCATGTGTTTGCAGCATTATGGATTGGCAAAGGCACTGTGCAAGATTTTTTAATTTTGTTAACCGCTCCATTTTACATTTTATGGAAATTAACCGTTTTGCCATTAACACTTAAGACTGCCGCTAAAAATGCAACTTGGGTTCGCACAGATAGAGATAAGCAATGAAAGTAGGCACTCCTGAAATTTCAGTGATAATTGTTTCATTTAATACGTGTAATTTATTACGCCGTTGTTTGCAGACTTTATTAAAAAAAACAGGTTCAATTCAGTGTGAAGTGATCGTAGTTGATAATGCCTCTGAAGATGAGTCTGCAGATATGGTTGAGCGAGAGTTTCCGCATGTGACCTTGATTCGTAGTGAGACCAATTTAGGGTTTGCAGCTGCCAATAATTTAGCCTTTGAACAAGCTACAGGCGAATTTATCGTCTTGTTGAACTCGGATGCTTTTCTGACTGAGCAGGCTTTGTCTCAATCTTTACAATTTATGCATGACAACCCCAAAATTGGCGTGGGTGGTGCACGGCTTATCGGTCGTGATAATAGTTGGCAGCCTTCAGCACGGATGTTCCCTAGTTTATTAAATCATTTCCTCACTTTGTCGGGTTTAGCTTATAAATATCCAAAATCTAAGTTTTTTGGTCGTTTTGATCGCACATGGGCAAACCCCAATATTGCTGCTGAAGTAGATTGGGTACCGGGTGCTTATTCAATTATTCGACATGATGTCCTAAAGCAAGTCCATTATTTTGATGAGAAATTCTTTTTATATTATGAAGAAGTGGATTTATGCCGCCGCATTCAGCAAGCAGGTTATGAAGTATGGTATTGGCCTGATGTGGTTGTGGTGCATATTGGTGGCGAATCATCAAAAACTTTAAGTTTAGGTATGTCTGATAGCGGCTCACAAATTAGCTTGTGGCAAATGCGTAGTGCTTTGATTTTTTACCGAAAACATTACGGCTGGTTACATGCTTGGTTATGGCTGCAATTAGAGAAACAATGGCATCAAATCCGTTATTGGAAAAATATTTGGAAAAAAGACCCCGATAGGCAAGAAAAAGCCCATTATTCAAGTGAATGGATCAAACTATTAAACCAAGCTTGGAAAAATACACGTGGCGGTAAAAATTCCCCACCTCGACCTTGGTAGCCTATTGATATTTTTGAGCTAAGTTTGGGGATAATGTCCCCTCACTTTATTGAAAATTGTTTTTTCTTACTCAAACCTGTTTTTAGTAGAGATGAGAATTTTTATCTAACTCCTTACGCTTTGATTTAAAAATCTTTTCATGCATAAACGCACTTAAATATTTCCAGCCATATAAACGAAAAAGACCGCCATTTACTGTTTTATTAATTTAAAAGTCATTGTCACTATAGTTATGCTAGAATTATTAGAAATGTCATTTTTTTAGCAGCAGACAAAATCAAACAACAAGCCACCGACCTATTTAGAATTATAACCGTGTACTTGTTGTAGTATTTCCAAACTCATTTGCCCCCTTTTGTATTTTTCTGAATATTATCAAGTCATATGGCCTGAGGACGGTGTTTGGATTTAATAAATAGATAAATATGATAATGATAAAAAATGCTGCGACCCTTGAGAGAAGGAAAGTCATTATGAGTAATAAGCTTAAGATATTATTTACAATTACTTTATTATGTAGTGTTTTATTTACCTCTGTTGCTTACGCGGATGCACCAAATGGTGTCAGTAATAATTTACAGTTATGGCTAAAGGCTGATGTGGGTATCAGTGAGACTGATGGGCAAACCATTACAAATTGGCAAGATCAATCCCCAAATGCTTATAGTGCAACCAATGGCGGCAGTGATGGGCAGACTGCGCCCACATTTAAAAATAATAGCTTAGACAATATTAATTTTAATCCTATCGTTGAGTTTGATGGTGTTGCAAATGGATTGGATTTAGCCAGCAATTATATTTATTCAATCAATGATGGCCTGACCTTTTTTGCCGTCGTAAAACCTGATACTGAACCCAATGAAGGTAATTTCATTTTAGATTTTGGCCGAACGGTTACAGATGGTTATGGGTTTAGCTACGCAAATGACACTTTTAGACTGTATACGCCTACGGCTCATGGAGGTGTAAACAGTGCGCTCACTTCTCATGCTTATGATACAGATTCAGTGCTTTATACAGGAAAAATAGATTTTGCTAATGAGCAACGCATTTATTTAAATGGGACATCGGTTTATAACGAAAATATTAGCCTTACCCAAATCACAACAGCAGAAATTATAGAAAATCCAACCCATGCTTCTGGACAAAAAGGCCCTGTGACCATTGGACGACAAGCAAAACCTTTGGTTGGTAATGATCGTTTATTTGCTGGAAAAATTGCTGAAATTATCTTATATGATACGGATTTATCCGATGCCGACCGCAACAAAGTTCAATCCTATCTTGCAATTAAATATGGCCTGACTTTAGATAATAGCATTGATTATGTTAATGCCAGTGGCCTTTATATTTACCCTTCAACATTAACTCATTCAACTCATACCCATGATATTGCTGTCATTGGTGCAGAAACTGTCAGCGGCTTATCTCAATCAAAATCCCGCAGTGTGAATAGTGATTCAGTGGTCACAATTGAAGGTTCGAGTATTGGCGATGGAAATTTTTTAGCTTGGGGTAACGATGATGACGCATTAACATTTACCGCAACAGATACACCATATGGTAAGCGTTTAGAACGAGACTGGAAAACATCAGAAGTAGGTGCAATTGGGTTTGTCACGGTCAGTTTTGATTTAACCCAATTAAGTGGTATGGGTTTAGATATAACCGATGCAACAAAGTACCGATTATTGATTGATGATAATGGTGATTTTTCAGATGCGATTGAAGCCAGTGGTGGCATAATCAGTAGCAATACAATTTCATTTAGCAATGTTAGTTTGGCCAGTACAGTTTATTTTAGTTTAGCTTTTGATGTACCCACTCGAACTACTTATAACTTTAATAGTTTGACCCTTGGTGATGTGAATGGACAAGATGACTGGGAACGAACCAATACAGGAAATCAACCTGGGGGCAATATCGCCATTGTGACAGAGGGTTTTGATAGTTCAAACAATTTAAAGCAAACAACCGCAGGTAATAGTACAACCAGTATTGCTTCTCACGCGAATTTAGGCAACCTTACTTTTTTTCCATTTGTTGAAGAAGCAATTTATGCGTTTGAATTTGAGCAGCAGGGTAATTGTTGGGGACAAAGATATGGTCTCGCTTATGACCAAAATGCAAATGGAGAGATTGGTGCAACTGAGTCAACTGAGCAAGCAATTGTCTTTCAATCTGGAGCGTGTGTAGGCGGACATAAGTTTATAACACCCAGTGGCAGCGTTATAACCTCAACGACAGGGCATCAAGGCGGTTGGGCACGTTTTCGGGTTATTGTTGATTTAGCTGCGAATAGTGGTCAAGGCAATGCTTGTGTTGTGTATAAAAATTTAACCAATGGCGATACCGATTGGCAATCAATGGGTAGTTTGCAAAATGTGAATTTAGGCTTAGATTCGAGTCGAACGGCAAATGATCGGACTAATCCACAGAACTGGGATAGTGTGTTTTTCTGGTCAAGTGGCGATGCAAGTTGGTTAGACAATTTAGCCTTTGATGATGCATTTACCCTGAATGATGCCGACGTTTCGCTTTCCAATAGTAATGTCTCTGAAAGTGTGGTGGCTGGTACGGTTGTTGGCAATATCGAGGTTACAACCAGTGCAACTTATACGTACTCACTTGTTGCTGGTACAGGCGATACTGATAATGCTTTATTCACTTTGGATGGCAATCAATTAAAAACTAATGCAGTTTTAGATTACGAAGCGCAACCCACGCGTAGTATTCGGGTTCAAGTAAAACGGACTGATAGCGGTGATTGTGCTGTTGTAGAAAAAATATTTACGATTGCGATAGACAATGTTAACGAAACACCTGTTGCAGGTTCTAGTTCAGTATTAGATTTTGATGGCAGTGATGATTATGTTGATTTAGGAATTTTGAATGGTGAAATTTTAGGTAGCAATGCCAGAACGATTGAAGCATGGGTTAAAACAACTTCAACAGCAACGTCATCAATATTTCGTTATGGAGCAAGCGCGGCAAATGGAAGAATTAATTTACGCACGACTGATGGTGAGATCATTATAGAAATGAGTGGCAAACAAACAATATGGTCTGCTCCAAATATTAATGATGGAAACTGGCATCATGTTGCTTGGTCTTATACAGCAGGAACAAATCTAAATGATGGTATTGCTTATGTTGACGGGGTACAGCTAACAACTCAAACAGGAAGTGGTGGTACTGTTCCCCCTAATACACAAACTGGTATAGCTCAAATAGGTAGACGTGATGGTGATGTTTCGTTGTTTTATTTTGATGGGCAAATTGATGAAGTGCGTTTATGGAATACAACACGAACCCAAGCTGAAATCCAAGCTAATATGTACACAGCTTTAACGGGTTCAGAGCTAGGGTTAGTCAGTTATTGGAATTTTGAAGAGGCAACAGGTACATTACTCAATGATTTGAATACTTCTAGTGCAAACAATGGCACATTGACCAATATGGATTCAAGTGATTGGATTTTGGATGTGACAGGTACGGTTGGTCATAATCTAGCTTTCACAACTAGCATCAGTGCTCCTATCAGCGATACATTACCCGCTTATGATGGCGATAATGATACTCTCACCTATATTCTTGTCGATGACAATAGTGGTGCAACTGTTTTGGACGATATCAGCACAGGTGCATTTACTTACACACCAGCTTCCACAGGCACGCATACTTTTACCTACAAAGTGAACGATGGCGCAGTCGATTCTAATATTGTAACCGTCACCATTGAAGTTGAACCAAATGCCCCACCCGTTGCAGGTTTTGGTTCAGCGTTAGACTTTGATGGTGTTGATGATTATGTCGAAATACCTAATAGCACGATTTTACAACTAGCCAACACCATCACATTGGAAGCATGGATTAATGTTGGCTCAACACCCTCTTGTGGCAGCAATGCTTGTTCAGATCAAGCAATTATCGGCAACGGACTAATCTCAGAAAAAAAATATCTGTTAGATGTGCATGGCGGTGATCGAAGCGTTCCGGGAAAAGTAGAATTTGGTGGAAGTGGATTATCTACCCCATGGCTTTGGAGTGCAACAGCCAGCGGTGTGGTTGATGATAATACTTGGCATCATATTGCAGCTACTTATGATGGTTCTGAAAAGAAAATTTATATTGATGGTGAATTAAGTAAAGCAGAGGCCACGACGGGCAATTTTGAAACGACGACAAATCCTTTTTACATTGGCGGCCTTGCGGGTTCGAGACAAACCAATGGCATTATCGATGAAGCGCGTGTTTGGAATATTGCGCGAACCCAAGCCGAGATTCAAGCGGACATGTATCAAGCCTTACAAGGCGATGAACCCAATTTAGTTGGTTATTGGCCATTTGATGAAGGTGCAGGTACAACTGCCCATGACGAAACCAACAATAGCAATGATGGTACGTTAACAAATAACCCAATTTGGGTGAATTCTGCCATTCCTATCAGTTTTACAACCAGCTTAAGTACGCCCATCAGCGATACATTGCCAGCTTATGATAATGAAGGAAATACATTAACTTATAGTCTTGTTGATAATAATGGGGGAGCAGCGGTTTTAGATAATGCTAGCACAGGTGCATTTACTTATATTCCAGCCTCAGCAGGAACACACACTTTTACTTATAAAGTTAACGATGGGTTTGATGATTCTAATATTGCAACCGTTACCATTGAAGTTGAACCCAATGTCGCGCCCATTGCAGGTTTTGCCACAGGTTTAGATTTTGATGGTGTGGATGATAAAATAAGTATTACAGGAATAGATATAGCCAATCAATCATTTACGCTGGAATTTTGGGGTAAGCGGGATACGGCAGGTAATAATGATTATGTTTTTGGTCAAGGTATAGGAGCTGCTAATCTAGGGTTGCATTTTGGTTGGTGGAGTAGTGGTGAGGTTTTTCAGTTTGCCTTTTACTCTAATGATTTAACTTCAGATACTTCTTATGTTGATACAAATTGGCATCATTGGGCAGGTACTTATGATGCGACAACTAAATTACGTACGTTGTACAGAGATGGAATAAAAGTAGCGCAAGACACTGCACCTGCTGACTATCAAGGTTCAGGCACATTCTATATTGGGGCAATATATAGCAGTGATGCAAGTCTTGATGGAAAATTAGATGAAGTCCGTATCTGGAATACAGCACGTAGCGAAGAACAAATTGCTGATAATTATGCGTTGGCACTCAAAGGCGATGAAGCAGGGCTAATGGGGTATTGGTCATTTAATACAGGTTCTGGTTCGACAGCGATTGATAGTAGTGGTAATAATCGTGATGGGACATTGAATAATATGGATGATGCCGACTGGATAGATATTAATAGTACGATTCCAGTGCAATTTACTACATCTCTGAGCACACCTTTTAGTGGCCTTTTGCCTGCAACCGATGCTGATGGTGGTACGCTGACTTATAGCCTTGTCAATGATGACAGTGAGCAGCCGTTTTAACCGATACCAGTACAGGTGCATTTACTTACACACCACACACCGCAGGCACACGCACCTTTACTTACAAAGTTAACGATGGTTTTGATGATTCTAATATTGCCACCGTCACAATCAATGTCACTAGTTTAGTCGTTGATGGTCTTAGTGATGGTGAAGATGGAAATTACACCACAGGTCAAAATTCATTACATGAAGCCATTACCAATGCTAACGTAGGTGATACGATTACTTTTGATGCAAGCCTTGCAGGACAAACCATTAACCTTGATACAACAATCACCATTGATAAAGATGTAAACATTGATGGTGGTGAAAATAATATTAGTCTTAGCGGTCAAGACCTTATTCAAATATTTAATATCAGTGCAGGCACAGTGGTTTTATCTAATTTGACCTTAAAAAATGGGCGTGCGTCAGCAGGTGGTGCAATTGAAGTTTCTGGTAGTGGCACACATGTGACTGCTCAAGATATTACGTTTGATAGTAACCATGCAACGGGACGCGGTGGTGCAATTAGAATTATAGGCTCAGGCAATACAGCGATTGTGGAACGCTCCACTTTTGTGAACAACTCAGCATCCACATCTGCAGGTGGACTGAGATGTGCGGTGGGTGCAACAGCTAAGGTTTACAACAGCACGTTTTTTAATAATAGCTCAACAAAAGGCGCAGCGGTTAATACCGACAATTGTAATTTATTTGAAATTTATAACAGTACCTTACATGCGAACACGGGTAATCAAACACTACACAATTATGCAGGCAATTCAACATTTAAACTCTATAACACCATTATTTCAAGTACATTGGGCGGAGGTGTTGATTGTAACGGTGGCTTATCAGTCAAAACCAATACTTTAATTCAAGATGGCACTTGTGGCGCAACCATGACAGGTGATCCCAAATTAAGCACAACACTTGCTGATAACGATGGCACAACACAAACACTCGCTTTATTATCCGATAGCCCCGCAATCAATGCAGGCGATGCAGGCACATGTGAAGCAAACGATCAGCGCGGTATTTCTCGAACTGCTTATGATATTTGTGATATTGGTGCGTATGAATTGATCTTAACACCAACTGATCCCAGTAGCTTCACACCAATTGCACCAACATTTGATAATTTGGCCTCTGGCATTGCTTTGTCATGGGTAGATAGTTTGTATGAAGATGAGTATTTGTTATCGCGCGATGGGGCTGATATTGCTACTTTGACACAAGATACTATTAGCTATACCGATACAGCCATATCTTGTGGTTTAACTTATACTTACAGCCTCAAAGCCAAAAATAGCAATGGAGAATCCAATACAATCTCAACTGCTCCAATAGCTATGCCCGTATGCCCTGAACCTGTTACTCCGACAGATTTTGTGGCCAGTATTCCAAGCTTTGGCGATTTAGACCCTGAGATTGGTTTGTCTTGGACAGATAATAATGCTTATGAAGACAATTATATTTTATCGCGTGGCGGCAGCGTGATTGCAACTTTAAATGCTGATACAAGCAGTTATAAAGATGACTCTGTCAATTGTGATGCAACTTATAATTACAGCCTTAAAGCAACAAATGGATTTGGTGAATCAGATAGTGTTTCAGTGACCGCCGTAATGCCTGCTTGCCCATTGTCCACCCCGAATGAACCGATTAATTTTGTAGCTGTGCCTAGTTATAATCAGGTCACGCTCAATTGGACGGATGGTAGTAGTTTAGAGTCAGGTTATAAAATCTTACGAGATGGTGTATTAATCGATACATTAGGTAGTGATATTGAAACCTATACTGACAAAGGCCTACATTGCGAAACGACGTATAGCTATGAAATCTATGCGTATAACAGTGCTGGTGATTCGATTATACAAACGTTGTCTGTTACCACTGAAGCATGTCCATCATTAGTACCGGGGAATCTCAGTGCAATCGTCACCGCTGATAGCATTACGCTAGTTTGGGAAGATGTGGAAGGAGAAACAGGTTATTTAGTCACAAGGGAATCACTAGCCACTCGTAGAACCCGAGCAGTGACAGAATTTAATTTGCCAGCTGATTCAACCACGTTTACCGATTCAGGTTTTGAATGTGGCCAATCTTATGATTATGCTGTGGCGGCCGTCACTGATACAGGTGTTTCTGAAGCAGCCAGTATTACGGTTAATGCTGAAGCGTGTGCAACTCTTCCGCTTGCACCAAATCAATTAATTGCTGAGTCAATAACCTATGCCAGCATCTCGCTTCGATGGTCAGACAATAGCGATAATGAAACAGGCTTTTATATTTCTCACAACAGTAGCTTAGCAAAAAATGTCTCTGAAAATAGTGAAAGTGCCACGATTCGAGATTTGGAGTGCGAAACCAGCTATACATTTCAAGTCACTGCTTATAACAGCCAAGGTCAAGCCAATAGTGAAACCATTTCTGTAACAACCGCAGCATGTCCTTTAGTGAATTTAGTTGCACCTTCTCACTTTGAGACTGGCCAACTTTCGGCGAACCAAATTCGATTAACATGGAATGACAACAGTTTAAATGAAACAGGTTTCCCAATTGCGCGAAATGGAGAATTTATAACCATTGCACCGATTAACGCTGAATCATTTATAGATAACACGGTCACTTGTGGTACAGACTATATTTATCATCTCTATGTGACAGATGATGTGCTGAATCTCGGCGGCTTAGAAGAAACTGTCACGATGCCCGCTTGTTTAGCTGAAGGCAATTTTTATGTCCATCTCAACACAGTGGGTTCAGGTATCATCAATAATTGTCATGCAGCATTTTGTAGTCTTACGGCTACGGGTGGCACAACGATTAATTTAGTCGCAACAGCAAATGAAGGCTGGCAGTTTAGTCATTGGAGTGGAGATTGCACTGGTTCGCAATTATTGGTCGATGCTGAGAAAAATTGCTTAGCTCATTTTGTTCCTATTTCAGTTGAGCCTACCCCAGAGCCAACAACGGTTAATCCATACAACCCTACAATAACAGGAGCTGTGCCTGTACCAAATATTGGGGCAGATTTATGTGGTACTTCATTTACTAACCATAATGCCACTACAGGTAATTTAAATATTTGTGAAACAGGCAGCGTATCGGGTGGTAACTTAATCGGTGACAATGTTAATGCTGGTTTGGTTTCAAACTTTACGTTAAATGAAAATTCCAGTATTACAGGTGGTCGACTTAGTGGATTCAATACCAATAACGGTACATTGCAAGATTTAACCATTACGCCATTTACTGAAGTGACGGGCGGTTTTTATGCAGGTTCAATCAATAATAACGGTACTATTTTCGATCCTTATATTGAAGCGGGTAGCACGGTTTACAGCAGTACAGGACAAGGTTCAATCATTGGCATTACCCAGAACAAAGGTACGATTCAAGGTAAACTTAAACTAGGTGTGGATACTACTGTGATTGGTGGCAAAATTAGCGGTGAAATCATTGCACCCGCCAAATCACCTGCTTATATTGGACAAGCTGAAATCCTTGCTGGCTCAACATTACAAAACGTCTATCTCAGTCCAACCGTGCAACTGCCGCGCGATGTGACTTTAATCAATGTTAAACAAGCTTCCAACCCTGCAGAACCGAGTTTAGATGACTTTGGCGTGAAGATGGATCAACTAGATGATTTAGATGCCAGAAGTATTGTTGCTGTTGAACCTGCTGCCATCGCTTTATTTGATCGTTATGAAATCACCTCAATTCCAACTGCAGCATTTGCTGGGATGACACCAGATCAAGTTGCCGCTTTTGCCCCTGAAACGTTAAGCAATGTCAGTGTTGCACAATTTGAGCAATTACCACCCGAAGCATTGGCAGGCTTTACCGCTGAGAATGTGACTGCTCTCAGTCCTGAAGTGATGCAAAGCTTAACCCCTGAGCAGTTGCAAGCGTTCAATCCTGAAGCCATTCAGCAAGCAGAGCAGGTGGCTAAGTTGCTCACCAATATTCAGCCTGATACGCCACAAGAGCTGATTAATAAAATCCTGCCACAAGGTTGGGAAGTCTCACCTACAGGTAAAATCATTCCGTCGGTTGGCTCTAAGTTGAGTTTTAAAGGTGTACTCAATCAATTACCTAGCAATGTGTTAACACCGTATTTAGTTGATTTTCAGTCTAGCTTTTCCATTGGTGGTGACATTACAGATACGGAAAATAACACTGATTCAACAGTTGGCGGTGGTTTTAATGTCGGCTTACAACAAACTCCAACCATTGATTCAGTTGACTTAGATCAGTTTATTTTCACTCAAAATGAATATGGCATTTTCAATGTGGTGGGAACAGGTGATTATGAGGGTATCGTATTCGCGTTCATGCCCAATGCCAATAATATTGAACAAGCTCCGCTCGATACGCCTGTGGGTTTAACCACGATTGAAGGCGGCTATTTTGAAATGACTACGCCTGATAAGCAAAAATTTGTGTTAGTGACTGCACCGAATAACCCTGTCGGTTTGCAAGAGGCTTTAGGTGGTGAAAGTGAAATCAAACTCAGCCCTACAGGTGATGTGTTGATGCGTTTGGATACGGCAAATACGCGTAGTCGAAATGTTCGTTTTGAAACCGATGTGATGCTGGTGGGTACTTTTGATGCCTTTGTTGAACCTGCACCTGATGATTTTTGTCCTGATGGTGAGTTTTGTGATTTTGGAATGGAGTTCCCATCTGATTTTGGGAATTTACGCGCCCGACAAGAAGCGAAAGTTATTTATCCCGATGGCTCAGCCCAGACCATTTATCCAACAGTGATTTATCCTGAAACCTTGGTGAGTTTATTAGAGCAGTATGATTCTATTTCCAAAGTCCTTTACAAGGCAGATGGCACTTTTGAAACCACCGTATTCATCAATGGGCAGGAACAAATATACAACTTAACCCCAAACATTAATATCGATGTGCGCCGACTAGAAGCAGGTGAAAAACGCAATCCAAAAGTAAGTTTGCAAGATAACGTGTTATTTTATGAAATTCAAGAAGGAGATGATTTATTGTCTTTTTCTTTAGAAGTTAGTTCCTTGTAAAGAAGTTCTTTTCAGCATAATGCTTTTTGATAGACAGGTGTTATGCTGATTCTAAATTAGACGATTTTTTAATCTAAAATATTCAACTCATTCAAGCAACCATTTGTTTCACGTCTTACTAGAATCTTTATATATTAACCTATAATCAAAAATTCCCCCTCCTCAATAACTTGCACTTTAACCTTTATATATCAATAGATTATAATTTCTCATCGCCAATCATATGAGGATAAGTTTACCTATAATTGATAATTATAGAGCACAAGAGTTTCTTATAATCCTTTTGGTTATATATAATTGCATTTATTAATTAAGAATTAAAATAAAATTCGATGTATTGACTAATAAGTATTTAAATTGTAATTATATCGTTAATTCCGCCTTTTTCTTAAAGTAAGCATTATTAAAATGTTTGAATTACACTTTGCACTCAAGAGGTAAACAATGTTAAGTCGTTCATTTTTGAAACTACTGTTGATTTGCCAAATATTCCTTTACGCTGCATCTAATACTTATGCTCTTACTGAATTAACAGGCGTGACGCAAATTTCAGCAGGAGCTTTTCATACTTGCGCTTTGCTTAATACGGGTGCGGTGAAATGTTGGGGGCGTAATAGTTTTGGTCAATTAGGTGATAACTCAACCACAAATAAATTAACACCGGTTCAAGTTGATGGCTTAACCAGTGGTGTATCAGCTATTGCTTTAGGTGGATACCGTTCTTGTGCTGTATTGAATAATGGAGATGTAAAATGCTGGGGTTATAACGGGGATGGTCAACTAAGCGGCGATGGTGGTACAAATAGGTTAACACCTGTACTCCTTAATAACTTTTCAGATGATATTTCTTCTATCGCATTGGGCTATGACCATATTTGTATCTTATTAGATACTGGGGGAGTCAAATGTTGGGGACAAGGTGATTATGGTCAATTAGGTCGTAACTCTGATTTAGATAGCATGAGTGCAGTACAAGTTGATGGCTTAACCAGTGGTGTTTCTAAAATTGCATTAGGCTCAAACCATTCCTGCGCATTACTTAATACGGGTGCACTTAAATGTTGGGGATTTAATGACTCTGGCCAACTGGGTGATAACTCAACCACAAATAGGTTAACACCTGTACAAGTCGATAGTTTAACCAGTGGCGTTTCTGATATTGGTGCAAACGCATTACATTCTTGTGCTGTCGTCTCTGGTGCACTTAAATGTTGGGGAGTCAATGATAAAGGTGAGTTAGGTGACAACTCGACTACTGACAGCCTGATTCCAGTGCAAGTTGATAGTTTAACCAGTGGGGTATCAGCTTTTAGCTTATTTTATGATGGTTCTTGTGCATTGCTTGATTCTGGAACAGTAAAATGTTGGGGATATAACTATGATGGGCAACTGGGTGATACTACATCAACAGATAGATTAACACCCGTACAAGTTGACAGCTTAACCAGTGGTATTAGTGAGATTGTTTCTGGTTCTCAACACTCTTGTGCATTGCTTGATTCTGGTACAGTGAAATGCTGGGGACAAAATACCTATGGTGCAATTGGTGATAACTCAACTTCAAATAGCAATACTCCTGTTTCTGTTCTTGTTGCGCTACCAGAAATTAACCTTATTGGTAACGGTAATAATATTGTTGATGGAGATACCACACCGAGCACAACGGATGCTACCGATTTTGGTAACACAACAATTAATACCCCTGTTGATAAAACCTTCACCATTCAAAATATTGGTGATGGTGATTTAGTTTTATCTGGCAGCCCTATCGTTGGTTTAAGTGGTGCGGGTTGTACCATGTTCAGTGTAACTAGCCAGCCCACTTCACCCATCGCTTCTAGTTCGAGTGATAGCTTTACCATTCAATATAATCCAACTGCAGCGGCAATACATAATTGTACAGTCAATATTACTAATGATGATTTAGATGAAAGTACATATGATTTTGCGATTAAAGGTGTTGGAAATAAGATCAATCAAACGATTACATTCAACCCACCAGCCACAGGTGCATTGGGATACAGTACAACTTTAAGTGCCACAGCAGATTCAGGTTTAACAGTCAATAATTTTGCTAGCACGACAACCAACATATGTACTGTCAGCGGGACAACTTTAAATTTTATCGATGCAGGCACTTGCACTGTCACAGCCGATCAAGCAGGTAATAGCAGTTACAATACTGCAACTCAGGTCTCTCAAAATATTACTGTTTATCACTCCTTAGAAAATGTGACGCAAATTTCAGGAGGAGGTTTTCATACTTGTGCATTAGTAAACGGAGGAGTTAAATGTTGGGGGCTAAATGATAGTGGTCAACTGGGTGATAACTCTACAACTGCTAGCAGTGTTCCTGTCGATGTAAATGGATTAACCAGTGGTGTATCTGCCATTTCTGTGAATTATAAACATTCTTGTGCATTACTTGATACAAATGGAGTTAAATGTTGGGGATGGAATAGTAATGGGCAACTGGGTGATAACTCTACGACAAATCGTTCTACACCAGTCGATGTAAATGGATTAAGCAGTGGGGTGTCCGCTATTGTTGCTGGTGGCTCTCATACTTGTGCATTACTTGATACAAGAGAGGTTAAATGTTGGGGTTATAATTTCGGTGGAGAATTGGGTAATAACTCTACGGTAGATAGCAGTATTCCTGTCAATGTGAATGGGTTAAGCAGTGATGTATCTATGATTAGTTTAGGTGGCTCATATTCTTGTGCCTTACTGAATACAGGAGGGGCGAAATGTTGGGGTTACAATGGTTATGGTCAAGTTGGTGATGGTTCAACAACAAATCGCTTAACACCTGTAGATGTAAGTGGGCTAACCAGTGGTGTCTCTACTATTATTTCTTCAAATTCTAATGGTTGTGCTTTGCTTAATACAAGTGAGCTTAAATGTTGGGGAAAGAATACTAATGGTCAAATAGGCGATAATTCTACAATAGAGCGTCATACTCCAGTAGATGTGAGTGGATTAAGCAGTGGTGTATCCTCTGTTGCGTTTGGTGAGCATCATGGTTGCGCCTTGCTTGATACAAGAGGGGCGAAATGTTGGGGTTACAATGGTTATGGTCAAGTTGGTGATGGTTCAACAACAAATCGCTTAACACCTGTAGATGTAAATGGATTAAGCAGTGGAATATCAGCTATTAGCTTAGGTTTTAATCATTCTTGTGTATTGCTTGATACAGGCAATGTAGCATGTTGGGGAAGTAATAGTAATGGCCAGTTAGGTGATAACTCAACCACAAATAGGTCTGTACCTGTTCATGTTAAAGTATTGTTTCCAGAAATCAATCTGGTTGGCAATAGCAATAATATCAGCAATGGTGATACCACACCGAGCACAACTGATGACACCGATTTTGGCAGTACGCCAATTAACACGCCTGTAGATCAAACGTTCACGATTGAAAATATAGGACAGGGTAATTTAACACTTTCAGGTAGTCCCATCGTTGCATTAACGGGTGCAGATTGCTCAATGTTCAGCATTACCAGCCAACCAACTTCTCCCATTTCTTCAAGTGCCAGTTCAAACTTTACCATTCAATACAACCCAACTGCGGCAGCAACACACAATTGCACCGTCAGTATTGCCAATGATGATACAAACGAAAGTACTTATAATTTTGCCATTACAGGCACTGGCGTAACAGCAGAAATCAATGTACTTGGGAATAACAATGCAATTGCAGATGGAGACATCACACCTGATATAACTGATGGTACAGACTTTGGTAGCACAGAACTCAACATCCCGATTAACAAAACATTTACCATCGAAAATACAGGTTTGAACCAGCTAACACTTTCAGGCAGTCCTATCGTTGCTTTGATGGGTGCTGATTGTGGCATGTTCAGCGTCACCAGCCAACCAAGCTCTCCAATTGCAATCAATGCTAGTGATAACTTTACAGTTCAATATAATCCAACTGTACTCGGTAAGCACAATTGCACAATCAGTATTGACAATGATGATGTAGATGAAAATCCATATGATTTTGCTATTACTGGTACTGGTGTAACTATATCAGCACCATCAGACTTTACTGCAAATACACCAAGTATTAACAATATAGATCAAGGTATCAGCCTTTCATGGACAGACAATAGTGCGAATGAAGGTGAATTTATTCTATTACGAGATGGATCACAGCTTGCAACCATAACAGCTAACAGCACCAGTTATACTGATACAAACGCAACCGAATGTAATACAAATTATAGTTACAGCTTAAAAGCACAAAACTTGAATAACGAATCCACTAGCGTATCTGTCACTGCCAACATGCCAGACTGCCCTTTACCAGAGCCTGCACCACCGAATGCACCAATCAACCTTATCGCCAATCCAACCAGTCATAATCAAATTCAATTAACATGGACTGACGATAGCTCCATTGAAACAGGTTATCGAATTGAACGTAATGGAATGCGAATTGCCATACTAGATAAAAATACCGAAACTTATACAGATGATGACCTCACTTGCGAATCAACTTATACCTATGATGTATATAGTTACAATAGCATCGGTGAATCTAGCCACATAACTACCACAGTAACCACGCTAACTTGTCCTCCAAATACCCTAGGTCAATTAACTACAACCATCACATCAGATAGTATTACTTTAATATGGGAAGATGTGGAAGGAGAAACAGGTTATTTAGTAGCACGTGAATCACTCAATACTCGGAAGCTAAGAGCTATTCAAGAATTTGATTTACCAGCAGATTCAACCTCATTTACAGATACAGATTTTGAATGTGGACAAACTTATAATTACGATGTTTTTGCGGTGTTTGGTACAACTTTAGTTCCAGCAACAACAACGACTGTAGAAACCTTACCTTGTATCACACCACCTGCAGCACCTAGCCAATTAATAGCAACCTTAAATGATGAGAATCAAATTGTTTTAAGTTGGCAAGATAACAGCCTTGATGAAACTGGATTTGTAGTACTGCGTGATGGACAAGTGCTAGCTGAATTAACAGCAGACACTATAACTTACAGCGATAACGATTTAGCATGTGGCACAGTTTATCAATATCAAATTTTGGCTAAAAATGATGATGGAGACTCGCTACCATCTGACCCTGTCAACATCGAATTTCCTTGTGTAATTTTGCAAGCTCCAGCTAATTTAACCTTCACACCTTCATCTTATACACAAATAGAACTGACTTGGTTGGATAATAATACCGCTGAAATTGGTTATCAAATTATCCGTGATGGATATATTTTGCATAACACCACTCAAAATTCGTCTAACTTTATTGATACAAACTTGCATTGTGGCACACAATATCATTACCTAGTTAGTGCCATTGCCCCTGACCTAAGTATATCCCCAGCAACAGAAATATTTGCATCCACGCAAAATTGTATTGGTGAGTTCAGCTTAAACTTAAATATTCAAGGTCAAGGTAACGTGAATGGTTGTAGTCATCATTGCAAGCATAGCTATCCCGAGAATCAAGCTATTGCATTGCATATAACGCCTGTTACTAATTGGCAATTTAGCCATTGGAGTGGAGATTGTTCAAGTAATCAAATTGTATTAGACACAGACAAAAATTGTACAGCCTATTTTATTGAGCGTACTGTAGAAGTAACACAGGATAACGAAGAGTTTATAGAACAAATTGCTACAGAAGAAGTCATTATTCCAATTACTGAGCAACTACCTATCACTGAAATACCCGCAGCATTACTACCACCACCTCCAGCCAGAAAAATTGAAGATAATTCAACCCTTGACCAAAGTGCCAATATTGCAGGCCAAACCGTAACAAATATTGATATTCAACAGGGTAGTAGTGTATCCAATGGCACGTTAGGCGGCGAAGTAAACAATAGCGGTTTAATCAGTAATATTATAATTGAACAAGGTGCAACCGTTTCTGGTGGATCAATTAGTGGCAATAATATTAATAACGGCACTATGGAAGGTGTGACGATTACGACCTATTCTGAGGTGACAGGGGGCAGTTTTTCAGGTGATATTACTAATCGTGGGACACTATTTGATGCAAAATTTTTAGAAGGAACAACTGTAACAGGCGGTAAATTAGGTGGCATTATTCAATGTAAAGGCACTATTAAAGATGTACAGATTCATCCTTATGCGCGGATTATTGGTGGTCAAATAGGTGGTTTTATTCAAGGTACAAAATCAAAGCCTGCTTATTTGGGTAATATTGAATTGCTTGCAGGTTCAAAAATTGAAAATGTCCGCATCAGCCCAACAACGCAATTGCCTGATAATATTGAAATAGGCGAAGGGGTTATTTTCCCTAAAAGTTATACCAGTCCAGATTTAGAAGATTTTGGCGTAAATGAGTCGAATTTAGACACAATTGATGCTTATGATTTTAATGGCATTGAGCCTGCTGCATTTGAGTTATTTGAGCCTGAACACATTGCACAACTACCCTTAGAAGTATTTGCTGAATTTGAAGCAGAAGATATTGAATATTTACAACCTGAAGCTGTTGAAACAGTTGCAATAGAACAATTTGAGAAATTGCCAGAACAAGCTTTAGAAGGTCTCTCAGCTGATAATGTTGATGCTTTAAATGAAGAAATATTAGCAGAAGCAATCACGCCAGAGAAACTAGATTCAATTAAACCAGAGGCGGTTAAAAAATCTAAAAACCCCGGAAAAATCTTTACTCAATTGAAAAAAATCAAACCTAAACAAGCTAAAAGATACTTGCCGAAAGATTGGGATATTAATGAAGATACGGGCGAATTATCAGCACCTGTAGGCACAAAATTAACTTATAAAAAAGTTGAGCCTAAAAAAGCCCTTTCTAAACAGAAAGCAAGCTTACCAGATATAGCCGATTTAGATTCTAGCTTTAGCTTAGGTGGAACTGGTGGTAAAACAGCGCAGGAAAATTTAAATGACGCGATAGAACAAACACCTGATGTTGGCAATGTTGAGTTGGATCAGTTTGTTTTTACTCAAAATGATGATACGGGTATGTTAAATATTGTCGGTGAAGGTAATTATGATGGGACAACATTTGCATTTTTACCGGGGGCAAACAATATTGAGCAAGCACCATTAGATACACCTGTAGGCTTGTCACAAGATGAAGGTGGTTTTTTCATCATGACCATGCCCAATTATCAAAGTTTTTTACTAACACCATCTTCAAATGATCCAACAGGCTTGGTAGAAGTGTTAAGTGATGAAGATGAACCCATTGAAGAACAAGAACCTGAAATTAAACAAAATTGCTTTTATAGTAACCAAGTAGTTAAGTTCAATGAGCGCGGAGATACTTTACTAAAACTAGCAGGTGAAAATACGCGCCGTTTACGTGCTTTTGAAACTGAAATACATGTTGTGGTTATTTTTGACGCATTTGTAGTACCTGCCCCAGAACAATATTGTAAAAATGAGCTTTGTGATTGGCCTATCATGCCTGAGGATTTGCAAAAAGGGCTACATTTACCCGATAAATTACGCGCTAGACAACAAGCAAGAGTTATTTATCCTGATGGTTCAGCACAATTAGTTTATCCAACCGTACTTGAGCCTAACACATTTATCAGTGTTGTTTCTGAGCTTGAAGGTATTGAAAAAGTTATTTATCAAGCAGATGGCACATTTAAAGCGGTTTATTTTGGAGAGACGGTTTTAATTTATCCTACTTTTGATACTTATTTAACACCATTACCTAATGCTGACGAGGAAATAGAACCTGAAGTGGATATGATTGGAGCAAAAGAATTTAGTTACACCGTACAAGATTGTGCGCGTCTGGTAACAACAACTTTTGTGATTGAATAATCTATTTGTAAAAAGGCATAACCCACGGCAAGGATCGTGCCTTTTTCAACTTATGACTACTTGAAGTAATCATGAATGGCTTGTTGTCCTTGTTGAATCACTTCTGGCGGTGGAGAAGACAGAGGGTTACTACCTACTGAAATACCATTTTCAATATTTTCCGTTGTCCAATATATATCCAATCCTAAATCCAGAATTTCTTTTGGTAAAGATTTCAATTTATTCGAGTGCAATTGTAAACTCTGTAAATGCTTTAATTTCCATACACCTTCTGGCAGTTTTTTTAAACGGTTTGTACCTAAATTGAGATGAGTTAGGTTTTTTAACTGTCCGATTTCTTCAGGTATTTCTTGTAAATAATTTTCAAACAAATTCAATGATGTTAATTGTTTTAGTTTGCCAATTTCAGGTGTCAATTCTTTTAAGCCATTACTTCTAACATACAATTCTCTTAATTCAGCTAACTGCCCAATTTCTGTTGGTAGCCTGCTTAAATGGTCATAATTTAAATTAAGCTCCTGAAGTTTTGTCAACTGATTAATAGTATTAGGTAATTTTCTAATTCTCATTTCTGATACATCAAGCTTGACTAAATTATGTAATCGCGTAATTTGAGAAGGAAATCGACTGAATAAATTATCATTTAAATCCAATATCTTTAGGTTTTTTAATTGCCCTATGTTAGTAGGTAGCCTTCTAAGTTCATTTCGTGATAAATAGAATTCTTCAAGGTTGCTTAATTGTGCAATTTCTGGTGGGAGTTTAGTCAATTCATTCCTAAAAAGATGAAGCGTAGATAGTTTTTGTAATTGGTTTATTTCTTTGGGAATCGACTTTAAATCATTACCATCTAAATATAACGTTGTTAAATGAGTGAGTTGCCCAATTTCTGCTGGTAATGCATCAAGTCCATTTTTACTCAAGTCTAAATGTGTCAAATTAGTAAGCTGAGTCACTGCAAGTGGAAATTGTTCGAATTTATTTCTTGGTAATTGCAACTGGGTTAAGTGCTCCAATTGCGAAATGGACTCTGGTAAATGTTTTAAACGGTTTTTGCTAAGGTTTAGCCAAATCAGATTTTCTAGTTCTGTTACGCCATTAGGTAGTTTTTCTATATAATTATTACTTAAATTTAATCGAGCCAATTTTGTTAAGTGTTTGATTCCTAGAGGTAGATATTCTAACCTATTATTTTTTAAGTCGACCTCTGTTAACTCTCTGAAAAAGTGAGGTATTTGTTTAGGAATATTGGCCAGTTGATTGTCAGCAAGTGAAAGTTTTTGTAACTTATTTAAAAAGATCAATGAACTTGGAAATTGATCCAATTCAGAGTGACTTAAATTAATACCGATCACATGCTCGTTTTCATCAAGTGCATACCCTTGTTCTGTCATAATGGCTTTTACATCAATGTGTGGTATTTCTTGCGGTAATTGCCGTTGAATGTGCTCTAATCTCGCTAAGTCTGATTTTATATTTTGTGTCGCACCGTCCTGTTTTTGGTTCTCAAAATAATCATGAATGGCTTGTTTTCCTTGCTGAATAATAGCAGGTGGAGGTGATACGAATGGATTCTCACCTACTGTTATAACATTTTGATAGTTCCGATCTGACCATCGAATTTTTAAATCTAAATGGAGTATATCAGGCGGTAACTGAGTCAATTTATTTGAGTTTAAATGGATATAATTTATATGCCATAACTGCCATAAGGTTTCAGGTAATGTTTGCAATTGATTGTGTTTTAAATCTAACCAATCCAAACCACTTAACTGCCCAATTTCTGGTGGGAGTGTCTGCAGTTGGTTGTGTTTTAAATCCAACCATTTTAGCCCTTTTAACTGTCCAATTTCTGCTGGCAATGTTTGCAATTGATTATGTTCTAAATCCAGCTTATCTAAGCTCTTTAGCTGCCCAATTTCTTTAGGTAATGTTTGCAGTTGATTATGTGTTAAGTATAGCTTTTCTAAGTCACTTAATTGCCCAACTTCTGGAGGTAATATCTGTAGATTATTATTGGCCAGATAAAATTCTCGTAAATGCTTTAATTGTCCAATTTCTGGGGGTAATGTTTGCAATTGGTTATTAGCAATATAGAGTGTACGCAATTGTTTTAATCGTCCAATTTCTGCAGGTAACGTTTTCAGCTGGTTATTAGCACCATAAAATATCTGTAAACTTTCTAACTGCCCAATTTCTGCAGGTAGGATTTGTAAATAATTATTATGTAAAGATAGATATTCTAAGCTGTATAAAAAACCCATTTCTTTGGGCAATGTCTTCAATTTATTGCCATTTAAAAACAAATATTTTATATCTTTCCACTGCCCAATTTCTGCAGGTAATTGACTGAGCTGATTATTCTCTAAGCGTAATGTTATTAAATTGTTTAATTGTCCAATTTCTGCTGGCAATGTTTGTATCCGATTATTATCTAGGCTTAATTCTTCTAACTGTGTCAGTTGTAAAATTTCGGCAGGCAACTGAGTTAAGCCATTAGCATTTAGGTTAAGCTTTGCTAAATGTTTTAATTGAACTATTTCAGCAGGTAAGGTTTGTATCCAATTATTATGCGTAACAACAACCGAATCGTACCCACTCAGCTCTTCTTTATATGATGGACTCAAATCTAAAGTCATCAAACGTTCAAGTTGGGCAATTTTCGCGGGTAAGCTCGTCAGCCCATTACCTTTGAGAATCAATACCTCCAAATTTTTCAAATCAAATACAGCATCAGGTACTTGTTCTAATTTTAAAGTATTTAGTCTCAGTTCAATTACCTGAGAATATTCGTTAAGCTTATAATGACCTACTGTCTCATCATGTCTTATCTCACTCAGTTTATCACCATGAAAAATCTTTTTAGATGCAAGTAACTGCTGTTCAATTTTGGCAATAGTTTCCAAATCTTGTGTATCTTGCTCTATATTTTCCTTAGCTAAGTTTTGCTGCTTATCTTTCTGTTTGAAACTCTTAGGGTTTTGTGCTGTGTTAAAAAGGTTGCTTACCATCTCTTTAATCTGATAATTCAATAGTTGTTCTTGTAGCTCAATAGGTATGCTCTGTAATTTATTATTTTCTATATAAAATGTTGTAAGCTGAGTTAATTTTGTAAAGTCGGCAGGTATTTCTGCGATTTGATTGTTATTAAGATTGAGCAACTGTAATTCTTTTAGTTGAAGGATTTCATTTGGTATGAATGTGAGCTGGTTAAACGAAAGATTGAGCGTAATAAGGCCTGATAGTTGAAATAATTCTATTGGCAACTGCTGAAGTTGATTTTTGCTTAAGTCAAGATAAGTTAACCGTCTAAGTAAGCCTATTTCTTTTGGTAGTTGTTTTAATTGGTTTTGTTTTAAGTTTAGCCGATCAAGTCGCTTTATTTTAGTAAGAACATCAGGTAATGTTTCAAATTGATTATTTTCCAACTCAAGGCTAACAAGATACTCCAATTGCTCCAATTCTGGCGGTAACGTTTTTAATTGATTACCTTGAAAACTAAGTACATGTAAATATTCGAGTTGATTTAGTGTGCTGGGTAATGTTTGTATTTGATTATTTCTTAAACTTAACAATTCTAAATTGGCTAATTTAGAAACTCTATCAGGAATCATTGTAATTTGGTTATCAGACAGAATTAAATTTTCTAAATACCGCAAATAAAATATACTCTCAGGAATTGAGCTAAGGTTTGCATGATTTAAATTTAAGCTAATAATATGATTATATTCATCTAGTGCAAAGCTAGGTCCGCAAGGGGTAGTTGGAATTGGAATAACAGCTTTTAGAGTGTAGAAGTTAAGAGAAGGCTCAGCTAAGAGTACTTCACATTTTAAAATCTCATACGTACTCAATTGCTTAAATGGCTGACCTATTATTTCTTCTAACTGCTGTAGTGTTTGCAGTTCAACATCACTGATAGGTAAGTTATGTAAGGAAGAAGACGGTTTAGAATTACTGACAAGTAAGTTATGTGAGGAAGACTGTATAGCATAGCCTGTTGGTATTGCTAAATAGGTAACTAAAATAACCAGTAACATCAACAACATTCTTTTTTTTGAAAGCATTAATATTCCTCCCATTCTTCACTTATTACATTAGCTTTAGTAATTAATCATTATATAATGGTTTATAGTGTAAACAATTCTTTCATTATATCTCAATACAAAAGTGGCTAGTAATCTATATAGATAGCACACTTTCCTTTAAAAATTTTCTCATTAATTCAACATTGCTAAGACCTAAAATTATGTATATAACCTAGGCAATTGCGATATGGTATTTGAAACGTTGTTTTACATAAATGGATATGAAGTGATAAATATTTTTTAAAACAACCTGTTGCCTGAATTTAGGCCTGAATAATAATTGCATAATTAGTGTTATACTGAAAGTAACCTAACGAAGTGTCTTAGCTAATTGTGAGAGGTAGAGAATGCTAGCAGCTCCGCACCTAAAACGACTACTTATTTTTCCAATCCTCATTATTGTTTTATTTGCAATTCCCTCTGTTCAAGCAATAACAGGCATATCTGAGATTTCAGCAGGGGGACGTTATACTTGTGGGAAAAATAGCACGGGCGTAAAGTGCTGGGGGTTTAATGAAGATGGCCAACTTGGGAATGGTAGCACTGCAAATTACCTCACTCCAGTTGATGTCAGTAGTTTAGGAAGTGAGGTTAGCACCATTGCTTCAGGCAAATATCATGCTTGTGCTTTGCTTGATACAGGGACAGTAAAATGTTGGGGATATAATGGATCAGGCCGTTTGGGAGATGGTACAACCACAGATCGATATGCTCCTGTTGATGTGAATGGTTTAACAGGAGTATCTAAAATTGCTTCAGGCTCATACCATTCTTGTGCCTTACTTGATACGGGTACAGTGAAATGTTGGGGACAGAATGTTGATGGTCAATTAGGCGATGGTACGACGACAAACAGCTCTATTCCTGTAGATGTGAATGGTTTAACAGGGGTGTCTGAGATTGCTTTAGGCTCATACCATTCTTGTGCCTTACTTGATACGGGTACGGTGAAATGTTGGGGCTATAACTATAATGGTCAACTAGGTGATGGGACATACACTGATAGTCAAACTCCTGTAGATGTAAGTGGTTTAACAGGTGTCGATGAGCTGAGTTTGGGTGGGTATCACTCTTGTGCTTTGCTGGATACAGGGACAGTCAAATGCTGGGGAAATAATAAATATGGCCAACTGGGTGATGGAACAACCTTTGATAGCAATATACCCGTATCGGTAAGCAGCTTGACAGGTGTTTCTGAGATTTCTGTAGGTTATGACAGCAATTGTGCATTATTGAGTGGTAGTGTGGAGTGCTGGGGGTATAACGGAAATGGTGAGTTAGGTGATGGAACAACCACCGATCAATACACACCTGTTGCAATCAGCGGTTTGACCAATGCTTCAAATATTAGTTTGGGTAAATATCACGCTTGTGCGTTGCTGGATACAACGGGTGTGCAATGTTGGGGATTGAATGAAAATGCACAAATAGGCGATGGCACAACTTCAAACAGCCTAACCCCTGTTAATGTCATGGCTATTCCAGAAATGAATCTTGTTGGTAATGGTAATTCTATTGTAGATGGTGATACCACCCCAACCACCAGTGATGATACTAATTTCGGTAGTACCATAATCAATACTTCCATTGATAAAACCTTTACTATTGAAAATAGTGGTGGTGATGGTGATTTAACCTTGTCTGGCGATCCTAAAGTTGCTTTAAGTGGCGCGGGCTGCACCATGTTTGGCGTCACCAGTCAGCCAACGTCGCCAATTCCCTCTAGTACCAGTTCAAACTTCACAATTCGTTATACACCCACTACAGCTACCACACATAATTGTGCCATCAGCATAGACAACGATGATGCAAACAAAAATCCTTATAATTTTGATATTACAGGCACAGGATTAAAAGCCGATCAAATCATCACATTTAATCCAACAGTGACTGGTGCATTGGGAGGTAGTACAACTTTAAGTGCAACAGCAGATTCTGGTTTAAGCGTGACAAGTTTTGCTAGTTCCACAACCAACGTGTGTACAGTCAGTGGCACAACTTTGAGCTTTATTGCTGAGGGCACTTGTACCGTGACAGCCGATCAAGCAGGCGATAGCAATTATAATACTGCAACTCAAGTATCTAGTAATATTTTAGTTTATGAAGCTTTAGAAAATGTTGCTCAAATTTCAGGGGGAAATGAACATACTTGTGCTTTGCTTAATACGGGTGGGGTTCAATGTTGGGGAAAAAATGATAATGGGGAACTAGGTGATGGTACTACGACACAGCGTCTTACACCAGTAGATGTTGTAGGCTTAAGTGGCAGTGTTACTGCTATTAGCTTAGGTTCTGGTCATACCTGCGCTTTGCTCAGTACGGGCGGGGTTCAATGTTGGGGAAATAATGGTAACGGCCAACTAGGTAATGGTACTACGACACATAGTTCTACACCAGTAGATGTGACAGGTCTCAGTAGTGGTGTAACTGCCCTTGGTGTAGGTCAGAATAATAGCTGCGCTGTGCATAATGGTGGGGTTAAATGTTGGGGAAATAATTATGGTGGAAAACTAGGCGATGGTACTATAGCAACTAGATATACCCCCGTTGATGTTGAGAACCTAGGTGGTGGTAGTGGTGTGATTGCTGTTAGTGCAGGTATTTTTCACTCTTGCGCTTTACTCGATACAGGTGAGGTTAAATGTTGGGGGGCAATATATGGTCATACTTACCTAGGTGATGGCTCTACGACAGGCAGTAAGACACCAGTTGACGTAAACCTAGGGATTAGCGCGATAGCTATTGATGCAAGTAGGTCACATAGTTGTGCTTTGCTCGATACGGGTGGGGTCAAATGTTGGGGAAGTAATAGTAATGGTCAACTAGGCGATGGTGCTAGTGGTATAGATCGTCTTACACCAGTCAATGTCAATGGTTTAACTAGTGGCGTAATTGCTATTGGTTTAAGCAAAAATCGTAGCTGCGCCTTGCTTAATACGGGCGGAGTCAAATGTTGGGGAGCAAGTTATGATGAAATACCAGACAATCTTGTAGGTATCAGTAATAGCGTGACAGCGATTGATTCAGGTGTTGATAATTATCATAGCTGTCTCTTGCTTGATACAAATAGGGTTCAATGTTGGGGAAATAATGGCAATGGCAAATTAGGCAATAATACCACTGCGGATAGTTTTGTACCTGTTCATGTGATGATTTTATTTCCAGAAATGAATCTGGTTGGTAACAGCAATAATATTGTCGATGGTGATACCATACCTTCCACGACTGATAGTACCGATTTTGGCAGCACACCCATTGGTACATCTGTCGATAAAATTTTTACTATTGAAAATAGTGGTGATGTCGATTTAATTCTGTCCAATAGTCCCATCGTCGCTTTAACGGGTGCAGATTGTGCCATATTCAGCGTAACCACTCAGCCAACATCGCCTATTGCTACTAGTGCTAATACAAACTTTACCGTTCGTTATAGCCCTATTACAACAGGCACTCACAATTGTACAATCAGCATTCACAATAATGACCCAGATGAAAGTATTTATGACTTTGCAATCACAGGTTCCGCAACAGCACCAGAAATCAACCTTCTCGGTAATAACAATAGTATTACAGATGGAAGTGAGGGCACTAGCACAACTAATCACACTGACTTTGGTAGCACAGAAACGGGAATATCTGTAGATAAAACCTTTACCATTGAAAATACAGGTTCTTATGCGCTGACGCTTTCTGGTAGCCCTATTGTTGCATTAACAGGGAGTTGCGGTATGTTTAGTGTCACGACTCAGCCCAGTTCTCCAATTGCAATTAGCAGTAGCGACACATTTACTATTCGTTATAACCCGACAGCAGTAGGTACACACAATTGTATTGTTAACATTGACAATGATGATACTAATGAACATCCATATGATTTTGCAATCACAGGTACGGCAACATTTGTATTAGCCCCTTCAGACTTAACGGCCAATATCCCTTCAAACCTTGATAATATTGCCCAAGGTGTTAGCCTTTCATGGAAGGATAATAGTGCGAGTGAAGACGAATTTATCTTGTTGCGTGACGGCACAGAGTTAGCAACCATAGCAGCGGACACCACCAGTTATACAGATACAACAGCCACAGCCTGCGATAAAACCTATAGCTATAGCTTAAAAGCACAGAACTCTGATGGAGAATCAAGCAGTGTATCAGTGACTGTCAGTATGCCGTCTTGCTTTGTCCCACCAGAACCCATACCACCTTATAGCCCACTTAACTTTGTTGCCAACCCTATCAGTTATGACCAAATTCAATTGACTTGGAACGATGATAGTACGATTGAAACAGGTTATCGGATTAGACGTAATGGTGGGTTGATTGCCACATTAGATAAAAATACTGAAACGTATACCAATGAAAACTTACAGTGTGAAACCAGCTATAGCTACGAAGTATATGCTTATAACAGTGTTGGTGAATCTGAGCATGTAACTACGACGGCAACCACATTGACTTGCCCTCCAAATATGCCCAGTCAATTAAGTTCAATTGTAACAGCTGACACCATTACTTTAACTTGGGAAGATGTTGAAGGTGAAACCAGTTATTTAGTGACTCGAGAAGCGTTAACCACGCGCAGACAAAGAGCTGTTATTGAATTTGATTTACCTGCTGACTCAACCACTTTTACTGATTCAGGCTTTGAATGTGGCCAGTCTTATAATTATGCGGTTGCTGCTGTCGCTGATACCAGTGTATCCGCAGCCGCCACCATTACCGTTGCTGCAGAACCTTGTGCAAATGCACCCATCGCACCAAGTCAATTAAATGTTTCTTCAAGTACAGACACCAGCATTTCACTTACATGGTCGGATAATAGTGATAATGAAACAGGCTTCTACGTTTTCAACAATGGTGGTTTAGCTAAAGAGTTCTCTGAAAACAGTACCAGCACAACGATTCAAAATTTGCAATGTGAAACCAGTTATTCATTCCAAGTCACTGCATTTAACGACTCAGATCAAGCCAGTAGCGAATCGATCACTGCAACAACATCAATTTGTCCACTGGTAAATTTAGTTGCACCCTCTAACTTTGTGGCGACAACTATCAATAATCAAATTCAATTAACTTGGAAAGATAATAGCTTAAGTGAGACAGGTTTCCCGATTGCACGTAATGGTGAATTTATCGCAGTTGCACCCATTAATGCAGAATTGTTTATTGATACACATCTTGAATGTGGCACAGCATATATTTACCATCTTTACGCAACCGATAATGTGATTAACTTAGGTGGATTAGAAGAAGTTGTCACAACTCCTGAGTGCTTACCTGAAGATGAGTTTTATATCCATCTCAATACTTCAGGCTCAGGCATCATCAATAATTGTAATAGCACCGTTTGTAGTTTGTCGGCCACCGCAGGTTCAACGATTAATTTAGTCACAACAGCAAATGCAGGTTGGCAATTCAGTCATTGGAGTGGTGATTGTTCAAGCACACAATTGTTTGTTGATGCTGAAAAAAGTTGTGTTGCTCACTTCAGTCAAATTCCTGTAGAGCCAGAGCCTGAATTAATTCCACAACCGATTGTTGTCAATCCACTTGATCCAACCACACCAACCAGCGCAGAACCCGTACCATATGTGGGCGGTAATCTATGCGGTTACTCATTTACCAATCATAACTCAACCTCAGGCGATTTAACCATATGTGAATCAGCAACGGTTTCAGGTGGAGAATTAACGGGCGATAACATTAATGAAGGTATTGTTGCTAGTGTTGAACTCGCTGAAAATGCCACGATTACAGGCGGGCGAATGAGTGGATTTAATACCAACCATGGCACGTTACAAAATGTCACCATTACCCAATATTCGGATGTTACAGGTGGATTTTACGCGGGGACAGTGAATAACAACGGCACGATGATTGATCCATCTATCGAGGAAGGCAGTACCATCTATAGTTCTACAGGTTTGGGGACAATTGCTGGCATTACTCAAAATAAAGGTACGATTCAAGGCACAATAAAATTAGGAGTCAATACGTCAATTATTGGTGGTGTCATTCAAGGCAAAATAGTCGCACCTACTAAATCACCAGCTTATATTGGTGCAGCAGAAATTATCTCTGGATCAACACTACAAAATGTCTATCTCAGTCCAACGGTTAAATTGCCGCGTGATGTAACTTTAATCAATGTTAAATTTGCCTCCAATCCTGCTGAACCCAGTTTAGATGATTTTGGCATTAACATGGGACAATTAGATGACTTAGACGCAAGAAGCATTGTTGCGGTTGAACCTGCAGCCATAGCTTTATTTGATCGCTACGAAATTACAGATATTCCAACCGAAGCATTTGCAGGCATGATACCAGAACAAACTGCTGCACTTGAACCTGAAACCTTAAGCAGTGTCAGCGTTGAACAATTTGAACAATTATCATCAGAAGCATTAGCTGGGTTTACTGCTGACAATATCATGGCACTCAGCCCAGAAGTGATGCAAAACTTAACAGTGGAAAAACTAGAAGCTTTAAGTTTGGAATCTATTCAACAAGCAGAACTGGTGGCAAAACTGTTAACTAATCTGCCCAGTGATACACCGCAAGAAGTTATTAATAAAATTCTTCCTCAAGGCTGGGAAATCTCACCAACAGGCAAAATGATTCCTTCAGTTGGCTCAAAATTAAGCTTTAAAGGTGTGTTAAATCGTTTACCAAGCAGTATTTCAGCTCCCTATTTAGTTGATCTACAGTCTAGTTTTTCAGTTGGTGGAGAAAATAATGAAAATAATACAGGCTCAACAGTAGGTGGCAACCTCAACACTGGTTTACAACAAACACTGAGTATTGATACAGTTGATTTGAGTCAGTTTGTTTTTACTCAGAACGATTATGGGATTTTTAATGTAGTAGGAACAGGTGTTTATGAGGATGTTGTCTTTTCCTTTATGCCGAATGCCAATAATATTGAACAAGCTCCTCTTGATACACCTGTTGGTTTAACGACGGTTGAGGGTGGCTATTTCGAAATGACCACACCTGATAAACAGACATTCATTTTGATTAATGCACCGAATAACCCCGTTGGTTTGCAACAAGCACTTGGTGGTGAAAGTACAATTAAACTCAGCCCTACGGGTGATGTGTTGATGCGGATTGATACGGCAAACACGCGTAGTCGAAATGTTCGATTTGAAACCGATGTGATGATGGTTGGTGTATTTGACGCATTCGTTGAACCTGCCCCTGATGATTTTTGTTCCGATGGTGAGTTTTGTGAGTTTGGAATGGAATTCCCCACTGAGTTCGGTAATTTACGTGCTAGACAAGAAGCAAAAGTGATTTATCCTGATGGTTCAGCACAAATTATTTATCCAACTGTGATTTATCCTGAAACGCTGGTGAATTTATTAGAGCAATACGATCCTGTTTCTAAAGTACTTTACAAAGCAGATGGCACATTTGAAGCCACTGTATTAATCAATGGACAGGAACAACAATACAGCTTAACACCAGATATTAATATCAATGTGCGTCGATTGGCTGCTGGCGAAAAACGTCATCCGAAAGTTAATTTACAAGGTAACGTATTATTGTATGAAATTCAGGAAGGAGATGATTTGCTTACTTTTTCTTTAGAAGTGAGTCTATAAAAAAATGCTATTCCACTCTGCAGGCCATAATAGAGTGGAATTTTCATTCAAATAACTAACAATTGTCATAAAAATAAGATAAAAAGGTATTTGCAACGAAAACCATTTCTGAATGGAATATAAATCACATCTAATTGGTTTATGGCGTTAATTCTCGGTCTATATTTTGCCTATTAAGTGTCAGAATATCGACACCTACCTATGAAATTTTAGGCAATGTAATGAAAATACAGCATTATCTATTTCTGCTTTGTTTATTCCCCCTTATTGCGAATGCTATTCAACAAAATCCCAATCTGCCAAAACTCCCCTTAACAAGTGAAGAGAAAGATTTCCTCAAAACCCATCCCACTATCAAAGTCAGCAATGAATTGGATTTGCCGCCGTATGATTTTGCAATTGGCGATCAACCACAAGGCTATAGCATTGATTTATTAAATCTATTAGCCAAAAAGATTGGGATACAAATCGAATATGTTAATGGCTATACATGGGCGCAATTGCTGGAGCAGTTTAAGCGTAAAGAATTAGATTTAGTGCATACATTGATTAAAACCGAAGATAGAACAAAGTTTGCGGTATTTTCCGAGCCGTATAATCGTTGGAAAACCCATTTTGTGATTCGCAAAGGCAACCCAGAAATCACTGATATTAGCCAATTATATGGAAAAACCATGGCTATCGGTAAAAGTTGGATGTATGAAGATTATCTTGCCCAAAACCATCCTGAAATAAAATTGCTGATTGTTGATTCAATGGATGCGATGCTAGAAGCAGTATCAAATGGCAAAGCGGATACAACATTGGAAAATATTAATATCTCAGCTTATTTACTCAAGAAAAAAGGCTTTTATGACTTAGAAATATCAGGCTGGTTTAAGGAATTTGATAAGGGTGAAAGTGCAAAATATCATTTTATGGGACATGCGCCTGAATTAATTTCTATGCTGAATAAAGCCCTTGCTTCGTTGACAATCCAAGAAATCGAAGGTTTAGAGCAAAAATGGTTCAGCACAGCACAAAAACGCCAAATCACTTTAACGCCAGAAGAGCAAACTTATTTACAACGCAAAGGCGAAATCAAAATGTGTGTGTTGCCTGATTGGTTGCCGTTCGAAGCGATCAATGAACAAGGCCAACATGATGGGATTGCCGCAGAATTAACTGATCTGATGTCTGAGCGTCTCGGGACGAATATTGTTTTGTATCCAACTGAAACATGGGGAAATTCGTTAAAAAGCATTCGCCAACGCCACTGTGATATTTTGCCGATTGCAATGGATATTCCTTCGCGCCGTGATGCCATGAATTTTACCGAACCTTACGTGATCGAGCCATTTGTAATTGCGACTAAAGCCACTGAATTATTTATCAAAGATGCCAAAGAAATCGGGTCTCGCAAAATTGGGATTATTAAAAATTATGCTTATACCGCTGTGCTCAAGGTTAAATATCCTGATATACAAATTGTTGATGTGGAAAATGCCAAAGATGGTCTGCAACGAGTGCGCAATGAGGAATTATTCGGCTACATTGATTCGATGCCATCGATTGGCTATACCATGCAAAAACATTCGATGCTGGATTTAAAAATTGCGGGAAAATTGGATTTTAAACATGACCTAAGAATTGCCTCGCGTAATGATGAGCCAATTTTAAACGACATTATGCAAAAAGCCGCAAACACGATTACCGATGAAGAGCTGCGGGCGATTACCAATAAATGGCTGTCAATTCGTTTCGACCAAGGGTTTGATTATTGGTTATTTAGTAAAATCATGTTTGTGGTGGCTTTGCTTATGTCAGCGATTTTATTTTGGGTCAGTCGGCTAGCGATGATGAACCGTAAAATTAAACAAGCCAATTATGAAATCCAACTCGCTAAGCAAGAAATCGAAAAAGCCAGTCAGGCTAAAAGTGAGTTTCTCGCCAATATGAGCCATGAAATTCGCACCCCGATGAACGCAATTATTGGTTTATCTGATTTAGCTTTGCGCCAAGACATGCCACCAAAAATCAGGGATTATCTGAATAAAATTCACCTTTCTTCTCATTCATTGTTGGGCATCATCAACGATATTTTAGATTTTTCTAAGATTGAAGCTGGCAAAATGCACGTTGAAAAGATTCCTTTTGATTTGGATGACATCATTGATAATCTGACCACCTTGTTAAGCGTGAAAACTGATGAGAAAAGCTTAGAATTGCTATTTGATGTTAAAAATGATGTGCCGCGTATGTTGATGGGTGATCCATTGCGGTTAGGACAAATTTTAACCAATTTCGCTAATAATGCGGTTAAATTTACCGAACATGGTCATATCATCATCCAAATTAAACACGCAGAAGTTCCGATCAATGATGCGAATCAGGTTCGTTTAAGTTTTAGTGTGATTGATACGGGCATTGGCATGACCCAACAGCAAGTTGGGAATTTATTTCAAGCTTTTTCCCAAGCCGATACCTCGATTACGCGCAAATATGGTGGCACGGGACTGGGTTTGACGATTGCCAAAAATTTAGCCCAAATCATGGGAGGCAACGTACATGTCAGCAGTGAACTGAACCAAGGCAGCACATTTACTTTCAGCTTGCCTTTTGAACTTGTGGAGACCCAAGAAAAAACTTGTCAATTAGGACAACACGATGAATTGAAAAAAATGCGCATATTGGTTGTGGATGATAATGCAGCAGCCAGAGAAATTTTGACCACGATGCTCAGCGGGTTTGATTTTAATGTTTCTGCTGTTGCCTCGGGTCATGCGGCGATCACAGAAATTGAACAAGCAACTCAACCGTATGAATTGGTGATTATAGATTATCAAATGCCTGTGATGAATGGTTTGGAAGCAGCCAAGCATATTAAACAAAAACTAGATAAACAACCTAAGATTTTGATGATGACTGCGTATGGCTCAGATGAGTATCGTCAACAAGTGAAAGAATATGGGTTAGCTGGGTTTTTAAATAAGCCCATCAGTCCATCACAGTTGTTCAATACGATATTAAATATTTTCGGTAAACAAGTCGCTGAAACTGAGACAGAACATGCTTTGCCTACAGTCGATGGTTTGAATCAGATTCGTGGCGCGCGGGTGCTATTGGTAGAAGACAATCAGATTAATCAACAAGTTGCAATGGAACTGTTAGCCAGCGAACATCTATTTGTTGATATTGCTAATCATGGACAAGAAGCTGTCGACATTATCAAAAATACTGAAATTGCTTACGATATTATTTTGATGGATTTGCAAATGCCTGTGATGGATGGACATAGTGCGACTAAGGCAATTCGAGACTGGGAGGCGAAAACGCAAGATACAACCATAACGCCGATTATTGCAATGACCGCTCATGCGATGGCGGATGAACGTGAAAAATGTTTGGCTTTGGGTATGAGTGATTATGAGTCGAAACCGATTAATCCCCAAAGTTTGTTTAGTACCTTAGTGCGTTGGATTAAACCTAGAGAACGGGTATTGCCTAAATCAGAACCAATAGTGACCATTGAGAATATAACCGATGCCTTACCGAATCATATTGAAGGAATTAACATTCATAGTGGTTTAGAAAAAGTCAGTGGCAATCGTGTTGTATATCGTAAAATTTTGTTGAAGTTTTATCGTAATAATCTCAATACCATCGCTGACATTCAAACAATGATTGATAATGGCGATATAGAAACCGCGACTCGTATGACACATACCATCAAAGGTGTGGCTGGCAATATCGGTGCAGACAGATTGTATCAAATTGCCGCAGAACTAGAAACGGTTCTTAGACAAAATAATCTTGCGCAAATCCCCATCTTTATTGAATCCACTGCGAATAAATTAAATGAAATATTGGATTCGATTCACCCTTTATCAGAGCAGGATATACAAGCCGATCAAACATCGTATAATGCTAATATTGATTACGTGACTGTCAATCAATGCTTGCAGACTTTACCTGAGTTGATAGAAGATGACATTGGTGAAGCGAGAGCAAAATTACAAGAATTGGCGCAATCATTAGGTGCAACGCCTGAAACTGCAGCCATCAGCAGTGCATTGGATGAATATGATACTGATGAAGCCTTGGAGTGCTTAGCGCAATTAACCGAGAAAATCAGCGTATCAAAAACAGACAACAAAGCTGTCGTCCAATGTTTGCAAGCGTTAGCGGAACTGGTCGAAATAGACATTAGCGAAGCACGCGAAAAATTAACAGAATTAACCAACATGTTGGGCAACACAACAGACATAGCAGCGATCACCAGCGCGCTCGATGAATATGATATGGATGAGGTCGAGGAGATTATTCAACGATTAGTTACACAACATAGCCAAGAGCATTAACTCATGGAAGCCCAAACCAGTAAGCAGCGCATTCTCGTCGTAGATGATGCCACAGAAAATTTAGATATTTTAGTCTCCTTGCTCCAAAAAGATTACCGTGTCATTGCAGCAAAAAATGGCGAAAAAGCCCTTGATATGGTAGCGAAAAAAGTCCCTGATTTGATTTTATTAGACATTATGATGCCTGATATGGATGGCTATGAAGTGTGTCGCCAGTTAAAAGCCAATCAACATAGCCAAGATATTCCGATCATTTTTCTCAGTGCCTTGAGCGAAACCCTTGATAAAGTCAAAGCGTTTGAATTAGGTGGTGTGGATTACATTACTAAACCATTTCAAAGTGCCGAAGTCTTAGCCCGTGTCGAGACTCAATTAAGCCTGCGTCGTTATATGCAAGAGGTGCAGCAATATAATAAATTAATTTACAAAACCTTTGGCAGTTATTTATCTGAGGATATTGTCAAAACCATTCTTGAGACCCCTGAAGAAATGCGTTTAGGCGGTGCTGAGCAAACGGTGACGGTCATCATGAGCGATATTCGTGGTTTCACTGCGATTTGTGAACGTTTAAGCGCGGAACAAGTGATTGATATGTTAAATCAGTACTTTGATGTGATGACTGATATTATTTTGCGTTATAAAGGTACAATTGATGAATTTATTGGTGATGCGATTTTGGCCGTATTTGGCACACCGATCCAACACCCAGATGATGCGCAACGAGCGATTGCCTGTGCTTTAGAAATGCAGCTTGCCATGCCAGAAGTCAACCGTCGTAATCGTGAAGCAGGTTATCCTGAGTTTGAAATCGGAATCGGTATTCATACAGGTGATGTGGTTGTGGGCAATATGGGTTCACAAAAGCGCATGAAATACGGCATTTTAGGTCATAATGTCAATCTTGCACAACGGGTTGAATCGTATACTGCGGGTGGGCAAACGCTTATCTCAGCGAGCACTTATGAAACCTGTCAGGATTTGCTGCGTATCGATAACCATTTAGAAGTGATACCCAAAGGCATTACTGCGCCAATGACGATTTATGAAGTCGGTGGCATTGCTGGTGACTTTAATATTTTCTTACCTCAAAAATGTTCACTTGAATTGTGTGCTTTGAGCAAACCGATTACTGTTGAATTCACCATGTTAGAAGGCAAATATGCACAAACCACAACCCATAAAGCGCAGTTTATCCAGCTTGGAGAAAAAAGCGCGATTATGCAAAGTGAGCAATTCTGTCAGCCTTGGAGTAATCTCAAAATCACTGTATTCAATCATGAGCAACAAAGTGTCAATGGCGCGTTATACGCCAAAGTATTGGATCAAGAAAGTCATATCGGTTGTCGTATTGGTTTTACGTTAGTACCACCAGAATTAAAGTGTTTTCTACAAGCACAAAGTTAAGATGTCGACAATTTATAATGAGGCAATGGTATGTATCTAGGAAAACGGACACAATAATTTTTTTTGCTCTTAATTGTTTTATAGCTTATGAGACATAGATAATTTATTCCTTTCAATATGAGATGCACTTGTAATTGACCTAATCTGCACCAATAACTTAGCAAAGATTATAAAGCTTCGCCCCTACCTTCTGAGTTTATAATCTACATTACTTGTGTTTCATTGTTCAGTTTGATCTGTTTTTTTCAAACCATTTATCACCCAATTCCCAAGTTCTATACGATGATAAAGCCTGTATTTTTTTTATGGGCTTATAATATAATCTTATGGTTTTTGACTGGTGTCTTGGATCGACTTGTTGTATGGTTAAGGCGTAATATATTGGAATTCAGCGCATAACTGGGTTTGAATTCTATCTAAAAATTATACATAATTAGCCTTATAACAAAAAAGGGAATTTAGCTAAAAAAGCCTATATTAAAGTTTCAAACGTCTATAAAAATCAGACAATTGGCGTTATGAAATGTGCTTAATAAGCTAAAATAAATATTATAAAGCACACACATTTTTGGAGGGGAGAGAGATGGGATATTATAAGAGAGTCACCTATTCCCTGATGGGACTGGTGGGTTGTAGCCTTTTATTATGCAGCTGTAAACCACCTGAGCCTACATCTTCAGAACAAACAATCCGGCCAGTACGATACCAACAAGTATTTAGTAAAGGTGGTATTGGACAATCACGTAGTTTCGCGGGTATTTCTCAAACGGGCATTGAAATCAAACTCGGGTTTCAAGTGGCGGGTACTGTCGACAAAATTCTGGCTAAAGCAGGCGATAAAGTACGCACAAAACAAATGATTGCCCTGTTAGAAGCAACAGAATATCAGCAATATTTGCACAAAATGGAAGATGCACTGGCTGATGCACAAAAACTTGCTCAAGATGCACGCAAACATTACGACCAAGTCAGGCAACTGTATGACCAAAATATGAACTTACAAGGTGATTTAGATATTGCCCGTAATTTCGCAGAACAAGCCCGCAATGAAGTTCGTTTAGCCAGCAAAGAGCTACAGACCGCCCGCACAAATCACACTCATACACGTTTATTGTCTCCACAAGCTTGTCAAATCAAGAGTGTGTTCGTTGAAGTGAATCAAAAAGTAGAAGCAGGAGAACCCGCTTTTAGCATTGTGTGTGGTGAGCAAATACAAGTACAAGTTGCAATGTCAGCTGCCCTATTATCAAACGTACATCAAGGCCACCAAGTAAAAGTATTTTTTGAAGCCATGCCCGAGAGACAGTTTTCAGGTAAAGTGGTTTCTATTGCAGATGAGCCGATTGGCCAAACTCAACGTTACGCCGTTATGGTGCAATTAAAAGAATCTGATCGCCGTTTGCGCCCTCACTTGGCTGCCGAAGTCGAATTTCAGCTCAATATGCCCAACAAACGCCCTGTGATTTTAGTACCAACCGTGGCTGTGGGTGAAGATGAAGAAGGGCGCTTTGTCTACATTGTCGAAAAAGTCACAGATGATGGCTTGGGCGTAGTACGGCGGCGCGAAGTCGAAATTGGCCGTCTAACGGAAGAAGGTTTAGAAGTCTTATCAGGCCTGCAAAGTGGAGAGCGGGTAGTGACTGCAGGCTTTAGTCAATTAAAAGAAGGATTAACTGTGCGTTTTCCAGAACAAAGCAAACATTATCACTCTGAAACAGGCGATTTATCACACACTATTTACCTTATTCTTGCCCATGCAGGAGACGAAGCGTCGTGAATCTCAGTCAATCAGCCGTCAAGCATAGTAGGCTTATTATTGTTTTTATATTAAGTTTACTGATCTGGGGCAGCTATGCGTATTTTCAGTTAGCACGTGATGTTGCCCCTCATTTTTCGTTGCGTACTATCCAGATTGTGACTCAATTGCCGCATTCTACACCTCGACAAGTAGAAAATTTTGTCAGCAAACCTTTAGAACAGCTTTTACAAAAAATGCCGATTGTCGATTATGTCACCAGTGAATCTAGCAATAATATGTCGCTGGTTTCGGTACATTTAAAACCCAAAGTCTCCTCGCATCGCTTGTGGCAAGAGTTACACTTTTCGATGGCTGAAGTGAGACACTTATTACCTGATAATGTTGTAGGCCCGTTTATCCATGATGAAGGCGACTTGTTTGGTATTGTGCTAGGCGTTACCGCTGAAGGCTTTTCAACTCAAGAAGTACAAAATATCACTCAAGAAATACAACAGCATTTACAGTTATTAACCGAAGTGAATGCAGTTAAAATTTACGGCGAGCAAAAACCAGCAATATTAGTGGAATATGATCCTAAGCAGTTAGCTCATTGGCAGCTTTCGCCGCAAGACATTAGCCAAGCATTGCAGCAGCAACAAATTGAATTTGATGACTTAAGCCTAGATATTGCTCAAGAAAAAGTAAAATTAGAAATCAGGCAACCTGATACCGCAATTGAAGCATTACAAAACATCATCATCCCGACACCCAAGCGCAGTATATTTTTACATCAAGTCGCCAACATCTCCCAAACCTTTTCTCTCAATGACTTACAAGTTCATGCGTCAGGCAAAGCCGCGACTGTATTAGCCGTTTCCATGCGTCAAGACGGCAATTTAACTAAGATCAGCCATCAAGTACGTGAATTATTACAAGATTTAAAAGCCAGCTATCCCATTGGTTTGGACTTCCAAATGATTACCTGCCAGCCGAAGGAAGTCGAACAGGTATTAGATAAATATTTACAGCCTTTAGGCATTTCTTTGTTAGTTGTAGCGGTATTGTTTGTATTATTTTTAGGCTTGCGGATGGGGTTGATTGTTTCTTTATTAATCCCTTTGACTTTTTCTGTGATTTTCATTGGCCTATGGTTATTCGGCTTACAGTTAGACAAAATCACTATCATTGCCTTATTCCTATCGCTTATACCGATTACTTATCATGGTGTTGTGATCGCCGATGCCATGAACATTGCTATACAACAAGGTGAAGACCCTATTTCTGCACTCGACACTTTGCAAAATCCCACAGCGATTGGCGCATTGGTGGTTGCTAGCTTATTTATGCCTGTATTACTTGGTGAATCTGCCACTTTGGAATATATTTCGCCATTGTTGATTGTCATTTTATTAGGCTTGTTTGGTAGTTACATACTAGTTTTAACAGTTGTACCTCTATTGGTAACGCGCTTTATTGACATAACGGGCTTACCACACAAAGTGCAATTTGACACTTATTATCATGAGCAATATCAACGTATTTTATTCAGTTTCCTACATCATCGACGCTTAACTATCTTGTTAGCAGTACTTAGTGTCGCAGCTATTTTCTATAGTGCTCAATTTTTAGCATCAGGGTTTTTACCTGCTTCGCAGTGCCCTTACTTCAAAGTAGAGCTTGAACTCCCTCCAACTACGCCGTTAGAAAAAACCAGTAAAATTGTGCAAGAAATTGAAGGCTTTTTACAAACACATCAATTGCCTACAGATGAGAAGAAGAACCTTGTGAAACATTGGGTGAGTTATATTGGAGGCGGAGGCCCACGGTTTATCTTGCAGCACATTCCACAATCGACACGATCCAATCATGCGTTACTGGTCATACATGTGGATAATGAGAACATCATCGATTCATTTGCTGCCAAACTAGAAAATTTTGTTTATTCTCGCTTCCCTGATGTTGGGATGAGAATTCAGAAAATTCCACATGGCGTGCCTGTTCAACACCCTGTCGAAATTCGTTTGACCAGTAATGATGAAAAGTTATTACTGCGCATTAGCCAAGCCACTGCCGATAAATTAGCTAAATTAGCGGGTACAAAAAATGTGGTGACGGATTGGGGCAATAAAGTGAAAAAGCTGCTGATTAAACCTGATGCGCAACGTATGCAGCAATTTGGTGTCACACATCAGGCTTTAGTCACTGCGTTACAAGGTGGTTTTGCAGGTATTGATTTAGCCCAATATCAAACCACTCAACAACGTATTTCTGTCGTCTTGCATGAAAAAGCTGAGCGATTGAAAAATATTAAACGTTTAGAAAATTTATTGGTTTATGCGGAAACAGTACAAGAATATGTGCGCTTAAAACAGGTTGCTGATGTAGAATTAGCGTGGGAATATCCGAAACGGGTGCGCCGCAATGGTTGGTATACCGTCACAGTGGGTGCAGATGTACAACATTATACCCATGCGTTTAGCGTTGAGCGCAATATGTATGAATGGTTACGACAGCAAGATTGGCATGGACGTTACCAATATCATTTTGGTGGTCAATATGAACTCGCAATCAAATCCTATCAAGCCACACAACCTTATATTGCTTTAAGTGGGTTTATTATTCTTGCCTTGTTGGCATTTCAATTTAATTCTCTGCGTAATTTGACGGTTGCATTGATTGCTGTGCCATTTATGAGTATTGGTGTGTTGGCAGGACTGTGGGCAGTGAATGGGGCAATTGATTTGATGTTTGTACTAGGTTGTGTGATTTTAGCTGCTTTTAGTATCCAACAATCTATGCTATGGCTGACTCGCAAATTGCCGAATGCTAATAAATATGAGTTGCTTTTGACCAGTGCACAATATCATTTCCGCGCCATGTCACCTGTAATTATTATCAGCTTATTTGCTTTGCTGCCGATGTGGTTAATTGATTGTCCGCTGCTCAAGAGCTTATTAGCGGCATTAACTTTTGGCTTATTATTTTTACCTGTGGTGAGCTTTATCATTTTACCTGTGTTATATGGTTTATTATTTGGCCTCAGTTTTAAAGATTATTCAAATTCCAGTCAAAACAAACTGAAAAAAGCCTTGAGTAATAACGAATTATAGCTCGAAACTTTGACTATCAATTTATATCTTACTTGCGGGAATACAAAGAGATGTATTTCTGCAAGTTGATATGTCTCCTAATATTATCTAGTATCACAATATTTAGATATTTGATTCAAAGGACATCATGCCCATATGATTGCTTTTAATGAAGTAACAAAACGCTATCCTAATGGCTATGAAGCATTGCGGCGCGTCAGTTTTAATATTGAACAAGGGGAAATGGTATTTTTAACAGGGCACTCTGGGGCAGGGAAAAGCACATTATTACGTTTAATCGCTTTGATTGAGCGCAATACACAAGGACAAATCATCGTTAATGGTCAGCATTTAGGTCGTTTAAGTCACTCTAAAATTCCTTATTTGCGTCGTAATATTGGTGTGACATTTCAAGATCACCACTTATTAGCTGATCGTACTGTGTTTGATAATGTGGCTTTGCCTTTGGTCATTGCGGGTTATCGGCCTCAAGAAATTCGTCGTCGAGTGCGGGCAGCCTTGGATAAAGTTGGATTATTGAATAAAGAGAAAAGCTATCCCATTACGTTATCGGGTGGACAGCAACAACGCGTGGGTATTGCACGAGCCGTTGTGCATAAGCCGCCAGTGTTGCTTGCAGATGAGCCGACGGGCAACCTTGACCCCACTTTAGCAAGAGAAATCATGCAGTTATTTGTGCAATTCAATCAAGTTGGCGTGACCGTATTGATTGCCTCTCATGCCTTGGGTTTAATTAAATCTCTCGATTGTCGTACGTTAATTTTGCAACAAGGTGAACTGATTCAGTAATTACATTCCGCAAAGTCGATTATTTTGTATGAAAAGGGTTATAGATATTCTGTAACAATACAGTTTCGGCCATTTTGCTTAGCTGTATACAATGCAGTATCTGCCGCTTTTATCAATGTTGTCGGTTGATAAATATGCTCTGGGATAATGTTTGCGATGCCAATACTCAATGTGACATGGGCATTAATACTAGATGCTTCATGGTCAATTCTAAAGCTGTGTAATGTTTTTTGAATATCTCGCGCCACTTTTAAAGCCCCTTCTAATGGCGTATTAGGTAAAATCACCATGAACTCTTCACCACCATAACGTGCAACCAAATCAGCGGGTCGTTTGACAGCTTGGTTAATTGCTTGCGCGACCTGTTTTAAACATTGATCGCCGACAACATGGCCATAGGTATCGTTATATTGTTTAAAGAAATCAATATCACATAAAATGATACTCAACGGAATTTTTTCTCTAACCCCCCGTTTCCATTCTTTTTGTAAATAATCTTCTAAACGTCTGCGATTGGCGACTTGAGTGAGATCATCGATAATAGCCAGTCGCTTTAATTCTTCATTGGCTTTTTCAAGTGAGACTTTTTGAATTAACAGTTCGCGTTGTAAGTTACGAATCGTGAGATGGGTTTGAATACGAGCAAGCAATTCTTTTTGTTGAAACGGTTTGGTGACATAGTCTACCGCGCCCACTTCAAATCCCCTGACTTTGCTTTCTAAATCTGACAATGCTGTCATGAAAATTACAGGAATATCTTTGGTTTCTTCGCTCTGCTTGAGTAACTCACAGGTTTCAAAACCATCCAATTCAGGCATCATAATATCAAGCAAAATCAAATCAGGATGCTCAGCTTGTGCGACAGCCAGAGCACTTCGGCCATCTTCAGCAATTAAGACTTCACAATTTTTACCTGTTAACACCTTATACACAATGCGTGCATTATGTGGGGTATCATCGACAACAAGAATTGTGCTTTTATGAAAAATATCCGTTTGCATAATTTTTTAAAGGTGTTGGGATTAATGCTGCCTATTGGCTTTGCTTATATGATTAGCAATCAAAAAATAGTCCAAACTCACAATATCATCAAGATAAGTATTGTTTTAAGACTTCTTTTAATTTCTTTAATTCAAAGCTATCTAGTAAGGTTTGAATTTCATCAATAAAGGCTTTTGATTCTACATAACGTTTTTGTAAACTTTCTAAGCGAGATTGAATGGCCTGTACTTTACCAGAAACTGATAATTTAAATAATATTTCTAACTCATGTTTAGGTGGTAATATAATCTGTTTTGGCTCAACATGGGTTTTTGTGTCAATTTGATAACTATCATAGACCCACTCTAATGGACACGTCTTGGCCAAACAGTTGAATAAATCATCACTTCTAATCGGTTTAGACAGAAAGTCATTACAGCCTGCACTCAGCATGTCTTGTTGTTGCTGCTCTAGCACACTAGCAGAGAACGCAATAATAATTGTATTTGCAAATTGTGGTAGCTGACGCAGTGCTCTGGTTGTTTCTAAGCCATCCATCACAGGCATTTTCATATCCATGATAATAATATGCGGTTCATATACGGTTGCTTTTTCTATCGCTTGCTGTCCATCGTAAGCTTGTTGTAATTCAAAACCCAATGGTTCTAATAGACTTTCTAATAATAACCCATTTTCTTTAATATCATCTGCAATCAGTATTTTTAATTTATATTGGGAGTTTGCATTCACTAGGCGATAGCCAATAATATTGTGTTGTGATTGCTGTGTTGGTGCCATGGATCGGTTGTCTACATAGCGTGCTTTTGATAATGGGATTTCAAACCAGAATAAGCTGCCTTTATTTAATTCTGTTTCAACATGCAGTTCACCATCCATCATATAGACTAAACGTTGTGTAATCGGTAAACCCAGCCCTGTACCTTCTTGATTTTTCGTATGTAAATTATCAATTTGCCGAAAAGGCTCAAAAATACTATTCAAATATTGTTGATTAATACCTAAGCCTGTATCTTGCACTTCAAAACGTAATCGTTGTTTACGGTAAATATATTTTAAAGAAACTTTGCCCTTATCGGTAAATTTTATCGCATTACTGAGTAAATTCAATAAAATTTGTCGCAAACGTTTTTCATCCATATATACCTCAACAGGAAAACTTTGAGAATGCTGGGTTAATTGTTCATAGGTAAAATCAATCCCTTTTTGTTTAGCACGAATAGAAAAAAGATCAACAATATCCAATAAAAACTCTGCTAAACGAAATTCAGTTGGGTGTAGCTCCAGCTTGCCAGCTTCGATTTTGGATAAGTCTAAAATATCATTAATTAATGTCAGTAAATGTTCACCACTACGTTGAATAATACTCAGCGACTGCAATTGTTTATCGGATAAATTTTTATCTCGTTCTAATAATTGCGCATAACCTAAAATCCCATTTAGTGGCGTACGTAACTCATGGCTCATGTTGGCTAAAAACATGGTTTTGGCTTGGTTGGCTTTTTCTGATTCGGCTTGTGCTTCCCTTGCGGTATGAATTGCTTGTTGTAACTGGGCTTCTGCTTTTTTACGCTCTGTAATATCACGCACCACAGCAATAAAACGACGATCCTGTTCTGATACCTCAAAATATTGAATAAACACTTCTACAGGAATCACTTGCTTGGCATTATTGGTCAGTGAAGATTCAAATTTAAGCGCAGGAATTTTATGCTGGATTAAAGGTTCGAGCATGACATCCATTTTAGTGGGTGTAAATTCGTCAGAAATATCAAAAGGAGTTAGTTGAAGTAGCTCTTGCTCTGAATAACCCAATAACTTTTTAGCCCCCTCATTGACGTAAGTGAAGCGCATGGTATCAACATCATTCATCAGAATTGAATCAAGGGTTTTATCTAATGTGCTTTTAAATTGTGCTAACTCCTCATAGGCCAGCTTTAATTTAACTTCTGCCAACTTGCGTTCTGTAATATCTTGAGATGATCCCAGAATATGGGTAGGTATACCATTGTTATTACTAATGACTTCCGCAATCGTTTGTAAATACACCAGATGTTGATCGCTTTGGACTCTAAATTCCGTGGTGTAATATTCTCTATTTTGTAGGGCTTGTTTAATCTTGGCTTGTACCCGCTCCTGATCCTCGGGATGAATCGCCTGACTAAATATTTCAATAGGTACTAGTTGCGCTTCATAAGAATAACCAAATTGACGTGCCACTTCTTCAGAGCAAAACACTTGCTGGCTTTGTAGATTCCACTCCCAATGTCCAATATGTGCAATACGCTGTGTTTCTAACAAACGGCTTTGGCTTTCTTGCAACATGGCTTCTGCTTGTTTTCGCTCGGTAATATCTGTTGCAACTGATAAGCGCACCACTTTACCATTGTCCCAATAAATCGCTTGTTCCTGTAAGAAAAACCAGCGTTCTACTTTGTCGTTATAATATTCACAAGTTAATAAGCCTGTCGGTGTATCGCCTGCCACCAGCTTGGAATTCGAGCAGAAACTACATGCTCCATCTTGACTGTCATAAAACGCTTTCCAACAGGTATTCCCAACTAAGTTATCACCAAAAAACTCTTGGGCTTTCAGGTTCACAAATAATATCTCAAATGTTTCCATATCAGCGACATACACTGCAGAGCTTAAGCTGTCTAATACGGTGGTAAAACGGTGTTGAGAAATTTGTAATAATTCATTTTTATGTTCAAGTTCTTGGGTGCGTTCCGCGACTTTTTGCTCTAATTTATCATTATATTTTTTTAGTAATTCTTCGGCTTTTTTGCGCTCACTGACATCATTTATAGCGATGAGCAAGCCATTTACATTGTTATTTTCATCATGTAAAGGAATTTTGCTGGTTTCAAACCATAAGGTCTTATTTTCAAGATGTACCACTTCTTCAATATGGTATCGGGGCTTATTCTCAGCAATAATTTGTGCATCAATTTGCCTAAACCATGTGGCTTTCTCTTTTGAAATTAAATCAAAGTCTGTTTTACCAATCACCTCTTTAGGGTTGCTCAACCCCACCAATTCCGCAAAACTTTGGTTGCAACCCTGAAATATAGAATCAGCATCTTTCCAGCAAATGTATTGTGGAACGCTATCCAGTAACGAGCGTAAAAATTCTTCTTTTTGCCGTAAAACATGCTCAGTGGTTTTCTGGTGACTGATGTCAACGTGCATACCTGTAAAACGGTTCGGGGCTTTATTTTGATCCCAAATCGCAAACCCTCTGTCTAACACCCAAATATAATGACCCTGCTTGTGTTGTAAGCGGTATGTATTTTCGTAAGTCGCATAATTTTTGGTTAAATAATATTGTATTAACTCTAAAACAAAATCTTTATCACGCGGATGGATACGCTTGTGCCATTCATTAATATCATTACTAATTTCATTTGGCGTATAACCTAGCATGGCTTTCCAGCGTTTTGAAAAATAAGCCTCATTGGTTTCTAAATTCCAATCCCAAACCCCACCGCTAGTGCCTTGTAATGCCAGATTAAATCGTTCTTGACTAATCTTTAAATCTTGCTGGGTTTTTTTCGTTTCAGTGACATCAACCCCCATTTCAAGCACCAATAAAGTGCCATCAATATCGGTATAAGGATAGGCTTGAACCGCATAAGTATGGCCATTTTGCGCTTCACATTCCCAATGTTGTGGCTGCAACTCTGACAGTACATTAAGAGCAGGACAGTCTGGGCAAGCTGTGGCTTGATGCAATAACGCTTCATAGCATGATTTTGTATCTTTTTGAACTTCAAAGGTTTGATAAAAATATTGGTTGGCATAATGCAACTGATAATTTTCATCTTGTAAATACACATATGCAGGCAAGTGATCTAAGATGGTATAGAAGCGTTTTTCACTACGGCGCAATGTTTGCTCAATGTGAATACGTTGTTCAATCTCTTGCTCGAGTAAATGGTTTTTGTGGCTGAGTGCTTCTGCTTGTACAGCTAATTCTTCTGTTTGAGACGCAATTTCAGACTCTAACAGTGATTTCATTTTGAGTAGCTGCTGTTGTGCTTGGGAGAGTGCTATTGCTGTGTTTGCCTGCTTTTGTATTTCAGTGTGTAATTTTTCTTTATATTGGATCAGCTGGTATAAATAAAATATGGCTAGCCCTGTCATAAACACAACAGTAAAGAAAAACAAGCTGGAAAATACAAAAGGCTTAAAGTGGTAAAACATACTGAAGCTATCAATATAATAGGGCAGACCAGCACCAATGATGGCAATGGATAGCCCAAATAAGCAAATAGCAATAAGAACAATGTATTTATTTACCATAAGGCATGTATTTAATTGAATCAATAAAATATGGAAGCTTATGCAAAATTTATGATGCCTTTGAGCTACCTAGTTTAACATTTTCGCTTATCAGATAAGCTGATGACATTGGGAATATAGCAATGAATGTGTCTAATTACCAAAATACAACTAAAGTTTTTGTATGGGATATTCCAATACGCCTTTTTCATTGGGGTATTGTATTATTAATTGGTTTGCAATGGTGGAGTAGCCATGATCTTAAGAGTTATGCGCTTATCCACCAGATAGGCGGTTACTGTATTTTTGTGCTCGTGCTTTTCAGAATATTGTGGGGTTTTTTTGGTAGTTATCACTCTCGATTTACAGATTTTATTTATCCTATCTATCGAATCGTGCATTATGCTAGTGTTATGGTGCAGCTTAAACCACCTGCGTACGTGGGACATAATCCTTTAGGAGGCCTATCGATTATTTTATTATTGCTCTGTTTACTAGTGCAAATCATCACAGGTTTATGCATGACAAGCGAAACAGGCATACAAGGTGTGTTATCTGGTTGGTTTTCTCAAGAAACAACACAACTTATGGCAGTCATTCATACGACTAATTTTGATATTTTGCTTGCTTTAGCCATTATCCATATTTTAGCAGTATTTTTTTATCTCATTGTTAAAAGAGAAAATTTAGTCAAGCCTATGTTTGTAGGTTATAAAGAGCTGCCATTAAATCAAGAAGAATTAGACAATATGCAACCCTTTGTCAGTGTATGGCGAGCCATTATATTACTCCTCATATCTATAGGTTTTGTTGGTTTACTGCTGAGTTTAGCTTAGTTTGTATACTATTCAGGTTAATACTATTTTTGTATAGGCTTGAACAAAACTTAAAATAACATATTTGCATCATCGTATTTAGGCCGCAGGAGGGAAAGGAAATTGACTTAAATAACTTTCTGTATCAAGCGAGCATTGCGGGCGCGAGAATAAATAACCTTGAACATGGTCACACTGTGCAGCTTGTAATACGGACATTTGGAAGTCATTTTCAACCCCTTCTGCAACCACTTTCAAATCAAACGCAGTACCTAAGGCAATGATGGCCTCTGCAATTTGAGTCGGTTTATCTTGGGGGTGACGAATTTCATTAATAAAGCTTTTATCAATTTTAAGTGCATCTACAGGGAATTTTTTCAAATAACTTAAAGAAGTATAACCTGTGCCAAAATCATCAATGTACAATAATACGTTCAAACTCTTTAAATCATTCAACATTTTTAGAATGGTTTCAGGGTCTTGCATAATGGCACTTTCGGTAATTTCAACCCGACAGCAAGGGCCTTTGACCCCTGTATAATCCAAAATATCTTGAATTTCTTGTACTAAACGTGGTTGTTTCAACTGAATTGGAGAGACATTGATATTAATCCCCAGTTCTGCAAAATGCGGGAATTTTTGTTGCCATTCTCGTAACTGTTCACACGCGGTTTTAAATACCCACAAGCCAATCTCACGGATTAACCCCGTTTCTTCCGCGATAGGAATAAATGCATCTGGTGGTACTAAGCCCCGCTCAGGATGATTCCAACGTACCAAGGCTTCAAACCCAATGGTTGACTGAGTATCTAAGGAAATAATCGGCTGATAATAAACAATAAATTCTTCTCGTTCCAATGCTTTACGTAAGTCTGATTCCATACGTAATAAATTCAGTACATCGGTGTGCATACCTGATTGGAATAAAATCGCTTTGCCACGCCCATGCTTTTTAGCTTCATACATTGCCGTATCCGCATCACGTAATACTTCATCGGCACTCTTATAATTTTCCGAGCCAATCGCAATACCAATACTCACAGTCGTGTTAAAGGTTTCATTTTCTAGGAAATAAGGTTGACACAATTGGGCTTGAATACGTTCAATACGTTGTTCTAAGGCTTCGATGTTTGGGATTTTTTCTAACATCATGGCGAATTCATCACCACCAAACCGCGCCACCATTTCAGAAGAGCGTGACAACTCCGCTTGTAAACGATGCGCAATTTGACTGAGCAATTTGTCACCTGCCAAATGCCCCATACTGTCATTCACAATTTTAAAACGATCTAAATCTGCAAACAGCACCGCGAAAGGAATGCCTACATCAAGAATAGTATCGATTTGATTATGCAGTTGTTGCAAACGTGTGGTTAAACGCTCTGTAAAGGCCGCACGGTTAAATAAACCTGTTAATTGATCGTGAGATGCATCATAACGTAATTTTTTCTCTGTACGTTTGCGCTCAGAAATATCTTCAACGATCCCTTCGTAATAACGTACTTCACCATTTTCATCCCTAACCACACGCACCGTTTCGCTCACCCAAATGGTACTACCATCCGCACAACGCGCTTCATATTCAAAATTCTGCACTCTGGAGCTGGTTTGTAAGAGCTGGATAAATTCAGCATGACGCTTAGGATTAACATATAACTGCTGTCCAATATCAGTGATCTTAGAAAACATCTCTTGCGGAGATTGATAACCGAAAATGCGTACAAACGCAGGGTTAATACTCAAATAATGGCCAGAAGGTGTACACTGAAAAATTCCTTCAATCGCATTTTCAAAAATATCACGGTATTTCTTTTCTGCTTCTAAACGGGCTTGTTCTGCACATTTTCGTTCCGTAATATCCTCAATCATAGCAACGATAAAGGGGTGAGCGGTATCTCGTACAATCGAACAGCTTTGATTTGTCCATACACTTTCATTAAATTTACTGCGATAGCGTTTGCCCACACTGTAATTGTCATATAAGCCCGTTAACATTTTATCGCGCATTGGCTTATCAATATCAATATCGTCTTCATGGACTAAATGATGTATATTGCGCCCTTGCAGCTCTTGCTCGTTGTAACCTAATAAATCTTGCAAGGCTTTGTTGCTATCTAAAATCGTACCGTCTAAATCGGTTTGTGCAATACCCATAGCCGCTTCATCAAATACCGCTTCGAAACGACGACGACTTTCATCCAGCGCATTATTCGCTTCCAGTAAACTTTGTGTACGTGCAGCAACCAATTCTTCCGCCCAGTGCGCACGGGTTAGGGTTAAAAATAAATATCGCCACAAACCCAAAGTAAACAATATGCCAACCATCAATACAATCCAAGCATAACTAAAACCCCCAAAACTATATTGATCTGGCAAGGCTGCAAGTATTAGCGCCCAAGTGCGGCCGCCATGTTCTAAAGGCACTTCTTGTAACTCAATTAAAGAATCACTGGATTTAAACCAACTCGGCAAGTATAACGTTTGGCGTTGTGCATCAGGGGATGTATCAATAATTTTGACAAAAATATCTGAGCGTTGTTTAGGCACGCGTAATACAGATTCAACTAAATCTTCAAATAAAACTAAGCTGACGACAAAGCCACGAATTGTATCTTGACGTTCAGCAACGGTGCGATGTTTAGAATTACGCTGATAAATGGGAATGAAGGAACGAAAGCCTAACTTATCCTTACCTACAATATTAACAGCTCCACTGCTTGCCATACGGCCTGTGTTACGCGCAATATCTAATGCCTGTTTTAGTATTGGCTCCGATGCAATATCATAACCTAGACATTGTTCATTAATGCTATCTGAAATGGGTTCGGTAAATAAAATAGGGTAATAATGCTCACGATTAAACACAGTCTGTTTTTCGTTGAGGGGGGAATGTTCCCAGATCCTAAAATTTTCAACGCCCCCTTGCAACATATTCTGTTCTAATATGGAACGCTGGTGATCTGGTACATATGGAATCCATTCAACAGCTTGAATACCATATTGATGAAAATCTTTATCTTTTAAAAATTCTTGAAAGTTTTCTCGGGTAATATTATCACTAATGTTATATAAACCCTGTACGGAATTCAGTACATTATCAATGGTAACTAACGCTTGACGCAATGAATGAACATAGGTATTGATTTTTTCCTGATGCACTTGTGCTATCTGAGCTTGTTCCCAATTTTTAACGTAGACAAAAGCAAACAGTGATAATCCTAGCCCAATAATAAAGACTAAGATAAGAGAGGTATCCGCTTTTTTTGAGAGTTTTGCCAACATAATTTATCAGTTGTCAGTTAACAGTTATCAAAGCAGTTTTAGCAAACAATTACCTATTGAGATGACGATGTCATATTGCCATAACCACACACAAAGGCTGATTTTAAAGTAAATCCTTCTTGAGTATTATACTCTGGCAATTGTTTACTAATTACTGAAATTAACGTACTTTAAGCGTTGCTAGACCAATCAGAACTAAAACGACTGTAATAATCCAGAATCTTACAATGACACGAGGCTCAGGCCAACCTTTTAACTCATAATGATGATGTAAAGGAGCCATTCTAAAAATACGCCGTCCTGTTAATTTAAATGAAGTCACTTGTAAAATCACTGATATGGTTTCCATTGCAAATACGCCGCCCATAATAATCAGCACGATTTCTTGTCGTACTAAGATCGCAATCACGCCTAAAGCCGCACCTAATGAAAGTGCACCAATATCTCCCATAAAGACTTGAGCAGGATAAGTGTTAAACCATAAAAAGCCTAAACCTGCACCAACAATCGCGCCACATAAAATTGTAATTTCACCTGCCCCTGCTATATATGGCACCATTAAATAATTGGCAAATGTCCAATGACCTGTTAAATATGCAAAAACCCCCAAACCACCAGCAACTAGTACTGTAGGCATAATGGCCAATCCATCTAGACCATCTGTTAAGTTCACAGCATTACTATAACCTACAACAATAAAATAAGTCAGTGCGATAAAACCCCATAGGCCTAAATGAATTTGAATATCTTTAAAAACGGGAATTAATAACGTTGTTTCAGCAAATGTGCTAGCAGTCATGATAATCACTATTGCAACCACAAGACCAAATACCGATTGCCAAAAATACTTATGTTTTGCAGATAAGCCTTTAGAATTACGCTTAGAAATTTTTAGATAATCATCTAACCAACCAATTAAACCAAACGCCAATGTTGTACCAAGTACAATCCAAATAAACCGATTAGACCAATCCCCCCACAATAAAGTAGTGAGGGTAATTGCAACCAGAATCAATGCACCCCCCATTGTTGGCGTACCTGATTTACTTAAGTGGCTTTGAGGGCCATCTTCTCGAATACTTTGACCAATTTGATTCACAGTCAAATGATGAATCATAAAAGGTCCAACCAGCAAAGAAATAAGTAAAGCAGTTAAAACACTAAGAATGGCACGTAATGTAAGATATTGAAAAACAAAAAAACCGTCATAATAATTATTTGCTAAATAATCACTTAACCAAAGCAGCATGGTTGTCCTCTACCTGTAATCCAAAAGTAATTTTTTCCATAGTCATTGATCGCGACCCTTTAATGAGTAGCGTAGCATGAGATTGTTGCATTAATGCGATGTTAAGTGCCTCAAGTAAAGCTTCATGGGTGGTGAAATGTTGGGCTTGCCCTTGAAAACTTTCCACTGCATAACGGCTATAATCACCCAGTGCCCATAACTGTTCTACGCCTGTTTTATACGCAATTTCACCAATTTCCTGATGCAATGCAGCACTATCTAAACCTAATTCACCCATATCGCCCATAATCAACCAACGTGGTGTTGGGTATTGTTGCAATACAGATAAAGCGGCTTTGAATGATGTAGGGTTGGCATTGTAAGTGTCATTAATCAATATACTATGGTTTAAACCCTTAAACGTTTGCAAGCGACCTGCCACAGGTTGTATAGACGCTAAACCTTGCTGAATCGTTTCTAAATCAATATCACTCGCTAAGGCACATGCTGCAGCCGCTAAGGCATTCATAATATTATGCTGGCCTGCTAGCGGTAAATGTATTGGGATATGACCTTTAAATGTTGTTAGTTCAAATGAACTATCTAAGGTCGATAACTGGATATTTTGTGCACTCACATCGGCTTGAGGTGATAAACCAAACTCAATAACGGGGTGTGGTTGTGCTAATTCTCGCCAATATGGTGCGAACCGATCATCTTGATTAATCACTGCAACACCATCTTGATTCAAGCCCGAAAATATTTCACCTTTAGCTTCAGCAATATTTTCAATGGTTTTAAAACCCGCTAAATGCGCAGGGGCACACTGGGTAATTGTTGCCACGTTAGGTTGAGCAATTTTTGTTAAATAGCCAATTTCACCTACGTGATTTGCGCCCATTTCCAGTATTGCACTGTCATGATGTTCAGCAAGATTAAATAGGGTCAAAGGTAAACCAATATCATTATTAAAATTACCTTGAGTCGCCAAAACCTGCCCTTGTTGAGCAAAAATAGCTTTTAGCATCTCTTTTGTAGTAGTCTTACCATTACTACCTGTCACTGCTATAGTTGGTATATCAAACTGCTGTCGCCAAAAATAGGCAATTTGCCCTAATGCGAGTTTTGTATCTTCGACAACTAGCTGGGGTAAATCAGTTGAAACAGGCTGTGACACAACTAAAGCCACTGCGCCTTGTTGTTGTGCTTTATCAGTAAATTCATGAGCATCAAATCGCTCTCCACGTAATGCAACAAAAAGCTGCCCCGTTAAATCTTGACGCGTATCAATACCACATCCTGTGAATGAAACGTTTTGACCGATATGTTGGGCTTCTAAAATAGGTGTAATTTGGCTTAAAGTGGCGTGAATCATAAAGGTTTGCAATAAGATATATCATTATGCATAGCTTATCACATTTTCGATTTTCGATTTTTGATTTTCAATTGAAAGGGGTATTGTATTGGTTATTAGGCGAGCAACTAAGTATAAGGATATCTTAAACTGCATAAAATTAAAATGTTATTTAGTGGATAATAATATCGGCAAGTGTTTGACAAAATGCCATTCGCATATCTCGATCTGTATCATTACCATAAGTGGACATATCCTGAATAATCCAGCCCAATAAAGATGAAAAATTCCGTTCACGCATATAATTAACAGCTAGAATGGCATAACTGCTGCCTAATCGGTTATCTGTTTCATAATCACCTGTTGGCTCTACTTTCCAATAGCATAAGCCATTTTTAGTATGTTGAATAAAAGGAAGTTTATGTCTGCGCCGCGTTGACGTAGCTTCACTATCCATAGTTTAAAAACCTCTCGCGTTCATTTAAGTTAGCCTACCATTGTTGATACCTACAGTGATTGGTCTCATTGCAGGCAATGCAAACTTCACACACATTATTATACGGGTTCTCGTGTGGGCTAGCATATACTGTCATTGTATGAATGAGGGATAATAACACAATAGATTATTTTGCAAATAACCGAGACCACCAGCGTTTTCGGTTCATTGGAATGGGCGCATCATTATGAATTTGTTGGGGTATTATTTGTGACAATATCCATCTGGGTTCAACTTTCTGCCCACTAGAGCCACAGGACGCACCTAGATTATTCGGATCATAAATTTTAATCAAACTAGGTTGTGTCATATTATCTGCATACACAATGCCGCAATAATCATAGTCATGGTCTTGACGCAGTAGCTTATCTACTTCTTGAATAAATGCGAATAAATGGTCTGGAGCTGCAGGCTGGGTTGGCAATGGCTCACCAACACAATAAATATACCAACCAGTAGGCTGCGTTTTAACCTGTTTCCATAAGGCATCTAATTGTGGCCAACGTAGTGCACTGGTAAAGCTACCATTATACATTGTTTTAAATTCGTCACCCATTGTCATGTTTTGTTCAGTTAGCAATGAAATAGCTTCATAGTTTAACAATGAAACAATATTGAATAAAACCACTGATTATCAAATACGAAGCATGGCAGGATGTTTAAGATATATCATAACAATTGAGTTTGTAACTGGATATTGATTGGCTTATTTGGTTGGGAAAGTGGGAATAGCTGGTGCGACTTCCTTACTGTTGAGCTGAATTTGGCTCACGGTAGTGCGGTAAATATAGTGTAAAACAGCTGCCTACTCCGTACTCACTATCGCATTGAATATGGCCTTGTAATATTTCTGCGAGTTGTTGTGATAATGCCAAGCCTAAACCTGTTCCACCATAATTGCGTGTGGTTGAGCTATCTGCTTGTGTAAAGGCTTGAAATAATTTTTCTTGATGATGCTTTTCAATGCCAATACCTGTATCTGTGACAGCAAAAGAAAGATGCGGTTTGTTCTCATAAACTTGGTTTTGGATACGCAGTGAGATGTCACCGTTTTTAGTAAACTTACAAGCATTACTCAGCAAATTGAGCAAAATTTGGCGCAACTTGGTTATATCAGTATGCCATAAAGAAACCAGTGGATCACATTCAATAAACAGGTGATTATTATGTTTTTGAGCTAAAGTTTGAACAATGATACGTAGTTCATTGATGAACTCTTTAATATCTACTGTTTCTGGGTGCACCTGCATTTTCCCCGCTTCAATTTTAGAATAATCCAAAACATCATTAATTAAACTCAGCAATTGATTCGCCGCCACCCGTACTTTATTTAAATCTTCAGTCCATTCAGAGCCTTCCGCTTCTGCCTCCTCATGTAACATGTCACTATAACCAATAATGGCATTCATTGGGGTTCTGAGTTCATGACTCATCATTGCTAAAAAACCACTTTTAGCCGTACTTGCTGCTTCAGCGGCTTGTTTTTCGCGTTGAATTTTTTGATATTGCTTTTTATTTTCTAAGGACTGTTTTTCGAAATTTAAGGCCTGTTGAAACATTGCAAAGGCATTGCCTTGTTTATCTACGGTATGTTCTACCCGTGCAATCAAAATCCGATTGGTTTTTTCTAATGCCTGAATTCTTTGTTCTAATTTTTTTATGTGTTGTTCTTTATCGTATTGGGACATCCATGCCTCCTATTTTGCAATCGCTACACCTGTAAAAGTTTGGTTAATATGTAGAGCATTAAGTTGTTCTCCATACGTATTAAAACCAAAAATATGGTATTGCTGTACCAGTTGGTTCATGGCTGGGTATAAGGTTTTGCGCTCAATTTCTAACCGTCTTAACAGACAGTCACAAGCTAATATCAAGTCGATGCCGCCCATTTCCGCGCTTAGGCGGTCTAAAGTTTGATGCAAATTACTGATTAAATCCCCGCATTCAGCAATTCTTAATACCATCCCCGTATCCACTGCACAATAAAACGACAGGCTATCATCCTCAGGATTATGTGCAAGAATGGAGCGTACATGATATTGTCCTGCCACTTTGACCACCAAAGGTGACACAGCATAAACGGCGGGTGACAATTGTTCTACTGGTAGACCTAATAAGCGGGCATATTCTTGTGCTGCTGGCATACCATTTAATTCATACACGATACGTTGAGTCGCATCAGCTTCCGTCACAACCACTGTGTTTTCAGTAGCATGAAAATGTTCAGTTTTAAACACTTTAATAGGATGCTGGCTATGTACCAAGGTCAGTAATGCACAATCGGTGTGAAAAGTACCTTGATAATAAATATAGGTTTTTTGGAAATCTAAACCGTCTGCCGTTGAGCCACCAAATAAAGGAATACCCGCCAGCACTTCATACAATGTCGTTACTACCACTTCTTCTTTTTTACTTAAACCATCCACTAATAAAAAACCAAAATGGTGATCGGGATCAAGTATATCGTCGTTTGAGTTGAAACCTTGTTGAAACTGTTGGCAGGCCTGCAAGGTAGAAGCCATATTAAACTGCTGTAAATGGTTTATCAGCAAACAATCTACCTGAAAATATTGTTGATCTAAACTGATGGCGACCAATGAGGCAGTGGTATAACCCGATGCACTGATTTCTCCTGCCGTTGTAGCACCAATAACTGGAATATTGCCAAACCATTGTGCAAAAGCTTCAGCCAAAGCGGTTCTATCATAAGTGTTGCTGCAATAGAAAATAACGATCGCTGCGTTATTTGGGTTTAAATCACGGTAAATCTCAGCAACAGCTAAAGCCGCATCAGAGTGTTGAGAACAAGCTTGTGTCCATTTTTGTTTCATTTATAGTCGCTCCATATTAAGTTGCCACATCTAGTACATACAAATGACATCAAAAATACTACCAAAATTTCTGCAAACTTCTTTAATTTTAGATTTAAAGGTAATTTAAACATGTTCAATTAAAGTGGTAAGCAATTGACAACCATGTTGCTTAACAATCTCAACTGAGGATTTATGAAAAGAGGCACTATCCATGAGTAAGACTAGAATTTTTTTCTAATGCCTGTGAGTCATTTTAAACAAATAGCAAGTTGTAAGCTTTTTCAAGGTGTCGCTAGTTATGGTTATTGTGCATCTAAGAGTAAACATGACTTTGGTTTCAAAGGATATTTGTTATTGGACGTACAGGACATTATTGTAGGGTTTAGTCTAACACTTGCTCATGAGTCAGAACGTGAGACTGCTCGGGAATTACTTGAAGATATTCAAGGAGCTTTATTACTTGGTGACAAAGGATATTTAGGGTGCTTCTTTAAATAACAGTTATTCAGCTTACAAAGAATTGAATTACAAACTTTTGTACGTCATAATAACATGAAAGATGCTCTATCAACGGACTCAACTAAACAAGATAGGACGGCTTGATTGAAAAAATGAGAGCTAGAAGCTTGTGGAGTCTAACTAATCGCATCACTCGTAAGCTACTTTCCCATACCATCGCTGTATTTGCTAATATTCAACATGGGGTTGACCCTCTAAAACTACACTTAATTACCCAACCTTAAAAGTCTAGCATCACGTAAGGACTATCTGTCCTAACATATAGACCAGAAATAACTAAATTATGTTGTTTTGACCACCAGTTTATTAAAAACCAGCAGTCAAAATAATTTAAGAATTACTGGCTGACAGACAAACAATGTTCATTTGAAATGCCAGATTCTGCTTTTCCAGGGCGTGCATGTTGATCGATAAAACAAGCAATATCAATTGCCTCTTGATCGGTTAATAAGCCACCGCTGGTATATGGCATATTCCAACGTAAAAACTTCGCTAACATATCAGGCTTCGCCATACCTGCTGACACATTATATGAGTCATCACCCCATAAGGCAGGTCGGAAATAAGTATTGCTGGCATAACGCCCTTCACCTTCTAAGCCATGACAAAAAGCACATTTCTGATCAAAAATGGCTTCACCTTGAGCAGGATTACCTTTCAGACATGTTTGTGTGAGCTCTGGAAAGCCACGAGGTGGATTACAAATACTATTTGGGGTACTCACCAATGTGAGACATTGATATTTTTCTTTATATTGATTTGTTAGCCAGTTCATATAAGCGATAATAGCACTCATATCTGCATTGCTGTCACATGCCTCTCCACTACATAAAGCCGTACCATTCATACTACGCTCAAAACATTGGTTAATCCGATCTTGCATATCTGTTTCTGTAGGATATTCTCTACCTTCACCTTGCAAACCAACCCACCATGCTGCTTGAGGATCACCACCAGCATGTAAATGGCAACTGCTACAATTTAAGCGATTACCCACATTATCAGGTAGCATTTTATAAGTATTGGTTACAAGATCATGACCTTTTTGCTGCCCTGGCGTTGATTTGGTTTTATCAAATAAAATCAGCTCATTACTGCAAGAAAGCGAGTTGGAGTAGCTGTATTTATTACAGATGGCTTCCTCTGGTTGTGGATGCGCATTATTGATGGTGAAGCTGAAATCACCAGAAATGTATTCATCAGGTCGCATTGTACGAGACATCACATGACAGCCCATACAGCTGGATGATTCTTGAGCAAATGTTTCCATGGTCGTATTAGCAGAAAAGGTAGGCTGTACATCGAATACCGTTTCAGGTGTTGTATCATGGGGTCGTTTTGGCAATGGCCATTGCGCACTCATTAATTGGTAATTAGCTAATACTTTATAACCTGCTTGTGTTGCAAGATGTTGTTGTTGAATTGTATTTAAACGTTGCAAACTGGCTTCAATCGGCAATACTTGGGTGACTTGATTAGGAGTATAGTCAGGGGTTTGACTATTATCAGTACAATAGTCACCTTGGCAATCTGGATTATTAAAACTTGCAGGTAAATTACCTACAGATTCTACATTAGCGACTTGCTCAAACGTTGACCAAATCCATTGCGGCGCACTGGGTGTTTTTTGCATGATGTGGAAACCAACCAAAGCAACATCGGCGATATGACAGTTTTGTAGCTCACCCTCGACATTGTCACAAATACAAGCTTGATTACGCATAAACTTGTGGCGTTTTGTTGTTGCATCCGTTAATTCACGCCAAGCCGCTTTAATAATAATTGAACCATTTGGGTAATTGATTTGATTTTTTTGAATTTGCTGTTCGGCATCGTACAGTTTATTTTCAACAACATAGTCAAATGCAGTTTTATTTAAACGAATTTCATAACGTACAACTTTTTGGTGTTGATCTTTCAATGACCCCGGTAGTGTTGCATCGACCTTTACCGCTTGATTAACTGCATCTAATACATCGTCTACTTTTTCATCACGATGTAAATATTTAATATCTTGCCCCGTTGTGACCTCACAGGCCGTTGGTAGTTCAAAAGATGACCCCCAAGGAGCAGGTTCTGATCCATCTTCTGGATACACTTCAAATTGCTCCTTCCATGTTTCCCATTCACGATGTAAGCCATCTTGTCTAACAGGTGTCATCAATGCAATAAAAGTATGCCAAGCATGGCGATTAACTGCTCGTTGACGAAAACTAATCCAGTCCGTTGATCCTGACGAAATGTCTAATACAACATCTTGTGGGATTTCTGGTACTGATGTATCAGCTTGTAGCTGGCCGTAACTTAGCAGCAGTAAACAAATTATTAATAATTGTGGCATTATTTTTTCCTTTGGGGTTTTGTTAGAAGAGTCATCATTATAACTAACAGACACGAAATTTTAACTTTAATAATTAAATTAATACTCAGAGCAATAGACATCATTTAATGATAAAATTTATTATCTCAATAGAAAAATTAGAGCCTCCCTATTAAGTCAAAATTACAAAGGCTTTTACTATAAGCAAGAAAAGATGATAAGTGGGATAAAATACAGGAAAATACCTTCAATCTTAATTATTTCATAAATTTATAACAACCAATATATTAAAAATAGAGTTGGGCTTTGTGTTATAGTAGATTCTGTGTGAGGTATTAATTTCATCGCTTTAAGACAAGTTGAGTGATGGATTAAAGATAAGATCAAGACTATTTTTACATCAAACGTCAAGTAGTTAAGGGTAGTACTTAGACATAAGAGCCAAAATCATGAAACATCCGAACAAATTATATAAATCGATTGATATTTGGAAAAGAATGGGTAATGGCTCGGTTGTCCGATTTCGATGTTTTGAAATTCTTGGAGAGAATCAATTTTGTGTGCAAAGTGCTGATTTTTTTCACCTGCCAATCGATGAAAAGCAGATGAAATATTTAGATAATCACTATATTGAACTTTTCATTGAAGATGCACCAGATGAAAGAAGTGACACGTATCCTTCGTTAGAAGAAGCAATCGCAGCACATGAAATTATCTTTTTCAGTTAACTTTTGACTGAATTGCCTCTAAAACTCTACTTAAAATATTAACCTAATCGCCCAATTTCTCGTAATGCAACAGATAACATGGATAAATCAGGTTTTTCAATGGTTTGCAATTCGGTAAAGATTTGTAAACTACGTTCAATCGCTGCTTGATTTTCTGTAAGCCATAGTGCTACCCGCTGTTGTACATTATCATGCTTGACGCTTTGTAACACTTGCATGGTTAAATGGCGATGGGTTTTATACAACTCATCTCGTAACGCTGAACGAGACAGAGATTCCCAACGATTTTGCCGAGGCAAACGACTGACTTGATCGCGCAACCAGTGTAATTTCAACTGTGTACCTAAGCTGAAATGTACCGCCATCACGGTGAGTAAATCTTCTTGGGTTTCATTGGCCACATCAACAACATCTAAAGCTGATAACCATACCGTTAAACTCGCCACTTTTTTCGCTAAGGTTTCAGGCACGTCTTGTTTTATCCAGTTTTGCGCAACTTGTTCCACCGTTTCTTTGTCATGTGGACTCATGAATTGCCATAGATTTTCCGCTAATTGATTCGTGCCTGATTGGAAATAATCCACCGTTGCTGCAATATTTAAATCAACATGAGGATTGCGTAATAACCAACGCGTCGCACGTTCTAATAATTTGCGGGTATCTAACATCATGGCCATTTGTACATCATTGGCGACCTGATTATCTAAAGCTTCCATATCCGCCCATAAATCTGCCATTCCAAACACCTGCCAACTGACTACATATGCGCTCACAATTTCAGTCACACTGAGTCCTGTCTCTTCTTGCAAAATAAAAATAAATTCATTGCCGCTGTAGTTAACTACCATATTGGTCAAATAAGTGGCGATGATTTCACGTTGCAAACGGTGATGACTGATTTGCTGGGGATAGCGTTTTGGCAATGGCTGTGGGAAATAAGCATTTAATAGATTTTGTAAATAGGATTCATCTACTAAATCAGAGGCTAACAGAGACTGATACAAATAAATCTTACTATATGCCAATAAAACCGAAATTTCAGGTGAAGTTAAACCTTGTTGATTTTTGCGGCGGGCTTGAATCGCTTTATCATTAGGCAAAAATTCTAATTCTCGATCTAAGTTAACTTGTTGTTCTAAAAAGTGCATAAACCGATTTTGTACATCTAACAATTGCCCACTGATTGATAACGGTAGGCTCACGGCTTGGGTTTGCAAATAATTATCACGCAACACCAGTTTAGCCACTTCGTCTGTCATCTCAGCTAGTAATGTATTACGTTGTTTCATGGTCATATCCTGATTGGCAACCACGGCGTTGAGTAAAATTTTGATATTCACTTCATGGTCAGAGCAATCCACACCCGCTGAATTATCCATGGCATCGGTATAAATCCGTCCACCGTTCAATGCATATTCAATCCGCCCAAGTTGGGTAAAGCCTAAATTGCCGCCTTCGCCCACTACTTTGCAGTGCAAATCACGTCCATCAACCCGTACATTATCATTGGTTTTATCACCGACACCGGCATGATGCTCATTCTCAGATTTAACATAAGTACCAATTCCACCATTCCACAGTAAATCTACAGGCGCGCATAACAAGGCTTTAATCAGTTCATTTGGAGTCATAGAATAGTTTGATACACCAAGCAGTTGCTGCATTTCATAGCTCAACACAATGGATTTCGCACTACGCGCAAACACCCCACCACCTTTAGACATCAGCGTAGAGTTATAATCTGCCCATGTGGAGCGCGGCAGCTCAAATAAGCGTTGACGTTCCGCAAAACTGGTTTGTGGGTTAGGATCAGGGTCAATGAAAATATGTAAATGATTAAATGCAGCAACCAATTTTATGTGTGGTGACAATAACATACCGTTGCCAAATACATCCCCCGACATATCACCAATACCAATTGCAGTAAAATCTTGGCTTTGGGTATCAACTCCAAAATGGCGAAAATGGCGTTTTACCGATTCCCAAGCTCCGCGTGCAGTAATGCCCATTATTTTATGGTCGTAACCCGCCGAGCCACCTGAAGCAAATGCATCATCTAGCCAAAATCCATAATCTTTAGCAATACCATTGGCAATATCAGAGAATGTAGCCGTGCCTTTATCCGCCGCAACCACAAGGTAAGGATCATCTTCATCATGGCGAATCACATCCATGGGGGGGATAATTTGATTATCGACTAAATTATCGGTGACATCTAACAGCCCACGAATAAAGGTTTTATAACATTCAATGCCTTGCTTTTGCATTTCTTCACGGGAAAGGTGTTTACCTATTTTTTTAGCAACAAATCCACCTTTTGAACCGACAGGTACGATAACCGCATTTTTCACCATTTGAGCTTTGACTAGACCTAAAATTTCAGTACGGAAGTCTTCTTTTCTATCTGACCAGCGCAAGCCCCCTCGTGCTACTTTGCCGCCTCGTAAATGTACCCCTTCGACCTGTGGCGAATACACGAAAATTTCATACAACGGCTTCGGTTCTGGCATCCCCGGAATTTGTTGTGAATCAAACTTAAACGATACATAAGATTTAGCTTGTTTATTCGCATCCAATTGAAAATAGTTTGTCCGCAATGTTGCCATAATCACAGATAGAAAACGTCTTAAAATACGGTCTTCATCTAAACTTTCGACTTTATCTAAGTTTTGTTCAATTTTTTCTAATAGGCTTTGCAGTTCTTTTTCTCGTGCCGCGCAATCGCTATCAGTTTGACGACCAATTGGATTAAATCGAGCGTGAAACACATTTAACAATAAGCGAGCAATATCAGGATGATGAGCTAAAGTGCTTTGAGTATACTTATCACTGAAATTCGTGCCGATTTGTTGAATATATTTGTAATAAGCCCGAAAAACCACAATATCACGCCAATTCAATTGTGCTTTAAGTACCAAACGATTAAACCCATCATTATCTACTTCTTGTTGCCATACTTTTAAAAATGTTTGCTGAAAGGTTTCTTTTAACTCATTTAAATCAATGGTTTGTTTGGAATCATGAGACAAAATCAGTTCTTGAATCCAAATAGAAGCTTTAGCCTGCTTAATTTCATAATTGCGCTCGCTCATGACCACTACGCCCATGTTTTCCAAAATTGGTAACAAGCGAGATAATGAAATCTGTCCTTGTGAGTGGAATAATTTGAACCGCAACGAACCATTGACACTTTCTAACGGACGATACAAAGTCATTTCCAATGCATTGTCATCGTTCAATGACTCCATCTTCTCAATATCAAGCAGAGCATGGCGAGCAGTAAAATCTTCTTGATAAACAGTAGGAAAGCTGTCTTGATAATGATGAAATAGTTGTGTACCACGCTCTTCGCCTAAATGCTCTAACAATGTGTCATATAAGCTGTCCCCCCATGACTGGGTAATTTCTGCTAAACGGGCTTCGACTTCTGCTAATTTACAATCAAAACAACTGCCTGCATGAGTGCGCACGATAAAGTGAATCTGAGCAAGAATGGATTCTGAAACGTTGACAGTAAATTCAACACTTAAACCGTTAAATGCTTCTAATAGCACATCCTGCATCTGTTGGCGGATTTTGGTGTCATAACGTTCACGTGGTGCAAAAACTAAACATGAGATAAAACGTCCAAATTCATCAGGCCGTACAAAAAGCTTAACCCTTTGTCTTTCCTGTAGTTGCAAAATACCCAGACTGATATTTGATAAGGTTTCAATGTCAGTTTGAAATAATTCATCACGGGGGTAGCTTTCTAAAATATTCAGTAAAGCTTGTCCACGGTGGCTTTCTGTATGATAGCCTGATAATTGAATGACTTGACTGATTTTTTTATGTAAAAGTGGAATATGCGTGGTACTGAGATGATAAACAGAAGAAGTATATAAACCTAAAAAACGATATTCGCCAACCACATCACCTTTTTGGTTGATTTTCTTGATGCCAACGTAATCCATGTAGCTGGGACGGTGTACTGTGGCACGAGAACTGGCCTTGTTTAAGATTAATAAATGGGGTTTACTAGCAAATTGGCGGATATTATCGGGTAACTCGGCAAAACTACTTGAAAAAGCACTAAGGGCATTACGCAAAATACCTAGCCCAGAATCTTCAACCACTTTTAAATGATAGCTGTCATGCTCTTTTAGTAATTTGTATTCTCGAAAACCTAAAAAAGTAAAATGCCGAGCTTGTAACCAACGTAAAAATGCATGAGTTTCAACAATTTCTTGTTTTTCTAGTGGTGGTGGTTTTTGCTCTAATTGTTCTAAAACTGTTTCTAATTGGTCATACATAGCCGCTCGATCATTAACCACTAAACTCACATCTTCCAGCACGTCATGAATCGCTTGTTCAATATTGCGCTGGGTTTCGCTTTCCGTATGACGATCAATTTCTATATGAATCAGGGCAGTCATGCCTTTGATTTGCTCACTGACCCTATCAATGCCAATAAGCTGATTTTGTTCATTATATTTAAGCAACAATGTAGGGTGAATGGTTAAGTGAACCGTTAAGCCCAATTGATTGAGTGCAATACGGATCGAGTCAATCAAAAACGGCATATCAATGGTTAAAATTGACACAATCGTGTGTGTAGACTGCCAACCATGTTGTTCAAATTGTGGATTAAATACCCTTAATTTAGGCAAATTATCTGTATTTTGTAAAAAATGCCAATAATCAACAACCATCCCGTATAAATCACTGGAGTGACGATGACAAATATCTTCTTGTGGCACATCGGCAAAAAATAAGGCGGCAAACATTTGTAAGCCGTCAGATTGAGAGGGAGGGAATTTTTCTACGATTCTTTGTTGTAATTTTTGTAACACAGTTAAAGCTGGCATACTTCCCCCTGTTCGGATTGGTGAGGTTTGAGCAAACTTATGCTAAAAATGTAGTCAAAATGTATTTAAGCAAGGTTTAAGTATAGAGCAAACAATACGCAACGCACATTGTTAGATTGAAAAATACAAAAATGTGGGGTTTTGGGATATTGTAGTGGTGATTATTTTAAAGAGAGCAGCCAATTCTAATATCTAAAATGAATTATAATAGCTTATCTTATTTTGATAGCCGATAAAGCGGATATACAGAACAATATATTAACAGCTATTTATCTAATTAGTATCTATGAAACGAAAAGTACTTATGTCGTGGAGCAGCGGCAAAGATAGTGCGTGGGCACTCTATCAGTTATTACATAATCCCGAATTTGAAGTGGTTGGCCTATTTTGCACCATTAATAAAAAGTTTAATCGTGTTGCAATGCACAGTGTTCGCGTCGCACTACTCAAACAACAAGCCGCACAAATCGGTTTGCCATTACATATTATTGAACTGCCATTCCCTTGTAGCAATGTAGACTATGAAGCCATTATGGGTGATTTTGTTGCCCAAGTGCAGCGGGATGAAATTGATTGTTTTGCTTTTGGTGATTTGTTTCTGGAAGACATTCGTCAATATCGAGAAGACAAACTACAAGGCACAGGCATTGAACCTATTTTCCCGATTTGGGGGATGCCAACGGATGAACTTAGCTATCAAATGATTGATGTAGGCCTAAAAGCAATCACGACTTGTGTTGATCCTAAACAAGCACCAGAGCATCTGATTGGGCAAATTTTTGATAAACAGTTTTTACAAAGCCTGCCTGATGGTGTTGATCCTTGCGGTGAAAACGGTGAATTCCATAGCTTTGTATTTGATGCACCGATGTTCAAACAGCCGATTGACATCACTGTGGGTGAAATCGTGCATCGAGATGGTTTTATTTTTGCCGATGTTTTACCTACTGCGGCAACAACTCAATAGAGCTGGCACGCCAATCGAAAGGTGAACGGCGTTGACCTGTAAACTCTTTAACTTTGAAATGGCTATCACCAAAATCACAATAACTATAGTTGATTTGGCTGCGCTGTAACTGAGAGGTTAAAGGGTTTGACAATGCAACAAAGTTAACATCTAACACATCTAATTCAATTGCTCCATCAATCCCCAGCCGTGATGAGGTATTAAACACCTCGTCGCTATCACGCGCATCACGATCAAAAATCCCCGTTGCATTAATTGCAATATTGCCGCCGTTACCCTCAATTGCAGTGGTTTTAATTTGGCTGCTTTCGGTGATAATGAAATTAGTAGCAAGGGTAATTGTGCCCGCATCTCCAGCTGCTTGTCTGACACTGGTATTAATTTCACTATTGCGCGATAACTGAATTCTTTTGTCAGCAAACAAAGTGATTTCGCCACCATCATTTTGGGCTGAGTCGGTCTCAATTTTAGCTTGTTGATTGAGAATAATTGTCGACTCACTATTGATGGTTAAAATACCTGCGCTTGCGCCCAAACCCGATGTAGAAATTTGTCCTTGATTCGACAGTAATAAACTGCCCACGGTTAAACCGATATTACCCGCCGCGCCCGCATTTTCATTGCCAAATAAAGAGCTTGCATTCACTTCGCTATATAAAATAGATTTTCTTGGGAAATCAAATAAACAATCAAAGACTTGTTGGCTTAATAATGCATCTTGTTCCTCAGGTAATTGCATATAACCTGAAATATCAGCATGATTTTGCACAATGATTTGAATATTACCACCATTTGCTCGATTATTTGTAGTGCTGTTAATTGCACCTCCCCGTTTAAGTGTCAACGAACCCGTTTCTAAATGTAATTGACCACCCGAACCCACATTATTAGGAAAACCCATACTGCGCACATACAAGCCTGAATTTACTCCAAAGATATTTTCACCATGTGGATTATATCCAGCAATATCAGTTTCACCTGTGACATATACTTTAACTGCACCACCATCACCCGCAGTTTGTCCTCTGGATGCAATCACACTACTGGTAATATTTGAACCATCACGCAGTTCTAAGTTCTGTGCGCGTAACTCAACACCACCTGCGTCTCCACCTTCAATCGAATTACGACCAAAGTCAGCATCATCACAATCTTCTGATGCAATCGCTTCTTGTATGAGTTGGTCATTAGGTAATTGCACTGAGTTTGAGCCGATATTACTGGCAAATCCATCCATATCTGTCCCTGATAAACTGACTGTACCCGTTGCGGTGATTTCAATATTACCCGCATGGCCACCGCCAATGGTTTCACTGGTAATTGAACTACCCGTTTGTAAATCGATATTTTGCACTTCAATACTGATATTACCGCCGCCACCACGACTACCCGTTTGATTGGTGATAACGGCAGCATCGTTGAGCTTCATCTCAGTGGTTGTAATATCAATCGTGCCTGCATTGCCTGAGGCTTGCGGATAGTATGAGGAAGTGCTAGCAGAGATGCTACTTGTAAACGGTGCAGCTAATGTTTGCTCTGGAAATTCGGCTTGAAATTCTTTTTGAGTCTCGGCAATGGGTTGTGTGAAGTCCTCATCGGTTGCAAAACCTGATACCGTGATATAAGGCGCATTAATTACAATATTGCCTGCATTGCTGTCGCCTGTGGTATTGGTATTGATTTCACCGCCATGTGCTAGAATCACTCGGTTGGCCATAATTTCAATATTACCCGCAACACCCGTTTTACCACCGATTTCGCGTGCTTGTACCCGAATGCCACTGCTTAAGCCGTCAATGTTTTCGCCATGTGGATTAATGCCTTCAATACTCAAGTCGCCCGTTAAAATCACTTCAATTTTGCCGCTTTTGCCGACGACTTCGCCTTCTCTGGCAATCACACTACTGGAAATATTACCGCCTTGTTCTAAGGTCAAATTATCCGCATTGATGAAAATATCGCCTGCATCACCGACGCTATTTCTCTGGTCTTGAGGATAAGCATCAGCAAGAATCCGACTGGCTTGACCTCGTTGGTCTGTACCTCGCACTAAAATATCGCCCGATTTCTCAATACGAATACTACCGCCTCGTCCCTTGCCAAACGTTTCCACCCCGATAAAAGCACCGTCTAAAACTGTAATATTATTTGAAGAAATGACAATACTACCTGCATCATTATTTTCACCACTGGCATTAGAAAAACTGTAAATATTTGAACCTTTTTGCTCTTTATTGTTGCCTTTAAGTGTCAAACTTTCAGAGGCAGAAATATTCAATTCGGGTGCACTTTTTAAAGCTGTGGTATTGGTATAAATGGAACTACCATCATCTAAGCTGACATTTTGCGCAATGATTTCTAAAACCCCCACAGTGTCATCATCATCTCCATCGGTTTGGGTTTCCTGAAAGATGGTGCTGGATGATTGTGTTTCAGAATCAACGCCTGATAAATGCAGCTCATTTGCTTCAAATCGCATCAATAGGCCTTCACTCAATCCTGTGGTACTGGCTTGGATTTGACTGCCTTGTGTGAGTGAAAACTGTTCAGCACGCACTAAAACACTGCCACCTGTTTCCGTATTATTTTTAATATCAACTGATAAGTAGCTGCCATTATCTAAATTGATGTTTTTACCTATTAAATGAACTGAACCGTAATCTTGACCACTGGCACGAATTTCACTGAAATCACTTAGTGTTATATCGGCAAATCGATCAATACCTGCTATATCAACACCTGCATCAAGATCAGGGTCTAATCTGACTTCGCCTTGTGAGGCCACACTGATTAAGAAAATATTACCGCCTGCAATTTCAATTTGAGGAATCCGTAATATTTGCGTTTGAGTGATACCATCGTCATCTGTGATTTGCTCGGTTGTATAGCTCCCTTCTGACAAACTGATGTCACCACCAATCAATGATAATGTGGCATTAGGCTGTAAATGTAACTGATCGGGGTTGTCTGGTCTTTCGTTGAGTTTGCCTTTACCTGTAATACTGATAGCTGCAGCAGTGTCACTGAGAAAACCAAAGCTATATACATCAGCCACACTTAATATCGAGCGATCGGGGTAACGCGCGTGGAATTCATTGCCGTCTGAAAGCTTGAGATAGTCAGCTGTGGTCGCGTGAAAACTGCCTTGAATATCGATATGCATACTATTACCAAACTGAATGCCATAAGGATTAATAAAATACAGATTGGCTTTGGGAATATTTGAGCTTAACTCACCATCGAGCTGCGATGCTTGGCCACCAGTGACACGTGCAATAATATTCTGTACATCTCTACCGAGAAAAGTTGCAGTTTCGCCTTGGGCTAAATTAAACAGCTCAAAACTATGAAACAAATTGTTACCGATATGCTGGCCTAAATCTGGGGTAATGTCATAATTAGGTGCTTCTAAGCTCACAATCTCGCCTAGTGTCCCATCAGTGATAATTTCAGCCTGCGCCGTTGTAATATAAAAAATACAGCACACGTTCAAAATGCTTTTTAATATTTGATTGGTATTTGAATGATTTGGCATGGCTGTAACTTTATATCTGTGTATGCTTGAATTGATGCGGACAATTGCTTCTATTTAAATATTTCTTACTGTATTTTATAGCGATTGTCTAGGTTTGTGTGTTGTTATTGGGTTAAGCATGATGTAAATCTAAGCAAAAGTAAAATGCTACACGGGTTTTGATTTGGTAGAATTGCTGAGGAAAATCATGATGAATCAACATCGCCGTTTAATACGGACATATAGGAACAAATCGCACAAGGATACTGAATGTCTCTTAAAAGTTTAATGAGTTTTTATCAACAAAGAGTCAATGTGGCATTAGAACACTGGTTGCCTGCCGACAATATTAACCCAAGCCGTTTACACAAAGCCATGCGTTATTCTGTATTCAATGGCGGTAAACGTGTGCGACCTTTATTGGTATATTTTACAGGTGAAGCTTTAGGCGTATCGGTTGAGCATTTGGATGCTCCAGCTTGTGCAGTGGAATTGATTCACGCTTATTCATTGGTGCATGATGATTTGCCTGCGATGGATGATGATGATTTACGTCGTGGTAAACCCACTTGTCATAAAGCATTTGATGAGGCCACTGCCATTTTAGTCGGTGATGGTTTACAAACGTTAGCTTTTTACACATTAAGTCATCAAGAAAACTTGCCAATCAGTGCAGAACGACGTTTGATGATGTTGGATGCTTTGACTTTCGCCAGTGGTTCACGCGGCATGGTTGGTGGTCAAATGATTGATATTGAAGCGATGGGCAAACAGATTAATTTAGTTGAATTGGAAAATATGCATATCCATAAAACAGGTGCATTGATTCGAGCCAGTGTTAAATTGGGTGCGTTAGCCTGTGCGGAAGCATCTGAAGACACAATCAATAAATTAGACCATTATGCAAAATGTATCGGTTTAGCCTTCCAAGTCAAAGATGATATTTTAGACATTGAAGCCAGTACCGAAGTATTAGGCAAAGCCCAAGGCTCAGATGAAGCACATGACAAGCCCACATATCCAAGTTTAATGGGCTTAAAACAAGCCAAACAAATGGCCAATGATTTATTACAAGATGCATTGGATAGTTTGCAAGGATTTGATAAAAAAGCTGATCCATTACGTGAAATGGCTAAATATATTGTGACACGTGAATATTAAACCTGTTCAATGCCACCCGTTCTCCCGTTTCGTCTTAATAATATTGTCTCTGGATAATCTTATTTTGAGTATTGAATTATACAGCGGTACAATGAATTGACCTTGATGAAACTAAGGAGGGCGAGTATGCAACACATTAGTGTATGGTTCATACTCATTTGCCTATGTAGTCCTGTATTTGCCACGATTTCAATCAACCAGATTCCTTTACCTTCCGAAAATGGATTGTATGACATCAGGCAAGAGCTAGGACAAACTGTTGGTACAAATTTATTTCATAGTTTTGAACAGTTTGATTTACAACAAGGCGAAATTGCACAGTTCTCAGGCGATCCAACCATTCAAAATATTATCACCCGCATCACAGGTGGCCAGCCCAGTTTTATCAATGGCACGCTCCGTTCTACGATTCCTCATGCTGATTTTTATTTTCTTAATCCTTATGGGGTTACCTTTGGAGCATCGGCACAACTGGATGTCTTAGGCAGCTTTCATGTTTCAACCGCAGACTATCTTAAGTTAAGCGATGATGGCGAATTTCACGCCCGTACGCCAGCCCAAGATATTTTAACCGCTGCACCTGTCAGCCATTTTGGTTTTTTAACTGATGCGCCTGCCGATATATCGATACAACAAAGTCAACTCTCACTACAAGATAATAGTACCTTTTCAATAATTGGCGGTGATATGCAGATTCAACAAGCTCAACTCACTGCGCCCAATGGTCATTTCAATTTAATAAGCATCCAACAAAAAGGTCTGGTTAATATATCGAACGCTCAACCATTTGAACAACAAGGCACAATCCAAGTCACGGACAACACCAATATCAACGTTAACGGTACAGGTAGTGGTTCAATTTTTATACAAGCGGGACAACTCAAGGTTAACAATGCACAGTTACAAGCCAATACTTTAGGTGCAATGGACGGGCAAGGTATACAGCTGAATGTAAACCAATCAATTCAATTAACAGGTAAACAAGCTGAAATTGCCAGCCGTAGTTTTGGGCAAGGTGATGCAGGTGATATTAAGGTGAATACATCGGCATTGACTGTTAACCAAGGCCAATTATTAACCAGTAGTGCGGCACAGGGTCGGGCGGGTGACATTCAAATTAACAGCGATCATACGACTATTCAAACGGGTGGCAAAATTTCAAGTGATAGCTTTGCTCAAGGGGATGCGGGCAATATTCAACTGATTGCGAATGAACAACTGTCTATTGTTGATAAAAGGGTTTTTCTGGAAAAAGAACAAGCCGAGTTTTTTGCTCAACTCAGTTCTACGGCTGCAGCACAAGGGCGCGGTGGGGAAATTAATATTGAAACACAACAACTATCCATTGATGGCGCGTCGATCACATCCAATAGCCATTTAAAAGGTGATGCGGGTGATATTGTAGTTAAAGCGGATGCAGTGGATGTTGTTAACGGCGGCTTAGTATCTGCGGGCGTGCTGAGTCAATCCACGGGTACAGGTGGTAATGTTGATTTTGATGTGACGGGATCAATTCATGTTGACGGATTTCGACAGGGCTTTAGTGTCACGTCTACTGATACCTTTGAAAATTTGCCCAGTGCCATTTCGGCTTTAACTTTTGGTTGGGGGACGGCGGGTAATGTCAATTTATCTGCAGATGCGTTACATTTATCCAATCAAGCCACGATCGGAGCGGCAACGGCTCACATCGGTGATGCAGGTAGTTTAGCGGTTACAGTCAATCGATTATCGTTACAATCTGGCGGTGTAATTACCAGTAGCAGCGGTGGTCTGATTGGAGGGCAATTATTTGCTGGTACGGGTGATAGTGGCACAACACGCATTACAGCATATGACAGTATTCTACTTAGTGGACGAACAATATTTAATCCAAGCGGCATTTTTTCCAATACCCTTGTTTCAGGGCAAGGCGGCGATATTGAAATCACAACATCTTATTTGCATATTACTCAATCTGCAACCATGGCAGCGAATAGTTTAGGCGTGGACAATGCGGGCAATATTATCATCACAGCAGATCGTATCGACCTCACAGAACAAGGAGAAATCACCTCATCAGCCAATCAAGCAACAGGCGGTAGTGTGATGTTATTTGTAACAGATCGTTTGCATTTGCAAGACAGTAATATCACAACCAGCGTTCAAGGTGGAGTGAGTAATGGCGGCAATATTACAATTGAAACGCCACAGTTTGTGGTTTTAAATCGAAGTCAAATTAAAGCACAGGCTGATCTTGGACAAGGGGGAAATATTCGGATTACAGCAGATAATTTTCTCAAGTCTTTTCAGAGTGTTGTCTCGGCTTCTTCACGTTTAGGCATCGATGGTAATCTTGATATTACCTCACCTGATGAAACCATCAGCAATAGCTTACTGAGTTTAAACAAACATTTTTTAACTCAAGCGCAAATCAAAGATCGTTGTAAAACCGCGATTACGGGTCAACTGCCTACAGAGTTCCAGCCATTGTTAACGCTAAAAGTGAACAGTCTCCAACGCCCTAATGATTGGATTGAAGACTGGAAACCTAGTGACGCATACCTTTTTCCTGTGTGTGATTAGATATGCGGCTTTGAGGTGGGAAGGTGGTTGTCTGAATCGAGAAGATCAACAGTTTTCCCAATCCAAACATAGATTTTTAACGATATACAAGCCCCATTGCTTGACGTACTTCATCTAAGGTTTCGCGTGCAACTGCTCGTGCATTTTCACAACCTTCATTCATAATGCTGCGTAACGCATCAGGGTCTTCAATATACTGCTGAGCACGTTCCTGAATCGGCTTTAATTCCGCTAAAACACCTTCGATTACAGGCTGCTTGCATTCGATACAGCCAATATCGGCACTTTTACAGCCATTTTGTACCCATGTTCTAGTATCGTCATCTGAATAAATTTTATGAAAATCCCAAACAGGACATTTCTTCGGATCACCGGGGTCAGTACGACGCACCCGCGCGGGGTCAGTTGGCATTGTGCGAATCTTCTGCTCAACACTGCTGGGTGGTTCACGTAATGCAATCGTATTGTTATACGACTTAGACATTTTCTGTCCGTCAATGCCAGGCATTTTCGACATCGGGGTTAACAATGAATCAGGCTCAGGCAAAATGATTTTTGTATCGCCATCCAAATAACCCAGTAAACGTTTTTTGTCGCCAAGGTTAATATTTTGTTGGCTTTCAACTAATGCACGTGCGGTTTCTAACGCTTCATCATCACCTTGTTCTTGATAGCGTTTGCGTAATTCTTGATACAACTTCTTATTCTTTTTACCCATTTTTTTAGCCGCATCAAGGGCTTTTTTCTCGAAGTTTTTCTCACGACCATAGATATAGTTAAAACGTCGTGCCACTTCACGGGTAATTTCTACGTGCGCCACCTGATCTTCACCGACAGGCACAAGCCCTGCTTTGTAAATCAAAATGTCTGCACTTTGTAACAATGGATAACCTAAAAAGCCATAAGTCGATAAATCTTTATCTTTTAGTTTTTGCTGTTGGTCTTTATAGGTTGGAATACGTTCTAGCCAACTCAACGGCGTTGACATGGAAAGCAGTAAATGTAGCTCTGCATGTTCTGGCACTTTAGACTGAATAAACAAAGTTGATTCGCTTGGATTAATACCGACGGCAAGCCAATCAATTAGCATTTCCCAAACGCTAGGCGAAATTTTACTCGTATCATCATAAAGGGTAGTCAATGCGTGCCAATCTGCGACAAAGAAGAAACAACGGTGTTCATATTGCAGTTTAACCCAGTTTTTTAACACGCCATGTAGATGTCCTAAATGCAAAGCACCTGTTGGGCGCATACCAGACAGTACACGTTGTGAACTCGATAAATTCAACTTAGTCTCCTCAAGAAATGTCGTTTTTGGGTGTAACGATAATATTACAAAATGTAAGCCATAAACTCCACTAGGAATTTTGGATTATTGATAGTTTGATGTGATCTTAATGCCGTGCATTGTTATGCAGAAGTGAACGCAATCATAGCTTTTCATCAATACCGAATAAGCTAGCATATTTTATACTGTATAATGAGTTGTATGACAATATGATGAAAATACAGAGTTATTTTAAGAAAACTTTATATGATATTGTTAGTTATAGTATTTTTTTTGAACAGTGTTTTTGTGATAAATATATAAATTTCCAAGCCATTAATAAAAATTTTGACAAAGTGCCCTGCTTTATCACACAGAGCCTTAATCATGCTTTTTACGTCTTAAGACTTCTTTGGCGCAGAAATCTCCACCGTAGCAGGTAACCAAACGGTGAAAGTAGAACCTTTACCCATATCACTATCCACCGTAATATGGCCGCCCATGATTTGGCTGTAATGTTGACTAATGGCTAAACCCAAACCTGTACCATCGTATTCACGCGTCGAAGAATTATCCACTTGCCCAAATGCTTCAAAAATCCGTTCCATTTTCTCCAACGGAATCCCAATACCTGTATCAGATACTTGGAAACAAAACCAATCTCGCTTCTCTTCTTCACCATACATTACTTTTGATTGGCGTGAGGCTGTAAATAAAACTTTGCCACGTTGGGTGAATTTCGCTGCATTATTCAGTAAATTAAGCAAAATCTGTTTAACTTTGGTTTTATCAGCATATTGACTGCCTAAACCTTCTAAACCTTTAAGCACCAATTTATTGCCATTGGTTCTCACCATAGGTTCAACCGTTTCGATTAACTCTTCGGTCAAATCATTCATATCATATTCGGTGAGTTTAATTTCGACATTGCCTGTTTCAATTTGAGAAATATCTAAAATATCACTAATCATCGCCAATAGTTTCAAACTGGCATTGCGAATGTCTTCTAAATAAGGCAGCACGTAATCATAGCCAATATCTTCAGCATCTTCGTAAATGAAATCACTATAGCCGAGAATGGCATTGAGAGGGGTACGTAATTCGTGACTCATTTGCGCGAGAAAAGTACTTTTAGCTTTATTTGCTGCTTCTGCCATCACACGGGCTTTTTCCGCCATGGCCAAGCTATTCAATGATTGGCGATGCGCCTCTTTAACATCAATATAAAGTTGTAAATTTTCCAATGCTGCCGCACATTGATTTGCCATGATTTGCATGAGTTTCCTATCATCACGACCTAGGTGTTTTGCTTCTTCTAAATAAATAAAGCCAACAGGTGTCCCATGACGATTTAACGGTACAAGCAGCGCATGATCGGGTAAGGTATTGAAAGGCACAATGCCAAGTAAACAGTCTACACACATTTTTTTGATGTTTTCGACTTCATCGGTTTCAGGCTCGATTTTAAAGCGTCCTGTTGCCGACTGTACAACCACTTGCTGATTATTTTCATCTTCTTCAGTATTATTGTTACTATTATCTGAAGTTAACAAAATACTATTAGTAATCGTAGCAATAAAATTGTCTTGGCATAAATCGATAATATGCTGTAGGACATTATCAAAGAATTCTGTAATATTTTGAGGTTTATATAATGAAGGGGTGGTATCTAAAATACGTTGTAAGCCACGGCGATTGCTATCAATAATCAATAAATCTCGATATGATTTCAGCGCGGAACGCATTGCTGTATATAATTTTTGAGCGGTTAATTCAGTTTTATCTTTATAATCATCAATATCATAATTATCAATTACAGTTCTTTCTGGTGCAACTCCCGGTTGACCTGTGCGAATAATTAGGCGAATAAAATGGTTATGTAAATCGTATCGAATATGTTCAACCAGTTTTAAACCCGCATCCTCCGTCTCCATAACCACGTCAATCAGTGCAACCGCAATATCAGGTTCTTGCTCTAATACTTCTCGCGCTTCTTGCGCTGTTTTCGCATCGAAGAATTGTAGCGTCCGCCCTTCAAACTCAAAACCTTTTAAATTTAAGTGTGCTAATTTACGTACATCAGCATCATCATCGACAACCAAAATTTTCCAAGGCGGCTGATGAGATGGTTCAGGCAGTGGCTTTTTGCGAGTTAAACTGATTTTCATATAAAAACCCTCAATGGTATTTTTTCGATATTGGCGATTTTCAATTTAAGTATGGAGACAGCCACGCTTAAACTGTGATTGACTCAAATTAGAGTTCTATTTCACCTCGTTCATATAAGCGAATTAAAGCGTCTACCACTTCAGGGTCAAAGTGTTTGCCCGCATCCTGTTTAATTACAGTCAATGCCTTTTCCACTGGCCATGCATCTTTATAACAACGTTTATGCGTCAGCGCATCAAATACATCTACAACAGCAACAATCCGTGCTTCTAATGGCACTTGTGAGGCTGGAATGCCTTGAGGGTAACCTGTACCATCCCAACGTTCATGATGCCCATAAGCAATATTATAAGCAGTGCTAAACCATTTATTTTTACCTAGTATCTCAGTGCCCAACACAGGGTGTTTTTTCATAACATCAAATTCTTCTTCTGTCAGTTTTCCCGGTTTTTGTAAAATTGCATCTGGAATCCCAATTTTTCCAATATCATGTAGCATACTAGAAATACCAAAGTTTTCTGCTTCTTGCTGAGATAAACCAAGCTCTAGTGAAATTTGCGTTGTATAGCGTACTAAACGATTAATGTGATCGCCCGTATCTTGATCTTTATACTCCGCAGCAATCGCTAACATGTGTAAAGCTTGACGATTAGCTTCTTTTAAGTCGACGTACAATCGTAAGTTTTCCAATGCGGTGGCACACTGATGCGCCATAATCTCAATTAAATCTCGATCATCTTTGCTCAGCTGATTGGCATTTTCTAAACAAACAAAGCCTAACACTTTATCATGCAATTTCAAAGGTATGGGCACAATATTTTCTGGTAATTCGTCAGGTTTTTCTCCATTTTCAATACTATCCGTACATGTTCTAACAATTTTTTGTACTTCAGTTTGAATTTTTGCACTTGCACCAATATTGGCAAAACGGCCTGTACCTGCTTGTACTTCAATCCTTTCATCACTAGACGTAATCACTAAACCGCTGCTAATAGTCGAAATCAGGTTATTTTCACCCAAATTACATAAACCGATAATCTGAGTCAAAATACCATCAAAAAACTGACTCATAGATTGGGGTTGATGCAAACCTGAAGCAGCATCTAGTATTTTTCGTAGACCAATACGGTTAGCATTAATGGTTGATAAATCACGATAAGATTTAAGGGCAGAGCGAATCGTTGTATAGAGTTTTTGTGCGGTTAATTCTGTTTTATCTTTATAATCATCAATATCATAACGATCTACAACCAGTCTTTCGGGTGCAACCCCCGGTTGACCTGTGCGAATCACAAGGCGAATCATTTTATTGCCTAAATCATTACGAATATATTCAACTAATTTAAGTCCAGCATCTTCTTCTTCCATCACCACATCAACTAAAGCTACCGCAATATTTTCTTCAGTTTGTAAGATTTCTTTAGCTTCTTTGGCTGACATGGCTTGCAAAAAGGTTAAATTTTTTTCCGCAAAATCAAAGCTTTTTAAATTTAAACGGGTAATTGCATGAACATCAGGCTCATCATCAACAATCAGTATTTTCCAAGGTACATTACTGGTTTTTGGTTTGACTGCTGCTTCACCATCTTTTGGTGCTTTATTTTTACGGATTAATTTCATTTTCACACCACCTTTTACACATCTTCAGGTACAGATGTATGTACTGGATATTCAATGGTAAATACAGTTCCTTTACCCAATTCACTTTGACAGGTTACAGTACCAGAGAGCTGACTTGTGATTAGATTATAGCAAATATACATGCCTAACCCAGTCCCGCCTTTACCTCGACGCGTCGTAAAGAATGGCTCAAAAATGTTATTTAAGGCTTCTTGCGTCATACCTTTACCTGTATCGGTATATTCTATGTGTAATTTTTCACCATTCAGCTTGGTTTTAATTCTAATCTGCCCTTCTCGCTTGCCGTCATCAAACCCATGTACGTAACTATTCATCATTAAATTGGTCAAAATCTGATCTAACGCCCCTGGGAAGCCGTATAAGGTCAGCGGTGATGGGCAATCTACGGTAATTTGAATCGACGTATTTTTAAATTTGTTATACAAACTATTGTTTACATCTTCAACCGTCTCATATACATCGAATAAACGTGCTGTTTCAGAACTTTGATCCACGGCTGTCCGTTTAAAGCTACTGACAAGACGTACCGCGCGGCGTAAATTGGATAAGGTTAAATCTGCTGCTTCGTCCACACTTTCGAGCAATGACAGCAATTCATGCTCATCTACTTCGTCATATTGCAATAAGGCATTGACTTGGCGAGCCACTTCATTCAAGGTTGAAGCCGCACCCACAGCAACCCCAATCGGTGTATTAATTTCATGCGCAAAGCCTGCAACCAAACGCCCTAGAGAAGCCATTTTTTCACTTTGTAATAATTCATTCCGAGTTTGCACCAACTCATCCATTTTCGCATTCAAATCAGCTGTTCTATGTGCAACCCGTTGCTCTAAATCTGTATTTAAAGTTTGGATTTCTTTATTTTTGGTCTCTAACGTCGCAAAAGATTCTTTCAATTGCCCAACCATGCTATTAAACGCATCTGCTAATAAACCGAGTTCATCAGAACGTTCAACAGGAAGCGGCTCATTCCATTGTCCCATGGATAATTTTTGTGCCGTGTTGGTTAAAGATAAAATAGGATGAATAATCCAACGGGAAGTCAAAATACCAATTAAAATTGCAATCAATAAAGCACATATTGTGAGTAGTATGGTTGTGCGCGTATTTTCATTGATTTGCCCCATGAAATCGTTTTCAGGCACAGCGACAACAATTAACCAATCCAAGCCCCGATCATCTTTCAGCGGCGTGACTTCTATGTAATGTCTTTCATCATCGATATTCACCGTAAAGCGTCGTCCTGTTTGAATATGATGTAGGTCATTGAAAGCCTGTTCTAGATATTGGGCTGACGAACTTACTAAATTATCTTGACTATCGGTCGCTTTAAGGCGTTGAGCATTGGCAAGGTTTTCATCTACCATGATAAAAGGTAATTCTTTGGTCGAAGACGCAACCAGTAACCCATTGCGCTCCATGATAAAGGTTTCACCTGTTTTACCAATTTCCAGGTTACCTAAAAAATCTGCAATTTGCGAGACAACCAGTTGAGTCGTAAAAACACCTTTTAACTCATTGGTTTGGTTATCATAAACGGGTAAATTAGCCGCAATCCCGAGATTTCTACGCGCGTAAATGACAAAAATTTCACTCCAAGCGGCTTGGGCTGCATCCTGTGCTGCTTTGTACCAAGGGCGTTGCCGTGCATCAAAATCATTCGCAATACGCGCAGGTTGTTCGCTTCTAACCCCTTGATTATTAGTATCAAAAATTTGATAAGGCCCTGCGGCGAAATCTGTGGTTTGTTCAATATTAAACGAGCCATCTATCTGCCGTCCCGCGAGAACAATACCGCCCTCATTATTACCGTAGTAAATGGTGCTGACAGAGTCAAAGACCTGTAATTGATGCCAGAAAAAACGACCTAATAAAACAGGGTCATCAATATCTAATAAGCCCAATTTTGTTGCGTTATAGTGATTTTCATTAATTAAATGCGGAGTCTCCAAATAAGCTTTTAAATGCTCATGGATTCGGCTGGTTACTTCCTCTTGTAGCTGGCTTGCTAAGTCATCAACTGCTTTTTGCCCGTTGAGAAAGGAAAGATAACCTGTAAGACCTACCGCTACGAAAATTTGAATCGCAAATAAGACAACGAGTAAGGTACGTAGAGATATTTTGGCAAATATTTGTTTCAATGAGTGAAAATGCAACATGCGTGTTTTCTTTTATACTTTTATCATCACGACATAAACGAGTTAGATAAAGGTTATGCAAAATAATGACCGTATTCAGTCAATATTGATTTAGACTACTGGGCTTTATTAAGATGAGTTGCAGTAATGCGCTCTTATTTATTTTATGCTTTGCGTGGTGTAAATCAATAATAAGTCCATTCAGAAAGCACATTATGCCATATTATATTGGATGTTAAACCAAACTGTTAAGTTTAATTATAGAGCTGGTAATTATGTATGAAGCGTCTGAGCCACATTTTGATTGGCAAGCCATTAGTAAAGCAATCATTTTATTTATATTAAGTATTGCGATAAGTACTGGGCTTCTTTGGGGTAGTATCGTTTATTTTCAGCATATTGAGGACTGGAAACAACAGCAAGATAACGACTTAGTTAATGTAAAACAAAAGCTCAAAGATGTGCAAAATTCGTTGGATATTGTACAGCAAGATTATTTAAAAGATTACGAACAATTGGTGTCTCGACAATTTTACAGTGAAACAGCACCAATCTCATTTGAGGAACGTTTATTAGACCTACGAGATTACACAATGCGTATTGTTGATAAAGCAAAATTGGATTTGCAATTATTTGCAGCGAATTGGAATATTAGTGAGAAGTCAAATGAATATACATTGAGTTGGATTACGAACACGCCTGATAGTCAGATCATGGAAAGCAATGTGAATCTTAACTTGGCGAGCTTACATGAAGGGCATATTTTAAAGTTTTTAGATCGATTTTACAGTAATTTACCAGATGGCCTTTTTAATTTAAAGTCTTGTGAAATAACACAACTCTCCCCCGTTCAAATGGATAATGTATCAAAACCTTACTTTCAGGCGAATTGTACATTTAGCTGGTACATCGCCCAAAAGCAAGAATAATATATTAAATTACACTTTAGTCATCAAATGTGCGACCCGTACAGGGGCTGGCGGGTGTGAGTCATAAAATGCAGAATACAACGTATCAGGTGTGAGTGTATTGGCATTTTCTTTATATAATTTGACCAAAGCTTGAATCAAATCTTTTGGATTGGCTTGTTCAGCTGCGAAGTCATCCGCCTCAAATTCATGTTTGCGCGAAGCCCATGACATCACAGGACTTAAGAAGAAAGTAAACGCTGGCATGACTAAACTGAATAAAGCTAAAGCGACATAAGTTGAAGCCTGTTCAACACCTAAACCTGTGAAAAACCATTGTTGTTGCATTAACCAGCCAAGCAAAGCCAAGCCTGCTAAACTCAACCCAAAAATAGACACTAAACGTTTTTGAATGTGTTTACGTTTAAAATGTCCCACTTCGTGTGCAAGCACTGCAACCACTTCATCATTAGATAAATCTTGTAATAAAGTATCAAAGAATACAATACGCTTATTGCTACCCAAACCTGTAAAATAAGCATTGCCATGAGCAGACCGTTTTGAGCCATCCATAACGAAAATACCGTTACTCGCAAAACCATTGCGTTCTAATAAAGCCACAATTTGTTGTTTTAACTCGTCTTCTTCGAGTGGTTCAAATTTGTTAAATAAGGGAGCAATAAAAGTTGGGTATGCCCACATCATCAACAAGCTAAAGCCCATCCATACTGCCCATACATATAACCACCAGAATTCTCCCATGGATTCCATTAACCACAATATTAAGGCTAAGAACGGTACACCGATAATCAAACCAACCAATAAGCCTTTAAACATATCAGAGAAAAATAAACCTAACGTGGAGCGGTTAAACCCATATTTTTCTTCAATTTTAAAGGTACGATACAAATCTACAGGTAATTCTAATAATGTGCCGATAAAACTCATGGTGAGTAAAACCGCGACCCCTGTCCATAATTGTGACCAGCCCATGGTTTGCCACGTTTGATCTAACCAATTTAATCCGCCACCAATTGTCCAGACTAATAACAAGATCGTTTCGAAAATGAGGATTTTTTGACCGAAGCCGAGTTTTTCTAAACTATAGCGTGCGGCTTTCTGGTGTGATTCTAGGGTGATTTTTTCCGCAAAGGCCTCAGGCACAGCCCCTTGATGGGTTTTAATACTGCGGGTTTGGCGTTGGGCGAGCCATATTTGCACGGCGACTCCAATCGCAACCACGCTGAGAAAAACCACAGTTAAACTATTCATTTTGTCCACCTATCAAAAAAGTTGATTAAATACTACACTATGGGCTGTTAAGCAGGTTAAAATATTCTGTTTACAAAACGCTGTATTTTACTAAGGATTAGCCAGAATGTCACAAAACTCTAACAATCTCATTTGGATCGATTTGGAAATGACGGGACTTGACCCGACTTCCGACACCATTATAGAGATTGCGACATTGGTTACTGATGTCAAGCTTGATGTTGTGGCAGAAGGGCCAGTACTTGCAATTCATCAATCTGATGAGGTCTTAAATGGAATGGATGATTGGAATACACGTCATCATGGCAACTCGGGACTCACTGCTAAAGTGCGTGCCAGCAATATTTCAATCGCCGAGGCTGAAGCGCAAACCTTAGATTTTTTACGTCAGCATGTGCCCGCAAATACATCACCGATGTGTGGTAATAGTATTTGTCAAGACAGACGCTTTTTAGGTCGGTTTATGCCTGATTTAGAACAATATTTTCATTACCGCCATATAGATGTAAGTACTTTAAAAGAGTTGAAACGGCGTTGGTTTCCACAGGTTTTAGAGTTTGATAAAAAGAATAAGCATCTTGCTTTAGCAGATATTTACGAGTCAATTGCAGAATTGAGATATTATCGCGAACAGCTTTTAAAATAACTCAATTTCTATCTATAAAAATACGTTTGGATAGACAGTGTCATATGAATTAAATCAGTACGCTGTCGTCTAAAATACCTTTGTCTATCAGTTGCTTCAGAATAGCTATACTCTTTTGCCTGAATCGATCTCTAAGCAATCGAACGGCGGGAGTGATGGATTGTCGGCTAGGGCAAATAAGCCACAATTCAGTTGATCTAGGTTTAAATTGCGGCATCACATTCACGACCTTATCAGATAGTAAATCATCTGCAATATCTAAGCAGGACTTAATCGCCAATCCTTTACCTGCCACACACCAGCGACGCACCAAATCACCATCATTGGCCGCACGGTTACCATTCATTTTAATTTTATATTCTGTTTCGTCATCAGTGAAAGTCCACACATCATAGATCACATCATACAGTTGATAAAACAAACCATTATGTGAAGCAAGATCATGTGGATGTTGAGGCATACCATATTGATCGAGATAAGATTGTGTGGCACAGAGTAGTGCAGGTACATTGCAGATTTTAAATCCATATAAATTTGCATCATCGGGTGAACCATAACGCACAGCAATATCAACCGAGTCACGGTAAAAATCAACCACGCTATCGCTAATATTCAGTTTTAAACTCACATTTGGATAGGTTTGCATGAATTCGTCTAACCATGGCGTGACTAAATTACGTCCCAAATCCGATGACAATGCAATCCGCAGCTCTCCATCCACAACATCCAAATCATCTTTCATGTTTTGCTTTGCTTGTTCTAGCATCAACAAAGCTTGCTCACATTGAGGAATATACCGCTCACCCGCACTGGATAGGCGAAGATGGCGCGTGGTACGGATAAATAGCTCAGCCCCAAGATTTTTCTCGACTCGTTTAAGTGCAGCACTGGCAGTGGCCGTACGCATATCAAGGTGAGTTGCCGCAGCGGTAATACTACGAAATTCAGCGATTTTTAGAACAACTTGTAAATCTTCTAATAGCATATTGATGACAGTGCCATATTATTAATTCATATGATACAAAGCATTTTAATCATAGCGCATTGTAAAAATATAAAACAAGGTAACTGGCCTGATTCTTTTCAAATGACAACATAATGCATAATTTTAATTGTCTAAATTTTTATAATTTATTAAATCAATAAAATTTTTCACTGACACCGTTCTGACTAAAATAGCATTTTTTCTTTCTTTGATAACGTTTTATCTTTCAAATCCAGCCTAGCTTTATAAAAAATATTTATTACCGAATATCGATAAATTATAGCCAAGCAGTAAATAATCAGCTATTGTCAAAAATTCTTAATAAAAAAATATTATGCTGCAGTGCGATAAATTTATAACAAGCAAGGACAATCAAATGGGACAGCTTATTAACCTTGAAGGCAAGAAAGGACTCATCGTTGGTATTGCGAATGAAAGCAGTATTGCTTATGGATGTGGTCAAGCATTCCGTGCTGCGGGTGCAGAATTAGCCATAACCTATTTAAATGCCAAGGCTGAACGTTTTGTGCGCCCATTAGGAGAAAATTTAGACGCACCGATTATTGTGCCATGCAACGTAGAGCAAGAAGGTGAATTAGAGGCAGTTTTTGCTGAAATTGAAAAACAATGGGGCAAATTAGATTTTATTGTGCATTCAATTGCATTTGCGCCACTGGCTGACTTGCATGGTCGTTTAATTGATTCTTCACGTGAAGGCTTTTTACAAGCGATGGATGTGTCTTGCCACTCTATGTTGCGGATGGCGAAATTGGCTGAACCGTTAATGACTGACGGCGGTTGCATCTTAACCATGAGTTATTACGGCGCAAACAAAGCAGTTACCAACTACGACTTAATGGGGCCTGTTAAAGCGGCTTTAGAAGCCAGTGTGCGCTATTTGGCAATGGAATTAGGTGAAAAAGGCATTCGTGCTCACGCGATTTCTCCAGGGCCTTTAAAAACCCGTGCGGCTTCTGGCTTAGCTGATTTTGACCAATTGATGTTAAAAGCGGAACAACAATCTGCACAAAAACGTTTAGTGACTATTGATGATGTGGGTGCTTTGGCGGCGTTTATGGTTAGTGATGCGGCAGCGGCGATTACAGGTGAAACATTATACGTTGATGCAGGCTATCACATTGTTGGATAAGACATAACGGCTATTTAGTAAGCATTTAAGAGCTGGCTAATCTGCGTCAGTTCTTAAATCAATGATGATCCCTAAAAGAGAGTATACATTGTGTTAATTCTGCCTGAAGACGAAAAATATTTAGAAAACGCCACTTTTGATGAAATCCAAGTTGGTGATAGTGCGTCAATTGAACGTACTTTGACCATGGAAGATATTAAATTATTTGCCATTATGTCGGGTGATGTGAATCCTGCGCATTTAGATGAAGAATATGCAGAAAAAAGTATGTTTCATAAAATCATCGCGCACGGCATGTGGGGTGGTGCTTTAATTTCAACCGTATTGGGTGCGAAATATCCCGGCCCCGGTACGATTTATTTAAGTCAATCTTTAAAATTCAGCCGTCCTGTGACTTTAGGCGATACGATTACGGTTAAATTGACTGCATTGAGCAAAGACGAAGAAAGTCATCGAGTAAAATTTGAGTGCGTTTGTATCAACCAACATGATAAAGCGGTGATTAAAGGTGAGGCGGAAGTGATTGCACCTACTGACAAAATTCGTCGGCAGCAAGTGCCTTTACCTAAAATTCGTTTAGCGGATCGTTATGCAGGCTATCAACGTTTGATTAGCATGGCTGAGCCGTTACCCGCGATTCGTATGGGTGTGGTGCATCCTGTAAAAGCCAATAGTTTACACGGTGCTGTTCATGCAGCAGAAGCAGGCTTAATTGAACCTGTATTAATTGGTTCTGAGACAAAAATTCGGGCTTTAGCGGAGCAAGAAAATTTAGACATCAGCCAATATCGTTTAGTCAACACAGAACATAGCCAAGAGGCGGCACATAAAGGTGTGGAGTTGGTACGCCAGTTGGAACTGGATAGCCTTATGCGTGGCAGCTTGAGCTTGCAAGAAATGATGCATGCAGTGGTCAAGTCGGATACAGGTTTACGCACCGCTCGCCAAATGAGTCATGTGCAAGTGTTGGATGTACCGAGTTATTCGCGTCCGCTATTTTTCACCGATACCGCGTTAAACATCAACCCAAGCTTAAATGTCAAACGAGATATTGTACAAAATGCGATTGATTTAGCGAAAATTTTAGGTGTTGAAGTACCGAAAGTCGCTATTGTTTCTGCGTTGGAAACCATTGACCCAATTTTACCGACAACCTTGGATGCAGCGGCTTTATGCAAAATGGCGGAACGTAGACAGATTACAGGTGGGATTATCGATGGGCCTTTAGCTTTTGACAATGTGATTTCTAAAGATGCAGCGGAAGCGAAAGACATTGACTCAGAGATTGCAGGTGAAGCGGATATTATCCTCGTACCAAACGCAGAAGCTGGACATTTATTAGCTAAGCAAATTGAATTGTTAGCGGATGGTCAGGCAGCGAATATTGTGATGGGTGCACGCGTGCCGATTATTTTACCGGGGCGTGCGGACAGCCAATTGTCACAAATTGCATCGTGTGCGATGGCGGTTTTAGTAGCACATCACCGTCTAAACAATCAGCAAACAGTATAAATGTAATAACCGCTCCAATAAGCTAAGTCACTGGGGCGGTTTGTATCAATTACGCTTTATCTCTTAACTCTTTTTTCCAGTAAGAGGCTGCTAATGGCAAGCCATGCTCATGCGCAAACTTCAAAAATGCCTTGCTGACATCACTGACAAATAACGGCTCATTATAAGTTGAAGCCACATAAGCCCTTGCGACCAAATGAATTGAATTTTCTTCTTGATTAACATAGATTTGCATCGGCTTAGACATTTCGAAATAAGGCGAGGCTTGAATTGAGTCCCAGATAATATCCTCTGCACGCTGAATATCTTCATGATTGGCAAAAGGGGCTAAATAAAAATCCATCACACACAATGAAGAACGTTCACCCGCATTGGCAGAAACAAGGTTTTGACTCCATAAACTACTGGTTGGAATACTGACTAAATCATCATTTAGGGTTTGTAACATTACGTAAAATGTACCAATCGACAACACTTTTCCGCTATGACCATTTAAGGTTACGCGATCACCCACTTGAATTGGCTTCGAAAAAACAGCCAATGTTTTAAAAGTTAAACCATTAAGAAAGGCGATTGCTACATTTGCCCCTGAAGTTAATGACCAGACTAAAATACCTACAAATACTAATGGTAGCGCATGTATATCATCTTTAAATTGTTCAATATCTTTAAATAAAAACATAATGATAAAAGGTGAAATAAAGGCAGCAATAATAAAGATAGATGATTGAATTTGTGCTTCAAATCGTGTTGCTGAGAGTTTTTCCGCTGTATTCATAATACTTTCTGCAGGTAAACCTGCTTGCTCACGGCGTTTTGCTTTAAGTCTGCGACCTCGCTCAAACCACATCTCAGGTAAGAAGAAAGCCATAAATACCAAGGTCATATACAGTAATACAGGTGTGCTGAGGATAGCACTTGCGGCTTCCTTAATTTCTGCTAGACTCATACAGTTTTCTCCTTTAGTAGTAACTCTCTAAAACTTCAATAAAATCAACACCCATAGTTTCACGCAAACAGAATAAAACTCTTGGCAAAGCTTCCTCTGTAATCGCAAAAAGGGTTTCTCCCAGTTCCTCCCGCCGAGTAGCCACCCCAATTTTTTCATAGACGGGTAACACTAAACCAGACAAACCATAAGGCATACCCAAATCATTGGCAATTTGTTCAGATGTAGAAGGGCCGCTGACTAATAATGTTGCTAAAGCTCGACGTTCATCGCGTGCAGCAGGCGAGGCAATTACCTCTCGTAAAGCTAGATAGTTTTCCATAACTTTACTATCTTCTGGCTTATAGCCTTCACGTTCAAATTCTTCAAGCTGGCTCATTTCATCTAGCATTTTTCGTCTAATTTTACGAAAAGACCCTTCGATTGAATCCGTTTCAGGCATCACAATATCAAAATTTTTAGCCCCTTTTAGGAATGCATAAGAAAACGCATCAATTTCAAAGTAGATTTTACCGTGTGACTTATCAATGACTTTTTCGCTATTACGTACAAATTTTTTAATTGCACCAAAATGGTCAGGCCTCCGACGAAACAAACGCCCAACAGAGCTGATATGCATTGGCTTGCCTTCACCTAACTGTTTGCGTAAATCAGTGTATACCTGTTTAAGTGCTGCTTTGTAATCATCAGCTTGTTCCGCTTTTGCATGCATATTGGTCGCATCAAATACATCGTCTGCTTTCATCAACGGCCATCCTACCGTTAAAATTGTGTCAATTGCCATAGCATTTGCGTTCCTAAATGTGAAATAAGAAGATAGAAATATTTTTTAATTTAAAGTGTAAGTGTTGTAACTTAAAAGATTATGCATCAAAAGTGTAACAATGTTTATTGATTTAATACAATGTTTTTATCGATATAATATTAAATTGTAAATTTAAAAACAAAATGAATTCAAAAGATTATATGTTTGAATATAATGAACTTAAAAACATTATCAAAGTAAAAGATTGATTTTGGTCAAGGAGATATTTTTATGTATTTAGTTTTATATCGCTTGTAAAGTACAGCATTTGGCCAATATATTTGATAAGCATCAAAACCATGAAATCATACAAAGTTGGCGTAATTAAATAAGGACAAAACATGGCATTACATAGCATAAACATATCCAATTCCCCACCCAATAATCCAAAGGCCTTTGCTTTGTTTTATTTAGGATTTCGGCCATTTTTCTTGGGAGCAGGTTTATTTGCTGTTTTTTCCATGTTAGCGTGGATGCTGATTTATGCAGGTCAAGTGTCTTTACCTCTATCGGGTATACCAATGACATATTGGCACGCGCATGAAATGATTTATGGTTATGGTTTGGCAGTGATTGCAGGTTTTTTACTAACTGCTACGAAAAACTGGACAGGACAACAAACCTTGCATGGTTGGGGGTTAACTGCACTGTTTAGTTTATGGGTTATTGCTCGTTTGATGCCTTTATTTAATATGCCAATTCTGTGGATTGCTATAGTCGATTTAAGTTTTTGTCTATTTCTGATTGTTTCAATTGCATGGCCAATTATCAAAGTCCGTCAATGGCAACAATTAATCCTGCTGGTTAATATTTCCTTACTCACTATTGGTAATGCTTTATTTTATGCAGGTTTATTAGGCTATGTCAGCCAAGGGGGGCAATGGGGTTTATATTTCGGCTTATATTTAGTCATCGGCTTAATCATGATTATGGGACGGCGAGTAATCCCATTTTTTATTGAACGCGGTGCAGGTTATCCTGTCAAATTAAAGAATTGGTTATGGTTAGATATAAGTAGTGTGGCAGTTTTTGTGATTTTCTTTATTTTAGCGACATTCACCCAGCATACAGAATATGTGGCAATGGTTGCACTGTTGGTTTTTGCCTTACATAGCTTACGTTTATGGGGTTGGTACACGGCAGGTATTTGGAAAAAATCGCTATTGTGGAGTCTTTATGTTTCATATGCCACGATTGTATTAGGATTCTTATTATATTCGCTAAGTTACTATTTTAGTTGGTTTCCATTATTGGCGATTCATTTATTTGCGATTGGTGGAATAGGTTTGATGACTTTGAGCATGATGGCGCGAGTCGCATTAGGACATACAGGACGTAATGTGCAACAGCCACCTATGATTTTGCATTACTTATTTTTGATTCTATGTGCCAGCGTGATTTCACGGGTTGTGATGCCCTTATTAATGTGGGATTTATATTTTTACTGGGTATTGGGTTCGCAAATTTTATGGATTATCGCGTTTTCAGGCTTCGTTTATGTTTACACACCTATCCTGATTCGTCCACGCGTTGATAATGTTATCGGTTAATGAATGATTTAAAAAGCCCCAAAGCGCAATGTTTTGAGGCTTTTTATCGTTTAGAGAGTTTTCTTATGGGTTGTCTTGGCTAATAAATCTCGAACATGGCGCAGCAATTCATCTCGGTGATAAGCACCTTTTTGGAATACGGTATCAACGCGATTATTCAACCACACCCGATCTTCAATCGTAATATCTTTGGCCGTTAAAACCACAACAGGAATATGCCGCCATTCTGGATGTTTACGTAAATTGACAATAAACTCAAACCCATCCATTTCTGGCATCATCAAATCTAACAAAATCAAATCAGGTTTATATTTTTCCAAGCTGCGCAATGCCATTTCCCCATTACCTGCTTCAATCACTTGCCAGCCCGCTTTATTGAGCATCCGTGTTACCATATCACGGGTACGCTCATCATCTTCCGCAACCATCACACTGAACGGTGGACGTTCGGCACGATATTTACGCAGTACAGCGGTTAATTGGTCACGACTAATTGGCTTGGTTAAATATTCAGCTGCACCAAGTGAATAGCCAATATCTTTATCTTCGACTAAGGTCAACATAATGACAGGAATATGTGCTAAATCAGGGTCTTGCTTCAGGCGGTTTAATACTTCCCAGCCATCCATCCCCGGCATCATTACATCTAAGGTAATCGCATTAGGACGTAATTTCCGCGCAAGCTTCAGACCTTCTTGACCACTGGAAGCCACGGCGACTTGATAGCCAATTTTACTTAAATAAGTCTTAAGCAAGGTACGTGCAGCGGTATCATCATCGACCACCAATACAACCCCACCTTCTGCTGGCATTGACAGTGCACCTGACGCAGGTAACGCTTCTTTTTCATCACTGTCAAACTCCTGCGGCAATAGCTCAGCAGGTAGTTGCACTGTAAACGTACTGCCTTTGCCAAATTCACTTTCTACACTAATTGTACCGTGCATCATATGAGAGAAATGCTTGGTGATTGCTAAACCTAAACCTGTACCACCGTATTTTCTTGTCGTCGAAGCGTCTGCTTGTGTGAAGCTTTGGAATAATTTTTCTTGCTGATCCGTGGTCATGCCAATGCCATCATCGGATACTTTGAATCGTATCCAGCGATGTTCGCCACGTTCAAAACTTTGTACATCTAATGTCACATGGCCTTGTTCAGTGAATTTCGAGGCATTACTCAAAAGGTTTAAAAGAATTTGTCGGGTTTTGGTTAAATCTGAGTGCATTTCCCCCAAGGAAGTACCACGTATCACATTTAATGTATTGGCTTTATTCTCAATCAATGGCTGAATTGTGGTTACAATATTATCAATCATGGCATTCAGGCTGAAAGTTTCCACATATAAATCCATTTTGCCTGCTTCAATCTTAGAAATATCTAAAATGTCATTGATTAAGCCCAGTAAATGTTTAGCTGCTGCATGGATACTTTTTACATCGGCGACTAAATCAAATTCTTGCGCCACATCGCGTAACTCTTCCTCCAACATTTCGCTATAACCAATAATCGCATTCATTGGGGTACGCAACTCATGGCTCATATTAGCTAAGAATTGACTCTTGGCAAGGTTCGCCTCTTCAGCTCGATGTTTGGCTGATTTCAGTTCTTCAGCAACCCGTTTTTGTGCGGTAATATTTTCAACATTTGACCATGCATGTAATTCGTTATCTCGCTCAATAATCAGTGCAGAAATACGCACAGGTATGGTGTAACCATCTTTATGTTGGTAAATTTTCTCAACAGGCCCATAGTGTCCGCCCGCACCAAGTTGTCTAAATTCCAGTTTTGCCGCTTCAATGTCGTCTTCAATCACAATATCCCAGTAATTAAGGCGGTGCACTTCCGTCACGGGGTAACCAATAATGCGAGCAAATGCAGGATTCACTGTGACAAATAGGCCACTATCTAGCTTCCATAATGATAAGCCGACCAAGGTTGCTTTTAATAAGTTGCGATTATCTTGCTCACTGTCACACATGCCTTTATAAGATCGTTGCAGGTTTATCCGCATGGTGTTGATAGCGGTGATGACATGTTCTAATTCATCAGCAGACTCTTCTAATTGGGAGGAGCGATCTAAGGTTAAAACTTTATCTAAGCTATCAGGATCAAGCTGCTCTGTATATCGCGCAATTTTATTCAGATGGCGAGCGACCATTTTATGAAAGCCCCACAAGATAAAAATCGCGACTAGAAAAATAGCTGCAGCATTGGCAATTAGCGCAACAACAGCACGGTTCATTAGCCGCCCATAAATATTTTCTGTGGTGGCAACAAGGTATAATTGGCCTAAATAAACTTGGAAATCATCTTGTTTGTGAAATAGTTCAAATTTATGTTGTAAAAGTAAATAATCCTGTTTGGCTGTACCATATTCAATAATAATATTATTTTCTATATCAGTAATATAGACATGCTGCATACCAGAAAGGTTAGCTATATCTCTTAAAAACATGCTGACTTCTTTGGTTTCTTTAAGCCATAAATGTTTACTAATATTATCTAGATAATTAGTCTCAATATATTGAATCCACTTTTCAAGATTTTTAATATCCGTTCTATATTCCATTCCTAACTGAATAGAAGTAGTAAGCAATGTTATCAAAAAGCTGACAAGCATCACGTAAAAAGTGAATTGGTAAGCAATTTTGCGTTTAAATTTAAACAGTTTCAAAATTTTTCTCACTTTGACGTGTTTCTATGACACGATTCTAACGATTCATTGGGCATTTGCAATATTTTAATACAGAAAACTAGGGAGTTTTAGGTTTTTAGCTTATTAGTTTAAACCTATCTATTTATTTTTTGAACGCAAGATTACGTATTATGAACGGAAATGCTCACACTATCATTGTTTTTAAGTGGTTTCATAGATATTTTTCTATTTAACAACACCTGTAAATTGTCAGTTTATATCGTTGCGATTGAGAGCAATATATCTAATATTAATAATATGGCTTTATAGCATCAAAGAGATAGCGATACTAAGCTTTTGTAAATAATTAATATTTTTGGTTTGGCTGGTCAATTTTCCCTCATAAATAAAAAAGCATTGGCTAATAATCCAGATATTTCTCTTATATCAAATGGAATCATTGAAACGCTTCTTTTATTTTTATATCAATCGTATAGAATAGTTTATTAGATAAGTAATTGATAATTGTTTACTGTTCACTGATAATTGGTCACTGTTAATAAGAGGGGACGATGATGATAACCGTACAAGATTTAATGAGTGAGCAACTTTTTACTTTATCTCCGACTGATACTGTGCATGAAGCCAGAGAAACAATGCTCAAAAACCGTATTCGCCATATTCCGATTGTGGATGACGAAGGGGAATTTGTGGGTTTAGTGACCAAGCACGATATTTTAGATGTTTCCGTCTCTGCACTAGCTGAAATTGATAATGATACCCGTGATGAGTTGGAATCTGCTATTCCTTTGGGTGAAATTATGTTGACAGATATTACCATTGCTTATGCAGAATCTAGCTTATTAGAAGCGGCTAAATTTATGTTAGAGCAAAAACATGGCTGCTTGCCTGTCCTCCAAGATGGTCAACTGATTGGTATTTTAACCGAAGCAGACTTTGTAAAATTAGCCTTGCATTTGATGCAGCGTTTAGATGAAATCGAATCAGGCAAAGTATAACTTGTCATTCCATAATCAGCGACGTATCATAAGCGGTTACTTGTAAAAGCTGGAGTTTTATTCAATGTTTCAAGGCAGTATTGTTGCACTCGTTACACCGATGACTGATGACGGGCAAGTCAATTACGATAGCTTGCGCGGCTTGGTCGAGTTTCACATTGAAAACCAAACTGATGCCCTTGTTGCGGTTGGCACAACTGGCGAATCTGCGACTTTAAATCATAAAGAGCACGGTGAGGTGATTCGTAAGGTGATCGAGTTTGCCAATAAACGGGTGCCTGTGATTGCTGGAACAGGGTCAAATTCTACAGCTGAAGCGATTGAATTAAGTCAACAAGCACAAGCTGATGGTGCGGACGCATGTTTGTTGGTAACACCTTACTATAATAAGCCCACTCAAGAAGGCTTATATCAGCATTACAAAGCCATTGCTGAAGCTTTAGAAATCCCTGTGATTTTATATAATGTACCGGGACGTACAGCATGTGATATGTTACCTGAAACGGTTAAACGTTTATCAACGATTAAAAACATTGTCGGTATCAAAGAAGCATGGACAGATACCCAACGTATCAAAGATTTAGCGTGTTTTGCGAGCGATGATTTCGTGATTTTAAGTGGTGATGATGCAACTGCGCTTGACGTGGTGTATGCAGGCGGAAAAGGTACGATTTCCGTCACTGCTAACGTTGCACCGAAAATGATGCACGAGATGATCGCACATGGTTTAGCAGGTCGTAAAGCAGAAGCGGAAGAGTTGAATCAAAAATTGATGGGTTTGCATAAAAACTTATTTGTTGAATCCAACCCTATCCCTGTGAAATACGCGGTACATAAATTAGGCTTGATGGGTGAAGGCATTCGTTTACCTTTGTTGCCATTGAGTGAAGAACATCGCGGCACAGTTGATAAAGCCATGCAACAGGCCGATATTAACGTTTAATATTATTGAAAGCTCATGAAATTATGATGTCACTTTAAAGTCATTGTTTCATGAGTTGCTGCGCCCGCTAGTTAAGTTGCTCAAAGGTAGCACAACAAATTCTTATTGCTAAATATATCAGTATTAAAAAATGTTTGTTTTGTGATTTAGTTAGACAACGGGGAAATCTATCATTTTAGAATTAAAAAGTGATATTGATAACAGTATACCGTGGCGAATGTTGGAATATTATAAGCTGATTCATGATTTATACAGACAATCACCGATTCAGCAAATGTTTTATGCCAGTGAAAACAACCCCATTCATTTTGAAACTCGAATTCGACAGGATAAGCTACAATTTGAGTATCAGTTAATTGATATATACGAGATGGAAAGCTGGAGTAATAAATTGTTAGAAGTCAACAGATCAGAAGACCTATTTACCGAATAAAGAGGCTTTAAAATGCTAAAAAAATGGCTATTTGTTTTGATGTTATCCCCTATTGTTGGCTGCAGTTCAGTGAATTCCGTTGTGCAAAAATTAGATTCATCTGGCTGGGATGATAAAACCCACTATGATAAAGCTGAAACTTTACCCCCGTTAAAAGTTGACCCCGATTTAATTTCACCAGAATCATAACTATTGTTTTCAAGGTAATACAACATGATACGTCAGTTGACCCTATTAAGCTGCATATTCATTCTTTTGGCAACCAGTGGCTGTAGCTGGCTACGCGGCTTAGATTCGACAGGTGGCGATGCCGATTATCGCAGAAGCACCACTTTACCCCCATTAGAAGTGCCCCCTGATTTGACTTACACCACAGATGAACAATTACAAATCCCACAAAAAGGTGAGGCGGCGACCTATTCTGAATTTGGCAAAACTGAACAACAAACGGTGATTACAGGGCAACCCAATGTGGTATTACCTGAGAGTAATAAAGTTGAATTGATGCGCGATGGTGATAAACGTTGGTTAGTGGTTGATGGTAATATTGAAGCGGTTTGGAAAAAAGTCCAAAGCTTTTGGGAAACCAGTGGTTTAGAATTATCTCGTATCGAGCCACAAATTGGGATTATGGAAACTGCATGGTTAGAAAATCGAGCAGACATTCCTAATGATTCGTTACGCAGTTTATTAGGTAAAATTGGTGATTTTATTTACTCTGCACCAACTCGTGATAAATTCAGAACCCGTTTAGAGCGCGGCGCACAAGATGGCTCAACAGAAGTGTATTTGACCCATACAGGTGTGGAAGAAATTCAATTAAACGAAGATCAGTTTGAATGGCGTAGTAGACCATCAAATCCTGAATTAGAAGCCGAAATGTTAAATCGTTTATTGGTATTTTTAGGCGTGGATAAAGCGAAAGCAGATACCATGACCGCTGAAAAAACACTTGAGCCGAAGCCTGAACGTGCAACTTTAAGCCTTTCTGATTCATCTGCGGCGTTAACCGTACATGAAGACTATGAGCAAGCTTGGCGTTTAACAGGTTTAGCATTGGATAAAATTGGCTTCACTGTAGAAGATCGTAACCGTGAACGTGGTTTATATTATGTGAAATATCGTGATCCAGAAAGTCGTGGCGAGAAACGTGGCTTCTTCTCACGCATCTTTGGTAAAAAAGAAGTAGAAGAGGATTACATCGTGCAGTTAAAACCTGTTGATGGCGAAACACGTTTAACTATTCTGGACAAATACGAAGAGCCTGAGTCAAGTAAAACAGCACAACGTATTTTGACTTTGTTACATGAAGAATTAACCTAGTTTTAGTATTCAATTGGGAGCTGGTCGTTTTGTGAAAGCAAGAGCTGCCAGCTCTTTTTTAGTTTGAAAAGTTGTTTTTCCACTATTTCTGTACCTCACCATGACACAAATACCACAAGATTTTTATATGCCCGCTGAATGGTCACCGCATCAAGGTTGTTGGATGGCGTGGCCTGATCGTGAAGATGTATGGATTTATGGTTTAGACAAACCGCGTCAAGCTTTTGCCAAAGTCGCGCAAGCCATTGCCACATTTGAGCCTGTATATTTGTTGGTCAACGCGAAACAGATGATGAGTGCTTTAGAGTATTGCAAACATCCAAATATCCATATTATTGAAATTCCAACTAGTGATATTTGGCTGCGGGATACAGGGGCAACTTTTGTGATTAATCGAACGGGTGGTATTGCGGGGATTGATTGGCAATTTAATGCGTGGGGTGAAAATCGAGAAGTATTGAGTGATTATCAAGCCGATGTTGAATTAGCAACCAATATTTTAAATCACTTAGAAATTGACTGTTATCACGCACCGTTTATTTTGGAAGGCGGGGCAATTCATGTTGATGGTGAAGGCACTTTATTGACGACGGAAGAATGTTTATTGAGTCCGACCCGCAATCCTGAGTTAAGTCGGGAAGATATTGAAAAACACTTCAAACAATATTTAGGTGTGAAACAGATCATTTGGTTAGGTAAAGGTTTACAAGATGATGAGACCGCAGGACATATTGATAATGTCGCGTGTTTTGTACGTCCCAATGTAGTTGCGGCGTTAACTTGTAATGATCCGCAAGATAGTAATTATGATGTGTTGCAAGACAACTTACAGCGTTTACGTCAGGCTACCGATGCCCAAGGCCGAAAATTGGAAGTGATTGAGATTGAGCAACCGAGTCGCCGCGATGATAAAGATTGGCGTTTGGCGTTGTCGTATATCAATTTTTATATTGCTAACGGTGGTGTGATTGTGCCAACTTTCGATGATTCAAAATATGACAATACTGCATTAAACCAAATTCAACAGCTATTTCCGCAACATAAAGTCATGCCTGTTGAAGGTTTAGATTTAATTTATGGTGGTGGTTGTGTGCATTGTATGACTCAGCAGCAACCAGCGATCATGATGAGTGATACCTTATAAGTTATGAATTGATGGTTGGGAATGTATTAAAGACAAAACATTTGCTTTTGCGGTGAGAATTGTTAACCTATATAAGTTGTTGACAGAACAGCGTAATGAATTTGTCATGAGTAAACAAACATTGCGCTCGAGCACAACAATTGGTACGAATGTGCGTAAAGCGATCAATGCTGAAAGTCTATACTGGATAGAACGGCTTAAAGCGACAAATTATATAACTCAACTCGAATTTGATAGTATTCACAGAGATGCCATTGGAATTTTAAAAATGATATGTAGTATCATAATCAGCTCAAAAGCTTAGCAACATAAAATATAAAAAATTGACAATAAAAATACTCAAATTATATTTCATTCATAATTCATAATTCATAATTCATAAACACATGCTAAAAGACAGTATCAGAAATAAATTAGACGACTTAAGTGAACGTTTACAAGAGCTAGATGGTTTGCTTGCTGCGCCCGAAATTATTATGGATCAAAATAAGTTCCGCGCGTTATCAATTGAATATTCAGAGATTAAACCCGTTGTTGATTGCTTTGAAAATTATAATCAATCTGTAGAAGACATTGAAACTGCAAAAGAAATGCTTAGCGATCCAGAAATGAAAGAGCTGGCAGAAGAAGAATTAAAAGAAGCAGAAGAAACCCAACAACGCTTATATCAAGAATTACAAGTTTTGTTATTACCTAAAGATCCTGATGACAACAGTAACGTATTCTTGGAAGTGCGTGCAGGCACAGGCGGTGATGAAGCAGCATTGTTTGCAGGTGATTTGATGCGGATGTATTCCCGTTATGCAGAAACAGCAAAGTGGAGCATCGAAATCATGAGTCAAAATGAAGGTGAGCATGGTGGTTTTAAAGAAGTCATTATGCGAGTCTCGGGGCAAAATGTGTATTCACAGCTTAAATTTGAATCGGGTGGGCATCGTGTACAACGTGTACCAGAAACCGAAGCACAAGGACGAATTCATACTTCTGCTTGTACGGTTGCGGTAATGCCAGAAGTTGAAACAACTGAAGAAATAGAAATCAACTCCAATGATTTACGAGTGGATACTTTCCGAGCATCAGGTGCAGGTGGTCAGCACGTTAACAAAACTGATTCTGCGATTCGACTCACTCATTTACCATCAGGTATTGTGGTGGAATGTCAGGATGAACGTTCTCAACATAAAAACCGTGCCCGCGCCATGTCATTACTTCAATCACGTTTATTGCGAGTTGAAAAAGAACGCCATCAAGCTGAACAAGCTGAAACGCGACGCAACTTAGTCGGTAGTGGTGACCGTTCTGAGCGGATTAGAACTTATAATTTCCCACAAGGTCGTGTGACAGATCATCGTATTAACCTTACTTTATATCGCTTAGATGAAGTGTTAGAAGGTAAGTTAGATTTATTGCTTAACCCGATTATTCATGAACATCAAATGGATTTATTAGCCAGCTTGGGTGATGATTAATTGAAATTGCTACGCTTAAGTTGTTAAATTGATAATTTGGGTAAGCATTTAGAATTTATATCGAATAAGCCTGTTATATTCTTTGTTAACAGAATAGCAGGCTTTTATGTTCTACCTGATTTTCCTATCAATTTATAAAGCTTAATCCTATCTTTATTTATTTTCTCGTCTAAAAAAGTACGGAATGCCATAACACAAGTTTGTGACATTTTTATTTTTATCCTTTCTGTAATGACTTTATGATAACGAGTTTATAGGATTTATTGCACCGTAGTTCTAGCTTTATATTACAAACCGATTATAATGTTACAATTTGCTTGCTTATAAGCAATAGGCTTGGCTTAGTTTGTGTTATTCCACACTGTTCAAGTCCAACAGAATATTATTATATTTTAAAAATCAAATAATTAATAACTGGTTTTACCTATCTCACTTGCATGTGCACTGCTGTGAGGTAAGAGCAAATTGATAATAGTATCAATACTTTTTATTACAAAATTCTTGACCATCAGGGTTGCCTTGTAGGATGCTACAAGCTCGTGGATATAAAAATAAATGAGCTGTGCAATTTTTTAAGATGGACAAAACAGTCTCACATTTAACATTAAGCAATGGAGGACTTTACTTCAATGAGTAAGGAAGGCGTAGACAACAGTAAACGCCGCTTTTTATCGATTGCTGTAAATAGCGTGGTAGGTGCAGTAGGTGTAGGTTTTGCTGCCGTACCATTCGTTAGTTACTGGCAACCGAGTGCGAAAGCACAAGCGGCTGGAGCTCCTGTAGAAATTGACATCAGTAAGCTCGAAGAAGGTCAAAAAGTCAATGTTGAATGGCGTGGTAAACCTGTATGGGTTGTTAAGCGTTCACAACAAAACTTAGATGATTTGGCCACATTAGAAAATGTCGTGAGTGACCCTGCTTCTGATGTACCTCAGCAACCTGATTATGCGAAAAATATATTTCGTGCTCGGGAAGACCGTAAAAATATTTTAGTGGTTGTAGGTATCTGTACACACTTAGGTTGTTCACCAACTTATGTGAAATCAGACCAGCCTCACTCTTTAGGTGCTGATTGGAAAGGTGGTTTCTTCTGCCCTTGTCACGGTTCTAAGTTTGACTTAGCAGGCCGTGTATATCAAGGCGTACCAGCACCAACTAACTTAGTTGTTCCACCTTATGCGTATATCGATGATAACCGTATTATCGTCGGTGTCGACTCACTCGAGGGGGCAGCCTAATGAAAGCGGTATTAAATTGGTTTGATTCGCGGTTTCCTTCCGCTGGTAAATTATACCAAGATCACTTAGCAGGCTATTACGCACCAAAAAACTTTAACTTTTGGTACTACTTTGGCTCTTTAGCTTTATTAGTATTGGTCATCCAAATTGTCAGTGGCATTTTCTTGACCATGAACTATAAGCCAGATGCTGAAACGGCGTTTGCTTCTGTTGAATACATCATGCGTGATGTAAACTGGGGTTGGTTAATCCGCTATATGCACTCCACAGGTGCGTCCTTCTTCTTCATTGTGGTTTATCTGCATATGTTCCGTGGGCTGCTATATGGCTCATATCGTGCGCCGCGTGAATTAGTGTGGATTTTAGGTATGTTAATTTACTTCGCATTAATGGCTGAGGCATTCATGGGTTACTTATTACCTTGGGGTCAAATGTCATATTGGGGTGCGCAGGTTATTATCTCCTTATTCGGCGCAATTCCTTATATCGGTGATGATTTAACGTTATGGATTCGTGGTGACTTCGTTGTATCTGATGCGACATTAAACCGCTTCTTCGCATTACACGTTATCGCTGTACCTATCGCATTATTAGGTTTAGTGGTTATCCATATTTTCGCGTTACATGATGTAGGTTCTAACAACCCAGACGGCGTTGAAATCAAGAAAAACAAAGATGAAAATGGTATTCCTAAAGATGGTATCCGTTTCCACCCTTACTACACAGTAAAAGATATTTTCGGTGTAATGGTATTCGGTATGGTATTCGCGTGGGTTATGTTCTATGCGCCTGAAATGTATGGTTATTTCTTAGAATACAATAACTTCATTCCTGCTGATCCGTTAACTACACCTGAGCATATTGCGCCAGTTTGGTATTTCACACCTTACTATGCAATCTTACGTGCTGTACCTGATAAATTAGGTGGCGTTATTGCTATGGGTGGTGCTGTTGGTATCTTCTTCTTATTACCTTGGCTAGATCGCAGCCCAGTTAAATCTATTCGTTATAAAGCATTACCTTTCAAAATTGCTTTATTCTTATTCACAGTAAGCTTCATTACTTTAGGTGTTTTAGGGGTGTTACCTGCTGAAGGTACGTATGTCTTAATGGCACGTATTTGCTCAGTGATTTATTTCGGCTTCTTCTTATTGATGCCAATCTATTCAACTTGGGGAACGCCTAAGGAAGTACCAGAACGGGTGACAATGTAATGAAACGGATAATTCTTGCACTAACTTTATTGCTACCAACATTGGGCTTCGCTGCGGGCGGCGGTGCTCCAGTACAAAAAGCCTATAACGATATTCGTAACACGGCTTCTTTACAAAATGGCGCAAAGTTATATATGAACTATTGCGCGGGCTGTCACTCTTTAAACTTCATGCGTTACCAACGTGTGGCTGATGATTTAGGATTAACTAAAGAGCAAACTCAAATGCTTATTTTTGATCCAAACAAGAAAATCGGTGACATGATGGGTACTGCAATGCAGAAAGAAGATGCTGCAGCATGGTTTGGTAAAGCACCACCAGATTTAAGTGTGATTTCACGTTCTCGTGGTACAGATTGGTTATATTCTTATATGATCTCTTTCTACCAAGATGACTCTCGGCCTACTGGTATGAATAACTTGTATTTCGCTGATGTGGGTATGCCTCACGTAATGTGGGATCAACAAGGTATGCAAAAAGCCGTTTATCATACTGAAGTTGACGACGAAGGTCATGAGCACCAAGTGTTATCTCATTTAGAACCAGAAGACCCAGCTAAAAACGAAGCGTACAAAGCGCAAGTATTAGACTTGGTTAACTTCTTGGAATACGTTGGTGAACCAGGTCAAGTGCAACGTTTGGACTTAGGCTGGAAAGTGATTCTTTTCTTCTTCATCATGTCTATTTTGGCATTCTGGATGAAGAAAGAATTTTGGCGTGACGTTCACTAATCTAGTGTAAACTTAGGACTGTCAGTAAATAAATATTGGCAGTTCTTTGTTTTTTATCTTTTCTAAAATTCTTCTATGTTTGACGCAATTTCCATGTAGGCTGATCTTGCGTATCAATCAAATCATATTTCAATAACCACTGGCGTGCATCTTCTGCATCTTGCTCAAACCATGCTTGTGTTGAACCTAAGCGGAAACTATAACCCCACGCATCCATATCTGCCCATGCTTTTTGTTTGGTGACATTGGATAAATGTTCAGACAATAGAATTTGTAAATAACAAACACCATTTTCTTCATCGTAATCACCACCTGCATCTGTATGTAACGCATTGCGTCGTCCAGCATCCATACAAATATAATGACAAGCTTCATGTAAAGCAGAATGAACAGGAGTATCGTCACGTATATACAAACGATTTTCAACCAAACCTGCTTCACTATCACCCCAAAAGCTGCCTTCAATGTCTTGTCCTTCTGACACTAAAATCACTTCTAATTTATAACGACTCAAAAGGTTTTGCAAAACTTGTAAGCCTAATTCTCCACAGCTTAATACATCTGTCATCAATTTTTACTCTATGATGTGGGATTTAAAATTGGATGGATCAAATGGTGTTTAGTCATTTATGCTGCTGCCTCAACTCACCTTAGAAGCAACAGCAAATAGCAATTAAGGCCACAAAATTTTAGCGACTTCAGGGTAGGTTTTGACAAAATGTACGGTCATGCCTTCACGTACATAATCAGGTAGCTCATCATAATCCCGTTTGTTAGCATCAGGTAAAATAACTTCATGAATTTTAACCCGCTTAGCAGCAATAATTTTCTCTCTCACACCACCAATTGGTAACACATGCCCTGTTAAAGTTAATTCACCCGTCATGGCAATTGAACGGTTTACCTGTTTCTTAGACGCAAGTGATAGTAAAGCACTGGCCATAGTAATCCCCGCGCTAGGGCCATCTTTAGGCGTTGCACCTGCAGGGACGTGTAAGTGAATCATGGCCTTTTCAAAATACTTTTTCTTCACTCTAAATTGTTCACATTCGCTGGTTAAGTAACTATAGGCAATTTCAGCTGATTCTTTCATCACATCACCCAGTTGTCCTGTCAATTTAAAGCCGCGGGCATAGTTATGGATTTGCGTGGCCTCGACACTTAAAGTTGCACCACCCATCGCAGTCCACGCCAAGCCCGTAATCACACCAACCCCAGAAAGCTCTTTGTCATTTTCAAATGTAGGCTTGCCTAAATAATCACTTAAATTATCTGTATTAATTTCGATAGGTATTTCAGCCCCTTCCAACATTTTCAATGCTGCCTTACGCGCAATCGAGCCAATTTGTTTTTCTAAATTCCGCACACCCGCTTCACGCGCATAATCTTCAATGATATTAACCAAAGTTTCATCAGGTAATATAAGTTGATCGTCTTTTAAGCCTGATTTTTCTAATTGGCGGCGCACTAGATGTTTTTTAGCAATTTGCAGCTTTTCACTGGTCAAATAGCCCGATAATTTAATTACTTCCATCCGATCGAGTAATGGGGCTGGAATCGTATCCAATTGGTTAGCCGTACAGATAAATAAAGCTTTAGACAAATCAAATCGTACATCTAAATAATGATCTAAAAAGTCGCTGTTTTGCTCAGGGTCTAATACTTCCAATAAAGCAGATGCAGGATCACCACGATAAGACGTACCAATTTTATCGATTTCATCCAGCATAATTACAGGGTTGGCGTATTCCACTTCTTTCATGGCTTGGATAAATTTTCCGGGCATTGCACCAATATAAGTACGGCGATGACCTTTGATTTCTGCTTCATCATGAATGCCGCCCACAGAAAAGCGGAAGAAGGAACGACCTAGCGCATTGGCAATCGAACGCCCTACAGAGGTTTTACCCACACCGGGAGGGCCTACTAATAATAGAATTGTGCCGCTGATGCTGCCTTTTAATTTACCTACGGCTAAGAATTCCATGATACGATCTTTAACATCTTCTAAGCCTTCATGATCTGCATCTAAAATCTCTCGTGCTTTAGGTATATCTAAATGATCGGTTGAAAATTTACCCCAAGGTAATAAAGTAAGCCAGTCTAAATAATTACGCGTAACTGCATATTCTGACGAGCCAATTTCTAACACCGCCATTTTATCCATTTCATCATCAATGACTTTTTGTGCAGCTTCAGGAACAGTTAAGCTTTCCAAGCGTTCACGGAACTTCTCCACTTGTGCGGTACGGTCATCTTTTTCAATGCCTAATTCTTGTTGAATCGCCCGTAATTGCTCGCGTAAGAAGAATTCACGTTGGTGATCTTCCATTTTATCTTCAACTTGGCGACGAATTTCAACTTGCGCTTTAGCTAATTGCAGCTCTTTGTTTAAAAGCAATAATACTTTTTCTAATCGAGGAGATAAATCCAGTGTTTCTAAAATATCTTGTAATTCTTCACGGCTTGATGTGGTTAGGCTGGCGGCAAAATCTGCTAGCGAAGACGGTTCTTCAGGGCTAAATCGCTCCAAGAACATTTTTAATTCTTCATTATAAAGCGGATTCAGAGGCAACAATTCTTTAATTGTATTGATAATTGCCAAAACATGTGGTTTCAGTTCAGCATCTTTCTCATTCTGTACTTCAAGATGATAATCCACGTTTGCCATAAATGGGTGCTGGGTATTAATCCAGTCTGAGATTTCAAAACGTTGCAGGCCTTCTACAATAATTTGTAGGTGCTCGTCTTTATCACCTTCAATAATACGGTGAATTTTGCAAACTGTACCTATAGGATGAAAATCTTCCGTTGATAGTGTGGTAATATCTTCGACATTATCTTTTTTACACAGCATGAGGCCTAGTAATTTATGCGGGCTGTCGTTGATTTCTTTAATTGTTTCTGACCACAAGTCATTCTCAATAATCATTGGAATCACTTGGTGTGGGAAAAAAGGGCGACTCATCAAAGGTAAAACATGAACCATTTTAGGTAAGGCTTCTTTATAAGAAATTAAGCCACCTTCGGACTTTTCCTTGTCATCAGTTTCTTTTTCAGCAGCTTGAACTTCTTCAACGTCCTGTTCAAAAGGTTCATGTTCAACTGTCATTTATGTATCCTTATTGGTTTGATTATTTTAGCCTATCAAATAATGGCGGCCTTGACCAGTTACAAGAGGCAAGTATATTTTTTCCGTATAAAATACATTATCCCCATTGATTCTTATACTTTAACATTTTGAATTTATTTTGAAATATAAAACGTATTCAATTCATACTAATTACTGATAATAGCCTGATATAGTGCTATGTTTATTTGTAAAGTGACTTAAAGATAATAATTGGATCAAAAGAAACAGTAGTCAATGATTGAGCTGTCTCGTTTTCAATAACACACTAAAACTATGGTAAATTCTGTATAAAGAGTTAAAAATTTACTATAGCTTTAGTTATTTGATAAGTATTTATAAATGGAAAGTTATAAATCTGCAGATGCATCAGCAGGTTTTAGTGGTTGCAAGCTCTCGTCATTTACTTTTCTTAAATACATTTCGACCAGAATGAAAGCAAACGGAATCAGAGACGCTAAGAACAGTAAACCCCAAATCAAAATAGACCAGCCTTTTTTATTTGCAACCAATAGGGAAAGCACAAGATATAGCATAAATAACACGCCATGCGCCATACCCAATGAAAATACATAATCACGACTGATAAGGCCAATGGTGACACTTAAAATAATCAAATACGACAAACCTTCTAAAATACTAATTGTGCGAAATAGTTTTAACATAGTTACTCCTAAAGAAATTATTTAATAAATTAAGCGGCTTTTTGTTGGTAATGTTCAATAGCGTCAATTGTTTCCTGTTCGGATTTTTGTGCTTTAAAAATATCCCACCGCATTTGTAGATTTAGCCAGAAATCCACTGATGTATCAAAAAATTTTGCTAAACGTAAAGCTGTACTGGGTGTCACGCCTCGCTTTTGGTTAACCAATTCATTTACACGTTGGTATGGGACAAAAATCGCGTCAGCTAATTCCCGTTGTGTAATATCCATTGGCTCTAAAAATTCTAATCGCAACATCTCACCGGGGTGTGTGGGTTGTCTATGGGTTGGAACGCGTATCATAATAATTCCTAATGATAATCTGTAATTTCAACATGATAAAGGGACTCATCCCACATAAAACAAATACGATATTGCTCGTTAATTCTGATACTATACTGCCCTTTTCGATTACCAGAAAGGCTTTCAAAGCGGTTGCCTGGTGGTTGTTTTAGCTCATCTAATACTGTCACAGAATCAATTTGATCTAATTTTCTTGCTGCAATACGCCAAAGTTGTTGTGGGCAAGATTTTCTAGCAACTTTAGAGTTAACGCCGTTAAATATATCCTCGGTTGCTTGATTTTTAAATGATATAATCATAATAACATGATAGCACGGAACTCGTGTTACTACTATGGCTGTAAAATCAAACTACCATCCAAACCCATAACCCACTACAATCACACCTTGAACATTCATCACCTGAGGGAACGCCGATGCACTATTTAGGACAAACCGCACATTCTGCTTTTCGGATTGACAAAATTAAGCAACAAGCTGATGTCAGCGAAGTACAGTTAACCAGCCGCTATATTTATTTTCTCGAATTAGATGGCGAATTGAACGAAGAACAAGATCAACATGTTAAAGAATTGGTTCACGCTGACGATGAAGCAACTTTGCCAGAACAATATTTAATTGTGATTCCACGTTTTGGTACGATTTCTCCTTGGTCGAGTAAAGCCACTGATATTGCTGAAATTTGTGACATTACCCCTGTAAAAAGGATTGAGCGCGGGATTGTATGGGAATTTACGGGCGAAGTTGACGACAGCCATAAACAAGCCTTAGCAACTGCAATTCATGATCGTATGACTGAAACTGTGATTGATAATATTGCCGATAGCGACGGTTTATTTACTCATGATGCGCCACGCCCGTTAAACGTGATTCCATTGCTAGAACAAGGTAAACAAGCCCTCATCGATGCCAATAGCCAATATGGTTTAGCTTTATCTGAAGATGAAATTGATTATTTAGTCGAGAACTTCACTCAGCTAAAACGTGACCCCAGCGATGCTGAATTGATGATGTTTGCACAAGCCAATTCAGAACACTGTCGCCATAAGATTTTTAACGCCGATTGGACAATTGACGGGCAAGCGCAAGATAGTTCGTTATTCGGAATGATTCGCCAGACTTATGAAAAGCATCAAAATAAAGTCTTATCCGCGTATCACGACAATGCAGCGGTAATGGAAGGCTATCCCGCGCAAGTGCTGATTCCTGATGAAGACCATCATTATCAAGAGCATAATCAAGACAAAGCCATCTTGATGAAAGTTGAAACCCATAACCATCCGACCGCGATTTCTCCATTTCCCGGTGCGGCGACAGGTTCAGGCGGTGAGATTCGTGATGAAGGGGCAACAGGTCGTGGGGCGAAACCTAAAGCGGGTTTAACAGGTTTTTCCGTGTCTAATTTGATGTTTCCAGACGCACCACAACCTTGGGAAACTGATTACGGCAAGCCTGATCGCATTGTGTCTGCGTTGGATATTATGATTGAAGCCCCCATCGGTGCGAGTCGCTTTAACAACGAATTCGGTCGACCTGCGTTGGGTGGTTATTTCCGTAGTTTCGAGCAAGATTTCAATGGTAAACGTCGCGGCTATCACAAACCGATTATGATTGCGGGCGGCATGGGCAACATTCAGCCACAACAAATTGATAAAAAGCCGATTCCTGCTGGTGCGAAATTGGTGGTGCTTGGCGGAGCATCAATGCTGATTGGTTTAGGTGGCGGGGCTGCATCTTCGGTGGCGACAGGTCATAGCAATGCAGAATTAGATTTTGCCTCGGTGCAGCGTGATAACCCTGAAATGCAACGTCGTTGTCAGGAAGTGATTGATGGTTGTTGGCAATTGGGGGCGGACAATCCCATTTTGTCGATTCATGATGTGGGTGCGGGTGGTTTGTCCAATGCCTTGCCTGAATTGGTTGACCAAAGCGAAAAAGGCGCGGTGTTCGATTTAAATAAAATTCCTCGCGCGGATACCAGTTTGTCGCCAATGGAATTATGGAGTAATGAATCTCAAGAGCGTTATGTACTTGCGATTGCGCCTGAAAGCGTTGAATTATTTGAAAAATTGTGTCAGCGTGAACGGTGTCCGTACGCGATTGTCGGTGAAGCAACTGAAGCTCAGCAATTAGTATTAGCGAATGAACAAACCACAGCGGTTGATATGCCAATGTCAGTTTTATTGGGTAAAACGCCAAAAATCCATCGCGATGTTGCCCATGCTGCCGATCCTGAAAAATCCCTGCTAGACAAAATTCCTGATTTAACTGAAGCGGCTATGCGGGTATTAAGTCATCCATCGGTAGCGGATAAACAATTTTTAATCACCATCGGCGACCGTAGCGTAGGTGGCTTGACTGTGCGTGATCAGCTCGTAGGCCCTTGGCAAGTGGCAGTAGCAGATTGTGCCGTAACTGCAAGTGGTTTCCACAGCGATACAGGTGAAGCGATGGCGATGGGCGAACGCACCCCGTTGGCGTTATTAAATGCACCTGCATCGGGTCGGATGGCAATCGGTGAAGCTTTAACTAACTTAGCAGCGGCAAAAGTCGACAAGCTTAGCGACATCGTATTTTCAGCCAACTGGATGGCGGCATGTGGTCAGGAAGGCGAGGACGCGGCGCTATTTGATACGGTCAAATCTATTACCCAAGACATTTGTATCAAGCTCGGCATCAACATCCCCGTGGGCAAAGACTCTTTATCGATGCACACCCAATGGCAGGACGAAGGCAAAGATAAAGCGGTGACTGCACCGTTATCGCTTATCGTGTCGGCATTCGGGCGAGTATCTAATATCCATAAAACCATGACTCCACAATTGTGCGGTGGCGAAACCACGTTAATGTTGGTGGATTTGGGTCGCGGCAAAAATCGTCTAGGTGGCTCAATTTTGATGCAGACTTATAAGGCGATGGGCGACAAAACCCCAGATTTAGATAATCCTGAAGACATGCGTCAATTCTTCAATGCGATTCAAGATTTAAATAAGCAAGGCAAAATCCAATCGTATCATGATCGTTCTGACGGCGGTTTGTTTGCGACGGTGTGTGAAATGATGTTTGCAGGTGGCTGCGGTGTCGATTTGCATATTGAGTCCTTAGGCAGCGACCATTTAGCTACGTTGTTTAGTGAAGAGTTAGGCGCGGTCATCGAAGTCAATAATGAAGACGTAGACACGGTACAAAGTTATTTCATCCAAAACACTCGTTTATCGATTCACGCCATCGGCACACCAAACGACAGTGATGCATTGAACGTATATCACCAAGGCATGTTGTTATTGAGCAAGCCACGAGTCGATTTACGTCAAACGTGGAGCAAAACCAGCTATGAAATCCGTAAATTACGCGATAACCCAGAATGTGCACAACAAGAATATGATGGGTTAGCTGATGCAAAAGACACGGGTTTATTCCTGCATACGACCTTTGAATTGCAAGCACCAGCGGTAAATACGGCGCGTCCTAAAATTGCGATTTTACGTGAACAAGGCGTGAATGGGCAGTTAGAAATGGCGGCAGCGTTTACTCATGCGGGCTTTGAATGTGTCGATGTGCATACCAGCGATATTTTAGCGGGTCGCACCACGTTGTCACAATTTAAGGGTTTGGTTGCTTGCGGTGGTTTCTCTTACGGTGACGTGCTGGGTGCAGGCGGCGGCTGGGCAAAATCGATTTTATACAATGAACGTGCAAAAACTGAGTTTCAGGAATTCTTCCACCGTGAAGATACATTTGGTTTAGGTGTATGTAACGGTTGCCAAATGTTGTCACAACTGAAAAGTTTAATTCCAAGTGCGGATTTATGGCCTGAATTTGTGCGTAATAAATCAGAACAATTCGAAGCGCGTTTGTCGATGGCTTACATTGATTTTTCACCGTCAATTTTATTGAAAGACATGGTCGGGTCGAAAATTCCTATCGTGGTTTCACATGGCGAAGGTCGCGTTGAGCAATTTGGTAAAGACAACGAAATGATTTCATCGGCCATGATGAGCGGCACGATTGCAATGAAATATGTGGATAACGATGGACAAATGACTGAAAATTATCCAGCCAATCCAAATGGCTCATCATTGGGTGTAGCGGGTATGTCGAATTTAGACGGGCGTTTCACCATTATGATGCCACATCCTGAGCGTATTTTCTTAACATCACAAATGTCTTATCTGCCTGAAACATGGATAGAAAAAGAAAGTCCGTGGATGCAGATGTTCTGGAATGCACGGCGTTGGGTCGGGTAGTTTTTGCTAAACTGAGAGGTATGAGCTTTGGCTTGTGCCTCTACTTAATTTAAAGTGGATTAAGTTCGACAGTATATTCAAATAACCGCGGGGGTGGTGCTCCTAATAAATTGATGCCAAATATCTCATACTATTTATACCTTTCCCTTTTTATATCAAGAATTTCATCTTGATTCATTAAATGTTTCATCTAAACATTGGATTCACCATAATTAAGTATTCATGTACTCGTAACCAAGGATCATAGAGAAAATTATCTTTTCTACGCCAATTTGCGTAATTACTAATGTATTGACCCCAATTTTAATAATCTCCTCTTTCTACAATGGAATTCTCGTATAAAATGCCATCAATATATAAAATTTTTGGTATTCTTTTTCCTTTTTAGTACTATATTTTGATAAACATAGTGTCACCTAAAGGCAAATTATGAAATGGCTTAAAATAGGTTTAGGTATTTTGGTTGTACTATTGATGCTAATAGGGCTTGCTATTGTAGCAGTGACTCAATGGGTTGATCCTAACCAATACAAACCACAAATCACTGAAATGGTAGAACAAAACCTAGGTCGCCAATTGACGATTGAAGGCGACATTCAACTGAGCTTTTTCCCATGGCTTGGCTTACAGTTAGGACATACCATATTAAATAATCCTGACCATTTTGAGCAGCAACCTTTTGCCGCAATTCAACAAGCACAAGTTAAAGTAAAATTACTACCATTGCTGCGTCAACAAGTGCAAATCGGACAAATTCAATTAGATGGCGTGCAATTACTGCTGCTTCAACAAAAAGATGGTTCAAACAACTGGCAAGATTTAGCACAAACCTCAGAACCAGAAGTTACCCCTGAAGAAACAGATGAGCATGTGCCACAACATAATGCTTATATGGAAAACTTACAAATTGAAGGCTTGAACTTAAAAAATGCATCTATTGTCTTTTTTGATGAAAAACAGCAAACCAGTTACGCATTACAAAATACCAATATCCAAACATCTGCTATCACGCTCGACCAAGCGATCCAAATCGAGTTAGACACTTTGGTTAACACCAGTCAATTAGAACATACAGTCAGCACTCAACTACAAACGGAAATCACGCCTAACCTAAATCAACAACTATTTGAATTTAGAAATTCGAATGTGACAGTTGCTTCTCAGCTATTACCTGATGCCTTAAAGCTTAATCTACCAACGGCGCAATTGGATTTAAACCAGCAAACATTATCTATTCCTAAGTTGGTTGCTCAAACTTTAGAAGCGACAGTGACCGCGCAACTCAATGCTCAGCACATTTTATCTGCACCAACACTCATCGCCAAAGCAGAGATTCAACAACCTAATGTAGACAATTTATTAAAACAATATAATATGCCGCTGCCCGTAAAATCAGCCAATATCCATTTGGATATAAACGCAACATTAGAAGACATTTTATTGGAGAATATCAAAGCTCAATTTGACCAATATCCAATAGATATGCCCAGTGTGAAAATTAATTTCGCACAACAACAAGTTGAAGTGGAAAAGTTAGATTTACAAGCATTGGGAACAAAACTGCAATTAAGCACTCTAAAATTACAAAATTTTGCCAAGCCTGCATTTTCTAGCCAAGTCAAAATAACTGATTTCAACCTAAAAAAATGGTTACCTATACTTAAATTTCCAGAGCAAAAAACGGTTGATAAAAAGGCCTTAACTCAACTTGATTTAGATGCTGATTTAACAGGTGATTTGCAGAAAGTGCAATTACAAAACTTGGTTGTAAAACTCGATCAAACTCAAATCAAAGGCAATATTGAATTAAGTCAATTTAGTAACCCAGTGATTTCTCTTCGTTTAGAAGCAGATAAACTAGATGCTGATCGATATATGCCACCTTCTAATCCAAACCAAAAAGCGACACAACCTTTATTGCCATTAGAATTGCTCAAAGCATTGAATGTTAAAGGGCATATTAAATTGAGAAAATTAACTGTGACCCAAATGCAATTGAAAGATATTTATTTGCAGTTTGTGGATTAAGGGGAAGGTGTGGATAAGCCAAGTTGCTCATACTTAGCTTATCCTAACTAAATGCAGGTTATGGAATTAACAATTTTTGACCGGGGAAGACCGTATAAGGTGTACCGATACCGTTCCAAATCGCTAACTCATGCGTTGTCACATCATATTTCTTTGCAATACTAGATAAGGTTTCGCTGTTTTCTACAATGTGATAACTCGGTGACTTGACAGCCAAAGGAGCTTGAGGTGTTGTCACAGGCTTTAGTCGAGTACTTGATAACAAGCTGTAATTATTTGTGACTGGTGGCGGAGGTGTTGGTGTGTAGGTGTTGCTGCTGTAATAGTAAGCAGATTGCGCAGCTAAACCACTACCAGACGATACAACCAACCGTTGCCCAACCGATAATGAAGAAGGTGAAATCCCGCCGTTCCATGCTTGTAATTGTTGCACTGTAATATTGTACATTTTAGAAATACGGTACAAAGTTTCGCCCGCTTGTACAGTATGATACTGGGTAGTTGTTGTGCTTGGTGCTGCAACGTTACTACTTCCACCACCACTGATGGTTAACCTTTGACCAATGCTCAATGCAGGATACGGAGGATATAAACCGTTAAGGCTGGCTAATTGGTCAACACTCATGCCATAACGACGTGAAATATTATATAAAGTATCGCCTCGTTGCACGGTGTGGCTTGAACCTGTGTTGCTAGGTGCAGGTGTAGAAATAACAGGAGCTGATGGGCTGCCTGCACTTACAACTAAACGCTGACCAATCGATAATGAAGATGGGGAAATGCCACCATTCCATGCTTGCAGCTGTTGCACTGTAATGCCGTACATTTTTGAAATTCGGTATAAAGTTTCGCCCGCTTGTACAGTATGATAATTCACCCCTATAGTCGGTGGCGGTGTTGTCACAACGGGAGCAGTTGGTGTAGGGTTATCGTAACCAAAGTCTGGTGTTGTTGGTGTGGTGTCAACAGGATAAGTAACAACAGGCGATGTGCTTGATGCTGGAGAGCCTGACACGGCTAAACGCTGACCAATACGCAAATCTGAAGGATTAATCCCCGGATTCCAACGCAATAAATCATTTGTAGTCACGCCATAAATCAAACCAATGCGATATAAATTTTCACCTGCTTGTACATGATGGTAAGTTGTTGTGTCATAACTTGGTGTGCTAGGTACAGTTGGCACAGGCGTTGTGGGTGTATCGACCACCACAGGATCAGTATAAGGCGGTGGTGTATACGGCTGTTCTGGTTGAGTTGGAGATGTGATTACTGGGTCTGGATCAGTAATAGCAGGAACATCATCCTTTTTTGCATAGGGGTCTAATAGGGAACAACCTTGCAAATAGACAAGCACGATTATGCCAATCAATGTGCGTAGTTTTGTGGGATGAGCAAACATACGGCTTTAAACTCCAAATAGGGGAATATTCAAATAAAATTCACAAAAACTAGTGGGTATTCTTGCATAAAGAAGTCTTGCAAATCAACTGATGTCTTGAGGGAATCTCAATTTTAGCGCGTTGTTTAAGTATTGATTTCTGAATCCAGCCCGTACATTATTAACCTGCCTATAGATTTACAGCCTAAGAGAAAACCTTGTGCAACAACCTCGACTCACGTTATTTCCACAACAACCTTTAAATAAGGTGATAGATTTGCCTCAATTTTTGACTGAAACTCAGTTAATAGGTGAATCTTTCAATTTTAAACAACAAACCCATTATTTAGTTGGGAAGCAGTTTTTCCAACATATTATGTTCCTCGGCTGTTCACCTTTTATAAAAACCGAGCTATCTGATGATTTAGATGATGTAAATTTTTGTCATATTGAAATCGTACCGCCACAATCTGAATTACAATTTTTTCAGGCGCAAAAAGCCAGAACACCACACTGCCCTTATTGCAAATATAAAATACAAGATTGGCAATCAGTGATAAAACAATGGCAACAAGACAAAGCATCTTTTGCGTATACCTGTCCAGAATGCGGCCAAACCATGCAAATTGAGCAACTGAATTGGCATAGTAAAGCAGGTTTTGCGCATGAAATGATTAATATTTGGGGGATTTTTGAAGGTGAAGCAATTCCCAGTTATGAGCTTTTATTTCAGTTAAAACAATGGACTGGCGTCAATTGGCAATATTGTCACGCCACAGCACAAACTGATTAAATACTGAGAAAACTTGCGTTTAGTTCACTAAATCACTATGTTAGAATATAAGTAACCTTTTTGATTTTACTAAAGAATAATTGTTTTGAGTACACAAATAGATATACAAGCACCTGTTACAACAGACTTTGAATTACAACCTGCTAACAACCAACGGTTAGCCAATTTATGTGGGCAATTTGATGAGCATTTACGCCAGATAGAACAACGGTTTAGCGTCGAAATTAATAATCGTGGCCATCAGTTTAAGGTCATGGGTTTAGAAGAAAATGTCAACCATGTCGTTGCCTTATTGAATCAACTTTATAAAGCAACCGATGAAGAGCATTTAAACCCTGAACGGATTAATTTATTTTCTCAGCAATCTAATGTTGAAGAAACGGCGGCACGTGAAGAATTAGAGCAACTCAGTGAAGTCACCCGCTCAGAGCCTGAAGGAGCAGAAGTGATTTTGCGCACTCGACGTGGTGTGATTAAAGGGCGTGGGGAAAACCAACGTAAATATTTAAATCGAATTATGCGCCATGATGTCAATTTTGGTATTGGCGTTGCGGGTAGTGGTAAAACCTATCTGGCGGTTGCATGTGCGGTGGAAGCCTTAGATTTAGAAAAAGTGCGGCGTATTATTTTAGTGCGTCCTGCGGTGGAAGCGGGTGAGCGTTTGGGCTTTTTACCGGGGGATTTAGCCCAGAAGGTCGACCCTTATTTGCGTCCGATTTACGATGCTTTACATGAAATGATGGGCTTTGAGCGTGTTGCTAAATTGATTGAACGACAAGTGATTGAAATTGCACCATTGGCGTATATGCGTGGTCGAACTTTGAATGATTCTTTTATTATTTTAGACGAAGCGCAGAATACCACGGTTGAACAAATGAAAATGTTTTTAACTCGGATCGGTTTTGGTTCAACGGCAGTGATTACAGGCGATATTACCCAAATCGATTTGCCCCGCCAGACAAAATCAGGTTTGCGTCAAGTGATGGAAGTATTAAAAGAAGTGGATGGCGTTAGCTTTACTTATTTTGCAGCTAAAGATGTGGTACGTCATCCTATTGTGTCACGTATTATCGGTGCATATGAAGTAGCAGAGAAAGCCCAGGAACAAGCCCGCTTAGAGAAAAAAGCCAATCAGGATTAATGCAGGTTTAGATTGCAAATGGCTTGGCATGTCAGTAGCATTCTTGGTGAAGGTCAAACATGATATATTTTAAGGAGTGCTTAATGAGAATATTACGTTTATTAGCATCATTCATTTTGTTCAGCTTAAGCTTTTCAGCCGTTGCCGACTGTGAATTTAATCAAGCTGCTGCGTTCGCAAATTATCAAATACGTGTTTATACCGATGGTGATAGTTGTTCTTTGCAAACTTATCAAATTGTAGTGCAAAGTGGGGGACGTATAGTCAAAGCGGTAGCTAAACAAAGTGAGCCAATTAAAAATATGTGGGTCACGGATTTAGATCGAGATGGTTTATTTGAAGTCGTGATTTTTTCGGCATCGGTAGAAACGGGAGAATATGGTGAATTGGTATTGCATGAATGGACAGGTAATGATTTTAGCTCACGTTTTACCCCGCCATTAAGTGTTGCTCAGCAACAAGGTTACCGTGGGTTTGATAATTACCGTATTTATCAAAACCAATTGGTGCATGAATTTCCTGTTTACAATATAGGTGATAAGGCTTGTTGTGCATCAGGGGGCAAAAGACAATCTGTATATCAATATCGAAATAATAATATTGAACAAGTTGCGTCTAATTTGATTAATTAATTGCATTCGACAGTCCCGTTTGTTTTAAATCGAGACTGTCGGAAATATGCTTACAGACAAGATGAAGGTAAATATTTTTCTGGAATCGGGTCAGCAACGCCCTCTAAAGTACAGAACCAATCTCGTGTTTCTATAATATAGGCCATTCTAACTTGTTTTCCCCCTACGTTAGGGTCTTCTGGCTTCATCGTTGCCTGCAAGTAAAAGCCTTCTTTACTACTACCTTCATAATTGAAGTTACTTGCCCCTCCAGACTCTATAAGGTTTGTATAACGACCTGTTGTTTTTCCTCCAACACTTGCAATATTAGGCCAACTATTCCACGTTAAATAATACTCTTCCATGGGTTGTCTCAGACCACTTAACAATGTTAGTGGTTCAGACACTTTGGAACGTGTCATATAACCTGTATACATTGGCAACATCATAACAGTCAAAATACTAATCACACCAATTGCAATCATCATTTCAACGAAGGTAAAACCTCGTGGCAACATAATTCCTCCTAAAAGCGTAACGTTTAAAACATGTTATATATTGTAGACTTTAGCAGAAGATATGCCATACAAAAATTTAATGGTTTTGATTAATTTTATTTACTGTTTTTCAAGCTGATTCAAGGGGCAACACCCCATCAAAAAGATTTGAATTATCAATGGAATAAAAAATAATTTATAATTTTTATGCCACCATAAAATTCCAATTTTTTTGAAACCATCCATACAGAAAACTCTGTGTTACACTATATTGCTATATCATAATTTAATAATAATATAATTTACCCACCAAGGAGATCACATTATGCATAATTACCGTACCTCTATTACCCAGTTTATCATTGAAGAACAACGTCATATAGAAGGCGCAACAGGTGAATTTACTTCATTGTTAAACGACATTGTTACCGCCTGTAAAGTGATTTCTAACTTGGTTAATCACGGTGAATTGGTTGGTGTACTGGGTAGCACTGAATCTGAAAATGTACAGGGTGAAACCCAGAAAAAGCTAGACATTATTTCAAATGATGTTTTTATCAAATCCAATGAGTGGGCAGGTCATGTTGCAGCGATGGCTTCGGAAGAAATGGATGATATTTACCCCATTCCTGAAGCTTATCCACGTGGTAAATATTTACTCACTTTTGACCCATTAGATGGTTCTTCAAATATTGATGTCAATGTTTCTGTTGGTACAATTTTCTCTATTTTGCGTTGCCCTGATGGTATTGACAATCCAACCAAGGAAGATTTTTTACAACCTGGTACTAAACAAGTCTGTGCGGGCTATGCTTTATATGGGCCTTCATCGATTATGGTATTGACAACAGGTAATGGGGTGAATGGTTTCACTTTAGATCAAAATATCGGTGAATTTGTATTAACCCACCCTAAAATGCAAATTCCAGAAGATACAGTTGAATTCGCAATTAATGCGTCAAATATGCGTTTCTGGGAAGCACCGATTAAACGTTACGTTGACGAGTGCTTAGCAGGTAAAACGGGGTCGCGTGGTCGTGATTTTAATATGCGCTGGATTGCTTCAATGGTTGCGGAAGTGCATCGTATTTTGACCCGTGGCGGTGTATTTATGTATCCATTAGATGAGAAAAACCGCGAAAAAGGTGGTCGTTTACGTTTAATGTATGAAGCGAATCCAATGTCAATGATTATCGAACAAGCAGGTGGTGCAAGTAGTACAGGTCGTGAGCGTATTATGGAAGTTGAGCCTAGTGATTTACACCAACGTATTCCTGTGATTTTAGGTTCGAAAAATGAAGTCGAACGTATTGTACAATATCATCAAGAAAGCTAATTTTTATACGCTTTTTCTAAAATTGGCAGTTCTGTCTAAACAGTTTCAGTTTATAACAGAGCTGTCATGTAACACATACACACTATTTTCTAAACTATCCTCCCGATGCCGATTTCCAATATAAATTTCTAAGCACATTCTTGTTTTAAAAATATTTATAAAAAAGCCCTCTAAAACTATAAAAATGAAGCTTTCACCACAATAATTTTAGAATAATTGGAAAATACTGTAATCCGATTGTCTTAGGATGAAACGGTGTTTACTGGAAAAAGGAGCAAAGACGATGGCGAAAATTCAAAAATCAGATGCAGAATGGCAACAGCAGTTAACCCCAGAGCAGTTTAAAATATGTCGCCAAAAAGGTACAGAAATGGCTTTTTCAGGTCATTACTATACATGCCAAACCCAAGGTGTTTACCAATGTGTATGTTGTGGACATGAATTATTTAGCTCGGACACAAAATATGAGTCAGGATCAGGCTGGCCAAGTTTTTACGCACCGTTGAATGCGGAAGCGGTTGAAACTGAAACCGATAATAGTTTAGGAATGCGGCGGGTTGAAGTGCATTGCCCAAACTGTGGTGCACATTTAGGCCATGTATTTGAAGATGGGCCAGCACCAACAGGTTTGCGTTATTGTATTAATTCGGTGGCGTTGGATTTGAAGGAGGAAAATAATTAAGCATTGTCTATTATGGCAGTCATGTAAAAATCCAATTTATACAGACTGCCAGCATTGCACTAAATATCGCCGAACATCACAGCAGTTAATACGAAATCTAATGCGAGAATTGAAAGTGATGAATAAACCACTGTTCGCGTTGTCGCGCGGCTTACGCCTTCAGAGGTTGGAATACAATCATAACCTTCAAAAACTGCAATCCAAGTCACCACAAAACCAAACACGATACTTTTAATCACCCCATTTAAAATATCTTCACGCCATTCAACTGAAGCCTGCATAAATGACCAAAATGCACCGTCATCGACTCTTAACACAGTAACTACGATTAAATAACCGCCAATTACGCCAACCGCACTAAAAATTGCCGCTAATAATGGCATAGAGAATAAGCCTGCTAAAAACCGTGGTGCAATTACTCTTTTATAAGGATTGACTGCCATCATTTCCATTGCAGATAGTTGCTCGGTTGCTTTCATCAAGCCGATTTCTGCTGTTAAGGCTGAGCCTGCCCGTCCTGCAAATAGCAAAGCGGTAATCACAGGGCCTAATTCACGAACCAGAGATAACGCGATCACTGCGCCGAGAATTTCCGTCGAGCCAAAATTGACCAAAGTATTGTAAAGCTGTAATCCCAATACCATGCCGACAAATAAGCCCGAGACTAAAATAATGCTCAGTGATAACACACCAACAGCATACATTTGCGCAATCACAAGGCGAAATCGGGTAAATAACACACCTAACGCCGCTAAAATATGACTGAGAAAAATCTGTGAACGTCCAAACTTGGAAAAAGTGTCTAAAGTGGAGCGACCTAAGTTTTGAAACTGATTAATCACGCCGCATCTCCTAATAATTCTTGCTCATAGCTTGGTGCAGGATAATGGAAAGGCACAGGCCCATCAGATTCCGCATTCACAAATTGTTTAACCCAGTCCGAATCTGAATTTTTTAACTCTTCAGGTGAACCAACACCCACCACTTTACCGTTAGAAATCACATACACTTTGTCAGCAATCGATAGGGTTTCATGTACATCGTGAGAAACCAAAATACTAGTTAAGCCTAAGGCATCATTAATCGAACGAATCAAACGCACCAACACACCCATAGAAATTGGGTCTTGCCCTGTAAATGGTTCATCGTACATCATCATCGTTGGATCGGTGACTAAAGAACGTGCTAAAGCCACACGCCGTGCCATACCACCAGATAATTCACTTGGCATTAAATGGCGTGCACCACGTAAACCAACCGTTTGTAACTTCATTAAGACTAAATGGTGAATCAATGATTCTGGTAATTTGGTGTGCTCACGTAAAGGGAATGCTACGTTTTCATACACATTTAAATCTGTTAATAAAGCCCCACTTTGGAACAACATACCCATTTGACGACGCAATGCATACAATTCGGAAACACGTAATTTAGGAATATTTTTCCCACCCATTTCAATCGTGCCTGCCATTGGTCTGAGCTGTCCACCAACCAAACGTAACAATGTGGTTTTACCTGTACCACTAGGCCCCATAATCGCTGTAATCTTACCGCGTGGAATATCCAAATCAATATCATCAAAAATCCAACGCTCACCACGGGCAAACTTTAAGCCGCGTATTTTAATTAAAATGTCATCCGTTTCAGTCATGGCAACACCATCATGCTTAAGTTGGGCATAACATACCATAATAGTTACTGTATTAAAAAGGCATGTGAACTATTCCATTGTTGATAAATTTGCGGTAATGACTAAATGTCTATTTTTGAATGAGTTCGCTTGTTTAAAGAGCATAATATAAGTGTTTGTTCAATTCCGTAGCGACTAAGTACAGTTTGCATTTCCTGACATAACTTGGTGGTACGATGATGAATATAGTAGTATAGCCATCACAACGATCGTAAAATTAGAATAAAGGTGAATGATACGCTTATGTTAATTCAACGTTTAACTATTATTGGTGTTGGCCTGATTGGAGGATCACTTGCTCTTTCACTAAAAAGAAAACAAGCCTGTGGTGAAATTATTGGCTGTGGCCGCAGCGTAGATAACTTACAAAAAGCGATTGAATTAAACATTATTGACCAATATTCGACAGATTTAGCACAATCAGTACAAAATGCAGATATGGTGATGGTGGCAGTGCCTTTAAGCATGATGGCGCAAGTGTTCCAAACTATCGAGCCACATCTGTCAGAAAATACTGTTATTACTGATGGTGGTAGTGCCAAAGCCTGTGTTATAGAGGATGCCAGACAATATTTAGGTGATAAGTATCCTAACTTTGTTGCAGGCCATCCGATAGCAGGTACAGAAAAAAGTGGTGCAGCAGCAGCCTTTCCAGAATTATATGACAACCGACGGGTGATTCTCACACCAACTGAAGAAACAAACCCTTACGCCTATGATAAAGTAAAGAAAATGTGGGAGTTGGCTGGGGCAAATGTGGTTGATATGGACATTAAAACCCATGATGAAGTGCTTGCGGCAACCAGTCATGTACCGCATGTGCTTGCTTACAGCTTGGTCGATACCTTAGCCTGTATGAACGAACATGTGGCCATTTTTGAAAATGCAGCAGGAGGGTTTCGTGATTTTACCCGTATTGCATCCAGCAATCCTAAAATGTGGCATGACATCTGTTTGGCCAATCGAACTGCCGTACTAGAAGTATTAGCAGGGTTTAATAAAGATTTAGAAATACTGACGAAAGCAATTGAACAAGAAGACAGTGAAACCATCATGAAAGTGTTTACTCGTGCAAAAGCTGAACGTGATGAGTTTTGTGGTTAAAACATCAAAAAAGGGCTAAGCATGTCGTTGGATGCAAAATGGGTTAATAAAATTCAAGTACTGGTTGCTTCTAACCCCAAACAAATGTCTGTAAATGAATATAGTTATATTGCTGAAAAAATTGCTTCTCTCGCACCCTGCAATTTACTTGTGTTTGGCTTAGGTAATGATAGCTTATTGTGGCAAGAAATTAATACTGGTGGCAAAACTGTTTTTTTGGAAAATGATAAAAAGTGGTTTGATATTGTTAAAAATAAAAACCCAGACATCAATGCACATATTATTCATTATAAAACAACGCTCAAAAACTGGGCTAATGATTTAATTGCAGCAAGTTTTGATCCGCATAGCTTGGAGCTTTTCTTACCCGCTGAAGTAAGTAATAGTGATTGGCGTTGTATTATTGTTGATGCACCACCCGGTTATTCAGATAAACCAGGGAGATTACAAAGTATTCATGCTGCGTCAAAACTGGCCTATAAAAACCCACATGGCCAACCCTGTGATATTTTTGCACATGATTGTAATCGCATACTTGAAAGTACGGCGACAGAATACTTCCTAAGTCACATTAATTTACAAACCCAAATTGATAAAACACGGCATTACCAATTAATTGGGCACGATACGCCTTTGATGAAAAAAGCAATTTATACTGCTATGATCGACGATCGTGATAGCATTCCTAAACCGCATTATATCAATGAAGATTATGATTATTTCCTATTTACCAATCAAGATATAAAAAGTGATTTCTGGAATATTATTAAGGTTGAAGGTAAGGGTATAAAACTAGCTCAACATATTAAAATCAGGCCAGATATTTACCTAAGTGATTATGATTTTAGTATATGGCTAGACAAGGATATTATCCAAACCTGTGATATTAATAGTTTAACCAATTTATCCTACTATGATATGGCGACTATGAAACACCCTCAGCGAAACTGTATTTATCAGGAAGCCGCTGTTTCTACACAACAGAAGAAGGATGCTTTTGATACAATAAACAAGCAAGTCAGCCGATATAAAGCTCAAAATTATCCATTCAATCATGGGTTAATTGCATCTAATATTATATTTCGCTATCACAATGATAAAGTCAAAAAACTGATGACATTATGGGATAATGAAGTGCAAACGTTTTCGTACCTAGATCAATTAAGCTTTAACTACTGTCTTGGAAAAAAAACGCTTAATTTGGCTTTATTGCCTTGGTCAATATTACAAACCCACTTCAGTTATATTCAATATAAAGACTAACATTTAATGTCAAGCCAAGCATTCTCATTACCTCAGCTATCTATTCCAAAAGATCAACATTTTAGTGTGACAGGTATTCAAGTTTTTACAGCTTGTGACCCTATTTATTTTCATGAATATGCCATTCCTTTAGCTTATTCTTTAAATACTAACTCTCCTAACAATGCTTTGCATTTACATATTTTTGGCTATGATTCTGTTGTCATCGATCACATATATATGCTCCAGCAGAGTTTGAAAAATACAACTATTACATGGAGCTATGAAAAAATTGAATTTCCTAATAGAGATAAAAAAACCGTTTATTGCTCCTGTGTACGCTTTATCCGATTAAGCCAACTAATCCCTTTCTTTAACAAGCCTATTTTATCTTTAGATACAGATAGCTTGATTATTAGTTCAATCGATAATTTACCTAAAGATGTAGGAATGAATGAGCTTGCGCTTAGAATACGGTTAAACGCTAAAAAAATTGAGCATAAATTACTTGCCAGTACAATATATTTACAACCAACCCTACGTAGTCAGGCATTTTTTAAGCAGGCTGCGAATGCCATTTTTAAAGCAATGGATGCAGGTACCGCAAAGTGGTATTTAGATCAAGTAAGCTTTTATGAAGCACTAAAAAAAACACCGAATTTAAAAGTTCAAGATATCGCGCTAAAGTACGCAGATTTTAATTTTTCAGACGATGCTTGTATTTGGGCAGGAAAAGGTACTAAAAAAGAGCTGGACACACGATATAAACGTGCATTAGGTGTTTTTAGGAATCAAAGCATCTTAGATGAATGGCAAGGTGTTCCAAAAACGCAAATTCCCAATTTTGCCATTATTGGTGCAATGAAAGCAGGCACAACCAGTTTATATGCTTATCTTTCCGAACACCCTGATATTTATTTTTCTAACAAAGAGAAAGAACCAGGGTATTTTTTACCCTATATGGAGCATAAAAGACGGCTTCAAAAAAATATTGGTGTTGATATACATTCTCGACAACAAGCTTTTCAAGTGTTAATGCCTGACTATCAAGGCCAAAAAATGGTAGGAGATGCTTCTGTATATTACACACAATTGCCCTCAAAAGGACAAGGCTCTCATGCAATTATTCATGCCATACAACCCAATATGAAGTTTATCTATGTGCTAAGGCATCCTATTGAACGAATTTTATCTCACTATTTTTATCATCTTGATGCTGCACAGGGAACAGCAAAAACAAACCCACATCATCCACAAGCCAAAATAGGCGACATTGATTTCAATCAATATATTGAAGAAGGGCAACAAAATTTTATCCCAACAAGCCTATATGCTTTACAGCTTTCCAGCTTTTTTCCTCAATTTGCAAAATCACAATTCTTGATTCTCACATCAGAAGAGTTAAAACAACGCCCACATGAAACACTGAAAAAGACCTTTGAGTTTTTAAGTGTTGATAGCAGTTTTACATGCCAATTTTGTGATGTTCAGCACAACACTTCTTATTCAAAACAATCCCGACCTCAGCCCAAATTTAAACCTGAACTGTATCGAAAAATTTTGAAATTTGTATTAGAGGATGTTGCTAAATTAGAGCAAATGTTTGATAGAAAATTTGATTGGGATTTTTCTGAGCAAAAATATGTTGAATAAATAATTCATATTCTTTTTCTCAAAAATATGACTTTTTATTGTCTAACAGCGAAATTTACCTTAAGTTTGTTTTAAAAAAGTGAAAAAGGGTAAATATCCTACTGAAATACCTTGAATTTATAAGTTGGCTTCAATGTCGGAAATACAAATTTCTTCTTGTAGAATAGTGATTTTATCAGCTAATATTATAACTGTTCTTTATGGGTCATATTTGGTTCTAAAATTGCCTTACCTCATTTGAGTGACAATAGTTAGATAATGTAGACCATCTTTTTGCCATATTTTGCCTTTACATTGTCATAGCTACCCCTTTTGATAGCCTAGCTTGCTGCTTATACTAGGTATTTATCAAGAATAATAATAAGAACAATTTATAGCGAGGTTTGATAATGCGTACTCCAAAAAAAAGCACCAGTCGAGTTAAGATCATTGGAGGGAGTTTAATTCTCGGTTTATTCTTGGGAATTGGGTCTTGGCAGTTAGTTGAAAATACTGAAATTTCTGACTGGATGACACAAAATTTAATGCATACTGCTTGGTTGCGTACACAAGCCAGCGGAGAAAAAATTAAGCCGTGGCCGTGGGCGGAACTGTGGCCAATTGCGCGTTTAACCGTGCCTCACTTGAATACAGAACATATTGTTTTGGAACAAGAACGAAAGCAAGTCGTGCCTGCAATGGGTTTAAGTTATTTAAAAAGCAGTGTGCTACCGGGTGAAGTGGGTAATACAGTTTTAGGCGCACATCCCAGTTTATATTTTTCATTTCTTAGTGCATTAAAGCCTAATGATATTTTAGTGTTAGAATCTCCCCGCACAGGAAAATGGCACTATCGCGTACATGACACCAAAGTGGTTAATAAATCTGACACAGGATTATTAGAACCAGGGTTAAAACGTCGCTTGATTCTTGTTAGTTGTTATCGTTGTAATGAACAAGAGAAGCCAGAACCTCAACAAAATAGCTTGCGTTATGTCGTGATTGCAGAAGAAGATGACAGATTGTCTAACGGACTGTAAACATCTTGACTTGGTTAAGGTAGGAAACCAATAAATTGCATTGTTTATCTTTAAAGATATATCCAGATTGATTTAATAGATAAAGTCATCTCAATTAAAAACTTCCCAACCTAATATCACTAAGCTAGGAAGTGTCTATTCAAGTGCTAAAAGAATGTGGCAATTTCCTGAAATACAACACTAATATCCGTTGTTTCTGCAGAATAAGCTTTACTAAAAGCGGCTTTGGCAATTTGCCTTAAAACAGACATTTCTGCATTACTTCCATAAGCAATAGGATAAACTCCAATCTCCGCATTTGACTGACTCATTTTTTCCAATAAGCTTTCTAATGTTGCATTCTTGCTGTGCCCATCAGCTCCATCACTTAACACAACAATCGCCGAAATACTGTCACTTGTTCGATTATTTAACATGTATTCGTACGCCTCATCAACGGCATCATATAAAGCTGTACCACCACTGGTTTGAATGGTATGTAATACGTGTTCAAAAAACGGTCGATCAGATTCTAAATTTTGCTGTTTTCCTAACCAATTTAATTTGTGATTAAATAACAGTAAAGATAATTTATCTTCTGGTCGTAGCATATTGAGTAAATCAAACGCCCCTTGTTGTGCAAACTTAATTTTATCTTGGCCTTTCATACTGCCAGAAATATCAAATACCAATAGAATATCAGCATGTTTCTTATTCTTTTGCCATACAGTGAGTAATTTTTCCATCACTTTTGCTTGCGGAATAGGCAAGATAGTTTGTGGCTGTTTGGGATCAACACCGTGGGCTTTATCGAATGGTGCATGTAATGGCACATCTAAGTTTGCGGGTCTTAAACCATATTCTTGCGCCTTATTTTGTTGATTGGGTGCTAATAAATAATCAGTAAATACTTTTGCGGCGGCACGATGCTTCTCATCAACCCAACTACGTTCAACAATACCAATGGGGTGATCGCTCCAGAATGTACCTTCTTTTGGATAAATTGCAACAATAGGTTGTTTTAAATCATATTCAGGCAAATAAGATTCAATCACCATATTTTCATATAAAACGACTGCATTTAATAATTCAGAGCCGCCACCAAACATTTTTTTACTAAAGAAGCCTGTTGAACGGCCATAATGAATAACTGAGCTTTCAATCGCTTGGATAAAATTTTGAGTTTTCTGTTTATTGACATCTTTCATTTTTAACACACGGCTTTTACCCGCACCTGCATACGCCTCTGCCAATACGGAAAGCATACCGCTATTGCTGTACTCAGGATGGGTATGACCGAACTTAAATTCGCCCCATTCAGGATGCCCAAACTCTCCCCAGCCATTTTCACTGGTTGCTAATTTAAAAATTTCTTCCCAGCCAATCAACTTATCAGGCCAGCCTAATGCTTCCGCCATCGGTTGCCACATGGCAATAACTACAGGGGAAAGTACTAAATTATGTGCTTCGGTTACAATCGGTTGCTGGGCTTTGCTTTTTGCTCGCTCGTTATACAGTTCAATAAAAATATTCGATGCGGGGCTAACAAGGTGTGGTCTGTGCTCACCATCAACCAACATTTGCATCATTTCACCTGAACCCATTGCTTTTGCTTTGACCTGCACAATGAACTTTTTATCTTTATCGCCTAATTTGGCCTCGTTAAAAGCGGGAATCATTTCATCGAGCCAAGCCTGCTTTTCTGAACTATAAACCAGTTCTAACTCAATCGTTTCAGTTTTGCCGAAAAAACCTAAAAAAGCGTAACTTGTCTGTGAAATACTGACGAGAAACAGAAATAGTAAACTATAGTGTAAATGTTTAAAAAGCGACATAATTGACTCCTTTAGTATGGTATTTTGTTATTTTACTACAAACTTGGTAGACAAGCCGTATCATAAGCAATATTTTTACCGTGTAAGGCCTTGGCTTTTCATAAAATTAACCCAGTTTTATAGACTTATCATACTGATTTGTTAGACTGCAACCAAACCAAAATACTTATAAAAACAAAATCATTCAAAGGAGCGCGAGCTTTTAATGCTTGCAAAGGAAGAGACCACATTGACCATTGGTTTTTTTAGAGGGAATTGACTTGAGTACTGTATCACGCTTAGAAATAATGGACACGACGCTACGAGACGGCGAGCAAATGCAAAATGTCTCTTATACAGCCGAAGAAAAATTGACTTTATCCAAAATTTTATTGACCGAAGTCAAAGTCGACCGCTTAGAAATTACCTCAGCACGGGTATCAGAAGGCGAGAAAAAAACCGTTCAAAAAATCTTGCATTGGGCACAGGATGCGGGCTTTGCCGATAGATTTGAAATTTTAAGTTTTATTGATGGTGACCGTTCGGTGAAATGGGCACAATCAGTAGGGATTCAACGTTTAAATCTATTGACCAAAGGTTCATATAAACACTGTTCAGAACAATTACGCAAAACCCCAGAACAACATATTGATGATATTCGCGCCACAGTAAATGCAATTGCTGAAAATGGATTACAGGCCAATGTCTATTTAGAAGATTTTTCCAATGGTATTAAAGACTCTCCACAATATGTATTTGATTTAATTGAAGCCTTGAATGAATTACCTGTGCAGCGGATTTTATTGCCTGATACTTTGGGTATTTTCAACCCATTTCAAACGTATGAATATGTTAGCCAAGTAATTCAGCGTTACCCTGATACCCATTTTGAATTCCATCCACATAATGATTATGGTGTAGGTACAGCAAATGCGTTGGCAGCGGCGAAAGCTGGGGTGAAAGGGATTCATGCAACAGTTAATGGCATGGGCGAACGTGCGGGTAATGCGCCATTAGATGAAGTGGTGATTTCGATTCGGGACTTTTTAGATGTTGACATCAATATCGATGAAACCAAGTTGCATAAAGTCTCACAATATGTGGAAATGTTTTCTGGTCAACGCATGGCACATAACAAGCCAATTTACGGTAAAAATGTGTTTACACAAACGGCAGGCATTCATGCAGATGGTGATAAAAAAGGTCAATTATATTCTAATCCGCTGAAACCTGAGCGTTTTAACCGAAAAACTAAATATGCGCTAGGCAAACTGTCTGGAAAAGCCAACTTAGACATGTGCTTGCGTGAGTTAGATATTGAAATCAGTGAAGAAGAAAAACAAGTTTTACTACAAAAAATCATTGAGCTGGGCGACAAAAAAGAAGTTATCACAATTGAAGACTTGCCATATTTGATTTTAGATGTGTTTGAGATGCCAGAAAATCGGCCTTTCAAATTGTTGTACTGCTCAATCAATTCTACGTATCAATTAAAGCCTGTCGCTGCGATTAAATGTGCTTATCATGATCGGGTGGTTGAAGCGTATTCGCACGGAAATGGTGGCTATGATGCGTTTATGAATGCGTTGCAAGAGGCCTTATTTGAGTTTAATATTCCGATGCCTCAATTGTTAGATTATAGTGTGACAATTCCTCCCGGTGGGCAAACCAATGCGTTAGTACAAGCTGCAATTTCTTGGCGGATTAAGAAAAATGGCAAGCCGTTAACGGTTACCACACGTGGGGTTGATCCTGACCAGAATATGGCCGCGATTGAAGCAACGGTGAAAATGATTAATACAATTATTTCTCATACCTTATAAAAGGGCAGTGATTGCATCAGTCGTTTTTTATGCAGGACTAGCGGTCTTCTTTATATCAATTGTTAATATGTAAATGATGGCAAGACTGCCAGTCCTATAAAAGGTGAGTGATAGCAAACAGTTTATTTTACGTGATTTATTAAGGTAATTCCCCATCTAATGCGGTAAGAAATACAACAATATCTTTGACTTCATCATCGGTTAAAGCCTGATTGCTGGATTCAAAGAGTTGTTGTGCTTCATGAGACCAGTACAAGGTTTTATCATCCGTCGCTTGATTGCTTAAAGTTTGATTGAGTTGCACCCGTCCCATAATCCGTACCGCCTCTTCTAAGCTGTCCACTGACCCATTGTGAAAATACGGCGCAGTTCGATTTACATTACGCAATGAAGGAATCCGCCACACACCACGCTCCACATCAGCAAAACGTTGCGACGCGCCTAAATCATCGGCTAGGTTATATTTTTTCTCGTACTCTGTATTCGCTACTGTGGGGAAAATTCGATAAGCACTATTATCACTGCCAATACTTGCGCCGCTAAAATTCGCCCCTGAATGACATAAAATACAACCTGTAGATTCAAACAATGCCATACCCCTTAATTGTTGCGCATTCAGTGCATCAGCATCACCTTTAACAAAACGATCATAAGCTGAATTTGGCGTAATTAAAGTACGTTCATAAGCGGCAATGGCTTTGGCAATGTTGTCAATTGTGATATTAGGTGAGTTGGGAAACACTTGGGCAAAACCTTGGCGATATGTTTCAATACTTTGCACTTTTTCAACAACGGCATTGAGCGAAGACATGCCCATTTCAATTGGATTTATTAAAGGAGCTATAGCTTGTTGTTCCAAAGAGTTGGCACGACCATCCCAAAATAGTGCCCGTTGGAAAGCAGCATTTAACACGGTTGGTGCATTGCGCTGTCCTTGTTGTCCATGAATCCCAATTGAACTTGATAAACCATCACTTCCGCCTTTTTGTTCTGATAATTCATGACATGATGCACAGGACAATGAACCATCAGCGGATAAACGTTTGTCAAAAAATAATTGTTTACCTAACGCGACCTTTTCGGGTGCAGTTGGGTTATTTGTAGGCGCAGGCGCAACATTGGGCAAAGCCTCCCATACATAAGCTTCCGTCTTAATCGGTGCGGGTTTTAAATACAATAAATTCGTTGATTGCGTTACATATTGCTGCGTCGGTAAACTTTGTAAAATCGGTTGAGCAAAACTATCAAAGGTCATAACAAAGGCAATTTTAAAACTAAACGTAATTACTCCCAAACCCATGGCAATACCTAGTAACCATTTTTTCTGATAGTGGGGAGCAAGTTCACGCACAATACCAATTAAGATAAATACCCCAGCAATAATGGCAACCAGTCCGAAAGCGATAAATTGTGAAACATGTGCACTCATGAGGATTCTCCAAAAAAATGAGCCAATGGGCGGCGACTCTCATTGACTCTCAGGGGATTTTTATTTGAGACCTAATTGCTTATATAATAACAACCCAGGGCAAATGCCTGTCACACCTGCAAACACTAACATCACCGTCAGCACATACAGTAACCAGTGCACTTGATCCCAGCCTGATAACCAAACCCCTGTCCCGAGTAAACTTGCAACGGTTAAGAAAAGCATACGTTGTGCAGTCATGTTGATTCTCCATCTGTTGGCAGACTTGCAATCTTGATATAAGCACTGAAGTATTGATTGCTAAGCCTTGATAATTATTCATAAAACTCGAAATGCAGCTTAAGATAAGTTAGAATAATTTAGAAATTCTATTTTTGAATAAGATTTATTTATTTTTTGAATATATGCGATGAACCTAAAACAATTACTTTTTGCTCAATCAGTTGCAGAAACCTGTTCATTTAGTCAGGCGGCAGAAATGTGTCACGCGACGCAACCTACGTTGTCCAATGCTATTGCACAGTTAGAGGATGAATTAGGCGGAAAGTTATTCGTGCGTACAACGCGTAGTGTGGAATTGACCAAGTTTGGGGAATATATGTTGCCGTATATTCGGGCGGTATTAGATGATAAAAATGAGTTACAAAAGGCGGCGCAGGCATACCATAATCCTGAACATAAATTGCTAAGAATTGGCTTATCACCGTTAATTGATATGAAGTTGTTAACCCAAGTACTCGTCCCATATCGTCAAGCGCATCCAGAAATGAACGTATTTTTCAAAGAATGTTTACTGGATGACTTAAACCAGCGGCTTGCGTTAGAACAAATTGATTTTGCAGTTGTGCCCGAGAGTATTGCCCGACAGCAGCATAGCTTTTTTTATTCAGAAAATTTATATTATTTGCCACAAGAGATTGATTCAACTCAGCAAAAAGTTTTTCAATATCGCATTAATGAGCTACCTGAAGCACAGATTATTTTGACAGGTGGCGGTTGTGGTTTGAATGGCTATTTAGAACATATTTTTAAACAAGAACAAGCAGAATTAAACGCGTATCCAGGGCAGGCCTTAAGTTATCCAGTAATTGAAGAATGGGCTTCGTTGGGGATTGGTGCAGGGATTTTACCTAAAGCCAAAATCTCATCTGAGAATAAAATGGCACGTCCGCTATTATTAAACAATGGACAGGCAGCAAAATTTTCTTATAACTGGATATGGCAAAATGATATGCTTGAAAGACAAGATATTGCAGATTTTATTGACTATATTCGCAATACCATTCCTGCATTGATTCGGGGTGAGGAGCAATTGGCGGCTGCATAGTAAACAAAAGGGAGTACCAGCGCACTCCCAAATGCTATTAATCCATGTGCATTAACACTTTCAAGTGAGCAGTCACACTACGCGCGAGAGATGATAAATCATAACCACCTTCTAGCATTGAAACCACACGACCGTCAGCGAATTTATCCGCAACTACCATCAATTCTTTTGTCACCCATGCGTAATCAGATTCACGCAAATGGAAGTTAGACATATCGTCCTCAATATGCGCATCAAACCCTGCAGAGATGAAAATCATTTCAGGTGCGAATTTCGTTAATGCTGGAATCCAGTGCATTAGCACCGCTTCACGGAATTTATCACCTGATGTTCCTGCTGGCAAAGGCACGTTGATAATATGATCGCTAATTACATCATCACCAGAAAAAGGATAAAACGGATGTTGGAAGCTCGAGCAAAATAGAACTCGTGGCTCATTTTGGAAAATATCTTCTGTGCCGTTCCCATGGTGTACGTCAAAATCAATAATCGCGACACGACGTAAACCATAATCATGAATAGCATGAGCCGCTGCGACAGCAATATTATTGAAAAAGCAGAAGCCCATTGCTCCACCACGTTCTGCATGGTGTCCCGGTGGACGTACATTACAAAATGCAATTTTATGCTGATGTTTATGACCTAGCACCAAATCTGTGGCCATGACAGCCGCGCCTGCTGCACGTAATGCGGCTTTAGGGGTTTTATTAGTGATAACGGTATCAGGATCAAGATAGCTATGCTCACCATCTGGCAACTTGGCAAATGACAAGACTTTATCCACATATTTCGCATCATGCACGCGGGTTAAATATTTCTTTTCTGCTAATGGGGCTTCATGATGTCTTACGAAATCAAAAATATGCGCCATCCGCATTCTATCTTCGATGGCATTAATTCTGGCAGGTTGCTCAGGATGCTCCTCCCCCATATCATGCTCTAAACAATCGGGGTGATAAATATAGGCGATACTCATTCCATCTCCTTCGTCAAACTGTCCTTAGAAAAACTTTAATTATGGCTCTATTCTAACCTAATTAGTGCAATTGCTGTTTATTTTTGTTTTAAACAATGTTCACTGCGGGTATATCCATATAATTTGTGTAACTTATACCAATAAGATTATTTTGCACTCAATAATAAGTTTTGTTATCGCTAGAGCACTTCAGTGGGTTGTTGAACTTCTATATCTTGATTAAGTGTAATAGGTCCATCTTGTAACGGTTGTGGTTTACCTACCCAAAAGCCTTGAATATAATCCACGTTTAACTCTTGTAATTTATTAAAAATATCTTCATTTTCGACAAACTCTGCAATAGTTTCAATATTCATCAAATGAGCAATATCATTAATGGATTTAACCATGGCATAATTCACTTCATCATCAGCAATATGCCGAATTAAGTTGCCGTCGATTTTCAGAAAATCAATCGGCAGTTTTTTCAAAAAGCTAAATGCTGATATACCTGTTCCAAAATCATCCATTGCAATCTTACAACCTAAGGCTTTTATTTCTTGAATAAAATGTTGTGCACCAGTAAAGTTACTAATTGCTGTTGTTTCGGTAATTTCAAAACAAATTTTATTTAGGGGTACATGGGTTTTTAGAAGATAGCTTTTGACTTGTTTTAGGAAGTTTTGATCTGCCAATGAATAAGCTGAAATATTAATACTACACAGGTTTAAGCCTTGTAAGCGCACTGGGTTATGGCTAATCCAAACCAGTGTTTGCTCAATAACATATAAATCAAGGGTTGGCATCAAGTTATAGCGGGCAGCGGTTGATAAAAATGCTCCCGGAGGGGCTAGATGTCCTTGACGATCATCCATTCGTAATAATACTTCATAAAACTTGGGATATTGAGAATCTTTTAATGAGTTAATAGGTTGATAGAAAAGATGAAAGCCAGTATTTTTTTCTAAATTATTATTAATAACCGATACCCATTCAATTTCTTCAGCCAAATCGGTATCTTTGTAAATATGTACATTGTTGCGCCCCGCATTTTTAGCGGCATAACAAGCGGCATCAGCCATCGCAAGTACACTTTTTTGATTGGTGGTTTTATCTGATAAGCGATCGGTGATCGGCATTAAACCAATGCTAATGCCAATTTTAAATACACGACGGGTGAGTTTATTCTTTTCATCTGTCCAAAAGAAACGTAAATTTTGTACATCATCACATAGCTTATGTGCAAGCAATAATGCGTCTTGTAATTTACATTGCTCTAATAACAAAGCAAATTCATCACCGCCTAAGCGCGCTAATGTTGCTTTTGCATAAGAATTAAATTCATTGACTGATGTTTGCAGTAAGATCGCAACATCTTTTAACAGTTGGTCACCTGCATCATGCCCACAGGTATCATTTACAATTTTAAACTGATCTAAATCCAAATATAACAATGCATGTTCTATATCTTGATGACGCGGTTGTTGCAATACATCATGCAGTCGGTTATTAAACTCATGCCGATTAAATAAAGTCGTTAATGCATCATGTTTAGCCTGAAACGACAATTTTTGAGTCATACGGCGGTTTTCAGTCATATCATGAAATACCAATACGACACCAATAATATTACCATGTCGATCTTGGATCGGAGCAGCAGAGTCTTCAATCGCAAAGTAATGTTGACCATTTCGGTGCTGCAATACAATATTATCCCCATCATCAGTTAATTCAATTACTTGACGACTTTCTAAACACTCTTCAATAGGAAAATGTACAGGTGACTTTGATACTTCATTAATTAGAGAGAACACTTGATTGATTGGTTTGCCACGCGCCTCATCATGTGACCAACCCGTCAAACAGGTTGCAATCGGATTGACATACTCAATTAAACCTTTTGCATCCGTGGTAATCACGCCATCACCAATAGATGCCAAAGTGACTTGGGCTTTCTCTTTCTCGTCAAATAATGCTTCTTCAGCGCGTTTAGCCTGCAATATATAGTGGATACGATTGCGCAATACATCCCAATTAACGGGCTTTGTCACATAGTCAGTAGCCCCTGCAGCATAGGCTTTATCAACCCATTCACGCCCTACATAAGCGGTGACAATAATAACGGGTAAATACTTCGCTTCAGGTAAAGATTTAATTCTCTGACAAGCCGTTACCCCATCTAATGTTGGCATATCTGCATCCATTAGAATGAGTTCTGGACGATGCTCAATAAAATAATCAATAGCTTGTTGACCGTTATCAGCGGTTTTAACTTTATAGCCAAATTTTTGTAATATCTCAGCCAAGACTTTGCGCATCAAAGGGGCATCGTCTACGACTAAAATATGTCCTTGATAATCTGCCATGTTTAGTGAGCCTGCTCTAGTTCTGCAATGGCACGTTGTGTTTCATAATGTAATTTTTGTAGGCAAGACTCTATGTTTTTGGTTTGCATGGTTTTCGCTTTTTCTTCTAATTCTTTACAGGCTTGGCCAACTAAAGTGGCTCCCATTTGTAAACACTCACCCTTAAATTGATGCGATTTATAACGTAAGTGCTCATAATCTTGTCGTTCAAAAGCTTGTTTTAATTGTTCATATTGTTCTGGGGCATAAGCTATAAACTGCTGTAGTAGCATTAAACACGTTTCACTACCCATAATTTCTTCCAGATGATGCAACATTTGAAAGTCAATTGGGCTGGTTTCTGGTGGTGTAGTCATAGCTCTACCCTCATTCATCGTGAGAATTTTCAGTATTATCAATATTTATATAAAAGTATATAGATAATACTCAAAAATATTTAAAGCCCACTGCGACATACAGGACAGTTTGGGTTTTTGCGCAATTGCATGGTGTACCACTCCATGTGCAGCACATCCAAAATCAATAAACGACCATGTAGTATTTTACCTATTTTTGCGATCAATTTAATGGTTTCTAAGGCTTGCATACTGCCGATAACACCAACTAATGGAGCAAGAACGCCCGTTTGAGTGCATGTTTCTTGTAAATCTTGTTCTGTTTGGTATAAACAACGATAGCAAGGGTCTTGTGTAGATTGATTTAAAAATACACTAATTTGCCCTTCCATCCTAATTGCAGCTGCAGATACTAATGGTGTTTGAGTGTTAACGCAGGCTTGGTTTATCTGTAAGCGCGTTTGTAAATTATCCGTACAATCTAGCACGACATCAATATCAGACAATTGCTGGCTTAAAGTATCGGGATCGAATGCCTGATAACAAGTCTCAATCTGACAGTCTGGATTATTGGCTTTAAGTTGTTGCAGTGCTGAATCCACTTTATATTGGCCAATATTTTCAGTGTGATGTGTTATTTGTCTTTGCAAATTAGACAGTTCCACCTTATCAAAATCACATAAAACCAACTTTCCCACGCCTGCAGCAGCAAGGTATAAACTGGCGGGTGCACCTAAACCGCCTAAGCCTATAATCATGATTTTAGCATCTAATAAGCGTTGTTGGCCGACCACATCTAATTCTGGCAACAAAATATGGCGACTATAGCGTAAAAGTTGGTTATCATTCATAAGTTTATATTTGTGACTCTTATACTTTCATATTATCGATACTAACGCTTGTCACGATCATCAAATTCTAAATCAAACCCATCGTCATCATCATATTCATCATCTTGAAGGCTATCAAGAAATAACCGACTCGCTAGCAAAAATGCAATTAAAACCAAGCTGCTTAATAAACAGATCAACGTTGCTTCAAATAAAGTGAAATGATAAATTTGCTCTAAAATAAACCCAAGCCCGATAAATAAGCTAGAAAGTAATAAAACAACAATAGCCATTATAATAACTGCTAAAAAATATCTAAACATCTAAAGAAAATCCATGCAATTGGCGAGAGGTTTGGGTCACAAGTATGTAAAATGACAAATAACCTGATATTTAACACCCTACAAAAAATATTGTCAAACCAACACTGTTCTGAAACTATGCTGTTGTTTTAGATGTGTTAAGGCTTTAGAATTTACAAAACTTTCTATTTCTCAAAAATGTCATGCGTCCAGCCTCAAATTTATTATACTTATTGTTTTTATGGCTCTTGATGGCTGTTGTCGTCACATTTATTCCATTCTTGGCCTTGGCTTGGAAACTGTTAGGTTTTGCCATATTCGGCTTAGCATTATTAGATGGCTGGAAATTATATGACATTAAATCAATTGAAATTCAGCGCAACGTATCAGGTTCTTTGGCTTTGGGCGTTTGGTCTGAAGTCACTTTACAGTTACGCAATCCCCACTTGCAAACACAAAAAGTAGAAATATTTGACGACTATCCGCCTTATTGTGAATTTGAAGCATTACCACAAACATTACTTGTCAAATCTCAGCGTTCAGTGCAAACCCATTATCGTATTCGTCCAGAAAAGCGCGGCAATACACAATTTTCAGGTTTTCATTTGCTCACTTATTCGCCTTTAGGCATTTGGAAAAAATATCGCTATATCAAGCAAGAAACCCCCATTAAGATATATCCTAATTTTGCAGCCATCACGAAATATACTTTACTGGCGATGGAAGATCGGCTCGGACAAATTGGGATTAAACAATTGCAGCGTCGTGGTGAGGGTTTGGAATTCCATCAATTACGAGAATATCGTGCGGGTGACACGTTACGCCAAGTTGACTGGAATGCTTCAGCTCGGATTAAAAAACTCATTTCTAAACAATATCAAGACGAACGCGATCAGCAAGTGATTTTTTTGTTAGATTGTGGACGTAGGATGTGGACGCAAGATGGCGCATTGTCTCATTTCGATCATACTTTGAATGCGATGCTGTTGCTAACTTATGTGGCTTTACGTCAAGGTGATGCAATGGGTTTGATGACATTTAGCGGGCAAGAGCAACGTTGGTTAGCCCCACGCAAAGGGGTTAATTCAGTCAATGTGGTATTGAATACCGTGTATGATTTACAGCCTAGTTTACACACCAGTGATTATTTAACAGCAGCCAAGCATTTGATTACAAGATTGAATAAACGTGCGTTGATTATTTTAGTATCAAACTTGCGTGATGAAGACCATGAAGAACTGATTCCAGCGATGCGATTATTACAAAAGCGACACTTAGTTTTGGTTGCTAGCTTACAAGAAGCAGTATTAAATCAAGTGCTAGATCAACCTGTTAATCAATTTAAAGAAGCGTTACGTTATGCTGCCACTCATGAATACTTACATAGCCGCCGACAAGCACATGAAGCGTTAAACCGTCACGGGGTATTATATTTGGATACCGAGCCTGAGCATTTACCCATTTCTTTAGTCAATCGTTATTTGGAAATCAAGCGTAGTGGCGTGTTGTAATGGGTTTTAAGTCGTTTATTTTATCTATTATTGTTGATGTATGTCTTTTTGGCTTATTTTGGTATTTGATTCGTTATGAACATATTGCAATTTTCTGGCTCAATGTGGGATTGGGAGCTATTTCAATTTTCATATTTTTTTCGCAACTTAACCCCTACCAATCAGCTAGCAATAAGCAAGAACGAAATATCAATAACCTACTTAAAGAAGTGGAGAAGTCTTTATCAAAAAGCCACTTTTTAGATCATTTTGCTCTCATTGCGGCATTATCTGCCATCATTTTTTATCCATTCTTTCCTAGCATCTTTGCGCTATTTATTATTATTGTCAGACTACAAAACTTCATCCTACCTTTTATCATCAATAGCTTTACATCCATGATTATCAGGCAAGGTTTTCGATATAATTTAAGCAATGCTGATGCAATTAAAGAATTTTTAAGATATTTAGCACCGCAACAAAGCCTATCAGATTTCGAACAAAAAAATCATGGCGTTAATCGTCTAAGTCAGTTGGAAATGAATGCGATAGAAGAAAGCTTCCAAAAACATGTGCGCAAAGAGCTTAAAGGTGAGCTTGAAACCGTTTTATACCGTATTTTTTTAGTCTGGGCGCGGGCATTTAGTGTTGTTAATGCGGCTATTTTATCTATATTATTGTTTTTGATAATCGTTTGAATTCCAAATATTTATCACTTCATCATTAGAAAAAATACCATTCAACCTTTGGATGTTTGTACTGTAATGTTATTATTACTCTCTTTCTGAATACAGCTCTCGCAAATATTCTGCTACCTTTCATGAATAGTATTGTTTTCTTAATTATGCGCCGTATGCGTTTACCGCTTATGGTGTTGCTTACGGTATATGCCCTTGCAATGGTGGGTATGACCTTGATGCCCGGAGTCGATGACCAAGGCAATCTATGGTATATGGATTTTTTCCATGCTTTCTACTTTGTCTCTTACATGGGCACGACCATTGGTTTTGGTGAAATTCCTTATGCGTTTTCTGGTGCTCAGCGTATGTGGGCGACATTTTCCCTGTATTTGACTGTGGTTGCTTGGATTTATGCCATCGGAGCATTGTTGGCCTTGTTACAAGATGAAGCCTTGAAACGGACTTTAGTTGAGCGACAATTTTCGCGCACTGTGAGTAATATTCATGAACCGTTTTACTTAATTTGTGGTTATGGCGACACAGGACAAGCATTGGTTAGTTCATTGGAAGAACGGTTTTTAAGAGCGGTCGTTATCGAAAAAAGTCAAGATCGTATTAATAGCTTGATTATGGAGAATTATCCAGTTTACGTGCCGAAATTATGCGCAGATGCCAGCCAGCCATTGCATTTAATAGAAGGTGGGCTGCGTAATAAATATTGCTCGGCCATTGTTGCAATTACCAATGATAATAATATTAACCTCAATATTGCGATTACGACTAAATTACTAAATCCTCAATTACCCGTAATTTGTCGCGTTGATTCGAATGAAGTGGCAGCAAACATGGCCACATTTGAAGCAGATTTTATTATTAATCCATTTACTATTTTCGCGCGGTTGCTACATATTATTCTGCATTCTCCAAGTTTGTTTTTACTACGAGAATGGTTGATCGGAAAACGTAATATTCCCATGAATGATAAATTACTCAGCCCACCACAGCATGGCTTATGGATTTTATGTGGCTATGGACGATTTGGTCAGGAAGTGTGTAAACAGCTTGAAAGAGAAGTGAATATTAGAATTGTAATTGTTGAGGCCAATTTAAGCGAAACGGGTTACCCCAGAGAAGAATATGTAATAGGCCGAGGCATGGAAACCGAAGTGTTAAAAGAGGCCAATATTGATCAGGCTGTGGGCATTGTCGCAGGCACAAACGATGATATGCACAACTTAGCGATTGTGATGGCCGCGCGCCAATTGAATCCTAATTTATATGTGATTATTCGGCAAAATGATGCAGCCAATCAGGTAATTTTTGATGCAGCACAAGCTGAAATCGTGATGCAAGCCAGCCAAATTATTGCCGATCATATTCGCATTTTATTAATGTCCCCTTTGCTCGCTGATTTTATTCGTGAATCTAAATTGCGTGGTAATCATTGGGCAAACTATGTGATTAGTCGCATGATTGGAGTCATTCCTGAACATGATTCGCCAACAGTGTGGGAGACCGTAATTACACAACAGCAAGCCCCAGCACTTTATCAGGCTTTATATAATGACCAATCCGCTAATATTAATACGTTATTGCGTGACCCAAAGAATAGGGATGAAAACTTATCTTGTATTGCGTTGATGTTGATTCGAGGTGATGAGCGCATTTTATTACCAGATGAAACCGAATGCTTAATGAAAGGCGATACATTATTGTGGTGTGGTCAACGCCGTGCTTCAATCAATATGGAATGGACATTACAAGATTCGTTTGTTTTTGCTTATGTTTCTCGGGGTATTATTATGCCTAGAAGTATTGTATGGCAATGGTTGCATAAGGGTTTAACCCGACAAAATTAGTTACATTAAATACTGATTGTAAACAGTAATTACGAGCTGCTCATAGTCTAATAGAAAGATGGGGCAGCACCTCACCATGCGAAAAATGTTTCACCATGATTTAGCCGTTGGTGAAAAACCTGTCAGAAGCTTCATTTAATCGTCCTTTGCTATTTTCCATAAGCACTAAAAGATGTCACTGAATATCTATACTCTGAACTGTTATAATAGATAGACTTTTTTTGTTCTGATTATCTTGTTATGCCACGTTTTGTTCACCTGCATACCCATACTGAATTCTCTCTCATTGACGGCTTGGTTCGTATTAAACCCCTGATTAAAGCGGTACAAGCGGCACAAATGCCAGCCTGTGCAGTGACGGATTTCAGCAATTTATGCGGCTTAGTCCAATTTTACAAAGCAGCTAATAGTGCAGGCATTAAACCGATTATCGGTTCGGACATTTTAATTGACAACGGCAATGAACCACCATCACATCTAGTCTTATTGTGCCAAGACAAACAAGGTTATATCAATCTCAGTGAATTAGTGTCGCTTAGCTATTTAGAAGGCTTAAAAAAAGATGTACCGCATGTCCACCGTGAATGGTTTGAAGGACGAACAGACGGTTTAATTGCATTATCTGCAGGACGTTTAGGTGATGTTGGACAAGCATTGTTAGCAGGCAATCACGAGCAAGCCAAACAGCATTTACAATTCTGGCAAACTCATTTCCCGAATCGATTTTATTTAGAACTCCAGCGCACAGGCCGTCCACAAGAAGAGGAATATATTCACGCTGCAGTGCAATTAGCAATTGAAACCCAAACCCCCGTTGTTGCAACTAACGATGTGGTGTTTCTTAAAGAAGATGATTACGAAGCCCATGAAGTCCGAGTTTGTATTCATGATGGCTATGTTTTAGATGATAATCGCCGCCCTAGAATTTACAGCACCCAACAATATTTGCGTTCGCCTGAAGAAATGGCGGAATTATTCAGCGATATTCCCGAAGCAATTGAGAATACTTGGCGGATTGCGCAACGTTGCAACATTGAGTTGACGTTAGGTAAAAACTATTTGCCAGACTTTCCTGTGCCCGAAGGCATGACAATGGATGAGTATTTTTGTGAATTATCACGCAAAGGTTTGGATGATCGCTTTAACACTGTTTTAAAAGATAAAGTTGACCAACGCCAAGAATATGACGAGCGGCTACAAGTCGAACTTGATGTGATTTTACAAATGGGTTTCCCCGGCTATTTCCTCATCGTTGCCGATTTTATTCAATGGTCAAAAGATAACGACGTACCTGTAGGGCCGGGGCGGGGTTCAGGTGCGGGCTCGATTGTAGCGTATGCGTTAAAAATTACCGATTTAGACCCGATTGAGTATGATTTGCTATTTGAGCGTTTTTTGAATCCTGAACGGGTATCGATGCCTGACTTTGACGTGGACTTCTGTATGGAAGGACGTGATCGGGTGATTCAATATGTTGCGGAAACTTATGGCAAAGAACATGTTTCGCAAATTATCACTTTTGGTACGATGGCGGCAAAGGCGGTAGTGCGTGATGTGGGTCGCGTTTTGGGGCATCCATATCCATTTGTTGACCAGATTTCTAAGCTGATTCCATTTGAAATTGGCATGACCTTAACCAAAGCTCTGGAACAAGAAGAACAACTTGAGCAACGTTATCAAAATGATGAAGGAGTTAAAGCAATTATCGATATGGCGTTGAAGCTGGAAGGCTTAACCCGAAATGTCGGTACGCACGCAGGTGGTGTGGTGATTGGCCCTTCAAAATTGACCGATTTTTGCCCGTTATATTGGGATGGCAATCCTGAAAATACCATGGTTACGCAGCTGGATAAAAATGATGTTGAAACCATCGGTTTGGTCAAATTCGACTTTTTAGGTTTGCGGACATTGACGATTATTAAATGGGCGTTGGAAAACATTGTTAAAGTTGGCGGTGAAGCACCTGATATGTTGGAAATCCCGCTCGATGACACAGCCGCATTCGATTTACTGAAAAAAGCCCAGACGACAGCTGTGTTTCAATTGGAATCTCGCGGCATGAAAGAGTTGATTAAACGCTTATTACCAGACTGTTTTGAGGATATTGTCGCACTAGTTGCACTGTTTCGTCCAGGTCCTTTGCAATCGGGAATGGTGGATGACTTTATTAATCGTAAGCATGGGCTGGCTGAGATTGAATATCCACACCCAGATTTAGAACCGATTTTAAAACCGACTTACGGCATTATTTTGTACCAAGAACAGGTAATGCAAATTTCTCAAGTCTTAGCCAATTATACCTTGGGCGGTGCAGATTTACTCCGGAGAGCCATGGGGAAAAAAAAGGCTGAGGAAATGGCAAAGCAACGTGCTACTTTCACCGAAGGGGCTTTAAAACGAGAAGTTAAAGAAGAAACTGCAACTTATATTTTTGATTTGATGGAAAAGTTTGCTGGTTATGGATTTAATAAATGTGTAATTGGTAGCACTTTGGTTGCAAATCCTGAAACGGGTGAGTTGTTAACGGTTAAATCTTTATTTAAAAATGGCATTAAACAAGTTGCTAGTTTACAAGCCGACAAAAAAATGGGTGTTAGTGATGTTGTGCAAGTGATGGAAAATGGGGCTAAGCCTGTATTTCAGTTAACTACGGCAACAGGTAAACAAATAACAACCACAGATAATCATCCTTTTTTAACAATGGAAGGCTGGAAACCATTAGCGGAATTAAACGCAGGTCAAAGGATTGCGAGTCCTTCACAGTTGCCAATTGAAGGCAAAGAGAACTGGGAAACATCTATATTCGAAGACATCAAACCACATCAATTATTGCCAGACAATATATTTAAATTAAAAAATGATGCTTTAAATATTTTTATCAAAAACTATTGGACAAAATTTGGCAGTTTAGAGGCTGAAAAGCATTGTATTCAAACAACATCAAAGCCTTTATTACACCAACTACAACATTTGTTATTAAGACTTGGTATTGTTTGTTACATCAAGGAATCAGAAGAAAGCAATGATCGAGCTTACAAATTCAACTTGGTAGTGTCTGCTACAAGTAACGTTCAGGTTTTTGAAGCTGAAAACAGAACATTCCCAATAAATATTCCCAAACAAGATTTAGAAACAAGTAATACAGACATTTTCTGGGAAACTATTGTCAGTATTGAACCTGCTGGCTCTGAAATGACATATGACTTGGAGGTGCAAGAGACACATAATTTCGTTGCCAATGATTTGATTATTCATAACTCTCACTCGGCGGCTTATGCTTTTGTTTCCTACCAAACGGCATGGCTAAAAGCGCATTATCCCGCGGCGTTTATGGCGGCTGTTTTATCTTCAGATATGGATAACACTGATAAAGTTGTTGGCTTGATTGATGATTGCCGTGAAATGAAGCTCGAAGTGAAACCCCCTCATGTGAATTACTGCGATTACAAATTTACGATTGCCGATAACCAAACCATTTTATACGGGCTTGGCGCGATCAAAGGTGTAGGTGAAAACGCAATTGAAAGTATTGTCATTTCCCGTAAAGAAAATAAAGAATTTAAAGACTTATTTGATTTCTGTAAAAAAATTGATTTGCGTAAAGTCAATCGCCGAGTATTAGAAGCTTTAGTAAAATCGGGTTGTTTTGATAGTATGGGGGCGAGCCGTGCGACTTTGACAGCGTCTTTGGATACTGCGATTAAATTAGCTGAAAAACACGCCAGCGATAAAAGCACGGGACAAAATAGTTTATTTGCGATGTTTGACACGCCTGAGGAGCAAGCAGAAGAAAAAGTCCCTTATGCTGAAAATGTGATGGAATGGACGGACATCCAGCGGTTAAATGGTGAAAAAGATTGTCTCGGCTTGTATTTAACAGGGCATCCGATTGACCAATATAAAACTGAGCTTAAAAATTTCTCCTATACCACTTTATCAAAAGTCCGCCCTACTAATCGTGGCTCAACCGCAAAAGTGATTGGCTTAATGTTGGGTGTGCGAATCATCAATAGTCGGCGTGGCAAAATGGCGATTATTCAACTGGATGATAATACTGGGCGTTTGGATGCAACCATGTTTTCTAGTGTTTATACGGAAGTGCAGCATAAACTAGAAAAAGATGCGATTTTAGTCGTAGAAGGTGAAGTACGCGAAGATGAATATAGCGGTGGCTTTACCATGAACGCCAGTAATGTCATGACCTTTCCAGAGGCGCGTGAAAAATCAGCCAAATATATGATGATTCAAGTTACGGAACAGCAAGTACAAAAGCAATTTACCCAAAATTTATTAACCCTCTTGCAAGCTAATCAAGGTCGTTGCCCAATTATCGTCAATTATCAAAATAAGGAAGCTGAAGTAAAATTACGGCTTGGTGGGCAATGGGCAGTGATGCCAAGCGATGATTTTATTAGTCAGTTAGAAAATCTATTGGGGCATGGCAAAGTTAAAATTGAATATTGATTTATTAAGGATTGTGTAGATGGTGAAACAATATTGAATCAGTCACGTGGGTTAGGATAGAATGCTGTTTTTCTGTTTGAACGTCTTGCTATGCGTACCGCCTTACTGGTTTATTATCACTCTCCGCAGCACATTAGCTGGATTCAATTCCAAGCCCCTGCCAAAATTTTAAATACTCGCCTGAATACCAGTATTGAAACATTGCCCAAGCAATGCTACCCCGTTTACGTATTATTTACTGGTACGCAATGCACCCTACAGCAAGCCGAAACACCTACTAAACAACGCCAGCGTCTAGCTCAGGCAATCCCCTACATTTTGGAAGAACAGCTAGCACAAGATGTAGAATTGCTGCATTTTGCGATTGGAACACCACGGAATAATGAAGTTGCGGTTGCGGTTGTTAGCCATGACACGATGCAAACTTGTTTACAGGCTTTTCAGCAGCAGGGCATTCAGCCTACGATGATTTTGCCCGAGATGTTAGCGTTACCTTATCATGGGGAAAGTACGTGGAGTGTGATGTTGTGGGAAGAAAAAGTGATTGTGCGCACAGGCGAATCAGCGGGCTTTAGTATTGAATTAAATAATGTATCCGCGTTATTACAAACTCAAACCAGTTTGCCCGAAAAAATCCATGTGTTTTCCAGTCCCCAAAATGAGGCATTATTGACCACTTTGCACGGTTTAGGGGTGAATGTGGAACAGCATTCTCATTCAGAACCCACACTTGCGTGGTTTGTACGCAGCTTAAAATCATACCATCCACTCAACTGTCTACAAGACGAGTATATCCCCCAAAACAAAGCCACCTCGTTATGGAAAGTATCAAGGCTGACTTTAGCTTTATTGGGGATTTTAGCCATTGTATTGGTGGGACAAATTTGGCTTGAAGTGCAACAGCTTAAGCAACAACGTCAACAACTGACTCAACAAATTAATCAGCTATATCGACAAACATTCCCAGATGCACGAAAAGTTGTCAACGCTCGTGCTCAAATGGAACAAAAATTGCTGAGTTTTCAGAAGCAGAATCAGCAACCTGTTGCACCGTCTTTTTTACAATTACTGAAATCAATCAGTCCTGCATTATCACAGGCAAAAGATTTTCAGCTCCAGCGACTTGATTATCGACATGGTAATTTTGATTTACAAATTACAGTCGCAGATTTACAGTCATTAGAGAAAGTCAAACAACAGCTTGCACGCCAACAGTTTCAAGTTGAGATTAATTCGGCAGTGAGCCAAAATAATTTTGTAAAAAGTCGCTTGCGAATAAGATATGTTGCTAAGCGTTAGCTGCCATATTTGAGTTTGACACGCAAAATGTAAAATGTGAGAAATAGTGTAACAGTATTGACTGCAACAAGGTGCATTGCCCCTAATATCACACCATATACGATCCATAGTACAACTGGCATCGCAAATAAAAATAGCATAGAGAATGAAAATTCTGCCGTTTCTTGGGTTTTATATGCTTTGTAGGCAAGGGGTAAACAAATATAAATACCCACGACGGCAACAAGCAATCCAAGGAAGTCCGTTGTCATTGTTCCTACCTCATCAATCCTTAAATAATGTCATAGTTAATAAGCCAAAGCCATCCACTGGTATGCACGACTTCGCTCGTGTTTCAATACCTTATTATATAATATAAGATGGCCATTTTCTACAAATCGTTAATTTTAATAGAAAAGATTAAGACAATACAATATGCTAACATTGCCTTTATCAAAAAGAATCTTAATACTGATTAAGCTTAACTTTCTGAATTATATCAAATAATCTTATCTTTAATAAACAAGCACAATTGTCCTGTCTGACAAAAGCTCGAATAAAGCGATAAACGGTCGTAAATTATTATTATCATTTAAATTACTTACATTTTAGTCAGGATTTTGTGATTTAGGAAACAAGATTAGTTTTATGAGTGGTTTTTCAAATAAATAGGCTTGCTTAAAATATTAAATGTGACAATCTTACTGACTTCAGTATAACGAAGATTGCCACTCGGTATAGTGTGAAATTAGCGAGCTTTGTGCGCCCAAATATAATATTGTGGCTCGCCTAAATAGCCATACAGCTTTGACCAATAGTGACACAAACAGACATCACTGAAGCCCACATTACGTAATTGCTGTAAAAAATCCCAGCCAAAATCGTTAAAAACCAGCGAACCTTCATCTGAAATTGGATTGCCATGATATTCGGGTGCTAAATAATGTTCTAATTTACCATCTCTAATTTTAGCGCGACATATTGTATGTTTTGCATTAAGGTAGAAAGGAATAGATAGGAATAGTTCACCTTTAGGTTTTAATATACGATAGATTTCTTGTAATGCCTTCTGGGGTTGATTGACATGTTCTAGCACATCATTTGACATAATAATATCTACACTACTATCAGCAAAACTTAAATTTTCTAAGTCTTCATGCCGTATATTCTTAACCAAACCATCTTGTAATGTACCACCTTCAATATTTTCTCCAAGGTATTCACTACCAATACAGGTTACATTTTCAAATGATTTAAAATAATTGACCAACCACTGAAAAACCGAAGTCACCTGCTCTGTGGCATAGAGCGTTAAGGGTTCATCACTTGATTCACAACGTGTACGGATGGTGTCTTTAACCGCATGAATAATAGCTCGCTGGCGATTATTTAAATTACATTGACATAAAATCCGTTCACGCCAATTTGGTTGCCAACCTTGCTCTGTATCAACACCACCAAATTCCTTATCAATCAGGAAGCGAGAATGGGCATCGCAACCTTTACATACGCCGCCCCATTTAAACGAATCTTGTTCTGCATGTTTATCAAGCAATGCCTGTTCAAAAGCACGATGTGTTGCAAAGTCGCCATGTAAATAATATTGCTCAAATGAGGCATGGTCATAAAATTTTTGTACAATCATTGCGCTTTCATCTCAATTAGTTTTTTAGATGCCAAACGTGCAACGGAGTCACTAGGATAAGATTGCTTAATTTGGGTCAATAGGGTTTTAGCTTGTGTAAAATCTTTCAGTTCATAATAGCAGTACGCAATTTTCAATTCCGCTTGAGCACGTTTAGCACTTTGAGGATAACGTTCAACCAATTGTTCATATGCCACCAACGCTGAAATAAAATCACGTTTTGAATAATACGCTTCGGCTAACCAAAATTGTGCATCGTCAGCATATTGACTGTTCGGATATAAAATTAGGAATTCTTGAAAGTCATTAATTGCCTGCTCGTCATTGCCCGATTCTAAAATCAGGTAAATTCTTTGATAGGCTTTTTTATCATCAGGTAAAGCGGCTGTTTGGTTAGAAGGCATCGACATCGAGCCATTATTGATAGGTACAATATTTGTCTTTGGTTGTTTAGTGGCTGATTCCATACGTTGAGATTGTAAGCGTTTCACTTGATGTTCTAATAACTCTAATTCTCCGCGCAGCTGTTGAATCGCTATATTTTGTTGAGCAATATGACTGTCTTGTTCTAACACTGTTTGTCTTAATTGAGAAACTTGTTGTTGCAAGTACAGCATGTCTGATTCAAGTTGGGTTTGTGCCGATACGTTACTCCCCCATACAAAAAGGCTGAGCCATAACCACTTGTGCATAAAACACCTCGTAAAAATGCAATATTTAAGTTAAAAACATTGTGCAGAATTTGCTTAAATAAAACAAGGTTAACCTGACTGAACTGATTAGGCTATCTCTTGGTATAGAGGATAAATTGATCTTATACATATTTTTGTAACAAGGAAGGCAATGATAAAAATCCTATATATTGATGATAACTTTTGTAGTAGTTGTTTTTTAGAGAAATTAATCGAGCGTCAAGGCTTTAAACTTTTTCGTGTACATAGTGGTGAAGAAGGCATTGAGCTAGGGAGCGTTCTCAATTATTGAAGCCAAATGACGGAAGCAACCAAATAAAGTAAGGAAGCATAATGGGTTAGACAACGTTCGTAGCGGGTGGCAATGCGTCGGTAGCCTTTTAACTTTTGAAATAGACGTTCAACTA
>JAOXRS010000032.1 GCA_025800385.1 Candidatus Albibeggiatoa sp. nov. NOAA
CTGTATGGCATGCGAGAATGTGGTGTCGGTTGTTAAAATGGGCTAGCTTTCGTTAAGGTCGTTTCACAGGGTCCGATTTTGCTTACGAATGTCGGTTGAGATTTGTGCCACGCTGCTCGCGTTATGGGAATAAAGCATTAAAATCTTTTGCTTGCTGGGAATGGATCTACAGAATTGAATCGGGTACGGTGTTCTATGACTGATTCAAGTATATGACAAGTTAGTTCATTACTGTAGTATATGTAATGGTTAAATGATCCATTAATTGGTGGCTCGGAAGGTTGAAATATTTATTGATCGGCAGTCCGATAATTTTGGCTTTCTTAGCTCTACCGGAAGTGAGGTTAGTTGAACCTTTTTGGCTTAGCTGACCTTATTTTAGCTGGTTATAGATTTTTCTTGTAGAGGGTAACCTGGCAACATAGAAACACAAAATATACAGTTTCGGGAAATGATTGGGCGGTCAATCGTGAAGTTTCATGGCAGTAGCCCGTTGGCAGAACTGGGAATGGCGATTATTTATAGGCGCGGTATGCAAAACTTGTCGCCCAAGGGAGTGGGTGTAAGGTATACGTGTTGACAATGGAATATTTTCAATGGT
>JAOXRS010000061.1 GCA_025800385.1 Candidatus Albibeggiatoa sp. nov. NOAA
CTGTCCTTCTGCATTGAATATCATTCTTGGAACAAAAAGTTGTAATCTTGTAACAATTAATCGATAAGTAGTTCCAGCCGCATCAGCTGCACCTGTTCTCCAAATCAAATTTTTGTCATTTTCCATTTCAATTTGTATTTCAATTCTGACATTAGGTAAAAGCTTGTCTTGCAATTCTTCAAAGAAAGAATATCTGTTAAGTGGAATTTCACAATTAACTTTAGCAGATGCACCTAAAAGTACTTTTCTAGCAGCAAAACCTTTGTTGTAATTTGCATTAACATCATCTAACATTAATCCTGCCTCATCTGCATTATCAGCCACATTTCGTCTGTGAGTTACTTGTCTTCTTGTGTATTTTAATGAATCAGGATGAGTTGATGTATCAAGAAAATAGTATTCATTAGTTCCAATACTTTTAGCATATGAAGGATTATATTCAAGCAAGTTTTTGATGTTTACACAATGATTGGCATAATCACAATCATAAACTTCTTTTCCTTCAGCTCTGACTTGGATTTTTTTGATCAGAGAATTTGATCCATTGACCGTGCCAATATTATCACCAACAGCAATAGCAGTAGCATCTGCAAGTTTATTAACTTTAAAATCAACAGAAAGTCTTGCATTATACCAATCAAATGGAGTAGTTTCTCCACTATTATCAGCAACAGATTTCAATCCATCTCTGTTTTGATGTTGTGTATTAACTTCCCTTATATTAAGTTGATTTTCCAATTCGAAAACAACATCTTCATATCTTTCAAGATAACGTGGTGTACGAAATGATTTCATAATTTTATTATAAGATTATA
>JAOXRS010000068.1 GCA_025800385.1 Candidatus Albibeggiatoa sp. nov. NOAA
TGGCATCTGTCCAGGTTGGTAATATTGTTGATCAGGCGCATACTATTTTGAAAGTCAGTACTTGAGTACCGAAATAACAAAACGACATCCGGGACAAAAGCAAAGATTTCGCCGTATCGACTGTATCAAATGCTTGAATACGAATTAGGATGCTTAAAGTGCTCGCAGTTCCTTCCTAAAGAATTAATACGAAAACGAACTTTGAACATCCAGCTCGCTCAAATAGGATATTTGGTTCTGCTATCTAGAAAACGTTATAAAAGGACGCTGTTTTCACTAATGTCCTTCAATTAGTCAGGCTGACACTTAGGTTATTTGTATTGCGAGTCAACCGAAACAGCTTCTGGTACTGAAGATGAATGGAATCTTTTCCACATATTTCTCAACTTCTGGCAACGTTTTTGATGCTACAGACGTTGATGTCGTCTGAGATTTAATCCCCGAATGATTTTCAAATTCGTTAGTGGGGTAAATATTATTCCAATAAAAAAATTATTGTTGGAAATCCGAATCCGTTGCACGTGCCAATCCAGAGTTCCATTTCCGCATTGAGACTGCACAAGCAGACATATAAACAGTCAAAATGTCAAAATGGCTGGCTGCCTGAGTTTCGCCGCGTTTACCTGTGTTTCAGCAAGCAGATATTTTGTTTTACACGATCCATGAATTGCATATAAATGACAACAGAGCCACTGTAACTATGGGAAGCTAGGATTATCACAGCCTGGTGAAATAGTATTTACGATGGCCAGCTTATTAAAAAGCATAAGCTTACAT
>JAOXRS010000081.1 GCA_025800385.1 Candidatus Albibeggiatoa sp. nov. NOAA
GTGTCCGCCATTTTGGCTACACATATTCTAGGAAATCCGCTGTCCCAAACCTCCACGTTTAAAATCAAACATGGCGGCGCTCTTTTGCTCACTTTCAATGCAAATACTGACTGGGAAAGATGGAAGAACAGATGACATATACAACGATTTCAAGAAACTGTCAACAAGAAAATATTAAGAAAAGTAGGAAATGCAGTAAGTACTATGCACTAAATCCGTATATTCTGTTTATTTGCTGTTATTTGGCAACTCAAGTTCCGTGCAAAATGATGTATGTGTGATAAAATGATGTCAACATGACATCATAACGTTTTATTTGTATAGAGTGAGAGCAAGACAAGTACAAATAAATAATTTAGTCACACAGAGTTATTGTGTGACAGTTGTACATGTTTTGTGCATTATGAAGTAGATAATTATTATTAATTACAGTAACATAGCCATGTGCCAAGTGACTGATGGTTTCCATCCAGTTCCACAATCGAGTTATCTGATTTTATGCAAGATGAAGACTCTATTGTGATAGTGAAGGTGGTCTCAGTTTCTGCAGATGTGGGGTGGGTAG
>JAOXRS010000100.1 GCA_025800385.1 Candidatus Albibeggiatoa sp. nov. NOAA
CAGGGGTTCGAATCCCCTTGGGGACGCCATTTACTTTCCTATCATTTAGATTACCTCTCTACTTTTAAGCATAGCTTTTAATCTCTTTTAAAGATTGATAAATTCAGATAATTTTACTATGCTTTAATTAGTTGCAAAATACAACTATCATTGTTTTTATTAGGGATTTAGACAATTCTGCTTTTTCTATTTCCTAGCTTCAACAACACAATTCATCTTATTCACTGAGCGGGGTGCTTCAAATGGGTGTAGCTGAATTTGCAATCAATGAATATACTTCTCTAACTGATGAAGAATGTCATCAACGGATTCAAGCAAGTAAACAACGATTAGGTGACCGCTTAGTCATTTTAGGACACCATTATCAACGCCAATCTGTATTCGAACATGCGGATTATTCTGGCGATTCTCTCAAATTATCCCGTCAAGCTGCGCAATCTAACGCCGAATATATCGTATTTTGCGGTGTACATTTCATGGCAGAAGTGGCGGATATCATGAGCCGTCCCGAACAAATTTCGATTTTACCTGACTTGGCAGCGGGCTGTTCAATGGCAGATATGGCGAACTTAGCCGCTGTAGAAAAAGCATGGCAAGAATTAGGTCGCATCATCGATGTTGAAAATACAGTCACGCCAATGACTTATATCAACTCTGCGGCGGACTTAAAAGCTTTTTGTGGTCGCCACCAAGGTATTGTATGTACGTCGAGTAATGCACCAAAAATTTTAGACTGGGCATTTGAACAACGTGAAAAAATCTTATTCTTCCCCGACCAGCATTTAGGCCGTAACACAGGTTATGACATGGGGATTCTATTGGATGAAATGGTAGTATGGGATTTCACTCAGCCGCGCGGTGGTTTGACGGTAGAGCAAATTAAAAACGCTAAGATGATTTTATGGAAGGGCTATTGCTCTGTGCATCAAGTCTTTAAGCCAGAACATATCGATGCTTATCGTGAGAAATATCCTGAAGGCAAAGTCATTTCTCATCCAGAAAGCAGCTTTGAAGTATGTCAAAAATCGGATGATGTTGGCTCAACTGAATATATTTTAAATACGATTCGCCAATCAGAAGCGGGCACACGTTGGCTTGTTGGTACTGAATTAAATATGGTGACACGGATTGCAGAAGAAATGAAACCGAAAGGGGTTGATGTGCATTTCATGTCTCCAACCATGTGTATGTGTTCGACCATGTATCGGACAGATCCACAGCACTTACTTTGGACATTGGAAAACCTTGAACAAGGCCGTGTTGTCAATCAAATCAAAGTTGATCCTAAAGAAGCCGAACAAGCGCGTTTAGCTTTACAACGCATGTTTGACGCATCATAATTTTTGAATGGTGGCTTTATCCAACGATGATAGAGCCACTTTTCTTCTTATTTTTCTAAACCCAATACGCCGTTTTTGTCATTACTTTTGACATGTTACCCATCATCCAACGCACAGGCGCAGGTAATGGCACACCACCTGATTTAATTGCAACTGTGGCATGATGTGCTTCATCTTCCTTCATTTGTTCTAAAATCGCCTGACTTTTTTCTTCCTGTTGTGGCAACCGTTCTAAATGTTCTTCTAAATGTTTGACCACTTGTTTTTCCGTTTCTGCGACAAAGCCTAAGCTATATTTATCGCCCACAGCCCCTGCAACTGCGCCAATCGTGAACGAACCGACATACCAAAATGGATTTAAAATACTGGTACGTCCGCCCAATTCTTCTACCCGTTTTTGACACCAAATCAAATGGTCGTTTTCTTCCCAAGCTGATTGCTGCATATTTTCACGCACTTCTTCGGTACGCGCGGTTAATGCCTGCCCTTGATATAATGCTTGCGCTGAGACTTCACCAGAATGATTGACCCGCATTAAACCAACCACATCACGCTTTTCAGTTTCAGATAATTCCGCATCTAATTTGCCATCAGCAGGATTCGGACGTGCAGTACCCAACGGCTGCCCAAACACCGTGCGCAAACCTTGGTCAAAGTTAATAATCAAATGATCGAGTGGAGAATATTGCGTCATGGACAAACCTCTATTTTCTTTACTAAGCAGATTCATTATAATGCACCCTTTACAGCATTTTAGATGTCCACTTCTTAGAAGTCCATTATTTCACGGGTAAAAATGAATGCAAGTCCTACTCGCCCAACCGCGTGGTTTTTGCGCTGGTGTCGTCCGTGCAATTGAAATTGTTGAACGCGCCTTAGAACGTTATCCGCACCCTGTTTATGTGTTACATGAAATCGTCCATAACCGTTATGTGGTTGATGATTTAAAAAATCGTGGTGCTATTTTTGTCGAATCGCTTGATGATGTGCCAGAAGGGTCTGTGTGTATTTTCAGTGCCCATGGTGTCGCCACGTCCGTGGTTAAACAGGCAGGGCAACGTGAATTAGCCGTTATCGATGCAACCTGTCCGCTAGTGACGAAAGTCCATGTACAAGCCCAACGTTACATTAAAAAAGGCTATGAGTTGGTGATTATCGGTCATCAAGGTCATCCTGAAGTTGAAGGTACGCGCGGCTGTGTTGATGGCACAGTACATGTGTTATGCACCGTCGACGAAGTGATGAATTTACAAGTTGCCGATCCTGATAAATTGGCTTATGTGACCCAAACCACCCTCAGTGTTGATGATACCCGCGATGTGATTGAAGCCTTAAAGCAGCGTTTTCCTAACGTCCAAGGGCCTGACCTCAACGATATTTGTTACGCTACCCAGAATCGCCAAAATGCAGTACGCGAACTAACTAAAATGGTTGATATTTTATTAGTCGTTGGCGCACAAAATAGCTCTAATTCTAATCGCTTACGTGAAGTCGGTGCATTGCAAGGGATTCAATCGTATTTGATTCAAGATGAAACTGACTTACAGCAATCATGGTTTGAAACTTCTAGCAAAGTCGGTATTTCTGCGGGCGCATCTGCACCTGAAGTACTGGTAAATCAAGTATTAGCGCAACTTAAAGCATGGGGCGTAAACCAAGTCGAAACCATGGACGGCGAAGAAGAAACCACCGTATTTAAAATTCCTGCCGAACTACTCAAATAAAGAACAAAACAACATCATGATGAAACTCTCACCACTCTCAGCTATCTCGCCTATTGACGGACGTTATTCTAGTAAAACCAAAGCATTACAGGAAATTTTTAGCGAATATGGTTTAATCCGTTATCGTGTTTCTGTCGAAGTACGTTGGTTACAATGGTTAGCACAACAGCCTGATATTGCAGAAATTCCAGCATTTAGCGAGCATGGTGATACGATCTTAAATAACTTAGTTGAATACTTCAATGAAGACAATGCAGTACGGGTCAAACACATTGAAAAAACCACTAATCATGATGTGAAAGCGGTCGAATACTTTTTACGTGAAAATATCGAAAATGATGATGAATTAGAACAAACCAGCGAATTTATTCATTTTGCCTGTACTTCAGAAGATATTAACAATATGTCTTATGCGTTGATGTTGTTGGAAGCGCGGGATAAAGTGTTAATTCCTAAAATGGATGAGGTGATTGATAAAATTGCCGCTTTAGCACAACGTTATCAAGAAACCCCAATGTTATCACGCACCCATGGTCAAACTGCATCACCTACGACTTTAGGTAAAGAAATGGCAAACTTTGCGTATCGTTTACATCGTCAGCGCAAACAGTTGCAACAAACTGAAATTTTAGGAAAATTCAACGGTGCAGTGGGTAACTTTAATGCACACTACTCTGCGTATCCAAAAGTAAAATGGGCAGAGGTTTCCAAAGGATTTATTGAAAGCTTAGGTTTAACTTATAATCCTTACACCACTCAAATTGAACCACATGATTATCTTGCAGAATTCTTTGCAATTACTAATCGTTTCAACAATATTTTATTAGATTTCAGCCGCGACGTGTGGGGTTATATTTCTATAGGCTACTTCAAACAAAAAGCGATTACGGGCGAAATTGGTTCATCGACTATGCCACATAAAGTCAATCCAATTGATTTTGAAAATGCGGAAGGTAACTTAGGTTTGGCCAATGCTACCTTGTCGCACTTAGGAGATAAATTGGCGATTTCGCGCTGGCAGCGTGATTTATCGGATTCGACTGTATTGCGTAACTTAGGTGTTGGTATGGCGCATAGCATGATTGCATACGAGTCATGTTTAAAAGGCATCAGCAAAATTGAAGCGAATACCAATATTTTAGAACGTGATTTAGATAATGCGTGGGAAGTGTTGGCTGAGCCTGTGCAAACAGTGATGCGTCGTTATTCAATTGAAGAAGCGTATGAAAAATTGAAAGATTTAACCCGCGGCCGCGGCATCGATCAAGAGCGTTTACAGCAATTTATTCAAAGCTTAGATATTCCTGTCGAAGAGAAAGAGCGTTTATTAAAACTGACTCCAGCCTCTTACTTGGGTAATGCAGTGGAACAAGTGAATAAGTTAGACCAATATTTGGGTAGTTAATTTATTTGGGAGTGCGTACTCTGACAACAATATTGTACGTGCTCCTTTTAGGTATAAAACCATGCCAAAGCAAGATAATATCCCCACTTTTGATGAATTAATAATTCCCACCATAAAAGCCCTTAAATTACTGGGTGGTTCGGGTACAGTACCTGAAATAAATGAAAAAGTAGGTCAATTGATAGAAGCAAAAGATTTGATTTTGCAAGATGATGAACTACAAAAATTTAAAAAGCGAATAACTTGGACAAGAACCTATTTAAATAAATATAACTTAATTGATAATTCTTCTCATGGTGTCTGGTCATTAGTTAACACTGGCATTGATATTCAATCTATTGATACAAGTGATATTTTCAAAACAGTAAGAAAACTATTACGTTCAAATAAACAGGCTAAAAAAGAACTTAAAGCTCTCTCTAAAGATACTATTGAAGTTTTAAATAGCGAAGGTAATGACGACTGGAAAGAATTATTATTAAAAACCATTTTAAATATATCACCTGATGCTTTTGAACGTCTAACCCAAAGACTATTACGTGAAAACGGCTTTACTCAAGTTGAAGTCACAGGCAAAGCTGGGGATGGTGGGATTGATGGTAAAGGGATTGTCAAATTAAATGACTTTCTTAGCTTTCATGTGATTTTCCAATGCAAACGTTATCAACATTCCATTACGCCTAATCAAATTCGCGACTTTCGGGGCGCAATGCAAGGTAGAACTGATAAAGGTATTTTTATTACTACGAGCACATTTACTCGTGCTGCAGTCAAAGAAGCAACCCGTGATGGTGCGCCACCAATTGAACTGATTGATGGTGATTTGCTTTGCGAGAAATTAAAAAATTCTCAATTAGGTGTTGAAACTCATATGATAGAACAAGTCGATATTAAAAAAGAATGGTTTGATAAACTATAAAAATTAAGAATATTCAATGAACAGCACACAAGACACACCCTCTTGCCAACACAAAACCCGTCAACAAATTGGCCAATCACGTCGCTGGGTGGTGAAGATCGGCAGCGCATTGCTCACAGATAATGGTCGAGGCTTAGATACGCAAAGTATTCAACGCTGGGTTGCACAAATGGCAACCTTGAAGCAACAGCATAATATTGAAATTGTGTTGGTTTCGTCAGGCTCGGTTGCAGCGGGAATGCAACGCCTCAACTGGACACAACGTCCAACTGAAGTATTTAAATTACAAGCAGCGGCAGCAGTCGGACAAATGGGTATGGTGCAAACTTATGAAACCTGTTTCCAAAACCATCAATTACATACCGCACAAGTGCTACTCACCCATGATGATTTATCCAATCGTCAACGTTATTTAAATGCCCGTAGTACTCTAACCGCGCTCATCGATTTCGATGTAATTCCGATTGTGAACGAAAATGATACCGTTGCAACCGATGAAATTCGTTTTGGTGATAACGATACTTTAGCAGGGTTGGTCACGAACTTAATTGAAGCGGATTTGCTGGTGATTCTCACCGATCAACAAGGCTTGTATGAAGCTGATCCACGGATTAATCCAGAAGTTGAATTGATTTCAGAAGGGCAAGCAGGCGATGAAAAACTAATGCGCATGGCTGGGAGTACAGGTGGTCATTTAGGCCGTGGTGGCATGGCGACGAAAATTCGTGCAGCTAATTTAGCCTCTCGTTCTGGCGCGGCGACGTGGATTGCCTCAGGTCGAACCGATGATATTTTATTTAAAATCGCGCAAGGTGAAAAAGTCGGTACATTATTACATCCTGCTCAAGCTCGCATCGCAGCACGCAAACAATGGCTCGCTTCTCATTTAAAAATGCGTGGTAAATTATTCTTAGATGCTGGTGCAGTCAAAGTCTTACAACAATCAGGTAAAAGTTTATTACCAATTGGTGTAACGGGTTTAGAGGGACACTTTGCACGCGGTGACATGGTGGCTTGTGTTGATCCTCAAGGAAAAGAAGTGGCACGGGGTTTAGCCAATTATAACAGTACTGAAACCCATAAAATCATGCGGCAGCCGAGCAATCAGATTGAACAATTATTGGGTTATATTGACGAGCCTGAACTTATTCATCGAGATAATTTAGTGTTAGTGTAAAGAAAATGGCCTGAGCTGGTAAAAACGAGATATTATCAGCTTAATATGCTATCAAACCGCTAAACGTTCGCTAATTCTTGGTCAATGACCTGCCAATCCACTGGCTGATAATGAATCATTTCTAAACGACTATCAGATTTAGGATCAATATCCCGAATCTCTCGCTCACTGCGGGTTAGATTCACGGCCAACCAACCTTTTTCGGTACGCACCACGCCTTTTACACGGTCTATGGAAAGCTTATCCAGTAACGTGATTAAACGCGTTGTATTAAAAATCTTATCTTTGCTAATGATCCAACCACAGCTATGGTATCCATCATTGGCATTTTCAATTTTTAACCAATCACCTTGTTGCTTATGGACATGTTCATGGGAATGTTCGTGAGCCTGCTGTTGCAGAAATTGATGGGCTTCGGGAAATAGTGCACGTCGCTGTGTACTACGAGACATATTGAGCCATGCAGTTTGTAATTTGCCATGTTCCACTGTTGCCAGATGCTGTTTTGGCGGGTCTAAAGTGCGCACAAATTGTTCAAAAGCATGATGGTCTTTTTCATTGTATAAATCAGCCTTAGATGCAATCAGCACATCGGCTAGATGAACTTGATCTTGGAACGTAGTATGTTCTGTATATTGAGTTTGAGACAAGTGACGGGCATCCACCAGACCAATGGTTGCTTGTAAATCAGTTGCTTGTGCGAAAGGCTGAGACATGAGGTTTTCAATTATTTGTGCTGGATGACCTAAGCCGCTTGGTTCAATAATAATGCGATTCGGATTTATGTCTTGAATGAGTCGATTGAGTCCAGCCTCCAAACCACTTGCTGCTACACAGCATAAACAGCCGCCTGCAACTTCTTGTACCGCAATGCCATCAGCTTCTAGTAACACACCATCAATACCGACTTCTCCAAATTCATTGACCAGTACACCCCAACGTTCCCCATCTGGTACTTGTGTTAACAAGTGTCGTATTGCTGTAGTTTTTCCTGCGCCAAGAAAGCCAATAATCAGATTTATAGGAATATAGTGCATAGATAATGGGAAAGTTGATTTAATTTATAGAAATAGAGTGCTGCTTGACACTAGTTATAACTTTTACAAGTGCTTTAATCAAATAGTTGGCTATGGCTGCCAATTCTAACTAGCTTTATTGTTTCATTTTCAATTTGGTAAATGAGTAGCAAATCTCCGCTAATATGGCATTCTCTAAAATTCTTCCAGTTTCCAATTAATTCATGGTCTTTAGCTTCTTTGGGCAATGGCTTTTTATGAGATAGTAAATAAAGATATTCAACAAACTTGGTAAAGTGTTTATCACTCATTTTGAGTTTTTTACTATCACGAATGAATGCTTTGGTTTGCACTAATATCATTGTGTCATTTGTGCTTTCAGTTGTTCAATATTAACGGTTTCTAAATTTTGGTTAGTTTCAGCATCTTTTATTGCAGCAAGTGTTTCTTCGTTTGGTAAAACTAAATCAAATGGAATACCACGTTTTAGTTTGATTTGTTCAAAAAACATGGTGACTGCTTGGGTGGTTGTAATACCCAGTTGTGAGAGAATTTTTTCTACATCTTGTTTTAGCTCAGGTTTGACACGAGCATTAATAATGGCTGTTTTCATTTTTGTATCTCAATGTGTTTCATTTGATATACATTTTAGTTATGATTTAGTAAAAATTCAATGTTTGTGAGAATGAGGTAAATGGTTTCTACGATTTGTTATACTCCATAAAATAAAACCATTTCAGGTTAGCGTGATGAATGATGAACGTGCTGTGAATACTGGAAATATTGATAAGTCGAATGTGGCGACAGGTGATAATGTTCAGCAAACTTTAAACATCAGCACAACCCATCACGGTATTTCCACCTCTGCTTTGCTTAAGCTATTTTTTGGATTCAGTTCATTCACTGCTATTGTCGTCGCATTATTCTTATATTTCAATCAAGCCCCAATTTATAATCCTTACGATTTACCGCCTGAGCAATTTATTCAATATTCTGAGCAGCTTGGTGTTACGAAAGTAGCCTTAGGAAATTTCTTCAGAGTTTTAGAACGGGAAGAAGTGCCTTTTTATGAGTTAGATAATAAGTTACGGGAAATTGCTGAGAGTTATCAGAAATTACAGGAAAGAGCTGCGCTATTAATTTCGGATGATCCAGAAGTGCAGGCGTTACAGAAAAAGGCAAAACAGGCATTAGAGCAAGCTGATTTTGAAAATGCAGATAAATGGTTGCTTGAAGTGAGTGAAAAAGATGCTCAAGCGATTGCAGCAATGGAGACAGAAGCACAAAGAATTCAAGAGGCGATGGATGAACGTAAATTGTCCAAAGCCAACACGTTAGCCACACTTGCAGAGTCTAAACAAGCTCAATTACATTATGCCAAGGCTGGAGGTTTATATCAGCAAGCAGCAGAATTACTGCCACAAGGGCATGAGGAACAGCAAGCCTATAATTTAAATCAAGCAGGAATTAATTTTCATTCTGCGGGTTTATATCAACAGGCGTTAAAATTATATCAGCACAGTTTGGAGGTTTTAGAAACAGCATCGGATGTTAATGATCCTAACGTGGCACTTAGTCTCAACAATTTAGCTACACTTTATAAAGTTCAAGGGATGTATGAACAAGCTTTACCACTATATCAGCGCAGTTTGGAAATTTTTGAAAAAGCGTCAGATGATAGTGATCCTAACATCGCTGCTAGTCTTTATAATTTGGCGGAACTTTATAAAGCTCAAGGAATGTATGAACAAGCTTTACCCTTATTGCAGCGGAGTTTAGCAATTTTTGAAAATATATTAGGCAATAATCACCCTAATCTGGCTGCTAATCTCAACAGTTTAGCTGGACTTTATAAAGCTCAAAGTAAGTATGAGCAGGCGTTAGACTTATATCAGCGCAGTTTAACGATTAGGGAAAAGATATTACATAAGAATCACCCTGATCTAGCTGCTACTCTTAATGATTTAGCTGGGCTTTATAGTACTCTGGGTAAATACAAGCAAGCATTAGAGTTATATCGACGCAGTTTAGTAATTTTAGAAAAGGTGTTTAGTGGTAACCATCCCCATATAGCAATTATTTATTGGAATTTAGCAAATTTACATAGAAAACAAGCAAAAAATATTGAAGCTAAAAAATTTTATGAGAACGCCTTGCATACCTTCCAACAGGTTCATGATGAACAACATCCATATTTTAAAAGATGTAAAGTAGATTACGAAGATTTCTTGAAGACATTGAAACAATAGTGAAAGCGAATGACAGTGCATAATCATTTATCAATCCTCCATTCAATTCAATATATTTCTCCCCCACTCGAACTAATCAAAAAATCAAAATCGTGACAAGCTCTGAAAAATCCTATAGAATTGTAAAATTTTGCTCCTACCAAGACAACTAGACAAGCTAGAAATACAGGAAAGACTACGATAGAGTAACAGTTTTTAGGTGGAAGCCACGCTCGCTGTTAACTGGTAATTGTTAATTGGTAACCAATAATTTGAGAAGGGTGAGGAAGTTATATGCTTAAAGGACTTTATCAACCAAGTTTTGAAAAAGACAGTTGTGGCTTCGGCCTGATTGCACAAATGGACGGTAAACCCAGTCACTGGCTGGTGTCTACGGCTATTTTATCACTCACGCATTTAACCCACCGTGGTGCGATTGCAGCGGATGGTAAAACAGGTGATGGCTGTGGTTTATTATTGAAAAAGCCTGATAGCTTCCTTAAAACCTTAGCGCAAGAATTAGGTTATGAACTCGCTCCTCTTTATGCTGTGGGTATGGTGTTCTTGAATCAAGATGAAAGCATTGCAAAAGCTGCGCAAGATTGCTTAGCAGACGAATTACAAAAGCAAGGGCTTTCCGTATTAGGTTGGCGTGATGTCCCCTTAGATACTGAAGCTTGTGGTGCGGAAGCATTAAAAACTTTACCTCACATCATGCAAATCTTCGTCAATGCCCCAGATGGTTTAAGTGAAGAAGACTTTGAGCGTAAATTGTATACAGCGCGTCGTCTCACTGAAAAACAAATCAAAGCCAACGATAACGATAAATCATTCTATATTCCGAGTTTATCGAGCCGCGTTATCAGCTATAAAGGCTTGGTGATGCCTGACCGCTTGCCGCAATTCTATTTAGATTTGAATGACGAGCGTTTTGAATCTGCGTTATGTGTCTATCACCAACGCTTCTCAACCAATACATGGCCACAATGGTGGTTAGCACAGCCATTCCGTTACCTCGCGCACAATGGTGAAATTAACACCGTACAAGGTAATAGAAACTGGGCAGTTGCACGTTCACACAAATTCGCCAGCCCATTGATTAATATGGAAGATGTTAGCCCATTGGTATCGATGAGTGGTTCTGACTCTTGTAGCTTGGACAATATGTTAGAAGTATTGATTTCTGGCGGTATGGACATTTTCCGTGCGATGCGTTTATTGATTCCACCAGCATGGCAAAACGTCGATACCATGGATACAGAATTACGTGCATTTTACGAATACAGCGGGATGCACATGGAACCTTGGGACGGGCCTGCGGGTATCGTATTAACTGACGGTCGTCATGCGGCGTGTGTATTGGATAGAAATGGTTTACGTCCAGCGCGTTACGTGGTCACTGCGGACAGACATATTACCTTAGCATCAGAAGTCGGTGTTTATGAATACGATGACAAAGACGTGATTGCAAAAGGTCGCCTCAAACCGGGTGATATGATGGCAGTGGATACCGAAACAGGTAAATTATTGCTGCCAAAAGACGTAGAAGATATGCTGAAAAGTCGCCATCCATATAAAAAATGGTTACGCCAAGGTGCACACTTCTTAGAAGATGAATTCAACGACACTCATCCATTCAGCGCAGAATTAGACGAAAAACAATTTGCAGTTCATCAAAAACAATATCAAGTCACCTTTGAAGAACGCGACCAAGTGATCCGAGTATTAGCCGAAACAGGTCAAGAAACCACCGCATCGATGGGCGACGACACCCCATTAGCAGTATTATCACGCGGCATCCGTTCTCCTTATGACTATTTCCGCCAACAATTCGCACAAGTCACCAACCCAGCGATTGACCCATTACGCGAAAAAATCGTCATGTCATTGCGTTCATGTTTCGGTCGTGAAATGAACATGTTCGAAGAAACGCCACAACATGCAACACGGTTAGAAATCAGCTCGCCAGTATTATCGCCTGACCAATTTACTCGTTTACTGAATCTCAATGATGATGCTTATGCGTGTGAAACCATTGATTTAACTTATCCAATTGAGCAAAGTTTGCAAGATGCAATTCAAGCCATGTGTGATAAAGCAGTAGAAGCGGTTAAAAATAGCAAAGTAATTTTAGTCTTATCTGATAAAAACTTACGTCAAGACCATTTACCGATTCATGCAGCGATGGCGACAGGTGCAGTGCATCACCGATTAATTGCTGAAGGGATTCGTTGTGATGCGAACTTAGTAATTGAAACAGGCACAGCGCGTGACCCGCATCATTTCGCGGTGTTAATTGGTTACGGTGCAACGGCGATTTATCCGTATTTAGCCTATGAATGCGTGTTGGATTTAATTGCGACTAAACAGATTGAAAACCCAGATACGCACAAAGCGGTTAAGCAATATCAACGCGGTATCGACAAAGGTTTATACAAAATCATCTCGAAAATGGGTATTTCCACCATCACCAGTTATCGTGGCGCACAATTGTTTGAAGCGGTGGGCATGAGCAAAGACGTGGTAGACTTATGTTTCACAGGCACAACATGTCGGATTCAAGGTACACATTTCGAAGATTTCCAAGCCGATAGCATTGAGTTATACAACCGCGCTTGGACTCCACGCAAACCGATTAACACAGGTGGTTTATTCAAATATATCCACGGTGGAGAATATCACGCTTACAATCCTGACGTGGTTAACACGATTCAAGATGCAGTGAAAACAGGTGATTACAACACGTATAAACAGTTTGCTGATTTGGTCAACAGTCGTAAACCGACTAACTTGCGTGACATGTTCAAATTGCGTGACGATGTGGAAGCGATTCCATTAGACGAAGTTGAACCATTAGAAAATATCTTCAAGCGTTTCGACAGTGCAGCGATGTCTTTAGGTGCATTATCACCAGAAGCCCATGAAGCCTTAGCCATTGCGATGAATCGTTTAGGTGGACGCTCCAACTCTGGGGAAGGCGGTGAAGACGTATCCCGTTACGGCACAGAGCGCATGTCTAAAATCAAGCAAGTTGCCTCAGGTCGTTTCGGTGTCACCCCACACTATTTAGTCAACGCCGAAGTGTTACAAATTAAAGTGGCACAAGGTGCAAAACCGGGTGAAGGCGGTCAATTACCGGGCGGTAAAGTCAACCAGTTGATTGCGAAATTACGTTATTCCGTACCGGGAGTTACGTTGATTTCTCCACCACCACATCATGATATTTATTCAATTGAAGATTTGGCACAGTTGATTTTCGACTTAAAACAAATCAATCCTCAAGCTTTAGTTTCTGTGAAATTGGTTGCAGAAGCAGGCGTAGGTACGATTGCAGCAGGTGTGGCGAAAGCTTACGCTGACTTGATTACGATTGCAGGTTATGACGGTGGCACGGGCGCAAGTCCTTTAACTTCAGTCAAATACGCGGGCAGCCCTTGGGAGTTAGGTTTAACTGAAACTCATCAAGTATTACGTGCAAATGATTTACGTGACAAAGTGCGTTTACAAACAGACGGCGGCTTAAAAACAGGTTTAGACGTGATTAAGGCGGCGATTTTCGGTGCGGAAAGTTTTGGTTTCGGTACTGCACCAATGGTTGCACTCGGTTGTAAATACTTAAGAATTTGCCACTTAAATAATTGCGCGACAGGTGTTGCGACTCAAAACAAAGTATTACGCCGTGAACACTTCATCGGTTTACCTGAAATGGTCATGAATTATTTCACTTTCGTGGCGACAGAAGTCCGTGAGTTATTGGCGAAATTGGGCGTTCGTAACCTTCAAGAATTGATTGGACGCACCGATTTATTAGAACTCATCGAAGCTGAAACCAACAAACAAAGCCGTTTAGACTTAAATGCTTTAATCAGCGATGGTGGCGTTGCAGCGGATAAACCGATGTTCTGCACTGAACCGTCTAACCAACCGTTTGATAAAGGCGAATTGGCAGAGCAAATGGTACAAGACATGTTACCAGCGATTGAAGCCAAATCAGGCGGTACATTCAGCTACGACGTGCGCAATATTCATCGTTCGATTGGTGCGCGTTTATCTGGTGAAATTGCCAAACGCCACGGTAACTTAGGCATGGCAGAACAACCGATTGAGTTGAAATTAACAGGCTCAGCAGGTCAAAGTTTAGGTGTGTGGAACGCAGGCGGCTTACACATTTCATTGGCAGGCGATGCGAATGACTACGTGGGCAAAGGCATGGCAGGCGGTCAAATCGCAGTCTATCCACCACAAGGTAGCCAGTACAATAGCCGCGAATCAGCCATCATCGGTAACACATGTTTATACGGTGCGACAGGTGGCAAGTTCTACGCTGCGGGTATGGCGGGTGAACGTTTTGGTATTCGTAACTCAGGTGTCACCGCGATTGTGGAAGGCATCGGCGACCATGGTTGTGAATACATGACAGGTGGTGTGATTATCGTATTAGGTGAAACAGGCTTAAACTTTGGTGCAGGTATGACGGGTGGTTACGGCTTTATCCTCGATGAAAACCGTACTTTCGTTGACCGTTACAATCATGAATTCCTCGACATTCACCGCATCACTCCAGATTCAATGCACGGACATTGTGATTATTTAACGCATCAAATTCAAGATTTCGTTAAAGCAACAGGTAGTGCATGGGGTCAGGAGTTATTAGATAACTTCAGTGATTACGTAGGTAAATTCTGGTTCGTGAAACCAAAAGCGGCGGATATGGATGGCTTATTAGATAATTTTATTAATAAAGCTGCTTAATCTTAATACTCTGATTTTTACTTAAAGAAGCGCAACTTGGCTTAACTGCTGGGTTGCGTTTTTTTATGGGGAGATATAATGATTGATAGTCTTTGCTTTGTTAATCTCAGTTTATAAAGCAGTTACTGTATCATATGGATAGTATCATCTATAGTAGATTCCTTCTTCAATGTTATATTTTCAGGGCTGGTAGTCCTATTATGTTCTAAATATCAATGCTTTTCAAAAATGAGAACTTCTAAAACGGAATTGACTATAGTTTCTTAGTTTAATGCTATTGTAAGAAAATATTTTCTTAAATACTATGCAGAAAAGACTGAATCACTTGTTATCTCTAAATAAGGAAACAATAGGATGATCTCAATAGAGTTTTTACTGACATCTCTAGTTGTTGTGCTCATACCTGGAACAGGCGTGCTATACACGGTTGCAACTGGATTATTCATTGGAAAACGAGCGAGCGTATTTGCTGCGATTGGTTGCACATTCGGCATTGTCCCTGCTCTTCTTGCTAGTGTTTTCGGACTCGCTACTCTCTTTCACACAAGTGCTCTAGCATTTCAAGTTGTTAAATATGTTGGGGCTGCATATTTAATTTATCTTGCTTGGTCTATGTGGCGTTCCTCCTCACCACTAGCATTAGAACATAACAAACCCAAAACAAAATTTATTGAAATAGCCATGAAAGGCTTTCTGATGAATATTTTAAATCCTAAGTTATCTATTTTCTTTTTGGCTTTCTTACCTCAATTCGTTTCTCCAATTGCATCACAACCCCTAGTTGAAATGCTATCACTTGGTATTATTTTCATGTTTATGACTCTTGGTGTATTTACCATTTATGGAGTTTTGGCAAGTCTCTTTAGTCAATTTGTATTGCGCTCTGAAAAAGTAAGTTTAGCGATTCAAAAGATATTTGCGGGTAGCTTTGCTGCACTCGGCTTAAAATTAGCATTCAGTGAAAGAGTATAATATGGAAAACTTGTTCTCTGTCATTCTCAAGTTTCCGTAGAGTTATAGTCGTTACCCCTTAAAGTAATATAGGGTTGATAGTCCTTAACCAGAATTAACTATAGGATAAAGCTAAGGATAGTACAATGTTAGGTAGCGTTCTCAAATAGAGGTAAAAGAGTAAAATATGTAGGAAAAAATGAGGTATATAGAAAATGGTTAGAAGAATACTAAAGGATAGCCAATGGAGACGAATAGAAGGCCTGTTGCCAGGTAAGAAAGGAGATGTAG
>JAOXRS010000065.1 GCA_025800385.1 Candidatus Albibeggiatoa sp. nov. NOAA
TGTAACTAAGCTTAATAGTTGTTTTGTTGTTGTTCCTTCATGAATGCACAACGGGCTTGCGACAACTTCTTTGCTTCTTACGGTTTTTAACGTGTCTTATGCAAAACCTGAACATGTACCGACGATTTCCATCAGAGGTAAGCCTTAGATTCTAAATCGGGATATGCTTTAATTTCAGTGGCCTTCAGTAGAATATGTTTTTAAAAGTTGAAAGCTTGAGTTTTACACTAACTTAAAAACAACATTGAGCTCATCTCGTGAAACTCAATGCTATGGTTTCGCGCTAGGGGAAATGACAAGATTTAGACCAGTATAATGTGTTTCTGTGTAAGACTTCAAAATCCTTCATTTAAAAGTGCGATAGCATTAACAGATTTAATAGATTGAATTGGTCCTTCGATTGTTGATAACATATAGAATGTTGAAGCAAGAACCATAAATTTGATTAATGGGTTTGTTTGTAGTTGTTGCCACTCACCTTTCATCGTAAGAAGCATGTTGATCGCAGATCCCCATGATGGTAAGATTAGTACAACTGACATTACTGATCCCATTGTTTGCATCCAATCTGGAACAGTAGCATAAATAAGGTGATGTCCACCTG
>JAOXRS010000067.1 GCA_025800385.1 Candidatus Albibeggiatoa sp. nov. NOAA
CGTAACTAAAGTAAGCCAATAAGAAATGTCCACCAAGAACTCTTCCGTACTTGTTCGGGTTGTTTTTGGGGGATCCTTCTTATGATAAATGTTCCCCAAAACATTTTGGCTCAAGGTGACATTTCTAATTGGCTTACTTCATTTTTCTTTCCCCTCCCCCCCTCACCTTTTTGAAGGTTTTGTTTCAAAACAATGGAGCTGCTAGGGTGGATTCTTTCATTCGAACTCCGATGGGGTGATGCATACATAAGTGTTGGTTATCTCATTTATTTGGGTTCTACTTCCCTCAATTTTGTTCTTTGTTGCTTCTGTGTTGCTTTCGCTTCGCATCACTCCATTCCTATGACGCATCTTTCGGCAGTCACTTCGTTGCATCCGTCATGGCCAATTGGCCTTCTCGTGCATTCGGCGTTTCGACCATCCGGTCATTCACTTTCGTGCGTGTGTTTCGCTCATCAACACGGTGGGTTGCTGGCATCCATCTGGGATGAATGTGTCCCAGGTGAGATGGATTCGAACCAATTAATTCAGCAAGTCAAAAAGTGATATATAAAACTCTTATAAATAATATTATTTATTATTATTCATATTTGCGTATTTTAATATACTTTTGCTTTGCCGTATTTATATAACTTTAGTATACGCGTAACGAAAGTAAGCCAATAAGAAATGTCCACCAAGAACTCGTGTGATCAGCATGTCTACAGGCTCTTGTTGGTACTTGTTTACTGATGCTTGCTACGAACCCGAGCATCCATCTTGGCGTTGTGGCTTGGGTGGTGTACTAGT
>JAOXRS010000128.1 GCA_025800385.1 Candidatus Albibeggiatoa sp. nov. NOAA
CGTAGCCACAGGCAATTTGATAGCGTGGAAATTGTATACGATTTTTCCATGACGCGAGCCAGCGCGCGCTATAAAAATCGCATGCGACAATCGTAAGCAAAAATCGTACCGTATAAATCGGCCTTTACGAGATATTTGTGACTTGCAACTGCTGATGTCGCACTCTTCTGAACTAGACCGCTTCCGACCAGGGCCAAAAAACGCAGCTAACAAGACTGATGAAATGACAACAAGAAGCAAAACAACAGCAACGACAGCCATGATTTTGTACGTGACGAATACGCCCCTCTCTTTTTGTCCGCATTATGCGAAATCCTGTATGAAGTTTCCATTTTTCTAAGAAAGCTTCTGGTAGTCAGTCCAAAACCAGTAACTATTTGCACTGCATAAATTATCGCTATTGATAATATAAGATCCTACATATTATGAATAAATTGACATTGCTCGAGAGAAACGGTGCAGGAAAATTACGAAATATACAAGTGTATAAAAGTGGCATAGTTTGAATCATATTTGTTGGGTTTACTTTAGAGGGGGTTCCGTTTGAGTGCGGGATTGCGTAACCTATTTACGCACCTACCCACCATTTAGGTCATTTAATAATTTGTACTGTGACTCTCGCCGTGTCGCCGAATTTTCTCCCAGTATTATAACGATGTGATGATTGTTGCAATGCGAATGAAGAGAAGTCACGCCTCTGTACACATGAATGATTTAGTAATATTGCTGACGCAATTCTATAGAGCGTTTCACTTGACGTCATAGCCGCGACATTGGTGTTCCCTTCACACCGGTCAAACGTAAAAGGCTACGTCACATCCGGTTGCCAGTGCCA
>JAOXRS010000133.1 GCA_025800385.1 Candidatus Albibeggiatoa sp. nov. NOAA
CCATATTCCTGATCAATCAAGCGAAGCCTCGCCGCAAGAATCATTTCATGGAACATATGCCACATGGATACCTGCTAATCTGTCGATGGCCAGCATTTACATTCACCAATATATTGTACCTACGTTGTTAATAAAAATTCACATTTGCAGCATACGTTTGAAACTTCGCTCAACCACCAAGGAGTCAAATTGCAGCCGGTAACGAAACTCCGTAACCACGTGGACGCCAACATCGGTTAACATAGGCCCAGAACTTGAAATATGAGCATCTGTCAACCATACCTGGAAAAACACTCGGTAGAGAGCGAACGGGTCGTATGAAACGTGTAGGCGGAAAGGTTGTTTAAACATCTTCTGATAGATTCTCTGCTTGCGTATGTTGAGGACGAAGAAGCAGCATGTTACCCGGAGCCGTGAAGGTTGAACAGTGTCAATTTATTCATAATTTGTTCATCTCATATTTCTCGAGCGATAATATATGCAGTACGAATAGTACGTATTTTTCGAGCCCTGCATAAGGGATTATGGTGATGTAAATTGCGAGCAAT
>JAOXRS010000137.1 GCA_025800385.1 Candidatus Albibeggiatoa sp. nov. NOAA
AAGAATATAAAAAGTAGAGCAATAAATCCAGACATCTGAAGATCTTGTTTTGCTGAGTTTGAAACTCAAGATTAACCATGATATTTATAATCAGAAGAATATATTTTATTATTCTAAATTATGTCAGCTGAAATCGATTCGCCGCGTGCGAAATTTACAACTGACAAAATAACCGAAAATCAGGTGCATAGTTCAACTGTTTGAATTGAAGAAAATCCAAGGTAAAAGACACTAAAGGATAAATATGAGGTTTTCGGAATAATGAAGGCACTTCTGGACTGCTACAACACCATATTTTCTGCCATTTTACCATCCACTTCGCGTGTTGTAATATGATCTCACGAGGACGATGTTTTAAAATTAGCATATTGTTTACTGGTTTTCTGGGCATCGAAAGGGCAGAAAAGACAATTTAATTTTAGAAATAACAACTTGCATTCATAAGCAAAAGACCTTGATCAAGGTAGGAAATCATATATAACAGCAATCCCGTTCTATGGTACGATGTATTTGTAATTGCAGGATCCGACGTTGAAATATAAGCAGGCAACTGCTTATGTGCTGACAACGCTTGCAAGTCCTTGAGATAAAATGCCATCGGACACCAAAACGTCCATTGCAAAAGGAGAAGGATATTCTAAAATTGACTGTTCGAAAGGAAATATGTACTTATTTATCTTCGATGAATGTATTTTATTATTTTACGTTGTGAGCTGAAATCGATTAGTCGCGTGCGAAATTTAGGATTTGGTCTGTCAAACAAGCGACCAAATCAGGAACATTTGTATCAGCTAAAACTATTTAGATTGATAAATATCCAAGG
>JAOXRS010000149.1 GCA_025800385.1 Candidatus Albibeggiatoa sp. nov. NOAA
TGTGACTCATGGTACCAAACATATAACTGGCCAACAGCACTGCTATTTTCCTTAACATTAACAATGCATATTCTTTGTACCTAAGTGATGGAAGTAATAAAGTTTGAAGTTTGAATTGAACCAGTTGTGGTGTTTACAATATTGTAAAAATTTAAATTTTATTCCAAGACAACTAGCATGTGAACAGGCTGAAAACTTAAAGTTGTTTTAATACCTCGACCATTATGTCTGTAGCTAATAAATAAATTAAGTTAAAAAAAATTAAAGCTGGGAACAGCATGGAAGAAAAATATATTGGTAATCAAAGCAAGCTCTAAATCTCCAAGACACAAATGGCACCATCTGCTTGCTGATTTTCATTTTTCCTGGTACTGAGAGAGCCCATTCACAGGCTACTACAGTACAATGTGACTGTTACAGTTCCAAAGTTGTACTCATTGCTCCAGACAATACATAACGTGAATGGATAAGCAGTGATGAAAGTCTGTCCAGATATAGCCACAGGTATACACAGCCAATTAAGCTTTATTTGTGGTGGAAATCAGTGAAATTAGGGGACTTAAGATTTGAGTACAAGTACAAGA
>JAOXRS010000154.1 GCA_025800385.1 Candidatus Albibeggiatoa sp. nov. NOAA
AAGAAGTTAAGGCAGTTAAAGCGGCCAAAGGTGAGACATCGCTCAATTGATTGCCAGATAGGTCTAAAGAAGTTAAGGCAGTTAAAGCGGCCAAAGGTGAGACATCGCTCAATTGATTGCCAGATAGGTCTAAAGAAGTTAAGCCAGTTAAAGTGACCAAAGGTGAGACATCGCTCAATTTATTGTGTCCAAGGTCTAAAGAAGTTAAGCCAGTTAAAGCGATCAAAGGTGAGACATCGCTCAATTGATTGCGTTCAAGATTTAAAGAAGTTAAGCCAGTTAAAGCGGCCAAAGGCGAGACATCACTCAATTGAGTGTTATATAGATTTAAAGAAGTTAAGCCAGTTAAAGCGGTCAAAGGTGAGACATCGCTCAATTCATTGTTATATAGATTTAAATAAGTTAATCCAGTTAAAGCGGTTAAAGGTGAGACATCGCTCAATTCATTGTTATATAGATTTAAATAAGTTAAGCTAGTTAAAGCAGCCAAAGGCGAGACATCGCTCAACTCATTGTGTCCAAGGTCTAAAGAAGTTAAGCCAGTTAAAGCGGCCAAAGGCGAGACATCGCTCAAGTGATTTTCAGATAATCTTAAAGAAGTTAAGGCAGTTAAAGCGGCCAAAGGCGAGACATCATCAATCCGTTGAGTCCATGCAGTGAGCTTTTTTAAACAGGTTAAACCTGAAATATCAGCAGGAAAATGGCTTAATTGATTTGCTTCACCTTGGTTTTGACTTTTAACTTTTATCCATTCGTGTTGTTTATCATCCCACTCATAATAATCACTTAATACCAACTCCTCCAACCAATCCAACTCAAACAACCCAAGCGGTAATTCTGTCAAACCGCAATTCCCTAAATCCAAACAAGTTAAACGCTTTTCCTTTGCCTCTGCAATCAACAGTAACGCCAGCTCCGACATGATGTGATTTCCATTGGGTTGTCTGAATCTTTCAAGATTTAAGAATGAACAAGATTAAATTGTAAATAAACTTGAGATTTGAGGCAATATTTTGAATTCAATCCTGAAAATTATTAAATCCTATAACAATGAACAAGATTTAACAGATTTTAGGATAGGCAGGATTAAAACAATGCATCCTGTCCATCTCATCATCTGTTTACTCCTGTCATCATTACTGATTAGCAAAATATGCCCGAATCGCAGGCATACCTTGTTGAACAATATCCAGCGGCGGTTCAATCAGTTTGTCATTGCCTTTCACATTCAGAGATAAATCATCGTTCAGATTACCTATTTCACGAGGTAATGAAGTCAATTGATTGTTTTCTAAACTCAAACTCGTCAGGTTTTGTAACTGCCCAATTTCAGGCGGTAAAGTTTGTAACTGATTATTATCTAAATATAAACTGGTTAAATTTGATAATTGTCCAATCTCTGGCGGCAAGCGGGTTAATTGATTTGCGGCTAAATTAAGATGAGACAGATTTTGTAATTGAGCGATTTTAGACGATAAAGTTTGTATGTGATTATTAGGCAAATTAAGCTCAGCAAGACTGGGCAACGCATAAATGCTTTGGGGTAAGACGTTAAAGCTATTATTCGATAAATCTAATTTTTGTAATTGCGTCAACTGACTAAAGGTCGATGGCAATGTTGTTAAATGATTTTTAGATAAAGTTAGCTCAACTAAATTCTCCAACTGGCCAAACTCTACAGGCAATTGATACAAATGGTTATTAGACATATCGAGCTTTTCCAGATTCACAAGCTGCTTGATTTCCGAAGGGATGTCTATCCGCTTAACATCATTAGCATATGCCTGTTTTAAATTGAGTGCTTGTAATTTTGTTAATTGGAGAATAGCTTGCGGAAAACGATTTAAATGATTCTCACTCAAATCAAGCTGAACTAAATGCTCAAGTTGACTCACTTCATCTGGAATATCTGTAAGAGCTGCTTGTACTAAAAAAAGCTTCTGTAAATCTGTTAACAATACAACAGGCATTGGAAACGACTTGGTATGATTGCTAAATGCGCCACCAAGAGTTAAACCAATCACATTATTATCAGCATCAATACTATAGCTTTCTAATAAATATGAAGCCCCTCTATAAAACCAATCGATCTGACCAAAAGCTGGCATTTTATCTATATCAATGATCCGTGATATACCAAACTTTTTGATGACTGTTAAATCAGACAGTGTCGTTTGCCATACAGATTTACGCTCGCCAGAAGCTGCGATAAAGTCAACGCTGATAACTGGCTGACTCGAACCGACTATAGACTCTTGCACCGTATACTGACTGTCAAACGCCAAATTAAATTGTACTGTGCTGGGCTGAGGCAAATAAAAAGACACAAAACTATCAGGTGATTCAGGTGCGAACCAACCGCCGTTGGCAATATTGGACAATTGTTCTGCTTGAATAGATAAACCTGTGTATATATCCGAATCATTTGTACTGGTCACTTCAGCAATATAAAACCCTGCATCCATGTTTGACGTTGTATAGGTTTGTTCCGAATCAATTAAAATCGGTTCATCAAAAACAACTCGGCCTTGTTCCGTATTCTGGTACAAAGTTACTAACACAGGCTGATCATCTTGATAATTGTACGGAGTCAAACTAATTGCTTGTGATGTGGGAAGGTAAAACGCCGTCCAACTGGATAAACCATGCCCAATATGAGTACTTGAACCTGTATTGATGGCTTGTAATGTAACGGGTTGATTGTCTGCAGATTGGGCTGACATGGTCATTCCCCACATGCCTGCATCTCCTGCCGCAGTAATTGAAGTTTTGACAAGATAATAACCTGCTTGGTCAAAAGTAATGTTATAAGTGCATTGGTTGTTTGTACATTCATCGGCATGAAGCAATAAGGGATTTAAGCACAAATACAGCAAAACACTGTAAATGTACCAAGGTCTACGAATTGTCATAATATTTGTTCCAAAAAGATTTAAAAGGATTGCATTAAGGTATAGATCAGAAATGAGTAATTGCAAGGTTTGTATGGGTTTGAACAAAACTCATTATTATTTTTGAAACAAAAAAGACAGTCACTTATCAAAAAGCGATGCAATGTGTGGATAGGTAACTGTACTCAATGTTATAGGCAGAGCATAAATTGAAACTCCCACCCTCCAATATAAATCATAATTTAATTTTTTATAATCTTTATTTATGTGGTCTATTCACAGAATGCTAGGCTTGATCTTGGCTTCAGACGATAATTATATATGTCTACAAAAAATTAAATAAGTTATTCATTTATTATTTTCTATAAAATTTGCTCTGATTTATCATTTATTTCATGGTATTCCATTTAATTATTGAATATCTTTCCTTCATAAAAAACGATTAGCCTATTTTAAATACCAACCAATGTTGTTAAGCCAAATATTGCAATAGCTTACCAATACTAGCAATTCATCATATATTAAAAATACCAGCCCCATCTAAGTGATGTCATTTATGTTTGATACTTATCATATAAAAATGTGGATATTCATATAATTAAACACAATCACAATATTAACTATAAAATGTCATTTATTAGCTCGAAAGGATAAAACATCATTTCTATTAAGCATTGGTATTCTTGAGTAATAAAGTGCTGTATTTAAATATATAAAGTACCTCTATCCTGAATTAGGATAAATAGTAGAATCTTAAAAGCAATATCTATAGTATAAATTATTCTGCAAAACAATGTGTTGCATTCGTTTGAATATAAGTAATGGCTTTTTGGGAATAGATTATGGTTATTTTTGCTATGTTAAACTCTATATTTAATTTAGTTTAATTGATAGAATAAAATCCTCCATTAAAAAGAGGATTTAAAAATGCGTCGCATACTATACCTAACACTATTAGTGCTCGCAGTAACAGGGTGTAAAAATGATCCTATGGGCGTTGGAATGCAAGGTTTAAGCTTATGGCAGGCTTATGGTGATGATATACAAAAGCTACTACCTAGCGATCAACAGCAAGCAGGCAATCAGCAAACCACTCAACAAACTGCAGCAGGTACACAATACCCTGTAAGAAATGCCAATACTCAAACAGCTAGCACACAACAAAACACAATCAGTGCTCAGCAAGCTCCTAATAAAACTTACCAACCTTACAACAGCCCAGGGAGTATTGAGATCAACTCACAACAGCAACAATACTCTCACCAACGCCCTTATGACGAGCCTAGACAAACTGCAGAAGCAGAAAAGAAACCCAAGCCTAAGAAGAAACCAGTAAAACAGAAGAAGAAACCCAAAAAGAAAAAAATAGTGGCTAAAAAGAAACCCAAAGCTGCAGCCAAGCCTAAGAAGAAACCAGCGAAAGTCAAACAAAAGACTGCAGCCAAGCCAAAGCAAGCAACAGCAGCAACTAAAAAGAAATCATCTTTCTCATTACCTAAAAAATTATGCTTTGGTAAAAAGTGTCGGTAGAATCAAAATGGGGTTTTACCTATAGTAGAAGACTATGATACTGGGCTGCTAATCTATATTGGATAAACAGCCCTTAATCTCTAACTACCAGTACTACCAAACCCGCCCTCACCACGTTCAGTCGTTAAGTGGAATTCATCAACGATATTCCATTGCACTTGCATCACAGGTTGAAACACCATTTGTGCAATACGGCTGAATGGTTCAATGACAAAATCATTTTGGCTACGATTGTATAACGCCACCTTAATTTCACCTTGATAGTCACTATCAATCACACCGACATTATTGGCTAGCACAATACCTTTTACACCTAAACCTGATCGAGGGTAAATCATGGCACATAAACTTGGGTTATGAATATTAATCGCAAAGCCTGTATGAATCAGTTGCGTGGCATTCGGTGCTAATGTAATCGGCGTTTCGGTACACGCAATCAAATCAACCCCTGCTGACCCGACTGTTTGATACTGAGGTAATTTGTCACTAATAAGTGGATTTAAAATTTTAAGCTCAACGCTTGGTTTTTGTTCTGTCATACGTATTAAATAGATAGATGAATAGCGAGCACGAATTGTAGTGCATTCATTATAAAACTACCATGATTGTATTTTACAAATAGACTGAAAAACAAACCTGAAAATTGGCTGTCTTATCTATTGAGTCACATATTCACAATGCTTGTATGTGATTTGTTTTGCTCATCTCAAACCCTGCGATGTAGCATCGGGCGTGTTTCACTCAGACCTGAGCACGCCTTTTTTAATATCTAAGGCTTGACCGAGAACATAAATAGATAGGTCAGATTTAATGTTTTTTCGCGATACAAAAAAGTAACTGATAACTATAACTTATTTTAATAAAGACTACTTTCTTATGGAAAAAATATTCGCTTTTTGGTTGTATTTATTTTATGATGTAAGATTGCTTTGAATTATTCTAAATAATATCTCATTGTTTTCAGTAAGTTAATGAGTTAGTTATCTCGCATATTGGTTGTTTAGCAATACTACTAATCAAGCACCTCCACTGTTTATCTGATAAAAAAATCACCTCCAACATCTTGATATATACAATATAATTTTACTTTTCGATAAAACAAAATAGGGTTTTACTACACTTTTAATTACAGTTTTTTATTGTATTTATTGTATTCGCCAAGAAAAAATGTATACTTGTAAACATGTTTACATGCTCAGATACTCATATATACTGGATGTATAAAAATGACAGTATGGATGTTGTATATGGCTACAAACAGTAACGCGGGAACATTGAGTTTTCGCCCTCATTTACCTGATGTCAAAGACAAGATAGAAGACGCTTATATTGACTACAGAAAACAATGTAGATTGGACAATGTAAAACCTGACTCAAAAGGTGCGTGGATTAGCAAATTAATCTTAAAGGCTTTGGCATCTAACTAACCTTCTTTTGATGAGGAAAGGTAGGGCTGACATGGCACGTAATGAAAAAGCAAAGTTATCAGGAATCACAATTAGGCTTCCCTCGCAACAAGTAAAGGAGGAAATGAAAAGACGAGCCGATAGCAACATGCAAAGCATGGCGGCTTATTCCATTAAACTGCTAACAGACTACCTTGATGGAAAACTCAAGCCAGTTGAGAATTGGTACTTGGACAAAATACCTGACAAATCACCAACAATTGGTTTGAGGATTCCAGCGGATATGAAACAAAAAATCGACTTTGAAGTGAAAACCAATAATCTTGGTAGCATCAATGCACTGGTTGTTTCCTTGATTATTGGCAGTATTAACCAAGAACTGGAATATAAAGAAGGAGTTCGTGACCCAGAAAAAAATCCTAATCTTTGGAATAGCTGGCATTTAGGCTGTTCCGCTTTATGATAATTTGTGCGCTAATCTAAGATAGAATTGCATCGATGCGAGATAAAAGCCGTTAAACAGGCTTGAAAAATCATATGAATTTAGTTTATATTCTTTGGTCATCACACAGTATAAAGTGTGCCATTTGAAAAGTATTTATCTGCAGCCATAGCTTAATGCTAAATCAAGCTATGTTTTTAACCATCATTCTACCATTAATATGTTTTTTCTCAAATATTGTAAAACTGCAAACCAGAAAATAAATTAATGAATGCTGTAAATACTTGTGTAGTCAAAATGTAGAGATTAGCATAAAAATAGCAAACGTCAGGAAATCAACACTTTCCTAACACCAACTTTAATATGATAATCAAACTATAAAAAATACAATTTTCAAATGCCGCAGCAGTCTTAGCTTTCGAGGTTTTTACTGTAGATTGACAACTAACAATACATTAGAAGTTAATTTTCAAATTCAATTTTAAATTCAGCATAATAGAAAAGGCCTACATTATTTTGTAGACCATATGTAGAGAGGTGAAGTAGAATTTAAATTAATTTGAAAACAGAAAGATAAGTCACTTACTTAACTTCTACATAAACTTGAGTTTTTTCAAGAATACTTTCTGTAATCCCCTGCATAGCTACTCTCATTCTTTCAATATCCTTAATAATATAACCTGCTGTAACATCTTGAGAAACAGAGTGATTTAAAAGCCTCTTGATCGTAAATTGAGAAATATCTAAGTTTTCAGCAATAGTTGCAAAAGTCCGTCGTAAATCATGGCAAGAAAATTCCACACCTGATGCAGATTGGACTAATTGAATCTGATGTCGAGACTCTACAATGGGTTTATTTTTTCGCCCTTCAAATACCCACTCTGAATTTGATGTTTCTAATCGGCTCTCAAGCAAGCTCTGTAAATAATCACTTAACGGCAAAGTATGTGGATGTGAATTCTTAGTTTCCGTCACAGTTAAAGTGCCTGCTTTTAAGTCTACATTTTTCCAATTTAACGTAGCTGCTTCTCGTTTTCGCAGCCCTGTGAGCAGCAGTAAAACAAAATAATCACGATGTGTTGCATTAGACAAATCCTGTACAGCCGACCACCACGCAGGTAATTCATGTACCTTAATCAGCCTATTTCGTCGTGCTACTGTGCGCCATTGGCGTTTATCACTTAACACACTGACAGGGTTATCATTGAATAAGCGGTTGCCTTCATTATCCTCATAAGCCACATTTGCGAAATTAAGCAGCGATCTTAGAAAACGCATACATAAATTGGCATAAGCATCACCACGTCCAGCGCATAGCTTTTCGTAGTGACTCGCAACCATTGGCTTTTTAATATCAATGACTTGTTTGTGATGCCATGTTTTAAATGCAGATTCAAAGCAGTTTGTATAATCATAGCGTGTATGAGGTTTAAGCTGACGTTCACGCATAAACTGATTAAACACTTGCTGTAACGTCACTGTTTGTGCGCGTTCTTGTTGTTTTTGCAGGTTTGGATTAATACCCATCGCCATATCCGCTAACAACTTTTTTGCTTGAGTACGTGCTTGATCTGGACTAAATATCCTATGCTTACCAATGGTGACTCGACAGGTTTTACCGCGTACAGAGGTTTCAACAATGTAAGTTTTACTGCCTTTTGTAACGCGTAATGCAAACCCTTTTAGCTCAGGGTCACGGTAAAAAACTTGTCCTTTTTCTGGAAATGGTAATTTATCAACATAAGATTTAGTCAGTTTTTTCATACTTAATCCATTTTTCTTTTAACTTGTAACTTCAATGTTTTGTTATCACGTTCTAACTCATCCAAAGCGCGCATCAATAAAACTGGTACAGCAACTGCTAAGTTACCTAAAACCATCGATTGTAAACGTTTAAGTTGTTCATCATTTAGTGGAACAGTTAAGCGATATGCAACTTCTGAACGGCTACCACGCCCAATAACTTGAACTAAAGGCTCATTACCAGCCCTTTCTTCTAAATACTGAATTTTCAATGTATGTTTGCAATCTTTTTTGTTTGATTTCACTTCTTCTGAGTTTTCAAATAAGTCTTCGGTCTTTTCACTACTCATTCCTACCTCCTAAAAATAAAAAAATAAACAATGCTATTATAGCTATTAAAGTGATTACTGTCATATTAGCTATTAAAGCCAATAGCTCTATTAAAATACAAATAGCTTGGAAAATTCATTTTTCAATATAAGAGAAGAATTATAATTTAGGGATTATATTGATAATATAATAAAGCTATTAGAGCCAATAACTTCAAAAGAGCTTCTGGCTTTATAGAAAATTTCTATTCAGTTTTGGTAATATGATTTTTGGCAAAGTAAATAATAGATGCATTTTTAATTTAAAATAAATAGCTTTAAAGAAAGTACTTATATGTAAAAATTGATGGAATAAAATCGATTTTTTCAGCTGCTCTTGACTTTTGTTAGATTTACCTGCATAAAAACAACATTACAAATAAAACGAATAATTGGAGGATAAAATGGCTTTAACCCCTTCTACGATGTTACCACTTGGTACAGTTGCTCCTGATTTTACTTTACCCGATACAGTCACAGGTCAGGATATGGCTTTGCAAGCTTTAAAGTCAGATATGGCTACAGTTATTATGTTTATCTGTAACCACTGCCCGTATGTTAAACATGTAAGTGATGAACTCGCCAATTTAGCAAAAGATTATCAAGCTAAAGGGGTATCATTTATCGCAATCAGTTCAAACGATATAACCAACCGTCCTGAAGATTCTCCTGAGAATATGAAACAAACAGCACATGATTGGGGCTTAAGTTTTCCTTATTTATATGATGAAACACAAGAAGTTGCCAAAGCCTATCAAGCTGCTTGTACACCTGATTTTTATATTTTTGATGGGGAATTACGCTGTGTTTATCGTGGCCAATTAGATGATTCCAGACCTAATACCGATATTCCTGTAACAGGTAAAGATTTACGTACAGCATTAGATTCGGTTTTATCTGGAGAACAAGTGAGTTCCGAACAAAAACCAAGTATGGGTTGCAATATTAAGTGGAAGTCGTAATATAAGCACTTGCTTAAATAGCTCGTGAGTTACTCCTGACACGGCATGTCTTGAGTAACGAAATCGAGTGCGACTTTTTTCATACTAAATATTTCAACTATGACCTTAAAACCACCACCAGATAGTATCTTTAAACGTACCGTCCTCAAAATACTAGACTATATCGAATGGCTTGGCTTATTTATTATTACAATCGCCACCTTAATCGCAATCGGCCAAGAAGTGTATTCCATTTTTTCCAATGGTAGAGTTTTACTTGAAGATATTTTATTGCTCTTCATTTTCCTAGAAATCCTCACTATGGTTAGCTTGTATTTCTCAACAGGTAAATTACCTTTACGCTATCCGATTTATATTGCGATTGTCGCCATCGCGCGTTACATCACTATCAGCATGAAAGAAATGGATGGCATGACGATTATGCTTTTATCTCTAGCCATGCTCATTTTATCTCTTGCTGTTATTAGCATCCGTTACGGTCATCTACACCTTCCTTACGGCGATAAAGAGTAGCTCCGCCTTAGTTGTTTTACTGGTCGAAATCGCATAGCCAGAAAACAACTATAAAAATTACTTTGTATCTGATTCATTATCGAATACTATAGTGCGTTACACTTACCATGCTGCCTGTCAGTGATTTATGTATAGCCTAGTAACGACCTTTCTACAAAAACGCCTAAATTTTATCGTTGGATTTATTCTGTTTGGCGCATTACTAACCTCTTTGCACCTCACATCAGAAGCATTACGTAATTCCGCTCAATTTGCCAATCTGTATACATGGCTGTTAGTGATTAATAGCTTAGCCTTGATTGCGTTATTAACACTGATTATTCTGAATTTACGTCAACTTTTTACCGCAGTTTTAAAACGTCGAGCAGGGTCGCGCCTCACATTCCGTTTATTGGGTTTACTGGTTGCACTATCCAGTGTGCCTGTCACCATTGTTTATTACTTCTCAGTCGACTTTCTCAATCAACGTTTAGATAGTTGGTTTGATGTGAATATTGAAAATGCCATGCATGATGCACTGGAACTCACACAAGCTGCTTTAGACGATAGAGTTAAAATTGCCTTACGCCAAACCCAGACTGTTGCGGCTGAACTCATGACAACTCCAAAAAACCGATATGTGATTAAAATCAATGCACTACGTGACAAGCTTGGAGCTTATGAAATGAGCTTGTTGGGTATTAATGGGCAAATTGTTGTATTCAGTGGGGAAGAAACAGAACAGCTTTTACCTTCGCATCCTCCAACCGAAAACACTTTATTACAATTAAAGCTCTCTCATACCTATACCAGCTTAGAGCCTATTGGTGAGCAAGGTTTTTTATATATTCGTGTGATACAAAAATTTAAGCTTAATGGCTATTTACGCCTGTTACATGTGCTCTATCCTGTACCTGAAAATATGAATATTCTGGCTTCCAAAGTCGAAGCATCATATGAAGGTTATAAAGAGCATTCTTACTTACATCAGCCGTTAGAAATTAGCTTTACATTGGTTTTATCTCTGGTTTTAGTGCTCAGTTTTCTTGGTACGGTATGGATTGCATTTTTTGCTGCCCGCCGTTTTGTCGCGCCATTAAGTCACTTAGTTGAAGGTACAAAAGCTGTCGCTGCAGGCGATTATCGCACCCAATTACCCGTGACTCGTTTAGATGAACTCGGCTTTTTAGTGGAATCATTTAATGACATGACGCGCAAAATCTCTCAAGCCCAAAGTGCAGCCCGTCAAAGTCAATTACTTGCAGATAGCCAACGCAATTACTTACAAACTATTTTAGGCCGTTTATCATCTGGTGTAATTTCGCTCGACCATAAACAACGTTTGCGTACTGCCAATCTCGCTGCAGAACAAATTTTAGAAGCTGATTTAAGTGATTTTATTGGGCAGCATTTAACTGATTTGCAGCAAGAACATTCCACCTTACAAGTCTTATATGAAGCCATGCAACCTTATGTAGCCAAAAACTCACAAGAATGGAGTGCAGAAATTAACTTTTTTGGTAGCAATGGGCGCAAAATGCTCATGTGTCGCGGTGCTCAATTGCAAGTGATTACACGCGGTATCCAAAATACAGGTTACGTGATTGTATTCGATGATATTACTACTTTAATCCAAGCTCAACGTAATGAAGCATGGAGTGAGGTTGCACGTCGTTTAGCACATGAAATCAAAAACCCGCTGACCCCAATTAAACTATCAGCTGAACGCTTGCAACATAAATATTTAAGAAAGCTGCCTGAATCAGAAACCGATACCTTATTGCGCATGACCAACACTATTATTAATCAGGTCGATGCCATGAAAGATATGGTGAACGAATTCTCAAGTTATGCCCGCACTCCAGCTATGCAGTTGCAACGCTTAGATATTAATGAATTGGTAAAAGAAATATTAGACTTATATCCGAATACGCAAGTTAATTGGGATTTAACTGAACCATTACCACAGATTGAAGCCGATCGCGGGCGGTTGCGCCAAGTGTTACATAACATTATCAAAAATGCTCAAGAAGCCAGCCCAGAAGACAGCCCAATTAGCATTAGTTCTGAATATATGGCTGAAGATGCAAGCGAGTGCGTTGAGCTGGTGATTCAAGATCAAGGTACAGGCATTCCCACCGAATTACTAGATCGTATTTTTGAACCTTATGTCACCACTAAAACCAAAGGCACAGGCTTAGGCTTAGCGATTGTGAAAAAAATTATTGAAGAACACCACGGTATGGTCTGGATTGAAAATAAAGGTGGGGTTTGCGTGACAATTCGTTTGCCAATCCCCGCTTCTTCAATTTTGGCATAACTCTATTTCTAATAGTACCAAATGTGTTTAGTCGTCGGCTTGAAAAAATGCATTTTAAATTGCAGCGCGATGGGTATTGAACTCAAAATAATATGGTACATTAATCGAAAATCAGCACTCTTAGACCGAAAATAAAAATGACTACCAGTAAACCACATATTTTAGTTGTAGATGATGAGCCAGATATTCGCGGCTTATTAAAAGAAATCCTTGAAGATGAAGGCTATGAAATCACTGTTGCTGAAAACGGTAAAATGGCGCGTGATTTACGGCGCGATGTCATGCCTGATTTAATTTTGCTTGATATTTGGATGCCTGATATTGACGGAATTAGCTTGCTTAAAGAATGGCAGGAAACCAATTTTACAGGCAGCCCCGTGATTATGATTTCAGGTCATGGCACGGTTGAAACTGCAGTCGAAGCGACTCGCCTTGGTGCATATGACTTTATCGAAAAGCCGTTATCGATTTCCAAATTGCTGATTACGGTTGAACGCGCCCTAGAAATGGCAACGTTGCAAAAAGAAAACTATGGTTTACGCAAACATGTGCAAATGGTGACCGAACCGATTGGCCATAGCGACACCATGAAACAGCTTCGTGACCAAGTCAAAAAAGTCAATCAACACGCTACTTCGGTTTTAATCACAGGTGAATCGGGCACAGGTCGTACGTTATTCGCACGTTATATTCACCACACCAGCCAACGCAGTCATGGGCCTTTTGTCAACGTTAGAATGGCAGGGATTAGCCCAGAAAATCAGGCATTGGAATTATTCGGTAGCCAAGGCACAAACACCATTTCGCGTTTAGAGCAAGCTGATGGCGGCACGCTGTTTATTAAAGACATTGCAGATATGAGTGAAGACGTGCAAGCGCGATTGCTCAGTAGCTTGGAAAATCAGTCATTTTTGCGTAATGGTGGCTCAGAGCCGATACCGTTTAATGTGCGCGTGATTGCAGCCACTGCTTATGATGTTGAACAAATGATTAGTTCAGGTCGTTTACGCGAAGACTTATATTATCACCTAAATGTGGTGTCATTGCATTTACAACCTTTGCGCGAACATTGTGAAGATGTCCCTGAATTATTAGATTTTTATGTCAACTTATTCGCCACTCAAGAAGGCTTGCCTTATCGTCGATTTAGCGTAGCGGCACAAAACCGTTTACGTAATTACGCATGGCCGGGCAATATCCGCGAATTGAAAAATCTGATTCAACGCCTACTTATTTTAGGTGAAGAGCACAATATTGAAGTCGAAGAAATTGAACCTGTCTTAAATACTCAACATCGTCCTGTGAATGTGAGCGGTGTATCGATTTATGATTTACCATTGCGTGAGGCACGGGAACAGTTTGAACGGGATTACTTGGAGCACCAATTACAAGAATTTGGTGGCAATGTGAGTAAAGTGGCTTCACGGGTTGGATTAGAAAGAACCCATTTATATCGCAAATTACGTGCTTTAGATATTGATCCTAAACAAACCAAAAAGTGAGGAACTGACGATGAAACGTTTGCTAACTTTGCTGGCCTGCTTTTGTTTTATGTCTCCTGCATGGGCAGTGGTCGATTTAAAATCGGGTTATATAGAGGTTGCTGCAGAGCTGCCGATTAATCCGGGAAACCTTGCTGTATCAGAAACAGGGCGTATTTTTGCTACCGTGCATCAATTTCGTCGTGCTGACGTGCAATTAATTGAAATCACAGGTGCAAACACATATCGCCCATTTCCTAAAGATGCGCAATGGCATCGCCCATTTGGTACGGATGAGAATGTGTTTAACAGTTTGTTAGGCATTACAATTGACCGTAAAAATCGTTTATGGGTGGTTGATAACGGTAACGGTGAAATAACACAAACCCCTAAATTATTGGCTTTTGATTTAGAAACAGAGCAACTGGTATTTCGTTATGACTTTCCTGAGCATATTGGCGCGAAAGGTACGTTTATTCAAGATTTAGCCATCGATGATAAAAATGAATTTGTTTACTTAGCTGATGTCGGCGGTAGTCAAGACCCTGCTATCATTGCAATCAATATTGCTGATAAAACCGCGCGTCGTTTTACAGGCCATGAGTCATTGCAGGCAGAAGATGCAGATATGGTGGTTGAAGGAAAAGTGTTAAAACGTCCTAAGAAAGGTAAATTACAACCAGCTCGAGTCGCAATCAATCCAATTACCATTTCAGCTGATGGCGAAACTATCTTTTATGGCGCGATGACAGGCAAAACATGGTACAGCGTGCCTGCTCAATTATTTCGTGATAATGCAACAGATAAGATAATCAATCAAGCAATTACTAAAGTAGGTGAAAAACCTGTTTCTGATGGCGCGTCAACCGATGCAGAAGGCAATCATTTTTTCACTGATTTAAACAATAATGCGATTGCAAAATTAGACAGCAACGGCAATTTAACCCAATTAGTGCAAGATGAACGTTTAATTTGGTCAGATGCTTTAAGCTTTGGTGGTGATGGCTGGTTATATATCGCCGTGAATCAATTGAATCGCGCGGCATTTTTTAATAATGGTGAAGATATGGGGCAACCGCCTTATTTAATTATGAAAGTATGGACTGGCACGCAAGGTATTGCTGGTCGTTAACTTTCTGTATCTTGGATCGGTTTACCGTGGCTTACAAACCGATCCATCTTTTATAAACTACGCTAATACCACAACCCATGTATAAGCACCCGCGCCATAATCCCAACCAAAGCCCCATAAATTGCAGGACGCATAACCGCCGCCACACGTGTGCCAGCCGTCGCCAATAATGCAATTCCCACAATATCAAATGGCTGAATTAAAAAGCCCGCCATACGATTGAAAGTGTCCGTCGTTAATAAATCTTGTTGCAAATATTCCGCACTGACACCCATCATCGCCGTACCGCCTGCAATGTATTTACTTACAATTGGCAACACCGCAATATCTGGGTAACCCAAAAGCCATAACAAAGGAGATAGCAACAAACCCAATAACTCCATTGCCCCCACTTCTTGCAAAATATTCACTAATAATAACGCTAGTACTAACATTGGAATCGCGTTAATCGCCAACTCAAAAGCTTCTCGACCTGCACTATTAATTACTGTCAGGGTTGAGGATACGTCTTTGATTTCATTGTGGGGTGGTTCGTCAGTTTCAACCGTTTGTGGCTCAACTTCTTCAGGTAAATGACGGGCAAAAATATGATAAGTCACCGCTGCAGCAAATAACGCAGCCAACAACGCGACGATAAAAGTAAACCCTGCATCCAAGCCCATTGCACTCATTGGAAATACCACATTCGCTTGTGCTGCTGATAAAACCAGTGCTAATGTTGCCGCAATATGACGTTGCGATGTGCCGTTTTTATTCATCATGCTGAGTGTTGCCACGGGTGCAGCGAAACTAACTAACATGATTTGTAATAATGCAAAAATGCCTAATCCTGGTATGCCAAGCGGTCGCAATACGGGGCTTAAATAATGTACCAGCAAGGATAATATGTTACGTGCTTCGAGCAAACGCATGATGACCAACATCACAATCATCACAGGCAATAAGACGAATAAAGCCAGCTCTACACCTGCTTTACCCGCCGCTAGAATCAATTCGATCATAATATTTGAGTCTTATCATAAAACCAATTGATACTATATAGATTATTCAATGATGGCAAGTATTGATAAAATATTAAGTTTCCTTAATAGATAGGCCTTCCAGTTGTCGACGAAACAGATTTTTTAATAGTTCAATATTATTCACGCCGATGTAATTTAAACGGGTAATAAACGCAATTTTACGGTGTGGGCTGGCTTCATCCAAAGGAATCACATTCAACTCGGAATTTTCAGGCAATAAATCAGGAATCGCCATCTGAGGGACTAACGTTGTCCCCATTTTTCCTGCTACCATTTGAATTAAGGTATATAAACTTGTGCCTGCTAAAGAATGATTGCTTTCTGTCGCCTGAATTTTACACGCCGCCAATGCATGATCTCTTAGACAATGTCCATCTTTCAGTAGCAATAAGTTATGATGTCGCAACTCATCACCACAGATTTGTGTTTTTTCAGCTAGTGCATGTTGGCAATGGGTCACCACGTAAAAATCTTCCTCCCAAAATTCAAAAGCGTGTAATCCTTCCACTGCATACGGCAAAGCTAAAATCGCAGTATCCAGTTCACCTGTGCGCACTTTTTCTACCAAAATATGAGATTGTTCTTCGACAATGGTCATTTGAAAATCAGGATATTGTTCTCGCACTGCAGGTAAGACTTTTGGCAATAAATAAGGGCCAATGGTTGGAATCACGCCGATGGACATAGGGTAATTTAACGGGGTTTTCTGATTGCGCGCCAACACATACAACTCATCTAATTCTAATTTGATTGCTCGCGCCTTTTGTAACACTTGCGCACCTAGTGGTGTAACCATGACTTTTTTATTATCGCGCTCAAAGATTTGTACATCTAACTGTATTTCTAATTCAGCAATGGCCGCACTTAAAGCAGATTGCGATACCGCACATAAGTCTGCCGCTTTTTTAAAGTGTAAAGTTTGTTCAACCGCCAAAGCATAATTGAGTTGCTTCAAAGAGATCATTTATCACATTTCCATGTTGTTCTGTCTTGCTGTTTAATTATATAAGTCTATTAGGATGCTTGAGTTATAAGTATTTTATTAGTTGAATTTAAAAGTTTTAAGTATCTTGCCCTAGTATAAAAATTTCTTCTTTTATGATAGTTATAATTTGAGATGGAATACAGTACTAATGCGCAGAATCTACTATATAATAAGCTACTTGATTATTTTAAACATCCTCAAAACGACTCAATATATTTGCAAAAATGTATATTAAGTATTTCTATTCGGCAACGATCCTGTTATAAACTTATACCTTTTCCCAATCTATACTAAAATACTGCTATCAGTCATTAACAAACAAAGAGAATCCAGTGAGTACATATAAAGATACCCTCAATCTACCGCAAACTAAATTCCCAATGCGTGGCAATCTTCCACAGCGTGAACCTGAAATGCTCAAGCGTTGGTATGAATTAAATATTTATGAAAAAATTCGGGAGCAAGCCGCTGGGCGTGACTTATTTGTGCTGCATGATGGCCCTCCATATGCCAATGGTGACATTCATATCGGACACGCGGTTAACAAAATTTTAAAAGATATTATTATTAAATCTAAAAATCTCGAAGGCTTAGACGCGCCATACGTTCCGGGGTGGGACTGTCATGGTCTGCCGATTGAGCTACAAGTTGAGAAAAAAATAGGTAAAGTTGGCAAAGTTGAGCCATCAAAATTCCGTAATGCCTGCCGCGAGTATGCAAAAAAACAAATTGAGCGTCAAAAAACTGATTTCAAACGTTTGGGCGTGCTGGGTGATTGGGATAATCCTTATTTAACCATGAATTTCAATACTGAAGCTGACATCATTCGTTCCTTGGGTCGGATTCTCGATGCAGGTCATATTGAAAAAGGTTCAAAACCTGTTTATTGGTGTACTGATTGTGGCTCTGCCTTAGCTGAAGCGGAAGTTGAATATGAAGATAAGGATTCTTTGGCGATTGACGTGCGTTTTCCTGTGGCCAATGAAGAAGACTTTTTAAAACGTTGTCACCATGTGCCTGAGCATGACGGACAAGGCGCGATTTCGGTCATCATTTGGACAACCACACCATGGACGTTGCCTGCTAACCAAGCAGTGAGCGTACACCCTGATTTGGAATATTCCGTGGTGCAATTTGAAAACGGTCAGCGTGGCATGGAACGTTTTGTGGTTGCGGAAGCCTTGTTAAAAGACGTGATGGCGCGTTATAACATTGAAGATTATCGGGTGGTGGCATATTGCCAAGGTCAAGATTTAGAGCATTTGCAATTACAGCATCCTTTCCATAAACGTGAAGTGCCTGTGATTTTAGGCGATCATGTGACGACTGATGCAGGTACAGGTTGTGTCCATACTGCACCGGGGCATGGTCAAGAAGATTACGTTGTTGGTCAAAAGTACAATTTAGAAGTAGTGAATCCTGTTGATGGCAGTGGTAAGTTTATCTCTGATACGGAATTTTTCGCAGGCAAGCACGTATTTAACGCTGACCGCGATGTGATTGATGTGTTGCGTGAACGCGGCAAATTAGTGCATGAAGAACGTATCCGCCATAGTTATCCGCATTGTTGGCGACATAAGATTCCTGTGATTTTCCGTGCAACGCCGCAATGGTTTGTCAGCATGGATAAACAGGATTTACGTGACCATGCGATGAAAGCGATTGAAACCGTAGACTGGATGCCTGAGTGGGGTGAGCAACGGATTGCCAGTATGATGCAGAATCGTCCTGATTGGTGTATTTCACGCCAGCGTTTATGGGGTGTACCGATTGCCTTATTTGTGCATAAAGAAACTCAAGAATTACATCCAGATTCGCATAATTTAATTGAGAAAGTTGCGCAGAAAGTGGAAGAAAAAGGTATTGATGCGTGGTTTGAATTAGACCCTGCGGAATTACTTGGTGATGATGCGGAAAATTACGAAAAAGTCACAGATACCTTAGACGTTTGGTTTGATTCTGGTGTAACCCATATGAGTGTGTTAGAAAGTCACGACCAATTGGCTGCACCTGCTGATTTATATTTAGAAGGCTCTGACCAGCATCGTGGTTGGTTCCAGTCTTCGTTACTCACATCGGTTGCGATGCACCAAGACAAGCCACCGTATGAAGCTGTTTTAACCCATGGTTTTGTGGTTGATGCACAAGGTCGCAAGATGTCAAAATCTTTAGGCAACGTCATCACGCCACAAGATGTGATTAAAAAACTTGGTACCGATATTTTGCGTTTATGGGTTGCCGCGACTGATTATAGTGCAGAAATCAATGTATCAGATGAGATTTTAAAACGGATTGCTGATGCATATCGCCGTTTGCGTAATACTTCACGTTTCTTGTTGGCAAACTTGCATGATTTTGATCCAGAAAAACATATGGTTGAGCCATCTGATATGTTAGCGTTAGACCGTTGGGCAGTAGATCGTGCGTTTCATGTGCAACACGATATTATCAAAGCCTATGAGACGTATAATTTCCATTTGATTTATCAAAAAATCCATCATTTCTGCGCGGAAGATATGGGGCGGATTTATTTAGACATCATCAAAGACCGTCAATACACATGTCAAACTGATAGCGTGGCGCGTCGTTCAGCTCAAACTGCGTTGTATCACATCATCGAAGCCTTAAGCCGCTGGATGAGTCCGATTTTAAGTTTCACTGCTGATGAAATTTGGAAGTATATGCCGGGAGAACGCAGCGAGTCAGTATTGCTTGAAACCTGGTATCAAGGCTTGTTCGCGTTGGATGATGATAGCCCAATTTGTACCGAAACATGGCAACGTGCATTCCAAATCCGTGAAGCGGTGGCAAAGGAAATCGAGAAATTGCGTAATGACAATAAGATTGGTGCATCATTAGAAGCAGAAGTCGATGTGTATTGTGATGAACAATCTTGTGGTTTGTTAGATAAATTAGGCGATGAGTTGCGGTTTATTTTGATTACGTCATATGCGCGATACCATCATGCGCCTGATCGTACAGAAGATGCAGTGAATTATGACGGCTTCTGGGTTAAAGTTGCGGCGACTGAACATCAGAAATGTGAACGTTGTTGGCATTATCGTGATGATGTGGGCGTGAATGAAGAGCATCCAACCTTATGCGGGCGTTGTGTTGAAAACGTTGTTGGTGAAGGTGAACAGCGTCAATTTGCATAAGATGTAAGTTTTTTTATCAGGAACTGGAGTCATGTAGAGGCTTCAGTTTTTTAAATATTTAATTTTTTAATTAAAAAATAGTTTGACAAATGCAATTATTTAATCTAGTCTTTGCACACTATTTTCATTTTATACGGGAGTTTTTACAATGTCCAATCGGGAACAGAAAAATTAGCATAAGCCTTCTAACACGTAACGAGGAAGGCATATAACAAGTTGTCTTCCAAGGTAAAGTGTAGTGTAAAGCTCACGTATCAATCTAAAAAACGCCTCGGCTGACAACTGTTAGCTGGGGCTTTTTTTTGCCTTCCAAAACTAAAGCTAAGACCAATATTGGTTTAACTCTATATTATTTTGAGTTTTAAACTGATAGGGTATTTTAGTGTCTAAATATTGCCTTTATATTGAAATTATTGATTAAGTAACGAGATATTGAAAAAGAGCTTGTTTGTCAATTTATAAGCAAGCCATTAAAAGCAGGAAAGAGATATGCCTATTAAGATGACATTGGAAAAAGGGTCTGTTCCAATCAAAATATATACAGACGACATTGAATCACCCGCATTAGATCAGCTTATCCAGATATCCAAGCTGCCGTTTATTCACCATCATGTCGCAGCAATGCCTGATGTGCATATGGGAATTGGGGCAACAGTCGGGTCAGTAATTCCAACTAAACAAGCGATTATTCCAGCAGCAGTGGGCGTGGATATTGGCTGCGGAATGAATGCTTTACGTCTTTCTTTGGACGCGAATCAATTGCCTGAAAACTTGAAAAAAGTACGTGAAGCCATTGAAGATGCTGTACCTGTTGGATTCAATATGCACCGTGGTCGTCCTAAAGCACATAGCTCGACTATCAAGACTTTAGATGGTGGTATCGAACAAATTATGGTGAAACATCCAGCAATAGCTAAGATGTTAAAAAAGCCATTCCAAACATGGACACAACAACTAGGCACATTGGGTGGTGGTAACCATTTTATTGAACTGTGTTTAGATGAAAACCAAGATGTGTGGATTATGTTGCATTCTGGCAGCCGTGGCATTGGCAATAATATTGGTAAATACTTCATTGGTTTAGCTAAAAAAGATATGGAAAGCCATATTTCACAATTGCCACATAAGGACTTAGCTTATTTTTCTGAAGGCACGCAATATTTTGATGACTATGTGCAAGCGGTGCATTGGGCACAAGATTATGCAATGTGGAATCGTAAGGAAATGATGCGGTTAATTTTGGATGCATTGAAAAAAGTGCTACCAGAATTCAGTATTACTAAAGAGGCAATTAATTGTCACCACAATTACGTATCGATTGAAGAACATTATGGTGCACAAGTATTTTTGACTCGAAAAGGTGCAATCAGTGCACGAGAAGGTGAACTGGGGATTATTCCCGGTAGCATGGGTGCAAAATCTTACATCGTGCGTGGCAAAGGTAACCCTGATGCGTTTTGTTCATGCTCTCATGGTGCTGGGCGTAAAATGAGCCGTACCAAAGCGAAAAAAGCCTTTAGTATCGAAGATATGGAACAACAAACCCATGGTGTGGAATGCCGAAAAGACAAAGGCGTTTTGGATGAAATTCCGGGGGCTTACAAAGACATTGATACTGTGATGGCAAACCAAGATGATCTTGTCGATGTGGTACATACTTTGAAACAAGTTGTCTGTGTCAAAGGCTAACTTTTTATAAATGGCCAATTTTGACTTACACTTAATATAGGAGTTTAGGGTTTTAGCTTTACTAAAGTTGAAACTCTGGACTCTGACTGACAAACGCGAATAGGAGTACATTTATGACTATTCAATTCATTCACGCGATGAACTACTGCTAATTGTTCATTGGTTATTTTTCATTTAAAAAAGGAGAAGACTTTGATTTCTCTCAACTATTTATGTCATACAAATACTAAACGAACTCGAGCAACACATTTACTCATCTACCTGCAATACGTGCATCTGGAGATTAAGTCATGGATAAAATGCTTTTAAACGAGATTATTGAGTGTCTACCAAAAGAGCGTACTTTATTTCACTATTTTAAAGATCGCTATGCGTTGATGTTGTTATCGTATTATCTTGATAATCAACCGCAAAAAATCAGTACGCTACGGCAAACAGCATTTGCTAAATTGCTACAAAAACCTAGTCTTAGACCTGCATTAGCACTGGCTGGACAAGGCACATTATCACCACAACATTTAGCCATGGTTTGGGGTCAAGAGCTACATTTTTTACTTGGTATCACCTCTTGGGGCAACCGCCGATACGATACCTATTATCAAACCTCCCGTACTGGCTACAATCTTGTTTTACAACTCAATTTTTCCAATCAACATGAACAAGCTTATCAACGTTTAGTCAAACCCTCTTACGAAGCCTATTTTAATTGCTATGCTCATCCTACGATGCAAGATAAGAAGGAAGAAGAGCGATTTCGTGAGACATTAGCATGGGCGCGGATTGATTTAGACTTTGACTCGGATGAGGCACTAATTGAAGAGATTCAAAGTGATTGGATAAAAGAAGTCATCAGCACTTTCCAACGCATGAAACTGCATAAAGATGAAGAAGATAAGTATTATGAATGTGGTTTAGATGCAGAACCCGCAGAAGTGATTACTTATTTCAATACGGTGCTTAAACCATACATCAATGTGTGGGAAGAAGCGATGCTGACTGCTGCCATTGAGTTTATTCGCAATGAGTTAGGGATTCACAATATTTACTATCACACCTACGAAACAGGTTGTGCGTTAAAACATTGTGAGCCGCCACGTTCATTGTATACCACCATCCCGCGTAAGTTTTGTTTTCAAGAAACCGATGAAATGCCGAGCTTTTTAAATGGTTTGCGCTATGTAAAGAAAAATTTACGCAAAGTGGCAAAACCACGCTTTTTTAAATTACATCTCTAAATTGAATAGTTAGAGGAGTTTAATATGTTTTTTCGTTTTACTTAGGAGTTAACTATGCCAACCCGTACCCGAAACTTTGTTGCACGTTCCCCACTTTTACGCAAAGGGGGCGTGCATGAAAAGTCCAAAACAGGCCAACGTCATAAGGCTAAACAGGAGCTAAAAAAAGAAGTCGCTAATTGGCGTAAACGTTAGGAGGTCTGTCTCATGTTTGTTTGTAAAAAATGTATTTTAGGAGGTAAGAATTTGAGTGTGAGCCACAATTTGCACTCAATGTATTAACCTAACAAAAATATTACTTTTTTATGGAGTTAAATCTTTCAGTAAGTCTGCCCAGTTGCAACCATTCTTTATCACTTAAACTGCAACTATATCCCATCTTATTCTCATATTTATCTTGCTAGTACTATAGGTTTCAAATAGGTTCTATATACAATAATAGAGGTGTTGAAAACAAAACGTTATTGTCAGATAAAATGCGCTATTTCAACAAATCAACATGATGAATTTAGGTAATATATCTACAAATATAAGTTAAGGAAAGTCCAGCTAACCTAGCCACTATGTTTTTTCAACCAGAGATAACATAATATCTGCAATCGCATCAGATGCCCCTAAATAGGTCGCAATTTGAATCTTAAGTTGTGGATATTGCGCTTGTTTTTTTGCAACTTCTTCAGGAATATCTTGCTGCACATGTCGCCCAGCGGAAAGGAAATAAGGCAGTAATAACACTTCTTTTGCCCCTTGTTCGACACATTGATCGATCGCATCACTAATGCTGGGGTCAGCTAATTCTAAAAAAGCATGAGAAATGGAAAGGTATTTGCTGCAAGCCTTTTCTCTAATTATTTGAGTTAGTTGTTTAACTTCTGTATTGGACTGAGGACGGCGGCTACCATGCGCGACAATGAGTAAACTGGTTGCACTCATGTAAGTTGATACCTTGTTAGTGACTTGCTTAGCGTTATTTAACTGTATATCATAGCATACAACTAGTTGATTCAATATTAAAAAGTGCTAATGTAGTCATGAAATCAAAATGGAACAGGGATATGTAAATAAAAAACATGCTTCACTATCAATATGTTAAAAGCTGTATTCGTTATCAAACCTATCAGTTTCAGTTAAATCAGCTTACTGAACAACAGCACTTTTTGTTAAAACAATTTGTCGGTTCATTGGGTAACAACGCCAACCCTATCGATTTTCCCGTATTACATATTAAGCATTCCCTATTTTTCATTGATTTTCCAAGCTACGGTTTTCCTTATTTTAAGCTGACATTTTATAAAACGACATCACCACAGGAAGTTGAACACTACTTAAATAAAACCAATGACTTCCTAAATCAATTACTTTCGCAGGAGGAGGCAACATAATGGGAGAGGAAATTTTACATGTGATTAACACGACGGACTTGTTTATCAAGCTCAATGAAAAGCGCAAGGCTGAACAGCATGATGAAGTTGAGCACCATTTGATAGCAAGTAAACTCGGCATTTTGTTTGCTTTAAACTCAAACAGTTATGTTAACTTTAAAAGTGAATTTGTTGAGTTGAATGACGCTCAATTAAAAACTTTAGATCGCATCTTTGGTGAACATTTTAATACCGAAATGTCTGCTGAAATTCACGCTATGGTGATGACTCCTTCTCAAATGGAAGAGGAAATTGCCTCTCATATCCCCAAGTCTAATGATCGACATATTGGTTTCTTCGGTAAATTAAGAAGTTTATTCTCTGGCAAACCCAAACTGGCCTAGCTGTCTGATTCAAAGGAGATAATAATGACTGATTATCAACCGAATATTGTACATCAAGGCGGACAAACTCTGATTGGCGGTTTAAACCGTGTTTTTCACTGTAATCACTATAATGCACATCTGCAGATGGTAGTACGGATGACCAAAGGGATGCCTAATCATAATCCTGAGCGTTTATTGGTTGATGCAGCGACTCCACTGATTCAGCATTTACAAAAACATGGTTATTCGCAAACGGATTTGATTCAAGAGTTTGCTTTATGTGGATTTGGGATTTTACAGCCACATGATGCAAATACATGGTATACCCCGCATTCTCATTATGGTGAGACCACTTATTCACATGGAAAGCCCGATAAAAGTTGTTTTTTCAATAGCGGTTATATTCAGGCTCTGATTAACCAGCAAGTTGAAGAAGCAGAATGTCAAATGTTGGGGGCAGAACAAGATAAATATGTAACCACAGGGCAACCATTACAAACAGACAATTATCTGACTTTAGATGCACCGTTCCAGACTGATTTACCTGCCCGATTTGAGTTTGAAGGTTGTCAGCATTTTAATACCCGTGTTGATGAAGCTGAGATTCTAACAGCCGTCCAAAGTTTGCCTTTATATGGAAAAATGGGAGAAGGTGAAACAGGTTTAATTGATGCGTTTGGTGTGGTGTTGACCAACCATTTTGCGGATTATTATAACCGCATTTCATATGAAACCTATCATGCTATGCGTCATGCAGGTTTACCAGAAGAAGATAGCAAAGAGATGTTTATTCAATCTGGACATATTTGTGCGTTTAATACCTTTGGTGGCATTATGAGCAGTCCTGAATGGCACGCGGTTATTGAGCCTATGTGTGACTCGCGCGAGGATTGGTTTCATGGCATGGTTGCGGTGATTAATGCACTGGGTTGGGGTTTATTCCGTATTGAAAAAATTGATGTGGAAAAAGAGCTGATTATTCGTGTTTACAATTCATATGAAGGTGTGGGCTTTAGACGTATGTATTCTGCCACAGATGAAAAGAATATTTCATTTTTGGGGATGGGTGCAGTATTAGGCTTAGCGCATTTATTATGGAAAGTGGATATTCGAGAAAAGCCAACTTTAAACCAAGAGTTTTACGTCACACAATTTAATAACCCTGAAAATCGTTATAACGTTGTACAAACTCATGCGATTGCGGCAAATGACGAATATGATCGTTTTGTGGTTTTTAAATAAGTGATTGATTTCGATTGCCAATACAAAGCATGATCGGCAATCGAACGTGTTTATACACAGCCTGTTGGTTTGGGTAAGCCTGCATAACGTGCTGCTTGTTTACCGGGGCCATAAGGGAATAAGGTATATAAGTATTTGCTATCACCTTTATCTTTACCTAATTCTGCTTTAGCTAATTTAGTCAGTGCACGCATAGCAGGAGCGGTGCCATTATCTTCGTAGAATTTTCTAATTAAATTAATTACTTCCCAATGTGACTCGCTTAATTCTAAGTCATCACGTTTTGCCAGTTCTGTCGCTAAGTCTTCTGACCAATCTGATAAATTAGCTAAGTAACCTTGGTCATCAGTTTCAATTGTACGACCATTAATTTCTAATTCCATCTAAGCTACCTCTAAAAGTTGATTATTTAACTAGGATATTGGGGCGTACAATAATATTTCCGAGTGATTTTATCAAATAAATTTTGTTTATGTTTATATTGATATAGCAAATTCCATTTTTTAATTGAAATCATTTAATTCGCATAATGTAGGAGAAAGTTTATTTGGAGTTTAGCTAATCCGACAGGGCTAGATGGTAGTTCTGCAGAAGTAGTAAAGTTTTGATATTATTAAAATAAAAAAGTATTAGAAGTGGAAAATAGCCATTTATCCAAAATGCGGCTCACCGAATTGTGTAAAAGACGATTCATAAAAAAAAGCCAAAACTAATATGCTAAGGTTGCAGAAGACCGTTTGTAAAAGACCAAATAAATGTAGAAATAATAGCAGAAAAATTTGGTGGACAAACTTCTGTTAGAGACATTCCCATTAGCAGGTATATAATAGGATGGAGGGAATATCAGAAAATTGGTTACAACGATATGCCAGTCAAAAATACATACAAAACCAGTTGCATAGAACGACTCAATACCATTTTACGTCAATGTACCTCCAAGCTTGTTCGCTAGGCTCTTTTCTTATCTCAAAAGTTTGATAATCTGGTATTTTGTTCATCTTTTACCATCTTAATATTTAACTAATAACACCACTTTGGTAGGACTAGCAACTCTTTAAATCGAATTCGCCTAAAGAGAGTTCTAAATTGAGACCAAAAGACGTAAAAATACTCAAGGTATCAATAAGTTAAAAGTACTATTTGATTATTAATTTTTATCTTTTAAATTCAAAATATAGCATTTCCCTCGTAAGGTGTTATATTAAAGATAAAGATTAAAAGAGGTATTAGGGTAAACATTTCTAGGTAAGAGGATTTTTATGTTATGAATCAAACTACAGCTTTTGGTAGCCCTTCTGCTATTGAACAAGTTATTAATTCTTTGAGTTTAGATGAATGGAGATTGTTAGAGCGTTTAACTGTATACGAAACAGCAGTCATCAGTGCTGGTATTATCTGTATATCAAAAGATTTGCAACACACGATGCAATTACTTGATAAATTGATTTCTTTATCTCTTGTACAAGTCGAAGTTAACGATGAACAAGAAAAGCTATATCAAATTAATCCTTTCATTGCAGAATGGTTAAATAATCGAAAGAAGTTAAATTTTGATGTGATTTATGCAGCTGCTCGCCATCAGCTTTGGTATTTTGAGAATAGAGACTATTCAACTTATTCACAAATTTTAGTTGTATATAGAGCACTTGTTTTTTCTGAAATGCAGAGAGATATTGAAAATTTCATAGTAAAGCATATTTTACCTGAGCGCATACAAGCTGGAATGTATGAACAAATTCTACAAGAATGGCTTCCCATTATTCAAATATCACCAAGTTCTTTTATTAAACCAAAAGTTTTGTACTATGAAGGCTTAGTCCATTTTAATTTAGGTCATTTAGAAAAAGCCTTAATTTGTTATGAGAAAGCCTATTCTCTTTATAATGAGTGCAAAATATATCACTACGAAGAGATAATATTAACATTGACGCAGGTTGCTAACGTATATACTGCTAAAAGCGAATACGAAAAAGCATTAAAACACGCTATGCAATCATTGTATATTGTCCAGGAAAAGGAGGATGCCCTAAAAGTAAGTATTACCCTAAAAACAATTAGTGATATTTATTATGCTAAAAAAAATTTTGATTTAGCGTTAGACTATTTACAGCAATCCAACTCTGTTGCAAAAAGATATCATTTATATGTACAAGAAGGTAACTCACTTGAAAATATAGCAAATTTCTATTGCAACCAAACCAAATATGAGGATGCATTTAAATATTTTATACAAGCCTTAGAAATTTTCCAAAAAGAAGAGGAACATGCTAGCTCTAGCAGAGTTTTAGGCTCATTAGGAAATATTTATTCTAATATAGGTCATGACGATATAGCATTGAATTATCTAAAACAAGCTTTAATTTCGGTGCAAAAAACAGCAAACAAGCGTAGTGAAGTTCTTCTTTTGATAGATATTGCAAGGCTATATTTAGCTCTGAACCAAGATGAGGAAGCACTCAAATACTCAAAGCAAGCTCAGGTAATTGCAGAAAATATAGACGACTCAGAACAATTGACTAAGATTACAACTTATCTAAATAAAATTAAACGGAACAAAGAGGCTAGAGAAAGTAGTTATGCTACTTTTTTTGATGAATTTGAGTTAGAAGATATATACCAGAGTGTAGAAGATGCCAATAAAATGTGCAAATCTTTAATTCAGGAAGGTAAAGCTTACCTTGCTAAGAAAGAAAGGCTAAAAGGACTCAGCACTTTAGTTCGAGCTTATCTACTTGCAAAAAAAATTGCTGAACAAACTCATCAAACTAACCATCTAGAAATACTTAAACGTATAGCAGTACAACAAGGTGGTGATGCAAAAATTGAATTTTGGGAGAATTTATCTAGACAAAACCCAATTGATATCGACAGTTTACCAAAAGAAATAATGATAGTGAGTACTATGTTCAGCTCTATTACTATAATATTATTAGGCATAGCTATCTTTATTTTAGTATTTTTTTCTAAATAATATTTTTTATTTTCCACCATAAGGTTAAAACCTTCACCTTTCAGGCGAACAACTTTATCTCACAAAGCTCAAGAACTGCTTATAATATAGAACATCGAAGTCTCTTGTATTAGTTCTGTTTTTTTAGAGGAATAACGGCAACACCACCATTGTCTTCAACAAATTGGATAATATTGCCTGAGTCATAGTCTTTGTCTGCTAACAAGTAATCCATATCAAAATCTTCTATCAAAGCTTTGGCTTGTTTCACTTCAACATCTTGTCCCCTAGTTAAAATAAACTTGATAGGATTGCCTAAAGCATCAACTGCTGCCTGAATCTTGGTACTTAAACCGCCTACAGATTTCCCTTGTGCCTGCTCACCTTGCTGCACTTTTTCCGCTGCCCCATGTTGATGTACTCTGACTATTGACCCATCTATCATTATGTATTCAAAATCCGCTTCCTTCGATAGTTCTGTAAACATTTTATCCCACAGACCTTTATGCGACCACCTGTTATATCTCACATATACTCTATGCCAATACCCATACTCTTCTGGCAAGTCTCTCCAAGGGCTTCCTGTTCTCGCTATCCATAACACCGCTTCTACAAATACCCTACTATCTTTCGCTGTGACTCCTACATCCTTTTGCCTGGCAACATATCTTCTATTCGCTTCCAGTGGCTATCTTTTAGGAGTCTTCTGACCATTTTATATCTACCTTGGTTTTTTACTGCATATTTTACTCTTTTCCCTCTATTTGAGAACGCTACCTAAGGAGATTAGCAGAGAATCAAGGATTTGCAATTTTAATAGCTATAATTAATGTAAGGCAGAGCAGTATATTGTGTAAATGAGTGCTTTTTATCATTAATTTTTTATGATTTATATCCCTATATTAAAAATTTATTGCTTCTATAGCTCCATTACCTGTGAAAAAAACTGTCTAAAATCCAATATTAACCACTCAAGCCTTTTTTTTGCTGCATAGCACAAATTTCATACGGCAGCAGTATGATCAAATGTTACAATACATATAGTTCTTAAGTTTCTGAATGCGTGGTATGCCTATGACAACAGCACTCCCTAATGAAATACTACAAGAAGTGCATGATGCTTTAGAGCGTAATGCGTTCCATCATGTAGACGAACTCTTAACTGAGCTACATCCCGCTGAAATTGCAACCGTTTTAGAATCTCTACCTAATCGTCAACGTGATATTGTTTGGGAATCAGACAGTATTGACGAATCGGAAGTATTAGCCTATTTGAACGATGCGGTACGTGTCGATTTAATCCAAGACATGGATGCGGAAGAGGTTGCTGCAGCGACAGAGCAAATGGATGCAGACGATGCTGTCGATTTGCTACAAGATTTACCCGAAGGGGTCATTGCAGAAGTTTTACAAGCCGTTGATGAGCAACAGCGTGATCGTTTTACTCAAATCCTATTTTATCCTGAGGATTCTGCGGGCGGTTTGATGAATATTGATGCGCTCACAGTTCGAGCTGATTTAACGCTCAAAATTGTGATGCGCTATCTACGCCTGAAAAAGGAATTACCCGAAAAAACTGACGTACTCATGGTTGTAGATCGCAATAATTACTATCAAGGTACATTATCGCTAACTGATATTTTAACCCATGAACCTGCTAAAACAGTTGCACAAGTGATGCAAACAACATTAGAGCCTGTCTTAGTGACGGAGTCTACGCAGGAAGTCGCACGCGTATTTGAGCAACGGGATTTACTGTCTGCGCCTGTGGTTGATGAAAACGGCTTATTGCTCGGACGTATTACCATTGATGACGTGGTGGATGTGATTCGGGAAACAGCCGATCATGTGATGATGGGACGCGCAGGTTTAGATGAAGAAGAGGATATGTTTGCCCCCATTTTGTCTACAACCAAACAACGGGCGATTTGGCTTGGGATTAACTTGGGTACGGCATTTTTAGCTGCATGGGTTATCGGCTTATTTTCAAATGCATTAGAGCAAATTGTCGCACTCGCCGTCTTAATGCCAATTGTTGCCAGCATGGGAGGAATTGCAGGCAGTCAAACGCTTACAGTTGTAATCAGAGGCATGGCTTTAGGACAAGTGTCTGCCACTAACGCTCCTTGGTTATTACGTAAAGAAATTGCCGTCGGAATTTTAAATGGCTGTTTATGGGCATTAGTCGTCGCGGGATTAGCTGTGTTATGGTTTAAGAGCTGGTCACTGGGCATCATTATCGGCTCTGCATTATTAATCAATCTATTTTTTGCTGCTTTAGCGGGGATGCTCATTCCACTACTGCTCAAACGTTTATCCATTGATCCAGCATTGGCAGGTGGTGTGATTTTAACCACGGTAACAGATGTAATTGGTTTTGCTGCTTTTTTAGGGTTAGCAACTCTATTTTTATTAAACGCGTAATAAACAGGAGAAAATGACAACTAACTTCTTGCAATGAAAATAGCTCGCATCATATAGAAAAATGAATAATTTGAAATAAATTAGGTTATTAATAATTTTTTTATAATTGTGTAATTAGAGACATGAAGAACTATTGATTGCTATAGAAAATAAGCAATACAGCACAATGACGAATATGATGATATCGATTATTATAGAGGTGAATGCTTTTTGCTTAAAATATAGACAAAGCCTGATATATAGTGATTTATTTTTGTTATACCGTTTGAAAAATAAAACTTGCAAGTTATTTTCACTTTACCGCATAATCCCGAGCTGTTTTGAATTCATGCGATGTTGTACAACTCGTTGATGGGAGAATAAATATGGCGCAATCCACGCCGAAAATATGGTTGCTAGGTGCATCACTTGAAACCACCAATATGGGCTTAAGTGCCTTAGCAGAATCTACTTTAAAATGTATATTTACCCGTTGGCCAGATGCCGAAGTCATGATACCCACCCACAATCAGGATACAACGCCGCAAGTGCTACATATTATGCAGCGTGACATTCCAATTCAACGTATGGAATTATGGTATGGGCGTAATATCTTTAAACATCAAAATATTTACCTATTATTCATCTTAGCTTTATTCAGTCGCTTATTACCATTTCACTTTTTCCGCCAATTCTTGCGTAGCAAAAACAGCAGCTTTGATGCCTTGATGAATGTGGATTTTGTCGCAGATATTACAGGTGGTGATAGTTTTACCGATTTGTATAAAATGCCGCGCCTTATGCGTGGAAATTTATTTAAATTCACTGTGCTATTGGCTGGTAAACCGCTTGTTTTTCTTCCTCAAACCTATGGGCCTTTTAAACGATCAATTTCACGTTTAATGCTTAAAATGTTGTTAAAACGCGCCAAAGTGATTTATTCCCGCGATCAAGCAGGGATTGAATATGTGCAACAAGTCTTAGGTAATCATGCAGCAAAAAAACACCTTCAATTTAGTCCTGATGTGGCATTTGTGCTTGAGCCTGAAAAATTGGATACAACCAGTTTGCAAAAAGTCCAAGCTTTAAAACAGCAAGATAAAAAAGTTATTGGCTTAAATGTCAGTGGCTTGTTGTATAACAAGAGTTTACAGAATGATGATTGGTTTGATTTAAAAGGTTTTTACCCTAATTTAGTAGAAAGTTTAATTCATCAATTTTTACAAGATACCGATCATGCGATGGTGTTAGTGTCTCATGTGATCGCACCTAAACATTTACCTGAAAGTGACCCACTGGCATGTGAGCGTTTATATGAAAAAATGCAGGCGCAGTATGGTGAGCGCATCGTGTTAGCCGAAGGTGATTTAAATCATAAACAAGTAAAATACTTAATTAGCCAATGTGACTTCTTTATGGGTTCTCGAATGCACGCTTGTATTGCGGCGATTTCACAGTGTATTCCAGCCGTAGGCTTGGCTTATAGCGGCAAATTTATTGGTGTGTTTGAATCCGTTGGCGTTGGTGATACCGTGGTTGATTTACGTACAGAAACTAATGAGGAAGTATTAAAACAAGTCGCAGAAATTTATCAACAGCGTGAAAACAAGGCGAAAAAATTGCAGGAAACTATTCCAGATATCCAGCAACATGTTTTGCAATTGTTTGATAACCTGTCTGATTTTTCAGATTAACTTGGCTTGTAAACCCTATCTTGTCCCAGATATTGGCAAGATAGTTGGTACTTTCGAGGTTTTTGTTATGTCTTTTACTCCAAGGTTTGCTTTTGTTAGCTTACTGTTATTCTCGTCGTTTAGTCACGCGGAATCGATAAAATATCTTCAATGGTGGGATGAATATTTACCAACCCGTGAAGAGCTTCCTACTTCTTTAATTTATAATCAAAAAGCAGTTATTGAGCATCATCTTGATATTGATGGGGATGGGGTCGAAAACGATACTTTATTGTGTCGTCCATTCAAAATGGCAGAACCATTTAATCCACCCACAATGTGCCCTCGTGATAAGGTATGGGCAAACTATCGTGATGACCGTCCTAGTGGGCGTTTTTATGGCGGGATCACCGCAAACTTTCTCAACGTGTCTGATATTACCAGAATCAATACCCGTGATGAGGAAGTGCCTGCAATTTCTAAATTTTCTCAAGATACCGTACAAAATGATGGGGCTTCAATCCATTTATATGAACCACGTTACCCTCATAATGTAATGCGAGCTTTAAATCGTCGCAGTGAAGTATTTTGGGCGGATATGACCCTATTTGTGGTTGACCCCGGTTGGACAAGAACCGCGAAAGCATTTTATTCGGTTGATGATGCTGCAGTGAATTTCAGTGCTTTGTTTTTATGGAAAAAAGAAGATTTTGTCAATGGAGGCTCATCAGCTGACAAAATTGTATTTGATGAAACCAGTAACATTGTGGTCGATTTAACACGGCACTGGATCAACGTAGAAGATGCGCGTTTTATCGTACAAGATGGCGATCAACTTTGGATTAGTGAGTATGTTTTTGAGCATTTGAAAATTAGCCATACAATTCGTTTAAATCCTTTGCATTCTCGTTGGGCAAAATATAATCCTGAAGATTGTGATATAGAATTGGATTTAGACAATATTGAGTTTGTAGAGCATAAGTTCACAGATGTACAAGGGGTGGGTGCTTATTTTGCGCGTTATTCTTATATGCCATCAGATCAAGACCCTCAAAGCCTTGTTTTTATCTTTGATAATTTTCAACTTTTCGCTACCAGTGATCCAACTGATGAACCATCACAACGTACTATTCCCAGTGTAGATGTTAAAGTTGCGCCTAGTTTTGCTTTTGATGATGTGTTGCAGCCTGTTGCCAGTGAAGCATTATTTTCTACAGGTGTATCTGTTAACGGCAGTCCGATCCAAGCCCACGCCAGCGATCAGTTGGATATTCGTGGTGTGATTACGCCTGATCCTGAACACGTAGGTAAAAAAGCTGACATCATTGCTTTAGTTGGTTATTTACCAAGTATTGATGCTGATCCCTCTGAGTTGCAAGCTTATATGCTAAATAGTAAAGGTGCAATTAAGCCTTGGAATGGGAATGTAAATAATTTAGCGGCTTTAAATATTGATGTAACCTTAACGCCAGAATATCGTGTGCAATTATTCCCTGTCAGTATTGAGCGGTTTAAAAATAGTGCGACCATGGATTCAGTGGTATTGAGTTGTGATGACCGTCCAGCAACATATACAGGCATATATGGTCAAGCAGGCGTTTTATTAATTTATTATGGTTATATTTTAGAAACGGGCGAGTTAGTGTATTCACAACAACCAATCATTGTAGAATTGTTACCTGATCCTGTAGTTGAAGAACCTGTAATCGAAGAAACATCGACAGAAGAGGAAGTTCAACCTAACCCTGTAGCCGAAGAAGCATCAACAGAGGAAACACAACCTGATTCTATGGTTGAACAACCACCCGTTGATGATAACTCAATAGAAACTGTAGACACACAAAGTAGTACACCTACCTCAAGTTAATCAATTATGATTTAGAGCTGGCATCAGTAATTTTTTTACATTATTCTTGTCAGCTTTTATAACAGACCTATCTACCAATCCAATTCCAATATTTATGCAAGCAAACATTGATATTCAACTCGCTGTTGATATACCCGATTTACCAACCCCTGAGCAGTTTCAATTATGGGTGGATACCACACTCACACAAGCACAATTTGAATCAGAACATGAGCCTGAATTGACATTACGCATCGTTGATGAACAAGAAGGTAGAGAGTTAAACCATACTTGGCGGCAGAAGGATTACGCAACCAATGTATTATCATTTCCATTTGATGCCCCTCCCGAAGTGCCTATTGCTTTATTAGGTGATATTATCATCTGTGCTAATGTTGTTGAGAAAGAAGCCTCAGAACAGCAAAAGGCTTTGGAATCGCATTGGGCGCATTTGGTGATTCACGGTGTGTTGCACTTATTGGGTTACGATCATATTGATGATGAGGAAGCTCAGCAAATGGAAAATTTAGAAGTACATATTTTAAAACAATTAGGTTATCCTAATCCTTACTGAACATGATGATGGCAGCAACTATGTCTTCGCAGACTTTAAACTGGTTTAATCGCGTCAAGCAAGCATTATTATCAACAGAGCTCAAGACTAAACAAGAATTACTCGGTCTTATCCGTGAAGCTCAAAAAAGGGCAGTATTAAGCCCCGATACCTTACAAATGATAGAAGGTTCGTTACAAGTTTCTGAGATGCATGTTCGAGACATTATGATTCCTCGAGCGCAAGCGGTTGCTTTAGAAGTTAATGATTCTCCTGATAGTTTGGTTAAAATTGTGGTGGAATCTGGGCACTCTCGGTTTCCTGTAGTAGGCGAAAATCGGGATGATGTACAAGGCATTTTTCTTGCCAAAGATTTACTTGATTATTACGCCACAGGTCAGCAAGAACCTTTCAATATGCGCGATGTAATGCGTCCCGCAATTTTTATCCCTGAAAGTAAACGCCTGAATGTGCTATTGCGTGAATTCCGTACCAGCCGCAATCATATGGCAATTGTAATTGATGAATATGGCGGCATGGCGGGCTTAGTCACGATTGAAGATGTGATAGAGCAAATTGTCGGTGATATTGATGACGAGCATGATTTTGAAGATGAGGTATATATCAATCCGCGTGATAACGGTTATTATTTGGTGTGGGCGTTAACCCCAATTGAAGAATTTAATTTATATTTTGATGTCAATTTAGATGAAGATGAAATGGATACCGTTGGTGGGTTAGTAATGAAAGCCTTTGGACATTTACCAAAACGCAGTGAAACCATCGATTTTGCAGGGTTTCATTTTGAAGTGATGCGAGCCAATAACCGACGGATTCACCTATTACGTATCAAACGCTTAGAAGAGCCTCAAGTTGAACAGTCTGATGAATAGCTGAGACGAAGCAAATAATCTATTGTAAAAATATCCACTAATGGCATTGCAACTCTAAAGCATACTGGTCTGGGTGTTGAGGACAATGAAATAAATAAACCAGACCTACATCGCCCCACATGATATTCGCAGCTTCTTCAGAATCAATTTGTGCAAGGAATTGAAGTGGTTCTCCGCATTGTGGGCAATGATGAATAAAAGCATCACCTTGTATCCATCTTGGGTAACCACCAATCAAAGTTGCATAGTCGTCAATGCAGCCTAGTTGAGTACAAGCTTCTGTATATATATCCCAACAATCATCCGAATCGATTTCATGACATAAGCCTTCTATATGTGAAAGCCTGTAATATTCTAAACTATCCAAGTCAGGTAGCACTTTTACATGCTTATTTGCTACAAGGCAGGGTTCAACCGTAAATTCATTTTTGTGTAATGGTATGATCTGCTGATAATCTTGCATTGAAGGTTCATGATAACGTTGAACTAACCATTGTCCCATTTCCTCATCTGCCATACCCCAAGGAGAACATTCAAAGCAATAATAAAATACATATAAGCTATTTGAAGCATTATCCATGAACTGTACAACAAAGCTTAATTCATTTTGACAAGTTGGGCATCGTGGCCAATGATCTTGTGGTTGGGCATAAGGTATCCCGCCAAATTTAGATTCTATGGAGGCTTTATGAGCAGTTGGTGCAGTGAACGGCTCTAGCATTTTTGCAGTTTTGATATGTGGAACTAATAACTGTTCTAACTGTTTATGTTGCATATCTAAATACTCTTTTACATTATTAAAGTAAATTGCTTAGATTATAAAAAAGCATACAGACAATTATCATTTTTTTAGAAATAATATTTCAAGCCCACATATATCCCCCGACCTTGCCTAACAGGTAAGCTATTAATTTGGCCACGTAAAAATTCAGGCATATACACCTCTTCATCAAGTAAATTGTAAATATAGGTGTTTAAAATAAGCGCATTATCTGAGGGTAAATTCAACCATTGATCTAATTTGACACGCATGTTTAACGTGACCATATGATAATTATTGGCTGGCGGATTGACCATTTTTGGTTTTGGTCGTAGTGGGTTGATATGAGCAGCTGTGTAATAAGTATCAAATAAGCTCAGCGCAACTGCATGATTAAATTGATAACTTATACCTAACTTAACCATCCAATTAGGCATCAATGTGACATTTTTAAGGCCTTGATTGTTTTCATTGCTTTGATAAGTGAGAGAGCTTGTAAAAAATATTTTCTCACTCGGCATCCATTTTGACTCAAGCTCAATACCTTGTATTTCTCTTTCTCCTAGATTGGTATAACGCAATCTCACCTGATTCGGCATGGGGATGGCTGTGATTAAATCCTGCTGCGTGCTACGATAATAAGTCGCACTAAACTGATGATGCTGAGTATCATAAAATACTTGAAAATCATAAGTTTTAATGGTTTCTGGCTTTAAATCTTTTGTCCCTTGCACAACAACGGTTTGTATTGATTTTTCTACTTCGAAGGCAGTTCGATACGCTTCACTATATAATATTTTAACGCCCAGATTATCTGAAAATTGATAAATCAAGCCTAACCGAGGCACAAAGCTAGAGCTAATCCCTTCTGGCTGAACCCATTGCCCGCCCAGAATAAACTTCGTTTTCTCATTAAACTTATAATCGGCCTGTGTATAAAGTGTATACAGCGTTTCATAATAATTTCTTACTGTTGGATAAAGCCGCTCAGGTACATCCTTAGTAGTTGCCAAAGACGCACCTGTCATATACTGTGCTGTTGCACCCATCAACCAAGAAAACTTATCATTTTGCCAATAATTCACAATTTCCAATAACCAGTCTTTATTTTCTTGATTTTTACGATTAACTCCTGACTCAAGGTCTGTTTGACGTTGGTTATAAGTTAAGTTGGTTTCTACATGCCAATGATCGGAAAAATGATGTTTATAGCCAATATCCGCTAAAATCCGTGTTGTTTTAATATCTTGTGCTTGCCATGACCATTGTGGTATTTCACCAAAATGTCGCTGATTTGCTCTTAACCAAGTAAAATCAACATTAAATTGCTTGTAATTTGCATTGAAATAAGCCCCCGCATTATATTCATCAAATTGGGTTTGATTTGATTCCCCAAGTTCATCCACTGCCTGAAATTGCCAGCCTTCTGTTTCTTCAAAATAGCGCAAACCCGTTGTTAACTTTAAATCATTGTGCTCATGATGTACGTATGTTTCTGTGGCGCGCGTGCCTAAAGAACCTGTCATAACACTGATTTCATTTGTATTTTCATCTGTTTTAGTTAAAATATTAATCACGCCCATATACGCATTTGAGCCATATAATACCGACCCCGGCCCTCGAATCATTTCAATTTTTTGAATACTGCTTATCGGGAAAGCAAGGTAAATTGGATAATTAAACCCACCTGATATACTTTCCTTAAAAGGCCGTCCATTTAATAATAAAAGTACTTGTGTATCGAGACCGCCAAAACTGCCTCTGACTGCGGTTGAGTTCTGCGGCACAATGTACATTTGACTTAGATAAGTACTGGTTAAACGGCCTAGCACTTCACGTAAATTATTTGCTCCAAATTTCTCAATTTCCTGTGCAGTCACAACGGTAATAATCCCCGGTGCATCATGAATACTATCTTGTTTTTTAGATGCAGTAATAACTTGTAAATCCATTAATTCTTCTAAAGAAAGCTGTAATAATTCTTGTGTTGCAAAGGCCGCGTCTAATTCAAATGCATTAAGCACATAGCTTGGGTAAATTGATAAAAAAAAGCTTAATGGTATCAAATGCAGATAAGACTTTATTTTTTTCATATTTTTACCCTGCCCATTTATCATAAATGAGAATTATATTTTATTATGAAGTAAGTTAGATATATCTGAACTGGAACTATTGAAGTAGATTTAAAAAATAGTGTGCAAATAGTTAAATTGATGGCATGATGATTTGCAGAGATTTTTCGAATAACCTTAGCAATAAATTTATATTAGTTATTTGAAATTTAACAAGATTACTTAAACTTTAAAACTATTCTATAAAAACTGTTTTCCACAGTGGCCATCCATAGCCTATTTATAAATTTCCATTTCTATCCATTCAGACAATGATATTTTTAACCGCTTATATCATAATATCATTTGAATAACCTTGATTAGAAATAATACTTCAATCCTACATATACGCCCCGCCCTTGTCTTGCAGGTAACGTATTAATTTGATTGCGTAAAAACTCAGGCATATACACTTCTTCATCAAGTAAATTATAAATATAAGCATTCAAAGCCAGTGGATTTTCTGAAGACAAGCCTAGCCATTGATTTAATTCTAAACTCATATTTAAAGTCACCATGTGATAGCTGCTAGAGGCAGGATTCACGGCTTGCGTATTCATTGAGCGAATTGAATTCTCATGCGCTGCACTGTAAAACGTATCGAAAATGCTAATTGCCGTTGCACTGTTAAACTGATAGCTTGCCCCGAGTTTTATCATCCAATTTGGCATTAATGTAGTATTTTTGACACCTTTATCATTTTCATTACTTTGGTACGTGATCGAGCTGGTTAAGAAAAACTTTTCTATCGGCATTAATTTAGCTTCTAACTCAATGCCTTGCACGGTGATTTCACCAACATTATCAAAAGTAAGCAGCCCCCCTTGATTGGGTAAAGGTGCAGCGGTGATTAAATCTTGCTGAGTACTATGGAAATAAGTGGCATTAAGTTGATAACGTGCTGTGTCGTAGAATACTTGTAAATCATAGGTTTGAATAGTTTCAGGCCTTAAATCTGATTTACCTATAATCACAGAGGATTGTATCGAATTTTCAATTTCAAACGCAGTGCGATAAGCTTCACTATACAAGGCTTTAATACCCAACTTTTCGTTAAACTGATAAATCAAACCAAGACGAGGCACAAAGCTCCAACCCAGATCATTAGGCTTTACTGCTTGACCACCAGCAATCAATTTTATCTGATCGTTTAATTTATAATCACCTTGCGCATAAAGGGTATACCACGTTTCATGGTAATCAGCGATAACAGGAAAACCAAATTGAACCGCACCCTTAGTCACGCCTTGCGAATATCCCGTTGTATAATAAATCGTTGTGCCTAACAACCATGAAAAAGTATCATTTTGCCAATGATTGGTGATTTCTAACAAATAGTCTTTGCTGGCTTCATCCATGTTGGCTCTAACTGATTCGAAATTGGTTTGACGCTGGTTATATGTAAAATTGGTATCTATATGCCAGTTTTCAGAAAAAATATGGTCATAACTCACATTTGCTAAGATACGGGTGTTTTTAAAATCTTTCGCCTCCCAGCTCCATTGCGGAAATTCGCCTAAATGACGGTGATTAGAACGTAACCAAGCAAAATCAAAATCAAGTTGTTTATAGTTTGCATTGAAATAAGCCCCTGCATTATATTCATCATAATCCGTTTGATTTAATACACCATATTCGTCGACCGCTTTAAATGCCCAGCCCTTGGCTTCTTCAAAATAGCGCAAGCCCCCTGTGAGTTTCAAATCATTGTATTCATGATGCGCATAAGCTTCTGTGGCGCGTGTACCTAAAGAACCTACCATCACACTGACTTCATTGGGATTTTTATCTGTTTTGGTAATAATATTAATCACACCTGTATACGCATTTGTGCCGTACAATACTGATCCTGGCCCCCGAATCATTTCAATTTTTTGGATACTGCTGACAGGAAATGCTAAATAAATTGGGGCGTTCATGCCACCTGTGACACTCTCTTTAAATGGTCGACCATTGATAAGTAGTAAAACTTGTGTATCTAAACCTGCAAAACTGCCTCTGATAGAGGTTGCATTTTGGGGAGTAATATAAATTTCAGGTAAATAAGTACTGGTTAGTCGTCCAATCACTTCACGTAAACTATTTGCCCCGAACCTTTCAATTTCTTGCGCTGTAATCACGCTAATAATCCCCGGAGCATCGTGAATATTGTCCTGTTTTTTAGAAGCGGTAATGACTTGTAAATTTAATAAATCTTCTAAGGATAGTTGTAATAATTCTTGCGTAGTGGAGGTTGTGTTAAGTTCAAGTGCATTGGTGGGAGAGATGGGATAGAAAAACAAGCTAAGTAATAGATAATTGAAATAACCTTTTGGATTTTTCATGTTTTTATCCTCTCTTGTATAGACGGTCTATTACGTATTAATCATTTTAAAATATCAAATATATAATTTTGTTTTTATTGGTATTAAAATCGAATTTAAGCATAAACTTTGCCCAGTTCCAGCTATTTATTGCAAAATTCACTGGCCAAGTTAATTTCTTCAATTATTGTATAGATTTGAAATTATGACATTAGCAAGAGAAGGGCTAATAGCTTTCTAAAAACTAAGTAGCCCTCCTTAAGAAAGGATAGAAATGGTTTGGATTAACGTTGTGCTCTGACTTGTTCCTCAGTTACGCCTTCTGCCTGATTACCCCATGCTTGACGAATATAACTGGCAATTGCTGCCACTTCGGCATCGCTTAAACCTTGTTGAATCCCAATTGGTGGCATTGTTGCCATAAAGGTCTGCCCATTTACTTCCAGTTTGCCGTGGCGGCCATGTAAAATAGTTTTTGCTACATAATCACCATTTCCTGCTGTCACATGTGAATTATTTGCCAATGGAGGAAATACACCCGCAATACCTTGCCCATTTAATTGATGACAATTGACGCAAGTGCCTTTGGTTTTAAATAAAATTTCACCATCAACCGTATCGCTGGCATCGACTTGGCGTATCCAGTCTTCCATTTTGATTTTGGGCAACGTGCCTTGTAATGATTGTAAAAAAGCGAGTAAATCTTGTTTTTCTGCTGCTGTTAAATGCAATGGCTTAATACGTGGGTCTTGGTTTGGTGTTTGATCGCCACCACGATTGAAATGTTCAATAACCTGCTCTAAAGTTTGATAGCGACCATCATGCATATATGGGTAAGTGTCAGCTAAGTTGCGTAAAGTCGGGGTTTTAAATTTGGCTTTGTCTGCAGGATTTTTACTAATGAGATAACGCCCTAAGTCGATTGTGGTGGTTTCCCATTCTTTGACACCTGTGCGCTTGGTATCAAATTGCAATACTTTTTGATGGGCATCACTGTCTAGCAGCGTGTTTTTTTTCAAACCCACATTATGAAAATCAGAGTCTGTGAAATTGCCCCCATGGTGACAATCAATACAGCCCGCTTTGCCTTTAAATAAATCCACACCCCGTATAGCCGCTTTGCTCAGAGCAGACTTATCACCTTTCATATACAAATCAAATGGGCTATCGCCCGTCACGATAAAATGGCGTTGGAATACGGCTAGGGCTTTACCATAATCTGCCACATTTGGCTTGCTATCATATGCAGCTTTGAACATTTTCACCATTTCAGGATCAGCTGTAAATATCGCCATCAATTTATCAATGTTTTGTCCTTTATGCACAGGGTTTTTAGTTGAACCAATGGCTTGCTTTTCTAATGGCCACGCGCGTCCATCCCAAATTAGAGACTTATTGTGTCCTACATTTAGCAGAGTTGGAGAGTTGCGGCGTTCAACCCAGCCGGGATTAGCAGGCGATAACGCTGTATGTGTTGTCCAACCTTGATGTGGTAAATGACAAGAAGCACAGTTCATCGTACCCGATGCAGAAATGCGATTGTCAAAAAATAAAGCTCGCCCTAAAGTCATACGGGCTTCAGTGTAACGATTATTTGGATTTTCAGTGACCGGCGGTAATGCTGACAATTCAGGGGTTGCCCATCCACTCAGCGGGAATAGCAATAATAATGGGCTGAAATAATGACGTATTGACATGAAAAGCTCCTTACTAGGTTAAGAAGATGAAAGAGTCAGTTGTGAAACCAAAGTGGTGGCACGTTGTTGCAAAGAAGGTTGACTATAAAAAGCAATGACAAATAGATCAGTACGTGGTTGTAAGCTCACCCAATGCAAATGCTTATGTTGTCCTTCACAATCAGGCTCAACACCTTGAGGATAAGGCTTAGGAGATAGCATTATTTCAATGACGACACCATCAGAATATTGAAATCGTAAGTGTTTGACCAAACGGCCATTAACCCAACAATCTTTAATCATACTAAGTGTGGCTTGTTCAAGCGGTAGATGTAAACGGTATTGTTTTAAACCATAAACTAACGGAGTCAACTCTCCAGCCAAGTGTGATTCTTCATCAATATGAGCCACTGCACTACGAATAAAAAATGGTGATGCTGTTGATTTCTCTGTCCACAAATTGGATAAAAACAATATGCTAACCACTAAAATCACACTAGCAGCTAAAGCAAAACGTTTATAAGCGGTTATCACCGTATCTTGCTGTTTCAATTGTTGGTTAAAATTAGCTTGTAATTGTTGTTCCAAATCTGTTGGAGTTGTTGGGGAATGTAATAATTTGTGTAATTGCTCATCGTCAAGCGGTAATTTATTCATCGTGAAACTCGCCTTGTTGATAATGGAATGATATTAGAGTGTTTTTGTAAATTATTGGG
>JAOXRS010000157.1 GCA_025800385.1 Candidatus Albibeggiatoa sp. nov. NOAA
TCAAAGTGCTACGCAATGGACTGCCTCGGTACATGCTTTACACATGCCCAAACCTAATGTAACTCCTGTTCAAAGTGCTACCGATGGACTGCCTCGGTACATACTTTTACACATGCCCAAACCTAATGTAACTCGTGTTCAAAGTGCTACGCAATGGACTGCCTCGGTACATGCTTTACACGTGTATATTCGTATGTGGCAATGGCGCCACTGGCACTCATCGCAGCATGCGTCATTGCTGACTTTGACAGGCAAAGCTTTGTCAAAGAAACGCAGCCAGTGAGACAGTCCAAGCAGAAGAACAAAACTGTGACATTTTCGGTTGCCGAAACCCACACGAAACACAAATTTCCATCAAAACAGAGACAAAAAAACAGATGTGTTGAGACTATAAAAACACAGAATGAATTGAAAAAAACAATGTATTTTCAACTCCCCACTCTAAATCCTGCAAAAAAACGTGAGGTGCATTGTAAAAAAGTGCACGAAACCACAGCGCCATGAATTTTGTATTAATCCACAAAACATAAAATCGCAATGCCGGCTCGGACGGTTTCCGGGCCGGCGGGATGTTTTTGTGGTACTGGCATTCGAGTGCATGCATATGCATAGAGGCACACAATGTGCAATCATTGATGTCTAATTAAGTGAATTAAACTAATATGAAATACATGTACGATCCATGTTCAAGTACCTTCTATACACCTCGTAGAATCTGATATATAACCATCACCATCATCATATCAAATATAGTTTCCAGTTCACGTAACTCATTTGCAACCATTGCTATCCCTGCCATGTGGGCTATAAAACAATCTAATGGTGGGGCGAAGGCAAACAATGGACAATTTCTTGGCTGATCGCCAAGGATTCATTCATGACTCAAGGACCCAAGGTCTAGTTCATGCCTTTGCCAAAGAATATATGAGGAATTGTCTGCTGATGATATATTATTATCATATATTATCAGAGTG
>JAOXRS010000160.1 GCA_025800385.1 Candidatus Albibeggiatoa sp. nov. NOAA
TTATACCATTTGTAATAAATAACACTATAAATGAATCCATTTTCTGTGTATGATAGATTTTATAATATCTGGGCTATTAGATAGATGATTCCAAGCATCGCAAACCTTGTCTACAATATCATTATAGTCAGAATAGCACTGATTGTATAAAAAGCGCTTTTTAATCCACTCCCATACTTGTTCCATTGCATTTAGTTCAGGAGAATATGGAGGAAGTGGAATTAACGTTATATTATCAGGAACTATCAGTTCATTTGAATTATGCCATCCTGCGTTATCTATGATCAAGGCTACATGCCTTCCTTCTTTTATTTCCTTTGATAAACCCTGTAGAAATATATTCATAGCTTTTGTATTAGCATATGGTAACACAACTGCATATGATTGTCCCGTTTTATGACAAGCAGCTCCATAAAGATATGTGGATATAAACTGCCTTTGTTTGACTTTTCTTGGTCTTGTTCCTTTTTTAGCCCATATACGAGTTAGACTTCCTTGTTGACCTACTCTTGTCTCATCCTCTGACCATATCTCTACCTTGTTAGCATCTATATTATCTGGCAAAAGCTTTTTTAGCAAAGGGGTAAAGTTTGTTTGTACTCTTCTTGAACTGCTATATTTGTTTTAGGGTGCATAGAGCGGGATGTTATCCAGCTGAAGTTAAGCTTGTGCATCGTATTATAGACGGTTTTTAGACAACATTTTGTACTGAATTTATCAATAATTATTTGATGCATCTGATTGCCAGTAATATAGCCACCTGTTTTTGTTTCGCTTAGTTTTGATAATTTTTCTGAAATAAAAGACTCCGCTTCTTTTTCTATTTTTCTAGGAGCTCCACTTCTTTGAGACTCATATAAACCACCAAAACCTTCTTCTTTAAACCTCTTTAACCACTGTTGTACTGTTATCCAATGATACTGTACTATCTTAGCAACATCCTTTAATGATTTTCCCAACTGAATGTGATGCATTGCAAGTAGTCTAATACGATTCCTAGCATGCTTCATTGTTCTCATTATTTTTAGAAAATCGTGACTCTTAAAATCTTCTGGTAATATTAATTTTCGTCCCATGATTACATTAGCTTATTATTGATATTTCTCAATTATACTTCACTGCGTTATTTATTACAAATGGTATAATATCTTGGAGAACCTTTGCAATTCTTCTTCGCTGTCGCAATCTCCCCAAAAGTCCCATGCTTTACCTCGCTTATCAAATGGGTTAAAGATAATATCACCACGAGCTACATTATAATATCTAGCTATCATCTCACCTGTTTGATCAATAATAATAGCTGGTTGCCCTTTGGTTTCTACTTGGGGTAACAAGTTATGTATTAGATTTGTTTTACCGCTGCCTGTTGAGCCTGTAACTAGAAAATGCCTTGTTTCTGAATCTTTAACAAGTGGCATAAAACCTACTTTAAAAGAACTTGCTTTAAATAAAGATATTAGCTTTTTCTTGACTTGCTGTGGGGTTAGAACTTCACCACTACCATCTTTTTTCTTTTCAGTTTTTAATCCTTTCCCAAACCTACTAAGAACCAGAAACACAATAAAACCAGCAATAGAACCAAAAGCAAGCGACTTAATAGCAAGGCTGATCATTTCTGCTATTAATGCATTCCATGCAGAAACGTATCTTTGGTTAGACAGAACGCTACTTGATAGCATATTTCTTTTTACAAGCCGTCCGTTAGAATAAGCATCAATATTAGGAGGCGATGGTTTAATTGCTATTGCTGATAATGCTGGGTGAACTCTAATTGAAACTTGAGCCTTGAAGTAAGTATATGCTCCGTCTAAGTCTAGCTTGTTATGTTTATTGTCATACATAGTCCAAGCCATAAGCCCACCAGCTATAGCCGAGACAAAGACAGTAGCCCTTAGCACCTGCCTAAACATTCTTACTTTATGCAAGAAGACCTGACCGCCTCCGATGAAGTGTAAAACTCAACACTTGATCTGACAGTTTGTGACTTATCTTACAATACCATATTGTCAGATAAGTGTAAAGTATCAGAAGTCTGACACTCAATGCTATTGCTAGTAATATTCTTCTCCAAAGCAATATGTTTTGAATCAAGGAAAGTTTGCATAGGAGTTTTACCATAACAATGCTTTCCTGAATGCGTTCTTTGAGTATTGTATTTATTCATCCACAAATCAACATCAATTTGTAGTTCTTCAACTGAATTATATATTTTTTTACGGAACGCTATATCATAAAACTCTTGTTTCATAGTCCTATGGAATCTTTCACAAATACCATTAGTCTGAGGACTGCGTACTTTTGTTTTTGTATGATCTATATTCTCAATACCTAAATATAGCTGGTATGCATGATGCTCTGGTTTGCCACAATATTCTGTACCACGATCAGTTAGTATACGTTGTATTTCTATTGATTGAGATGCATAAAATGGAAGCACCTTATCATTGAGGATATCAGCAGATGTAATAGCAGATTTTTCCCTGTATAATTTTACATGTGCAACACGAGAATATGTATCAATAAAAGTTTGTTGGTAAATCTTACCTACACCTTTCATAGTGCCTACATAGTAAGTATCTTGTGAACCAAGATACCCTGGATGTTCAGTATTGATTTCACCATGAGCCTCTTTTACTGACTTAGCTTGCTCAAGAGCCGCCAATTGTTCTTCTGTTAAAACAATACCATCCTGAGCTGATTTAGCTTCTAGGGCTTTCAAACGCTTGCGCATAGTCTCTAAATCATTACGTAGCCATATAGAACGTACACCGCTGCTTGATATTAGAATACCCCGTAGTTTTAGCTCATTGCTTGCTCGCAATTGACCAAGCGCGGGATTTGCAATAGCTTGAGCAATAACTGCTTCTTCTATTTCTGGCGACACTCTATTTTTTACAATTGGCTTCTTTCGGCTAATCTCATGTAAAGCCGCTTCTCCTCCATTTTCGTATAATTCTTTGAAGCGGTAAAACGTGTCTCTAGAATATCCCATTACGTTACAGGCTTGGCTTACGTTACCCAGTTGTTTTGCTAATTCTAATAAACCTAATTTTGGCTTGATTATTTTATCTAATTGACTCATTATTTAATCTCTTATTTAGTGTTAATATCTAGATGCATAACTTTTTATACATCTTATCCTTTTTTTTCTAAACTGTCAGATTAAATTTGAAGGTTTACATACTGATTTATTGTTAATAATAATGACATTTTCAGCATTTCTCTTGTCTGCTGCATTGGTGAAGTTGAAGCTGCCAGTTATAACTTTTTGCCCATCAATTATAATTACCTTGTTGTGAGCTATGCCTGAAACTTTATCTATTCTGACGCTAACGTTGGCATTAACTAAGTCCATCATTTTTGACCATTTATCAGAAACGTTGCTTTTATCTAGCAAGACTTGAACTTTAACACCTCTATTTTTAGCTTGTATTAATTGGTTGACGATTATG
>JAOXRS010000166.1 GCA_025800385.1 Candidatus Albibeggiatoa sp. nov. NOAA
GTTCGGTATGTTGGGTCATAACACCATTTGATAATGCATTTCCAGCGGTTTGATTGGCTTAGCCGCCATTGAATCTCAGCCGTTATACTACGTCTCACAAATATGGTATTTAACTGTACAAATAAATCAGCAAGACCTAGCAATATTTCATGGTTGTTTTATATGAGACAATTATTCCACTTTCGCTTGTTAAATACGTGTTAGCTCGTATTGAACACGGCAGTTATCGGACATTAGTGGTGCACTAGTATCTTTATTCATACACAAAATGCTGTTATATAAGAGGAAGATATCAGATGAAAGTTTGTTGGCAGGGATAGCAGATCATAATAACAATATGGCGATTCCTTCAAAGCCATAGTTTCACAACTGGATGAAAAAAGTTCAAGTTTCAATCCACTGCCTCATTGTTAACATTGTTATGTTGAACATTGGTAGGTAGCCGGTTTCAGTCTCAGGCATATGAAGGCGTGTTTTGTAGCCTAATTTGCATAAAATCCAGAGACGATCATAACATCGCGGAAATTTGTCGAAAAGCCCTCAGACTTGGTCACCCTATAGAACTTGATGATCGTAGCTCATTTTCAGTTTAAAGTTTCGAGCATTGGGGTCACGTGACCTGTAAATGATAATTAACAGCTAAAATCTTCAGAGGGAAATGGGGAGTATAAAACGCAATCGAATAAAATATTTTTTGGTGTCATACTATTACATCTGAAGAGCTTATTATGGAATAGCCTTGTGTGGTGGTACCTGTTATTTAGATTAGGAGTTACTAGGCTATTTATTTAGTCACGTGACCTATTTCCTTTA
>JAOXRS010000079.1 GCA_025800385.1 Candidatus Albibeggiatoa sp. nov. NOAA
CAGGACGGCGAGAACTTCGGAAGAATCTACTAATTGCGGAATGTGGATTTCGGATTGATGATTGAATAGAGCGGCGTCGGGTATAAGACTTTTGGCAAAAAGTGAACCCCTATGTCCGAAGTCAAATGCCTGTTGCTAGATTTAGAATCCTAACCAACTAATTACCTAACCAATAAACCAACTAGGATAAAAATGAAAAAGATTTTAATATTATTGATAGCAGTTTTCACTGCAACAACTACATTCGCTCAGCGTAATCATAGATGTAAAGACAACTATCAGGGAGGAACGGACTGTAGCGGTTCTATCACCGTTTCTCCGACTCAACCTAAAAAAGGCGATACGGTAACAGCAAGTGGGGGCACTCCTGGTACAGCCCAAACCTGTAGCGAATGTGGAAAGTCTGACCCTAACGATAAACATTCCATTAATATTACACCAAAATCAGAAACTGCCGTATGCCAAAAGCCTATTACTTTCACCGCAAATTGTGATAAATGTGGTCAAGTGGCTACAAAAACAGTAACTCCTAAGCATGATTTTAAGAATGTTCCGGGGAAAAACATTGTAATACCTTGCTCTGGTACGGTTTCAATTACCGGTCCGTCTGAAGTCGATTTAAAGAGTGGTAATACAGCCCAGATAACAATAAGCTGGACAAAAGATAAATCAAAAACTTATTATTACTGTGGTTGTGGGGCTAATAGTCCTGA
>JAOXRS010000188.1 GCA_025800385.1 Candidatus Albibeggiatoa sp. nov. NOAA
TTATAATGCTTTACCTGAATTCAACAAGTTACCTCTCTATGCCACTGGTACTGTCGACCAGCTTTATTTTCCGAGGTTGAACGGAAAATCCTTTGGAGGCCCGATTGATAATGGAGCGGCCTCATTTGCAGGTAAACTGTATGTAGACGTTGCTGGTAGTTATAAATTTTATACTGTTAGTGATGATGGCTCTAAGTTGTATATTAACGGGAACGCAGTTGTTGCAAATGGGGGGAATCACGGTATGCGTGAGCGAAGCGGAGCCTTAAGCTTGACTGCTGGCTTCCACGACATAAAAATCGACTATTATGACGCAGGAGGTCCCGGCGGTATCAAAATGTTCTGGGAAGGTCCGAATTTCACCAGACAGGTAATCCCAGCCTCTGTGCTGATGCACTCACAGGATGATTATGATGAAGCATTTGACGCGATTGACCAGGATGGAGACGGCCTTACGGATAAGCTTGAAGATGCATACGGATCAGATAAAACAAAGGTTGATTCCAATGGTGATGGATTGACTGACTTTGAACGTTATTCTCTTGGTTTGGATGCAATGACTATTGATACA
>JAOXRS010000206.1 GCA_025800385.1 Candidatus Albibeggiatoa sp. nov. NOAA
ACAAAGCACGTTTTACCCTTAAGCAATATGTATATCGGTCAGGCTTAACGTGGCAAAAAATCTCCCTCAAAACAATATCATGGTTTGCTGCAATCAGCATGCGTCATGTGTGACATGGTAACTTAATAGAATATTGCGTGACACACGCTTGAAACGTCCCTGTCTAGCGACATTTGCTAAAGGTTTTCGTCTAATCCATTGCATAAATATAAAATAAAGTAATCAACTGGCAACATTTTATGGCCCTTCGAAAAAAGCGCTGTGCCAAACAATCAAAAGTACTATCGTTTTTTAGATACAACGGTTAACCACGGTTAACCACCATTTGTGACCTAAGAGTATTTTAATCACTAACCTTTTATATTCCATTTGGTTAACCGTGGTTAACCGTGGTTAATCGTTGAAATATTGTTCGCTTTCTCAAAATCGCCTTTCTTAACATCCCCAATAATCAGGGATGCAAAGCACTCTCCAAAGCCGAGAGAAGACTTTCGTTGTTTTCTTCTTGACTCTGCAGACTGCGCGTGAGATATCATTTTAACGGCAAACTGCCATCGCGTTCTATATTATTTTGATTCTTACAAAACCGCTTGTACCATAAAAATTGTACAAAAAACTTT
>JAOXRS010000228.1 GCA_025800385.1 Candidatus Albibeggiatoa sp. nov. NOAA
CAATTCATACTCTTCCTGTTTTTGCCTTGTGTTTCTAAGTTTAAATTCCTGTAAATACCATATCTTATCTGAGCACTATTAATATCAATGAATTTGTAATTTGTGCATGGTTTTGCTAGCTTTCCCAAGACCTTATAGCCAGCATTGGAGCTATGGCCTTGGTAAGCAAAGGCCTATTAATAATAAACAACTTACCATTAACCAAGATATCTATTCGTGAAAAATGTTCCAGCGCCTTGTCTACTGCAGCCTCAACTTCATTCACCTAATGATTAACAAACAAGGGCAAACATAGTAAATGCAAACTCATTAGGATAGGGGTAAGTCAGAAGCTTAATGTGACCCAAAACTCTGTTAGGTGAGACAGCTCATGATAACATAATTGAAGGGGTGCATGGAAGAAAGCCCCAACTGACATCTGATTAACTGCTAGATTCTCCTTCCAAATTGACTTGTATTTGCTTGTGAAACAAAAGGAGAATTTGACATTTACATCAAGTGTCACTAAGGGCCTTATTCCATGCACCCCTTCAAGTATAACATATTTGCAGCTGTTACTCAAATATCATTATTTTTGTGTAGCTATGCCTGCACTAAACTGGGCAGTCACAGAAGTCTATACAATGTAATACCAGATAAATGCAAAGGAGTACAGAAACTTATTAAAATGTGCAGTGCCAATAAAGGATCAAGATGAAATGTTGAAATACATATACACAAGATAACGTTAAAGGGAAACTGTCATGAGCTGACATGCGCAATAGTGCTCACTGTCTCGGGAGCTGGCCGCCATTATGGATTTGTTGGTAAGTGGAAATTATTTGCTTCTGTTTGCATTTAATCAATGTTTTGCGAAAGCAGATATCTCAGGAGACGTATGTTTTTTATTTAGGAAGCTGTATCAAGTTTCTGTAAATGCAAAAGTGCGTGCAGTACGAAGCGAAAGCAAAACAATTGTCGTGGATGCCCATGCAAGTCGGATATGAGGGAAAAATCTGCTCTATGGTAACGATTGCAAATGTGGAACAGAATCGAAGGCTTGACTAGTGAAGAGGTCTGCAGTCCTGAAGAAAAAGGAAACAGTTGTTCAATATCACAAACTTCAGAAATAATCAAAGCTGAAGGAAAACTATAACACTTGCTCGCATCTTCACTCTCGATCACCATTTGACAAGAGCTGCTAGCTACTTGCTCAATAAATCCAGATAGGCCTCTCGACCTTCTTGCCATATTTTTTCCAGTGTCCTAAAAAAGAAC
>JAOXRS010000235.1 GCA_025800385.1 Candidatus Albibeggiatoa sp. nov. NOAA
GCGAAATCACCAACGGCTGGTTTCTATTTACATTTTATTTCCAACCTGACCGTCTCCATCAAAATCTCACGATTCTTGTGAGCAATCACGAATCAGTTATGAATGATCCCCCTAAAATTTAGTGAGCAACCGTTTTCCGTACATGTATTGTGCCGTTGTCTGATCTTTTGCTATATATTCTTCTCCATCTTTTGCCACTTTGAGGACTATTTTACGGACATGCCACCTATAACTATAGGTGCTTCTCGATCTGTTACACTTTGCACATAAAAGTTCTTACCACTCACTTACACCGAGAAATATACCCGTGTTTTTTACCAGTTAAGCCATGTAGCTGATTTCATAATGCCATAACATCTAACTCACAGAATCACGGGCGTGCCACCCAAGTGTTCTGTTGCAAAATTGCACTTAGGAGTTCTAGACATCATGACATTATAAAAGACCCACTCACATGAGCACCCGCAAGCCTTAGATACGCGTCGCTCGGTCATTTGAAATGACCGAACTTTGATCCCTACCTCAGAAAACACAATATAATTTGGTGACAGATCTCACAGTAAGAATCA
>JAOXRS010000241.1 GCA_025800385.1 Candidatus Albibeggiatoa sp. nov. NOAA
GTTGATAATCATTGTACGAATAAAACGTATATTGTGGGACGCTCTTCTGCTTACAACGCACACGCCGTCAGCAAAAGGCCCAACACTAAATTTTTATTTGAGCGTCTGTTTAGATCGGGCTATTTTTGCTGTCTCAGACAAAAAGCTAATACGAGCAAATACGAGTCAAATAGAAGATAACTTGACATTTCACAGGTTGAGGAATTTATTCTACGCTTGTGAAGATGAAGTCGATGTTTCTTGGATTACAAACAGTGTCAGAAATGGTAAGGAATGCTGCGTGTGCATTTATAACTGAGATAAAAATGTTGCCGGTATTTCGTAAATTGGTGGCGTTGATATATGAACGTAAGGTCTCTTATGGTCCTATAGGATCATTTCTGCCCTAACTTCTAGAGCAAGATGAGTAGTGCTAAATTAGCACTCAAAATGGCACTGTATTTTATTCACTGAAATGGCCCTATTTGGGGGGCTAAAACAGAACTTTTGAATTACTACTGAGTTACCCTGCAATGGATTAGCATCCCATCAAGGGGGTAGCATTAATGCTGCAAGTCACTTTATGCTACAGAAACTGGAACTCAGCTGCGGCACCAATGAACCACCTGTCTTAGCCTTTGTCTCCCTCTCCTCTTTCCTTTCCTTACCCTCCCATAAGGAAGGCCTGGTACTCAGGCTAGGCTTGTTTCCCTGCTTGCTAGACTTACTGCTGCTTGAAGCATATTGGCCAATTACCGCATTTATTTGATTAAGCGCCCAACCTCATATAAGCGCCGAACTTGAATAAGCACCCACCTTGAAAGTTGGGGGGGTTGAAGGGTGGTAAGGGGTCCCGGCAGAGTACTCTGGGGCCACCAGGTGTAGTTTGTAAATGCTGGGAAATGCCCACCGTGTAAGGCTATGCCACC
>JAOXRS010000091.1 GCA_025800385.1 Candidatus Albibeggiatoa sp. nov. NOAA
TTAATATCATGTTTGCTACCCCTGAAATGCCTAGCAAAAAAATTAAGTTATCTCTGCTTTTGCGTATGGGAGCAAATTTGAAACAAATGCGGCATTTACCACCATTGCCATGATTGCAAAAGTGTAGCAAATTTGATCTTGCGTTCTGCGGCAAATTTGAGCAAACATGAGCAAATGTGGCATTTACGATACATTTGCCTTAAATTTGCTATATAGGTAAATCCGTTTTTTCGTCCAGTGTTGGTGCCACTGTAGTCCCCACTGATGTAGCTGGGTTTCCCGGTGGTGGCACTGTTGTCCCTAATGGTGACGTTGTGGCACCCGGTGGGGCAGTTGGATTGACCGGTGGCGCAGGCATGGGTTGCTGAGGTCCGGGTTGAGATGCTCCACCTGTGTAGCAAAACATATACTCGCACGCTTCAATTTTGCTAACCCCAAAACCGAATTAAAGCTTAAAGATTGACCAGTCATTGTCATAATAATCCTCAATACAGCATGAGCACCTGAAAAAAAAACTTGTTGAGTAGCAAGTCTTAAAAGGTCGCCTTTGTTTCAACAAAAACAAAAACAACAACAACAACAACAACAACAACAATAACAACAACAATTATTTTATTTAGGCAAAAGGAGATTACAATTTTGATCCACCCGCAAATAGCTTACGAGCTAATCTAGGGAGGTGATTTCAATTTTGAAGCCAGGCTAAGAATGAGTTATTTCGAAGCGAATGAAAACTAATAATGGAATGAAAAACTTTGCGCTTGGCCTCACTTAAAATCAAAGTGCCCCTTGAGCTATGTTGTGTAACAGCAATTCGTTGTTAGGTCACTCATCATGGAAATACATTAGAACCCCACTAAATGGAACTCCCAAGGGAAACAAAAAACAGTTCGAGTTAGCGGGGATGCTGCTGGTTCACAATGACAAGTAATTTTGGCACACTTCGAAGAACTAACAGACTTTTAACTAAATGGGTGTCGTGTACTGTACAACGTTTGGACGTTGCTGACTTCGCCTATCTTCGCATTATCCATGACGATTAAAGATTTCGACAAGTGAATCAGCTATCCGACGTTTTAAAAATCGATTTCGAGTTGGCAAATTTG
>JAOXRS010000003.1 GCA_025800385.1 Candidatus Albibeggiatoa sp. nov. NOAA
AGTGATATCGTGTTGTCTCGTGCCGAGTGATTGCCTTTTATTTTCAAATGAAAACATAATAGTACAGGTTCTAATTTAGTCCTACAACGACCAAACAGACCTTATGAAAGCAGAGAATTATTTCTACGACAACAGAATCGAGGAAGGGCAATGGTGAGTAGTAATTTTCCATCAATTGTAATTCTTGAGCTGCATTCCTGGAATTAAAGCGGTAATTTGCATAAACTACTACCCGCTTACATGCCAAAACAGTTAATTTTACTGACGGGCAAGTATTTAATTTCCAAAGCTGTAACTTTCCCAGGTGAAAGTATAATAACAAAGGTTTCCTTCCATATAGATTCTGTTATCAAATTAAATATACCAGAAAGCATTTAAAGCGTCCAAAGTTAGCCTTCATTTTAGCTCTTGATAAGAGGCACAAATAGCGGCGATACACATACGCTGATTGCAAAAGCTAGAAATAAAGTATTGACCGACTTATCACATAATTTTAAAGTGCAAG
>JAOXRS010000020.1 GCA_025800385.1 Candidatus Albibeggiatoa sp. nov. NOAA
TTGTAATATACAAATCTTGCAGCCTTGTTGCGCAACGCGCGAGTTGTGTTTATAGTGTCCTCATGTTACAAGAGTTCTAAGATCTTCTTAGCTTTGCTGATTACTATCCTTATAATTCTGAATTTCCATTTCCTTCTAAAGTCAGTAACAAATACGTTGAAACATCGCTGAAATTAATGGTCATTAAATTTCTCGAATATGACTCAATTTGTCAAGGTGAATCGGACTTTATTCGGACTTCAATCGATGAAATTTTTGTCAGCGCGTGCTGGCGCCGCGCAGTCTAGCAACGTATTCATGCAAATTTGATTTGCTTCGGAAAAGTGCGGAACAGATCTGAAAGACACCGAGCAAATTCTCCAACATTACAAGAGCAGAAGTCTTTTGGTTCTCTGCACCCATCTGTGTAGAATTAACCATCACCTACACCTGCCCTACACTATTAATTAAATCCAAATCATCCATGAGCTGGCTCACAGAGCCCTTTGATTTCAATAGTATTGTAAACTTTGTACTTAGATTTTAAATGCTGTATTTTTAAATATTCTCCATTGTAC
>JAOXRS010000023.1 GCA_025800385.1 Candidatus Albibeggiatoa sp. nov. NOAA
TCCAGGATGCGTATGAAATGTGTTTTGGGAATATTCAACATTCCAATATGACCCCAGGTAAATTATTCGAACAGAGAGGCGATTTATTGACCCTACGAGGCCTTAAATGGAGCAAAAACACTGGAAAACGTGACAACACTACAAAGGTGAGTTCAAAAACGAAATTTATTATGCATTTACACCATTTCGGGCACAAGTAATATTTCCCATACAAACTCAGTCTTGAACGTAATCCATCGTGCTCTAGGGAAAGAACAGTGAAGAATTGTTGACTGTACGGCGGAGAATAATATATATTTATTTCAATTCCGATATTTCGTCAGGCACGGCCTGACTTCTTCAGGGTACTAACCACAGGAAAATCGTTAATGTTACAAGTAAAACCGTTACAGCTAAATAACTGAATAACAACTAAAATTACTAATCTAGGATTACAAGATAAGTAAACAGACGCGCAATAAATATATACAAAGCTCACATTAGCCTGCGTAGCTGGCGGGCTTGTTCGCGTGCGAGGTAAAATGTTGACAGGGCGAGAGTGAATACGGGCGGTGAAGTCGCGAGGAGAATGGGAAGGAGCCGCTTTGAAATCCGCTCGCTTCTCGCGGCTCTGCCGCGATGATTGGCGGCTCCGCCGCCATTGCCTCGCGTTGGCCTCGCACGCGCAACAATATTCCGCCAGCTACGCAGGCTAATTTCAGAATCCTCGACTGGTATACGGTATAGCGCTACGTATTGATGATGACAGA
>JAOXRS010000043.1 GCA_025800385.1 Candidatus Albibeggiatoa sp. nov. NOAA
AAGAAAGATTATCATTCTGCAAGCCATTTAGGATTGTCATTTTTAACCGGGTCCCAATGGTTGCAAAGACACAAGAAAAATTTAGGTGTCTGTAATTTTCCCCGCAAAAGAGTGGGGCTGGGTCTTTTATATAGGGTTAAAGGGCCCTTATATAGTCATCCAAAATGCTTTACGCCATCAAGTGTAATATCTGCCATTTCCGGTACCTTCGAAATTCAGCCACCTCGGGTCTTTGATTAAAGCATCGTGGCCTTCTCTGCGATAATGTCTGATCGGTAATGTCATTAATTTTGTTATTTAGGTCATAAAATTTGCGATACAAGGTTGCACCCCGGATCAGTTTATCGCTCGCCCTTGCGTGTCAATCCAAAGACAGCCATGTTCATCACACAGATCATCGTTGGAGGACCATGTTGCTTATCTTACAAGTCACACAAAACATATTATTTACTGATTTGGACTTTTCAGCCAAAACCCCAAGAACTTGATTAAAATGCTTTGAATGCAAATCAACTGATTACTCCAAAAACCTTTGCCAGT
>JAOXRS010000049.1 GCA_025800385.1 Candidatus Albibeggiatoa sp. nov. NOAA
AATTTTTGACAAATGTAACATCCGCGAACTCGTGTGCCAGGCCAGGCTATCAAAGTTTTCTATACGGTTACTGCATGAGATCTGTACCGCTTTGGAACTTGATGTATCTTCAATAACCAGCAAGCGCCAACAGCCCAATATGGACATGCTACAAAAATTAGTAAGCAGGTGCTCTTGTTACAGCAGTTATCCCTAAATAAACATTTTACAGAAAACAAGGCCATGAATTACAACCTTGCGAAAGTGCGGTGAACAGCAGGTATGGAATGTATGAGTCAGTGACTGTTGATCGCTGAGAGTGTGCCCATGATGATCCACTGTAGTTGACCAAGCGAATCATGGTATCCATTCACCTTAAGCTTTAAAGTTATTTAGCTTTGAAGTGAAATTTTAGAAAATAGGTATGGGTTTGATTCCCCCCATTGTTGGATCTTTTTTTCTGTCTTCCTGCTTTTTTTTGTGGTGAAAACGGAAGAGTTTGAAAAGTACAGCTCGGACCAGAAGTCCACTTTGTGTTAAACAAGTGATCATTATTTAATTGACAATTGCAACTGATTTACACAGCATAATTGCATAGTGTCTTGGCATACTCATTCATAATGAGTTTGGTCCCGAATTGATC
>JAOXRS010000072.1 GCA_025800385.1 Candidatus Albibeggiatoa sp. nov. NOAA
CCTGCATACTGATACGCAAATCCCCTGTCCGACCCTGTCAAATGTAATGTACATTGGTGAACTTGTATTCCATTATTTGTTTGAAATTTTTAATCTTATGTTCAATTGTATATAATTATTGTAAGCCTTTCACCTGTGGCACCATTTGAGTTATTGAGTGTTGTGACATTAATTTGATTTAGTCTTCTGTATAAGGCTGACGTAACTGTTTGGATGCATGGCATTTTTGCAGGCAACGGTTAACAAAAAACGTATTCTAAATGAGTTTTGGGTTGCCTTGATCCCACAAGCCTCTGTTATGCCCACAAAGTGTCTCGTTTTCAAACAAGCTTAAGCCTCGTTGTTAATAAAATCATGGCACCCTTTACAGCAGAAAATATGGATTTTATGTTGAGGATAAAACAATGCTGATCCTGATTTACTGGTACAAAGAGGTAGACAATAATACTGATGTCATACGACAAGTGAATCAGGACTGGCAAAGGTTTTTGGAGTAATCAGTTGATTTGCATTCAAAGCATTTTAATCAAGTTCTTGAGGTTTTGGCTGAAAAGTCCAAATCAGTTAATAATATGTTTTGTGTGACTTGTAAGATAAGCAACATGGTCCTCCAACAATGATCTGTGTGATGAACATGACTGTCTTTGGATTGACATGCAAGGGCGAGCGATAAACCGATCCGGGGTGCAACCTTGCATCGCAAATTTTATGACCTAAATAACAAAATTAATGACATTACCGATCAGATATTATCGCAGAGAAGGCCACGATGCTTTAATCAAAGACCCGAGGTGGCTGAATTTCGAAGGTACCGGAAATGGCGGATATTACACTTGATG
>JAOXRS010000088.1 GCA_025800385.1 Candidatus Albibeggiatoa sp. nov. NOAA
TATACGCAATACATCTGGATATAACGGACGCACTTGAAATTGATCTTCTTTTTCGACTGCCTTGATTTAATTCGAAGATCTGTCCCCCATGAATTTTATGGGGAGGTTTTGAAGCCAAGTCTGATGGTTGTCACAATCCCCCCAACAAAACTAAAGCAACGCAAATTAACATAGAAATAGGAACAAAGGCCCCAAAAAGAACAACAAGAAACCACTTGTTGAGGGAATATGTGACCGAATGCCAATCTGTAAGAGAGGATGCACATTGCACGATTGAGCAATGACAAAGCTCGGACGAGAATCGGTACCGCAGGGAAATATATTGGGCGTACTACGGATCAAGTATTGAGAAAGCAACAGCTTTAAACATAATGGTGTGGGTGGGTGGGGAAAGAAGAACCAAACACGCAACACATCAAACTTGATCCAAAATGTAGCCCATTCATATATATAGATATGAAGACCAACATTTCTAAAACATGAGTGAACAAGTACACTACACGTTCTATCAAGTTTGGATTTCATATACAGCATGTTTAATAATATACACTTATTAAACAAATATATAAACAGCTATAATATATACGCAATACATCTGGATATAACGGACGCACTTGAAATTGATCTTCTTTTT
>JAOXRS010000096.1 GCA_025800385.1 Candidatus Albibeggiatoa sp. nov. NOAA
TGGATAGTCCTCTTTATAAAGCCAAATCATATCTCCATCCATGGGAAAACCATGGAATAGCCTTAAACCTTTTTCAATCTGTTGTTTATTTTTACCGTCGTATTGTCTCATAATAACCTCCATATTATCATTTTACATCAAACTTTTTGTAAAAATATTACTAATCCTGAATTATTCATGAAACATCTATGAGTACTATTTTTACCAAATAACTGCTAGGTTTATAAGATTCATCGTATGAGGCTTGTTAATTTCTGCTGTTTTATTGAACTTTGGATAGACCTATCCCTTGGTAATATGATCTTTGGGAAATTATTTAAAGGATAACTGGTTTATTCGTTTTAATGCTTGGTCAAATTGTTTTTTGAATGGATAACTACTGCATAGCTTGAAGGTTGTTCTTCTTGCAGTCGTAACAATCCTGCATGCCACCTTAATGAATAGTGAACGAATGGATAGTAGTCTACTTTTATTATACTCTTCAACAAATATCAATCGTTTCATGATATTCACTATATTATAAGCTAATGCTTTGATGATACTTTTAATAGCATTTGCCATAAAACTAGAATGAGAGACTTTATCCATGGCAAAATCTATTTTGCCCTCCTTGATGAAGTTTTCCATCGCTCCACGTTTATTATATGCTCTTATGATAGTATCTGGAGCAGCTGCTAATGTTGTCATAACAAATGTAGCTCGAGGAACGAGTTCTTCAGTGGCTCTTTCTATACGAGTGATAATTCTCATAGGGAAGTTCCAGCTACTGGCTTGATACATGAATTCACCATACATGACATGTTTTTTACTAAAATCATCTTTGTATGTTTCTATAAATTCATCCATTAAGCTAGATGCATGCTTTTTAAGCGTTGCGTAGCTTTTTTGTCTGATTAACACTTCTACACCATAAGCATCGCATAGATTGTATAGCTCAGGTGTTCCAAAGCCACTATCCCCTCGAAGGATTAATTGTGTGTGTGGATAATTTTCTTCAAACCACTTTAATACAGGCTCTAGAAATTCACCAATATTCTTTGATGTGTAGACTTTACCAGGTCTCAGCTCTAGTTTAATCAAATCACCATTCGTACCATTAAAAAGGACAAGTGGGTGAAAACCGTTAGATTGATAATGGTAGTTAAAGTCAGCACCTTCTTGCTTACCAAAGGTGCCAAATAAAGTAGAATCAATGTCTAAGATAATTTCATGGGTCTTATGTGGTGGGTTGCCCTTTATGAAAGTTGTTAACAGCAATTCATTTAAAGCTTTAAGATTATTTGGGTTCATAGTATTCATACATCGTGAAATAGTAGGTTGGGATGCCAAAGTATCTTTACCAAGTATTCTTGTAAAAACCGGATCTCCACGAAGTGCATCTGAGTGATCATCTGCATGGTAGCCAGCAATGTTAGTATAAATCAGCTGCTCCACAATAGATGCAAAGGTATGGATTCGACTAACAGAATCATTACAAGCTTCTTTTATAAGCGGTTTTAGCCTCATTTTTTCAAGGAAAGAACGTATTAACAATAAACCAGAATCAGATGAAAGATTACCACCATTAAAATCATAGGATAAACTTTTGTTGAAATTAAGTGTACCTTGTTGTAAACTATGCATAGAAAGAACTCCTTTTGTTTTATTTTATGTTTAGACGCTTAAAATTTTAACACAAAAATGAGTTCTTTTTTTATTTTTTTGATTCACCCAATGGGTGAAATAGATAGTTATAGTTATTAGTTGATATTTCAACAATATCAGTTACTTTCATTTCTATTCATGAATAATTAAGGATTA
>JAOXRS010000099.1 GCA_025800385.1 Candidatus Albibeggiatoa sp. nov. NOAA
CAGTATCCGAACTGCTGCCTATTTAGTCAGGTCTGTTGATCGTGCACATCTGGACGATGGCACCAAATTTGGCATGATGAGTCGTATTGGTGTCATAAATGATTTCAGAAGGGTAGCCACGTGACCGGAGTTCAGGGGGAGCCGTACGGACGTCATCTTGAAATACCTAATTTGCATATGACAGCGGTCAGCGGTATCCACCTAAAAACCTTGTTAAATTGGCGATAATTGGTAATATTGGCATAGCATCAAGGCGTTTAAGGGAATGTGGAGTAGATTAAAAAGTTATTCTCACTTTTGATGAGTTTACAATGCTTTGGTTTTATTTCAGCATGTCGCAAGCAAAGTAGCAGGGATTGGTTGGTTAGGATGTACACAGCGTTTTCGACCGATCGATATATGTAGTTTTAGAAGTATTATAAAGTAATTTACAGTGGTGTCCGTATTAACCGGACACCAAGGAGACATGCCCAAGTGTTTGTATTATGCGGTGCCCGTTTTAAAAATTAAGCGAGCTCTCAGAAAAATCCTCCAGGACATATGTTTCATCGATACAAAGACTAAAGCAGACGTTTTTACGGCAACACAACGTTTTTCAATTTCGTAACTGTAATTTAAACTAT
>JAOXRS010000117.1 GCA_025800385.1 Candidatus Albibeggiatoa sp. nov. NOAA
TTATCACCCTAAAATGCAAAAAGTTGTTGGCATTGCTTTAGAAATTTATCAGCAAGATGTCATGCAAAATGGTGGTTTAGCTGGGCGTTTTGATAAACTATTTTTACATTGGCAAAAATTAGACGTTTTAAACCAGCAGAGTATTGAGCATTGGAATAAAAAGCTAGAAGTATTTAATAACCCTCCATTTGAAAAAGAAAAAACTCTAATTGATACCACTATTTCTAATTTAGAAAAACACCAACCCCGAAACCGTTTTTTTACAGGTCGAGCTGATATTTTAGAAAAACTACATCATTTATTACAGCAAGACCATTCTGTAGCTGTGTATTCTGTTGCTTTAAATGGGATCGGTGGTGTGGGAAAAACCCAAACTGTTTCAGAGTATGCTTATCGTTATCAGCATGAATATAGCGCAATTTTATGGGTATTGGGCGAAAGTAAAGAAACCTTATATACACATTTTGCTAATTTGACTGAGGTGTTAGGGCTTCCACGCATGGATAAGCAAGAGGATAACATCGCTATCGTACAAAATTGGCTTAATACAAACGATAATTGGCTGATTATTATTGATAACGCTGAAACCAAACAAGATTTACAAGCCGCTGATGAATTAATTCCAAATATTAGTCGTGGACGACGTTTATTCACAACTCGGACGCAAGCTGTTGGACATGTTGCAGAACCTATTGAAATTGACTGTCTTGAAGAAACAATGGGCGGTCTACTTTTAGTAAAACGAGCTGGGATCGTTGATTCTTTTAATCATGATATTCAGATAGTTTCTAAACAAATTGGCGACAAAGATTGGCAAATGGCTCAAGATATTTCTGTTGAGCTTGGAGGGTTGCCATTAGCTTTAGACCATGCAGGTGCGTACATTGAGCAAGCACAGCTTAGTTTACGAGAATATCTTGACCGTTATACAGGCTATACACCACAAATGTTGCAGTTTGAAGCAAAAGGGCAATATCCTCGCTCTGTTTATGTCACTTTTCAAATGGCATTGGAAAAAGTTGAAAAGCGTGAGTCACTAGCAGGTGATGTATTACGCATGTGTGCATTTTTGCATCCTGATGGTATCCCAATTCGTTTATTGAATGCCTTAAGTGAAAATCCTCTGCTATTAGACAAAGCCATGATGACGTTAAATGATTACTCATTAGTAAAACGTATCCCAGAACGTAATTTATTAACCGTACATCGAGTTGTACAAGCCGTAGTTAAAGAAGTCTGTGATGAATGAAAAAACTTAGAGGAAATGGGCTAGAAAAGCAGTAAATCCTGTTGAAAAAATTAGGGCGCAGCCTCAAACTGGTATACAGTTACCCCCTGAAGCGTCCACATTAATTTAAAGAAATAACCATCTTTTTTCAAAATTTAAACGCAAAACCAACCCAAGACACAATGAGGAATATTGTCCAATTTGTTAACTCACCTGATACTCATGAAGCATGTTGGTAAATTTATTAATACCGATATGACAGAATTTATGAAATATATTGAGGTTAAGAAAATAACTAAGGCTTTAACGGAGCTTGATGACATTATTCTCGGGACATCTCAAGCACTGAAAAGTGTAAAATTACAAGTAATATAGCAGAATTATATCGTATGCTCGAACGTATGGACGCAGATATGCGTAGAATGTTAAGTACAGCAACACCTGCAATGGGACAGATGCATGACATCATGCGCTGCATGCCGATACCTCCTTAATTCATGCCTTATCCTAACTTTACAACATAGTAAACTATTAGAATGATAAAACCTCAGGATTCCAGCTTTTGCGAATCCTGATATTACGGTAAATTCACTTATTACTCTTTAGAATCTGCAAAATGCTCATAGCCCGCTTTCTGTGGCTGCCAATACTCCATATTTGGTTCTATACAACGTAGGCCTTTTATCTCTTCGATACAACCAATTTGATGAATACTGGGTAAATGTTGTTGAATGGTATTAATCTTATCAGGTGAAACAGTAAAACACAGCTCATAGTCATCGCCACTGGTTAAAGCCAATTGCCAAGCCCGTTGGGTGGGAATGTGATTTTTAAGTGTCTCTGATAAAGGGGTTTTTTCTAAATGCAAGGTCGCACCCACTTGACTGGCTTCTAATATATGACCTAAATCAGCCAATAAACCATCAGATATATCAATTGCGCAACAAACCCCAAGCTGGTTTAAAACCTGTCCTGCTTTAATTTTTGGGCTGGGTTGATTTAAGCACTGCTCTACAAATTGTTTGTCTTTTTTAGGTAAGTCAATTTGCCCCTGTACAGAAGCTAAACCTAAGCCTGCATTACCTAAGCTGCCTGTAACGCAGATTACATCGCCAACTTTCGCTTGATCACGACGTAGGGCTTGATTTTTAGGTACAATACCCATGACTTGAATAGAAATTGTGATTGCTGATTTAGAGCGTGTGGTATCCCCACCAATTAGACTAACTTGATGTCGAGTTGCTAAATCTGCCAAGCCCTGACTAAATTCCTGTAACCAAGTTGCATCCATTTGTGGACAGCTTAATGCCAATGTAAACCATGCGGGTGTTGCGCCCATTGCTGCCATATCACTTAAGTTGACTGCCAAAGCTTTATAACCAATATCATAAGCAGAAGTATTCGCTGGAAAATGCACATCTTCAACTAAGGTATCTACCGAAATGGCTAATTCCATATTTTTGGGTACTTGCACCAATGCAGCATCATCACCTACACCTAATATTATATCATCACGTGCTACAAAACCTTGGCGGAAATATTGTTCAATGGCAGCAAACTCTTTCATGAATCTAATTCTTTACTCCAAATTTAAACTTCACTATCAACACTATCAGAAGCAAGATATTTACCTGTTGATTACCATAAGCTGCAGCAACCCTCGATTGCTTAGTGCTAACGACATTGTATTTTCAGGCAAAATAAAAAACTGCTTTTCCTCTAAATCATACAGTTTTGCTCCAATATAAATATCCCATAATTGAACTCCCCCTTTGTACTTGTAATAACCAAGGCGACTTCACAAGGCTTAAACTCAGGGTGATTGACTTTCTGATTCTCTGGAGTCTCTAACGTATAGTATAGATGATGCGGCAAATCATTAATATTTGACATGGATAGCCTCGCAGTCATACAAGGGAGAACTTGAAATGTGAAGCTATTTTAATTGATTAAGCAGAAAATAGAAAAAATTTACCCCATCAACATTTTTACATTTCTGCGTCTTCGGGCTTGACGTAAATTGACTTCAATTCGCCTTTATAAACTTCGACCAAATATTCAATTACATCACCTCGGCTTACGGGCAATTTGGGAAAACCTGAACGTTCACGTAATAATTGGGCAATATCTTCTAGCTCTCTAGCTAAAGTCGGCGTTGCACGAAAGTTAAGTAGTTCAGAACGCTTTTCTGGCTTTGACATTAGGTATCCTACTATCCATTCGGAATGCTGCGATTGTATAACAAAGTTATATAAAATACAAAATATAGCTTAATGAATTTACAATGCTTTATTTTTTAGCTGAGCTTGCGTATTTTTTTGATATAAGGAGTAAGCAATATATGGAAGAGAAAATACAACAGTTTGGAGGGAGTAAATGCATCTACTCCTACATGGTTAATAACATAGGAGTAGACTAAAAATCTAAATTATTTTACTTTAAAATCAGCTAGAAAGGCATAGTAGCCGCCTAAACCTTCAACATCTAAAGAGCCTTTACCTTGTTTTTCCATCTCTTCAAAATAAGGTAATAACCCCGGTGGATAATGTACACCAAATAGCGATAACCAATTTTGTAATACCCATTGAAACCATTTCGGTAAGCCGCGCTGGTCAGAAAAATCCACGATATGAATAAAGCCGTCTTTTTTCACATTAACTAACGCAGTGTCAACAGCATCAGACCAAGGTGGAATCATGGATAAGGAATAAGAGAAAAATGCGGCATCAAATGGTTTATCTAATCCAAAGGTTTTTTCATAGTCTAATTGTTCAGCCAAACATTGCTTTAAGATAATACGACCTGTTAAACCTTTAGCATCGATTTTAGCTTGCGCGGTATCTAACATTTCTTGTGACGCATCCAAACCATAAAACTGCACATCAGGATGTTTTTTCGCCAATAAAATTAAGTTACGCGCCGTACCACAGCCAATTTCTAGCACGTTATCACCCGCTTTCAATGGCATTTTTCGAATCAATCTATCGCGCCCAAGCAGGTAATATTTTCTGGTGAAATCATAGATATATCGTTGATAACGATACATATTGTCCATTGCTTTGGCTTGATCCATATTTTGTTTCCTTCATGACCATGTCGGCGGGGTTAAACGGGTTTGCTTAGGATAATTAAGTTAACAACCCTATGTTACAAATGTGATAGGATTGCTAATTATGTATCTTATGCGTTAACGCTATTTGGTTTGCTTGGCATCGCGTAGATGTGGAAGCCGCCATAAATAGCAGAACGGTCTTTTTGATATAACTCTTTAGAACGTTCTTCTTCATATACGAACAATTTACGTAATTCTGGCGGTAAATCAGTTTCAATTGGAGAGTCAATCGAAGCCGTACGGAAAATGATCCGCGTTCCCGGTTTACCTACACGCGCGACTTGCGTCCATAATGCGGTTAATACTTCTGCATTCATCCAATCTTGTGAATCCAAGAATACAAAACGGTCAAGTGAGTTGTCTGGCTGTGATTTCAAGTAATCAATTAAAGAAGTCACATGGGTTTCAACACGACCGATGTTAGCTTTTAGATCATCATAATTTTCAGGTTTTAAATACGCAGGCACAGCACCTAAGTTTTCGCTGTCATAACGTAAGCTAAAGCCCTGCCATGCAAAGTAGTTAGTTTGGATTGGGAAATCACAGGCTAAATGGCGTACACGTTCACGGTATAAACTGATTAAATTGCCTTGAGACTCTTCTTTCATGAATTCGTGTTGTTGTGGCGGAATGCCTAAGCTGAATACCGCTAAGCGCATGTTGCCGACTTTTTTCACTAACCAGTTATCAAAGAATGGGGCGATTTCTTCTTGGAAGATTTTTTCTTGCTCTTCAATGGTTTTCGCCTGTAAAAGACGTTCTGGTTTATATTTAGTCATTTTGGAAATACGGTGTAATAAACGCATAAAACGACCAAAACGTGCATAATAGTACAAATTCTTTTTAAAGTACTTAATACGGGTTTTGCCTGTCGCACGGCGGATAATTGAACCTTTTTCCCAGAAATCACGCGCGGTGCTATCTAAATGTGGTTGAATATATTGATGGTAATTTTCAATGTTATGAGGTTGATCTGCTAAACCAAAGAAGTCAAAAAATGATTTATAATCAGGTAAATGCTCAAGAGACGCTAATTTTAAGCGTGTTAAATTCATGTGGTATTGGTTTAAGTCCACCGCCACAATTTTCTCTGGTTTTTCGACAAGATAATTTAAAAGATTGCAACCACCTGAGGAAATAGTGAAAATACGGCTTTCTGGAGTCAGCTCTAATGCTTCGATATCAACTTCTGGGTCTTCCCAAATTTGGTTGTAGACAAAGCCATTGAACCAAAGACTGAACATGCGTTGCAACATGCCTTGGCGAGTCATTAAAGATTCGTTATGGACTGCGGTTTTCAACAGCCCTGCTGAGACTGAACTCATTGTACGTCTTTCCTTACACTTTAAGGGTTAATTAAATAAATATTGCACAAAAGATTGACAAAAGTGTAACAAAAAGTTCATACTACACAACTTGTCTATTCGCAATCGTTTAGCCTATCCATTTTATGATAGCTTGGCTTTGGATAAAAGCCCTAATCGCATAATTTTTCAAAAATTTATTTTCCTACCATAACTTAAGCAAGTATAATCCGTGATTTATTCTACATTTAAAAGTTTTTTATGTCGCATAAGTTACATTTGCTGCTACCTAAATTTCCCGCTGACACTGATACACTTCCCGAGCTAGATCATTTAAGCTTATTTGCTTCTCGTGCTCAAAAAACACCATGGCATTATCAAGATCATGATGCGTGTCTATTTGATTTATTTGGATTTCAAGGACAGGATTTACCTGTTGCGCCTGTGACCTGTTTGGCTGATGGGCAAAGTGTAGATAAAAATGCAATTTATTTACGAGCTGATCCTGTTTATTTGCAAGCCGATCGGGATAAAGTGTTTTTATTTGATGCCGACAACAGTTTGCAAGATTTAACTTTAGATGAAGCCCAGCAGTTCATTGACGCTTTAAATCAGCATTTTGCTGAAGATGGTTTGGCCTTTTTCGCACCGACTCCCACCCGCTGGTATATCAAGTTAGAGACCCGCCCAAATGTTAGTTTTTCTAGTATGTCCGAAGTCAAAGGCGCTGATATTCATGATTATATGCCTAAAGGTGAGGATAAGTTAAAGTGGCGCAGTTATTTGAATGAAATCCAGATGTTACTGTATCAAAACCCAGTGAATGAGCAACGGGAAATGGATAGAAAGCTAGCGGTGAATAGTGTGTGGTTTTGGGGTATGGGGCAGTTACCTGATTTGCCCAAAAATGATTGGTCTCAGGTTTGGGGTAATGATGTACTGGCGAATGGCTTGGCGCAATTGAGCGATGTGGCTCATGAGAGTTTACCGAATCAAGTTGAGCCGATTTTGCAACAAACAGGAGATCAATTAGTTATTTTTGAGAAAAGCGAATCATTTTTGCAAGATTTCGATACAATCTGGTTATCTCCATTATTAAAAGCCTTGCGCAAGCGACAAATCAGCGAGATTATTTTATATACCAATAGAGGTATTTTTAACCTTAGTTCGCGCCAATTGAAACAATGGTGGAAATGGAAAAAGCATTGGGTGGATGTTGTTTATTAGATTGTTAGAGGATTTAATTCGCTCAATAAGACTAAGTATAGCATTTTCTCATAAAGTAGTAGAAATATTGATAACTATCATCTTATTTTTACTAATTTATCCTTGGCCTCAATACTTTAAAAGTAAGATAGCTTTTTTAAATTTTACTGTTATCTTTTATTTAGAAATTGACTTAGGTTGCTAGAAAAATCTCAAAACCATTTCTTAATGGTAATTATTTGAATAAATTAAATATAACTTTTGTGCAACACTGAAATAAAAGAATCAGTTTTTATGTTTATCAGAAAAAATACAATATATTCTTAATAATCCAATTATGTCGAAAATAACTCTAAATGACCGAAAAAATGTTTTTAATTTACTATTATATTGTTGAATATATTCCAAAAAACCACATAAAAACAAAAGTCAAAAATTTTTAATAGTATAAGTAATAGAGAAATCAAGAAAAAAACTTTATTAAAGTTATACTGGCAATTAACACTTGTGGTTGCTTATCGACAAGAAGACAAACTCAAGCTGTGGGAAAGTATCACCATTGTCTATGAATAGGGAAAACAGCTGATATAAAATGTTTAAATCGTTTTTCAAACCATGTAATTGTTATAATGCAGCCATATCTTATATAACGATAATTTGTGTTTGATAAAAATTCGAGGAATGCAATATGAACTTAAAACAAAAAGGACAAGACACGCTCATTTCACTTAGAGACCTTACGGTTAACATGAGCTGGAGTACAGCGGCTGATTTCGATTTAGCTGTGATCTATAAAACCAAGTCAGATGAAAAAGGCATTGTCTATTTTGGTGACTTAGGAAACTTAGAAGAATTTCCACATATTCAGTTAGATAAAGATGCAGGGGTAGGCGATACAACAGGATCAAAACAAGAGACATTAAGAATTAAACACCTCAATGATATGAGATATGTATGGTTGTTTTGCTGGGATTACGGCATGGTGAAAGTTGGTAATACTGCACGTTTTTCGGGTAGTGATGTCAGCCTGAACTTAATCGATCGTGAAGGCAATCAAAACACGGTAGAACTAGACGAAGCTGTAGAAGATGGAAACGTCTGCTGCCTTGCAACTATTGACAATACCAGTCCAACAGGTGCAATGCTCATCAATGTCAGTCGTTCCGCTACGTTACACAAATTGGAAACATTGAACCAATTATTTGCAGTTGTAGAATAATATTTTAATGTCATGCCGTCTTTAAAAAGCATTAAGGCGGCAATACTCCAAACCTATCAATCAAGCCAATTTACATACCCTATCATCTCAATCGATTCCAACCAGATAATGGTTCTTTAAAATTTCCTTATTTTCTTTGAGTGAAAAATTGCAAAGTACTTATTTTCTGCTAGTCTCCTTACTAATTTATTATAGAATTTTGGAGACTTTTCATGTTTATTCGCAAACGATGGCTACTATTTAGCTATCTGTTTTTTTATCTAATCGCCCATGCTCACGGTGAAACTTGTACCGCAAACCAATGTGATTACAAATTGAATCTCAATAAAACAGGTTCATATGTCGCTAAAGTTGCACTGGATGAAACGGGACAAGCAGGCATTTGGGGGTTATCAGTTTTGCCAAATGCGGATTCTAGTTTGCAAATAAGTAAACAAGGTTTTGGCATTGGTACTTATTTATTATCAAATAATGCTTCCCGTAGTTGGACAAACTTTTATGTATCCCAACCCCAAGCAATTCAACTCACCTTGTTTAATCACAACGACGCAACCAAACCTATTCAAATAACCGTTGAGCGATTGCAACAAGATCAATATGTGCCTGTTGGTAATGCAATTGATTTAATTTCAGAGCAAACTTACACCACGGAAGTTTTAGAAACAGGTTATTACACCGTTACTATGCTGAATAATGATGCGTCTGCAGCTTACGCGGGTTTATTAATTCAAAGTGAGGACATGTCCTGTTGTACAACGGGCGGTTGGATTGAACCAAATAATAATCAGGTAGGCTATATTTATTTTAATCTTGCTGAAGCTGGAAAAGTCCAATTTTCAACTTATTTTTCAATGCATTATGGAGAGTATGGCGCATCGCAACCGATTTTAGAATTAGATTATATCGATGCTCAAGGCGTGACTAAAACAGTTTGGACAAGTTCTGACACGGCTCAAATATCGCCTACACCTGAGTTAGATGCTTTTATTCAACAGGGTCAACAACAGGTTAGAACTGAGCAATATGAACAGGCTATCAATAGTTATGAGCAAGCTTTAGCTATTGATCCTGAATATGTTGCAGCTTGGGAAGCACAAGGTGATTTATTCAACTTTGAGGGATTGAGTGATGCAGCTCAGTATGAACAAGCCTTAGCTAATTACGATAAAGCTTTGGCGTTACAACCAGATGCTGCTCAAATTTGGTTTAAACGCGGCCATGTTTTAAGTTATTTAGGTTTGTACGATGATGCAATTACCAGTTATCAACAAGCAGCTCAATTACAACCGAGCCAAGCTTTATTTCAACAACAGTATGAACAAGCACAATTAACCCTGAAGCAACCCACTCCCACGCTGCCTACACCTGCTAATGCGACACATCACACACTTACCACTCAATCACCTGCTGTTATTGATTTAAATCACCTAGAGTTTCTGGGCAATGAATGGTTAATGACCAATCAGCCTTTTGATAGCAATTTTCTATTTAATATTAAAACAGGGGACATACATTATTTTAAGTCATTGCTTAAAGCCAGTTCTGATGCCCAATATGCGACTTATATAGATCAGAATGACAATGTGCAACTGTTAGATTTAAAAAAGAATACTCTGTTAAACAACCTTATAGATAAGCCTTTGGATTTGTTTGAAACCAGTCCAGATGAAAGCAAATTGGTTTTTGCGTATAAAGATGGTTCTGTCGAATTATGGGACGGTCAAACTCATACCCAACTACAAACACAAGGAGACCCAATCCAATTTATGCAATTTAGTGCTGACAGTAAATTACTAGCTGTTCATAGCAGCCGCCAAGATGGTTTATATACAATGACATTTTGGAACGCTGAGACACAACAAAAGCTGAGTGAAGCTCGGGATGTCGAAATCAAAACTAATGATTATTACGGCCCCCAAGGGGGGCAATTTTCACCAGATGGCCGCATATTTGTATCTATGATGGGTTCTTCACTTGCTATTATTTGGGAAGTAGCGACAGGAAAAATATTAGGGAAAATAGGGGGAGGACGTTATTTTGGTTTTCCTCTATTTGTACCTCACACCTATATAACATTCTCACCTGATGGGCAACATCTCATGCTTTCTTACTATGATGGTACCTTTGTATATAAAGTTCATCAATATATTGGAATGTATCAAGATGATGAATATCAAATTTATCGTATTCCTGAGAGTATTTCTGGGAGAATGAATGCTTTAAATGAGTTTATTTCCATACCTGATGGCCAATTTGCATTATATCGACTTTGCAAAGTAACCACTTTCAGCGTGACAAATGATTGTAGTCTTGTATTTGGAAATCTCATAACAGGTAAGTTACACTCAGATTTACAAATAGATGGCCGATATATTAATTACAGTGAACCCTTTTTAATTTATAAACCAAACGACTCATCATCTGATGATATTTTGCATATAAAAGATATTGTGAACAAAACTGATTCCCAACAGCTTGAAGGGAAGTATATTCTTGATTATAAAGGTAAGCTGCTCTATTCTACTGAGCAAGAAGAAATTCAGACATTACATCTTTGGGATATGGCGCAAACACAAGAAATTGCCCAAACTGATGGTTATTATTTGCAGCAAGAAGAGAATATTTTAATTTATGCTGACCCTGAACATGGTTTACACCTTGCTGATTTATCAACAGGTACAGAAATCGTGTATTTACAAGGTCATACAATGGAAGTTGTGTCAGTTGAGTTATATGATGATTATTTAATATCCACGTCAGACAAAGAGATGATTATTTGGGATATTACAACAGGTCAAAAAGCCTATGAATTAAACCCAACTTCTTCAAGATATTTGATTTTCGATAATCAATTTTTCATTTATAAAACATATGAAGGCGAATACAAATCCCATGTCACTATCAGAGTTGTGGATTTGAAAACTAGTGAAGTATGGCGATCTATAAAAAATGCTTCTAATAAGTATCTGACACCTAGATTTGTGCTTAGCGCGAATGAAAAAACACTTGCTTATATCCAAGATAAACAACTGTATGTATGGGATGTCGCAACCAATCAAATAACGTCGCTGTTTAAGCCGCTTGATCCTGAGTTTGCACAATCATCATCACAAGTAGCCTTGCATCCGCAGCAGTCAATATTAGCTGTATCCAGTGCAGAATTTATCAAAGATAAGCAATTCGATGATAATGTTAAAATAATCAATAATGCCAGATTGTGGGATATCACAACGGGAGAAGCTTTAAAACAACTCAATCGAGGAAAAACCTATGCACTGGCATGGCATCCAACTCAGTTACTATTAGCTTATACAAACGCTGAAAAACGTATAACACTATGGGATATTGCAACAGATACACATACTTTGCTGCCCAATCAACAGCGTAATGCTTATGCTATGACTTGGAGTCCTGATGGAAAGCTTATTGCTGGTACATCAGATGACAATATCGTACAAATCTGGCATGTGAATACAGGTGCTGCATTATCTCAATTAGTGCACCAAACTCCCATCAAAAAGCTATTATGGTCTGCTAGCGGTGAATCACTCATTACTGCAACTACTAACACAATCCATTTTTGGGATATGACGGTAGGAACTGAATTAAACAGCATATTGGCGCACGATGGTATCAAAGCAATCACTTTCAATTTTGATGAATCAATACTCGCTTCATTGGGTCAAGATGGTTTAATTAGATTATGGGACATTGAAACAGGGTTGGAAATCAGTCGTTTGAATGATGAGCAACTGATTACATCTATGGCGTTGCATCCTCAACAAAACTTACTGGTCTACGGTACGCAAGCAGGCAGTATCAAACTATATGATTTGCTAACAAGCCAGTATGTGGGATATTTAACCCAATCTGATTTACCGATTACGGATGTATTGTTTAGTTCCAACGGAGAAACATTGATTGTGAATGCTGAAAATGGTGAAGGGACTCAAGCATTGCAAACGTGGCGTGTTTCTGATCTCATTCAGCAGTAAGGGCTTTAATCTGAGTTTGACGTAAAAACTTTATAAAATTAAAAGATTAGCAACTTTAATTGTGCAACAGTTTATTGTTTTTTAAAACTTCAAAAATATGTCAAACTCAGGTTACACTGCTCTTAGCCCAAATTTTACTACAATACTACTTTAAGACTTCAAAGAGTTAAGCCAATTCAAAATCAATTTTCTTTTCATCTAAATTAACTCGAACCACTTTGACTTTCAATTTATCAGAGAGGCGGTAACAAACCCCACTGGCTTCACCGCGCATCTGCTGGCCAATCGGATCATAATGAAAATAATCATCACCTAAAGCAGTCACATGCACCAAACCTTCAACAAATAAATCATCTAATTCCACGAAAATCCCAAATGGAGTCACTGCGGTAATCATGCCTTCATAGTCTTCACCAACCTTGTTTTGCATATACTCACATTTCAGCCAACTCACTACCTCGCGTGTTGCCTCTTCTGCACGGCGTTCGGTCATCGAACATTGTTCGCCTAACAACAGCATTTCATTTTCAGAATACAAGAACTTCTTAACGCTACGCCCCTGCAAACAATGCTTAATCGCACGATGCACCATCAAATCAGGATAACGTCGAATTGGTGAAGTAAAATGCGTATAACTATCAAAAGCCAAACCAAAATGACCTTTATTTTCAGTCTGATAAATCGCCAACTTCATGCTGCGCAATAACACGGTTTGAATCAAACGCAAATCTGGACGATCACCAATTTTTTCTAATAATTTGGCAAAATGCTTAACTTCAGGGTTACCACGGGCAGGAAAACGTAAACCTAATTCCCCTAAAAATAAACGCACATCTTTCAATTTTTCTTCGGTTGGAGGTTCATGAATCCGATATAAAAATGGCATTTCATGTTTATCTAACCATTCCGCCGTCGCTACGTTAGCTGCAAGCATCATTTCTTCAATCAACTTATGCGCATCGTTACGTTTAACAGGCACAATTTTGTCTATCTTACGCTTTTTATCAAAAATGATTTTAGTTTCAGTGGTTTCGAAATCGATTGCACCACGTTTCTGCCGACGTTTTTGCAATAAATGATAAAGCTGATTTAAATGATCGATATTCGGTAATAATTCGGGATGTGGAAAATCACTGCTATCACCATCTAGCACCTTGGCCACTTGGTTATAGGTTAAACGAGCTGAAGAGCAAATCACCGCCTCGTAAAACCGCGTCCGCCGATTACGCCCATACATATCAATTGCCATTTCGCAGACCAAACTTAAACGATCCACATTCGGCTGCAAAGAACACAAACCATTTGACAATGCTTCAGGCAACATCGGGACAACTTGCTCAGGGAAATACACCGAGTTACCGCGATTTTTTGCTTCAACGTCTAAGGCACTATTCGGCTTCACATACGCTGAGACATCGGCAATCGCCACTTTCAATAACCAACCTCGACCACGCGGCTCACAATACACTGCATCGTCAAAATCGCGGGCATCTTCACCATCAATCGTGACAAATGGGGTTTCACGTAAATCTTCGCGGTCTTTATAGAATTTCTTCGGCACAGTCGGCTTAAACTGCTTGGCTTCTTGCTCGACTTCATCAGGCCAACAGTGTGGAATTTCATGAGAGCGCACCGCAATATCAATTTCTAATCCGGGGTCACGCTTATCGCCCATGATTTCAACAATTCGCCCAACGGCAGGATCATATTTAGTCGGATGTTCATCAATTTCAACTACGACGATTTGCCCATGTTTCGCGCCGTTAACGTGATCCGCATCCACAATAATACGTTGTGACAAACGGGGGTTATCAGGCTCAATGAAAGTAATCCCTTTTTTCTTAAAGAATTGTCCAACAACTTGATGATTGCCGCGTTCTAATACTTCAACTAATGTGCCTTCAGGTCGCCCTTTAAAATCCAATCCGACAATATTCACTAACACACGATCTTTGTGCATTAAGCTCCGCATTTGCTTGCCTGACAAATAAATATCTTCGCCCCCTTCATCACGCACCACAAATCCAAAACCATCAGGATGCGCAATTAAACGACCACGGACTAAATCCATTTTGGCGGCAATACCATAGCCTTTACGACGATTACGGATCAATTGACCATCACGTTCCATGGCACGTAAACGACGGCGTAGGGCTTCTAAATCTTCTTCACTGGATAAATCTAATAGGTTGGCAATTTGGTTTAATGTAAGTGGCTTTTTCTGATAAGTTAGATGCGAGAGAATGTATTCACGACTGGGGATAGGTTTTTGATATTTTTGTTTTTCGCGTTCAATATAGGGGTCAATCGTGTCGGGTTTTTTGGCTTTGGCGGCGGATTTTTTACGGCTCATTGATATAATATTTCTCTGGTAGTCACTTACAGTAGGGTTGAGAGGATGTTACAAATGGTTCTCAACGCGCAATCCTTACGAATTTTATAAGGCGACATATTAAAGCAATCTGTAGGTTGTTGCAAAGGCGTTCGATAATTGGTACGTTGTTTTATTTACAAAATCTTTGTGATCAAGCCGTTGAAATTTTGTGAAATGTGCCAATTCAATGCCTATTATTAAATCATTTGTTTTAAAACCATGTCTGAGCGTCCTATTTTAAAATCTCCTATCGGAAACGATGAACCTGTTTTGTTACATTCTTGCTGTGCGCCTTGTACGGGTGAAATCATGCAAGCCATGAAAGATTCCTCCATACCATTTAGTGTGATTTTTTATAATCCGAATATTCATCCTGAAAAAGAGTATGAAAAGCGCAAACAAGAAAATAAAGTTTATGCCGATCGCTTAGGGGTTGAGTTTGTTGATTTGGATTATGATCCCGATAATTGGTTTGCACGCGCGAAGCATTTGGCTGCTGAACCTGAGCGGGGTGACCGCTGCACCGTGTGTTTTGATATGCGTTTGGAGCGTTCGGCGTTATATGCACATGAGCATGGGTTTAAAGTGTTTACCAGTTCTTTAGGTGTGTCACGCTGGAAAAATATGCAGCAAGTCAATGGCTGTGGTTTAAATGCAGCAAAGCACTATGACGATTTGATTTACTGGGATTACAACTGGCGTAAAAAAGGCGGTTCACAACGCATGGTTGAAATCACTAAGCAAGAAGATTTTTATCGGCAAGAATATTGTGGTTGTGTGTACTCATTGCGCGACACCAATATCCATCGCAAAGAACGCGGTTTAGAGCCAATCCAAGTCGAAAAGTAATCGTTTAAATTCGCTGAGAACACTTTATAATATTATGGATTCGCATTATTTATAACCCTGTCGCACCTGCTTCAATGAATTACGCAAAAGTCACCAAAACACAATTATTGTCTCAATATAAGTATGAACGGCAACAGCTGATTGAACGTTTGCAGCAAAAAGGTATTGAAACGCCTGAAATCTTGGACATCATTTATAAAGTGCCTCGCCATTTCTTTGTTGATGAGGCTTTGTCAAGTCACGCCTATGCTGACCACCCCTTGCCGATAGGCCATAGTCAAACCATTTCACAACCTTTTATCGTGGCCAAAATGACAGAATTATTATGGCACAATGCCCCACATGGTAAAGTGTTGGAAATTGGTACAGGCTGTGGCTATCAGACTGCGGTGCTCGCACATTTATTTGACCAAGTTTATAGTGTTGAACGCATTGCGAGTTTAGCAGGTAAAGCCTATGAACGATTGAAGTTTTTAGAATTTACCAATATTGCGTTTTCTCACTCTGATGGGTTCGACGGCTGGCCAGACAATGCACCTTATCAAGCCATCATTGTGACTGCTGCGCCTGAATCTTTGCCCCCTAACTTACTAGGTCAATTGGATGTGAATGGTTGTTTGATTATTCCCGTGGGTCACACAGGTCAGCAACAGTTATTAAAAATCATCCGTAAACCGAATTGTTATGAGCAACATGTTTTAGACCCCGTGAGCTTTGTACCACTGAAAGAAGGTATTATATAAACCTTACTATTTTCTGCTTAACAATTGGCAAAAAAAGTAGCACACTATGACTCACGCATCATGATGACTTGTTCACGGTAATGCCATGTTAAATAATACCATCCACCACGCACTGGTTTTAAACCTGCACCAGCCCAGTGGTAATTTAGAACACTTATTAAAACAGCATTTTTGGGAAGCAAAAGAAATCCTGTGGGCGTTGGATCGAATTCCGCGTTCGCTGTGGGGTTACGAAGATGTGGCGCGGGTACATCTTGCCATGTCAGGTACGTTACTCGAAACGCTGAAAAGGCCAGAGTTTCAAGAACAAGTGTATGGCATTACCAAAACAGGTGATTTGCTGTGGCAATTACAGAACACGCAAATTTTCAATATTCTCGGCACAGGTTATTATCATCCCGTTTTCCCCTTAATTCCTCGCGCCGACTGGTCAGAGCAAATGCAGCGTTGGCAACAACTGGGGCAGCATTTATTTTGGCGCAATCAATTCAATGGTTTTTGGCCGCCTGAAATGGGTTTCTGTATGGAAATGATTCCGTATTTGAAACGACTGGGTTATCGTTATGTGTTAGTTGATGCGGAGCATGTTGAACCGATTGATAAAATGAGCTGGCACGAAATACGTTATCGGCCTCACATTGCTCAATATGAAGGTGATGAAATCATTGTCGTAGTGCGAGATCGGGAGCTGTCGAATGCACAAGAGTCGGGTATGGATTTCGGCTGGTTTGAACACGAAGCCCATGAGCGAACCAAGTGGTGTAATTTTGAACCGTTAATTACCACTTGCACCGATGGTGATAACGGCGGCTGGTTTAGAAATACCAATTTAAGCAGTAATTTCTGGTATGTGTTTTATCGCCAATTTTTAGATGAAGTGCGTCAAGGTTATACGGAATTGCGCCCAACTTTCATTGATGACTATTTAGATAAACATGGTGCACATGGACGGGTCAAAGTTTGCACAGCAGCATGGAATACGGGTTGGCATGACGGTGTTAATTTTGTACAGTGGACAGGTTCAGAGGCGCAAAAACAAGCTTTAGAACGTGTTGCTCAAATCAGTGCGGCCTTCCATGAATTGAAAAATCATTCTCAAGAAGCGCAACATTCTGAGCATTTTCAACATGTTTTATCAGAAGCGCATTGGCATTTATTAAGAGCAGAAACCAGTTGTCATTTTTTCTGGGGTGAATCTTGGGTGTCCCGCTGTCACTCGGATTTGGATGTAGTTGAACAATTATTAACTCAAGCGTAAAAGGAAGCCATATATGTTAGTTGGTTTATTATTAACCCTACATGTGTTAGCTGTTGTCATATGGATTGGTGGGATGTTTTTCGCGCATAATATGCTACGACCCGCTGCGATGTTGTTAGAACCTCCACAACGTTTGACACTCTGGCGGCAAGTTTTTAAACGCTTTTTCGCATGGGTTTGGATTTCGATTATTGTATTGTTAGCCTCGGGTGTTGGACTGATTGTGTTATACGGTGGTATGGGCAATGTGCACTGGTCAGTTCACGCGATGTTGACCGTTGGCATCATCATGATTGCCTTATTCAGTTATTTATTTTTCGCGCCTTATCGTCAATTTCGTCAGTCGATTAATATTCAAGATTTCCCTGCAGCAGGTGAACAATTAGCCAAGATTCGTTTTATTGTAACGATCAATTTAGTCTTGGGCTTAATCACTACAGTCATTGCGGCGATTGGCAAATATCTACCACTTTAATATTTTTTTAAAAGACTTTTTTCGAATAATTACCAAGGTTTGTTTTAAACATGAATGATAATCAATTGGCAGCAGCGGCTGATTTTAAGCACACTTTATTTTATTTAAACTGTTTAGTGGCGGCAGTTGCACTGGCTTTTATCGCGGTTTTAGAGTCCCAACCCAATATTTTTGAGCAGTTGATGGAATCAGTTCGTTTGATTGATGCGATTATTTTTGCGGCATTCGGACTGTGGGCGCGTACGGGTCGGGTGCTTGCACCATTTATGTTGTTTCCTTACTGCATTTATTTGATTTTTGACCAGAGAATGGCAGATTCTTCTTATCAATATGCGGCGATTGGGGTTTATGTTGCGGTAATGATTATGGCGGCTATCAGTCTTCATGCAAGTTGGCAAATCGCGACTCAAGAACCTGAAACTATTACAGAAGATCAAACCGACTCAGCTAAACAATCATAATATCCAGCCAAGTATTTTTTGCTGTAAATGATGATATTTTACTATTCAAAATAAATATTTAGCGATAAAATAGACTGTTTAGATTATTTTCTGAGCGGTAAATAGTGCCATTATGAAATTTGTTGATGAAGTAAAAATTGAAGTCATTGCGGGTAAAGGCGGGGATGGTTGTTTAAGCTTTAGACGTGAAAAGTTTATTCCGTTTGGTGGGCCTAATGGTGGTGACGGCGGTGATGGCGGTAGCGTCTATTTAGTCGCAGACGAAGGTTTGACCACGCTTGCAGACTTTCGTTATACCCGTTATTTCAAGGCAAAAAATGGCCAACAAGGAATGGGTAGCCAGTGTACGGGAAAAAAAGGCGAAGACCTGACGATTAAAGTCCCTGTGGGTACAGTGGTGTTTGATTTAGAAACTGATGAAGTAATCGGCGATTTAACCGAAAACAAGCAGAAATTATTAGTGGCTAAAGGTGGCGACCATGGTTTAGGCAATATTCATTTTAAGAGCAGTACCAACCGTGCCCCGCGTAAAACCACTCCTGGATTCCCCGGTGACCACCGTCATTTACGCTTAGAATTACAAGTATTAGCAGATGTCGGCTTGCTCGGTTTACCCAATGCAGGTAAGTCCACATTCATCCGCGCTATTTCTGCTGCAAAACCCAAAGTGGCGGATTATCCATTTACCACCTTGCATCCACATTTAGGCGTGGTATCGATTGATCTTGATCGTAGTTTTGTTGTGGCCGATATTCCCGGATTGATTGAAGGGGCGGCAGATGGCATGGGTTTAGGAATTCGATTTTTAAAACATTTATCTCGTACTCGTTTATTGCTCCACGTCGTTGATGTGATGCCCAGCACCAATGACCCGATTGAAGATACGCTGAAAATTATCCAAGAGTTGGAAAACTATAGCCCTGAATTGGTAGAAAAAGAACGCTGGTTAGTATTGAACAAACTGGATTTGCTGCCTGAAGATGAGCAACAAGCCCATTGTGATGCGATGTTGGAATTGCTAGATTGGAAAGGCAAAACCTTTATGATTTCGGCTGAGACAGGAAAAGGGTGCAGAGAACTCAGCTATGAAATTATGAATTATTTAGACAGCTTAAAAGAAAATGTCGCACTCGAACCATTTGTACCATAATATTTATTGACAACTCAAATCGTCTCGCCAGTAAATAGATTTAAACAACTGAAAGCATTGAGTAACAGCTTTTAACAGTAATGCGTTTTCTTGTTACAATATAAAGTTTGCTAACCAAAAACACATTCTCAGGTTTTCTCAATGCCAACAATTCAACAACTTCTCCAAGATCGCATATTATTCCTTGATGGTGCGATGGGTACGATGATCCAAGGCTATAAGTTACAAGAAGCGGATTATCGTGGCGAGCGATTCAAAGACTGGGCTTCTGACATTAAAGGTAACAATGACTTATTATCTTTAACCCAACCTCACATTATTAAAGAAATCCACACTAAATATCTTGAAGCAGGCGCGGATATTGTTGAAACCAATACGTTTAATGCCAATACCATTTCAATGGCAGACTACAATATGGAATCGTTGGCCTATGAAATTAATGTCGAATCGGCAAAATTAGCCAAGCAAGCCTGTGAGGAAATGACGGCACAAACTCCTGATAAACCACGTTTTGTAGCAGGTGTTTTAGGCCCAACCAGTAAAACATGTTCGATCTCACCTGATGTGAACGATCCCGGTATGCGTAACATCACTTTCAATGAATTGGTTGATGCGTATTACGATGCGACTAAAGGGCTTGTTGAAGGTAATGCCGATTTAATCCTGATTGAGACCATTTTTGATACTTTGAACGCAAAAGCAGCGATTTTCGCGGTTGAAAAGTATTTTGATGATTATCCAGAACACCGCCGACCTGTAATGATTTCGGGTACGATTACTGACGCTTCAGGGCGTACTTTATCAGGTCAAACTACCGAGGCGTTTTGGAATTCTCTGCGTCATGCGAAACCGATTTCGATTGGCTTAAACTGCGCTTTGGGTGCAAACGAGTTACGTCAATATGTGGAAGAACTTTCCCGTATTGCCGATACCCATGTTTCTGCGCATCCAAATGCAGGTTTGCCTAATGAATTCGGTGAATATGATGAAACGCCCGAAGAGATGGCGAAGGAAATCGAAGACTGGGCAGCCAATGGTTTACTCAATATTATTGGTGGCTGTTGTGGTACGACCCCGCCACATATTAAAGCGATCAAAGAGGCGTGTGAAAAGCATCCAGCACGTAAAGTCCCAGAAGTACCAACTGTTTGTAAATTATCAGGTTTAGAGCCGTTTAATATCGACAGCACCATGAACTTTGTTAACGTAGGTGAACGGACAAACGTCACGGGTTCGGCACGATTTAAAAAATTAATTGTCAATGAAAACTACGAGAAAGCCTTGGATGTGGCGCGAAGTCAGGTCGAAAACGGGGCGCAAATTATCGACATCAACGTGGACGAGGGCTTGTTAGATTCTCAAGCGGTGATGGTTAAATTTTTGAACTTGGTTGCGTCTGAGCCAGACATTGCTCGTGTACCAATCATGATTGACTCGTCAAAATGGGAAGTATTGGAAGCAGGTTTACAATGTGTGCAAGGCAAGCCAATTGTAAACTCGATTTCAATCAAAGAAGGCGAAGAAAAATTCATTGAACAAGCCAAATTGATTCGACGTTATGGCGCGGCAGCGGTAGTCATGGCATTCGACGAGGTGGGACAAGCTGACACCAAAGCCAGAAAACTAGAAATTTGTACCCGTTCTTATAAAATTTTAACCGAACGAGTTGGATTTGCACCTGAAGACATTATTTTTGACCCGAATATTTTCGCGGTGGCCACAGGGATTGAAGAGCATAACAACTATGCAGTTGATTTTATTGAAGCTGTTACTGAGATTAAAAAGACCTTACCGTATGCGATGATTTCGGGCGGTGTGTCCAATGTTTCATTTTCGTTCCGTGGTAATAATCCATTGCGTGAGGCGATTCACTCCGTATTCCTTTACTATGCGATTAAAGAAGGCATGGATATGGGGATTGTCAACGCGGGACAACTTGCAGTTTATGACGATTTACCCGAAGAATTGCGTGAACGGGTCGAAGATGTTGTTTTAAACAAACGAGAAGATAGTACAGAACGTTTGTTAGACATCGCAGAAAAATATAAAGGTGATGGAAAAGCTAAAACAAATCAACAGGATTTAGAATGGCGGACTTGGGATGTAGGCAAGCGTTTAGAGCACGCATTGGTTAAAGGTGTAACGGATTTTATTGACGAAGATACGGAAGAAGCACGTCAACAAGCTGAACGTCCATTGCATGTGATTGAAGGGCCTTTGATGGATGGCATGAACGTAGTTGGTGATTTATTCGGTGCGGGTAAAATGTTTTTACCTCAAGTGGTTAAGTCTGCACGGGTAATGAAAAAAGCCGTAGCGTATTTGATGCCTTACATTGAAGAAGAAAAAGGCGACGGCTGCGCAATTGAAAATAATGGCAAAATTTTGATGGCGACGGTTAAAGGCGATGTGCATGACATTGGTAAAAATATCGTTGGCGTAGTGCTGCAATGTAATAATTTTGAAGTGGTTGACATCGGTGTAATGGTACCTGCTGAGAAAATTTTACAAACGGCGCGGGAACAAAATTGTGACATTATTGGGCTTTCTGGCTTAATTACCCCATCGTTAGACGAAATGGTACATTTAGCCAAAGAAATGCAACGTCAAGATTTTAATATTCCGTTATTAATTGGTGGTGCGACCACATCAAAAGTCCATACTGCGGTTAAGATTGCCCCGAATTATCAGCATCCTGTGGTATATGTGCCTGATGCTTCGCGGGCGGTGGGGGTGTCGCAAAGTTTATTATCGGAAGAATTAAGAACAGATTATGCGGCTAAAGTGGCGGCGGAATATGAACAAGTACGGATTGATAGAGAAGGTAAGAAAAAACAATCCAAAAAATTCACTTTATCCCAAGCCAGAGAAAATAAACTACAAACTGATTGGTCAAGTTATCAACCAACAAAACCAAGCTTTTTAGGCACTAAGGTTTTTGAAACATATGATTTAGCAGAATTACGAGAGTGCATTGACTGGACACCATTTTTCCAATCTTGGGAGTTGGCTGGGCGTTATCCAAAAATCTTAGATGATGAGATTGTGGGTGAGGAAGCGCGCAAGTTATTCAAAGATGCACAGGAGATGTTAGACAAAATTGTTAACGAGCAATGGTTAACGGCTAAAGCAGTGATTGGCTTTTATCCAGCGAATAGCATCAATGATGATGACATCGAATTATATACTGATGAACAGCGCACTGAAGTCAAAACCACCTTACATCATTTACGTCAGCAATTAGCGAAGACTGATAGACCAAATATGTGTTTATCTGACTTTATCGCACCAAAAGGTGAAACTGATGATTATTTAGGTGTTTTTGCTTGTACCGCAGGTGGCAATATTGATGATAAAATTGAGGCTTTTGAAGCTGAGCATGATGATTACAATAGCATTTTACTTAAGGCGTTGGCGGATCGTTTAGCAGAAGCCTTTGCGGAGCGTCTACACCAGCGAGTGCGGACGGAATTCTGGGGTTATGCGGCTGATGAGCAATTGAGCAATGAAGAGTTGATTTCTGAAAAATATCAAGGTATTCGCCCAGCAGCGGGTTATCCTGCTTGTCCTGACCATACGGAAAAAGCTTTATTGTGGGCATTATTGGACGTGGAAAAACAAATTGGTATGCGTTTGACTGAAAGCTTTGCGATGTTGCCGACGGCTTCGGTTTCAGGTTGGTATTTCTCACATCCAGAAGCTCGGTATTTTGGCACGGGTAAACTGGAAAAAGATCAAGTCGAAAGTTATGCACAGCGCACAGGTATGACAATGGATGAAGCGGAACGTTGGCTTGCCCCTGTAATTGGGTATTAATTTGTAAAGGAACATAGAACCTATTTTGCCTAGGTAGAATAGGTTCTGTACTTTTCCTGTAGAATTTATTTGAAATCTAAGTAAGGATGTTAAAAACAGCAGTCCATATCATTTCTATTAGGTTACACCTTCTTAAACTAAACACCAGTGGCAGCACAAATATCAATTTAATAAGTTATTTCAACTTTCCAGCGAAGCCTTGTCCTTTTAAAGCTTTTTTGACTGCTCGCCTGGTCTTATTTGAATTTGAAAATCCAGTAGTTTTCTTTGTTAATGTAGCCTTTTTAGCGCGTAATATATTAGGTTTGTTTTGTCTTTTTTCAAAGACCTCCTGCTTGCCTCTCTTCTTGCTCCATAGTTTTAACAGGAGCAGCCCATTTTGAAACAAAAGCCATTAAACGATCTAAAAAATCTTCTGATTTATCATTAGAAATTTGAACTTTATATTTTGTAGGGTAAGTTAGTACATAAGGGCGCAAATTTTTTCCATTATTTTCAATAGTATAAATTGTCATAAAACATCCTTGAGCAGATATAGTTATTACATCTCCGCTAGATAAAAGAGCAGGTACAGAAACATTTCTACTACTACCATTTAATTTATAGTTCTCTAGATTACAGTTTAAATCTCCAATATAAGCAACAGTTGCACTGATTTCTTCAGTATGAATAAAGATTCTTGTTTTTTCCTCATTATGATTAGAATGTTTTACATCTTGTTTTGGAACTTTAACTTCATTGATTTTTTCTAACCTCACCTCTTCAATTCTTTGTAAATTTTCAGAAATATAACGGCTATAATATTTAAAATTATCTTTTTCAGCCTGCAGTTTAACTAAAGGATCAAGTGTTTTTTTACAAATTTTAGTTTTGTAATATCCTTCTGAATCCGAATAGCCCGTATATTTTTCTTCATTATAATTGTAAGTTATCTCAACATCGTCTAGAGCCTTTCCAGTTTCTTTATCAAATACTTGGACAGCATAAACATCATAAGTACACTTTGTATAAAAAAAACTAAAATAACCTATAATTGCTAATATTGAGCATAAAACAATAATAATACCAACCAATACTGCTTTCACTGTATTGCACCTTCTTAAAGCTAAACTCAGCAAGTTATCCATTGCCTGCTAAGTTTAACTTAACATTAATCAATTTTCCCGTGTATCTTTAAATGTCCGATGTCCGTTAATCATAGTGCTGATAAGAGTTTGGCGAGACATAATGTCTTCACGGATGGCGATGTAAACGTGAATCATCACAAATACGATAATTGCCCACATGCCCAAATGATGCCATGTATGTACATCCTGACTTTGTCCTAAATAGGGGATTACCCAACCAAATAACGCATACTGCCATGAATCCATGCCCATACCTTCTGCATATAAAGCAAATCCAGTAAATAGCATGAAAAATGACAACAATACAAAAATAAACATTGCGAATAAGGCTAAAGGGTTATGACCTAAGTATTTTTTAGATTCTTTTACCATGAAAAAATACCAACCCACATGATAAATCATCCCTTTCCACCATGTGAATGACCAAAACGGCGGCAAGAAAATTTCACGCGCATGATGGTTACCGACCAAGCCCCAGTAAACACGGAATATCATGCCAACCGCAAAAATATAACCCGCAGCAAAATGGAAGAAACGGATATAACCCATTAAAAACGCATAGGTTGCTTCACCTCCAATCGAAGGTGGAGGACTACCAATTAAATAGCCCGTGATACACAAAACCAGAATCGAAAACGCATTAATCCAATGCCATAAACGCACAGGCACTTCATACACGTAGACAGGTTCAAGCGTGGTATTTTGATATGCCATTTTGAATGCTCCTTAAAACAGATTGTGCGACTTATTATTTATTCAGTAATTTCCCATTTTTCATCAATTGTTTCATTTTCTAAGTCTTCTTGCTCATAGTAACTTTTAATTGCACTTGCAACGCCATAGCCAACTAGCCCTAAAGCAATCGGAGCAGCCGCCAATACAGTGACACCAGCCACCATACCGCCACCTATAACAGAACCAATTGCAGCTAACCCAGATGAAATACCAGCCGCCGATAAACCCGCAACACTGCCAGATGTTGCAATCGCGGTTGTAATTGCACTAAACCCTATAGCTCCACCGCTAATACTGCCAATCGCTTCGGAATAATCCGCTTTTTCAGCATCTGACAGCATTTTATATTTTTCAAAGCCAATTTCTAATAAAAGTCCTGTTTGTTTTAAAAACTCATCTGAAGGCTTAGTTTTATCAGCTAAAATACGTAATAGCGTATGTTTTGAACAGCCTAGAACCAGTGCAACATCGTTAACATCTAATTCATTATCTTGCAAAAAACGACTTAAAAAATGCCTACAATTATGTCGATTGAGTTCAGCTTCCATTTTGTTATCTCGTACAAGAGGAGGCTTTTATCATATCATTAAATAAGCAATAAATCGCAAAAATACATTACCGCACTTTCACACTCACCAATTCTTCTTTTTCTGGTGACATGATGTGAGTTGAACAAGCGAGACACGGATCAAAACTGTGCAACGTTCGCAAAATTTCCAATGGCTCATCCGCTTTTGCCAATGGTGTATTCAATAACGAAGACTCATACGCACCGATTTGACCTTCAGGATCACGCGGTGACGCATTCCAAGTTGTCGGGACAACCGCTTGATAATTATCAATTTTAGTGTCTTTAATCACAATCCAGTGACCCAATGCACCACGAGGGGCTTCAGTAAAACCAACGCCTTTTGCTTCTTTTGGCCAAGTGTCAGGTTCCCATTTTTGCGTGTTCGCAGTCGCCAAATCACCTGATTTAATATTGGCAATCAACTTATTATAGAAATACTTCATTTTGTGCGCTGCCCAAGAGGCTTCCAAACCACGCGCCGCAGTCCGCCCTAAACTGGAGAACAAAGCATCAAATGGTAAATCTAAATCACGTAACAATTTATCAGTTGGCTCTTTGAATTCAGGATTATTTTGTGCATAACCAATGATATAACGCGATAAAGGCCCCACTTCCATCGCATGACCACGCCAGCGCGGGGCTTTAATCCACGAATATTTACCGCCTTCATCCAGCTCTTCAATGTGAGTTTTCGTGCCTTTGGTGTTTTTGCCCAGTTCAAAATTCGGTTCAGTAATACCGTCCCAAGGATGCAAGCCTTTGGTTTCATCAGGATATTTATACCAAGAGTGTGGCACATATTCTTGAATTTCTTCAGGATTACGCAAATCAATCTCATGAATTTCGTTTAAGTTACCGTTGATAATTGCACCGCGTGGCAACAACAAACTGTTTGCTTCGTAATTATTCGCATAGTCAGGAATGTCACCATAAGACATGATATTTTGTGATGCGATACCACCGCCATATGTCCAATCTTTATAAAACGAGGCGATCGCTTTCAAATCAGGCACGTATACTTTATCAACAAATTCAATACATTGGTCAATCACAGAACTGACTAAATTCAAGCGTTCCATGTTTACCGCACCGACTGCGCCTGTATCATCGACGTTAATCGCACATGCCATGCCACCGACTAACCAGTTAGGATGTGGATTTTTGCCGCCGAAAACAGTGTGAATTTTGACAATTTCTTTTTGAAAATCCAAGGCTTCTAAATAATGCGCAACTGCTAATAAGTTCGCTTCAGGTGGCAATTTATACGCAGGGCTACCCCAATAACCATTCATAAATAAACCGAGCTGACCCGATTCAACAAAGGTTTTCATGCGCTGCTGCACCTCGTTGAAATATCCCGGTGAAGATTTGCCCCAACTAGAAATACTTTGCGCTAATTCAGAGGTAGCTTTCGGATCAGCTTTTAAGGCACTAATCACATCGACCCAATCCAAGGCATGTAAATGATAGAAATGCACTAAATGGTCATGCACATACAAAGTCAGCTGCATGATATTTCGAATAATATTCGCATTTTCAGGGATTTGAATATCTAAGGCATCTTCCACCGAGCGAATCGAAGTCAAGGCATGAGTACCCGTACAGACACCGCAAATCCGTTGCGCAAACGCCCACGCATCACGCGGATCACGTCCTTTTAAAATCACTTCCAAGCCGCGCCACATTGTACCCGACGACACCGCATTGGTAATCATGTTGTTTTCGTCTAAATCCACTTCAACCCGCATGTGTCCTTCAATTCGCGTCACGGGATCAACAACTAAACGTGTAGTCATGGCTTATTCTCCTTTGTCTTCTTTAGTTGTGGATTTAGCGGAACTGTGTTTGACTGCACTGGCAACCGCATGAGCAGCAATGCCGACACCGACCACGCCCGCAGCCGCCATACCGATTTTATCCGCATTCGCTTCAACCCCAAATTGCGGAATTTCCACGTTGCTTAAACGTTCATAGAACGGTTGTTTATCCCAGAAATCATCCTCGGAGCAGCCGATACAGCCATGACCTGATTGAATCGGGAACGATACGCCATCATTCCAGCCCACAGTGGAACAAGCGTTATAAGTGGTCGGGCCTTTACAACCCATTTTGTATAAACAGTAGCCTTTGCGTGCACCTTCATCATCCCAAGATTCAACGAATTGCCCAGCATCAAAGTGTGGACGGCGGTAGCATTTATCGTGGATGCGTTGGCTATAAAACATTTTCGGACGGCGTTGACTATCGAGTTCTGGCAAACGGTCAAACGTAAGCATGTAAGTTAAAACACCTGTCATTACATCTGCAATCGGTGGACAGCCCGGTACACGAATCACAGGCTTATCTAAAATCACTTTATGTACGGGTGTGGCTTGAGTTGGATTCGGTTTCGCGGCTTGGACACAACCACTGGATGCACAGCTACCCCATGCAATCACGGCTTTCGCATGTTCCGCAGCTTTATGTAATTGATGGGTAAATGGCTTACCACCGATAATACAGTACATGCCGTCTTCGTTTAATGGTGGATTGCCTTCGACGGCAACAATGTAATTACCTTTGTATTTTTCGATAATTTCATCTAAACAGGCTTCGGCTTGATGCCCTGCGGCTGCCATTAAAGTATCATCATAATCCAATGAAATCATGGATAAAACGACATCAGTTGCTAATGGATGACCCGAACGAATAAATGATTCTGAACAGCAAGTACATTCTAAACCATGAATCCATAGCACAGGAATACGGGTTTTAGTTTCCATGGCTTCCACCACTTGGGCAACCGCACTGGCACTTAAGCCCATGGTCGCAGCGGTGACGGTACAGAATTTTAAGAAATCTCGACGCGATACCCCTCGGCTTTGCATCGCATTGAAAAAGGTGTCTTTATTGGACATAACCCCTCCGCATCAGCTCTTACACCGAAAATTGAAATGTGTCACTTCAATCCAAATACACCCATAAAAATACTTGACTTTAATCATAAACTATTTTTTGGATGTGATTCATTTAATTTATCAGTGTTGACGGGGTTTTGCAATCACAAAACAAGAGTATGATATTATGGAAAAATATTTTTTTAAGGGTTTTTGTGCAAAGTTTCAATATCAATGCGACTTAACCCTGTTTTCTGCATAATGGTTTCAACATCTAGGACATCCATTAAATTTCTAGCAATTTCTAGGGCTTTTTGTCTTTCGCCTTTTTCTAGCCCTTCTTCCATCCCATCTTTTTTCCCATCGCCATAGCCATCTCCATAAGAGGAATCAAACATGCTGGCTTGATAGTGCAAATCTTGTTGGTAAGCGTTATAGGCAGCGCGTTGCTTGTCATCCAATTGCATCATATCTAATTTTTGCTTAGCCTCATCTAAACCTTTAGCATGAAATTCTTCTTTGACTTCGGCATGTTTTAAAAAGTAAATCCATTCGTCTAAGCTATCTTTTGCCACATCATCAAACTTGTTTACTTTGATTAAATAATATTCAGGAAAAATCTCTGCGACACGCTGTTTTCGGAATTTCTCTTGTTGTTTGGTGTTGAGTTGTAATTGATCGTGTAAATGAACGCCAATAAAGTTGGTTTCACCTTTGTAAATATAGTCCTCGCCTAAGCCCAAATTAAAGTACAAAATACTGACAGAGATGACTTTACTAACTTCTGAATATGCCATACCTTCCTGCATATATTCCACTATATCTTTGGATACGCCGTAGCAAATACGTTGCAGAAAATCATATTCACGGCTGTATTGCACTTCTATAATAATAATTTCGCCTTGGCTGTTTTTGACTTTCACATCGACACGGTTATATTTGTCATTTTCATAGTCTTGATTGCTTTCACTTTCTAATACTTGCAAAATCGTTATATCTGTTTTCAATAGCTCACTTAAAAAACCTTCTAATATTCCAAAGTTGGCTTTGCTTCTTAATAATTTCTTGATTGCCCAGTCAAAACTCACTAGTTTTCTGTTCATACTTTATCCCAACCTGAGGTTATGGTGGATACGTTATATATCACTCTAAATATTTAATCATGATAAATGTTTTCTTTTCAAATTAAATTTTATAAAAATAACAAATCTGCCTATAAATTCAAAAACAAGGCCTTCCTGATGATTTTATATTCAAAAATATACGAAATAAAAATTAAAATTTAGTTATTAACTACAGGTGGAGTCGAGCACTTCTTAACTATACCATTTGCATCTATCAACAAATGAGATATATTGATTCTCAGGAAAAGAAGGCAAGGGATGGAAGCCATGAAAAAATTGTTTAATTACCTTATCGTGTTTCTATTATTAGGACTCGCCACTTTTTACTATCTACACTTTGAGTTGCAGCAGCGTCAACAGCACTTGTTTTATGAAACGAGTAAAAACTTGCAAACAACCTATGTTGCAGTTGTCAATTTATACGAATTATTTTCGCGTACGATCTATAGCGAAGTGGTTAATAAACCAGAAATATTGGCACTATATGCAAAAGCTTATGAAGCTAACGAACAACAACGCACAGTGATACGCACACAACTGTACGAAAAATTGCAACCAACATACACGCGCCTGAAACAGCAAAATTTAAAGCAACTTCATTTTCATTTACCAGACAATACCAGTTTTTTGCGTATGCACCGCCCCAAAAAATTTGGGGATAATTTATCCACAGTGCGTTATTCGGTTAAAAAAGTCAATGCTGATAAAGTATTTACAAAGGGGTTTGAAGAAGGGCGTATTTTCAACGGATTTAGATATGTTTTTCCGTTATTTTATCAAGATAATCATATTGGCAGTGTGGAATTAAGTGTTTCTTTTCAAGCAATTCGGGAACAAATAGAGAAAATACTGCCACTCAAAACGGCATTTATGATTAAAAAATCTGTTGTACACTCAAAAGTCTTTAGCCAAGAGCTAAAAAACTATATTGAAACAGACTTAAGCTCAAACTATTTATACGAAAAATCGATACACTCAAAGCTAGACTCAAGACAAAATCAACAATTATTTTCATTGCGTACTTTAGAAAGCATTAATAAAAATATCAAACCAAAATTAAAAAACTTATTAGATTCTAACCATAGTCAAAAAACCTTGAATGTTTATAGTTCTACCCTATATGGTAATTTTATCACCTCTTTTATCCCTATTTATAATGTTGAAAATCAGTTGGTTGCTTACATGATGATTTATGAGCATGACACCCAACTCAGTTATTATATTCAAGATTTTTACATTAAAATGACAGTATCCTGCTTATTCATTATGGCAGCATTGGTTTTATTTTATTATTTCACACGCGGACAACAACTTGAAACCGAAATTATACAACGCAAGGCAATGGAAGCTGAATTATTACAAGCAAAAGATCAAGCGGAATCCGCTAATTTAGCCAAAAGCCAGTTTTTTGCAAACATGAGTCATGAATTGCGCACCCCACTAAATGCGATTATTGGCTATAGTGAAATGTTGCATGAAGAGCTGACAGACTTAGGAGCAGAGGATTTATTGAGTGATTTGTTTAAGATTAATACCTCGGGCAAACAACTGTTAGACATTATCAATGAGGTTTTAGATTTATCACGCATTGAAGCTGGAAAAATGGAGCTGTTCGTACAAGATTTCAATGTGCTCAATCTTATCAATGACTTGGAAAATACAACCACACCTTTATTAGCCAGTCACAATAATACCTTACAAATCAATGTACAAGATGATATTGGCACTATGTATTCTGATTATAATAAAATTGAGAAAATTTTGTCTAACCTGTTAAACAATGCAACGAAGTTCTGTTCTAATGGCAACATTATTTTCAATATTAAACGATTGGAAAAAGCACTCAATGAACAAAAACAGGATTGGCTCATTTTTGAAGTCAAAGATAGCGGCATTGGGATGACCACGGAGCAAATTAATCAAGCCTTTCAAGCATTTTCGCAAGCTGATTATTCCAGTACTCGCAAATATGGTGGTGTTGGTTTAGGCTTAGCGATCGTCAAAAGCTTCTCACATATGTTAGGTGGTGGTATTGAAGTTGAGAGCCGTTACGGTGTGGGCAGTACATTTACGGTTTATTTACCCGCTGAACTAAAAAATGAGGGTGTTATCGCTGCAAAAATTGATGAGTTATCAGTGCAATACAAAGCAGTCGCATTGATTATTGATTCTGACTTAATGGACAGTGAATTGTTAAAAAGTTATTTAGTACGAATGGGTTATCAAGTTGAAATTGCAGATCAAGCACAACAAGGCTTAGAGTTAGCAAAACAGCTAAAACCCAATGTTATTTTATTAAATATTGTCCTGAACGATCAAAGCGGTTGGTATGTCATTAACGGTTTAAAGACCGATCCAGAATTGGTTGTTATTCCTATTATTTTGCTGTTGGAAATTGATCCGCCCATTTGTTTGCAAGATAGACAAATTAAAGAATGTTTGGTTAAGCCGATACGTCGAGATGAGTTAACTTATGCCATTCGTCATGCCGAACGTGCAACACAACAAACAGAAAACTTAATCATGATTATCGATGATGATAAGGATACTTGTGATTTATTGACTAAAATCTTGCATAAATCTGATTGGAAAACAGTTACAGCGAGCAATGGGATTGCAGGTTTAGCATTGTTAGAAACGCATCAGCCCATATTAATTATTCTGGACTTAATGATGACAAAAATGGATGGCTTTGATTTTATTAAGCATTTGCAATTACACCCTACTTGGAAAACGATTCCTGTCGTCATATTTACTTCTAAAGATTTAACGCAAGAAGATCGTGATATATTACAGGGACAAGTCGCATATATCTTTCAAAAGGGCAGTTATGAGCAAGATAAGTTATTAAATATTGTGCATGTTTTAATGGGGAATGTGCCTCAACCTTAAGGTGGGCTGTAAAGTAATATTGAACTATAACATTTTTGATAAAACTTAGAATGACTATTTGTGTTGTGTAGTGAAACGAGTAAGCCCTCCCTTCACCAACTTGGGCTTACTTATGAAAATCCTCTTCGGTTTAAAACCCTCAATTATGTATTAGATTATTTTATACCGTCTTTGTTTTGGCCTACCCTTTGCGTATTGTCTGTATTAATTGGTTGTAAAATCAAATAATAACATAGGGAGAGTGATTGCATGATTTTAAGTATTTTCCTAATATTTGCTAGCTTGACCTCTATTGCATATGCAGATATATCAATTAACAACGCACCCTTATCAATTCAAAATAATACATTTAATATTACTCAAGAGTTAGGACAAACCATAGGTAATAATCTATTTCATAGTTTTGATACATTTAATGTAAATCAGGGCGAAATTGCGCACTTTTCTGGTGCGAACCATATTGAAAATATTATTTCACGGGTGACGGGTGGCGAAGCCAGTTTTATCAATGGTACGATTCGTTCTTCTGTTCCCAATGCGGATTTTTATTTTTTAAATCCATACGGTATTTTATTCGGTGAGTCAGCTAAATTAGAATTACAAGGCAGTTTTCATGCTTCAACCGCAGATTATTTAAAACTATCAGATGGTGGCGAGTTTCACGCAACACTTTCCCAGCCAGATATATTGACCGCTGCTCCTGTGGAAGCGTTTGGCTTTTTAAGCAATAGCCCAGCCCATTTATCAATTAATCATAGTCAATTGAGTGTGTTGGAAAATCAAACTTTATCATTCACAGGTGGTGATCTTTCCATCAGCAATGCTACGCTGAGCGCACCAGCTGGATACATTTATTTAGCTTCTGTAGGAAAAATTAGCGAAATCATTCCCAATCTAACAGATATTGCAACATTACAAGGTAATATCAACATTACTCAACAATCCAGTATTGATACCAGCGGCGATCATGGTGGCAGTATTTTTATTCGCTCTGGTCAGTTAGTGATCGATAATAGTGAAATTACGGCGCACACTTTTGGCAATCAAAATGGTGAAGTGATAGACATTGCTGCAAATAATATTTCATTGAAACAGGGTGCAAAAATAGCGGCCAATGTCTCAGGTTTAGGTCATGGTGTAAATATCAAATTAACCGCTAAAAATGCTATTAATGCAGAGCAAGAGCGTGCAGATACCACACCGAATAGAATTAGCATTTCTGCCCAACCTGCTACAACTGCAACGAATAATCTGACGGGAGACGGCGGCACAATTTCACTCGATGCTAAAAATATTTATTTTCAAGATGGCTCATCTATTATTAACCAAACCGCAAGCAGTGGCCAAGGCGGTGATATTATCTTAACTGCTGAGGAATCAGTGATTTTTAGCGGTGAAGGCAGTCAACAAGATGGCTATCCCAGTAGCGCACGCGTATTCACTTTGGGACAAGCAGGTAATTCAGGCAAAGGCGGCGCGTTATCGATTACTGCAAATCAGGTTACCATTCGAGATGGAGCGGCTTTACACTCTCGTGCTTTTGGTTCAGCGGCTTCGGGTGATATGCATGTCAAAGCCAGCAATATTTTGATTCAAGATGCTTTAGCGATGGCCATTACATTTGTCAGTGGTGATACGGGCACGTTGAATTTTGAAGCTGAAAATGACTTAAGATTGCAAACAGGTGATATTTATAATTTATCACTCAGTGCAGGAAATGCAGGTGATATTAATGTCAAAGCAAAAAACATCTTGCTCAATAATAGCTCTTATATTATGTCATTGGCGCGAAGAACGGGGCGAGCGGGTAATATTCGGGTTGAAGCTGCTAAAAAACTCTCTATTCAAGGTAATGATGCTCGAGATGGTTGGGGCTGGGCGAGTGGTATTCACTCCAATGCCTCACCAACGCAAGACGGTTATATCGGTGGTAATGGTGGCCATATCCATGTCAAAGCAGGTGAGTTGTTTATGCGAGATGGGGGCTTGATTACAGCAGGTGCACGCTCACGCCTTGGTTATCAAGCAGGTAACGGGGGCGATATTGATATTGAGGTGACGGGGGCAATCGATATTGGTGGGGTTAATCCATATGGCCGAAATGATGAAGGGTTTGAAACGGGGATTTATGCCAGCAGTGTTGGTGTGGGAGAAAATGGGGGTAATGGCGGTAATATTCGTTTACGTGCATATTCTTTAAGCATTACAAATGGTGGCACAATTACATCCAGTACTGATAATCATGGTATTGGCGGCACAATTGAGATTAATGTACGTGACAGTATTGCAATTAGCGGGGATTCTTCTGTTGTGCCACGTTATGCACCGGGAATTAGCCAAGTGCGTTATTTAGAGGAATTTGCAACCTTTAATCAGCTTACATATTCAATCAGTGGTATTTACGCCAATTCACAAGATAATAGTAAAAATGCAGGTGATGCGGGCAATATTCATTTAACCACACAAAACCTTACATTAACCGATAAAGGCACGATTTCGACTTCAGGCGCGGGTGGTGGTGTTGCGGGTAATATTGATTTAATCGTCGATCAATTGAATATGGACAGCAGCGCATTAATTACCTCAGAAAATCACTTTGTAAATCATTATCAATTTACTGATGTTGTTGAGCGTGACCGCGAGTTAGTGGCAACAGGTGATGTGGTTGAAGTCGCAGATTTAGGTAATGGTGAAAAAGGTAATTTCGTCAATATTGGTGATTATTTAATTCAAACTCGTGTCCCGATACAGCCCGTTGAGACCGTTCAGGATTTAAATACATTATCTCAGCAATATCGTGTTTTTGAAGGACAGATTGTTGAAGTGAAAAATGCGGGCAATGGCGCATCTGGGCAGTTTATTTATACGCGTCATCGTCGGGAAGGTATTGATACATGGCAACGTATGAACGATAACGTCACCGCCACTTTAGACACACCGCAACCCATATTTTCCGTGCGCAGTGATGGTGGTTATAGACCGGGGGAGGAACTACCCGATTATCAGTTAGGTGAACGGATTCGAGTTAAAGATATGGGTGATGGTAAATCAGCTGATTTTATTTACGCCAATATTTTTAGTCCAGACAATAAGGTTTATGTGCGTTTTGTCAGAGTGAATCAATTTAATTTAACCGATGAAATCGCATTAAACACATTGTCAGAACAAGTCTCGCTTGATGACCAGAACCCGATTGCAACTGTGCAACAAAATGGTGTTTCTAAACAGTTTATTTATGCAAATAATCAATGGATCGGTTTTAATAATCAGCATCACATTGGACATATTTCACAAATCAGCGGCCTTATTTTAGCGAAAACAGGCAATATTGCGAACATTGAAAATGTACAAAGTTCACAGGCAATTTATACGGGGCAGCAATGGATCAATTTAAATCCTGAGCGACGTATTGTACAAACTCATGCTGATTTAGCGCAGCTTAGTGCACAACAAGGTGATTTGGTGAAAGTATTGGATGCAGGACAATATCATGCTGAAAATTATTTTTTTGCAAATGACCAGTGGATTAAACAAGAACGAGGCGGGGACGCAGGGACGATTAATATTAGGGCGAATCGCATTCATCTCGCAGGAAACAGTGCTATTACCACAGAGGCCATCAGTAGCGGAGGGGGCGGCATGGCATTGCACATTAATCAGTTGCTTGCTTTAACTGAAAATAGCCAAATCTCGACCAGTGTACAAGAGGGTGCGGGCAACGGGGGAAATTTAATCATTGGTGAGCCGCAGTTTTTAATATTGAACCATGCCCAGTTGGTTGCGCAAGCTTATGAGGGACAGGGCGGTAATATTCGGATTGTTGCAGAGCAGTTTCTTAAGAATCCAACCAGTCTGGTGTCTGCTTCTTCACAGTTAGGGATTGATGGGAATATTGAAATCAGTTCGCCGGATGAAACCATCAGCGATGGCTTGTTGGGGTTAAATAAAAATTTTTTAGAGCAAGCAAAATTACGCGATGCGTGCCAGAGAGCAGTAGCAGGACAACGTCCCACGGAATTTGAAGCCCCTTTAACTTTTAAAGCGAAGCTATTTCATCGTCCAAATAGTTTTATTGGTGATTGGCTACCTAGCGATGCTTTTAAACAGGCCATGTGTAAAACGCTGACTTCTTTGAATTTTGAACGGAAGTAGAGTATTGCAAGTTGTTTAAGTGGTTTATTCTAGTTTTTGAAAGAATTGCTCCCATGCGTCGCGTAACCATCGGGGTTGGGTTTGTAGTGCTCGGCGTTTGTGTTCTGCCCATGCGCGGAATTGTTCGCGGTTTTTAGGTTTTCTGAGTGCAGCTTGTACGGCGTAGACGGTGTGAGGTTTCATTTTACGCCCTTTTTGGTTATAGCCTTCTTTGGCTTGGGGTTTGATGCGTAGAGCAAGCATGTGTTCCAGTAAGTCTAAAATTACTTTAAAAGGCTGGTGGCTATGGTTGGCTTTTTTCAGGATGGTGTTAAAAGTAATAACATCTAACCTAAGTCTTTTTTGTTGCATTTCCTGAAATAATTCAATCGCTTTCTCATACGGGGCTTTGTTGATTAAGGTATTATAAGAAATCTCATCAACTGACAAGCCGTTTTGTTGCATTTGCTCAAATAATTCAATCCCTTTCTCATACGGGGCTTTGTTGATTAAAACGTTATAAGTAACAACGTAATGAATTTGGCTAGTAACTAAATATTGCTGTAACGGTGTATGCTGCTGCATTTCCTGAAAATACTGCTCTGCCCTTTCAAAACTATCTGCACTATGGATTAATACGTTGTAAACATACTCATTCGTAAGCTCATTATTACGGCGGGTTAACACCCTCTGCTGCTTGGGAGTCAAACCTAAAAGATAACCTAAATAGCTGGTTTCCCTTAACTGTAAAAGTGCTAACGTCGCCAAAGTGTAATACTTATTCTCAATTTCTTTTTGCGCCTGTTCAATCAACTGTGTTTTAGTATCAGGCTTTGGATTAAATTCATCTTGAAAACACAAACTGGCTAATAAAATATTATGCTTTGCGACTTGCTGTATTTCATTATGTGGTACTTCAGATAAGCCCACTTTAAACCGAGTTAATTTATACAAATGCAATGCTTGATAATCTAATGGCTCATCAGGAGCAAAGTATTGCTTACCTTCCGCAGCGAAATAAATCTGATAATCAGGATGTACAAAACTGTATTTATTCTGCTTTTCTACTAAAATATTCAATTGTTGCGCAAACTCTAAAAATAATCCTACCTCATCATGCAAAAACCGCTTGGAACTCTTTGCCTCATCCAATAACATTTCTTCTATATAAATTCGAGCAACCGCGGTATTGTTATCATTTTTTCGCTCAGTGACACACAAATACGCAAAGCGATATAAAAAATGTAAAAAACGTGATTTATCCGCTACGATGACTTTTGTTGATTCTCGTTCTAATAACTCTTTAATAAAACATTGAATCAATAAAGCTATATTTTTAGCAACCGATTTTGTTTTGCGTAGTGTTTTGACAAACATCAATGAATACAGTGGAATGGTTAAAAACTCTTGTAAACGAGCTTGCTTTGAATCCTGAATTACTTGCAAGGCGTGCTGTCGTGTAGGTTCATTTTTGAGGGTGTTACGCTCGATAAATTGCTGCGTTTGCTGCTTATCCATATTTTTTAAGATAAATGTAGGAATATTCGAGAATTCACCACGGTAATCTTGTTGACGGCAAGAAACTAAAATAAAGCATTGTTCATAACGTGTATTAAACTTAGTTATTTTTTCTAAAAGTTGATTTTTGGCTAATATTTCCTCACTTGAGTTATGCGGCATTTCATTCCAACCATCCAAATATAAACATAACCGCCCTGTTTTTAACCATTGCTCAACTTGCTGGCTTACTTGTTTGATGGTGTATTCATCCGCTTGTTCCGATATGGTCTGTGTGAAATAATTGATAATCCATTGTATAAGATTCTGTTTTATATTGACTTCTTTCAACTTTAACAATACAGGAATCACATCAGAGTCGCCGTTTCTAAAATCTTGAATATCGTGATATAACATAAATTGCAAACTGGACGTTTTACCCATGCCCGCAACACCAAGCAACAACATTTGATAATCATTTTGCTGTATTAACATCTTGCGTAAATCACGCACAAAGCCATGTCGCTCCTCATCTTCGTCAACAGACTTGCCTTTTAACATGCTTTCTAGTTCGACATACCACTTTGTTTCTTCAGCATAAAATAAACTTTCATCAAATTCTTTACACTGATTATCAACCACCCAGATTTTTTTCCATGCCTCAAAATCATCTAAGGCATAATCAAAATAAGCGTCTAAATTGAATTCAGGAAATAATTGAGAAGTTGAAACGTTGACTTCTGAGGGACTACAGTGAGTTAATTCAAGCGTTTTAACTGGAGAAAAAAATAAAGCGGTTTGCGAAGGTGTTTCAGTAAACTTTGACTCAACGTCATTTCTTAAGCTAGAAGTTGTTACTGTACCAGTTGCTTGGTGTGTTGGATCAAGTGCATCAAGTAAGGCTGAGGTAAACAAACTATGAGGTTCACCTTGTAAACAATAGGACTCTTTAATATCTCGTGATGAAGCTGCAAGAAAATAGTTTTTGGTATCATGTAAATTACTGGAAAAACTTAATATTTGCCCTGCATGACAACAATCTAAAATGACAACCTTATGTTGAATATCGCTTAATTTTAATTGTTGATGTAACCAATCAAAACTAACTCCCCAGACAGTTGTTTGTTTAGGATTTTCAGAACTATAATCAGTATCACTGCTTGCCAAATAACCATTAATTATTTTTCTATCATTATGTCGAAATCCGTGCCCTGAAAAATATAATAATGCAACATCAGGTAACTGCTCACTTTCTGGATTTAATAAATTTTCAATGGCATCTTTAATATCATCTTCAGAAATCGAAGACAATCTTTTAGGTTTTACTGGATAATCATCAATCAAAAAATTTTTACTTGCCCCTAACAATAATTCTATTTCTGAGAATTTGCCTCGCTCAAATAACAGTGCAGCAATATCCTGAGCATCTCTTGATGGCGTAGTTAAAGGCTCGAAGGTATCATAATTATTAATTCCAACAATCAATGCTTGACGGCTCATTGTTCTATTCCTTTAGCAAAACAAATTTTACACGTTTATGAATCTGCTAAAATGTTACCCATAGATTCGCTGCTTCTCAAAACCAATGTAACAGGTGTTTTACCATGCGTAAATCCATTTTTACCGCAAATAAACGCTACATATTCATCTTTAGGTTTCCACAAAATACACAAGACATTGTATCTATATTGCTAAATATACTTAAAAACTAACCTTGCAAAATAATTTTCTCATTCAAGTAAATGTGCTGCTTTTCACGACGAATACACCGCAAATCAATTAAATCCTCAATCACATCCTCCAGCAAATCAGCAGTTAAACCCGACTGAATATCTTGTGCAACGCGCCGCTCCAAATCGTTTTTCGGAATACCTACCGTAAACTCTCCATCCGCCATGCGATACAAAATAACCAATACAGCAGCATGTTGTGGCTCAATTTCCACTTTGACCAATTCTGCTGCCTGCTTTAACAAACCTAAAACAGCAACGACATTTAAAATCCACCGATCCGAAGTCGCACTAGCAAAAATACCCAATAAATCTAAACTTTTCTGAGTAAACTTCTCAAAATCAGACAAAATCGCTTTGATATTCACAACCACATTACGCAGCTTAAATGACTCCGCTGTATAAATAACACCCTCTTTATCACGTTTCATAGTGACAGCCTTGGACTGTGTACTACTGAGCATGTCAGATTCATAAGGTTCAATATAATCTGCTAAAGTTTGAAGTTCTTCAGGTAATTGCATAAGCACCTCCAAGATTATAAATAAAGTGATAGACGGCCAATATTATATGTTTGAACTCAGTCCGATAAAAAAACAGTTAAAAATATACCACTAACCTATAAACGTTCTTAACTCGAACGGTGAATGTCACTTTTGATTAGGTTATTTAATTAAGATTGACTACAATACCACTTATTCATCGAATGATTTGGTATGGCGCAATATGTCTGAACAAACGCTGATCGCAGTCAAGCACTTATCCCGTTACTATGGCGGCTTGTGCGCAGTTAATAACATTAGTTTCGAAGTCAAACGTGGGCAAATTCTAGGCTTTTTGGGAGCGAATGGAGCTGGCAAATCAACCACTATGCAAATGCTAGCGGGCGCACTCGCACCAACCACGGGTGAAATTACCATTGCAGGATATGACTTGCTAGATCATCCGCTACAAGCCAAGTCAGCAGTCGGCTATTTACCCGAACAACCGCCATTGTATAAAGATATGTTGGTTGAAGAATACCTGACTTTTTGCGCCCGTCTGCATCATATTCCACGTAAAGAAATTGACGAAGCGGTTGACCGAGCGATTGAACTTTGTGGTTTAGAGTCGGTGTATCAGCGTTTAATTGGTAATTTATCCAAAGGTTTCCAGCAGCGTGTTGGGATTGCACAAGCGATTATTCATAGCCCCGCTGTGGTTATTTTAGACGAGCCAACTGTAGGATTAGATCCAATTCAAATGCGTGAAATCCGCCACTTAATCACCGAGCTAGGTCAAGAACATAGCGTGATTTTATCTACCCATATTTTGCCCGAAGTACAAGCAGTATGTAATCAAGTCCAAATCATTCACCAAGGACAATTATTGTTCAGCGATACAATTGAAGGTTTGTTTGCACAAATTAAAGGCCAAAGCTTACAAATAGGTTTACACCGTCCACCAACATTAAGTACATTTAAACACATCATGGGTGTGGAAGAAGTAGAACAAATTGATGACAATCATGTAAGAATTTGGCATCAACCTGAAACCAATCCCGCCGAAGATATTGTGATTAAATCGGTTGCAGGAAATTGGGGCTTATTTGAATTGATTCCTGAACAACAAAGTTTAGAGCAAATTTTTGTAAACTTAACCACCGAAGAAGAATTAGAGGAAGCCGCTTAATGTTTACCATTGCCAGCCGCGAGTTACGCAGTTTATTCAGTTCTCCATTGGCGTGGAGCGTATTAAGTGTGGTGCAACTGATTTTAGCCATTTTGTTCATTATTCGTTTATCTTTAGTACTGCAACCTGATATTCAATCCCAATTATCCATGAGTCCCAATGCACCGAGCTTAACCGATATTGTAGTTGGGCATGTGTTTGTGTGGACAGGAATTATTTTGCTATTAGCGATGCCATTATTAACCATGCGCTTGATTAGTGAAGAACGGAAAAATAAAACTTTGGTTCTACTGATGTCGTCGCCGATTTCAATGACCAGTATTGTATTAGGTAAATATTTAGGTTTGATGAGCTTTTTTGTGTTGATGTTAGCCATGATTAGTTTAATGCCTTTGTCCTTAGTACTCGGTGGCCAGTTGGATTTTGGACAATTTATGATTGCATTATTCGGCGTGCTACTGCTGACAGGTGCATTATGTGCGATTGGCTTATATATTTCCGCTTTAGCCGAACAACCCACCGTTGCGGCAATTAGCACTTTTGGTGCATTTCTATTTTTATGGATTATCGACTGGGCAGGGGATAGTGAGAAATATAGCGGTTTATTTGCTTATTTATCAATTACGCGTCATTATCAAACGTTATTAGAAGGTTTGGTTAATACAACTGATATTGCTTACTATGTGTTAATCATTGTTTTATTTAATATGTTAACCATCCATCGTTTAGATGCTGAACGATTACAATAGTTGTGTAATAAAGAGATATTTTTGAATTCAATTAACTAGATTATTTTTATTAGCGTGTTGTTGTTTTTATGTATCTCTTTGCCTTGTCATCAGAGCTTTGTCAGTATATTAGCGGATGCTAAATTGCGCACCTGCACAAAATTTTCTATAATGGCTTTCCCTGTCCCTTCATAAACATAAACTTATGTCTGTCAATACCTATAGTGACCCACAAGTTTTTAATCCTGATGACTTTAACCAAATGCTCAGTAGTGGCGAGCCTGAAATTAAAGTATTCCGCCAAGCACTTGAACAAGGTCATGAAGTATTAAAGCAGCGTTTTTTAGAAACCAAGAATGCCTCAGGCTATGTCTTTCACCGTTCTTGGCTCATTGACCAAGTTTTACAACAAGCACTGTCCCATATTTGTATTTGGATTGCTGACGAAATCGCACTGATTGCTGTTGGTGGTTATGGGCGTGGTGAATTACATCCTAGTTCGGATATTGATATTCTGATTATTCTGGCGCAAGAACCCAATGATGATATGCGTGAATGCCTAGAGAGATTTATTACATTTCTTTGGGATATTAAATTAGAAGTAGGGCATAGTGTTAGAACATTGGCGGAATGTGAACAAGAAGCTAGAGATGATATTACCGTCGCCACCAATTTGATGGAAGCACGGTTATTGATGGGGGGAGAATCATTATTCCACAAAATGCAGCAACTTGTTGGCCCCCGTAGTATGTGGAGCAGTCGAGACTTCTTTGCAGAAAAATGTAATGAGCAAGCCAAACGTTACGCCAAGTATCATGATACTTCATACAATTTAGAGCCAAATATTAAAGAAGGGCCGGGAGGATTACGTGACATTCAAACCGTGGCATGGGTAGCAAAACGGCATTTAGGTGCATCGACTTTACATGATTTGGTGCAACAAGGCTTTATCACAGATGGTGAATATCAGTCTTTGATTGAAGGACAAGAATTCCTATGGCAAATTCGCTGCTTTTTACACTTCCATTCTAAACGCAGGGAAGACCGCTTATTATTTGATTTTCAACGCACGCTTGCCGAAGATTTTGATTATCTGGACAAAGAAGGCAAACTCGCTGTTGAACAGTTCATGAAGAAATACTATCGTACAGTGATGTCGCTCAATACACTGAATGATTTATTACTGCAAGTATTTCAAGAACATATTCTATATGATGATTCCAATGACAAAGTCATTGCTGTTAACAAGCGGTTTCAAATTCGTAAGGGCTTCATCGAAGTCACTCATGACCGTGTATTTGTGAATTATCCATTTGCATTGCTTGAAGTATTTTTACTAATGCAGCAACACCCAGAAGTCAAAGGGGTCAGAGCACACACTCTACGCTTGATTTATCAGCATGTTTATTTGATTGATGATGCGTTTCATAGGGATTTGCGGGCAAGAAGCCTATTTTATGAAATTTTACATCAACCCAGTGGCATCACTCGCGCTTTGCGTTTGATGAATCGTTACGGTGTATTGGGGGCTTATATTCCAAACTTTGGGCGTATTGTTGGGCAAATGCAATATGACTTATTTCATGTTTACACAGTCGATCAACATACGTTATTCGTGGTAAGAAATTTACGTCGATTCTGCGTTAAAGAATATCAACATGAATTCCCTTTATGCACAGAAATTGTTCATACTTTGCCAAAATTAGAGTTGATGTATTTAGCAGGTTTATTCCATGATATTGCTAAAGGGCGGGGTGGCGACCACTCTGAACTCGGTGAAAAAGATGCATTGACTTTCTGCCATGAGCACGGTTTTAGCGATCATGATGCGCGTTTGGTCAGTTGGTTAGTGCGCAATCACTTGATGATGTCCACCACCGCTCAGCGTGAAGATACATCAGACCCATCAGTGATTAATAATTTTGCACAACGGGTACAGGATAAAATGCACCTTGATTATTTATATGTGCTCACGGTGGCTGATATTCGGGCAACCAGTCCTAAGTTATGGAATGGCTGGAAAAACACCTTACTCGCTGATTTATACCATAAAACCTTGCATGTATTAGAATATGGTTCAGACCAAACCTTAGACAAGCAATATCAAGTACAAGATATCCAAGCAAATGCGCGAGACCTATTAGCTGGCTCTGATTTGTCAGATGAGAAAATCCAATTCTTATGGTCACAGTTGGGCGATGAATACTTTTTGCGTTCTACACCGCAAGCCATTGCTAGTGAAACCCAAACCATTATTCAGCATCAATCTTCAGATAAATCTTTAGTGCTAGAGCGACATGATCCGCATGGTGGGACAGAACTGGTATTGTTCATGCGGGATAGAGATTACTTATTTGCAGAAACTACACAGTATTTAGAGCGCAAAGCGATTACGATTGTGGATGCATATGTGATCCCCACAGATAGTGAACATAGCCTTGGCGGTTATACTATTTTAGATAGCGATAAGCGAACAGTGATCCAAGACAGTGAACGGATGGACGAAATCAAGCAAGGTTTAGAAGAGGTTTTAAACCGCGATGTAAACGAACCTTTTTGCCCGATTACACATCACATGTCACGTCAGCTGAAGCATTTCCCCGTACCCACTCGGATTAGTTTCACGCAGGATTCGGCGAATAATCATACTATTATGGAAGTGATTACAACCGATCGCCCGGGGGTGTTGTCACGTATTGCTCAGGCATTTTTACATTGTGAAGTGATTTTGAAAAAAGCGAAAATCGGTACATTTGGTTCTCGAGTTGAAGATATTTTCTTCGTCACGGACAAGAATAACAATATGTTGTTTTCTGCTGACCAGTTGGATTGTTTGCGAGAATATTTATCTGAGTTATTGGATGAAGATATTCCAAAGCCAGAAGAAAAATAAGTTTTTTAATTATTAAATTTTATAGTAACCTACTGTTAATATTTAGGATTACAATCTGATTGATTAGTTTGTATGTTGGCTTATCATAGCAGTGGGTTACAAGTTCTAAATAAAAATATTGAATAAAGACAATTTGTTATTGTAAGTTAGGGTATTGCGACTTTCAATTCATCTTGACAGATTTAAGCAAAATAGCTTGCTTGAAAGCCTTTGTTTATCAGTTTAAACTAAATTATATTCCTACCGTTTTTAAGAATTACCCATGCAAGACTCATCGGTTTTACCGTTTCCCAATCGTGCATCTAATGCCGAATCGTTTACGCCTAGCAAAATTGCGCCACACTCTAGTGAGGCAGAGCAAGCAGTGTTGGGTGGTTTAATGCTGAAATCTGATGCGTGGCTAGAAATTGCAGATGTTGTTAGTACGGAAGATTTTTATCATAACAATCATAAAACAATTTTTGAGGCTGTTAAAACCTTATTAGAAGAAGGTCATGCTTGCAACATTATTACTGTTAAAGATAGTCTTGAAAAACAAGGTATTGTTGAGCTAGAAAATAAACATATCATTGAATATTTAGATGAGTTGATTCAAAACACCCCTAGCGTGGTGAATGTGAAAGCTTATGCCAATATCGTCCGTAAAAAATCGATTTTAAGACGTTTGATTAATGTGGCGGACAAAATTGCCAGTTCTGCCTATGATCCGACTAATAACAATGAAAATGATATTTTAGATAAAGCCGAACAAATGATTTTTGAGATTGCTGAGCATGGGCAAAAAAATCAAAAAGGTTTTATCGAAATTAAGGATGTGTTAGCACAGGCATTAGATCGCATTGATACGATGTTTCAACAGGATGAAGCCATTACAGGTGTGCCAACGGGATTTACTGATTTTGATGAATTAACCAGCGGTTTGCAACCTTCAGATATGGTAATTGTGGCTGGCCGGCCGTCAATGGGGAAATGCTTAACCGCAGATAGTGAAATTTTATTGTCAGATGGTAATATTGCTACAATTGAACAACTTTATCAGCAGAAACAAGCACATTTGTTGACTTTAAATGATGACTTTAAATTGCAATTGACTCATGCTTCTGAGTTTGTTGATGATGGGATTAAACCTGTATTTAAAGTAAAAACACGTTTAGGTCGCTCGATTGAAACCACTTTAAGTCATCCTTTTTTAACTATTTCAGGCTGGAAACCACTTGCTGAATTAAAGGTCGGCGATAAAGTTGCTGTACCTCGAGTTTTACCTGTTTTTGGCTCAAATATTTTAGAGACACAATCTTTTGATAAAGATGAAACTTTACCTAGTCGAATTTTTAAACTAAATAAACAAAGTTTAGTCGTATTTTTACAAAACTATATTGGCGATTGGACAAAAAAAACTATCTGTTGGCAGCATCAAAATTGTACGTTAGTTAAGCAAATCCAACATTTATTATTGCGTTTTGGGGTTATGACTCAATTAAGCCAAATCAACAATAATAAATGGCAGCTACAGCAAGTTGATACTGGTGACACGAAACAAGATGTTTATTGGGATGAAATTGTTGCAATTGAAGAGATGGGGCACAAGCAAGTTTATGACTTGACAATTCCTGATACTCATAATTTTATTGCTAACGATATTTGTGTACATAATACATCCTTTGCGATGAATATTGCCGAGTACGTTGCAATTAAGGTGCAAAATCCTGTTGCTGTCTTTAGTATGGAAATGCCTGCCGAACAATTAGGGATGCGTTTGATTGCATCATTGGCACGGGTCAATCAGCAGCGTGTACGGACAGGTAAATTGGAAGATGATGATTGGCCAAAAATCACCACTGCCATTAGTATTTTATCTGAAGCCCCACTGTTCATTGATGATACACCTGCATTAACTCCGACTGAAATGCGTGCTAGAGCCAGACGTTTAGCCCGTGAGCATGGTCAGCTTGGTTTGATTGTTATTGACTATTTACAATTGATGCAAGGTTCTGGAAAAGGTGACAACCGCGCAAATGAAGTGTCTGAAATTTCTAGGAGTCTTAAAGCTCTTGCCAAAGAATTAAATGTACCTGTAGTTGCATTATCTCAATTGAATCGTAGTGTAGAACAACGCAGTGATAAACGCCCAATGATGTCAGATTTACGTGAATCAGGTTGTTTAACAGGCGATAGTTTAATTTATTTACCTGAAAAAAATACTTATGTACCGATTAAAGAGCTGGTAGGTAAAACAGGCTTTCAAATATTAGCTCTGAATACTGAAACATGGAAATTAGAACCAGCTCCCGTTTCAAATGCATTTAGCACAGGTGTAAAACCTGTATACCGTTTAAAAACACAACTAGGCCGTACCATTCGCGCAACAGGCAATCATAAATTTTTAACAATTAATGGCTGGAAACATTTAGATGAATTACAAGTAGGTGAAACAATTGCTTTGCCACGTAAAATTGACAGTACCGTACAAGCTGAAACCTTGACTAAAAATGAACTGGCTTTATTAGGGCATCTAATTGGTGATGGTTGTACTTTGCCTCGTCATGCTATCCAATATACAACCAAAGAAAAAGATTTAGCTGAGACAGTTGCTACACTTTCAACCAATATTTTTGGTGACCAAATTACTCCACGAATTAAACAAGAAAGAAGCTGGTATCAAGTCTATTTATCTGCAACCCAACAACTATCACGCAGAACTAGAAACCCTATTGCACAATGGTTAGATGAATTAGGCATTTTTGGTTTACGCTCATATGAGAAACGACTGCCCACAGAAATATTTGCCCAATTTAAAGATAGCATTGGGTTATTTTTACGTCACTTATGGGCGACTGATGGTTCAATATTACTAAGTAAATTAAAACAAACTTATAAACCTAATATTTACTATGCTTCTAGCAGTCAAACATTAGCAACTGGTGTCCAGTCATTGCTTCTGAGATTAGGTATTAATGCGCGCTTAAGCAGCCATTCCCAAGGTTCTAAAGGACGAGATCAATATCATGTGACGATCAGTGGCAAGTCTGATACAGAACTATTTATTAACCAAGTTGGAGCAGTCGGAGCTTATAAAACTCAAAGTCTATTCGACATCCAGTCATTTATTGTAAATCGTACTGAAAATACAAATCGCGATATTATTCCTCGGGATATTTGGCGAAAGTATGTTGTACCTGCTATGCAAACTCAGGGCTTAACATCTCGCCAGTTTCAAGCAAATTTAGGTATTGCATACAATGGTACTAGTCTGTATAAAAATAATTTAAGCCGAGCTAGAGCAAGCCAAGTTGCACAAATTGTACATTCTGATGATGTCGCAAAACTTGCTGAAAGTGATGTGTACTGGGATAAAGTTGTTTCTGTTGAGTATGATGGTGAAGAAGAAGTATTTGATTTAACTGTACCAAAATTACATAACTTTATTGCTAATGATATTGTGGTACATAACAGTATTGAGCAAGATGCTGATTTGATTGTATTTATTTACCGAGATGAAGTATATAACGAAGACAGTGACGCAAAAGGTACAGCAGAAATTATCGTCGGCAAACAGCGTAATGGTCCTATTGGTACAGTGCGATTGGCTTTCGTTGGTGCATTGACCAAATTTGAAAACTATACCGAAGAATACCACTATGACGATGGTGGTGGTTTTTAATGCGTCCCACTCAAGCGATTATCGACACGGCAGCCTTAAAACATAATATTACTATCGCCCGTCAACGTGCACCCCATTCAAAATTGATGGCAGTAGTTAAAGCAGATGCTTATGGACATGGTGCGGTCAATATTGCACAAGTTATTTGTGATGATGTTGAAGCATTTGCCGTATGTTGTATTGAAGAAGCGATTGAATTACGAGAAGCAGGTATTCAACAACCTATTTTGATTTTAGAAGGTTTTTTCGAATCAAACGAACTGCCTTTAATCCAACAGTACAACTTACAAACAGTTATCCAGCATTCTTTCCAAATTGACATTTTACGTACAGCTAAACTTAATAAGCCAATAACGACATGGCTCAAAATCGATACAGGTATGGGACGTTTGGGTTTTTTACCTGAAGATTTTCCCCATGTATGGCAGCAACTGAATGACATTGCGCATATTAACAAGCCACTAAAACTTATGACCCATTTAGCTTGTGCGGACGAGCTTGACAACTCGATGACTGCGCAGCAAATTCAGCAATTCAACCAACTCACTCAAGGTTATAAAACTGAAAAATCTATTGCCAATTCCGCAGGTATTTTAGGCTGGCAAACAGCACATGCAGATTGGAATCGAATGGGAATTATGTTGTATGGTGCATCACCTTTTGATAAACAATCTTATAATCTTCAACCAGTAATGCAACTACAATCAGAGCTAATTAGCATCAAGCATTGTAAAAAAGGACAAACAATCGGCTATGGTGCAACATGGCAATGTGAACACGATAGTAAGATTGGAGTAGTGGCAATTGGTTATGCAGATGGCTATCCGCGTCATGCACCCAGTGGTACACCTGTTTTAATCAATGGACAGCGAGTCCCTTTAGCAGGGCGGGTTTCAATGGATATGCTAGCAGTCGATTTAACCCAATTGCCTCACGCTAAAGTGGGAGATAAAGCCCTTTTATGGGGAAAAAGCCTGCCTGTCGAACACATCGCAAGCTTGGCTGGGACAATTTCTTATGAATTATTAACGCATATCAATAAGCGAGTCCCAAGAAGTGTAATGTAGTATTTTAATAGCAACGAGCACAACCTTATTACTCTACTGGCCTAGAATAATAAAATTACTATTTCCGTGCACCTGCAAAATTGGCATTCTTTGCACCTTGCGTTTTAGCTTGCCGAATATTTGCGCCTCGGAAAATCGCACCACGTAAATCTGCACCACGTAAATCCGCACCACGAAGATTAGCTCCCCGTAAGTTTGCATTCCGTAATTTCGCATTCCGTAGTTTTGCGCCTCTTAAATTTGCTCGTCTCAACTCCGCTCCACTTAAATTTGCGCGTGTTAAATCAGCACTACGAAGGTTTGCCCCTCTTAATTTAGCACCTTTTAAATTTGCACTACGCAATTTAGCTCGAACCAAACGCACACCGATGAGTTTGGCATAACTCAAATTGCATCGGTTACATTTTTTGGTTTTTTTCAGTTTTGCAACATGTGTTTTATTAGCCGCCCACGCATCAGGTACGTAGCTTCCAAGAAAACTCACAGTAAATGCAACAAATAGGATGATAACGAGTTTTTTCATAAAAACGACACCACTTGGTTTGAAAATACCCGAGAGTTTGATATACACCTAAGGGTAGCAGTAAACCTTAGTAATTACCAGTTGATTGAATGATTTATCACAACTATTTCTAGTGCAAAGCTTGCTCTTTTTAGTCATTGAACAAGCTATATATCAAAAAGTTCGAATATTAAGTCAAACTGATTAATTTTCCACCTTTGCTAAGTAATTACCCCATGCTGGAGCTTCATCACCAAAAACTAAAAAGTGTGGGTTTAGTAAAGATTCTTTTGTGTTATAACGCAGTGGTTGCAAGTCCAAACCTGTTAAATAACCACCCGCTTGCTCAACCACGCACTGTGCTGCTGCTGTGTCCCACTCTGAAGTAGGGCCAAAGCGAGGATAAATATCAGCTTGACCTTCAGCAACAAGACAAGACTTTAGAGAACTACCAATACTAATGAGTTCCACTTCTGTATTTAAGGCTGCAATGAAAGACTTCAATGTTTCGCCAGCATGAGAGCGGCTACCTGCAACAATCAATTTTTCCATATTTGTTGTACGTACTTTGATTGCTTGTGCTTCTTGCTCTGGTTGCTGTTTAAAAGCACCAACACCTTGTGCAGCGTAATAAGAAATACCTGTTACAGGCACATAGACAACCCCTAAAATCACATTGTGGTTATCAATTAAAGCAATGTTAACTGTAAATTCGCCGTTACGCTTAATAAATTCACGTGTACCGTCTAATGGGTCAACTAACCAATAACGCGACCATGTCTGACGTTCAGAAAAGGCAATTTCAGCAGACTCTTCAGATAAAATCGGAATAGATGTTAATTTTTGTAGACCTGAAACAATGGTGTTATGAGCAGCCATATCAGCACGCGTCAATGGAGAGTTATCATCCTTTTTTTCTACATTGAAATCATCAGATTCGTACACTTCTAGTATTTTACTACCCGCTTGTTTTGCAATTTCTTTAACTGCATCAATCAATTGTGGTAATGTATGCCCTTCGATGTTTAAAGGCTCAGATGACATGCTCAACTCCAATGTTATTTTTTGGTCTTATTGTAGTACAGAAACGGCTACCAGTACACAAATCTGAATAATTAAAAGCTAATATGTTGGCATATGAACCATACCAGTTGCATTGATATAGTTCATATTTTCTAGATTAAACAACTATTTCAAAGGTTTAATCGCTAAATCTTCCGCAGTTGCTTTGACAAAACCAAAACTTGCATAAATGTCCTGTGCTGCGTCAGTTGTTAAATAATCCAAGAAAACTTGTGCATTGTCAGGATTTTTAGCTGTTTTCAAAATACCAATAGCATAACCCACTTTATCTTGTTTATTTAAAGGAGCAGGGATGGCAACACCTTCAACACCACGGTTTTCTGCTTTTGCATGAGCCACTTCAGTTGTCCAGACAATACCCACATCCGCTTGACCATCTTCAATGCGTTGAGGCGTTTCACGATGGTGGCGTTTTGTAAACCATGTTTTGCCTTCTACAGCCCAGCAACCTTTACATTCTGCATTGCCTGTAATTTTCTCATATAAACCCAAGTCCTTAAGCATTTCAGAACCATAAAATTTAAAAATACCCTCAGTTAACGGGTTAGGGTGTGATTGTACAAGGTCATCGCGACCTAAATCTTCAACACCATGAATATGCTTTGGATTACCCTTCGCCACCATAAGTTCTAATTTGTTATGAGTGTAAACCATATAACTGTCCATCAAATCTTTAGCACTTAGCTTTTTCAAATGACCAAGGTTGACACTGGCGTATAAATCAGGATTTTGTGCGGTTTTTTGTCCATCAATTTCACCTTGTTTAAGGATTTGTTGCTTGAGGATTTGCCCTGGTGGAATAGTTTCAACATAAACCGATTTAATTGTTGGGTGTTTGGCTTGAAAATCTTTGATTAAGGTTTCCATAACCATAAATTGATTGCCTGCCAAATACATGACAAGGTCAGCATTGTAAGAATCAGCAATTTGTCCGTAAGCTGTTTCACCATCTACATTGAATGTCCGATAATCTTTGCTATGGCCTGCATCTTTGGCATAACCCAAGGTACTTGCACATAGCAATCCCACTGATAACAATGAAGTCCACTTGGTCATGAAACTCTCCTCTGGATAAAATGAATAAAGTAGCAAGACTACTGTCTATTATTATGAAGTATTCATCTTACAAAAATTAGAACGATATTTGTTATTTTTCTTAAGTAAAAGTGTCATACACAAAATTTAACAAAAAGATAGCTTATAGCCTGCTCTTAAGTACGATCGATAATAAATATAACCATTTTATTTTTTAAATAACTTTATTTTTATTGATTGAGTAAAGCGATTCTTAGTGCCTAAATTAATTCAATTAATATTACAATATATTTGCCTGCCATTAACTTTTGATAAAAAAATAGGTATGCGAACAAGTTTTGAATAAAATAATACTTTAATTTTAAAATACTTTTTAGTGTATCAATACATGCTAGCATTTACATAGTTTGATATATGGAGTAGCTGTAGAAGAAAGCTCTCTATAGCTTGGAAGAAAATTGCTGAATATATAAATTTATCGTATCATATGGCGGTGAAGTTAGTACGTAAAACGATAAAGGCAAAAGCAGTGTATTGCGCAATATTTAAAACCAGCCTACCTATTCTTTTGAATTCTTTATTTATTTTTCATTCCACCTAATTTAAAAATCCTTACCAATTTATAGATGGGAAAGTTTTTTCGATTTTGTTTCGCAATAGTGAATACATATAAAATCGATATGCTCCTGCTATACTAAAAACTGATTTGAGAAATTGACAAGTATCATAATCTACAATAGCAACAGATATGACAACGATATATTGATTAAGAATTAGGGTTGATTAGATATGTTTATTTTTGATTATTTTCGAGAAATAAAATATTTTTTAATTTTTATTTTATTTTTTAATGCGATTCTTTTTATACAGGCTGCTAATTCTGCCTCCAATGATCAAACCAATTTAGCAGAGCTTGCCTTGCTCTCAGAGTTGACAAGATTAACAGAGCTATCCTTAGAAGAACTGATGCAAGTAAGTGTCGTAACAATTGCAACAGGTGCAAAACAATTCGCGAATAAAGCACCTTCTGCTACAACTGTGATTACTGCACAGGACATTGAATATATGGGCGCACGAAGCCTAGACGAAATATTGCGTACAGTACCAGGGCTGACAGTTTCATATAATTATGTCAATCAAGGCGTTTACACCATTCGCGGCATCTCCTCCCTAAATACGCCTGAAGTGTTAATATTACTCAATGGGATTCGAGTTAATGCGTCTTATACAGGTGGCAAGGGATTGTATTGGGGTGGCTTTCCAACCAGTATGATTGCTCGAGTTGAAGTAATTCGCGGCCCTGGTTCTGCGGTGTATGGTGCGGATGCTTTTGCTGGTGTTATTAATATTATTACCAAAACAGCAGAAGAAATTGATGGCACAGAGGTCGGTGTTCGTATTGGCAACTTCAATACACAAGACACTTGGGTGCAACATGGCAGTCAGATTAATGGTTGGAATTTTGCTGCAATGGTTGAGTACAGCAATACGGATGGACACCAACGCACTGTTGAAGCGGATGCACAAACAATACTCGATCAAACATTTGGAACTGATGCGTCCCTTGCTCCCGGACCTTATGGCTCAGAATTAACCTATTACAATGCGCGTTTTGATCTTTCTAAAGCACACTGGCGATTGCGTGCAGGGATTCATCACACTGAAGATATGGGGATTGGTATTGGTGTTGGGCAGGCATTAGACCCAACTAAGCCTTCGTCAGAGAAACGTATCAATGTTGATTTAACTTATCATAATCCAGACTTTACCGAAAATTGGGAAGTGGAGGCACAGGTTAATTATCATCATACAGGTTATGCTGCAGCTCTGAATCTGTACCCCGCAGGCACATTTGGTGGGGCATATCCAATTGGTTTTATTGCTGAGCCGACGGCACTTGAAAAAAACACACAGCTCATGTTGTCAGGCTTTTATCATGGCTTAGACCAGCATTTGATTCGCATTGGTGCTGGGGTTGGCAATTATGATATGTATAAAACCAGTTATGTCAGGAATGATGGAATCAATCCATTTACAGGTGAAACGATGAATCCATTGCAACGGGTTGATGTGACAGGCACGATTGCAGAGGCAGTCTCAGAAGCCACACGGCGCAATTGGTTTGCCTTTTTGCAAGATACATGGACAATTCATGATGATTGGGAACTCACGGCAGGCATTCGATATGATGATTATTCAGACTTTGGCTCAACAGTTAATCCACGTTTGGGACTGATTTGGCAAACATCTGAGAAATTGATTACGAAGTTTCTTTACGGTCAAGCTTTTCGTGCTCCCGGATTTACGGAACAGCGTATACAAAGCAACCCGATTGCAAAAGGCAATCCCAATATTAAACCAGAGGAAATCGAAACATTTGAGATTGGGTTCGATTTTCGTGCAACGGATGACCTGAATCTCGCGCTCAATTTATTTCGTTATGAAGCCAGCGATAAAGTGGGCTTACAACGACAAGGTGATGGTACAGCATTTCTTTACACTAACTTATCCGATTGGAGAGGGCAGGGATTTGAATTTGAAACACGTTGGAGAATCAATGAGAAATTGAGTGTTTTATTTAACTACAACTATCAAGATTCAGAAGATAAAGCCACTGGTGCAAACTTGAATACTGCACCCAAGCAGACATTATTTTGGCAAGGTGATTATTTGATGAGTCCATATTGGTTGTTAAATGCGCAAGTGCATTGGACAAGTGATTGGTTTCGTGCCCAGAATGATCCGAGAGAGCCACTCAGTGGTTACACGACTGTTGATTTAGTTTTGCGTGGTCAAGAGATATTTAACAGTAGAACAGATATGACAATTGGTGTGCGTAACATTTTTAATGACGATGTGCGTTATCCTTCACCAAATTCAGCAAGTGGCATTGTTAATGTACCCAATGATTTACCCAGTGGTGGTCGTTTCTACTTTGTGGAATTTCAGTACCATTTCTAAAAAATACTATCACTTTCAAAATGCAAGGACAGAGCGGTACGGTGCGAGATGACTTTTGAATAAACTGATGTCAGAACACACCGATTTCACTCTACCGTTTAAATATATTTAATTAGATTTTTTATATTCGTATACATTGACAATGTTGTAAGCACAATCAGGCACATAAATCTTACCTTGTTCAGCATACATCAAATAAGGCATCCATATGCCACCTTGACCTTTTCTCTTTGTAAATAAGCTTATTCCTGAGTCAAATTCCAACTTATCCTCTTTAATAGTAAAGATTTTTATGGCACGATTTACCAAATCATTGACAATTAGCTTGTCATCATCAACGCAGACACTGGTTGGCAATTGAAAGTTATCCGCTGCACCTTCCTCATCATCCTTCCAGTACCCTGTTTGGCCATACTTACAGAGCAGTTCACCTTCAGCACTGAATACATAAATTTTATTATTCAACTGGTCACAAGCGAATATGCGGTTATCTTTATCAATAGTGACATCAGTTGGCATAAAATTCCTGATTTCATCTCCACCAAAAGTTTTGATAAATGTGACCAAACCTGTTGGCCAAATCCGCCATTTAGAAATACAATGACTCATCGAATTAGCAATGTAGATTTCACCTTGAGGACTAATTGTAATACCTTGAGGGCCATTTAAACTAAATTCACACTGCCCTTTTAAGCCAAATGGCAAACCGTAATAAACCAATTGACCATTCAGATCAAATTGACAAATACTAACAAAGCCAAACATAAAATTGGTAATAAAGACCAAAGGTGTTCCGGGGCAAATTTGACCGAGCATTGGAGTTTGCGGGTAATAAACGGCTATGCCCACATTACCCAATGGTACAAAATGCTTACTAAAAAATGACTGTGGCTTTTGAGTAAAAACATTTGGATGATCTGCACTTTCTTTATAAGCTTTGATTGTCCAATTACCAGCACCAATATTGTATAAATTACCAGAAATTGCTTGTGAGCTTGCTTGGTTAAATAGTTTACGCCAAACATCATATATAGAGCAGTATTGTGTATTTAGACTATTATTTGTACCTGTCCACGGTAGTTGAAATGGGTTGTTAGGTAAGTACCCAGATAGTTTAGGAGGGTTTGAAATATTAGTAGGTGGCGTATCTTGTTTAATTCCAGCGACTGATGTGACAACATTAAACTGCGAACATTGTAGGTCAGGTATATTTTTTTGATGCGCTTCTTTTGAGCAACCTTCTTGACCCGAAGAAACTCCATTATTAGACTTATTTGTACGACGACTGCCTACTTTAGCCAACAGCATAGGCGTAACCTTTTTGCCGAGACAACCATAAAACATTGAGCTTAAGTCGGTTATTTGAATTTTTAGCACGCATGAAACAGTAGGCTCAGTAATAAAATAAACGTCCTTTTCTTTGCCAGCACATATGCCATAAGGGGAGATAAATAAGGTATTCTCAGCTTGAGTATAAGCCCAATCAGATAGTGAGCTTATGTTTTGTTGAGAATCGATAGCTACGGATGGCATAGGAATCATGAACATAATTGTACAAACTAATTGGTTTGACTTAGTATCATATACAGAAATTCTGTTAGAAACTTGATCTGGTATAAAAGCCAAATCATTGATAACATTAACCCCTCTAATGATATTAGTGTAACCACTACCTTTGGGGTTTCCAAAACTATGCACAAATGGGCTGCCATGCTCAGATTCCAATTGCAACATTTCACTTTTAACAATACGTTGATTTTTTAGAAATTTTTTATTGTTTCGATTATCTTTATTTGGGCTTTTTTCTAGTGTAGTAAAGTAATCTTTCAGTGTGGTTGAATAATTATCCAGCACACCTGACTCACATTTTAATACTTCGTAATAACCAGTATTGGCTAAATACAAACTGCCTTCTGAATCAGAACTCAAACCTTGAGGCCACTTCATTGGGTAGCATTTCCCATATTCATCCGTAATTGCTTTGAATTGCGAAATAAAGTTACCATTTATATCAAACTTCACGCAGCGATTTTTGAGAGGTTCCTCTTCAGTATGAAAGAACTCATCAGTAACATAAATCACAAACTGTTTTTCACACTCTTCTTTTTCTTCTTTAGATTTTTTGCATTCTTCCGAGTTTGTTTGAGAGCTTTTATACTCTTTTACTAAAGTAATGCCATTTGGGTCTTCCAATGGTTCGTATTTAGAGCCATCTAGTCTCAGTTTATCTGGATTGTTAATGCCATCATCAGGTTGACCAAAAGAAAATTCATAAGTTGCATATTTAGTCTCATCTTGATTATCGTAACTAAATACAACCACGCGCCGATTACCCATATCCGTTAAATACATCTTCTTTTCTTCAGGATGTGGGGTAATGTGGAATGGTAGGAAAAGCGATGTTTTTTTAGATTCTTTCGTTTTCTTTTCTATTGTTTCTGTGATGACATCGATAATAGATTTGAGTTTGTTATCGAAAATAATAATTTGGTTATTGCCTGTATCACACACCCAAATATTATCATTATGATCTGATGCAATCCCTACAGGTGTATTCAATGTGAAACTAGAAGGGATAGATCCAACTTTAGCAGATGATCCAATATCACCATAATGATTCAAAAATTTGATGCTACTCATTTTGATGTTACTCACTTAATTGGCCAAAGGAATAAATTAGGTAAAAAATAGCAAGCATTAAATAAATTTATATGATGATACGGTGATATTATTTAATTTACTAGAGGCTATTGTAAATTATTTTAAACTCAATGAATTGATGATAATTTGAAATGCGTTTTTATCTCAGAAATTTGATAAGTACTTGGTAATTTAGGAAGATGAAATAGTTCACTTAAGCAAGGCATTATGTAATGCAAATATCTCATTGAGTTGTTTAAAAGCGATAAGCAATTTTTCAGAAGGTTTTTCTATATTCTGGATTACGTTAAATAAATCCAGTTTAGTGTTAAAAATATTTTCAGCTGCAAAAATGTCATAGCAAAACTCAACCGAAGGATAAATCAACAAATATTTTTGATGTTCTGATAATTGTTGGATTTTTTCTATGATTATGTTTGTATTATTATGAAATGGATAATTTCTGATATTAAGCCGTTTCTCACCATAGTGCATATATAAATGTTCAGCAAGTATTTGATATATATATGCTACTTGCCAATCACTGGGTTGCTGTTTAAGTAAAGCCCCCTTTTTTTCTACTTTAAAGTGAATGGAGTCTTCAGCTTCCTCAAAACTTCTAGCTAAAATACTTGTTAAGTTCCAAGACATAAAGTGATTATCTTTTCTAAAAAAATAAACACCCCCTCGCCAAAAGCCTGCATTTTTGTTAACAGGTATTTCCTTGGCATAATAAAATGCTGTATTAAATTGTGTTACAGGCTGCATATTCTCTATTGGGAAAGATTTTATTTTTTAGGAATAATCTTCGCTGGAATGCCAACCGCAATTGAGTTCGGTGGCACATCTTTAATAACTACCGCATTTGCACCAATACTTACATCATCCCCAATCGTGATTGTGCCTAAGATTTTTGCGCCCGCGCCAATATCGACTCGATTTCCAATGACTGGCGAACCACGTTGCCCCGTATGACGTAAACCGACTGTGACCCCATTTCGAATGACCACATCATCACCAAAGCTGGCATCACCACTCACAATAATGCCGCCGAAGTGCTCAATCTTAAATCGACGACCCACTTTCGCCTCACAAGGCAATTCTACACCTGTCAAAATCTGTACAAAAACAAATAATACTTTATATAAAAATGAGAAAGGTAACCTAATCCAACGGTTTTTAATTTGATAACGCCAATTGCCAAAACGATACACCCACATGACCCACAAACCTTGACGCGCAATATTGCCCTCATAGGTCTTCCAATCTTCTTTTAATAAATCGAACATTGTTTCTATCCCGCTGTGGAAACCAGTTGTGAAAATTTAACAATTATCAGAAATCAAAGCAAATTTTCTCATAAGAAAGATTCAGTTATTTGTTCAAAATAGGCTGGGTTTTAGCAAGTTTTTTATACAGTCTATTCAATTTATCTTTGAAAAACGACACTTTATCAATGTTGTTGGTAGATAGTTTTACATTTTTGGCGTAATACAATTTAAAAGCGGCGTAAAAAATGCTTTATGTCATATTATTTATTAAAACGTGCGAGGAGGTGATTATGGACAGTTTAGTCTTAAATACCTCGGAAACGGCTCAATGGCACACATTGATTTGTGATGCTGAGCAAATTTGTCACACACATTTGGGAGAAACCTTACAAAGTTATCTAGTGTTTTTGTTGATGCGCTACACTAAAAAGTCATATTTAGCCGATACCGTGGTTGCATTGGAATATTTGCAAAGCTTAGAAGCCAGCGGGCAACGCCAAGAAGATGGTTTGCAATCAATCGGTGATAAATGTCTGCTATTCGTTGGCTTGTTTCCACGTATTGCGCAACGACGACGGGTGAAAGCCAGCTATTATGTGGATATGGGTGTTAATGCGTATTCAGTGTTAGCGGCTACATCTAGCCAGTTAAAAGCAGAATTGTTTGATGATCTGGCGCAACATTTTGTGGCATTAATGGATGTCTTACATGCAACCCGTGAAATTCACTCAGATGTCCCCAGTTTAGAACCATTAGACGCGATGGAATTATGGGCAGATACGGGCAGCAATCATGCTAAACAATGTTTAAGCCAATATTCCCAATCCATTCCAGTTGCTGGATACCCTGTTGATAAACAAGGTAAAGTTATCATTCACTAAATCTAATCAGTAGTAGGCACGGAAGCCTGCTGCTCTCAAACCTGACCAACACCTTATGTCAAATACTCCTAGTCACCTCGATCTTGTTTTTGCGTATCACAATCAAACCAAACATCATTTTGAGCGTTATGCTAATGGCCCTCAACACATTGAATGGGAAAATCAGCCCAGTGGATTTCGCTATTATGAGGGAACACAGCAAATTGAATTGCCTCTAGTTGCAGATAACATATCGACTCAATTTAAAGATTTGTATACTGAGCCTAAACAGTCTTATATATTGGATTTTAAAGCGTTATCAGGTTTCCTTGAATTGGCTTTTGGTTTATCAGCTTGGAAGCAATTTGGTGATTCGCGTTGGTCGTTACGCTGTAACCCCTCTAGCGGCAATTTACACCCAACAGAAAGCTATGTCGTTACAAATGATTTGGGCGAACTCAATGCAGGTGTATATCATTATGTCAGTGAAAATCATATTTTGGAACAACGGGGAATTTTTGCAAATTCAGCTGATTTAAAAGCTATTTTATCTGAAACGCAATTTTTGGTTGGTTTAAGCTCAATTCCTTGGCGCGAAGCATGGAAGTATGGCGAGCGGGCATTTCGTTATTGTCAGCATGATGTCGGCCATGCCATTGCCACAGTGCGTTATGCAGCTGCTTGTTTTGGTTGGAAAGCAGTGATTTTACCGCAATATTCCGATGCTGAATTATCACAATTATTAGGCTTAAACCAAACAGGTGATTTCCATGAAAATGAGATTGAAATTCCTGAAATATTAATTTTAGTGCAAGCCGACTCGCAACAGCCTACAAGTAACTATAATAAATCTTTTTCCGAAATAACCCAATCTATTCAATGGTATGGTAAAGCCAATTTACTTGATCCACAGCATCATTATGAATGGCCAGCTATTGATAAAGCGATAGAAATCACTGAAAAGCCAACAACCAAGGAAAACCACTGGGCTGCGCCACAACTACCTGATTTGCCAACTATTACAGATTTCAACGCAGCGGATTTAATTCGCCAACGTCGTAGTGCTCAACATTTTGATGGTCATAGTATTTTAAGTCTAGACCATTTTTATCGGATGTTAGATTGCACTTTGCCACGTGAAAACTCACATTTTTGGGATGTATTTCCATTTCAACCCCGTTTGCATTTAGTGTTTTTTGTACATCGAGTGGATGGTTTGGCTAGTGGTTTATATGTATTGGCGCGTCATGATTCAGGCTTGGAATTACTCAAGCAGCAACTACAACATCCTAAATTTGAATGGAAAAAAACTGATTCATGCCCCGAACATTTGCCACTTTATCAGTTAGTGACAGCCAATGCACAAAATGCTGCAATGCGTTTATCTTGTCATCAAAATATTGCCTCGCATAGTGCATTTAGCCTTGGCATGTTGGCGGAATTTGAAGATACATTGCAAACAGGCACATGGCAATATAAGCGGTTATTTTGGGAAGCAGGGATGATTGGCCAAGTGTTGTATTTGGAAGCGGAAGCCTCTGGAATGCGAGGCACGGGCATTGGGTGCTTTTTCGACGATGCAGTGCATGAAGTGTTAGGGATTCAAAACCATAGTTTACAAAGTCTTTATCATTTTACTGTGGGCGTACCGATGGAAGATAGCCGCTTACAAACCATTCCACCTTATGCGCATTTAGATCAGCAACGACAGCAAAGTGTTGAGCTCGATTAGCCAACTAATACGGGGCTTTTTAAAATCAGATGGTTAAAATCAAAAAAGCGAAAAAAGCCAAATTTAATACGAAAAAGAGTTGACACGATAAATTCAAAGTGGTTTAATACGCGCTTCTTTGAGGCCAGATAGCTCAGTTGGTAGAGCAAAGGATTGAAAATCCTTGTGTCGGTGGTTCGATTCCACCTCTGGC
>JAOXRS010000135.1 GCA_025800385.1 Candidatus Albibeggiatoa sp. nov. NOAA
GTAGGGTATTAAAGGACGACGTTTCACGCTGTTTATATGGACGTCGTGAATTCTACGTCGTGGTATTGCATGTATGCATGTACAAATATTACGGCGTAAAGTTTACGTCGTAATCTTTTGTGACGGTAATACGACCTCCAAGATGTGATAAAGGTGTTTGTACGTCTTGTATGTCGTCAATGAACGCCATAGAGAACCGCTGATTGATTGAATTGAGTGGCATTAATCTCTGTAATCTGTCATGTAAACAAGAAAGCAAAAATTATAACGATCCGCCAACTACTTCAGGCTGGTTGAATTCAAACTTTTAGAAGGAAATATGTCTAAAATCTGCCAAGCTATAATACCGCTACAATTTTCAGTGATTAAGATTGCTTTTGCACTGAAATTCTACGTTGAGAAATCGATGGGTGATTGAAATGGAGTTTTAAAGGTTTTCTGGTTTGTACCAAAATATAAGCTCGATTCCCGCCGCTCTCTCAAGTTTTCCGAACAGCGGCTGGTGTTAAAAATCGAGCCTAACCAAAATACTCCGGTGTCAGTAGTAAACAACTTGAAAACTGAGCACAAAATTTGCTGCATGACATCTCCGCAACTACAACAACGAAACATAAAATCTGATAATGTGGATGTTGCAATAGCTTGCGTGTTGTGTGAGAAATTGATTTTA
>JAOXRS010000140.1 GCA_025800385.1 Candidatus Albibeggiatoa sp. nov. NOAA
CATTGTACCAAAAGACAAATATCCAGTTCAAGGGGATCTAAACAAAGTAATCAGTTATGAGACGCAACGGGAGATTTTCTTGTCTAAAAGGGAAGGTGGAAAGATGCTTCAACCCATTGATATGAACGGCTTCAGTATTGATAATTTGCCATTACCAACGGCTAATGACCATGCTTGTAATAAGGTATATGTGGACAATAAAGTGAATTCTAAAGCTGATAGAAGCGATCTTGATGATTATATGAAACTTGACGGATCAAAATCTATGACTGGTAATTTGAACATGGATAACAATCGTATAACCAATTTACCAAGTCCTTATTTTAGCCATGAAGCTGTAACAAAAGACTATGTAACAACTGTAATGAACCATCTTCCCAGTCTATTTTTGGATCGGCAGGGGAAATCATCAATGTTGGGTAATTTAAATATGAACAATCATTTGATTCAAAATGTTAAGGACCCTGATAATACAGATGATTGTGCAAATAAAAAATATGTTGATTCTCAAATTTCTAAAGCTAATATTAAACCATCTCATACTCCAAAAAATGCATTCAAATATCTCATGGATGATGTAAACGAATGGAGTTCAGAGTATAATATTAAAGTT
>JAOXRS010000145.1 GCA_025800385.1 Candidatus Albibeggiatoa sp. nov. NOAA
GAAACATTCTTCCTATAAATAAGCGGTGTGTTTGTTTCTGGTATCAAATTTTCTGGATTTCAAAAACCAGATCGCCAAAATGTCATGTGGCCAACATTTCCTGTAATAAGGTAACGTGGAAGAAGCGTTATAATTTGATTAATTCAATCAATCAAACAGATAGATTCCACTTCTTCAAGAATCGATTCGGGTATTTCAGTAATTGTGTTTCCCCGTAAAGTAACGGGTTATGAGGTAGAATCAGTTAGGGGAGGTTACATTGAAGGCTTCATGAGTCATTTATTGCTCAAAAGATAGAATTCAAGCTCCATAGGGGAACTTGACAATCAGTGATCATTGCATGAATATTGTTTATTGATAATGACAACGCAACAACACTAATTATAGTTTGTGCCTAAATGAAATCGCGGGGAATAATCATTGATTTTAATTAAGTTAAAGCGATGATTATATTGACGAATTTAAATATTTTATTGATTTGCTTAAAATGCTAAAAGGAACTGCATGATTACATCATAATGCTATGTATGGGCTTTAATTGCAAGTTTTGTTGTCTATTTTATAACTGAAGCCGGTTAACCTTCGGCTTCATTTGGATTAATTTGGGTATTAATTCTCATAAGTATCACGTCATGCAGTGGTACATGATTAAAACAATCGCAGGGTATAATCTTTAATTTTACTGGTACGTTTTCAGGAGTTGAATCATTCTAGTAGATTAAAAACAGAGTAACATGGTAATCAAATCATGATGTATGGGCTTTACGAGTTTTGCTGCATGTATTCAGTATGATTGTCACAATTTGTTAAAATCGTTGATCGACTTCAGTTGGTGTTGGGTGGTATATTAATTATATGCAGCTGTTGAACACTGTAAAATTGTGAAGGAATAAAATAACGGGTGAAAATAACAGTGTTTCTTACTTGGTTTGCCTGACTTGCAAATTGGAATGGAAATGAAACGTATCTTTTAGAGGAAACACTTCAGTAGTCTAAAGCCTCACATCGAGTTAAAAGCACACTGTAACGGTTATTTTGAACATTTTTAGGTTGATTCCGTATCAGAATCATTAATAGATCTTGAATAGTACCTTTACCTATACACAAAATTCTCCTGCTAAACTGTGAGGAAGACTGATATAACATGAAATTTCTCAGGGAGAGCAAATCAAAGTCTGTTTATGACGATTTTTTCCATGACACAATTTCAGAACTTGAAAACATCAGGCTGATATTTTTAAGTTTTAATCCATTTGTACCCTCAGTACCAAATTAAGCAACAGACGACAGCAAACAGTTTCAGTGTAGTTTCGTGGTCTTTTGTAATGACACTAAACCCTGATTATTTGTGGGCTTACGTTAATGCGAAGCTTTTTTTTTTTTTTAAAGTG
>JAOXRS010000105.1 GCA_025800385.1 Candidatus Albibeggiatoa sp. nov. NOAA
TACATAAACTTGTAGAGTGCAAATTAGTGAAAGTACAGATACTTGCAAAACAGAAAGCAGCAAATTCAACTGTGAATTATGTTGCAAGAGCCTTGCATGTCCTGTCTCTATAATTATTCATGCTTGGTCCAGACCAAATGACACACAAATGTGAAATCATGTGTTGCAGTTTATGTTTTTCTACAGACTTGCCTGCACAATAATCATATTCTTAACTAGCCAACAGGGTGACAAAGCAATAATATAATTTATTGTCTCATATACCCTTTTGCTAGTGCCCTGAAATGACAAGTTGCTACTATGATCCCCAGATCTATGATGGGAAACTTGAAAAACATAAGGGAATGCACATGACTACCTATTATCCATGAAAATTTTCCCTGATTTGACGCTAAATTCCCTGTACATATTTACAAGTGTAAAACTATAATCACAGAATGACATAACAAAAAGTTGAAGTTGAATTCACAGTACATTACCATAAAGCAAATAACTCGCTCTATAGTGTTCTACGATTGCCATTCCAAGCTCTATAAAAATAGTAAGCTCAAGCTTATCCTGATCTATCCACAACACGAGGACGTGCAGCCTGTAATCGGTGAATAATCACTGAATTTCACGCTTAATACACAATAGGTGACTCGTAGGGAACTGTTGCAGTCCCATCGAATGCAAAACAGGAAAAAATCCAGCAGCCACGCCGCG
>JAOXRS010000180.1 GCA_025800385.1 Candidatus Albibeggiatoa sp. nov. NOAA
TCCAATCATTCCATGACAAAATAGTAGGTTAAACCGAAAACTAGCGTAAATAATCAACAAACAATCAAATTATCGTCCTGTTAAAACGATTAATCAATGAACAAAGTATATAGCTTATTACAAACTAGTGAAACTTCAACTAAAGTAGGTGAAATGCGTATTGGCAGGCTGCATACAACAATCAAACGCCATGCCACGTGGTTGATACCTAACAAAATTGCGGTCTAAACTAAGCAAAAAGTACAATACGAGACTTAAACTTGAAAACTAACGATAACTTGCTAAGAAAAGATTCAACACTTACATATCAGTCCTTCACTTGCCTCTAAAGGAGAACTTCTTGGAACTTATAGCTCAACTTGAACTTGCTTTGTCTTGACTTGCGTTCAGGATGAAAGCGCGGAAACTACTGACAATCTAAATAGCTACGTGTTCTTTTTGGCAGAGGCTACTAAAAGGCTTAATTGTTCCTTTGATAAAAAACGGAAATACGTAATTATGTGGTAAGACTACAATAAATCATTGAGCGTTCATTTCAGTAATAATAATTGTAGTGCAGTCACGTGGG
>JAOXRS010000201.1 GCA_025800385.1 Candidatus Albibeggiatoa sp. nov. NOAA
TTGGTACATGGTCATTCTGGTTCGGCCGGTCCGATCCGGTGCGCTTTATATTTTCTGCTATAATGCTATCCTTTTGTATTCGGTATTCCATTTGCATTACTTGCATGGAATTGGAGAATGTTTTAATGTGAAGAAGACAAGCTGAATGGTTTCTCTTTCGGTTTTTAACTTGTTATATTTCAATGGTTCACGATTCGAGCATACTTCTATTATATCAATATTGTGCGCCTACATCCGGCCGTCTGGAATACGTTTATAATGTCAGCAGCAAAACCTTGTCACGATAGATTCGTTTGCACTGAGCTATTTGTTTATTAAAATCGCATATTTGCGCTGCAGTTGAGAGTTTTTTGACGATGTAGTTAACAAGAATTGAGTCTTTTAGTTCTTGATACTTGTAGCTTCAGCAAACTGAAAAAAGCATAAACAGTGTCTTGGCCGGAAATGTGAACTCACGCCGGGTAGCCTGAAGAATTCAACCTCATTTGTCATACTCATGCTGCGAGATTAGTGTTTATTTCTTTAAATTACAGTGGGCAATAAATAAATAAATACGAAACGATCAACAAATAATGGTTAATTTACAGGTTCAACAATTGTTTTCCTTGCTGATGTCGTTCTGATTTTCAATTCAGCCATGTATGTTTATA
>JAOXRS010000209.1 GCA_025800385.1 Candidatus Albibeggiatoa sp. nov. NOAA
AAATGATAGTTTGACACATCAATTTAATGATGTAGAGGGATTAGCCATTCCGATTGAAGCTTGTCAATAGGCATTTCAATTACCCCAAGTCGAGTAGCCTCAAGACACTTACTTTTGAGGCTCTCATACAATTTCTTCTAAATAATTTCCCTAACAATCTTGTTTAAAGACTAGATTTCTAGTTATACATCAAATTCAAAGTTATCAACATGCAAATAGCAAGGTTTTTATCTTGCTTCTTTCCCAAGCTATTGTAAAATTAACTTTATGATTTTAAAAGGGGAAGGGAAAATGAGGGGATTCCTATGTCTGCTTGTCTGTCTGACCAATGTGGCACAAGCGGAGATTTCAATTAACAATGCACAGTTATCAGTAAGCAGTTATCAGTTACCAGTGGTTGATGGTGTTTATGACATATCGCAGGATGTGGGGCAAACCGTTGGCAATAATTTATTTCATACGTTTGAGAGCTTTAATTTAGATCAAGGTGAAATTGCTCAGTTTTCTGGTAGCGATTCAATTCAAAATATCATTTCTCGCGTCATTGGTGGTGAAGCCAGTTTTATTAACGGCACAATTCGTTCAACTATTCCCAATGCAGATTTTTATTTTCTCAACCCTTATGGCATCGTATTTGGTGAACATGCACAATTGGATTTGCAAGGTTCATTTCATGCATCAACGGCGGATTATTTAAAATTATCTGATGGCGGTGAATTTCATGCTCGTTTTCCTGAACGCGACATTTTAACCGCTGCACCGATTGCAACATTTGGCTTTCTCACAAGCAGTCCCGCTAACTTATCCGTTGAAAGTAGTCAATTAAATATTGTTCAAGGTAAAGCTTTTTCATTAACAGCGGGCGATATTTCCCTTTCTAATGCGCAAATCAAAGTCCCAGCAGGACGTTTATATTTAGCAACAATGGGAGAGGTTGGCGAATTCAGCGATTTTAATCCTACCGCATTACAAGGTGAGATTAGCATTACCCAACAATCAACATTCGAAACCAGTGGCGAAAGTGGTGGCGGGATTTTTATTCGTTCGGGGCAATTTATCCTTAATGATAGCCAACTCATTGCCCAAACTTTAGGCAGTCAAAATGCAGATGCAATCGATATTGTTGCCCAAGATATTGTATTGCAAAAAGGGACAAAAATAGATGCCAGTGTCGTGGGTTTAGGACGTGGCGCGGATATTCGTTTAACTGCAACCAACGCTATTAGTTCAATTGATGAAACAGCCAGCAGCTCCATCACTGCTCATACCAATGCCAAAGTTGAAAAAGGGCAAATCAATCAAACAGGTGATGCAGGTTCAATCAGTCTTAATGCTAAAAATATTACGTTTAAAGGCAATACCGCGATTATGACCACCAGCCGTAGTACGGGCAAAGCAGCAGATATACACATCAATGCAGAACAAAATATCCGTTTTTCTGGTACGGGTCGTCGTCCAACAGGGAGCAATCTTGCACCTCAAGCTGTGATTTCTCAAGCCTATTATCAGCCTGATACAGCGGGTAATGTATTTTTAACTGCGGAACAAATTTTACTAGAAAATGGGTATCAGCTTATTGCATCGGGTTATGGCACAAGTGAAGCGGGTAATGTCACATTTACAGCAGATAATCTTCAGCTCAATTCTGCTCTTATTGCTAATATGACTTTTGGTGCAGGCGATGCGGGTATCATTCGGCTGGATTTGAATGATACTTTGTCACTTTCTAGCGGTACAGTGGTTAACTTATCCATGGGTTCAGGCAATGCCAATACGACACATGTTACTGCTAAAAATGTGTATTTTGATAAAGGGGCTTTCTTTTTATCACTGAGTCGGCGCACAGGTAATGCAGGTAGTTTTATTATTGAAGCCACTGATACGCTGCGAATGGCTGGAACTAACAGAGGATATGAGTCCAAAATTTCATCAGAGTCTTCGCCGACGTTAGCGGGCATTGTCGCAGGTGATGCAGGTAATATTACGATTAAGGCGGGGCGTTTGGTACTACGCGATGGGGCAAATATCAGTAGCACCTCGTTTTCACGTTTAGGTTTTTATGCGGGTATTGGCGGCGACATTGATATTGATGTGCAGGGCGAAATGGATATACAAGGGGTGAATCCTCATGGTGAAAGTGAAAACGGCTTTGCTAGTGGAATTTATGCGCGTAGTTTAGGCATTGGTGATAACAGTAACAGAAGCGGCAACATTCGCTTACAAGCACAATCTTTGAAGCTCTCGGACGGCGCAACCATTACCAGTAGCACTAACAATTATGCTTCCAGTGGCACGATTGATATTGCAGTACGCGACAACGTCAATATCAGCGGCGATGCGTCCCATATTGAATTGCTTGAACCGGGACCATTGCAATTGGAATATCTCAAAACCTATTCTGTCAGTAACGTCAATCAGTCAACCAGTGGGATTTATGCCAGCTCGCAGGATAATAACCCTCAATCAGGTGCAGCAGGCAATATCCATTTAACTGCACACACGCTCAACATGTCGGATAAGGGGCGTATTTCAACTTCCAGCAAAGGTGGTGGACAAGCGGGACATATTAACTTAACCGTCAATCAATTAAACATCGATACCAGTGCCAACATTGCATCAGAAAGCCAGTTTGTGAATCGCTATCAATTTACCAATATCGATGAACGTGACGAGCTATTGGTAAAACGAGGCGATACGATTCAAGCAGCAGATTTGGGTAATGGCAAGATTAATTATTACGTGAATGTGGGTAGCCATTTGATTCCTTCACGGATTCCTTTAGACCCAGTATCTAGCGTTGAAGAGCTTTATCAATTGAACCAGCAATATTTATTTAGCAATGGGCAGGTTGTTGAAGTCAAAAGCGAAAATGCTAACGAATCAGGCTATTATATTTACACCCATCATCATGAATTAGTATTGGATACATGGCAACGTATGGATCAGCATGTGACCACAGTGTTGGATACGCCTAAGCCTTTTCAATCAGTTCGCAAAGATAATAACGGTTATTCCCCAAATGAAACCTTGCCTGATTATCAATTAGGGGAACGAATTCGCGTATTAGATATGGGCAATGGCAAAGCGGCAGATTTCATTTACACCAATATGTTTGAGGATGATGGCGATATTCATGTGGATTTTGTCCAAGTCAATCAATTTAATCTGTCTAGCATGGATGAGTTAAATGCGCTGCCTCAACAATTTGATTTAGAAGGCGAATATCCGATTGCAACAATCAGCAATCCACAACAAGCGGGGCAGTTTGTTTATGCAGATAATCAATGGATTCGTTTAAATACATCGCGCCAAATTACACAAATCACAGATGTAAACAATTTAACTTTAGTCAAAACAGGCAATATCGCCCAAATTGGAGATGCTGCAACCATTTATACTGGGCAAGATTGGATAGATTTAAATCCACAACAAACCGTGCAAACCATGGCAGATTTAGAAAAGCTGAAGGCGAAACAAGGTGATTTTGCTAAAGTGATTGGTGATAGCAATCCAGAGCATTATTTTTATGCAAACGGGCAATGGATTAAACAAGAACATGGTGGCAACGCGGGTACAATTGAAATCAATGCTAATCAGATTCAAATGGCTCATAATGGCGCGATTACAACCGAAGCCATTAGCGCGGGTGGCGGTGGCATCAGTTTAAATATTGACAATGCCTTATATCTAAACGATTCAAATATTTCTGCCAGTGTGCGTGAAGGTGTTGGCAATGGCGGTAGTTTGACTTTGAATAATGCCCAGTTTTTGGTAATGAATAATGCGAAATTGATTGCGCAAGCCAATGAAGGACAAGGCGGTAATATTCGGATTATTGCCAACCAATTTATTAAAAACCCACTGAGCTTAGTGTCTGCTTCTTCCCGTTTAGGTATTGATGGCAATATTGAAATTACTTCCCCTGATGAAACTATCAGTACAGGTTTGTTACATCTTGCTAAAAATTTTGCAGAACAAGCTAAAATTAATGACACCTGTAAAACTGCGATTGCAGGACAATTGCCTACGGAATTTCAACAGCCTTTAAGTCTCAAAGTCAATATGTATCGCTTTAAAAATGATTTTGTTGAGGATTGGATTCCGAGTAATGTATTACAACTTGCTTCTTGTAATTAAATACTTACATCAAAAGGTTTTCGGTCAGGGGGTTTTGCAAAATGCGTAATTCATGTTGTCGAAAGCCTTGCAAGCGTTTGAAGTTTTCTATAGTTTTCAGGGTTACTATTTGTTCATCCGCTACATTGATAATAAGCTAGCCCTAGAAAAGTGGTGAAATATATTTTGGCAAATAAACAAGCATTATAATGGTACATAAAATTCCAAATAGCTTTGATATGGTTATCGAGCTTTTTAGGGAACATTGTAACCCACCTTCTGATATGTCTAATTACTCTACTAATACCAGATAGTGGGACTTTTTCTAATAGACGTTTATCTACCAACTTTCTTTTTTCTTCTATTATTTCAGCCTTTATTTTTTCTCTTACAAGCTGTCTTCCACGTTTGCGGATGTAAGTAAATTAATAATGGTCTCAGTATCGAAAGTCTCAACAACTTGGCGAATAGTTTTAACCAGTGGCGTAAATTCAGGTGATGCCTCTTCCAGTTCTTTTGCATATTGAGCTAAAGTGCCAATATCGCCTGTCATACTTGCATCTTGCAAAGCGGTAAATTGTTCAACATTGAGTAACTGTATTGCATTTTGTAGCTCAGATTGCTCTTCAATCGTTTCAGCCACTGTTACTGAATGTTTAGGCTCTATAAACACAGTTTCTCCAAGAATATGCTCATGGCTTTCTACCAAAGGTAAATCGATTTCGAAACAACTGCCTTGGTTGACTTCTGTACTCACTTGAACTGTGCCGTCTAAAGCATCTAATAATTTTTTCACTAAAGACAAGCCCAAGCCTGCACCTGCTGATTTATGTTGCCAATCACTCACTTGTTCAAAAGGCAAAAAGATTTTATCCAAATATTCTTGTGCAATACCTGCACCTGTGTCTTTAATCAAAAACCGAATCTTGTTTTCATGCCGAGTGACTGAAAATGTAATACTGCCAGTTTGGGTAAATTTAATTGCATTACCTAATAAATTAGTAAGAATCTGTCTTAGGCGTTTTTCATCACACACAATACCAAGCGGCAATTCTGGAGAAAATGTGTAATGAAATACCAGTCCTTTTTCTTTAGCCCGATGTTGAAAGATACCAATTAAATTGTTTAAAAAGCTGTCAAAACGCATATCTATTGGGGAAATGCTGACTTCACCGTGTTCAAGTGTGGAAATATCGATAATATCATTGAGTAAAGTAAGCAAATGTTGACTATTTTGTTCAATTAATTTGCTACCCTCTTTTACCATATCTGAAAGATTATCTTCGTAGTTAAATATTTGGGTATAACCTAAAATCGCATTTAGTGGGGTACGCAACTCATGACTGACATTGGCCAGAAACGCGGTTTTAGCTTCATTAGCTACTTCGGCTTGACGACGAGACATTTCCAGCTGTTCCACAAAACGCACACTTTCTGCTTTCAATTGAGAAATGTGAATATGCGTATTTAGGCGGGCAATCAATTCATCTTTAGAAATAGGCTTGGTGAGATAGTCATTGGCACCCGATTCCAACCCAGCAACTAAGTCTTCTATTTGATTTTTCGCTGTCAATAACACAATCGGTAGTTGATCTGCTGGCCATTTTTCACGCAGTTTTTTGGTCACTTCATAACCCGTCATGCGTGGCATCATTACATCCAATAAAATCGCAGCAGGTTGTAGTCCCGCTTCTACCAAGGCTAAGGCTTCAGTACCAGAGCTGGCTTGGGTGATGTCATAGTTTAGCAAGGACAGGTAATTGGAGAGCACTTGTAAATTTATAGGTTCATCATCCACAATCAAGATATTAAAATCTTCTTGCACTTCGTCCTGACTCGCGCTGGTTTCCGCTGTACCTAAAGTGGGTGGTAAGTGCATAACTGTAGATTCAGAGGTGGTTTGCATTTTAGATAGCAGAGGTGTATTTACTGATAAGGGTTCAGACTCAGTTTCATCAGAAATCGGTAACGTGAAGATAAATTTTGAGCCTTTTTTGGGAGTAGATTCCACCCAAATTTGTCCCCCGTGTAACTCGACCAATTTTTTGGTGACTGCTAAACCTAAACCAGTGCCACCGTATTCTCTATCTGTTCCCCCTTCAGCTTGCTCAAAAGATTCAAAGATACGTTCTAACTTGTCTTGCTCAATACCAATACCTGTATCAGATACGCTAATTTGTAATTGTTGATTCACTGTTTGTGCTTCGATTTTAACCTCGCCCTGTTCAGTGAATTTAATCGCATTACCAACCAGATTATGTAGAATTTGTTGTAAACGATTTTCATCAGCCATCACAAAAGGTAAGTTTGGCTCAATTTGGTTTTTCAGTTCTACGGGCTTTTGAGCCACTAAAAGCTGACTCAGATTTAAGACGACATCAGCCAGTTCTCGTGAACTAATTGGCTTCAGTTGTAAACCAATATCTTTATGTTTTAGCTTAGAAAAATCTAAAATATCATTGACTAAAGCTGATAAACGTTTACCACTAGAGACAATCATGCCTAAATTAGTTTTAGTTTGAGCCGTTAACTCTCCTGCTGCACCCTCTAGCAAAGATTCAGCAATGCCAATAATGCCATTGAGTGGTGTCCGTAACTCATGGGAAGTGTTGGCTAAAAACTCATCTTTCAGCTTGTCGGCTTGTTGCAAACGTTCGTTAATTGCACGGGTTTGAACTAATTTTCTTTGTTGTGCGATAACAAAGCCAATCAAGCTCCCCAAAATGATTATTGTATACAGGCTATAAGCCCACCAAGTTTGCCACCAAGGCGGTAAGATAAGAACTTTGACTGAGGTGCCCGCTTCATTCCATAAACCATCATTATTAGAAGCTTTGACTCTAAAGGTGTATTCGCCCGCATCCAAGTTAGTATAAGTAGCAAACCGCCGCTGACTATCAACGTAAGTCCAATCTTTATCAAAACCTTCCATCATATAAGCATACTGGTTTTTGGCTGATGCACGATAATTCAAAGCCGCAAACTCAAAACTGAAGACAGATTGGTCATCAGACAAGGTGATTTGCTCAGCTAAATTAATATGCTTTTGTAAAGGTGATTGTTGACCAATAGATACGGATTGATTAAACAATAGAAAATCGGTCAGTTTTACGGGTGGTTTATATGGGTTATCGACTAGCCTGTCTGGATAAAAAGCATTGAAGCCATTAATGCCACCAAAAAATAACTCGCCTGTTTGGTGATTTTTATAAGCTGATTCGCGTAAAAAAGTATTATCTTGCAAACTATCGTGCTTATCATAATTACGGAATGTTTCAGTTTTCGGATCAAATTTTGATAAACCTTGCGTGGTACTAAGCCACAGATAACCCTGATTATCTTCCAATATACCAGTTACATTATTACTGGCTAAACCTTGTTCTTCATGGTAAATGGTAAAGGTCTGGTTTGCATGATTAAGTTTGTTCAAACCACTGTTAGTACCAACCCATATAATACCTTGATGATCTTCAAAAACCGTATTGATGGTATTACTGCTCAGACTATGTGGGTCATTATCATCATGGTGATAATTGGTAAAGGTTTGTGTCATAGGTTCTAATCGACTTAAGCCACCATCAGCCCCAGCCCATACCGCACCGCTGGAATCCACGAAAACATTTTTTACCCAGTCTGTCACCAAACTATTTGGATTATCATCATCATGTCGATAATGCACATAAGTGCCTTTTTCTGGGTCAAATTTATCCAAACCGCCACCATCCATACCAACCCAGACAATACCACCAGCATCGACACCGATATCCATAATGACATCACTCGCCAAGCTATTTGGATTTTTAGGGTCAGATTGATAACGGATAAATTGTTCAGTTTTGGGATCAAACTTAATGAGACCACCACCCTCCGTACCAAACCATAAATGCCCATGACTATCTGGTTTAATTGCCAGAATACCGTTGTTATTCAAACTATCACTATAGTGCTTAAAACGATTGTTATTTCTATCAAATCGATTTAATCCCCCGTTACGCGTTCCTATCCAAAGAATTTGTTGCTCATCTTCATAGAAACTACTGACGAGATTATTACTTAAACTATTGATATTTTTTGGATTATGTTGATAATGGGCAAACTGATGACTGCCGGGGTCATATTTATTGAGTCCAATTTCTGTTGCAACCCAAAGCGTATGAGTCACATCAGCATTAATAAACCAAACTAGGTTATCGCTCAGATTATTCAAAAAACGTGCATCATTTTTGTAGCGGACAAATTGAAGGTTTTTTCGATCAAATAGGTTTAAACCACCACCATAAGTGCCAACCCACAAGATACCTACCTGATCTTCATAAAGTGATAAAATAGTGTTATGACTGAGACTCTGGGGGTTTGACTCCTCGTGTTGGTAACGTCGAAAACTTTCCGTTCTAAAATCAAATTGATTTAATCCACCTTCTGAGCCTATCCAAAGTAAGTCGCCTGATCGTCCACCATGAATTGTCCAAATAAAATCATTACTCAAACTCTTAGGGTTATTCTTATCGTGTTGGTAATGGGTAAAAGTTTGACGGCTGGGATCAAGTTTGTTTAGACCACCGCCATAAGTGCCAATCCATAGGTTACGCGCCTTATCTTCATACAACAATGACACACTGTTATGACTCAAGCTATTTGGATTGTTGGGATCATGCTGATAGCGCACAAAAGTTTCGGTGGTCGGATCAAATTGATTTAAACCTTGTTCGGTTGCAATCCATAACTGGCCAGTATGATCTTGGTAAATCGACCAGATATAGTTGTTACTTACACTATTGGGATTATTCGCATCGTGTTGATAACGGACAAAGGTTTCTGTAACTGGGTCAAATTTATTTAAGCCACCTCCCCAAGTACCAATCCACAGAGTGCCAGCACGATCCTCAAACATCGTCCAAACAAAGTTATCACTGAGGCTATTTGGATCATCTTGAGTATAGGTATAAACCGTAAACCCACTTCCATCATATTTATTCAAGCCATAGCGGGTGCCAAACCACATAAACTTTTGACTGTCTTGCAACACGCTATAAACTAAATTATGTGAAAGCCCACCTTTAGTTGTCAGATAGTCAAATTGTACCCGCCTTCCATCTTGGGCAAAAGTTGTCCCTGTTAATGTTGTGAAGAGAAAATATACGGCTACAGTAATGATTTGAATTGATACTTTCATTATTGCTTCCTGCTTTTTGAAAGCGTTTAAAGCTGATGATTTGAGTATTGGTTAGTGTTGAGAATAAAGAATGAGGCTACAGTAGTCATTCTACACGAAGCTAGGTTGTTGATAAAGTGTTAAGCAATTAATTGCAAATAATCAATAATTTCATATGTTTGGCGATGATACATTAATTCTATTAGGGAGGGAAAATCTTGCTTAAACACTTTATAAATAACGGACTACCCTTGTTTTTCTCCATAATATACGAGCCTCAATTCTATAATAAAATTATTGGCATTTTTATAATAATTCAAATGGGTTGAAAAATTGTTTTAATCTGTTAATTTCATGGATAAAAATTGTACAATTATAATTTAGTGCTCAAGGGACTGAAGGACAATTATGTTGTTACGAGCACTATTGTGTGCCTACTTGACCAACATTGCACAAGCAGCAGTTTTAATTAATAGTGGGTTGTACAAGATTTAGGACAAACTGTTAGTAGTCATTTATTTCACACATTTGATATATTTAATTTAAATCAGAATGAAATTGCCCTATTTTGTTGAAGATTAAATTCCACATTCTGTATCACGTCTGCGATTATCCTCTTGTAAATAAAGGTTTTGCTTCTTTCTCATGCTGCTGTAAAATTAACTTTATGATTTTAAATGGGGAAGGGTTATGCGAGCAATCGTATGGATGTCTGTGTGCATGATTATCAGTAACGCAGCCCAAGCAGAGATTTCAGTTAATCAGTTATCAGTAAACAGTTATCAGTTACCAGCAATTGACGGGGTTTACAATATTCCTCAAGCATTGGGGCAAATGGTTGGTAGTAATTTGTTTCATACATTTGATAGTTTCAATGTAAATCAGGGTGAAATTGCACAATTTTCTGGTAGCGATTCGATTCAGAATATTATTTCTCGGGTGATTGGCAGTGAGTCTAGCTTTATTAATGGCACAATCCGTTCAACCATCCCCAATGCTGATTTTTATCTACTCAACCCTAATGGTCTTGTATTTGGTGAACATGCAAAACTCGATTTACAAGGTTCTTTTCATACCTCTACTGCTGATTATATAAAGCTTTCTGATGGCGGTGAGTTTCATACCCGTTTTCCAGCACAAGATATTTTAACCACTGCATCCATTCAAGCATTTGGCTTTTTAACAGATACACCTACAGCAATTGATTTTCAAGGCTCAAGACTGGTTGTACAACCTGAAAAAGACATCAATGTCATTGCAGGTGATATTAATATGGATAAGGCACGCTTGTTTGCAACCAATGAAAAAACGGTCAAAGCAGGAAGTATCTGGATTGCCAGTGTTGCGTCACAAGGTGAAGTGGGCTTACTTGAATCTGACCTAGATGTGTCCTCGTTTGATAATTTAGGCAATATTAAAATGATTGGAGTCGGTACAAATATTGGTGATGGGGTTTTGTCTGTTAAGGGTACTGAATCAGGTTTAATCCTAATCCGAGGTGGCAATATGCTGCTCTCAGACCGTGGTTTTTTAGAGGCGAATAATTATGCAAAACAAGCTAATGTTGGTAAAGGTATCGATATTAAGCTCACTGGTACACTGCAATTAACCAAAGCCGCAGAAATTGTCAGTAAAACATTTAGCCCTGTTCAAACTGCACCGATTTCTATTGAAGTCGACAAACTGGAATTAAGAGACGGTTCTCAAATCAGCTCTAATGTGTGGGATGCGGGTCATGGCAATCAAATTTCAATTAAAGCGAATGAAATTCTACTTTCAGGCATTGGTGAACAGACTATTACTGCAACCAATGGGGTAGCTGCACGTAATGCGAGCGGTATTGCTTCAACATCACACACAATTAATCCAAATGCGATAGAAAGCAGTATTCATATTGAAACACCTAAACTTATTGTGGAAGACCAAGCACAGATTAATGTCGCTTCTCTGGGCTTAGGCAAAGCGGGATCAATTTATCTTGATGTTGACCAATTATCTTTGACCACAGGCGGTAGTGTTATTTCAACCGCAATTGGTTTAGGTGATGGTGGTTTGATTCAAATTAATGCAAATCAAATTCATGTGTCTGAATCAGCAAATATCAGCTCGTCAGGGTTTGGGCAAGGAACAGGTAAAGCAGGGGATATTTTAATTACCAGCAATCAATTTGAGTTAATCAGCGGGGGCAATGTCAATATCTCAACTTTGGGTTTAGGTCAATCAGGTCGAATTAAGATTAATGTGGCCAACACTTTGCGTTTATCGGGTGGTTCTCGTCCTGAGCATTTGCGCTATTATAATTTTGTTAATGAACAGTTAGCGGGCAGTCTGCCATTATTAGGTGTAAAACCCAGCGATGTAATTGGTGCGAGTAAAATCAACGCTTCAGTGATTAATCTCGGTGCTGCTAGTGCAGGTAATATTGAGATTCAAGCAGGGCGTATTGATGTATTCGATGGCGCGGAAATTACAGGCGAACATCGTGGCTTAGGTCATGCAGGACAAATCAGTATTCAAGCAAATGATATTCATTTAAGTCATGGCAAAATTACAACTGAAACATTTGGCGGTGGTGGCGGGGGTAATATTCAGTTCACTGTCAATAATATTTTATATTTAACCCAAAGTGATATAACAACCAGTGTCGGTAAAGGTCTTGGGCAAGGTGGAGAGGTTTCAATCAATAACCCTGCTTTCACTGTACTCAACCATAGTCAAATTATTGCGCAAGCCGATGAAGGACAAGGCGGTAATATTCAGATTGTTGCCGATCAATTTTTAAAATCGCCGAGTAGTTTGGTGTCGGCCTCGTCACGTTTAGGGATTGATGGCAATATTGAAATCACCTCACCTGATGAAACTATCAGTAGCGGGCTACTCACTTTAAATAAAAATTTTTCTGAACTGGCTCAAATCAAAGACGCGTGTAAAACTGCAATTGCAGGCCAATTACCCACAGAGTTCCAACCACCTTTGACTTTCAAAATCAACATGTATCGTTTTTCAAATGATTTTGTTGAAGATTGGATTCCAAGTGCTGCATCACGTTTGCGACTATCTGATTGTAAATAAAGGTCTTTATCTTGCTTCTTTCCCATCCTACTGTAAAATTAAGTTTATAATTTTAAATGGGGAAAGGGTATGCGAGCAATCGTATGGGTGTTTGCGTGTGTAGCTGCCAGTGCTGTACAAGCAGAGATTTCAATTAATCAGTTATCAGTAAACAGTTATCAGTTACCAGCGATTGATGGGGTTTATAATATTCCGCAAGAGTTGGGACAAACCGTTGGTAGTAACTTATTTCACAGTTTTGATAATTTCAATTTAAATGCTGGCGAAACTGCACAATTTATCGGTTCTGAGCAAATTCAAAATGTGATTTCTCGTGTCACTGGCAATGAGCCGAGCTTAATTAACGGTACAATTCGATCATTGATGCCGAATGCTGATTTTTACTTTTTAAATCCGAATGGCATTGTGTTTGGGGAGTCTGCACAACTCCAAGTCCCGAATAGTTTTCATGCTTCCACTGCTGATTATTTAAAGCTTTCTGATGGCGGTGAATTTCACGCCCGTTTTCCTGAGCAAGATATTCTAACTGTCGCACCAGTAGCGAGTTTTGGCTTTTTGACTGACAGCCCAGCCCCTATTGCTGTGCAAGAGAGCTATCTTGCTGTTCCTCCAGAACAGACCTTATCCCTTATTGGGGGAGATTTAACAATACAAGGTCAATTTCTTGGTTTAAATGAAGTAGGCATTCCTCTTTTTAGCGCCTATCTTTCTGCACCATCTGGACAAATCAATCTGGTGAGTCAAGCATCGCATAGTGAAGTTTCGCTGGCTAACTCTACATTATCACTGAGTACAAATGCCCAAGGCGGATCAATTACATCGATTAATAGTCTTATGGATGTCAGTGGTAATAAGGGCGGAAATATTTTTATTCGTTCGGGTAACCTCTCAATAAACAATGGTGTACTTAACGCTGAAACGATAAATCAAGATGGTGGTAGCATAGATGTTGAAGTCAATGATACATTCATTCTACAGGGCGTGGGAGGCTTAGTCTCAGGCATCACAACGACTACGCGGGGTGCTGGACAAGGTGGTTCTATCAATCTGCGAGGCAAACAATTAATACTGAATGATAAGTCAATTATTAGCACTATTACGCTTGGTTCTGGAAAAGCGGGAGCTCTTACTATTTTTTTAACCGAAGATTTAACTATTTCTGGAAAATATATACCCGAACAAGGTACACCCAGTGGGATTTTCAGCAGTTCACAAAGTACAGATGCTAATGCGGGTCAAGCAGGGCGTATTGAGATCGAGGCTCGCAACATCAGGCTATCAGGCAATACGGCTATTTTTACAGAAACATACGGACCGGGAGCAGGTAACACACTTGTCATTAAAGTAAAAGACACCTTAACCCTGTCTAATATGGAATTGAATGAAAGAATTACAGGCGGTGGGATTTTCAGCAATACACATAGCCGACAAGCAAATGCAGGTGATGCAGGCATCATTGAGATAGAAGCAGGCAATATCACTTTGACCAGTGGAACAATTAGTACTAGCACTTCAGGGACTGGAAATGGTGGCTATATTGATCTCAAAGTCGTAGATACTTTAACTATTTCACAATATGAAGATTGGGGTTCTACAACTATTGCAACTGGTGTTGTAAGTGATTCGGATTATGAAAAAAACAATGCTGGTAGTGCAGGTGATATTGCTATTCAGGCTAATACTATTAGGCTTACTGATGATGCTACTATTTTGGCTCGTGCCAAAAACGCCAGCGGAGGCAATATTAACCTCACGATCCCCAACTTACTTTATTTACAAGATGCGGATATCACAACTAGTGTCAGAAGTGGCGAAAGTGATGGCGGCAATCTCAGTATTAAAAACCCCACATTTGTTGTGTTAAATCAAGGGCAAATCACTGCGCAAGCTTATGAGGGTCAAGGTGGTAATATTCAGATTGCGGCCGATCAATTTTTAAAATCACCGAGTAGCTTGGTATCTGCTTCTTCACGCTTAGGGATTGATGGCAATATTGAAATCACCTCACCTGATGAAACAATTAGTAGTGGATTACTTACTTTAAGCAAACGCTTTTCTGAACAAATTCAAATTAGAGATACCTGTAAAGCCGCGATTGCAGGACAGTTGCCCACAGAGTTTCGGCCTCCACTGACTTTTAGAGCTAATATGTATCATTTTCCAAATGACTTTGTTGAGGACTGGATTCCAAGTTCTGCATCACGTTTACGATTTTCCACTTGTGAATAAAGGTCTTTATTTTGCTTATTTCCCATGCTATTGTAAAATTAAGTTTATGATTTTAAACGGGGAAGGGTGATGCGTGGATTCCTATTCCTGCTTGTGTATCTGACCAACATTGCACAAGCAGAGATTTCAATTAATCAGTTACCAATGATTGATGGGGTTTACAATATTCCGCAAGAGTTGGGACAAACCGTCGGTAGTAACTTGTTTCATAGTTTTGATAGTTTCAATTTAAATGCTGGCGAAACTGCACAATTTATCGGTTCTGGGCAAATTCAAAATGTGATTTCTCGTGTCACTGGCAATGAGCCGAGCTTAATTAACGGTACAATTCGATCATTGATGCCGAATGCTGATTTTTACTTTTTAAATCCCAATGGCATTGTATTTGGGGAATCTGCACAACTCCAAGTGCCGAATAGTTTTCATGCTTCCACTTCTGACTATGTCAAATTGTCTGATGGTGGTGAATTTCACGCCCGTTTTCCAGAACAAGATATTTTAACCACTGCACCGATTTCAGCTTTTGGTTTTTTGGATAATGCAACCGCTTCAATTCAAATCAACAATGCACAATTAGCCGTTGCACCAACGAAAACATTGTCTTTAATCGGTGGCGATATTACGTTAAACAATACTCAACTTACCGCTCCCAGCGGACGCATTAACTTTAGCAGTATTGCCCAAGCAGATGAAGTTGAGGCGATTACTTTTACCAGTAATGTTCAAAAACAGGGTTCAATTAATATTTTAGACGCTTCCAATATTGAAGTCAGCGGTTTAGTCGCAGGTGCAATTGTTGTGAATGGTGGCAGTTTTTTGTTAAAAGAATCTTTTTTAAGAGCCAACGCATACGGCGATTTTGATGGTTTGGGAATTTATTTAAATTTGACCGAATCTATTAATATTTTACAAACGTACGTGGTTGATAACGAGATGTTTGCTGTCACTAATCAGAACTTTGGTGGCGGTTCAGTTACAGGTATCAATATTCAAACCCCTCAACTATCTCTTTATCGTGGCGGCATCAGTGCAACCAATTTTGGCACAGGTCAGGGCGGTCATATCAATATTGAAACGGGGAAAATGCTATTGGATTTAGGTGCTTCTGTTGTGGCAGGCAGTATAGGTAATGGAGACTCGGGGCATATTAATATCACAGCGCAACAATCATTATCCCTTTTAGGTCAAAACACAGGACATTTTGAGGTTGCAGGTTTTACATTTATTGATTTCCCCAGCTTTATAGCAAGTGATGCATATTCCATAGGGGCGAATGGTAATATTAATATCACCACAGGTCATCTTGAATTGCAAGGTGGGTATATTGGTTCCAATCACGATAGTATCGGTTCAGCAGGGAGTGATATAACAATCAATGCTAATAGTATGAGTGTCACAGATGGAGGAATTATTTCAACGGCTGTCTTTGAACAACCAACTCAGGATGGAGGAAGTCTAACTTTAAATGTAAAAGGTACGCTTACGATTAGTGGTAAACGAGAGGGCATTTCTACAGATATATTTAATCGCCCCATTAATAATCCTGCCACTGTCATCGGCACAGGTACTTATGGAAATAATGCAAGTGCAGGTTTTTTTTCTATTAATGCCGATACCTTGATTATTAAAGACGAGGCTTTTGTTTCTGCCAGTACAGCACGTCTAGGTAATGCAGGTACAATAGAGGTTTCCGCAAGACATATTCATATTTCAAACAATGGATTATTGAGTGTAAGCAGTGGTGCTATACAAAATGGTTACTTGCATATTGGTGGTGGAAAAGGCGGTAATTTAAAAGTTCAAGCCGATACGATCACATTGGAAAGTGGTGGCGGCATCACGGCAAATAGTTTTGGTACGGGGCAGGCGGGTGATTTATCTATTTCTGCCAACCAACTCAATCTGATTAACAATGGTAATATCCTTACTTCTGCAGCCAATGCCTCGGGTGGCAATATCTCACTTAATATTTCCAATTTACTGCATTTACAACAAAGCGAAATCACGACAAGCGTGCATGGTGGTGCTGGCGATGGTGGTAATATTGATATTGTTGAACCACAATTTACTGTCTTGAATAAAGGCACAATTACCGCGCAAGCCGATGCAGGACAAGGTGGTAATATTCGGATTGTTGCCAATCAATTTCTCAAAGACCCCATCAGTATTGTATCTGCTTCTTCACGTTTAGGTATTGATGGCAATATTGAAATCACTTCTCCAGACGAAACCGTGAGCACGGGGCTATTACATCTTAATAAAAGCTTTGCTGAACAAGCTCAAATCAAAGATGCATGTAAAGCAGCGATTGCAGGGCAATTACCCACAGAATTCCAACCGCCTTTAACGTTCAAAGTCAATATGTATCGTTTTTCAAACCATTTTATTGAGGATTGGATTCCAAGTGCTATATCAAGCTTAAGATTACCCACATGCCAATAAAGGTACTTATTTTGATTTACTCGTATATTTTTATAAAAATACTTTTTTGATTTTATTAGGGAATAGTAGGTGCGTGGATTTTTGTACCTGTTTGTGTGTCTGACCAACTTAGCACAAGCGGAGATTTCAATTAACAATGAACAATTATCAATTAACAGCGGGTTATACAATATTGCACAGAATTTAGGGCAAACTGTCGGCAATAATTTGTTTCATATATTTGATCGCTTTAGTTTAGAACAAGGTGAAACCGCGCAATTTTCTGGTGATAATTCAATTCAAAATATTATCTCTCGAGTGGTTGGCGGTAAAGCTAGTGTTATCAATGGCACAATTCAATCTACTATTCCTAATGCTGATTTTTACCTGTTAAATCCTTGGATAAAAACCAATTGTGAAGTGAAATCGGCTTCATCTGTGTTTTGTAGTTAACCAGCATACAGTTCGACTAACCTATTTTTGCCTACAACACGTTTTAGGTATCCTTTTGGAGAATAAGACATATCTTGCACCGCATCATCAACTCACACCGAAACCAATTTATCTGTATCTTTTTTTCATAAAAAAATCAATGAACTATGAATGGCTTCAATAAGCTGTTGACGAATAATGTAAAGCAAAGGATTTTCCGTGGCGTTTTTGTCAACAGGTGCAAACATATCAATCCAATCACCAGTATTAATCCCATCTGTTAGCGATTTTGCATCTATTAAGAAAATAGATTGCCCACGAGGATCACCTATAATTAATACGCTTGTCCTATTCATTGCATCCTCTGCTAACCCTTTTATACTGCTATTGCATATTATAAATTATGATGCCCATATAATTATTTTATTCGCAGGCATTTTATATATGACAACACACTCACCTTTAATAATTGTTACTTTACTGCTTTCTTTGACTTACCATCCTGTCAATTACGCATTTTCTTGTACAGATACAGCAGCAACGGGCGTGTCACAAATTGAATGTGAAACATTAGTTGCTTTGTATGACAACACTGATGGTGATAATTGGAAAAATAATTCTAATTGGAAAACAGTAACGCCTATAGATAATTGGTATGGTATTAATGTTACTAGTGGCCATGTAACTACTATTGATTTACGGGATAATAGTCTTAATGGTGTATTATTATCTGATATAGGTCTATTAGCTAATTTAGAATATATCTATCTTCAGGGTAACCAACTCACAGGCACAATTCCAAGCAAACTAGCTCAATTAGGCAGTTTAAAGCATTTCTACCTTTACCAAAATCAACTCACTGGCGCAATCCCAAGCGAATTAGGCCAGTTGACCAATTTACAGCAAATCATCTTTTCCAATAACCGACTCACAGATACAATTCCAAGTGAACTAGGTCAGTTGGCTAATTTAGAACTCCTTCTCCTTGCTAATAATCAATTCACAGGTACAATTCCAAGTGAACTAGGCCAGTTGACTAATTTAAAGCACCTCTACCTTTCTAGTAATCAACTCACAGGTACAATTCCAAGCGAGCTAGGCCAGTTGGCTAATTTAGAACTTCTCTATCTTCAAAACAATCAACTCACAGGCACAATTCCGATTGAGTTCGCTAATTTAACTCGCTTAAAATATCTTTTTTTACGATATAACTATTTAGCAGGCGATAATCCTACAATTGAGCTAGAAAGCTTTTTACGAAACTTGAGAGTTTTACAGATTAACAATAACTGCCTTAACCCAACTGATACTACTATTTCAGCCATTATTGATAGCAAAGATTCTAGCTGGCGCACTGCTCAAACCAACTGCCCACCCAACGAAATTGCCTGCCAATTATACGTTGTGCACGACGACAAACTTAATGACTCACAATTCTTTACTGTTAATTTGAATGACTTAAGCACTACTGAACTAGGCAGCCTATATACTGGATATGATATTGAATCTTTAGCCATTCATCCTCAGACTAACAAGTTATATGCTGCTGCTGGTGATGACGCGACGACTGGAGAAGCAGGTTATTTATATGAAGTCAATCCTGATACAGGTGAATTAACCAGCATTGGCGACACTCAATTTGCCGAAATTGAAGACCTCGCTTTTAGTCCAGATGGTACTTTATACGCTTGGGCAAAAGGACAAGGGCTTATCACTATTGATGTGGTATCAGGACAAGGCGCGTTAGTACTAGCATCTACCGTGGCATTAGAAGGTTTAACTCTCAGCAAACAAGCCGATACTACGATTTTCTATGGCGGAGCAAATGGTGAGCTGTGGCAATATGATCTTGATGCAAATAAATTAGAAGTAGTTTGCACAGATTTACAAGGTGAAATCGAGGCACTTGAAATGATGAGTTCGGGTGACC
>JAOXRS010000222.1 GCA_025800385.1 Candidatus Albibeggiatoa sp. nov. NOAA
GCGCTAAATCCGCCTTTCTTGCCAATATGAGTCATGAATTGCGTACCCCTTTAAATGCGGTACTGGGTTTTGCACAAGTGTTGCAACATGACACTTCATTGAATGCAGAACAAAAACAACAAGTCGATACCATCAAGCGTAGCGGTGATTATTTGTTGACTCTGATTAACGATGTATTGGATTTAGCAAAAATTGAAGCAGGGCGTTTAGATTTAATTCCAAGTTCTTGTGAAATCGATAGCTTTTTCCGTGAATTAGCGCATTTATTTCAATCACGGGCTAAAGACAAAAATATTGATTTCCGATATGAGCCGACAGACACCTTGCCTTATTATGTAGAAGTAGATGAGAAACGCTTGCGTCAGATTTGTATGAATTTATTGAGTAATGCAGTTAAGTTTACGGAAAAAGGAGAAGTACGATTAGAAGTAGACTATCGCAGAACTGAACCCGTTTTGAAAAATTGCCCCTTGTGTGGTGAGTTGACGATTTGGGTTAGTGATACGGGTATTGGTATTCCTATGGAAGAACAAGCATCTGTGTTCAAACCATTCCAACAAGCGGGCGAAAATGAATATAAGCAGCAAGGTACGGGCTTAGGATTACCAATTACTCAAAACTTAGTCGAGCAAATGGGCGGGCAAATTAAGCTAGAAAGTGATATAGAGCAGGGGAGCTGTTTCATTGTGCAAATTCCTGTGCCAGAATTAGAAGCTGCTAATCCGATGAATCCAAAAACTGCATTGACGATGGCAACAGGCTATCAACGCACAGATGGGATACAAACACCATTGCGGATATTAGAGGCAGATGATGTGCCGCTCAACCGTGCTTTAGTACGTGGTTTGTTAGAACCTTTAGGATTTGAGGTGACTGAGGTGGAAAGTGGTGCAGAAGCGGTAGCCATTACGGAACAACAAACTTTCGATCTGATTATAATGGATTTAGTGATGCCAGAAATGGATGGTTTAACTGCCACACGTCAAATTCTTGCGCGTTCTAGTGAAGTTAATCGGTACATTGTGGCTTTGACCGCCCGTGCTTTTGATGAAAACCGTATTGAATGCCTACAAGCAGGTTGTTGTGAACATCTTAGTAAACCGTTAGAAACAGAACGTTTATTACAAGTATTGCAAACATTTTTGCCTTTAGAATGGGTATATCACAACCAACAAGTGACCACTGCTACAGATATTTCAATACCAGATGATAGTTCTTGCGCCATACCTATGGAAACCCTTGATGCATTGGAAGATGCCCTGATTCGAGGTGCAGTAGATGAAATAGAAACGCTGTTAGAACCCATCAAAAGCCAAGACAACACATTAGGTGTAACTCTACAACAATGGTTGGAACAGTATGAATATCAAAAAATGCTAGATTGGATTGAAGCAAACAAAAGTGTTTCACCAGTAACTGCTTTATCTATAGAAACTCTGAATACATTAGAAAATGCCCTAATTCGAGGTGCAGTAGATGAAGTAGAAACGCTGTTAGAATCTGTCAAGACCCAAGATACCAAACTAGCTACAACCCTACAACAATGGCTGGAACAGTATGAATATCAAAAAATGCTAGATTGGATTGAGACAATGAAGCAATGAGTTGCCCCTTATGATGTAAAAGGAATGATATGAGCAACACCGAATCCCCAAATATCCTAGTGGTTGATGATACCCCTGCTAACTTGGATGTGTTGAAGAACATTCTTAAAACTAAAAACTATCAAGTTCGCCCTATTCCTAATGGTGCGTTAGCTCTGCGTGCGGCTCAAGCAGAACCACCTGATTTAATTTTGTTAGATGTGATGATGCCAGGAATGAGTGGTTTTGAAGTCTGCACCAAGCTGAAAGCCGACGAGCATACTCAGCATATTCCTGTGATTTTTATCAGTGCATTGCAAGAAACCAAAGATAAAGTCAAAGCATTCAATGCTGGTGGTATTGATTTCATCACCAAACCCTTCCAAGCTGAAGAAGTCTTGGCAAGAGTGACCACCCACTTAGCTCTAGCCCGTGCCCAGTGTGAATTACAAGATAGTTACCAGCGATTAGAAGCCCAAAATGCGGAATTAATTCAATTAAATCAAGAAAAAAACGAGTTTCTTGGCATTGCTGCGCATGATTTGAAAAATCCATTGTCTGCAATCAAAGGCTGGGCGGAAGAGATTGAAGAAGATTACGATGCGATGGAACGTGAGGAGTTAATTGATTCTGCGAAAAAAATCAAACTTGCTTCACAAAAAATGCATACCCTTACCACCAACCTTCTTGATGTAAATGCGATTGAATCAGGCAAAATAGACATCTGTTTGGATCAAGTGGATGTTTGTCCTATCATCGCCAACTTATCACGCCATTATAGCCGTTTGGCAAAAGCAAAAGATATTAACCTCACATTCCATTGTGGTGAAAGTGCTTTCCCAGCCTATGTTGATGCCAACCTGACCCATCAAGTGCTTGATAATCTGATTTCCAATGCTGTTAAATATTCCCCATTGGGTAAGCGTATTGATATTCGTCTGTTGCACAAGGCGGGCAAAGTGCGTTGTGAAGTACAAGATCAAGGTGCAGGATTAAGTGAGGTCGATAAGCAAAAGCTGTTTGGTAAATTCAGTCGTCTCAGTGCACGGCCTACTGCGGGTGAACATTCCACAGGTTTGGGTTTGTTCATTGTAAAAAAACTAACCAGTGTATTACATGGCGAAGTGTGGTGTGAAAGTGAAGAAGGCAAGGGAGCTTGTTTTATTCTAGAATTGCCCGCAACGTAAAACTTCAGATATTGTGCCACTAATATGCACTATTCTTGGAATGATTTTATTAGTGCATGGGCAGTCAATGCCACCACCCAACTAGATTTTAATTAAATAGCGTCATTACAAACATTATTGCTTTCCAAAAATAAGGATTACCAGTCCTAATATCTAACATGGAGTTAACTATAGGAACAAGATATTGACATGAATACAGATAAAGCTATGACTCATTTGCTTCATTACGGGTTTATTTTATTCTTGGCTTGGTATTGTGTAGCTTGCCAAGCTGAGTCACCTATTGAAAAAGTGGACAACCCGCAAATTCTTCAACTGTTGCAAGGGGCTGAAGCACAAATTGGTAAAACACTATCTTACGATCCAAATTACCGCAAACTAGATTATCCTAATGGCGATGTGCCTTTAGAAACAGGAGTGTGTACTGATGTTGTGATCCGTGCATTTCGGGCGGTGGATTTAGATTTACAAGTATTGGTGCATCAGGATATGCGTAAAGCATTTTCTAAATACCCCAATCATTGGGGCTTGAAAACCACTGACCGCAATATCGATCACCGCCGTGTTTACAACTTACAAACCTTTTTTAAACGCCAAGGATTCTCGCTGCCGATTAGCCAAAATCCTAACGATTATTTACCTGGGGACTTGGTTACATGGATGGTGCCAGAAAATTTACCGCATATTGGTATTGTGGCTCGGCAAAAAACGCGTGATGGCAAACGTTGGCTAATCATTCACAATATTGGTCGCGGAGCAAAGAAGGACGATATTTTGTTCAAGTATAAGATCACAGGACATTATCGTTATTTCACAACCACCAAATAGCCACTTTATATAAATCACATATCACTTCTTGTAATCTAAAGATCACCATAAAAGGTTCTCATTCTGGGGGTTTTGCCAAAGCAGATGACCCATGTGCATGAGAATTTTACAAACCTTTGTGCTTTAAATTTTCTATTTTTTTAAAAATTTTAGTGTCAGATTTACAATAGCATGGCAAACACATTATTTAATTTCTTTATAGAATCATAATTATTTCAATAATTTTTATTTTGTGTCATTATTTAATGATATAAGTTATACTGCTGTATGGATATTTCATTCACTAAAATTAAGGCATCTTAAGTATGAAAAAGCACCCATTTTTAGTAGTAATTGTTACTTTGCTGCTTTCTTTGGTTCATTCTGTCAGTTATGCATTTTCTTGTGCAGATACGGCAACGACAGGTGTGCCACAAGTTGAATGTGAAGCATTAGTGGCTTTGTATGACAGTACTGATGGTGATAATTGGAAAAATAACACTAACTGGAAAACGGCAATGCCTGTAGGTAGTTGGTATGGTATTAATTTATTCAATGGAAATGTAACGTATATTGATTTAAGTAGCAACAATCTTAATGGTGTATTGTCAGATGAGTTAGCTCAATTAATTAAGCTAGCAAGCCTCAAGCTTAACGCTAATCAACTCACAGGTATGATTCCAAGTGAACTAGGCCAGTTAACTAAGTTACATACCCTTTATCTTAGCAGTAATCAACTCACAGGTACGATTCCAAGCGAGCTAGGTCAGTTGACTAATTTACAAAAGCTTTACCTTAGCCAGAATCAGCTAACAGGCACAATTCCAAGTGAACTAGGCCAGCTAGCTAAGTTACAATTACTTTACCTTAGCAGTAATCAACTCACAGGTACGAT
>JAOXRS010000242.1 GCA_025800385.1 Candidatus Albibeggiatoa sp. nov. NOAA
CAAACACACACGATTTCATATAATAGGTATCCAATTCCACATAAGCAAATAGAAAGCACTAATAACAAACCGGATAGGTAAGTACCCTACCTGCCCATTCACATTTATAAGCATGGCCGGAGCCCCGGACTTCGAAGATCGTTTTAAAAGTTTTGAGTTGGTATGAGTATGACCAAAATTAACCAATGCGCATAATCTCGCATGCTGGTAATGTGGCCAACAATTAACCTGCAATCTGTGCATTCATAAATGTCTGTTAAGTATATAAATATACGTTTCGAATGCGGTCAGCTCACCACCACACAAAAGAAGCGATGCAAAGTATACAAGCCATTTCTGCTTTGACGCGACGTTTCCGGCGCCAGCTTCGCCGCGTAAATAAAGCGAGTCGCGACCACTAAAAGCCGTTATCCATGCGTCCATTTTTAGCATCCTTCTCCCGAAAATGAGGGTAACTTTGACGAGCTGTATATTAGAAAATACGCAACGGATCGCCAGAAAAGTTGCACCAGGCGAGTTGGAATGAAGATTGTCATCATCCATTAGGAGCCTAGCATTCACGTACCGCAAACAAATAAGATATTGAGCGTCCATGTTGTAGCCTGGACCCTACCCAAAGGATGAAATTTTACGCAATATTTAGAAGTAGATATTGAAATATCGGGTGCAAAATAAATTGGTCTAACTACATTGTAGGGAAGAGTGATCGATCGTTTCTACAAAACAAATCAGTTTTAATGATAAATATCCCCGGTATTTAAATGATAAGCATTTATATTTCGTCATCTTCAACATATATTTTCATCGTCTGACTTATGACAGGAAAAGAGCTCATTTTTAAATAAATTGTGCATAAATGGTCAAAAAAACTGCTTGAGACCGAGGGAATGAATCAGGCCACCCGATCG
>JAOXRS010000253.1 GCA_025800385.1 Candidatus Albibeggiatoa sp. nov. NOAA
GGTGACTGGAGTTCAACGTGTGCTCTTCCGATCTCATATATTTTTTAACTGTTGTCGAGCACGGGCTAAACGGCTCATGACTGTACCAATAGGAATATCTAAAATTTGGCTGATTTGCTCATAACTAAAACCATGTAAACTGTGGTATAAAATCAATTCTCGCTGGTGTAGCGGTAAATATTGTAAACAGCGATTAAGGTCTAACATCATTTCAGTGGTTTGCATCGGTGTATCCGCCACCAAATCATCGGAAAAATCTGCTTGTGCATAAATCGTATTTGATTCGTAATGGCGATAAATGACACGGCGCAAAATAGTTAATAACCAAGCACGCACTTTTTGCTTATCCCGTAAACTCTTGCGAGCCTGCCATGCTTGATAAAAAGCCTCTTGCACTGATTCATTGGCTAATTCATGATTACCTGTCATCCACAATGCTTGCTTAAACAAAATCGGGTGATAGGTTGTAATCCAGCTACTAAACTGCTGACGTTCGCCCACATAAAACTCCATACAAATCATTTTTTAATAAAGTGTATTTTCCAAGGTGATTTATTCCATTGTGGCTGGATTTTTTTATATTTTTTACAAAACAATCAAATTTCTATTACAGGAAGGTGTCTTTAAAAAGTTAAATATATATTTAAAAACAAATTTCTTAGTGAGTTGTTAATTAACAAGCGTCTCGTTAAAATACTTGTTTAAAATTTATAACAATAGAATGACAGGGAGACAACCAATGTCAGCCATTCAACGCGCCTTAATTAGCGTGTCAGACAAGACAGGTATTGTGGAATTTGCTCAAGCCTTAGCTGCACAGAATGTTGAAATCTTATCAACAGGCGGTACAGCGAAATTATTAGCCGATAGCGGTGTAAATGTAACGGAAGTTTCTGATTACACTGGTTTCCCTGAAATGATGGCAGGTCGCGTTAAAACCTTACATCCTAAAATTCATGGTGGTTTATTAGGACGACGTGGCACTGATGAAGCGGTGATGGAAGAACATGATATTAAGCCGATTGATTTAGTGGTCGTTAACTTATATCCATTCGAACAAACCATTGCTAAGCCTGATTGTGATTTAGCCACTGCGATTGAAAATATTGATATTGGTGGGCCTGCGATGTTGCGTTCAGCAGCGAAAAATCATGCAGCGGTCACTGTTGTTGTGGATAGCAGCGATTATGCAACTGTATTGGATGAAATGAAAAATAATGAAGGCGGCGTAACCGATACAACTCGCCGTTTATTAGCCCGTAAAGTGTATGCACATACCGCACGTTATGATGGCGCGATTGCGAACTATTTAGGTGGTTTGGAAAGCGAAGAACCACAGTTCCCACCAGCTTTATCCATGCAATTTGAAAAACGTCAAACCATGCGTTATGGCGAAAATCCACATCAAAAAGCCGCATTTTACGCAGAATTAAGTCCAGCACCAGCCAGCTTAGCGACAGCAACCCAATTACAAGGTAAAGCTTTATCTTATAACAATGTGGCAGATGCTGATGCAGCCTTGGAATGTGTGAAATCGTTCAATGACAAGCCTGCTTGTGTGATTGTAAAACATGCTAATCCTTGTGGCGTAGCGGAAGCAGATAATATTTTGACCGCATATGATAAAGCGTTTCAAACTGATCCGACTTCAGCATTTGGTGGCATCATCGCGTTTAACCGTATGTTAGATGTTGAAACCGCAAAAACTATTATCGAGCGTCAATTCGTAGAAGTCATTATTGCGCCAAGTATTGAAGAAGCGGCATTGCCTTTATTAGAAAAGAAAAAGAATGTACGCGTGATGACATGTGGTGAATGGGATGCGAGTCCAGCACAAAGCTTCGACTTTAAACGTGTGTCTGGCGGTTTATTAGTACAAGATCGCGACATGGGCATGGTCGGCTTAGATGACTTGAAAGTGGTCACAGAGCGTCAACCAACAGAGCAAGAATTAAAAGACTTATTGTTTGCATGGAAAGTGGGTAAATTTGTAAAATCAAATGCGATTGTTTACGCTAAAGATGGAATGACAATTGGCGTGGGCGCAGGTCAAATGAGCCGTGTTTATAGCGCAAGAATTGCAGCGATTAAAGCAGGTGATGAGAACTTAACTGTGAAAGGTGCGGTGATGGCTTCTGATGCGTTCTTCCCATTCCGTGATGGTATCGATTCTGCAGCTGAAGTCGGTATTGAAGCGGTGATTCAACCGGGTGGCTCAATGCGTGATAAAGAGGTGATTGCAGCAGCTAACGAACATGGCATGGCAATGGTATTCACAGGAATGCGCCATTTCCGCCACTAGAACACTCCTCATAATAAAAAATGCAGCTTGATGTATTTGGGCTGTTAAGTTTTAAAGTTTGGAAACCCCTTTTATCTCATTTGATATTAAGAGGTTTCCTTTTTATTTTGGATCGTCGCTAATGATTAGATACGTTCAAAAATAGCTGCGATACCTTGACCACCACCGATACACATTGAAATTAACGCATAACGGCCGCCTGTACGTTCTAATTCGTATAAGGCTTTCACTGTAATAACCGCACCCGTTGCACCAATTGGGTGACCTAAAGAAATACCACTGCCGTTAGGGTTCACTTTGTCCATAGGTAAGTCTAAGTCACGAACGACTGCTAATGCTTGCGCTGCGAACGCTTCGTTTAACTCGATCACGTCCATATCAGCAACAGTCAAGTTTGCTTTAGCTAAAGCATTTTTGATCGCTGGCACAGGGCCAATACCCATATATTTAGGATCAACACCAGCGTGACCGTAAGACACTAAACGCGCCATTGGTTTTAAGCCTTTCGCTTCGGCTGCTTTGGCTTCCATTAACACAACTGCGGCTGCCGCGTCGTTAATACCTGAAGCATTACCTGCTGTGACACTACCATCTTTTTTGAATACAGTGCGTAATTTACCCATGCCTTCCACATCCGCGTCACCACGAACATGCTCATCAGTGTCAAATAATTTCACACCTTTACGGCTTTTCAATTCAACAGGGACGATTTGATCTTTGAAGTAACCTTTTTCTACAGCTGCTGCAGCACGTCTGTGACTTTCAACGGCTAAAGCGTCTTGATCTTCACGCGAAATACCCCATTTTTCAGCGACATTTTCAGCAGTGACACCCATGTGGCAAGTGTCAAATGGATCAGTTAACGCGCCAACCATCATATCAACTAATTGACCGTCACCCATGCGTTGACCCCAACGTGCACCCGGTAATGCGTATAAAGCACGGCTCATATTTTCCGCACCACCAGCAACCGCCGCGTCAGCATCACCTAAGTAAATGCACTGTGCCGCAGAAACAATGGCTTGTAAACCACTGCCGCATAAACGGTTTAAAGTATAAGCTGGGGTTTCAACAGGAATACCACCTTCAACGGCAGCCACACGAGATAAATACATATCTTTTGGTTCAGTGTGTGCCACGTTGCCGAACACCACTTGACCAATATCTTTTGCATCAACTTTTGCACGTTGTAATGATTCTTTGACCACTAATGATGCTAATTGTGTTGGAGGCACATCTTTTAAAGACGCACCGTAATCACCAATTGCTGTACGCACACCACTTACTACGACTACTTCACGTTCGCTCATAGCATTCTCCTTTGGTTGTTTTGGCTTGTATTTGTACTTACACTTTAGCTATGGTAATTTACCAAACCTACCAAATTACACAACTGAAAGTAAAGCACAACATCCATCTATTTTAGTTTATGATTACCATAAGTCAAATTAATATATCAAGATGGAGAGCTGTTCTAAAAAAATAAAACACGTCTAGTTATTTTGTTGACTCTACACCAGCATTCATCAGAAAGATATTTAGGGTAAATACTACATGGCTTTTCAAACAATTGTCACCTCATTTGGTTCTAATGGATATAAAAAATATGGACGACGCTTTCTTGAAACGTTTATTGAACATTGGCCAGATACAATTTCCCTAGTGGTTTATCATGAGGAACAGCCTGATTTTCAACACCCTAGAATTGAATATCGCTCATTATGGGATATTGAGTATGTTGTGCCGTTTTTAGATAAAATCAGTCAAGATGATAGGGCTAAAGGGTTGATAGAAAAAGATGGGCAAAAAATGTATGCATACCGATTTGATGCATTTAAATTTTCAAGAAAAGTTTTTGCTATTTACGATGCAGTAAAAAAACATCAAGGCATTCTTGCATGGGTTGATGCAGATGTCATTACCCATTCTCCTATTCCTAACGACTTTCTAACTTCACTATTGCCCAATCAATGTTATGTTGCCTATTTAGGTCGGCCTAATAAGTATTCTGAGTGTGGGTTTATGGCATTTAATACCATGCACAAAAGCAACACTCTATTCATGGAAGTGTACCGTAACTGTTATTTGCGGTTGGGTTTTTATGATTTAGCAGAGTGGCATGATTCTTTTATTTTTGACCATGTGATGCGGTTGATTCCTGTGCCTGCCCACAACCTATCACCTAATATTCATGAGGAAAGTAGTCACCCTTTTATCAATTCAGTTTTAGGTAACTATATGGATCATCTAAAAGGGCCACAGGCAAAAACAGATGGCCGTTCAGACGATGCAGAATTGGTTTTACAAAAACAACAATCTTATTGGCAAACTAAAACTTAAGCAATTTGTGAGAGTTAAAATTGATTGGTGACTTCGTTACGAAACTGTTTCGGGGTTTTACCTGTCCAGCTATTGAAAGCACGAATAAATGAGTTGGTATCTTGAAAACCGAGTAAAAACGAAATTTCACCAGCAGCCATGGCTGAATTGACAAGATAATGTTGTGCCAGTTCTTGTCGAGTTTTGTTTAAAACAAATTGATAGCTAATGCCTTCTTGCTGCAGTCGTCGTTGCATGGTGCGCTTACTCATGGCTAGCTTACTGGCGACTTGCTCAATTGAACTTTGGCCGCTAGGTAGCAGCTCTAGTAGTACACTTTTCACTCGCTGGCAAGTATTGGCCTTGGCATCCATATCACACAAGCGTTTCTTTAATGTCGGTTCAAAATAATGCCACATTGCAATATTTTCAGTAAGAAAAGGTAACACGGCATCTTGGGCAGAAAAAACAATTTGATTGTGTTCGCCATATTCAACAGGAATACCGAAATATGCGTCGTATAACTCGGGTTTCTTCACTTTTAAAGGTAGCACCACTTTAATGGGTTCAATCCGTTTTCTGGTCGCTAATCGCACCAATTGTGTGAAAAAAACCGGTTCGACTGTACCCAAAGAACGAGGCACAGGTGCGTTTTTTGTTTCATAACAAGTGACACTGGCTGCGGTGGCTTCTGCTGTAATATCTAAGTGTAAAACCAAAGGGCCAATTAACCTTTTAAATTGTTGCAAACGTTGTAATGCGACATTTAAATTGGGACTACAGAAACTGGCGAAAATAGGCGGGTCAAAGGCTTCAACTGATATATTCTGACCTATGACTAAAGGCAATTCCATATCATCACCTGCAACATGCTCCAAACTATTCCATAACGCGAAATATTCCTCAACGCTTAATGTTGCACCATGACGAGAAAATAAATCAGCAGGCAATCCTGCCACAGTCAATACATCATTTAGGTTAATACCAATATCAGCAAATAGAATTTTCCAACCTTGTTGTACTAGAAAATGATTGGCCTGTTTCATAATGGATACCGCTTTATTTAAACATGGACATGATAGTACTATCAAACATACGGTCGCTAAACCATTTACGCATAAACAATAATGAAGTTGCAAATTTGCCCGCTGCATAGCGTGTTTTTGGTTTTTTAGCGCGTACCGCTTTTAATACTAAACGTGTAATCACCTCAGGTTTAGATAATTGGCTATTTAGCTCTTTGAGTTTATTGGCTAATTGGTGGGTCATTTGGCTATAAACGCCAGAACCAGAGCGGTCAAGCAAAGGTTGTAGTAACACATCACTAAATTCAGTACGAATACCACCGGGTTCAATAATCACGACATCAATATCAAATTGTTTTAACTCGACACGCAAACAATCTGACCAGCCTTCTAGCGCGTGCTTAGTTGCATGATACCAGCTGCCCAATGGCGAATAAATTTTGCCACCAATCGAGGTAATATTAATAATTTTTCCTGCTCGTTTTTCACGCATATAAGGCAAAACTAACTGTGTTAAACGCGCTAAACCAAACATATTGACTTCGAACTGATAGCGAGCATCATCAATCGTGGTGTCCTCCATCGCGCCATACATACCAAAGCCCGCATTATTAACTAAAATATCTACCCCACCATGTTGTTGTGCAATCGTCTCAATGACCGCTTTTACTTCATTTTCTTGGGTGATATCCATTTTAAGTGGGATAGCCCCCAGCTTTTCAAGGTCTGCCATTTTATCAATGCGTCTCGCAACGGTATAAACCGTTAAGCCTTCAGACAATAATGCTTTTGCAAAGTCTTTTCCCATCCCTGCAGATGCACCAGTTACTAATGCTACTTGATTAGAAGCCATCATACTATTCCTGTCAATTTAAGATAGAAATATGATAGTTGCTGGCTAGTCTGTGGTAACTAGCGAAATGTGCCATTTATGATTCAAGTCATGCCATCTTTAAATACGGATAACACCAATGGTATTTTTTACTCATGAAATATGCTGAACAATACATTCAGTTAAGATTAAAAATCAGTCTCACATTTTAAACACCGACAGAATAGATGAATACAGTTGATAACTATTGAAAATAACTTGACTTTTCATGATAACATTTGTTTAATCTCGTCCTTTGTTTAGGTGTTCACCCAGAATGAAAAGGGAAGTTGGTGTAAATCCAACACTACCCCCGTAGCGGTAATTAAGTTTTTCAACGCATAAACCACTGTGTATGACATGGGAAGGTGAGTTGATTCTGTCCTTAACTTATAAGTCCGAAGACCTGCCTAGGCAATCATGCTATTTCGTGTTGCGGAGGGCAACCGACATAAACAGTATCAGTTTTTTGCAAGACTGATTGCTGCGTCTTAACCTCTCTGCACACTTTCCATGTACTGATTTTAAGGAAGTGTGTTTTATGAAAAAATTATTAGTCGGCTTGATGGCAAGTTCGATTCCTTTTGTCCATGCTGATGAATTATTACCTGAAGTTGTGGTCACCGCTGCTCGTTCAGCACAAACTATTGATGAAACGCTTGCATCTGTAAGCATTATCACTCGTGAAGAAATTCAACAGTCTCAAGCTATCGACTTACCTAATTTGTTACAAGGTATGGCGGGTGTAGACATCACACGTTCTGGTGGTGCGGGACAAACATCTAGTGTTTTTTTACGTGGTACAGAATCTGACCATACGTTAATTTTGCTTGATGGGGTTAAAATCAGTTCTGCAACATTAGGCACATCTTCAATTCAACATATTCCATTAGCGCAAGTTGAACGGATTGAAATTGTACGCGGCGCACGGTCTGCTTTATATGGTTCTGAAGCCATTGGTGGTGTGATTCAAATTTTTACTCGTAAAGCCAAACTGGGTAAACCTCAAATCAGTGCACAATTAGGTGCAGGCTCAGACAATCATTATCAAGCTAGTGTCCATGCTAGTCATCGCTTAGCCAATAGTTGGTTGAGTGTTACCGCCAATCACGATCAAACAGATGGTTTTAACGCATGTAAAGGCAGCTTATCCGCAGGCTGTTTTACAGTTGAACCTGATGACGATGGTTACAAAAACTCAGGTTTTAATTTAAATGCAGGTTATCAGCTTGACGATAGCAATACCGTAGAGTTCACTGCAATGCGTACTCAGGGCAATGTAGAATATGATTCATCATTTGGCGGCAATGAAACCGACTTTGTTGAGCAAATTGTTAGTGTAAACTTTGATAGTGCTGTGAATGATAGTTGGGTGACAAAGTTTAAAGTGTCTAATTTCATTGGCGAACAAGAAAGCTTCGGCAACGGTGCAACAACACCAAGCATATTTGATACTGAACGTTATCAATTTACTTGGCAAAATGATATTTTCATCGGCGACAATCATACGTTCAATTTTGGTTATGACTTCCAAGATGAAACCGTCAAAAGCAATACCGCTTACCTTAAAAACGAGCGAGATAATCAAGGTTTCTTCGCACAATACCAAGCAGAGTTTGGTGCATTTTCAGCTATCACCAGCTTACGTTATGACGATAATCAGCAATTCGGTTCGCATACCACAGGGCACATTAATTTGGGTTATGAATTTACACCCAATTTACGTTTAATGGCTGCATATGGCACAGCGTTTAAAGCTCCTTCATTCAATGAATTGTATTATCCTTTCTTCGGCAATCCAAATGTTGAGCCAGAAGAAGCAGACAGCTATGAACTCGGTTTACTCGGTCAAGGTCAAGGCTACCAATGGGCGGTTAACGTCTATCACACAGAAATTGAGAAATTGATTGCGACTAACTATGATCCAGTCACTCAAAATTATTTCGCGGACAATATTGATGAAGCAGAAATCACGGGTATTGATGCAAGCTTAAAATGGCAGTGGCAACAATGGACGTTGAATACACAATTAACATGGTTAAAACCAGAAGACAAAACCACGGATTTAGTATTAGCACGGCGGGCAGAGAAATCAGCTAAGATTGCAATTGCACGTCAATTAGGTCAAGCGCAAGTTGGTGCAGAATGGATTGCACAAAGCCACCGTTTCGATGATAAGGCTAATCAAGTCCGTTTAGCAGGTTATGGTCTGCTCAATTTAACAGCGAGTTATACTTTACAGCCGAATTGGACGTTTAACCTAAAAGTGAGCAATGTGTTAGATAAAGACTATGAATTAGCGCGTGCGTATAATACGGAAGGGCGTAGCTTTTTTGCTTCAGTACGTTATCAATATTAATTACTAGCATCTGATGAATTTTATAATCAGTCACTTAGAGTTGAATTTAGGTTCTAAGTGGTTGATTTATTAGTTTCCGTTCACAGCTTCTTGTGGTATTTTATACAACCTAATAGCTTGCCCCTTCTCATTAGGACAACCCTTTTTAAGCAATGTACAAAAAATAGGCTTCAAGCGTAAAATTACCAGTCTAAGTATGTTATGCTTACTTTTCACTATACGTATTCTGCATATAGCTCAATAATCATGCTTTAAAATCGAGTTAGATCACGCAAAATCATATCAACCGTCATATATTAATGAGAAAAGACTTATGGTGAAACAAGATATTTTAGAGCAAACTCAACATTTAAAACCTTATGATAAACTCGCATTAATTGAAGAGCTGTTAAAAAGTTTAGACGATGTTTGGTTTGTTGAAGCTGAAAATCGGTTTAAAACTTGCCAGCAAGAACGTACGAAAACATCTTCACATGCAATGCCTTTATAGATTGAAAGAATGAGTAAAAGTAGTTTAAGTAAAAGCAGTCACCGTTGGTTGCAAGAGCATGAAAGTGACTTTTATGTCAAACAAGCTCAAAAAGAAGGTTATCGCTCGCGTGCAGTGTATAAGCTTGCACAGCTGCATGAACGAGATCATTTATTTACCCCCAATATGACTGTGATTGATTTAGGGGCAGCACCGGGTGGGTGGTCACAATGGGCGCAACGCCATTTAAAAGGCAAGGTTAAACTATTTGCTTTAGATATTTTACCTATGGATGCATTGCCTGATGTCACATTCATTCAAGGGGATTTTACCGAGCAAGCAGTCCTCGATCAGCTCCTAGACTGTATTGGTGAACAAAAAGCAAACCTTGTAATGTCAGACATGTCCCCCAATATCAGTGGAATGAAGGCCGTTGATCAGCCCAAATCGATGCTATTAGCGGAATTAGCAAGAGATTTGGCTTATGAAACTTTAGCTTCTAATGGCGATTTCTTGGCTAAAGTATTTCAAGGCGAAGGCTTTGATCTATTTGTTAAGGAATTGCGCCAACGGTTTCGTAAAGTTGTTGTTCGTAAGCCAGAAGCTTCTCGACCACGGTCTCCTGAAGTTTATGTTCTTGCTAAACAATTTATTGTATAATTAAAAGTTTGCAGTGTTCTCCTGCACCTCTATAAAGTAAATAACCAGAGAGGTATCCCTCTAGTGAACGATATGGCCAAAAACTTATTACTATGGGTAGTGATAGCCCTAGTACTGATGATGGTGTTTAATAATTTTGGACCTCAACCGACCTCATCACAACAATTAGAATATTCAGAATTTCTTGAAGCGGTAGAACAGGGGCGTGTACAACGGGTCACGATAGAAGGCAAAGAAATCGAAGGCTTTATGCAAGATAACTCACGCTTTGTCACTTATAACCCCGGAGACAATGGCTTAATTGGTGATTTAATCAAGAATAATGTTCAGATTTCGGCACGTCCACCAGAACGCCAATCCTTATTGATGCAGATTTTTATCTCATGGTTTCCGATGTTATTGTTATTCGGTATCTTGATTTTCTTTATGCGCCAAATGCAGGGTGGTGGCGGCCGAGGCGCGTTGTCATTTGGTAAAAGCCGTGCGCGTATGATCGAAGAAGATCAGGTTAAAGTGACTTTTGCTGATGTGGCAGGTGTTGACGAAGCCAAAGAAGAAGTCGGTGAGTTAGTTGATTTCCTACGCGACCCAGGTAAATTCCAAAAATTAGGCGGTAAAATTCCTCGCGGCGTGTTAATGGTCGGCTCTCCAGGTACAGGTAAAACTTTATTAGCCAAAGCCATTGCAGGTGAAGCAAAAGTTCCATTCTTCACCATTTCAGGTTCTGACTTCGTTGAAATGTTCGTCGGTGTAGGTGCATCGCGGGTTCGTGACATGTTCGACCAAGCAAAAAAACATGCGCCGTGTATTATTTTCATCGATGAGATTGATGCTGTTGGTCGTCATCGTGGTGCAGGTTTAGGCGGTGGCCATGATGAACGTGAACAAACCTTAAACCAACTATTAGTTGAAATGGATGGCTTTGAAGGCAACGAAGGTATTATCGTAATCGCTGCAACTAACCGTCCTGACGTATTAGACCCAGCATTATTACGCCCCGGTCGTTTTGACCGTCAAGTGGTTGTACCATTGCCAGATATTCGTGGTCGTGAACAAATCTTAAAAGTGCATATGCGCAAAGTACCTGTTGCTGATGATGTTAAGCCAAGTGTAATTGCACGTGGTACACCGGGTTTCTCTGGTGCGGATTTATCGAACTTGGTGAACGAAGCGGCTTTATTTGCAGCCCGCGCGAACAAGCGTTTGGTTGAAATGGAAGACTTTGAAAAAGCCAAAGATAAAATCATGATGGGCGCAGAACGCAAATCTATGGTGATGAGTGATGAAGAGAAAAAACTTACTGCTTATCACGAAGCAGGTCACGCGATTGTTGGTCGTTTAGTGCCAGCTCATGATCCTGTATACAAAGTGAGCATTATTCCTCGTGGTCGTGCCTTAGGTGTTACCATGTACTTGCCTACGGAAGATCGTTATAGTAATAGTAAACAACAACTTGAGAGTTTAATTTCAAGCTTGTTTGGTGGTCGGATTGCTGAAGAACAAATCTTTGGCGCGGAGTCTGTGACCACGGGTGCTAGTAACGATATTCAACGAGCAACGGAAATTGCACGCAACATGGTCACCAAATGGGGTTTATCAGAACGTTTAGGCCCTTTAACTTACGGTGAAGATGATGGCGAAGTGTTCTTAGGTCATACGGTTACACAGCATAAAGTGGTCTCTGATGAAACCGCACATGTAATTGATGAAGAAGTCCGTTCAGTAATTGATCGCAACTATGTACGCTCTGAGCAAATTTTGAAAGAGCATGAGAAAATCTTACATGCGATGGCGGATGCCTTGATTAAATATGAGACGATCGATAGCGATCAGATCGATGACATCATGGAAGGTAAAGAGCCACGTCCACCTAAAGATTGGTCTGACAATGACAACAACGTCAGTTCCAACAATAATGACGATGACAACATGGTAGCAGAGTTAAAACCTCAGCCTGAAATTGGAGGCACTGCTAGCTCTCATTAATCAGTATAAGCCTTATTCTACTTTCTCTGGGTGGGATAAGGCTTGATAAACCCTCCCTAATACACTCCATATCTAAGTATTGTAGTTTTCTACTGTCCTAATACTCGATTTATCTCTTGCCTTTTTTATGAAATTACATTTTATTAAAATAATGCTATTAATTTGTTTTAACTGCATTTTTCTACACTCCAAATGTCCTTTCTTAAACTTTTTATACCAAAAATTTGAATAAATAATCTTTTAGACCTAATAACCAGCTATATAATAACTACTAAGAATGGGTAAAATTCTAAATTCCATAATAAAAGAGGGTATTCCATGTTAGCTCATAGCATTATTCTTTTAGGTCTTGCCTTATTTTCCATCACTGGTTTTGCAGCAGATGAAAAGCAATTTACACTGGGTAGCTCTTTCTCTCCCCCCTTAACCACTGTTGAACAAACAGGTATGTTGGATCAAATTATTAAAACGGCTTTCTCTCGCCTAGGTTTATCTGCTTCTGTAGTTAAATTGCCTTCACAACGTGCTTTGAGTAATGCCAATCGTGGTATCGATGATGGTGATATTTTGCGGGTTAAGGGTATTAATAAAAGGTATCCTAACCTTGTGCCAATTCCAGAAAAAATGATGGATTTCCAATTTGTTGCTTTTACTCATCGTAATGATATAAAAATCCAGGATTGGGCAAGTTTGAAACCGTATCAAATTGGTTTAATTACAGGTTGGAAAATTTTAGAAAACAATACTGAGGGTTTTCGAGTTACAAAAGTTGAAAATGCTACTCATTTATTTAATTTATTGGCTAAAAAGCGGGTTGATCTAGTTTTATATGAGCGTTTAGAAGGTTTGGCATTATTAAAAACTCTCAAAATGGACAATATCATTATGTTAGAGCCGCCTTTGGCACAACGTGAAATGTTTACTTATTTACATAAAAAACACGCTCAATTAGCAGAACAGCTAGCGGTTGTTATTCGAGAAATGAAACAAGATGGGAGTTATCAACATCTGAAAGAAGTGGCTTTTGATGCATTTTTACCCGCAGCATATAGAGATGCACAATAATGAAAGTATGGTTACCGAAAAGTAAATTTAAACAAAGTGTCGCTAATAAGCTTATTTTGTATATTCTGCTGTTCAGCTCTTGTATTACGCTGATTGCAACTATTATTCAACTGTATGCTGATTATAAAAAAGACATGACCACAGTTGAAAATAATATCCAGCAAATTGGGATGAGTTATTTACCCAGCTTAGTGCGCAGCGCATGGATTGCCAACCATAGTTTATTAGAAGTGCAGTTAGAAGGAATTTTGCATTTACCCAACATACAATATGTGAAAGTGGAATTAGAGGAAGGGGACGTTTTAACTGCTGGAGAGATAAAGGAAAGCGATACAGCCAGATTACATCAATATCCAATGCATTATAATTATAATCAGGAAGATATTAATTTGGGGGTTTTGTCTGTTATTGTGTCTTTAGATGAGATTTATGCAAATTTGATGGATAAGGCTATTATTATTCTCATTACCCAAGCGATTAAAACCTTTCTGGTTTCCATCTTTATATTTTTTTTATTCTATTGGCTGATTGGGCGGTATTTAAATATTATTTCCAATTATGCTGAACAACTCGATCTTGTAGAAACCACCCATGCATTAGAACTGGATATAGAGAAGCAACACAATAATGAACTTACTAAAGTAGTTGATGCCATTAATAAAATGCGCGTAGGTTTGCAAAAGGTATATGGTGAATTAGATAAAAAAGTAATAGAACGCACTGCTGAACTGGCGGCAGCTAACCAAGAAATTGTCAAATTAAATAAGCAATTACAAAAAGACAATTTGCGTATGGGGGCTGAATTACAAATTACGCGTCGTTTGCAAGAAATGCTGTTACCCAAAGAGGTCGAACTGGCCAAAATTCCAGACTTGGATATTGCGGGGTATATGCAACCTGCGGATGAAGTGGGTGGAGATTATTATGATGTATTAACCCATAATGGACATACTAAAATCGGGATTGGTGATGTAACGGGGCATGGTTTAGAAAGTGGTGTGTTGATGCTGATGGTACAAACTATTGTGCGCAGCCTATTGATGAATAATGTGACCGATTCAAAGTTGTTTATGAGCACCTTGAATCAAATTGTTTTTAGCAATATTCAGCGGATGGGCACGGATAAAAATCTCAGTTTAACTTTGTTAGATTATGATAATAATGGACATGTTAAAATTTGTGGTCAACACGAAGAGGTTTTAGTTGTGCGTCATGATGCTTCACTGGAGCGGATTGATACTGATAGTTTGGGTTTTATTGTAGGGATTGAAGCAGATATTAGCCAGTTTTTATCACAACTGAGCATTAAACTGAACCCAGGAGACGGTATTGTTTTATATACGGATGGCATTACCGAAGCATGTAATGCAAAACAGGAATTATATGGGTTAGAACGTTTGTGCGATGTCATCACCGATCACTGGGAGCATCCTGTTACTACAATTCGTCAAGCTATTATTGATGATCTCAATCAATATATCGATCAAGAAAAAGTCTATGATGATATTACGTTGCTGATTTTTAAGCGTAAAGTTATTGCATAATCTTTATCTAAATCAGGATTTAATGATTTTCTGGATTACATCCTGCTTAATCCATCAATCTTGAAAATCCTGATCCAAATATTTTATTCAGGTCTACGCTGACGCTCGTATAAGAATTTCAACACCTCGCCACGATAGTGATTGTAATCCTTGTCTTCTGCTAAAGCTAAACGGTCTCTGGGTCGGTCTAATTCTACAGGCATAATCTCGCCAACCGTTGCCGCAGGGCCATTGGTCATCATCACAATGTAATCCGATAATAAAACCGCTTCATCCACATCATGGGTAATCATAATTACCGTATTACCTAAATCAGCATGAATTTCCATCAATGAATCTTGCAAATGAGCACGGGTCAACGCATCCAATGCACCAAATGGCTCATCCATTAACAACACTTCGGGTTGCATTGCCAACGCACGCGCAATACCAACACGCTGTTTCATCCCCCCAGAAATCTCATCAGGACGTTTATCCATTGCGTGATCCATGTGTACCAATTTTAAATTATGCTCAATCCAATCGTGAACTTCTGCTTTGGATTTTTTGCCTTTAAATACGGTATTTACTGCCAACTCCACATTTTGATACGAAGTCAGCCAAGGCAATAATGAATGGTTTTGAAACACCACCGCACGTTCAGGGCCGGGTTCATTGACTTCTCGATTATTGAGCAATACGCCGCCCGTCGTGGCTTGATATAAACCTGCAACAATGTTCAACACAGTGGATTTACCACAACCTGAGTGACCAATTAACGAGATGAATTCACCTTTATTGATTTTCAAATTCACATCATCTAAGGCTTTAAACGCGCCGTTTGGGGTTGGAAATTCAATTGACACATTGGTTAATTCTAAATGAGTTTGATTCATTGCCTTTTCCCCTAGCGTAACGCCACACTTTTATCCCAAGAAACATAGCTTTGTACCACTAAAATCATGCGGTCAAGCAAGAATCCAATTAAACCAATATGCAACACGGCAACGATGATACGGCCTAATGAGTCAGAGCTACCGTTTTGGAATTCATCCCAGACAAATTTGCCTAACCCCGGATTTTGCGCCAACATTTCCGCTGCAATCAATACCATCCATGCGATACCTAAAGATAGACGTAAACCTGTGAAAATCATTGGAATCGCTGAAGGCAATACAATCATCCGCACATGGGTGAACCAACCTAAACGCAAGACTTTGCTGACGTTGGTTAAGTCTTTACTGATATTGGCGACACCGACCGAGGTATTAATTAATGTTGGCCATAAACAGCATAAAGTCACGGTCACGGCAGAAACGATAAAGGATTTTTCAAACATGGGGTCTTTTGACACATAAACCGCGCTGACAATCATGGTCACAATCGGCAGCCATGCCAGCGGTGAAACGGGCTTGAATAATTGCACTAATGGGTTGATGGCAGCGTACAGCGTTTGACTCAGTCCCGTGATAATGCCTATTGGGATGGCAATAACGGCGGCGATAATAAAGCCCACCATCACCGTGACTAAACTTGTCCAAATTTGGTCGAAAAAGGTTGGTTTACCTGTAAATTTACGCACTTTAATTTTTGCATCTGGGTTTTTCTCTAATTTTTTTTCATTACGGATGCGTTGACGTTCATAGAATGCTTTGGCTTTTTCTCGTTGCTCAAAATGTTCTGAAATAAGATTGGTAAACTGACCATAAACTTGTACGGGGGTGGGAATTGCACCGAGAGAGGTCACGACTTTGGGCGCAAATACATGCCATAAGATTAAAAAACCAAGTATGCCTAAGCTGGGAATAATCAGCCCTCTGGCAAATCCGATGGGATTAAATGTCATGTTCATGGGAATATCCTGAATTTATGAAGCTGAGCTTCTGAGTAGTGACAGGACTGGCAATCCTTGATTTTTAAATACTTTAGAACTGCCAATCCTCACATCCGAAATTAAAGTGATTACAGCTTAGTATCGCCTTTTAAACCAATCTCGAATTGTTCAAGATATTCATTTGGTTTTGTACCATCAAACGTAATGTTATCAATGAATTCTGTTTGTGGCGCACGGAAACCTGTCTCAGTTTCAAAGTTAGGGAAGTCTTCCGCTTTCATAGTGCCTTCGTCGATTAAAGACTGTGCTGCTTTTGCATAAATGTCAGGACGATAGACTTTTTTCGCCGTATCCATGTACCAGCTATTCGGTTTCTCATCAGCAATTTGACCCCAACGACGCATCTGGGTTAAATACCAAACTGCATCAGAATAGTATGGATAAGTGGCAAAATAACGGAAAAATACGTTAAAGTCAGGTACATCACGTTTGTCACTTTTTTCGTATTCAAATGTACCTGTCATTGAGTTTGCAATCACATCTTCATCCGCACCGACATAATCCGATTTAGATAAAATTTTCACCGCTGCTTTACGGTTTGCATTGTTGTTTTCGTCTAACCAATACGCTGCACGAATCATCGCACGCACCACACGAATATGGGTGTTTGGATTTTCTTCCGCCCATTCATTGCTCACACCGAACACTTTTTCAGGATTGTTTTTCCAGATTTCATAATCGGTAATGACAGGCACACCAATACCCTTGAACACTGCTTGCTGATTCCAAGGTTCACCGACGCAATAACCGAAAATAGTGCGGGCTTCCATGGTTGCTGGCATTTGAGGAGGAGGGGTGACAGACAATAAAACATCGGCATTGATTTGACCGCTGGTATCACCTTTGTGTGGCGCGTAATACCCTGGATGCAAACCACCAGCCGCTAACCAATAACGCAATTCATAGTTATGCGTTGACACAGGGAACACCATACCCATTTTGAACGCTTCGCCTGCATCACGGTACGCATCAACCACAGGCTTTAATGAGTCGGCTTTAATAGGGTGGATAGGTTTGCCATCTTTGTCTCTTTCGACGTATTCTTGCATTTCTTCCCAGATTTCATTGGATACGGTGATGCCGTTGCCGTTTAAATCCATGCTGAATGCAGTAATGATATGCGCTTGTGTGCCGAAGCCAATCGTTGCGCCTAAAGGTTGACCCGCTAACATGTGTGCGCCGTCGAGTTGTCCATCAATCACGCCATCAAGTAATACTTTCCAGTTGGCTTGTGCTTCTAAAGTGACGTAAAGTCCTTCATCTTCAAAATAACCGTTTTCGTAAGCAATGGCCAAAGGTGCCATGTCAGTCAATTTGATGAAACCGAATTTTAAATCTTCTTTTTCAGGCTCGCCGATTTCTGCCCAAGCGGAAAAGCTGCTTAAACCCACTGCGGTCATGGCAACAAACAAGGTTGTTTTTAAAAAATGTCTACGTTTTAGCATCAACGTTTCTCCTAAATGAATAGACTAAAAATACACTTCTTGAATTCTGTACACTTCAATTTAATGGAACTGCCAATCTCGCAAAAATCAGCAGCCCCAATTATTTAAAAAATTACTGTTCATCAAAAAACATATATTCTTCAAAATGACTGATATAGTCATCTATATTTTCTTCCAACATTTTCTGATATTGTTCAACAAAATAACTTACTATTTCTTCTTTTGAATCAGCCATATTTTCTGCTGTTTTCAATCCACTAGCACTTACCCATGCGTTAAATCGAGCGGTTGCATACATCATTGAGGCACTCACTTTTCCTCGACCAATATCACCACTAATTTGGTCATTTGATAAATGAATATGCTCATCAGCTCTATCATAAAACGCATCATCCATTTGTTCAGACATCTATATATTCCTGTTGGTTTAACAAAGCACAGCCTTGATTAGTTAAAATGTAGAACCTTATTCTTACTCCCAAATTTAGTTCAGGAGCAAGAGGGGTTTATATTAAAAACTACTGTAATGGCTGCGCATCCAACAACATAAATAATGATGCCTCTGGATACGACTCACATTGCTCAACAGGTAAATACGCTAATTGTGCCTGCCAATTCACTATACCTTCGGTTGTCACAATTGATAACTGCGGAATTGATAAACCAAACCCATAAGATTCAGGTTTCAATTCTGGCATTTGACACGTTGGTGCAGTTAAACCACATGCTTGTGGATTTTGCTGACAATAAGCAATGCCCGCTGCATAACCTGCTTGATAACTATCATCTGTATTGGTGTTTGTTGCTTCACCTTGACAACCGATAAGAGTGGCACTGGTTGGAGCTTGTAAGCCCGTGCCTTGCAACTGCATTCCAAATTCGATTTGTGCTTGCGGTGCAATAGTTCGATTCCAATCTAAATTTTTAATACTGATTTGCGATTGATTTAGCGTGTAATCACCGTTCCATAAATTCGTGACTTGCGTTGTTGACTGTGGGAAAGTCCATTGTACTTGCCAGCCTTGAATCTCTGCTTGTCCCGTATTTTTCAAAAGGAAACGTAACACCATGCCATCTTGCCATTGACTATCAATCACATAATCTAATTGACACTGACCAACTTGGGCTAAAGTTTGATAACTATTCGAACTTGTTGGCGGTGTGTTATCAGAACCGTTGTCCGCTGGTTGATTGTTAGCTGAATCAGAACCATTGTCCGTTGGCGTGTCAGGCGTTGTATCAGAACTGTTATCTGTCGGTATGTCAGTTGTAGAATCTGAATCATTACCCGTTGATGTATCTGGATTGCTACCTGTCATTAAACGCTTCAACAAATCCACTTTATCCTGCCAAACGTTTTGCCAATCGTCTTGTAAAATCCCGCCTGTATCACCGCTATTCGGATTCCACGACCAGTAAAAAAAGTCTTGAATCCCTTTATCCAACATGTAATCAACTAACGCATCTTGCCAGATCACATCTTTCGCATCGCCGCCATGTCCGTATTTGCCGCCAAACTCGCCGAAAATGACTGTATAACCTTCATCCACCAAATAGCCAAAATGGGTGTCCCAAATCTCAGGCATATTGTTTGGGAAGTTGCCATCGTTGAAATAGCTCTGTCCGTACACATCAGGCCCATACACATGCGGGCTTAACACCAAACGATTTTTAGGAATATCATCTAGTGGATAACATTTCATCGGTTCGAAGTTGCCACCCCACCAATGCGCTGTTGCACCGCTACACACAGGGTTATCAGCCACGCCTTCTACAAAAATCAAAATATCGTTATTGGCTGCCATTACTTCTGTTGCTGCGCGTTGTGATGCTAATCGCCAATCGGTTGCCGCGTCATCTGTACCCCATGTTGCATTGCCATGTGGTTCATTTTTCAAGTCAATCCCTAAAAAATGCGAATTAGATTGATAGCGCGTTGCAACAAATTTCAAGTCATTAATCCAGTCTTGTTCTGAATAACCATCGATATACCATAAATTAGAGATCGCTTGGCAATCTGGGCGGTGATGGTCTAATAAAAAATAAATGCCTTGTTTATCAAATTCAGCTAATACTTTATCGAATATTTCTAAGCTATTAAGCCCTTGCAAATCTGCATTTTTACTGTAGTCAATGGAGTTGGTCGAAACGCCTTGTAATGTAGTTGGACAAAATGGCACACGTACCGCTGTAAAGCCTAACGACTTCATTTGGGTAATCATGTCTTTCCAATTACGTGACCATAAGCCATGCACCACATAGTTAGTAGTTTCAAAGCCAAACCAGTTGACACCATAAATTGCAATCTGCTGTTGCTGATTATTGTATATTTTGCCATTTTCAGTATAAAAAGCTGAAGCAGGCATGGATATAACAAAAAATAGCGTTATAACCAGTAAGTGTAAGGTTTTCATCAGTGATAATTTCCTAATTTAAGTAGACACTGAATCACTTTAGCATATTCTAATAATGTTGCTTGTTATCAAGCCTTACTTTGCAACACCCAAAATAGAGCTTTAAAATTACTAGGCTCATGTTTTTAAAACAAAGGAACCTAGTATGTTTTGTTGTCAACAAATGAAACAATTTATTGAACTAGATGATTTACCCATTATTTTTACTCCCAAATTCCGCGAGTTTGGCATTCTGTATTTAGATGGTGGTTCAGCTCACCAATGTATTAATTATTGCCCGTGGTGTGGAACAAAGCTTCCTACTTCCCTTAGAGATCAATGGTGCGATATTATTTTAGATGTCCTAAAGTTAGAGCCTGACGACCCTAACATCCCTAAAAAATATTTAACCGATGAATGGTATAAGCAAAAATAAGATAAATCTTAAATTGTCTGCTACCAAATTATATCCATCGTCTAACTTTGGTTTTATACTCCAAATAAGCCTCGCCAAATACTCTTTCCATGGCTTTTTCTTCAAATGGGATATACCAACGGTCTGTAATCACTAAAAAACTGATTGCAATGACAATCGTAGATGCATCACCCAATATAATGGCAATGCCAAATAAAGCAGTGACAAAACCGACATACATTGGATTACGACTAAACTTAAATATTCCATCAGTGACCAATACATTGGGATCGTCAAATGTTTCGATATTGGTTTCTTTTTTCTCAAATACCTGACTACCATGTATCGCAATACCAATTCCCACAATAAACGGGGCTGCTCCGATCAAACTCAGTGGAAAACTAAGCCACTGATAAACTGGGTAAAACCACCACAATACAAGCATTAACACAATACAAATCAAAAATAATACTGGTGGAATGATTTTCTGCATGATTATTTCCTTATTAAAAGAATCAACTAAATAAACCATTACACCCTATGACGATTTAATTGAAAAACAAGGCTTTTTGCCGATTTTCTATTTTTACGCCTTAGCCAACAACTCCTTCAACTCAGGTACACAAGAACCACAATTGCCACCTGCTTTTAGCTTCTCAGTAATTTGCGCCACATCGGTTAAATTTTGCTCTTTCACCACTTTCAAAATTGTATTTTTCCCAACACCAAAACAAGAACACACAATCTTGCCCGCATCATCTTTTTTCTGTGCAGGTTGTCCTAACAATAAATTAATCCGCTCATCTAATGACAACTCATCTTTGACAAACAAATCTTGTAACCAATCCCGCTCAGGCAATTGCGCATCTGGACTGATAAACACACAGGCTTGCAATTTGCCATCAACAATCTTAGCGTAACGATAATAGCCTTTAGCACGGTCTTGATATTCCAGCCATTCCCAATCTTTTTCCTGAAAATGCTCGATAATCCAGTCTTTCCAAGATTCAGGCGTAGTTTCTCCCGCTAACTCATATCGCCAGCTTTGTTTACCGCGAATTTTCACCCCATAAGTCAATTGGTTGTGCAACGATTCAGGTAAATCCATACCTTGACGTAACAAAATAAACGCTTGCCATTCAGGTTGATACGCACGGATTGCCACAGGGGTTTGTTTAAATTCAGGTTGTCCAGAAATCGGATCAAAATAAGGAGAAATTAGCTTGCCGACTGAACCTTGCTCATTATTTTCTTTGCTCCAGTGCATCGGAATAAACACATCGCCTTGCGCCTGACTGCTGGTCAATTGGACTCGAATCACGCCTTGTCCCACCGCACTATTAATCTCGGCTAAACCACCATCTTGTAAACCTAAATTCAAGCCATCTTTAGGATGAATCGCCATTAATGGTTCAGGAATATGTGCCACCAAACGCGCCGACTTACCCGTGCGAGTCATGGTGTGCCATTGGTCACGAATCCGCCCCGTATTCAGCATAAACGGATATTGTGTGTTAACTTGACCTTGTGGCAAACGCGGTTCAATCGCAATCAGTTGTGCCTTGCCCGACTCATGGAAATAACATCCATCAGTGAATAAGCGCGCTGTAGGCTGATAACCATTTTCAGTTTTAAATACAGGCCACTGCACAGGTGAAAGCTGTTGATAATCTTCATCACTGAGATTGTCCAAACCAGACAAATCTAAATCACGCAAACCATTATTTTCAAACCCTGTTAAGGCGGCATATTCGCGGAAAATCTGTGCATTATTTTGATAATTAAATGCTTGCTCAAATCCCATGCGTTGTGCGACTTGATTCAAAATCCACCAATCGGGTTTGGCTTCCGCAGGTGGCGATAAAAACGCACGTTGACGAGAAATACAACGTTCGGAGTTGGTCACTGAACCATCTTTTTCACCCCAACCCAAAGCAGGCAAACGCACATGCGCATGTTGAATTGTATCGGTATTGTTGACGCAATCGGACACTACAACAAATTCGCAGGATTCAAGTGCGGCTTTAACATTATCCACATCAGGCATACTGACCAGCGGATTAGTCGCCATAATCCAAAGGGCTTTGATTTTGCCTGCTTTCACCGCATTGAATAAATCAACCGCTTTAAGTCCTGCTTGTTGTGCAAGATTATCGGTTTGCCAAAAACGCCCGACCATGTCTAAATCGTCAGGTTTGAAATCAGTGTGAGCAACCAATTGATTAGACAATGCGCCGACTTCACGCCCGCCCATCGCATTGGGTTGACCCGTAACCGAAAACGCACCCATGCCAACTTTACCAATTTTACCTGTCGCCAAGTGACAATTGATGATGCTGTTGACTTTATCTGTACCGCTGCTGGATTGATTGATGCCTTGAGAATAAACGGTGACGACTTTTTGAGTTTTGGCGAATGCCTGATAAAATGCTGCAACTTCCTGTTCTTCTAAACCACATTGCTGTGCCACAATCGGAATCGAACCACTGGATTTTTTCGCTGCGTCTAATGCTTTGGAAAAACCTTGGGTATGTTGTTCTAAATAATCGTAATCTAAATGGTCATTGTTACGTAAGAATTGTAATAAGCCATTGAATAACCACGCATCTGTGCCCGCTTTTAAGGCAATATGTTGGTCGGCAATGTCACAAGTCGCAGTTTGACGAGGATCGATATTAATGACTTTGAGTTCTGGACGTTGTTTTTTCGCAGCGTTAATCCGTTGATATAACACAGGATGACACCATGCTAAATTGCTGCCCGTCAAAATGATTAAATCTGCCTGCTCCAAATCTTCATAACTACACGGCACAGTATCGCTGCCAAACGCGCGTTTATGCCCTGCAACGCTGGAAGCCATACACAAACGGGAATTGGTATCAATGTTACCGCTGCCGATAAACCCTTTCATGAGCTTATTGGCAACATAATAGTCTTCAATCAACAATTGCCCTGACACATAAAATGCCACCGAATCTGCACCGTACTCTTGAACAGTCTGTTTAAATTTCTGCGCAACTGTATCTAACGCGGTATCCCAATCGCTGCGTTGTCCATTGATTTCAGGATATAACAAGCGGTCGTCTAAACTCAGAGTTTCGCCCAATGCTGACCCTTTGGAACACAATCGCCCAAAATTGGCAGGATGGGTTTTGTCGCCTTTGATGGTGACGCTTGCGTCGGGATTGACCGTTGCAACCACCCCACAACCGACACCGCAGTAAGGACAAGTGGTTTGTACGCTAGACATGAGTTAGTCCGCCAAAGTCAATATTAATGTACCGTCGGCTTGGGCTTCAATCGGCAAGGTGTTGACACAGCCAGAATCGGGGGCTTGCACTTTGCCTGACGTAAGGTCGATGCGCCAATTGTGTAATGGACAGATCACTATATTGCCTGCAACGATACCTTGAGATAAAGGTCCTTGCTTGTGTGGACATTGGTCTCTTAAAGCAAATACGTCGTCATTGCGGGTTCTGAAAATCGCATAACGTCCGTTTGGGGTTTCGACTGTAGTCGCGCCCATTTGTGGAATGTCGTTCAGTGTGCCGATGGTAAATTGCTGGCTCATGTTGGGTTGTCCTTGGTTAAATCTAGGGACTGCTTGCTGAGAATTTGCAGCCCAGAGATAAATTAAGCTTCGATACGTTTCAATGGTTTAAATTGTGGAGACTCTGGTTTTTTCGCTAATTCCGCCCAAGGGTCTATCTGTGAAATTTCCTGTGAAGCTAAGAACCGCTCATACAACGCTTTGCGTTCCTCCGCATCATCCACAATAATTTCTTGCACATATTTCAAACCAACACGCTCAATCCAAGGGGCTGTCCGTTCCAAATAATGGGCTTGTTCACGATATAACTGCATAAACGCACCACAATATTCTTGTACTTCTTCCTCGGTAGTGACTTTACACAACAAATCCGTCACTCGAACCTTAATACCGCCGTTGCCACCCACATGTAATTCCCAACCAGAATCCACAGCAACCACACCGAAATCTTTAATCGTTGCCTCAGCACAATTTCGCGGACAACCTGATACAGCAATTTTGAATTTATGTGGTGTCCATGAACCCCACGTCATTTTTTCCAGCTTAATCCCCATGCCCGTAGAATCCTGCGTGCCAAACCGACACCATTCCGAACCAACACAAGTCTTAACCGTGCGCAACGCCTTACCATATGCATGACCAGAGACAAAACCTGCTTTATTCAAATCTGCCCAAATATGCGGTAATTGCTCTTTAGTCAAACCAAATAAATCCAAACGTTGACCACCTGTGACTTTAACCAACTTAACATCGTATTTATCCGCCACATCAGCAATCGCACGCAATTCTGCAGGATTGGTCACACCGCCCCACATTCTAGGAACAACTGAATAAGTGCCGTCTTTTTGGATATTGCCGTGTGCACGTTCGTTAATAAAACGTGATTGGCTATCATCTTCAGCAACATTTGGGAAAGTACTAATCAGGTAATAATTCAGGGCAGGACGACAGGTTGCACAACCATCAGGTGTTTTCCAATCAAGGGCTTCAAATACGTCATGAATACTGGTTAATTTTTTTTCAATGATTGCGTCTTTAACTTCATCGTGAGTTAAATCCGTACATTTGCACAAAGGCTTATGCGCGGGCGACGCAGAATAATCATTACCCAAAGTTGAAGCCAATAATTGTTCAACCAACGCCGTACATGAACCGCAAGAATTCGAAGCTTTGGTATGGGCGCGAACATCATCTAAAGTAAATAAATTCTTTTTCACAATGGCATCGACAATATCGCCTTTACACACACCGTTACAGCCGCACACTTCCGCATCGTCAGGCATGGTTAAAATGTGATCTTCATCGCCGTGACCACTATCGCCTAAATGCGCTTGACCGAATAATAATTTATCACGCATCGCACTAATATCAGTTTCATCGCGCATCAATTGGAAATACCAAGAACCGTCCAAAGTCGCGCCATATAAAACCGCACCAATGATTTTATCATCTTCAATCACCAGCTTTTTATACACGCCGATGCTGGGGTCTTGGAAAATAATGTCTTCACTGTTGTCCGTACCCGTAAAATTGCCTGCTGAAAATAAATCGATGCCTGTCACTTTTAATTTCGTCGATGTAACTGAACCTTCATAACGCGAATAACCTAAATCAACCAAATGATTAGCACAGACTTTGGCTTGTTCGAATAATGGTGCAACTAAACCGTACACTTGACCACGATGCTGCACACATTCACCAATTGCATAAATTTTCGGGTCATACGTTTGCAAGGTGTCATCAACTAAAATCCCGCGCTCACATTGCAAACCTGCTTGCTGGGCTAAATTGATATTGGGGCGAATCCCCACCGCCATTACCACTAAATCTGCGTCAACCGTCGAGCCATCTTTAAATTTGACCGCGCTGACTTTGCCGTCTGTGCCAAGGATTTCTTCAGTTTGGGCTTCCATTTTGAAGTTTAAGCCCGTGTCTTCTAAAGAACGTTTTAATAAACTGGCAGCAGTCTTGTCTAATTGGCGTTCCATTAAAGTATCTAAAAGATGCACGACGGTAACGCTCATACCTTGTTTGCGTAAACCATTTGCCGCTTCTAAACCGAGTAAACCACCACCAATCACCACAGCATTTTTGCCTGTTTTAGCAGCGGATAACATGGTGTTGACATCTTTAATATCACGGAAACCAATCACACCTTCTAACTGATGCCCCGGAACAGGAATAATGAATGCGGTAGAACCTGTGGCAACCAGCAAACGATCATAATCGAGCACCGTACCGTTTTCGCCTTTCACTTGATTGCGTATACGGTCGATTTCAACCACTTTTTCATTTTTATATAAGGTGATGTTGTTCTCTGTGTACCATTCAGCGGAATTTAAAATAATGTCGTCAATGGTTTTTTCGCCAGCGAGAACAGGAGAGAGTAGGATACGATTGTAATTTTCATGCGGCTCTTCACCAAATACGCTAATCTCATACATATCTGGTTCTAATTTAAGGATTTCCTCAACAGTACGCATCCCAGCCATACCGTTGCCGATGCACACGAGCTTCTTTTTCACAGGGCACTTCTCCTAAAGATAGGAATCTATATTTTTCGATGAACACTTTCAGAGCTAGAGCATAAAGCAGACCAATTTATTAAACATTGATTTATATCAAGTTATTGGTTTTTTAATAGTTGACTTTTGCACTGGGTTAGTGCTGACTGGTTAAATCGTGCACCGCAAAAAAACAATAATTTTATTGTGGTATTTATAAAAAACAAACGAAATCTATGCGGGAATTTATTTGTTAAATAATGGTTAAAAATGAATTATTTACTGTTAGGCAGAGTGGGATAAATGAATAAAGCAAAGCTGCTTAGAATAAGGAGAGAGAACCCAAAGTCGGAAAATAATCTAAAATACATTTTCAAACCTTGATCTATGTCAATTTTTCTATAGTTGCGTATCACACTGAGTGAACAGTTATTGCTTGGTTTATGCACCAGAATAAGACAGACTTTAAAAGGATAGAAGTATTGTGATGATAAAAAGCAACTCGCTTTTACACCAAGCTCTATGAAAAGTAAGCTAAAGGTGTAATAAGATCAAGTCCATCCAATCGCAGGTTTAAAGTGACACTGTGCTGTCACAATTTCATGCTTTAATTCCCTGTTTCTTACCCACCCATGAGGAAGATGCTATGCGAAAACAATTGTTTTACCCTCTTCTGTTACTGCTATTGACGGGGTTTGCATCCTCAGTCCATGCAGACGATCATTGCGAAAATAACAAGTGCACTTATGATGTAAATTTAGAAAAATCAGGATTTTACATTTTAGGCACAAGCTTGAATTCTGAAGTAAGTAACGATACTTACACCACCAATATCGACAATGCACCAAATACTGCATCAACCACAAGCATTGGTATTGGTGTGATTGCTGAGGCCAATTTCCAGCCAGTCCTTACTTTCACTTTGCCAGAACGTGCAGCGGTTACGATTGAAAGTACAGAATTTACCGAGCAAGTAGATACGTTCCCTTTATTCATTGCTTCAGATGAAACGGGTGATACTGTATACCAAGGTGAAATGTTAGGGACAGATGAACTCACTACTCCTGTATTGGACGAAGGCACTTATAGTTTATCAATTGCGAGTACAGAAGGTGTTTTTATTATTTATGTCAGTGCCGAAGGCTTAAGCCCACAATCTAGCTTCGATGTCACTTTAAACACCGAAAATCCTGTGGCTTATTTAGCGGCGACTTTGGAGGCTGGCGATGTACAATTTTCCACCAATTTTGGTCAAGTAGCCCCTGAATTTGCTGTTTTCTATCAAGAGGCCGATGGCAATTTAACTCCTGTTTTTTCTAGTGCGGATGATGCGACTAATGAAATACCAGATAACAGCAGTGACGAAGTTGCTGAATTACCTAATCTTGTGATTGAAAATGATATTGAATTGGCAAGCGTTGATTTTGACGGTGGCGTGAGCGGTTTAAATTTAACCATTGGCTTAGGCAGTGGCGCGTTTCGTGGTAATGAACCAAATACTTTTTACACTGTAACTGATCGCGGGCCTAACATTCCTTGTGACGATACAGCGGATATTGTCGGTATTGCCGAATTTTGCCGCAATACAGATGGCAGCATTGACGAAGATGGTAAAGTATTTCCTGTGCCGACTTTTACCCCAAGTATTTATAAATTCCAATTAGTTAAAAATCCTGATGGCGGTGTAGGTACACAGCAAGTTGAACGAATTTTATTAAAAAATAGTAGTGGCACGCCAATTACAGGTTTAAGCAATCCGCTTGAAGTGATGACGACTGAAGGTAGTTTCAGCAATGCAGGTGATTTTGTTGCTTATGATGTAGAAGGTTTAGACACAGAAGCATTAATACAATTAAGTAATGGCACATTCTGGTTAGCAGAAGAATACGCGCCAAGCTTAATTCACGTTGCAGCTGACGGTACGATTTTAGAACGTGTTGTGCCTGCTGGGGTTGAAGGTGATTTGAGTGCAGCGGATTATCCTGTTACAGGTAAATTACCCGCGATTTTACAAAAGCGTCCTTTAAACCGTGGTGTGGAATCGATTGCGGTGAGTCCAGATGAGCAATTCTTATACTTCATCATGCAAAGCCCTTTATCTAACCCTGATACAGCAGCTTACAAAGCGTCTCGCAATGTGCGCTTATTCAAATTAGGTTTAGAAAACGGTGAAATCACCAACATGGTTGCAGAATATGCTTACATGATCGATGATGTTGCTGACTTCCCATTAGACAACAAAACCAGCCAAAATAGTGTCAAAATCAGTGAAATGTTGGCTTTAGACACAGATGTATTAGTGATTTTAGAACGTGTCACCAAACAAACTAAATTATTCATCGTTGATTTATCTACAGGTCAAAATATTTTAGGTACAGAATGGGACGATGTTGCAACCACACCTTCTTTTGAATTATCGGATGTCAATGCGCTTGCGTTAGAAAAACAAGACTTATTTGATTCTGCACTGCACTTACCAAACTTAAGCAGCAAAGTCGAAGGTATCGCATTACTAGATAATTACATCGTATTAATCAACGACAACGATTTTGGTATTGCAGGCGCGAAAACTGAAGTCACGTTAATTCCTTTAGTCGAAGACGCTGACGCAAGCTTACAACCGCCAGTCACAGGCGATACAACATTCAGCATGACCGTATTGCACGTTAACGATCATCACAGCCATTTAGATGAAGAAAACTATGACATCGAATTCAACGGAGTGGAAACACGGGTTAAATTAGGTGGCTTCCCACGTATGACGGCACGTTTAAAGCAATTACGCAATCAAGTTGTGAATCCATTGGTATTGCACGCGGGTGATGCGATGAATGGCACATTGTTCTATACCTTATTTAAAGGCGAAGCAGATGTCACATTGATGAATCAAGTGAATTTTGATGCGATGGCTTTAGGAAATCATGAATTTGACGATGGTGATGCGAACTTAGCGAATTTTGTGGCGCAAGCTGAATTCCCTATTTTAGCCGCCAATATCGATTTTACAGCCAGTCCAGATTTAAGAGACGTGGACATTAAACCTTATATCATCAAAGATGTGGCAGGCGAAAAAGTGGCGATTGTAGGTTTAGACACAACAGATACGCCTAACCGTTCTTCTCCAAGTGACGGGGTGATTTTCAGTGATGAAATTGAAACTGCGAAACAAGTGGTTGCGGATTTAGAAGCACAAGGTATTGATAAAATTGTATTATTGACCCACCAAGGTTATGGAAAAGATATGGATTTAGCCAAACAAGTCGCGGGCGTTGACGTGATTGTCGGTGGTGATTCTCACAGCTTTTTAGGTGATTTCAGAGATATCGGTTTAGACAGTGATGGCACATATCCAACTCGATTAACCACACCGCGTAATGAGCCTGTTTGTGTGGTTCAAGCATGGCATTATTCGTATGCAGTCGGTTCGTTACAAGTTGATTTTGATGAAAATGGTATTGTGACAAACTGCTTTGGTGATGCAACGTTATTGTTAGGCGATACATTCCAACAAAGAAATGTTGACGGTGATCGTGTACCTGTAAGTGCAGAGGTTGAAGCGGCTATCGTAGCTCAAATCAATAGCAATCCTCGTTTAGCGATTGTTGAACCTGATGTGCAAGCGAGTGCAACATTAGAATCTTACCAAGATCAAGTTGAAACTTTATCCAGCGAAGTGATTGGCCAAGCGTCTGAAGACTTATTACATGCACGTATCCCAACCAATGAATTACCAAATGGTAGTTACATCGCGCCAGTGGTTTCTGAAGCCTTCTTCTACATGTTAGAAAAAAATAATTATCAACCTGACTTAGTATTGCAAAATGCAGGTGGGGTGCGTATTGATGTGCCAGCAGGTGATATTAGCATCGGCACAGCTTATACATTGTTGCCATTCTCCAATACATTGTATGTGTTAGACATGACAGGTGCAGAAATTAAGCAAGTGATTGAAGATGCGGTAGCGAACTTTGCAGATAATGGTGGCTCAAGCGGTTCATTCCCTTATGGTGCGCGTATCAGTTACACAATCGATATGAATCAGCCGATTAACCAACGTGTTAGCAATGTTCAAGTGCAAGATGATAACGGTCAATTCGCGCCAATCAATCCAAATCAAACTTATCGTGTCGGTACAAACTCATTTATCGCTTCGGGTCGTGATGGTTACACCACTTTTGGTAATGTTTTAGAACAACGCGGTGGCATTGATACTTATTTTGATTATGCGGAATCTTTCGTGAACTACGTGCGTGAAGTTGGCACAATCAACAAGCCAGCATCAACAGGTGTCACATTCATTGCAAAAGGCGATAGCGCAACAGGCCAATTCGCATTAAGTTTCTTAGGTCGTTATGACACTGGTGTCTCTGATGAAAGTGCGGCGGAAATTGTCAGCTATGACCCAACGTTAAAACGTTTATTCGTAGTCAATGCAAACCAAGTGGCGGTTGAAGTACTAGACATTACCAATCCAGCTCAGCCAACACAAATTGGGATGTTAAATGCGTCTGCTTTAGGTGGCGTTGCTAATAGTGTAAGTGTGAAAAATGGTATTGTCGCGATTGCAGTTGAAGCAGATGTCAAACAAGATGCGGGCAAAGTGGTATTTTTCGATGCGAATACTTTGAATTTATTAGCCACTGCGCCAGCGGGTGCATTGCCTGATATGGTGAAATTCACCCCAGATGGTCGTAAAGTGATCGTAGCGAATGAAGGCGAGCCTAATGACGATTATACAGTTGATCCAGAAGGTTCAATCACGATTATCGATGTATTTGGTCAGTTAAGTACGGCGGATGCGTTTGGCGAACCAACAACATTGGGTTCAGTGCAATTAAACTTCAATGCATTTGATGCACGTCAAGCTGAATTGCAAAGCGAAGGTGTACGTATTTTTGGTTTAAATGCCAATGTTTCACGCGACTTAGAGCCTGAATATATTGCAGTTTCTGCGGATTCTAAGACGGCGTTTGTAAGCTTACAAGAAAACAATGCGTTGGCCATCGTTGATATTGAAAGCCAAACTATTTTTGATGTTGCAGGATTTGGCTTTAAAGATTATAGCTTGCCTGAAAATGCGATTGATACCAGTGATAAAGATGATGCGGTGAATATTCGCCCTGTGCCTGTGAAAGGTATGTATCAACCTGATTCGATTGCGGCATACACTGCAGCGGATGGTCAAACGTATGTTGTGACTGCAAACGAAGGTGATGGCCGTGATTATGATGGTTTCAGTGAAGAAGCACGTATCGCAGATATTGTTTTAGACCCAGCAGTATTCCCAAATGCAGCTGATTTACAGCAAGACAGCAACTTAGGTCGTTTAAAAATTACGACGACTTTAGGTGATACTGACGGTGACGGCGAGTTTGAAGAATTATATGCTTATGGCGGTCGTTCATTCTCGATTTGGAATGCACAAGGCCAGTTAGTATTTGATAGTGCAAACCAAATTTCATTAGTGACTTCGCAGTTGTTAGGTTTAGATTTCAACGATGAAGACAGTCGCAGTGATGATAAAGGGGCAGAGCCAGAAGCGTTAACAGTCGGTACAATCAATGGCACAACTTACGCGTTTGTTGGTTTAGAGCGAACTAACGGGATTATGGTGTATGACATCACGAGTCCTCAAGCGGTGGAATTCTTAACTTATGAACGTAACGATATAGATATTGGTCCAGAAGGCATGGTATTTATTTCTGCTGATGATAGTCCAAATGGTCAACCATTATTAGTTGTTGCAAGTGAAATTAGTGGCACAACGACGGTTTACCAAGCCAATGTAGAGTAATTGTCAGTTTAGGTTAATTGCCTAAGTAAATATAAACGCTCACTGTTCTGTTGAATGGTGGGCGTTTTTTATTGGCATGATTGAAATATTTAAGCGATATGGTTTCAGTTGTTAAGGCGGTATTCGTTTGATGTAAAATTAACATTTTTTTAATTTTTATTTAGACTTATTTAATATAATAATGGTATTTTAATTTTGCATGGACGGTAAAAACAGATGATGCTAGAATGAAAAGTTTCAACTTGAAAAGGAGTATCAGTGTGAAATTAAAAGGAAAACACACGTTACTTTGTTATTTTGCTTTGCTGAATCTTTTGATTTTTTCAAATCCTGCTACGGCACTTACCTCATTTGGTGTTGATAGTCTCATTTCTTTAAGTTGGGGGAATGGAACGCAATCCGTAGCACTTGAGAAACTACCCGCCCATAATGAAGGCCCATTAAGTATAGAAGTAGACGAAGAGCTTATCTATTTATTAGATGATGGAAACCATAGAATTTTATCTTTCCACCCAAATAGCAACTATTTTTCATCCACTTTGTTAAATTCAGAACTTGAAGCATTAGATTTTTGCTTAGATTCGCACAAACTACTTCATGTTTTATTCCATGACAGAATTGTGGTTTATGACAATCGAGGGCATATTCACAAAGCCATTGTTTTTCCTGCATCTTTACTGCCCGTTGGCATTGTTTGCACTACTTTACAAGTTCAAGTTGAAGTATTTAGTGGCAGTGTCTATTCCTTGGAAGGTAATCAATTGAAAAAAATGAAGGAGTTAACGTTTTCATCTTTTATATCTGATACTCACCAACTGACTTTAGCTAAAAAAACACCCTTACAATGGCTCATTCAAGTTACAACAGGCAGGACAAGTTATTATACTTCAATTAATGTGCAACAAGGCAATTCTATTCTCAGTGTGAATCCTTTAGGTATGGATAATAACAATAATATTTACTTTATTGTGGAAGAGCATGTAGAGACATCTGGCAATAATATAGAACGACATTTATATCAATATGATGCAGCAGGCAATCTTGTTGCTACAATGAAGTTATTGCATAGCCCTTACGCATATATGCTAACAGAATTTGCTGTTGATCCATCTGGTGGCATCATTCAAATGATTCCTTCTAAAAAAAGTCTTGTTTTAGCAAAAATTATTGCCAACACCTCTCCATATAGCAACAGCAAGATAAAATATAAGTCTCTATTCAACCTCAAAGAGCAAACCCCTGATGATATTGCGCCATCTGAAGCACCTAGCACCAAAAAACCTGTACTTCATGCTTCTGACCGTGAAGGGATTACAAGAGATGAAGTCATCAAAATAGCGAAACAATATCTTCACCTTTCATTCGATGTGACTGATAAGCATATTAGTACAACAGGCAGCGTTATCACACCCGTTACTAAAACAGGTACATACACTGGTATGCCTTATCAATGGGGTGGATTCCATTCAATTGATGCATTTTTAAGCGGATTAGAAGCTGGGAAAAAAGCAGGTGACAGAAATACGAAGAAATCGGGCGGTAATAGCACAGCGGTAGGGGTGGATTGTTCTGGGTTTGTGTCTAGTGCATGGCAGTTAAAGCATAAACACAGTACACGAAATTTAGCTGATATATCCGTACCAATCGGTTGGGATGAATTGAAGAAAGGGGATATTTTAAACCATGCAGGCAGTCATGTTCGGTTGTTTGCTGGTCGTCATGAAGATGGTGAAATTGCTGTTTATGAATCGGCTGCGGCTGGTGGATTATGGAAAGTGATTCATAAAACTTACACGCATGAGCAATTAGAAAAGCATCACTATAAGCCATATCGTTATAAATATATCCGAGACTAGGTTTATCTAATTGATGCCTTAAGACGTTCACTACTCTTTTGAATAATGAACATTTTCTTCATACAACCTATAGCGAATTTTGGCTTATATATTAGGGCTGGCAGTCCTTTTGAGTTTTAAATATTAATCATTTTAAAAATCTAGGATGGCCAGTCCTGCATCATTTTAAAAGAAAACCATGGTCGTTAAAAACTATACCCTTCCACATAACCGACCATTTCATAACGAGATAGCCAAATAAGGTGGTCGTCATATATATCTTCGACATAATCATCATATTTATACACTTTATCGCCATTAGCATTTTCATTATATGCTGTTTTATCTGCTCCCAATGAATAGATGACAGCTAACGCCATATCTTTGATATTGTTGCCCGTATCTAATGCAATCTCTAATCCTGTGGGCTTTTTTAGATTACTCATTGTAATGTATTTACTGCTATCGGTTTTATTTTGATAATCACCCGTTGCAATGGCATAAGCAAAAGCACTGCCCCAACCATCCATCTGCCCTGAACGTAACCCCAAAGATCGCCATGGCAATGTCCCTTCACGGCTATCACAATCACTGCCATCAATATCTTCAAACCCATCATCATCACTATCGGGGCAAGGCAAAGTTTGTTCTACAACAATATAGGAAATAATTGCCAATTTAATTTGATCCAATTTCTTTTCTGTCTCTGAAACACGGCGTAATTGCAGTTGGGTGTTGATTGGCATTAACAAGCTACTGGTGAGCAGTCCAACAATTAGTAACACCATCGTCATTTCTAATAGTGTAAAGCCGCGAAAATGCGTCATTAATAATTATCCTTATACATCTTTTTGCAAGAACTAGTTGAATGGCAGGCAAAATCAGTAAAAAAATACATATTTATATCTTCTTGTATAAATTCTATATCAGCTGGGACTGTAGAATCTGCACTAGGGACAGTTACTACTTTTTGGGTATTATAATCAAGCGGTATATTACCCCCAACCATCGAATTATTAACTACTTTTCTTGATGTAAGGTCATATGCATCACCTTCTAAATAATTATCAATACGACTCTTATAGCAATCTTGATTATAAACAGTGCTTGGTGGATCATCACAAGTAGAGCATAAAGAAGAATAACGCTCACAATGCTCTTCTTTATTCCGAACCTGAGTAAACTCAGGATAATCTTTACTGCTTTGATTCAGATCTAACCGACGACCTGCTGAAATGACAATAAAGCTACGGTTAATGCCTGATAGCTTTAAGTCAGTAGGGTTAGCTAAATCAGGTGGAACACTCCCTTTTTCCCATCCAGTATATTCACTTGGATCAGTTAGCTTGGCAATAGTTGCTTCAGTTCGAGCTTTTTTTCGATCAACGAAAGCATCACGATCATTTAGTGCCCACACTCTATTTGCCCCTGTGCCTGTTACACTTGCACCATGCTCTGTTCTAATCCAGATTTGTGTCACCGAGGATTGAGAAACATCATATTCATCATCAAGCGCATAAAAAATATGATCTTTCCATTCTTCCCACCATCTCCAACTCGGTTTAGTTTCGTCAAAACAATCCCCTAACCAAGTTTTTGACATGTCTTTATTTACGCCATGAGATATTGCTAAAGGAAATGTAGTTATATTGCCTTCGTCATCTTTATCTTTTAGTAATACACTAGGTATGCGACCAAAACGCATTTCAGATTCTTCTTTAAAGGTATGATCATCAAGCTTAACAGCCCAAGGGTAACTCACGGAAATATCAATAGCTGTATTATAATAGTTTTGTATTTTAGTATCAGATTCACAGTTTGATTCGCATACATCTCTGGCAACACTACAGTTATTCATACAACTAGATTTATCAACAGTACATTGATCCGTGCAAGTAATTACTCCACTTATGTCATTTGGATGATCTGCTAAGCACTGTGTTTTACATGTATCTTCTTGATCCTCACACACAGCCTCTTTTATTGCATCACAACCACCATTGCAGTTGTTATATTTACAGTTTGATTTTCTCTCACTGACATATAACTCAATTTCTGCTTTAATATTGGTATCAGCTTGATAAGTACCTATATGTGGATTTGCCGCCTCACCAATTGGTGTACTATAATTTTTAAAAAAATTGGCTTTATTATCTTGATAATATTTTTCTAAGCACCCTACTGCTTTAGAAACAACTCGGTAGTCCATCAATTTAAAAACAGGTGCAAAATCTTCAGGACTGATAACAGCTAATGTGTCATTAAAGATTTCTTCTCCAGTACTTTTATCATAAGTAGTTGCTGCTTTCATAAATGTGGGATATTTATCATCCCCTACTGTATCACTAAAAAAGCGGCCCATTGTAATATCATGATGACTTAATGTTGTACTGCCTGTTGCATTATTGACATCGCTGAGTCCTTCTAAGTAATTGTTAGCTTGGTTGGCTGCAGCACTGGGCTGACTCTCATAACCACAATCTGTTTTAAGCCCACTTCCACCTCGTGTTTGACCTGATAATGGCTTATTTGGTGCAAAAACGACTGCGATAGCACGATTTAGGGCAGTCTTACCATGTAAAATATTGTCATCTACACCTTGAATAATAATGTCACCATCTGTATTGCTAGTAATTGTAGTTGCTTGCGTTTTTGGATTATTTTTAAAGCTACCTGAAACGGCATACCATAAGCATTCTCCACTACCATCACGTAATGGAGGCAACCCTAAAGTACGCCAAGGAAATCGTCCTAGTACTGTTTCATCTTGGTTTGCACATGGAGGGTTAGCACTACCATCACCTGTCACATCAGGACAAGGTAAGTAGCCTGGAATAAAATTAGTGTGATCCAAATCATAACTAGCTGCATAACCGATAAGTGCTTGTTTAGCTTGCTGTAATGCACGTTGTGTTTGTTGCTTTTGGTTTAACTGATAATCTTGGCGATCATTGAGTGCACTCAACACCACTGTTGTCACTGCTAACAACAATGTAAGTAACATCAACAATAATGCCGCACCATGCTGTCGAAATAACTGTAATTTCTTCATAGTTAACTCTCTGAAACTACTTGTATTACTGTTTAATACCAAAGTATAGCACTCCTATTTTTATGCAAGTCAATTTTTATTGGCTACAAATTCGCTTGATTGAAAATGAGGTACTTAGCCTTACTTGACTGTCTAAAGGGAGAGGCTTAGTATTTTATTAGATTTTACATTGATAGCACAGTTAGGAGAAAACAATGCGATTTTTAACTTTAGTCACCTTTTTCTTGATGGCAAGCTGGTCTCAAGTTCAAGCGGCAGATGCGCTAATTTCCACTTCATGGAGTTCAATGAATGTAGGTCAAATTCAATGCCTTAAAGTAGCTGAAAGCGTATTGTGGTTTAATAAATTTAAAAACTCAGATTACGGCGAAGATTCTGCGTGGGGTAGTAAAGGCGAGTATAAGGCAGTGATTGGTTGTGTTGATGATAAAGATATGGCATTTTTTGTAGTAGTAGGCCCTAATGGCGAGAAAACCCGTGATTTAGTGAATAAGATTTCAGCCAATTTCAAAAATGAACTAGGTATTAAAGACGACGACTAAATAGTATTAAAAAATAATGATTTTAGGAGTACGAAACTTAGTGAAGTAACGTGCTCCTATCCCCTTTTTGCCCTTTCAAAATACTGATACACCCTCATATTCATCTCTATTCACTTTATAAAAACATCTATTTTTCATAGCACTTTTTCAGTATTTGACTTAATCGATATATTAAAACGGATTATTACTGATTTATTGCACTGCAATATCCGCTCAATTTATAGTTTATTTAAAATAGAAAATAAGAAAATTAACATGTGTTTATATTCATAAATATTATGATTCGATTGATAAGGTTTATATTTGAAAAATAATCTTAAAAAGTTCAACTAAATAGCAATTAAGACTTGCCATCGACCTACAAAAAAATTTACTATCTTATTTGCCTACGCTTATATAACAACGATGGAGGATATTAATGAGACACGTTTTTACTAAAACTGCGCTCGTCATAGCGTTAAGCTCATTCTGTTTCGGTGCACAAGCATCAGAGATGTCCAGAGATGTACCGTTAGAAATGGAACAACCTAGTTATAAAACCCCTTGGGATCGCTATTCAGGTTGGAAACCCACCGATTGGTCTAACTTTAGTACTTTGCGCCAAGCTGTATCCCCACCTGTTTCTTTTATGCAGAAATTAGATAAATCTACAACTTCAGACTCAGATATTATTATCAATGATGATGAAAGTGATGTGATTGTGGGTGACCCTGCTAAAGGTAAAGCCTTAGTGGCAGATCGCAAGCGTGGTGGTAGCTGTTACGCTTGTCACATTTTGCCTGACGCATCATTACCAGGAAATGTCGGTATTAATATTTCAACTATTGGTGTTTGGGGTCGTGATGATGAATACTTATTCAATTACATTTATGATCCGCGCATGTTTAACCCATCAACCGTGATGCCACCTTGGGGTGCACATGGTATTTTTAGCAAAGATGAAATTAAACACATCGTTGCATATTTAAAAACATTGAGTAAACCTGTTAAGTTTGAAAATACACAGGAAAATCCTGATACGCGTGCTGTACCTGTTGAAACCCGCGAAAACCTTGATGAATTTGTCAATCCTGCAATGATGAATGTGGATTTAGCCAAGGAATTATACGAAACAGAAGGGTCAACAGGTAAATCTTGTAAATCTTGCCATGAACATCCAGATGTTGAGTTTGCAACATGGGCAACCAACATGCCTAAAGTTGAAACACGCATGAATAAAGTGATTGGTATTGAAGAATTTATCACTCGTCATGCCCGTGCAACAACAGGTGCTGAATACTTAGCACAATCTGAAGAAAACTTATCCATGGCAGTTTATTTACGTTATTTAGCCAATGGTCGTCCAATTGCGATTGATAAAAGTGATCGCAATACACAGTTAGCGATTCGTCGCGGTGAAGAGTTAATGGAGCGTAAGATTGGCCAATTAAACTTTGCTTGTGTTGATTGTCATGAAGCCAGCGCAAACAAATGGATTCGTGGTCAGTACTTAGGTGGTTTCGTCGGTATGATGGATCACTTCCCAACTTATCGTACTAGCCGTGGTGAAATCTGGGATATTCGTAAACGTTTCCAATGGTGTGGCGTTGCGATTCGTGCGAATGAATTAGAACCAGATGCAGCGGAATATGGTGATATTGAAATGTATTTAATGGCTAAAAATAATGGCCGTATTTTAAGTATTCCGGGTATCCGTCACTAATTAATTAGATTCCTCCAGTTAATGCTGGGGGATTTACATCATTGATGTATTGTTAAAATAATTTTTGTAAAACAATCGTGTGTGAAAAGTCAGATCATTTATTTTTTCAGCCACTTAAAAACGTATTCCACATCAAGCATATCTTAAATACAATTATCCTACCTTGATTTTTATCACCAATATGCAAATCTATTGAGTTCTGTATTTATATATCAAACATAGTTTTGTTATTGAACACATTATCATTCGTTTCATAAAAGGCCAATTTTATGCTTAAGCCACAAGTTCATATTTGTCTGGTTTACAATACTGCAACTGCCAACATCACGCCCGCATTAGACCCTCAACTTGCCCCAAAAGAAGTCATCTTAGTTTATGCCACTGAGCAGACACAAAGAGCCGAAGATTTAGAAACAGTATTAAAAACTGCAGGTATTCAAGTGTCACGCTGGCCATTACAAGATGCGTGGGATATTGAGCAAATTCGTGATCGAATGCTAGAGTTATTGATTGAACGTGAAGCAGATGATATTGCGCTTAATGCAAGTGGTGGCACACGGCCAATGAGCATGGTGGCTTATGAAATTTTCACCGAATTTAGCAAACCGATTTTTTATGTTCACCCACACACTGATGATGTGATTTGGATGCATAAACGTGGTTTACCTACTATCAATTGTGCAGATCGCATTAAATTACCTGCATTTTTACATGCTCATGGTGCGCCAGTATTAAGCCAAGGTGCAAAACGCGGTGTGCCAAAAAATTTACGTAAACTGACGGATGAGCTGGTTGCACATGCAGAGCAATTAGCAAAACCATTAGCCGCCCTTAATTGGTTAGCGCAACAAGCAGAACAGACTTTACAATCGCCTAAACTCTCTGCCAGTCAAGAAAATTGGCATGAATTACAGGCCTTAATTCAACGAATGCAAGCGGAAGGGGTTTTAGAATATCGTTATCAATGTTTACAATTCCCTGATGAAGAAGCTCGCTTTTTTGTAAATGGTGGTTGGCTTGAAAATCATACATTTAGTGTTGCTTACGGCTTGCGCAAAGATATTCCAGAAATCCAAGATGTGGGTTGTAGTGTTGAAGTAGGTCGTGATGATACGGGGCGTGTGGTTAAAAACGAGATGGACGTGACTTTCTTAGCCAATAATCATTTATATATTATTGAATGTAAAACCAAACGCTTTCATGCTCATGGTGAAAATCCTGATAGCCCCGGTAGCGAAATTTTGTACAAACTGGATACGCTAAAAAGTTTGTTCGGCGGGCTTCACTCCAAAGCAATGTTAGTCAGTTATCATCCATTATCCAATTGGGATATGCAACGTGCGAAGGATTTAGGTATTAAAGTATGTACTGCACGGATGTTGCCACAATTGCGCTCGGTTATGAAGCAATGGATTGAAGGTGATGAAGCTTAATCAGACATATCATCTACCATATTAGTAGCTGTTGCAGAAATGGTTTAAGTGCTAAGTGAAGAAGTGGAACAAGTTTAATATTTTCAAGCTACTAGAGAGGCTGTAAAAATGTTAAAAAGCAGCCTCAAGAAATAGAATGGTTTAAATCATCAGAACTATTCAAAGTAGATAACTTACATATTTTAGTCGTATCATTTTAAACAATCGATTTGCTTATACTAAATTTGAAGCACTGTTCATGTCATCATATTTAACATCATCTAACCATCGAGTTAGGTTATGACGCAGACCTAAATTCAATATAAGAGACTGTGTATTTTATAAAATCAACTCTCTACCTCTTTAAGTCAACATATAATAAGCCAAAAATAATATTAAATTTAACTTCTATTCAGATTTTATCTGGGTTTTCATAAGAGTTATAATTATCTTAACTTTTGTATTACCGTAAAGGTTGTTTATGTCATTAGTAAAAAAGTCTGGAGTTGTATTATTACTAACTCTATTGGTTATATTGTTTAATTATTTTGTATACCTTGGAAATCAACCCTTTAATATTGATGCTTCATTTATCAGTAATAAAGCGGCTTTTTCATTTGAGCTCGGTGCTGAAGAGTGGCACTCACCTGGGGTTTGGATACCCAAAAGAATCTCTGAAGAACAAGTGCCTGCAAAATATCGTTTACTTGGAAGAGCATTGACCATAGGGACATTTTTTGTTTTTCAAGATATAGGTTTCAATGATTTAGATGCATTTTATTTCTCGTATATGCTATGGGTAACGATCAGTCTTTTTTTGTTTTTATTCACAGCTGGCGAACTTCTCACACTTATAATGACGCGTCATAATACGCAGCTTATACCACAACGACAAAGGCTTTTTTATGTATCTGTCTTTGTTGCGGCTTTACTACCACCCGTATTATTTGCATTCAAATTTCCAGTACATGGCAGTCCTAATGATTTTCTTAGCTACACACTGATTGCCTTAAGCCTTATTGCCCTTGCTAAAGAAAAATATCAGTACTTTGTATTAATTATGATAGTAAGTATATTTTGTAGAGAGACGAACCTTATTAGTCTTGCTCCTTTGATGCTTATGCAAAATATTTCATTACTCAAGCGGGTTTCTATCAGCTTTATAGTTGTAATGGCTTATGCTGCTTATAGATTAATGTGGCCGGGTCATTATGATCCGTTAGAGGGTTCAGCCCATAACTATATTTATCCCATGGAATCACTACTTTTCTTGTTTTTAGTTTTTGGCCCTGTTTGGCTACTCGGTATTTTAGGATACTTGTCAGCCAGAAAGTCAACTGCTCCAGATGACTTTTTCATACAAGCCCTCAACAAGTCATTTTTGCCTGTCATGCTTTGTGTCATTCTTGTCGTTTGGCTTTTTGCAAGAGTAAGGGAAATTAGAATCGAGTATATTTTATTCTTTTACTTAATACCCTATGCTCTTTTGTATTGTATTAACCAAATACCGAACTGGAAACAAACTGTATTAAAACCAATATCCGTTATTTTGATACTGACAGCAACAATGATTTTTTCTTTTGCAATCTTAGTGCAGTTTATGCCTGAAAATGCAGCACATCATCTTGCTTTAGAATCAAACTTTGCTCACTTTTATGCAGGCTTTGGCGGTGGCTGGATTCCTATTTTTATTGTGTATTTCTCAATAACTGTCATATTTTTGTTCTTTTCTATCACTCACTATGTAATGAGGAAATACCAAAAATTAAATGCTGTACAAAGTGCTGAGGCATAATCAAGTTATTTTGGTTTATATCGTTCCTAGAAGTTTTGTAGGAGTGACTTTGTTGTAGCACAATAACCTTATATAAAACCCATTTGAAATCTAAGAAAAGATGTCAATTTGTGATAATAGCTAGGACAAACTTGAGAGTAAAATGGGATATATAGGCAATTTAGATGATAAAGAGTAGTCATTTAAAAATAGCTATAACCGGCCAGACTTACCAAAGGGTGACCTGTTCTTTAAATAGATGTTTATTCCAAAAACCTGACAACATGTTATGATGTAGATATTGCGTCTCAAGTAACCTCCTGTCAGTGCAATGTCCACCTTAGAAACTCTCATAAGTTACACACCTGCACTTGTGCAACGTCACCATGCTCACAACCCTGAGCAACCGCCCGCGCCTACGGCAAAACGTTATGAATCCGCCTTGTTGATGGTTGAAACCATTGGCTTTAGTCAGCACGCACAGCAACTGAATCACTATTTTGAGCAACTGATTGATTTACTTAGTGATCACGGTGGTGAAGTGGTTAAATTGTTTGGTGATACGATGCTGGCAGTGTGGACGGTGGATGTATCAGGCAAAGATTTATCAACTGTGACCCGACGTGCTGCAGCTTGTGCTTTGGCGTTGCAAGAATGGCAAACCGATACTGAGATACAACTACACATTCGATTGGCGGCGGATACGTTATGGGTTGCAACCGTCGGTGGTGCGGAGGAATATTGGGAATTCATCGTTGCCAGTCCGATGGTACAACAGCTTTATATTCCACAAGAGACTAATAAGGTTTTAATTGCAAAAGAAACGTGGAGCTTGTTACGCAATTACGCCAAAGGCCAAGATTTTAATGCGGATTTCATTCAATTAGAAAAACTCTCACGCCCGCTGAAACCACGCCATTTACCCAGCGTGACCTTGCCACCTGAATCCGAACAATTATTAAAACGTTACGTGTCGCCCGTGGTGTTGGCACAAATGGAACTCGCCCAACAATGGACACAATGCGAAGTCAGTTTGCTATGTTTGAATTTGCCTAGTATAGACTACAATCAATCTGATATTTTGATGCAGTTGCAAGATTTAGTGTATGAATTTCAATCGATTATCAATCATTACCAAGGTAGTTTAATTGAGTTCATGCAGCACGGCACGGGCACATTATTAATCACAGGTTGGGGGTTTGCGCAATCCGATAGTTTAAACAGTTTACGTGCAATTCAAACAGCCCAAGCATTACAAACTTTATTAACTGAACAGCATATTAATTATCAAATCGGGCTCAGTGCGGGACAGGTCTTTTGCGGACATCGTGGCAATGCCAAATGTCGTCATTTTGATGTGATAGGACTGCCGATGCAATTAGCGTTGGGCTTAAGCTTGGTGGCGGAAAATAAAATTTTATGCGATGACTCGATTTATCAAACCACACAAAACTTGATTGAATACGAATACTTACCACCTGTCACCCATTTAAGCCCTGAACCCCTACCATTATATAGCCCACTGAGCGGCGCAAACATGATTGGCAGGCGAGAGGCGCGGCACGTATTATCCGAACAACTTACTTTATTGCATCAACAAGCCCAAGGTTCAGTGGTGTTAATCGAAGGCGAGGCAGGCATCGGCAAAACCCGCTTAATCGAAGACCTGATTCAACAAGCCCAATCGGCACAATTTTATTACACCCCAACCCATCGCCAACATTTAACCAGCATCGTGTGCTTGACCTGTCACGCCGAACAACGCGAGCAAAACACCTTATATTACGTGTGGCGAAGCTTGTTCACCCAAATCTTAAATCAAGAATTTGCAGGCTTGAACTCCGCCAAACAATGTAGCGAAATGTTACGCCGCATTCAAAATATTCCTGCATTGGCAGCGCGTTTTCCGTTATTAAATCATCTGTTGCCGTTGCAATTGCCCGAAAACCGTTTGACCGACCAAATGAGGGGACAAGTGCGCATTGATAATACTCATGCCCTTGTAGTTGCGTTGTTACAAGATTTGGTTAAGCATAGCAGTCGGCGTTATGTTTTTATTTTCGAGAATTTACATTGGTTGGATTCCTGTTCGCGTTTGTTGTTACAAAGAGTGGTGCGGCGGGTACAACCGTTACTCATTGTGCTTGCCACTCGTCCTGTCGGTTTGTCTTTGCCGCAATTGGAAACTCATGCGCACTTTCATTCGGTGCATTTATCGGGTTTGGAAATCGATGAAACCCATTTTTTATTGGCACAACGCTTTAATGTCACCGAGTTACCCAGCGAATTAGTGGAATTTATCCAGCACAAAACCGCAGGCAATCCGTTATTTTCAGAAATTTTATTGCATTGGTTGCAGGATTCGGGTGTGATTCGGCATATTAATGGGTCAGTGGAAATTTTAATGCCGTTGCAGGAAATGGCTTGTCCGACTCAACTTAATCATGCCTTAAGTGCGTATTTCCAAGTCATGACCGATGCGCAACAAGTAGTGTTAAAAGCCGCTAGCGTGATTGGGCGCGAAATCCATTTGAAATTATTAGGCAAATTATACGGTTTGATTACCAAGCGCGAAGGATTGCATCAAGCCCTTGACCGATTGAAAAACAATGATTTTTTACGCACCACTGACAACAAACACTACTTACAATTCAAGCACGAATTAGTTCAAGACACAGCCTATTCAGCCCTGTTGCGTACTCAAAAAGTACAATTGCATCGAACCATGGCACGTTGGTACGAAAAAGCAGCAGATTTAAAAGGTTATTACAATATACTCGCTTATCATTGGGAAAATGCAGAAATGCCAGACAAAGCCATTGAATATTATGAAAAAGCAGGAGAGCAAGCTTTAAATAATGATGCCAATACTGAGGCGGTCAATTTTTTCTTACAAACCATCGAACTTGACCAAAAACATGCAGAGCAAGCGACTCCATTTCGGCGGGCATATTGGTATTTATTGCTAGGTACGGCGTATTTGTATTTGGGCAAATTGGGCGAAAGTCAGTACGCGCTACATGTGGCGTTGAAGGTGTTAAAACTGCCTGCGCCAAATAAACCTTGGGCATTGAAATGGCATACAGCTCGGCAACAGTGGCAGCAATTATTGCATCAGCGTAAACCACAACAATATTTGCACAAACAAGAGGATAAAGATAATTTTATTTCGCTGGGAACACAGATTTATGAACGTTTGGTGCAATTGGCGTACTTACAGCAGCACGCGCCGTTGTGTTTTCATGCCAGTGTAGCGGCGTTGAATTTGGCGGAATCGTTGCCTGAGCAAGGCAATCAAGGGATTTTAGCCCGTAGTTATGCACAAATGGGTTTGGCGATGGCAATGCGGCATAAGCTTACTCAAGCGGATGATTTTACACAAAAAGCCTTGGATTTGGCGAAACAACAGGGCGATTTAAAAGCCTCGAGTTGGGTGTTTATGTTGGCGGGTTTGTATGACGTGGGTTATGGGCGATGGCAGCTGGGTGATTCGCGGGTGATGCAAGCGTTGAAAAGTGCTGAGTATTTGGGTGATACGCGTCGACAGATGGAAAGTTTAAATATTCTCACACAAATGCATTATTTTCAAGGTGATGTACGCGAGAGTTTGAAAAAAGCCCAGATGATTTACATGATGGCAACTCAGCGCAATGATATTCAAGCGCAGGTCTGGGGTTTGTGTCAGCAAGGTTTGTGTGCGTTGCGTTTGGGTGAGACGGAAGCGGCAGTGCAGTGTTTGAAAGCGATTCAGGCGTTGCCCAGTGAGTTGTTGTTACATCCAGAAGCGGTGCAGGTGTGTGGCTTGTTGGGTTTGGTGTATATGCAGCAGGGTTTACCCAAGCAAGCGGTACAAATGGCGACCAAGACCGCGCATTTAATTGAAAAAGTTGAAATGCCGAGTGTGGAGTTGTTTGAGGCGTATTCTAGTGTGGCGGTGGTGTATTTGACGCAATGGGAGAAGTATTTAGAGCAGAATCCGCAATTAACGTTTCAGGAAAAATTATTGTCAAAAGAGCGGTTTGCATTTGCTAAGTTGTCGCGGCGGGCGTGTCAGCAGTTGCAGGCGTATGCAAATGTGTATCCTGTGGCACAACCTCGAGCGTATTTGTGGCAGGGTTTGTATTTGTGGTTGCAGGGGAAATCGCGGCAGGCACATCATGCGTGGAAGATGGGGCTTGATGAGGCAATGCGGTTAAAAATGCCATATGAGTGTGGTTTGGCACATTATGAGATTGCGCGTCATTTGGAGGATAATCCAGCGTTACGGCAGCAGCATGTTGAGAAGGCAAAAGCGTTTTTTACTGATTTGGGGGCCTTGGAGGAGTTGAAGCGGTTGGAGAAGTTAGCTGATGAATGATGAAACAAAAAATGATGATGCAGAGAAAGCGGCTGCTTTGTATCAATATGCAAAAGATGTTTATGACGAGGAATTGAAACGTTATAACCGTATTGATGATAAAGCGTTTAAACTTTTGTCAGTTTTGAGTATTTTTATTGGTTTGTTTGGGTTTATTTTGAGATGGTTAGCGGAAGAAATTATTCCACCTGAAAGTTTATATGCTTGGATTGTCTTGATTAGCTCATCTGGTTTATTGATTGCCTCATGTGTGTCTTGGTGGCTGATGTTTAGAGTTATCGAAGTAAGTGATTTACAGAAAATGCCACTTGATAGAGGTGTTTTTGATTTCTTTAAAAATGATTTACATGATATTCATCAGGGTTTTGCTGAAACATTTGAAGAAGCGAATCAAACAAATAGAAAATTAAACGATAAAAAAGCTAAAACTCTATCATTTGGTTATAAAGGTATTTTTACGACAGCTATTTTTTTTGTTATTTTCATTATTGCTGTTTGTTTGTATTATTGGTTTAAATAATTTCTTAGGAGAATATTTTTATGACTGATAAAAAAGAGAAAAAGACAACTCGTCCTCGTCCTACTACTTCTGCTGAACGTTATAAAGACCGCTCAATAAATATTAGTGGCAATGTTGCTGGAGCAAATATAAATACTGGAGATCATGTAAAGCAGACTATTAAAAATCAAAATACAGAGCCAGACAACCGAAGCTTAGAAGTTTTGCTCAATGTTTTAGCAGAAAAAATTCAAAATATTGAAAATGAGTTTAGTCGTAATGCCGCTCAACAGGGACTTAATGCTATTTCAGAACAATCAAGTAAGCCGCAAGCTAAACGAGATAAAACAACATTAGAAAATGCTCTTAGTTTTATACAAAATGTTACCAATGCTGTTAGCGAGATTCAGGCTATTAAGCAAAAGCTACTAGGTTAATCATTGGCTCGTTCCCAAATTTTGCAGCTCTTTTACAGCCTTTCTATTTGGGAATGCCTGTCCTACAAGCTCTGCTTGCTGAGCTGAGGCGCATCATACAAACTCTATACTCACTACATTTACCCCATCGCTGAAACCTATGCCTCATGTGCAGCCACTTTCACCTACTCATCCGCATGAAACCCCAACCACAAGGCTACCTTGAAAAGACATTGAATTAATAAAAAATGCCAATATATTTTGTGCCATGTATTTTATATAGTTCTGATATAAATAGGTATTGTTATTGCATGTATTTTGTGTGGGATAGATTGAAGATAAACCAAATTTAACCTTATTATAATTTTTTTATCTTTATGTGATTAAATTAATGAAGCATTTTTAACTATTAAAAGTAGCATAGCGAATCAAAACCATTTAACTAGCTAAATTTACTATACAAATAAAACATGCTCTAATTGTAAGGTTTTGTTATCTTGTCATATTTTTGTCGTATTTCTATATTAAAGCAAGCAACGCCTGCTATCTATGATTTAAGACCTATTATCAAGGATAGGAGTTAACAAAACTTATAGTTTAAGTTATAAATATAAGCAAAGAAGAATTATATAATATAACTAACGAATTTTTTGATTTATTTGGCACAGCAAAAAACAGCATTTGTGCCATTTTTCCGTCTATCTATTTATGTAAGTTAGGCTAGAAAATTGTTTAAAAACAAGCTAGAATTACCACAGTTATTTTCATTCTATTGTTTTGAAATAAAATTATCTCTGTGTAACTAGCAATTAAAACTTGCTAAGTTCGCCTCAATTTTTAGCCTACCTATAAAATTAGCGATTTCAGGATTTACACAGTTTAACCAAGGAGCGTAACATGTCTCGCGTTAATTCTAAACTTAGAGCCTCTATCGTAGCAGCTCTTTTTACTTTAGGCTTCTCAGGTGCTTCTCAAGCATCTCTGGTCGCTGGTGGTACAGCTTCTAGCGATGCAGCTGGTGAGTATAATGGAAAACTAATCGGTGTAGCAGCAGGACAAGCGGTATCTGGTACGTTACATGGCGAACCGTACAATGTAGGTTGGGCTGGCGTTATTAAATTAGGCCTTTATGATGATGATGGTAACTTAATCAGCACAGCTGGCACTTATTGTACTGACTTACAACATCCTACATCTGTTGGTACAACTTACAACACTAGTAAAGAAGAAATGAGTTGTAGCTTAAAATATTTGGTAAACAACTATCCAGCTGAGTTTAGTGGGTTGACTTCTACTGAAGCGGCTGCACGTCAAGCGGCTGTTTGGTTTTTAGCAGATGGTTTTAATGCTTCAACACCAATCAGTGTAGCTAACCGTAAAGATGCAATCGTTGCTGATGTATTAGCAAATGCTGACTGCTCTAACTATGAAGAACCTCTTCACTTAAGCGTTTCTACTAATACTGTTGTAACGTATGAAGGTGAAACGGTAACTTACACTGTATCAGCAACGCGTGGTGGTCAACCTGTTGCAGGTGAAGAAGTCACATTATCAACAGACTTTGGTGCATTAAATACAACAACTGTTACCACTGATGAGTTTGGTGAAGCTACATTTACAGTTGCAGCAAGCGGTGCTGGCACAGCTACTATTGAAGCGACAGCAAGCTATACATTACCAGCAGGTGTTATTTTCCATGCACTTGATTTAGAAAGACAAAAATTATTATTAGCTGACAGCCAAGAAGGTTTAACTTCTGCTAATACGACAACAGTATGGCAAGTTGCTGAAGGTTCTATCACAGTTAACATCTTCCATGACCGTGATATCAATGGTCAAGATGCAGGTGCTGATAATGGTGAAGAGGACTTAGCAGGTTGGACTGTTAAATTACTTAATAGCAGTGGCAATGTCATTCAAACAGCAACAACTGATGACAATGGCTTAGTGTTCTTTAACAACGTACCTAATGGTGATTACTCAGTGACTTACGATTTACAAGACACTTGGTTAGACACTAATGGTGACGCGCCAGTTGCTGAAGCAGGTGTATCTGACACAATCACTGTTGACAACGACAGCCATTATGAAGATATGGGTGTAATTCAAACTCCATTCGTTGATGTTTGCGTTTACTTTGACAACAACAGAGATGGCCAATTAAATGAAGGCGAGTCTTTATTAAGTGGTTGGGATGTTGAATTATTCCGTCAAAACGGTAGTGCGGTTGTTGGTGCAAGCGGTACAACTAACGAAGATGGTAAAGTCACATTAACTTTCCACCGTCATAGTGATTTCGAGTTAGGTGGTGAAAACTACTTTACAGCATTAATTGAGCAAGACGCTTGGACTGCATTACAAGATGCGGATAGCGATAGTGACAACGGTGTTGCAACAACTGATGTCTTCACTTTAACTGATGATATGTATGAAGAAATTTGCTTCCCAGTTGAAGAAGAAGATGGCGGCCAATTAGGTGATGGTGATGAAAAATGCGATCCAGAAGTTGAAGAGTGTGATGACTTATCAGTTGATGGCATCGAATCTACTATCATTAACTTATATGACGGCTTAGCAGTTGACGGTGAATAAGAACATTTGTTCTATCACTTACTCACTAAAGTAGTCTGTTAGTTAATAACCCTCTGAAGCATCTGTTTCAGGGGGTTATTTCATTTTTAGTGGTTACTGATTGAAAGAAAGATAATACAGAAAAGACTAAGTAATAAGTTGTTTAGGCACGTATTGTTGTGATTCAATATAAACCATTCAAAAATGGCTGATATTTCTCTTAATTAAACAATTCGGCGATAAACTGTTTGCTGTAATAATTGATAACGTGTACTGAGTTGAAATAAATTTTCTGAATGTCCAACGAATAAACAGCCATTCTTATCCATCAGATTGGCAAAGCGATCAAATAAAACCCGCTGAGTCGGCTTATCAAAATAAATCACCACATTACGACAAAAAATAATATCGATAGGCCCATGCATTGGCCAGTTATGCATTAAATTCAAGGTTTTGAATGTAATCATCGATTGTAATTCAGGTACGACTTGAACCTTACCTTCATGAATCCCAGAACCTCTTTTAAACCAGCGTTTGATTCGAGTATTTGAAATACCTTCGATTCTATCCAGCGTATAAACCCCTTGTTTACCTCGCTCTACCATGGAAGAATCTAAATCTGTGGCCAAAATTTTTATATCCCAATCAATTGGCATATTTTCTTTTAATACCATTGCCAAAGAGTAAGGCTCTTCACCACTGGCACAACCTGCTGACCAAATCCGTAAACGGCGAGAATAAGATTTGCGAGCGATTAATTCTGGCAATAACTTTTTCTCCAAAAACTGAAAATGATGTGGCTCTCGAAAAAAGGCAGTCAAATTAGTCGTCACCGCATTTACAAATTGTATCAGTTCATCACCGGGATTCCGCTTTAACATTTTGTAATAGCTAGCAAAACTATTCATTTTCAAAGCACGTAACCGTCTAGCCAAGCGACTATATAACATTTCTTGTTTGTGCTCAGATAAATTAATACCCGTATGTTCTTTTACTAATTTGCGTAATAATTCAAAATCTTGATTGGAATACGCAAATTCACGTTCTATTGTCATATTTTTCGAGACTGCTTTATCCATGAACTTCTGTTGGTAAACCTAATGGCGTTGAAATACCTAATAAACGTGCTGATTCACACAGATATTCGGAATAGTCAACCCAACACACTGTAATATCAGCTTTAAGCATAAATGCTAGTAATAGTTGTAAACTGGCTGTATCAATTCTTTGCACATTCTTGCCAGATAGCTGCACCCGTTTCCCTAAATATTGCTTCAACTGATTATGTAGCTCTTCAACATCTGCAATGGTCAAAATAGGATTTAAACTGATTTTTATCCAATCACTGCTCATATGGTCGTGGCTTTCAGTGTTGGACTGAGTTGGGGAGGTTTGTTCTGGTACAACAGATGACTGTGTATATGGCTTATTACTCTTTGTAAAATCTTGCTCTCGAACATTTGAGTTATTCGCGCTACGATAAGCATATTCTGGCATTTGTTCAAAAATAAGTGAATATAAAACATGGAAGCCATTCGTAATATTAGCAAAAACATTGGTTATATTCATAAATACTGCCCCCTGATACTATATGCTTATAATATCGTTTTTAAAGTGATTATACGACTTTGTCAAGCTTTAGATATTTTTAAAACAAAAGCCTACAAATTCAACTAGTTTTATATGATAAAGTTTTTACGTCTACACGCTGTAATAAAATACACACTAAACACTCAAATGGATAAAAACAGCCATTTTTGAAAGCAATCAAAGTAGTTTATAATAAGCCCCGAATGTAACAAATCTATTGTATTTTTTATAATTTTCCCCATGATGTTGTGCCAGTATATTAATAAAAAAGCTGACTAAAGGACGGATAATGCAACAAACGACTGTTTTTGATTTAGACTTGATTCAACGCTATGACAAAGCTGGCCCACGTTATACTTCCTATCCTACTGCTGTGCAATTTCATGAAGGGTTTGCAAGCAAAGAATATATTGAATATGCGAAAAATAGTAATGTAGACAATGCACCTCTGTCTTTATATTTCCATATTCCGTTTTGTGATACGGTCTGTTTTTACTGTGCGTGCAATAAAGTCGCAACCAAAAATCACCAATTAGCAGTTGAATATTTACAACGCTTGTTAAAAGAAATTGAATTACAAGCCGCTCTGTTTGATAAACAACGTCCTGTAACCCAATTACACTGGGGTGGTGGTACGCCGACCTTTTTAAATTTAGATGAAATGTGGCAATTGATGGATACCACGCGCCAACATTTCAATTTATTAGATGATGATACAGGTGAATATTCGATTGAAATTGATCCGCGTGAAGCTGATGCTAATACGATTAAGTTATTGCGCGAATTAGGCTTTAACCGCATGAGTTTGGGGGTACAGGATTTTGACCCGAAAGTACAAAAAGCCGTAAATCGAATTCAGACCGAAGCAGAAACATTTGCTGTTTTAGAAGCCGCGCGTAAAGAAGGTTTTCGCTCTATTAGTATTGATTTAATCTATGGTTTACCACATCAAACTCAAGACAGCTTTAAAACTACATTAGATAAAGTGTTACAAGTTGAGCCTGAACGTTTATCAATTTTCAACTATGCACATTTACCCACTTTATTTAAACCCCAACGCCGCATCAATGAAACCGATTTGCCTACACCAGCCCAGAAATTAGATGTGTTACAAATGACTATTAATTATTTGCTGGATGCAGGTTATGTGTATATTGGCATGGATCACTTTGCTAAGCCTGATGATGAATTAGCAGTGGCACAGCGTAATGGTACGTTATATCGAAACTTCCAAGGCTATGCGACTCATGCAGACTGTGATTTGGTCGCAATGGGCAGCACATCAATCAGTAAAGTCGGGGCAAGCTATAGTCAAAATGTCAAAACCTTAGAAGAGTATTATGCTCGCATTGATAATAATGAATTGGCTGTTTTCCGTGGTATTGCTTTAAATGAGGATGATGTGTTACGCCGCGAAGTGATTACTCAGTTAATCTGTCATTTTGGCTTATCGATTCCAAATATTGAAAAACAGTTCAATATTGATTTTAAACAGTATTTTGCGCAGGAATGGACTGAGTTAGATAAATTACAACAAGACGGTTTAATCACTTATGACGACCAGATGATTGAGATTTTACCTGCTGGCCGTTTATTGGTGCGTAACATCTGTATGGTGTTTGATATTTATCTGCGTCAAGCTAAAGAACAACGTTTTTCTAAAGTCATTTAGCAATTAACTTATTAAATGGAATTAGGCTGTATGTCTCAAACCAACAATCATTTGTTACACAGCGGTCTCGCTTGGGTCTGGATCAGCATCATTGTGGTGATATTAGATCAGGTTAGTAAAATCTGGGCTGATACCACCTTGGTTTTCGGCCAACCTGTGGAAATTCTGCCTTTTTTGAATTTTACTTTGCTTTATAACACAGGCGTTGCATTTAGTTTTATGGCGGATGCAGGTGGCTGGCAGCGGTGGCTGTTTACTGGTTTAGCAGCTGTCATTAGTGTGATTATTATGGTTTGGATGGCACGTACACCGCGTTCACAAATTTGGGTGAATAGTGCATTAGCAATGATTTTGGGTGGCGCAATTGGCAATAATTTGATTGATCGTTTGCTTTACGGCCATGTAATTGACTTTATTGATGTATATTATCAACAGTGGCATTGGCCTGTATTTAATATTGCAGATAGCGCAATTACAGTGGGTGCAATCATGCTACTCATTGATGCGATTTGGTTTGCAGATGAGAATGCTAACGTGAAATAATGTTTTACTAGCAGCCATAAAAATGGCGATTAAGTTTTATATTATGCTTAATCGCCTTACTGATTTTTTACAAATAACTTTTCAGTCGAACTGTCAAAAACGTGTTCTTAGTTTTGGTTATTTCCTGTTGATGGAATTTTATCTAAAATACGATCCGCCATCCGTGAGAAAGGCAGACTTTGTAAATACACTGTACCTGTGCCTTGCAATGTCGCTAGAAACAAGCCTTCACCACCAAAAAACATCGATTTTAAATTACCTGCACGCGTAATGTCGTAATTGATACTGGGGCTAAAAGCAACTAGACAACCTGTATCTACCCGCAAGGTTTCATTGCGTAACTCTTTGCGAATGACTGTCCCACCTGCATGAATGAACGCCATACCATCACCGTTCAATTTTTGCAAAATAAAACCTTCACCGCCAAAAAAGCCAACACCTAAACGTCTTTGAAATGCAACTGAAATTTCTGTACCCAATGCCGCACAGAGAAAAGCATCTTTTTGACAAATCAACTCACCGCCGATATCTACCATATCAAGTGGAATAATTTTACCGGGATAGGGCGCAGCGAACGCAACCCGTTTTTTACTTTGCCCTGTATTGGTGAAATGAGTAATAAAAATTGATTCACCTGCAAGCAAACGTTTACCCGCGCCCAACACCTTTTGGAGAAAACTGGCTTGAGGCTCAGAACCATCACCCATTTTTGCCTCGAATACGATGTCTTCTTCCATATAATTCATCATACCCGCTTCGGCAATAATGGTTTCTTGTGGATCAAGCTCGATCTCAACAATCTGCATATCATCGCCAAATAACTCGTAATCCACTTCATGGCATCGCATAACTTTTCCTTTAGTTTGATGCTACAGCTATCTATCTCACAAGAAGCAGTAATTTTTAAGCAATGACTGAGTCGACTTAGCCCGCAGTACCCGCACTGTCTTTTTTACTAAATACTTCTGTCATTGATTTTACAATTTCCTTACGTACATGACGTAAACGCGGCTTGTTTTTTTCATCAAACGGCATAGGACGACAGTTTTGCATTGCTTGTAAACCGACTCGTGCAGTCATCACACCACTACCCAAACCTTGCGCCATCTGACCAGACATCACTGATAATACTGAACCGCCTAAAATTTCTGCCATCCCGTCAGCAGCGGCCTCACTCACATCAGCATAAAGCAAGTTTTGAATCACTGCGCCAAACAACATGAATGAGCCGATAAATCCGGGGCGACCACTGTATAAAGTTGCGATGTCTTTGACCAATGCAGTATTGCGCCATAATGTGAAAATCACATCGAGTAAACCAATTTGGCTTAACATGGTTAATAACGCTGTTTCTTTCGAACGTTGTACCACGATTTGATAGGCTTGCTTGTCTAAATCCGACATCACTTTTTGAGTGAATAACTCATACACTTCTTGGTCATGATGGGCATCTGTTACCGCTGCATAAAACTGGTTTAAATTGCCCTTCATATCTGGACGTTCTAAGTAAAGGCTTGCCACCCTATTCACATAAGGCATTGCCCGCCCATGACCTTGAGAATCAAACAATTGAAACCCTTCGGCTTGTAATTCACTGACCGTCTTTAACTGTAAAATTTTATTGTAAGAACGATAAGTTAAACCTAAGGCTGTCGCTGTGATACCTGTAATTAAAACTAAAAATACCGTACCTAAAACAAAGCTATTATCATACTGTTCATCTAAAAATAACGCTGTATCAACCACTAACGCTAACAATAAAAATGAACCTAAAGAAACGCCTAACCAGCCCCATAAACTCACATTGTCTAATTGACGAGTAGGTGCATTGGGTGCAATCGCTGCTGCGCCGCCTGCATAGTTAACATCAACACTATCCCATTCATCATAATCGCTGGTATCAGGCTCGTGTGCCATCAACAACGCATTGGTTTTTAAAGTCGCATCCGCAGGAATAATCACGGGCTGCGTGTAATTCAATTCAACCTTCTGTTCTTCTTCTACATTCTCTACTGCATCTAAATCAAATATTTTCGGGGTTGCCCAAGCTGTTGTTGTCATTAGAACTTGTCTCCTATTAAAAATTCCAATGCACGGTCAAGACGAATATGCGGGATTCGATTACCGTTGCCATTGGTTAAACGCGGTGGTTTAAATTCAACAAAATTAAAGCGTCCATCAACCCATTCTTCAGGCAGTGGAATATCAGTTGGCACTTCCCCTGGGAATAGTGCGATTGGCTGATTGCTGTCTAATGGTACGCCTTTAATACAAGATATTTTTTGCCCTTGAAATTGTGTGTGCGCGGCCTGTGTACATTTTACCGATGACAGGGCTAAGGTCTCAGTAGTAACACCTTCAAAAATCACATCATTATATGATTGCGTAAGCATTTGTTGTAAAAAACGTTCTAAATTGGGTAATTGGTTTGGCGTGACATGATCGGCTTTGGTTGCCGCAAACAACAAGCGATCAATTTTCAGCCCAAATAATTTATTCATCAAACCCGTTTTACCATATTCAAAACTGCGCAATACCATATTCAAGGCTTCACGCATATCAGTGAAACTAGCATGACCAATATTAAACGCCCGCAACATATCGACCAAGACAATTTGACGATCAAAGCTAGAAAAATGCTCGGTATAAAATTTTTTCACTACGTGTTCTTTGTAAGACTCGTAGCGTTTTTTCATAATTAAAAAGAAGCTTTCCGCTGCCTGCGTTGTACCTGAAGGGAGTTCCAAAACTGGGCAAAATTCTAATAATGGTGCACCTTTTAAATCCCCTGGCATGGTGAAACGACCCGGTTGCAACAAGCTCATATTGTATTGTCTGTCTTTGCAACGATGCAAAAATTCTGTGTACAACTCAGAGGCCTTGCGCAAAGTTTCATCTGTGACTTGCCCCGTCACATCTTGCTGTGCCATAAACTCACGCCAGTCTTTCGATAAACTTAAACGGGGTTCATGTTGGCACATATCTGCAATTTGCATTGACCAGTCTTCATAACTTAATTCTAGCAGAGGCAAATCTAAAAGCCATTCCCCTGGATAATCTACAATATCCACAAATAGGGTGTTAACAGGATTGACCTTTTTAACTAACGCATTATCAGTTTGATAGCGGATTGCAACACGAATTTGACTCAAGCCGCTGGTAGGTTCTGGCCAAAGTGGGCTCTCTTGGCACAACTGTTCGATTGATGGATCATAACGAAAGGCAGGAATGTGCATGTCAGGGTGATGCATGAGTTTCGTACCTTGCAAACGCCCACTGCTAACGATATGGAAAAACGGTAAATGTGAACCTTCCAGACCATGCAAAAGCTGATGCACTAAAGAGGTAATAAATACTGTTTTACCACTACGACTTAGACCCGTCACCGCTAATTTCACTTGGCGATCAAAAGTACGGTTGAGTCTTTCTTTTAAATTGGCTTTTGATAGCTGAGACAACCATTTATTGGCTTGCTCTGGCACTTCCACAAGTTTCTCTCCGTCATTTTCTTGGTTGATAGCTATTATATACCATGGAATAGAAATTAAATAACTTATATCAGAACTGATTGAAACTCAAAATTGATAACGCACATTGATTGTAGTATCTAGCTCGGCTATATTGTGTTTTTATCTTATTTTTAAGGTTTAATTAAAATATGGTTACAATTACTTCCAGTGAACTGGATCAATTCCGCACTGCTTTTCAAGATAATGATGATGCACAAGATGCCTTGGATATATTAGAAAACTGCAATGGCAATTTGCAAGATGCTGCTAGCATTATTATAGGTATAGAAAAAAATGAATATCATCTTGGAGATCAAGATTGGGTTGATTTTGAAAATATTATAAAAGATTTACGTAAAGTTGTTTGTAATCAAGCATTCGAAGCTGCATTTGTCAGCTCATTAACTGGTGCTTTAGAATATTTGGTAGGAAAGGAGTTAGGTTTTTCAAAAGTGTTTTTAACCTTTTTTGTAGTATATCTTTCCCATCAAGGTTTTGAGTATTTCTGCAATTAAAATTAATTATGCCGAAAACAAAAGTTTTAATATGTGCTACAGCTCCTCTTGATTCAGGAGGAACACGTTCTCATGTACAGTTTGATGAAATTAGAAAAATTCTCAAGGATAGAGGCTTCGATGTGTTGGATTTAGTAACAACATTTGAAAAGTTAAATCACGATTTATCCTTATATAAGCCGAGTATTGTACATTTTATCGGACATGCTAGTAAAAAAGGGTTCTACTTAGAAAACAAAGAAGGTAGAAAAACTCTTATAACTACAAAGCAATTAATTGAACTCTTCAAAAAATACTCTGAGTCTATTCAATGCGTATTCTTAAATGCTTGTAATTCAGATGTTTTAGCTGAAAAGACTGCTTCTTATGTTGATTGTGCTATTGGTATTGAAAATAAAGTAGATGTTAATATTGCAATAAACTTAGCCAAATTATTTTATGAATATTTAGTAAGTGAAAATAATAAACTTGAGTACAAGAGTGCTTTTAACCATATTCTTAATTGCATGTCCCAAGATTCAAAAGCACTTCCAAAGTTTTTTGATAAAAAAAATATAAAACAAAGCTCGCAACAAGAGTCTTCACCTTATTTACAAATAGAACTATTTCTTAAAAATAAAGGTGGTGAAACTTACACATTCAAGGCATGGTTTTATGATGAGGATATTTATACACAAGACAATATCACTTTAAATAAAATACCTGAATTACTTGACAAAACATTGGATCAAATAGACAGCAACCTTGAATCTAATGCTGAACCTCTCACAATAGAGTTTTTCCTTTCTCAAGATTTACTCAATCAAGATATAGAATATTACTGCTTACCTAATGACCATATTCCTATCGGAAGAGATTACAAAATCATTATTCGCTCATGGGAACGTTTAAGAAAGCATAAATCAGCTTTTCGTCGTTGTCGTCTTTGTTGGAATAAAAAAGAATTACCAAAGAATTTTATTTTTCCTGACCAAAATTTAAATATTATTTTTGATTTGATTATTGATGATGGTATGCCAATACTTATTTGGTTTAGAAAAAAATATTCTGAAAAAATATTACAGGAATTGGAAGAGTATATCTTAAAACATGAGATAGGACAGTTACCTGAAGCAATTTATAAAATAAGGGCTCATTTTTGGAAGAAAAGTAAAAAGCAGCATATAGGACATTTATCTTTGTTATGGGAAGATATGAGCAGAGTTCCCCCTGATGTGATGAATAAATTTGACAATGAATCTTACCAAGAGAGCCAAGCTCATAGTATTCAAAACCGTAGAGAGTTATAAGGACAAACATTATGATAAATGAAGACTGGTGGATTTATGAAGGTACAAAAACACTTGAAGATTTACCAGCCCCTCCACCTTGGCGTAGATTGACTGCAACAGTCCAAAGAGGGGAAAAATTTGAACCTAATGAACAAGAAAAACAAATGGTCAATGCTGCCCTATATTTACGTCGTCCTTTACTCATTACGGGTAAACCGGGGGTAGGCAAAACTTCATTAGCTTATGCGGTTGCTCATAAACTGGGGTTAAAAATATTGCGCTGGTCAATTACAACACAAACAACATTACAAGATGGTTTGTATAGCTATGATGCCATTGGACGTTTACAAGACGCATCTCTTGCAAAAAATAACAGTACTGCACAGCCTAACATTAGTAAATATTTGCATCTGGGTTCTTTGGGGACTGCGCTTGCTGATTCCAAGGAAAAATTGCACGTATTGTTGATTGATGAAATTGATAAAAGTGACATTGATTTGCCTAATAATTTGCTGCACATTTTTGAAGAAGGTGGGTTTCCAATTCCTGAATTAGAGCGTTTGGATGAAGAAAAGCAAGAGATTTTTACTTATGATAAGACCAAAACAGTCACAATAGAAAATGGAAAAGTGCATTGTCATCATTTTCCATTAGTCATTATGACCAGTAATGGTGAACGTGAATTTCCACCTGCCTTCTTGCGCCGTTGTTTGCGTTTAGAAATGTCATTACCTGATGAAAATAAGTTGAAAAAAATTATAACAGCACATTTTGGCGAACAATCAAAATATCAAACGCAAATAGACGCTTTAGTTGAGCAATTTATTAAGCTACGTGACGAAGATGAAAAAGAGGTTACAACTGATCAGTTACTCAATGCCTTTTTTCTTAAATTAAACAATGTTGATGTGCTTGATGATGCAAATTTATTAGATGCTTTGTGGCAATCACTATCTGATTTTCCTACAAGATAAATATGAAAATTTCTGATTCATTACTGACTGAATTGTATAATAATAGTGCTGAAGAATTAGCCGAAGTATTGTGGTTTGCAACAAAAATTAAATCTTCGGTTGTTTCAGCAAAAAACGTCATATTGGATGAAAAGCCAATCACACCACAATTAGATTCACCTTCTGATGATGAATACGAAGAGCCTCCACAGTTGGAAAATAGACCTGATGATATTCAAGAAACTGAGCCAGATTTAATACCCACTGCTGAAATACCTCAAACATACCCGCTTGTACCTAAAACAAATAATTCAACAGGTCATCCTATTCGAGTACCCGCGACGACAATGTTGTCAGGTGTGTTGAAGTTGGAAAAAGCGTTACGCCCTTTAATGATAAAAGTTCCTTCTCGCAGGAAGTTTGTTTTGGATGAAGCTGCTACTGTGCAGCAAATTGCAGAACAAGATATTTGGTTGCCTGTTTTAAAAGGTGTGTCAGAGCGTTGGTTTAAAATTGTTTTAGTGGTTGACCAAAGTGCTTCTATGAAAGTGTGGCAATCCACTATTTATGAATGGCGCAAATTGTTGCAACGACATACTGCATTTCAGAGTGTACATACGATTAAGTTAGAAGCTAGCGAACAAGATATTAAGTTGTATACAGGTTCTCGTCTTTGTCATAAGGAATCAATTGTTGATCCTTTGGGACAGCAGCTTATTTTGATTGCCAGTGATTGTGCGTCACCTGCTTGGTATTCAGGGCAAATTGCAGAATTATTAGAGTTTTTGGGAAAATCGAATCCTATCACCATTGTACAAATGTTACCGCAATGGATGTGGACAAGTAGCGGACTGGTTGAGGCGGCAAGGGTTAATTTTCATGCAAAAGTGCCGAGTTCGCCAAATACGAAATTGGTTGTTGATGATGATTGGTTAGATGAGTTGCCAAAAGGTATGAATGTACCTGTGGTGACATTAGAGCCTGAGTCGTTATCATTTTGGTCTCGCAGTTTGATGGGAAAACCTAATGCTTGGATTTCTGGGGTTATTTTTAAGCCAAGTGATAAACAGAAAGCATTTTTTGCACAAATTGAAGAAAAGATTGAAACACTCAAGCCCCTTTCTGCTGAACAGCGTTTACAGCGTTTTCGCGCAACTGCCTCTCCAACTGCGCAAGAGTTGGTGGAGTATTTGGCGGCCGCACCTTTGTCTTTGGATGTAATGCGTTTAGTGCAGTGTGTGATGTTGCCTGAGTCGCGGCAAGTGCATTTGGCAGAGATTTTTTTAAGTGGTTTGATTAAGCGGGCAGAAGCGCATGAGTATATTGAGTATGAGTTTCATGAAGGTGTGCGGGATTTGTTGTTGGAGTCGGCGTTGTTGCCTGATTCGGTTGATGTGTTGAAAGCGGTTTCAAAATATTTGATGCAACATTGGGGCTGTCCTTTGGATTTCCAAGCAATTTTGGTTAATCCGAATGAACTTGAAGGCAAAGTCATTGGTGGACAACATCATAAATTTGCAGAGATTAATGGGAAGATTCTAGAACAGCTTGGTGGAGAATATGCTGTTATAGCTAGACGTTTGCAGCCTAAGAAGAAATTAGATTCAGAGACCCACTCAAGTGAAAAGAAAGAAAAATATGGGGTTAATAAAGGAAATAAAAAGAAAATTTTATTAATGCTAGCGGCTAATCCTAAAGATACAGGGTATCTATTCTCAAGCGAAGAAGCAGAAGAGATTAAAAATGCTCTACTCAATTCTGATAGTTTTGAAGTAGTTGATAAATTAGCTGTAAGCAAGGATGATTTTATAAGCACAATACAGAAAGAAGTACCAGATATTGTGCATTTTGGTGGCTATATTGGAAGTAGTAAGGGTATTATCTTTAAAGATAAATATGGAAAAAAAGTGAATATAAGAAATGATGAGCTTATTAATTTTTTTCAAGCAGATGAAAAAAATATAGATTGTGTTGTGTTAAATACTTCTTCTAAAGAATCTAGTGCAGCAGAGAATATTGCTCAATATGTGAAATATGTTATTGATATAAAAAAAGACGAGACTGATAAAGTAGCTAGAGACTTTTCAGTTAGCTTTTATAATGCGTTAGAGGCTGGTAAAGATATTGAAAGAGCATTTGAAGAAGCAAAAAATTTTGTTACTCTTGAAACAGATACAAAACAAGAAAGTTATCCTATTTTATTAAAAAGAGGAAGGCTCACAACTTCTCTCAAAACTTTTGAAGAAATATTAAATAATCCATTAGAAGATGGTGGATACGGAAACTGGGAATATTCACTAGAACATAAGTTTGGGTTTCAAAATCGAGTAGATGAAATAAAGTCTATTATGAATCCCTTACATGCTTTATCTGTTATTGATGCTCCTTATGGATATGGAAAATCAGCTCTGTTACTACAATTAAAACACAAGTTTACTCAAAAAGGTTATCAGTGTATTGGAATAGATTTAGAAAAAGAATTGATTTTGAATAAGAGTATGATAGAAAATATGAACCTTATTAGAGATAGAGTAAGAGATTTAAAAAAAGTTGTACTAATGTTTGATAATACAGAAAAGCTGAAAAATGAACAATTTGAAGCTTTACAAGAAATAATTCTAAAAAGCTATGAATATTTTTTTATATCAAGGGAATTCAGAGTTATATTTTCTGGGTGTTATATTTCCACTTACAATCAAAAATTTCATTTGGGAAAAAACTTTAATATTTGTAAGCTAACATCTCTTGATTCTTTTGTTATACAAAATCTTATTACCGAAACTAGTTTAAAAAATGCGAACTCCGAGTATATCAAAGATTGGACGAAGCTTGTTAACGATATAAGTTGTGGTCATGCAAGAATTGTTATAAAACTTATAGAAAAAATTGAAGAATCCCCTATATATTATCTTGATCTAAATAATAAACAGAAAGTTGAGGTTTTTAAAAAGTTTACACTTCCTGAAATAGAAGTAACTATGGCTGAATTAGATGGAGTTGTACAAAAATCTTTAAGAAAATTGTCAATATTTAGAAGGTTTAATACTGAAATTATTCAAGAATTAAAAAATAGAAATTATTTATCTCAAGATTTATATGCGACAACACTACTTAGAAATATTCGTATGACAGGTTTAATACGTGAAAATCAAAGTGAATGGTTTATTGATAGTATTCTTAGAGAATTATTGTTGAAACAAATACAATTGCTCAGACCTGATGAGTATATAAGTTTGCAAGAAGCTGCTACAAAAATGTATTGGAATTGGCTATTACAGTTAAAAAATATTTCAATCCCAGGGCAAGATGTTTTGTCTATGGCAGAAATTTATATCCGAGAGTATATTTATCATGCGCTACTGTATTGCCAATTTTTATCTGACAAGAATTTGCTTTTGTCAATAAAAGGCATATGTTCAAATTTACATAATAAATTAAAAGGCTATGCCCCAACAGAGGAAATTAAAGAACTCATAATTGTTTGTATGATAAAAGATATAAATATTACCTCGATACTTGATGAATATAATATAGATATTGACAGTATATTCTAAAATTTACCTTATCTCGTTCCACTGGTCTCCGTTGGAATGCAGCTAAGCCCCTCCTCTGCGTCTTAAACATAAAGAAACAACCCAAATGGCACGTAGTCGTTGGTGAATGCAATCAAAAAATCAAGTTGTAAAAATTATTTGCCAATCATGCAATAAAATAATATTCCCTAACTGCGCTGTTTTTGCAAAATGTCGCTTATCTGCTGTTACAAAATAACAATTCTGATAAATGGCCAAAGCATGATAACTTGCATCATAAAATGAAGGAAAACCTGATTTAACATGTCCAGTTTTACAAATATCATGAATAATACCTAAATAAGCATTGTTTAACTCTACCGTTTTTAATAAATTTGACTGTTGCAATACCATCATGACCTGATGAGCATCTGTAATCGAATAATCCGCAATATTAAGCGTTGCTAAAACCTCTTACATAAACAAATTAGGTACAAGCATTTTTATTTTACGCTGCACAAGTTGCTCAATAAGTTCTCTTGCCTGATAACTATCACTCTCATCCAAAAACTGCTTACTAAAAACACAGGCATCCAAGACAATTTGATTCATGCCAATGGATTCCCTTCCCGTAAACTTTGAATAATTTGCTCTGATGAATACTCACATTTTACAGGCTTGATATTTCTTAACACCTCTAAAATCTGTTGAGTCTTAATTTCAGAATCTATATCGTTTACACAACCATCTCCATGTTGTGTATAGCTAAACTTTAGAAAATCTATAAAATCAAAAAGCTCTTTCTGAGCTTCTGGTGGTAATTCAGCAGTATTCTGTAGTAATAATTGCTGATTCATTTTTATACCTTAACTTGTAAATGCTTAATAAAGATAGTAGCACATTATTTCATATCTAGTTCCAATCAGTCACCGTTGGAATGCAATTGAAGCATTCTGCGTCTTAAACACAAAGAGACAACCCAAATGGCACATAGTCGTTACCATATCTTTGACAACCACTATCCATATTTTCTCACCTGTATAATTGTCGACAAAATTCCCTAAGAACTTTGATATTGCTAAACAACCGAGCAATATTTATTTTTCAAAATGCACATAAAAAAAGCACCCTCAACATACAAGTCAAGAGTACTCTTTATTCAAAGTTTAAACAAAACGCTTAATTAATCGTCTTGCTCCGCGTAATCATCATACTCATCAGCATCACCGATGATTTCATACACGAATGTTTGTTGTTCACCATCTGGTGTGACTAAGACCGCTAAGCTGTCATCATCACCCGCAGGCAAAATAGTTGGTACAGTAACAGATACATCCACTTCAACATCTACGTCAAATGTAGGCACAACACGACCTAATTGATTACCATAAACCATATAGATTTGACCGCCAGAGTGCATGAAGTAGTTACCGTAACGATTGGCATCTAACAAGCCTTCACGTGCAGTGACTAATAAGTCTAAGTCAGCAATCGCAGGGCGAATGGTTTGTTTAAAGCCGTCTTCGTATACAATGACTGCTCTTTCATCAATACCGCGTGTACCTGTGATATTTAAACCAACAGATAACTCAGGCTCAGCAATTTCCAACTCAGAATCAAACACACCGAAGATTGTCCGATTTAACTGAGGTACTTGTAAACGCGTAATACCACGTTTATCAACTTTCATTGAGCAACCAGGGAGTGCATTTACAATATACTCAGGGTTACGAGGAGCTGGTAATAAGCGTGTTTTCAGGCCTGTGGAAGTTACTAAAATAATACGACCGCCTTTATCAACCGTAATACCTTCTGGTGTGCCGTCTTCTACTGTTTCAAAGCCAGATTCATCAGGGATGAAGTTGAATCGAACATCAGCAAAATCACCTGCACCTTGTACTTCAAAAATACCGTTGTTTTGCACGCTGGTAAATTGATTGAAATTCAAGTTAACAAAAGTTTGATTCACTTGTTGGATGACAGTTTGATTAAAGCCTGCAATATTCAATGATGAATTAAAGCTAGGAATTTCAGGTAATTCCACACTATCAGGCACAGTTAACTGAGGTGTTTTCACAGGCGGTAAACGTAATTTACCTTTAGGCAGTTTGTAGTAACCTGTGTCTGGCTGAATTTCAATATTTAAATTAAGCAAAATTGGCTGCGGTAATGCAGTTGGTTGTACTTTAGAATTCAATAAAATCCAAGACACGTCACGTTGAGGAATTTGAGGTAATTTAGTTTCTTCTAATCTCTCTAAGATTTCAATTCCTTTTTCTTCCACAATTTCAGTAGGTAAGCCACCAATATTTTCAGGTGTAAAACCGCCTAATTCTTCAGGCTCAATATATTCAAACTGCTCAATATTAAAGCCGCTGACAGTTTCACGTTTGAAGTATTCAATATGCTCATACTTAAAGCCAGATACTGCTTTAGGCTCAACATATTTGATTTGTTGTTTTTGGAAGCCGCTTGCTGATTTAGGTCTGACTTTTTCAATATGTTTCTTGGTAAAACCTTTACATGCTCTAGGCGGAATGTAAGCAATTTGTTGCTCGTCAAAACCTGCCATTGCATCTACAGGAATTTGAGCCACTTGATTTGCTGTTAAGTTGATAATGATTTCAAGTGATAAATTAGAAACCAACTCAATGTTTAAGTTAGGGAAGTCGATGTCACCAATGGTTGGAGGTTTAGGATGGCAATCATCTTGCTCTTCGCATACTGGCGGTTTAGGATCACAACCTTCTTCATCTTCACACACTGGTGGCTCAGGATAGCAATCTTCTTCGTCTTCACACACTGGTGGTTTAGGATCACAACCTGCTTCATCTTCACATACTGGAGGTTCAGGGTAGCAATCTTCTTCGTCTTCACAATTATTGAATGGTTGATTTTCAAGCACAATATTTGTGTCGATAGCAAAGCGAGATGTTTGTGTGCGGCGATCAGCAAAGAAGAAACTCAATGCATATTCATCACCTGCTTCTAAACCTAAATCATCAAGCTCGATGGTAGCTTCTTCAAAACCATGTACACCACCTAAATCAACGACTAATTCACCATCAAGGAATACCCATAAATCATCATCAGAACCCACAGTTAAGAACTGTTCTGGCTCGCTGATAAATTTAGTATGTAATTCATAAGTGAAATGATAGTTATGTTGACGACCTTCGTTACCTAAGAATTCATCATCAATTGGGAAGAATTCATCTAGTAAGAAGCTATAAGTGCTGCTTTCTTCTTCATATGCTAATTCAACAACGTGTGGACGACCTTCTAAATTATCGAGATACCAATCTTCTAATGCTGTAATGTTACAAGCATTGTCATCAATCGCGATAGGTAAAATGAATGTTTCATCTAAATTAGGCTCAACACAACCTTCTTGTAAACCTGTTACTGTACCTTCAACGTCTGGATGGTCAGCTGGCAAATCACGAACAAAACCCACTAACTCTAATACTTCAGGCAGATCAATAATGATGTCACCACCGTTATTACCTGTGGCAGGGTTGCCACCTTCATCAATTACGTCAACTGTATTTGGATTACCGACTTCATCGATTACGTCAACTGTATTTGGGTTGCCCACTTCGTCAATTACGTCAAAATCACATGCGCCTTCATATAAAAGTTCCGCTTGCTCAGCTTCTAAGAAGCATGAGTTGCTGAATGTTTCTGGCTCTTCACTATCTTGTGCAACACCACAAACTGGGTCATAGATTTCAATACATGCAACAGGTTCTTGACCGCATTCACCTTCATGTAATAATGCCGCACCTTCTGCTTCTAAGTTGCATAAATTACCAAAAGTGATCTCTTCACCATCAAATTCGCCACAAACAGGAGCATATTCTAAAGTACATGCAATTGGTTCATCGACCACTTCACAATCATCGCCTTCACATGGTTCAAGTGCTAAAACTTCAACTGTTTCTTCTGGAAGTGCTTCAATTTGCTCAACAGAAAATGATTGGCGCGCCTCGATAGATAATTCTAACGCTTGCTCTGGAGATAAAGCTTCTAAAGCATCAGGTGATAATGCTCTAATCTGTCTAGGTTGGAAACCTGCAAATGCTTCAACAGGCAAATCAACGATATGGTTATAAGTAAAATTAATAACAACATCAATCGACAAAGTTGACACTTCAACTGGTGTTAAATCAATCACAGGAATTGAATTGTTAGTATCTAATACAAGAATAATAAATGAATCTTTACAAGAAGACTTACAATCTTTGGCAGAGTCTTTGCACTCTTTTTCCCAATCTTTTACATCTTCTTTACACAGTTTTTCCCACTGTTTGTAATAGCTTTTACATGTTTTTTCACATGCTTTGTCGCCTTCGCAAGAAGCTTTGCAAGATTTTTCCTCATCTTTATAATCTTTGCATTGTTTTTTAGCGTCTTTGCTGACTTCTTTACAAGTTTTTTCAAAGTCTTTACAAGAGTCTTCACATAGTTTGGTGGGGTCATCACCACGTTTGCGCGTATCTCGCATTTCTTGAATCGACTCAGGCGTTAAGTACGCGCCGTCCTGAGCTGCTGCGACAGATGTTGTATAGCCTACCAAGCACAACACCGTCGCCAGCAACAGCGATAAGGTGTGTTTCATCATGGTTTCCTTAAAGAGTAGATTAAAATGTAAGAACAATCATAGATGATAGGTTTAAATCTGACAATAGCTAATAGATAAGCGTAACATGGGCGATTGCAGGTGCAATATTGTGCAAAGAATGGTGCTTTATGCTGGCAGTGTTCATTAAATTTGTTAATATAGAGCCAAATGTATTTATTCTAACAAAAAAAATACATTGAGATTGTGGAGGAGACCACATACGGGTGACACTATAATTTAAAGGAATACCCTATGTTTAGCGAATTTAAGTATAAGATGAACCGTAAGCGTTTACGTGATGAGCGTTACGCATTTTTATTTGATGAACCACCAGCTGATGAATATGTTTGCTTCGATTGTGAAACTACAGGCATTAATCCTAAAAAAGCGGAAATTTTGTCTATCGGTGCGGTAATTATTAAGAATAACCACATTTTGACTAGCCAGAAATTAGAGCTATTTGTTAGACCAAGCAAAGATATTAATGAAGACAGTATTAAAGTGCATCATTTACGGCATTGCGACTTAGAACATGGTATAGACCCCAGCCATGCTGTTTTACAATTCCTACGTTTTATTGGCTCTCGTCCATTGGTTGGCTATTACTTAGAATTTGATGTGGCCATGATTAACAAATATTTGCGCCCACTGTTAGGTATTGTGTTACCTAATGCTCAAACCGATGTCTCAGGTATTTACTACGAGAAAAAGGCCAATACCATACCGCAAGGTTATATCGACTTACGTTTTGACGTGATTATGGAAGAATTAGATTTACCCTCTTTAGGACAACATGATGCATTCAATGACGCGCTAATGACTGCAATGATGTATGTGAAGTTACAAACGATAAAAAAGCTGTAAATTGTATGAAAGAAATGAACCACATCTATCAAGCGCGATGGATGCAGTTCATTGTGTATCAATTAGTGTATGACTTCTGCATTTTTCAAAATAGCACTATGGAAAATCAGACCCATACTATTTGATATTTTTAGATTAATCATCAACTGACCTTTCTTGTTCTGCTCGATTGGAATTTCGCTAGGCGACTGACCTGCTAAGATTTTCAATGCGGCTTGCGCTGCCCACTCTCCTTGTTCTTGAGGTATGTTAACCAATCCAACGGTTGTAAAAGGCATCATTGATTTAAGTGTTGTACCTGTTGGGATTTGCGTATGTATTAATACAAACTCTGCTGCTGCTTGGCTATCCCAATGTTGCACACCTTGTGTTGAAAGTAGCAATAATTGGTCAACTTGATCTTGCAATTTGATATAGGCCGCTTTCCATTCCTCAAAATTATTGACATAAATGGCTTTGTCAAACTGAATATTAAACTGTTCCTCATACGCTTTAATAATGCGCTTTGCTGAATATGTATCGACTGCTAAAAACCCAAGTTGGCGACCTTCTGAATATCTTAATAATTGTTGTAATAATGGGCGGATTAAACCCACTTCGACCATGCCTGTGACATTTTGATAAGGAAAACCATAAACGGAAGCATCCCAATTTACACCACAGAAAACAAAAGGTAGTTCTGCATCTTTATAAAATGGTTTAATCACATATTTGGACGCATTATCATCAGAGGCAATCACAATGTCGGGTTGATAAGATTCAATCAGTGTTTTTATACCTAAAGCGGCCTGCAGTTTAAAAGACTCCTCGCGGTTACGCTTGGTATCCATGCGTGCAACTTTAATATCAATCCCTGTAGGCTCTAATACTTGACGAATACCTTGTTCAACACCTGCACTCCAACCGTATTCAGCATGATAAGAATCCACATACAGCAGTTTTTTATTTGATAAATCAGTACTGGCAACAGCTTGTGTCGAAAAAAATATCAATAATAGCCAAATACCACATAGAGCTTGTTTCATTGCGCTTTCCTTTAATGACAATCCAAAATCGACAAGCTCCAGTGTAAACTATTTATTGAATAATATCCTTACTTTAATAAGTGCAATTCATGGTCAGATTGATTTAGCGAATTACCTCAGCGTTTTTCAAAATTGCATTATGGAAAATCAGACCAATGCTATTTGATATTTTGAGGTTAATAACCAACTTACCTTTTTTGTTCTGCTCGATTGGAATTTCGCTAGGCGATTGACCCGCTAAGATTTTCAATGCGGCTTGTGCTGCCCACTCTCCCTGTTCTTGAGGCACTTTAACAAAGCCCATGGTTGTAAAAGACATCATCCATTGCTGTACTGTGCCTGATGGAATATCAGTGTTTTCTAAAACAAAATCAACGGCTAAATCATTATCCCAACCTTGAATACCTTTCGGTGATACTAATAATAATTGATCGACTTGTTGCTGTAGTTTGGTATAAGCTTGTTTCCATTCTTCAAACGTATTGACATAAACTTCTTTGTCAAATTGAATACTGAATTGATCTTTATAAATACCAATCACTCGTTTTTCCGAATATGCATCCATCGATAAAACACCTAAACGCTGGCCTTTTGCATAACGAGACAGTTGTTTTAACAATGGCTGAATCAAGTTGATTTCTTCCATACCTGTGACGTTTTTGTAAGGAAAGCCATACACAGACGCATCCCAATTGACTCCGCAAAATACAAAAGGAATTTCTGCATCTTTGTAATAAGGCTTAATTAAATATTTGGAGGCATTATCATCAGATGCGATAACAACATCAGGTTGGTAAGATTCGATTAATGCTTTCACATCTAAAGCAGCTTGTAATTTAAAGGCTTCATCTCGGTTGCGTTTGGTATCCATACGCGCCACTTTAATATCAATCCCTGTAGGCTCTAGTACTTGGCGTATACCTTGTTCAATGCCTGTGCTCCAACCGTAATCGGCATGATAGGAATCAACATAAAGTAATTTTTTATCAGACAAATCTGTAGTGGCAAGAACTTGCGATGCAAAAAAGACCAGCAATAACCACATTGTGTGTTGCATACGTCTCATGGTGTTTCCCTCCTCAGTATCAAGTTTACATATATAACCTAAAATAATTTTATGGTCTCATATTAAACATGATTTGTCAGCTTATATAGCATGAATAAATAAGGAAAAAATGCTTTAAAATGATGTAAATAGCAGGAATAATGCCAATTGGTTTGAGGGAAATGAGTTGGCAATCAGGCTGACTACCAACTTATCGTCACATTATGGAATGAAACGTTGAATCACTTTTTGAAGTTGCTCTTCATCTGGGAATAATTCGGTTGCCTGTTGCCAGACTAATTTAGCTTCCTCTTTTTGACCGCTGACCCAAAGCACTTCGCCTAAATGAGCAGCAATTTCGGGATCAGGCTTGAGTTCATAAGCCTTGCGCAAATAGCCAACCGCTTTATCAGTATCACCTTTACGATATAACACCCAACCCATGCTATCTAAAATATAATATGCATTTGGTTCTAACTCATACGCTTTTTGTACCAGTTGATAAGCCTCGTCATATCGCTCTGTGTGATTAGATAAGCTGTAACCTAACGCATTTAAAGCATCGACATGTTCAGGTTCAATTTCTAAAATGTAACGCAAATCGGTTTCTAATAATTGAATATGCCCCATTTTTTCCGCTAACATCGCTCGCATATAACGCAAATTTAAATTGTCAGGATATTGTTCAATATTTTCATCATAAACCATTAACGCATCAGAATAACGCTCTTGCTGCATGTACAATTCCACTTCAAATTGCAACAAGCTTAATCGCTCTGAGTCACTATGGGTTGAAATACTGTGCAAATGCTCAACTGCTTGTTCAAACTCATCCAGCTCAACCAATAAAACTGCAATCCGTGCTTGAGAGTTTAAATAGTTAGTGCTGGTTTCATCAATTTGTCGATACCATGCTAAAGCCGCATTGGGTTTCTTCTCTAATTCTGCAATTTGGGCTAAATAGTAATACGCTAAATCATTATCTGAATCCACATTTAATAAGCGATTAAAATAGATTTTTGCTTTGGTTAGCTGTTCCATTTGTAAGTGCAACACACCTAATGCATATAACAATTTCTCATTATTAGGGTCTTTTGCAGTTAAGGATTCAAATGCAGTAATGGCCTCTGGCACTTGATCGTTTTCAGCCAATAAGCGCGCATAACTCAATTGCCAATCTTGGTTATCGGGCTTTTTTCCCAATAATTGTTTCAACCATGATAATGCCTGCTCAGTTTTGTTTTGCTGCGATAATACATAAATATAAACAGGAACGGCTTCATCATAAACGGCTTGCTCTGAGAAGTTTTCATTGGTTTCTTCTAATGTAAATAGCTGTTCTAATACGGATTGTGCTTTTTCTAGCTTATCACCACCGACTAATACCCGTGCATATAACAATAATGTCACTGCATTATCACTATGTTTTTGCATCACTGAATCCATTAAACGTGCAACTTGATCTTGGTCTTGATCTTCAATCACTTCTAAAATAAGACGTTGCTGAGATTCAGGTTTATCTTGAAGAGCCGTTAATAAACGATCCAAATGCTCTGCGGCTTCTTCAGGGCGATTTTGTTGGATAAGAATGCGTGTCAAGTTATAACGTGCTTGTAAACTGCCTGCATCCAACCTTAACCATAATTTTGTGGCTTGATAGGCCAGTGGGTAATCTTTCTCATGTAACGCTAAACGGGCTGCTCGTTCTGCTAATTCAAGATCAAATAATACCTGAGCAATTTCTAAAAAATATTGTGCAGATAAGGAATAATAACCGCGCCGTCCTGCTAACTCAGCCACCATAAACTTATATGAAAATTCTTGATTGGCAGAAATAAACTCAGCAGAACTAGGATGCAAGGGGATAATGGCTTCATTGCTGGGTGCATTGGGTACACCTTCTTGTGCATTAGCCTCACCTTGGTGGATAAGTTGCCCGCCACAACTGGCGAGTAAATTAACTAATACAATAATACAGAGTTGTTTACCTAATAATTTGATATTCACATGATGCTCCATAACGGGCGTTTTATTTTTTTATGCATTATTCAATGGCTTTTTGTTTTAATTCGGGTTGCAATGCAACTTTATCAATATTGAGTGGATATTTTTCATAGACTGACAGATTCACTTAAAATAATATGCTTGGTATATTAAGCTGAAACGCAAAAAAATTAAATAACAGGCGACCGAAATTTCTCAGCCCGTCACAAAAAATATTAACTGATTGAGTTTAAGAATTTATGCAACAATTGATGATTTGTGGTATCGCAGACAATCAACCACAATTATTAACCCAAGTAAGTAAGGCTATTTTAGATTGCGGTGGACAAATTATAGATAGTCGAGCAACCGTATTCGGCCATACTTTATCACTCAATTTACAAGTATCTGGAAGCTGGGATGCCATTGTCAAAATTGAAGGTTTATTGCCTCGCCTGCAAAAACAATACGAGTTTAATTTTATCAGCGCGAGAATGGAAGCAAGACAAATCGTCACAAACGTCATGCCATATGCAATTGAGGTGATTGCATTATACGATCCTAAACTGGTATATGAGTTGTGTCAATTTTTTACAAGTCGCGATATTGCAATTGAAGAACTGGCAAGTCAGCGTTATGTACCCACCCAAACCAATACACTGATGTATTCGATTTCGATGACGGTTTATATTCCAAATGACGATTCTATTGCGCAACTACGTACAGAATTTATGGATTTTTGTGATGATTTAAATTTGGATGCGATTATGGCACCAGTTAAATAATTTGCTTTAAGCTAACTGCCAATCATATGCGTTGACTGGCAGTTTTCACTTTTTATGCAGTAGCTCGAGGCATGTCACGCCATTTTTGCAACATGAAAATCATACCAAATAAGCCAACACCAATCGCATAGCTTAAATAAGGATGTGGTAAAGCAGCCAGTCTTGCAACTTCATTGGGTAAGAATAAAACCAACATAGCAGGAATAAATAGCAAACGTTCATACCATGTGGTGCGGATATAAAAATAACTTTGCAAGAAAGACACAAACGCGAACATTCCGAGTGTTGTCATCAAGAAAATAAGCCCTACTTCAAACGGATTGGTAATCCATACCCAACCACTGGCATTGCTAGGATCATATTCATCAATTGCCCGAATCAGCAAAATTTCTGAATTGAAGAAAAATACAAACGGTAAAATTGCGGTACGCATATCGTAGGTAAAGCCTTGAATACCGGTTTTAATTGCATTGGCTCGGGCAATCCCTGCAGCAGCATAAGCAGCAATTCCCACTGGCGGCGTATCATCAGCCAAAATCCCAAAGTAGAACACGAATAAATGCGCAGCAATTGCAGGCACTAAATAACCTGTATCCATTGATAGGCTTAAAATCACAGGTGCGGTGAGCGATGCCATGATGATGTAGTTCGCTGTTGTCGGTAAACCCATACCTAGAATTAAAGAAATAAACGCAGTGAAAATCAGAATCAGCATGATATTGCCATTGGCCAATTGTTCGATCACTTCGATTAAGACTTGGCCGATGCCTGTCAACGTCACTGAACCCACAACAATACCCGCAACAGCTGTGGCTAACGCAATCGGAACCATGTTTCTCGCCCCAGATACCATGCCATTGAAAATATCAACAAAACCTTGGGTAAATGTCGCGGTATTGAGACTTTGCTTCGTCATGAGCGCGGTAATCGGACGCTGTACAACCATAATTAACATGATGAACATAATGGCATTGAATGCGGCGGAAATCGCGGATTGTTGTAGCCACACCAGTGTATAAATTAGGAAGAAAATAGGAATCAGATAATGTAGACCTGATAAAAATGTTTTGAGTTTAGGTGGTAATAAACTAGGGTCTTCACCTTTGATGCCTAATTTACAGGCTTCTAAATGCACTACGTAGAACAAAGCAAAATAGGAAACAAATGCAGGAATGAACGCTGCGTAAATTACATTTGCATAGCTGATACCTAAATATTCCGCAATGATAAAAGCTGCTGCACCCATAATTGGTGGCATTAACTGGCCGTTGGTGCTGGCTGCCACTTCAACCGCTGCTGCTTTATGGGCAGGAAACCCCACATGCTTCATTAAGGGAATTGTAAATGTACCTGTTGTCACTGTGTTGGCTGTTGATGAGCCTGAAATAATGCCCGTTAAACCACTGGCAACGACGGAAGCTTTGGCAGGCCCACCACGAAAACGGCCTAACACTGCATAAGATAAATTAATAAAATACTGTCCTGCTCCCGCTTTTTCTAATAACGAACCAAATAATACAAATAGAAAAACAAAACTGGCACTTACGCCCAACGGTACACCAAAAATACCTTCTGTAGTCAAAAACATATGACCTGCTAATTTATTTAAACTTGCACCACGATGCGCAATCATTTCAGGCATATAAGGGCCAAAATGATCGTAGACCAAAAATACAATCGCCACAATCGCCAAAGCAGGGCCTAAAACCCGCCGAGAGGCTTCAAGTAAGAAAAAGGTCGTAATCATTGCAATAATAATGTCGCGCTGTAAATAATCTCCGGGACGTAGGGCTAATGATTTGAATTCCCAGAAAATATAAAACGCACCAATACTGGCAATCACAGCAAATAGAAAATCATACCAACTAATCGAAAATTTAGACCAACGATGTAAAAACGGATAAATCAAAAAAGCCAGCAATAACGCAAAACTCAGATGGATCGAACGCACTTGAGTGGAGTTAAACGGGTCGGGGGCAATAACTGTATACAGTTGAAATAAAGACCAACAAAACGCAATAATAGCAACCAGCCAATACTGCCAGCGTTGACTATTAAAATGCCGCTGACCTTCCAATGCTTCAGCAGAATTTGTGTTTAAATTATCGAGGGTCGAAGATTGCATATTGATACCTTGATATGAACTAGGCCTAATAATGCTGCAAATGGCGCGGAATAACAAAAGTTATTTGTAACTAGATAAAATGAAGACTGCCAATCTCTGAGAAAGTGGCAGCCTTAATGAGACTGAGATTGCTTAGATTTTACCTAATGGCTCAATACTACCATTGTGTAAACGTTTGCCTAAGTAACCTGTTTTGTATAAACGCGAATGAGGTTGTTGATTTAAGAAATTGGGTTGAATAAAAGTATGTTGAGTCAATACATCATTATCTAAATAACCACGACATACGCCTGCACCACCAATACAAATCTCACCAATTGCACCGACAGGTAATAAATGATTTTGTTTAGATACAATATACGCTGTTTCCCCAGCCAACATAAATTCAGACACTTCAGCTTCAGATTGCAAACATTGCACGTATGAAGCGAGCGTTGTTTCTGGGCTGTCCTCTAAATTGAAAACTAATAAATTATCTAAACGTTGTAACTGGGCGTGTAAAGCAGGGGTTAAACATTCACCATTTAGCATAATCACTGATAAATCATGTAATGGTGTTAAACCATGCTCCGTAATTAAAGCTTGCAATGCTTGTGGTGTGGTTTGCAGAATAGAGGCTTGGTGTTGTTGTAAACTGTTTGCTAAAGCTTGTTGGCTTGGTAAAACCACCGTAACACCTAAAATTAGTCCACCGATTAAGCTCAATGCTGCCATATCAGTGTGTGTCTCTGTTGTGTATACCACATCGCTATGATGCCAATGAAAGCTTGTTGTTAAATGTGTGCAAAAGTGTTGTAAATTGGATTGTTCCACCATTACAACGTTATCCCCTTGACAACTCAAGTAAGCTAAATCTGAAGCTTTTGTTGTAATCTTGGGTTCATGTGTTTCGTGAGTTGAAGATAAAATGGTTTCAATATTTGATGTGGTCAGCGTGATTTTACACTGTTGTAAAGCTTGCTGTGTTTCATCATAGGTATTTTGTAAGACATAAGCTGCACCTGCTTTTAGCACACCCCATAATGCAATGCTCAGTTGTATACTACTGTCTACACAAACAGCAATACAATCATCTGCTTTTACACCTTGCTGAATTAAATAATGGGCGACTTGATTGGCTTTTTGGTTTAACTCGCTATAAGTGAGTGTTTTATCAGCATGGATGATCGCGGCTTTGTCGCCTTGTTGCTGTACTTGCTCTAAAAATAAATCATTTAAACTGTAAGCTAAATTTTCAGTTTGATGTGAAGGGTTAGCATTATGCACAAGCTGCTGAATTTCTAATTGTGTTAATGGGTTAATAGCAGATAAATCAATGTTGCACTGATTAACGATGCTACTCAACACTTGTTCAAAATGTTGGGCAGTACGTTGAACTTGTTCATGACTATAAACATCAGTGTGATAAGAAAATTGGATTTGCGTCAATTCAGATGTTGGGGTCATGGAAACCACTAATTCAAAGCCACTGTGTTTAAAGCTTTCTGTAACACTGATTTGAATACCATCATTTTCAGAAATATATGATGTAGGCTCAAAACAAAGCACATGGTCAACAATTGGGAATTGCAAATGTTGTTGAATATCCGCAAAAGAGTGATATTGATGAGCTTGATGGGTTTGTAAATCTTGATGCGTTTTTTGTAATAATTGCTCGAAGTTGTCTTTTTGATGGGTTTTGATCCGAATCGGAATAATATTATTTAATAAACCTACCACGGATTGTGTATTGAATTGCTCAGAATTTAACGCAGTGGTTGTACCGAAAACCACGTCTTGACAGTCGTTGTAATAACACAATAAATAACCCCAAACGGTTTGTAATATTGTATTAACAGGTATCGCTTTTTGCTCTGCTAGTTGAAACAGTTGCTGGGAAATGGTTGGCGCAAGTTGTGTTGTATATTGTGCAGCTTGCGTTGCCTCTTGATTGGCTTGATTATCTTTCGGTACGCTCATGATAGTTTGATAATCATGTAAATAATGTTGCCAATACTGATGTGAATCTTGATCGGTTTGTTGGCTTAACCACTCGGTATAGTGATGATATGGCGTAATGGCAGGTAATTGTGGATTTTTATTTTCTTTTAATGATTGGTAGGTTTCTATAAGTGATTGTTGCAACAAGTGACTACAGTGACTATCAAGTAAAATAGCATGATAAGTCCACACCATGGCAAAATGTCGGGTGTCTAATTGAAACAAAGTGACGCGGCTTAAAATATCTTGATAAAGGTTAAAACCTTGTGCTCTATCTTGTTGTTTAAATGTGTGTAAATATTCTTGTTGCTCTTGTGGTGTTAAACGCTGAATATCGGTAAATCGAAACTCGACATCAACATGCTCTAACGCCATTTGCAAAGGCTGTAAACCCTTATGAACAAAAATAGTACGTAATATATCGTAGTGATTGGTCAGGGTTTGCCAACTTGCGTGCATCAACTGTGCATCAAGCTCCCCCACAATATTAAAAGTTAATTGTTCAAGATAAGCAGTATTATCTGCCGTTTGCAACATATAGTGCAAAATATTTTCTTGCGCAGGTGAGAGCGCGTAGAGGTCATTAAGAGAAGTTTGTTTGCTGAGCATGATAAATCATCTTTTTTTGCGTCTACCTAAACGGGGAAATTAAGCAAGTTTGAAACCAATAAAACACAATTTAATGCTAAATTTTAAACGACAACATATTTCAGTTTGATGACAGCAACTTAAGCCATCTGTTGTTGCGCAATATGAATCCACTCTTTTTGCACTTTGCGTCGATCTTTAGGCAAGTTTTTAGCGTGCAATACAATTTCATTAAACAATGAATCTGCTTGCTCTGAACGTCCTAACTTTCTCAACAAAAGTGCGTAGCGGCATTTAGCTTCATAACCAGAATAATAGCCACTTAATACACTGTATTCATGTAATGCGGCTTCCTCATCTGCAAGTGCTTCCAAGGTTCTTGCAAACAACAAGTGTCCATCTTGTGATTTAAAATCGGGATTTTTTTCAATCAACTGTTCTAATATTTGCTTACAGCCTTGGAAGTCTTGTTTTTGGAATAACGCTTGAGCGAGATTTAGCATAATATTCGGGTCATGCTCATAAACGCCTCTTAAGCTTTCTTTATATAATTTGATGGCATCGTCTAGCAAGCCAAATTGCGCACATTCTTTTGCTAATTCAATTCTGTTTTCGATATTGTCTGTTAATGCCAAATCTTGAGCGCGTTGTTTTAAATCACGTTGAGGGTCAATTGCAGTGAGAATTTGCTTGGTTGCATGACGGCCTGCACGACTGCGACGAATTTCGGGTAACATTTCAATTAGAAAATAAGCAATGCCGCCCAGAAATGAAAAGCCCAAAATAATTACAATCCAATAGCGTTCACGATCAGTTTTAATCACATGAATAATCATCGCTGTTTGAAAAACCAACGATAATGCGATCAGAAAAGGCATACACCCTCCAAAGTATTCTTTAATATTGATATATTGGCTTAAAGCAGAAACGATGACACCGCCTCTGTTATTTAAAAGTTGTATTTTGAAACATCAAATAGTACAAATCATCAATCAAGTTTTTACTCGAAGATCATTTTCTTAATTTGAGCTTATTGACTTAGACGTATTATCTAAATTGAATGCAATATCTCACTTGTTTGTAGATAATTCGAATATCCAATTAAAAATTAATGAAACACAACTTAAATTTTAACCAATCTATTTTTAAGTGTATTGTATACTGCTTGTTTCCCTTGTCTCAAGTATTTAATCAAGTTATAGCAACCAGCTAGCGTTTGAATTAAGCATTGATAATTATGTATTGATAACTGATAATTGCTGCTTATTAGCTAACCACCCATCATTGTGTTATATGAAAATGCTCAGTTTGTTTATACTGGTATTCAGTAGCTTACCTGTATATGCAGAAGAAATACTATTTATCCCAACAGCTTATATTGCATCCAAAAACTTTGATTATTCAACGGATAATGGTGGCGTAAGCGGGCGGATTACATCTTTAGGCGTACAGTTTACAGGCGTGTATGATAGATTTTACGTAAGCTTATCTGGTGAAGAAAATCCCGCCACAGTTGAGGAATCGACTAAGAATTTGCTTTTTAACAAAGTCAACGTTGATCGTACAGATTTGGCCATTTCCTTGGGTTATGAAGTCAATCCATCGATTCGTACTTTTGCAGGTTATAAATACGGAAAAACCACATTAACAGAGTTGCCCTATTCGCCTTATCCTCATGCGCAAACCAGCTTAGAAGGTAAAGGCATTTTTATTGGTGCAGGTGGTGGCTGGGAAGTGGAAGACTGGGGATTTATTTCATTCAGTGCTGCTTATGCGATGCTGGATGCAACTTATGAAAGCCCCATTATTGAAGCTGTTGAAGGCAAATCATCAGGCACAAGTTTAACCGTTGGTTGGAAAGCCCCGATTACACAGAAATTGGCTTATGAAGTTTTGCTTACAAGACATGATTACTATTACGAAGACTTCGCACAATTTGGCTCAGATATTTCAGAACAATTCTTGTCTATACGTTTGGGCTTATCTTATATCTTTTAGTTTAATTTCAAATTGATAAAGTTAAGGTAAATAATTGCTTATCTACCCTAACTTGTACATATTAATCTACTTTAGGCAAATGGCTTAAAGCTTCTGCCAGTGCTTCAGCTGGATAGTCTTGATCTTCAAGCTCATTACTTAAATATTTATCATACGCTGCCATATCAAAATGGCCATGGCCTGATAAAGTAAATAGAATCGTTTTCTCTTCACCTGCTTCTTTACAACGTAATGCTTCGTCAATGGTTGCACGAATCGCATGGTTAGATTCTGGTGCAGGTACAATACCCATGGTTCTGGCGAATAACACACCTGCATCAAATGTTGCCACTTGAGGTACGTTAACCGCTTCAATAATACCTTCACTATAAAGCTGAGAAATCAACGCATTATCACCATGATAACGTAGTCCACCGGCATGAATACTCGGTGGCATAAAGTCATGACCTAAAGTATACATTTTCATCAACGGAGTTAAACCTTCAGAATCACCATAATCATAAGCATAATGACCACGGGTTAAAGTCGGACAAGAAGCAGGTTCAACCGCAACTAAACGAATGTCTTTACCAGCTGCTTTGTCAGCCAAGAATGGGAACATCATACCGCCCACATTTGAACCACCGCCACAAGGCGCAAAAATCACATCAGGATAATCACCGACTTTTTCCAGCTGTTTCTTGGTTTCTAAACCGATCACAGTTTGATGTAACAAGACATGGTTAAGTACAGAACCTAATGTATAGTTTGTGTCTTTACGAGAAGCGGCTTCTTCCACTGCCTCAGAGATCGCAATACTTAATGATCCTGGGGAATCTGGATGTTCAGATAAAACATGACGGCCTGATTCAGTCAAATTAGTTGGACTCGGTAATACTTCAGCACCCCATGTTTGCATCATTGAACGGCGGAAAGGTTTTTGCTCATAGCTGACTTTCACCATGTAAACACGTATTTCCATGTCACCCATAAAGCTACTGGCCATTGCTAAAGATGAACCCCATTGACCCGCACCCGTTTCAGTGGTTAAGCGTTTGATGCCCACTTTTTTATTGTAATACACCTGTGCGACTGCAGAATTTGGTTTATGTGAACCTGCTGGACTCACGCCTTCATATTTGAAATAGATTTTTGCGGGCGTACCTAAATATTCTTCTAAGCGATGGGCGCGATATAAAGGGGCTGGTCGCCATAAACGATAGGCTTCACGTACTTCGTCAGGGATTTGAATCCAGCGTTCTGTTGACACCTCTTGCTCAACAAGGTCAGGGGCAAAAATCGCCTCCATCATTTCAGGTTTAATCGGCTGTCCATTCGGTGCAAGATAAGGCGCAGGCGGGTTAGGCATATCCGCAATAACGTTATACCAATGGGTTGGAATTTCAGATTCATCCAATAAAATCTTGGTTTGAGACATACTACTTCCCTATTCTGTTGTTATTTGGCACTTAGGTAATGGCCATTTGTTTTAGTATTTTTTTAGATAGGCAATCCTAAAAAGATGAAACTTTACCTTAACAATGTCATGCGTCAAGTCAATGTTGATAAAAAGTATAAAATGTTTGGATTTATATCGAGAGAAATGGTCATGTCATTTATACAAATTGATAGAAGATAAGTTATATATTTCAGCATTTAGTAACAGCTGCTGCGACTTTAGATGTTTCAGTTTCACTGATTAAGAAGCGGCTTTAAGTGGGTGATTTCTACAAGCGGTACGTTTGTTATACTACAGCATTCCATTTATAAATTGCATATTCTATGTCATCGAATAAAAAGCCATACGCTGAAGCCTGCGATCAAAATGCACTACATATTCTCAAGGTTTTACAACAGTATTTGCCAAAGCAGGGAGAATTATTAGAAATCGGTAGCGGTACGGGGCAACATGCCGTGATATTTGCCGAAGCATTTCCAGACCTTATTTGGTGGACAAGCGATAAGACTGAAATGCATCAGGGAATTCAAATGTGGATAGACGAGTCTGATTGCAGTAATCTGCGTGCGCCCATTGCTTTGGATGTGTTGCATGATGCTTGGCCAGCACAACAATTTGACGCGATTTACTCAGCAAATACAGCGCATATCATGCCCGTTGAAGCAGTAGAAGCCATGTTTGCAGGTGTGGCGAACATACTTAAATCCGATGCTTTATTTTTAATCTATGGCCCTTTTATGTACAACGGCGAACACACTAGCGAAAGCAATTTACGTTTTGATCGTTGGATACGCTCATGGGAACCACATAGAGGTATTCGAGATGTTGTTTGGTTGAAGGAAATAGCTGAATCTCATGGATTAGTTTTAGACAATGATATTGCGATGCCAGAGAATAATCGTACTTTGGTTTGGAGGAAACAACAATAATCTTTCAAATGGTAGAGTATCTTTCATATAATCACGATGTACAGGAGTTTATAACTCAATATTTTGTAAGTTTAACAATTTGAACTGCATTCATTCGTTAATTCTCTATTAAAATTTCCTCATAATTAGAATTGAAGCGGTTTCTATTCTATTAAAGAATCTTTTATACTAGCTTTATACTCAAATTTAACGAATTCTCATGAAAATTGATACTGTCTTAGAACGCTTAAAAGCTTATCAACCACCTGAGGGTTGGGAAGGTGGAAGTATTTTTTTATTACCTGAAGATGCAATGCGTGATATTTATCAGTTTATTATCGATAATCAGTTAACGCGTTGTATTGAATTGGGCACAGGCTTTGGTGCAACCACTTGTGCAATGACAGCCGCTGTTGAAGAATTAGGTACTGGGAAAGTAACCTCTGTTGATATGTACGAACATCAGCCCGTTAATGTACATGTTTTAACAAAGCATATTGAGTTATCAGAACAACAACTAGAATTTATATCAGATGAGCTAGGCTATAATTGGTATTTACCTGAATTGATTAAACAGCAGACTCAACATGATGTATGTGAACCTTTATTCGATTTTTGTTTATTAGATGGTGCACATGAATGGGAACCTGATGCACTGGCCTTTATGTTGGTTGCACGATTAATTAAACCTGGTGGTTGGATTGCTGTTGATGATATTAATTATTTTTTCCGCTTAATTCCGGGGTGGGAAAACTTCCATAAAGACAAAACAGATCGAGAATTAGACACTTTGCAAATGGAAATGGTGTATGAGTTGATGGTTAAAACCCATCCTGACTTTTGTGATTTTCGTTTAACTCACAATGGGCGGATTGGCTGGGCGCGCAAAAAGTTACCTCAAGACTATCAAAAACCTAAAGGTCTATTGTCACGTTGGTTCATGCGCTAAATATATTTCAAAGATATTCGACCTGAGCTTGATATGAAGAATATATTGAGTTTAGGTTTGAACAATGATTTCACCTCTTGCTTAAAAATCGGACTATTTTGACATAAACAAATACTATACAACGATAAGGTGTTTATATAGTTAAATCATATTGTTCGAAACCATGTACATAACCATAATCGCTAAATCCTAAATCGCCCACCTGAATATTCTTGCATTATGTTAATTTGGCGTGGGATAATGTTTCGGGTTCAGAATCAAGCTCAAAACTTAATATGCCTTATATTCCCCATACTCCACAAGATATTGATGAAATGTTGGCGCAAATCAAAGTCAACAGTATCGAAGATTTATTTGACGAAATCCCAGCCGAATTGCGGTGTGGAACACTGGAAAATGTACCCGAAGCATTGACCGAATTAGAAGTCACTCAATTAATGCAACAACGTGCCAATCAAGACAAGCCACTTGTATGTTTTGCAGGTGCAGGCGCGTATGAGCACCATATCCCAGCAGCAGTATGGGAAATTGCAACCCGTGGCGAATTTTATTCTGCTTATACACCTTACCAAGCGGAAGCTAGCCAAGGAACATTACAATTATTGTATGAATACCAATCCATGATGGCGCGTTTAACGGGTATGGATGTATCCAACGCATCTTTATATGATGGTGCATCTGCTTTGGCTGAAGCTGTCTTAATGGCAGTGCGTCAAACCAGAGGCAAAAATAAGAAAATCTTAATACCTCAAACGGTTCACCCTCGTTATAAAAAAGTGGTTGAAACAACAGTTAAGAACCAACAAATCGAATTGGTTTCAGTTGAATATGACAAAAATTCAGGCACGTTGAAAACGGATAATTTACCAACAGATGCTGCCGCATTAGTGATTGCACAACCTAACTTCTTTGGTAATTTGGAAGATGTTGATACATTAACCAACTGGGCGCATGAGCACAAAATGTTGGTGATTGCTGCAGTGAACCCTTTAAGTCTTGCGATTCTTACCCCTCCGGGATTATGGGGGGACAAAGGGGCAGATATTGCGTGTGGTGAAGGTCAACCATTAGGTATTCCTCTTAGTTATGGTGGCCCTTACTTTGGATTTATATGTTGTAAAAAACCATATGTGCGCCAAATGCCGGGAAGAATTGTCGGACGCACGGTTGATTTAGACGGTAAACAAGGTTTTACTTTAACATTGCAAGCACGTGAGCAACATATCCGTCGTTCTAAAGCCACTTCAAATATTTGTACCAACCAAGGTTTAATGGTTACAGCGGCAACAGTTCACACCGCATTGATGGGTGCAAAAGGTTTAGAGCAAACAGCAGCAACATGCCATGCGAACACAGTGCAGCTACGTGATAAGTTGGTTGCCATCGATGGTGTAGAGCAAGTATTTGAATCTAGCTTTTTCCATGAAGTCTTGCTTAAACTTAACAAACCTGTTGACCAAGTCGTAGAAGCTTTAGCTGACAATGGTATTTTAGGTGGTTATGCAGTCGGACAACTCATCCCTGAATTAGATGATTGCTTATTGATATGCGCCACAGAAACCCGTACCCAAGCTGATATTGACTTATATGCTGAGCAATTAGCCAACGTACTTAACACATTATAGATACATCCTAATTACCCACTTATTGAGAAAATGACTGGCTTCATATTTCTGAATAAGCTGGGTTAACCCCCTCAAAATATCCTAGCCAACATAATTACGTTCAACTCATAGTTAATCGCTATCTAGCCCAATCAATCATCACGATAACTATTAATTGATATTTGTTCGCTGTATTATGTCGCGGCAAAAATTGAAAATACTGGTTTTTTTATGAAGATATTAATTAGTAATGACGATGGCTATCTTGCCCCCGGCATTTTATGTTTAGCAGAGACTTTAGGTAAAAATGCAGAAACGTTAGTGATTGCACCTGATCGGAATCGTAGTGGTGCAAGTAATTCACTGACATTAGAATATCCTATTCGAGCCAAACCCGCGCCAAACGGTTTTTATTATGTTGATGGTACGCCAACTGATTGTGTACACCTTGCGATCACAGGTTTGATGGATTCACCACCTGATATTGTGGTTTCTGGCATTAACGCAGGGCCTAACTTAGGCGATGATGTACATTATTCAGGTACAGTGGCTGCAGCAATGGAAGGGCGTTCTTTAGGTTTGCCTGCACTTGCCGTGTCTTTAGCGGGTAATAAACAAGATTTAAAACACTACGAAACAGCAGCTAAAGCCGTGGAAGTGTTGATTGAACGTTTGCAACAGAAAAAATTAGATTTGCCTAGTGATACCATTTTAAATATCAATGTGCCTGACTTACCTTGGGAGCAAATTGCAGGGATGCAAATCACCCGTTTAGGGAAACGCCATCGCTCATCACCAGTCATTAAGAGCCAAGACCCACGCGGTCAACCGATTTATTGGATTGGTGCAGCAGGCTCAGTGCGTGATGCAGGTGATGGCACAGACTTCAATGCAATTGAGCAAGGTTTTGTTTCGATCACACCATTACACGTTGATTTAACTCGTTATTCTGCATTAGATACCATGAATGACTGGCTAGGTAGTTTTTAATATTCCACATTCAAATAGAGACTGCTAACCACTGATAGGCTGGCAGTCTTCTGGACAATTAATTTTTTGCCAATGCATATGCCCGTGTCCGTGCCTCATTTGCACATTCATTATCCTGCATTCCTTCACACGCCAGTGCAATCACCATAAAATTCCTAATCCGCAAGCCTTTTTGCTCGTCACTGCCCGCAATTAAGCTATTGGACTTGATGGCTAAATCTGCTGCACGTTTCCAATCCTCTTGTTTTAAACGTACGCCTGCCAAATTGTGCCATAAAACAGGATTACGTCCGTCAATACCTAAGGCACGTTCTAATAATGCCGCTGCTTGTTCATATTTTTGCGCATCATATTGTTTAAAAGATTCAGATAATAAACTGACGATGGCATTGGATACATCTGCTTGCACAGGCCAACTAAAACATAATAATGCGATAATAATCCAGCGTTTTAATAAAAACATGCAAACCCCCTCAAAAAAATTAGAATATAAAGATAACCTGTCATAAGTGTACGCATTTATTGCAATTTAAATCAAGCTTAAAATTCACATAGGCGCGTAGCCAGAATCAAGGTTATAATCATTATTTTGCGACCTTAATTGGATAATAAATATTATGTCACAAAAACGTATTTTACTTATTGCACCAACGGGACAAGTTGGTTGGGAATTATTGCGTTGTGCTCAACCTTTGGGCACAGTTATTCCAGTGTCGCGTGTGACAAATGCGTATGGACACGTTGATTTATCAAATGCTGACTCAGTGCGTCGTATTATCCAACAAATCAAACCTGATATTATTTTAAATGCGGCGGCCTATACAGCAGTAGATAAAGCAGAAGAAGAAACCGAGCTTGCATTCCAAGTGAATGGTACAGCTCCTGCGATTATGGCGGAAGAGGCGAAAAAATTAAACGCGCTGTTAGTGCATTATTCAACCGATTATGTGTTTGATGGTGAAAGTGCAAGCCCTTATACCGAAGAAGATAAGGTGAATCCGATGGGTGCGTATGGCAAAACCAAACTCGCGGGTGAAGAAGGGATCGAAGCGATTGGCGGCGAATATTTGATTTTACGTACCGCGTGGGTTTACGGGATTCGTGGTAAGAATTTCTTGTTAACCATGCAACGTTTAGCCAATGAACGGGATGAATTGCGTATTGTCAGCGATCAAATCGGTGCGCCGACATGGAGTTATATGATTTCTCAAGCAACCGTGCAAGTGTTATCACAGTTGTATTCTCCACAAATGTCCAAAGACAGAGCACAATATTCAGGCATTTATCACCTCACTTCTGGTGGTCAAACCAGTTGGTATGAATTTGCGAAGGCAATTATTGCGCGTGAAGAAAAACAACCGAATGTGATCCCCATTCCAACTGCTGAATATCCAACTCCTGCCAAACGACCTGCGTATTCCGTCTTGTCTAATCAGAAATTGCAACAAACATTTGGTATTACTGTTCCAGAGTGGGATAAAACCCTAGAACTCTGTTTAGATGCGCAACAAGAAAGGTAAGAAGTCATGAATCAACAGCGGGGTGTGGTGCTGATTATTGTATTGTGGTTTTTGGCAGTGGTCACGGTGATGATTGCAACTTTAGCAACTGAAACCCGATTATCTGCAATTGCCGTATCACATAACAAAGCAGGCTTAGAAAATTGGAGTCATACCATGGCGGCTTTGCAATTGGCACAAATGGAAATCTTAATGATTAACATGGCGGCACATCCTGATGATGAGGAACGACAAAAGTTTTTAGAAAAAAATTGGCCTTGGCAAAATCGTTTTGATGGGCGGCCGCTCAACCTTGCTTATAATGACACTGAATATGAGGAAATTGAGGAAGAATATCGTTTACCAAAAGGCACAGTGGTTAGGATTTACGATCATTCAGGCAAAATCAATTTAGCTAATTTACAGCCAGATCAATTTAGACAATTACTAGAATATCGAATTGGAGATGAAGACCAAGAACGCTTAGATGGTTTGATTGATGCATGGCGCGATTGGACTGATGGAGATGACTTAGAACGTATTAATGGGGCGGAAGAAGATTATTATGAGGAATTAGACCCGCCCTATAAACCACGTAATAATAAATTAGAAACAGTACAAGAATTGTTATTAATCAAGGGTTTTTCTGAGATTTATAGCGTTGAAGAAGTGGAAGCTGCTTTTACAATTTACGGTACACATCAAAAGTTAAACCCTAATTTAGCAACTCGTGAAGCACTGGAGATGATACCGGGGAATGGCAGTATTACCCAGCAACTGCTGATTTCACGCCGTCATGAACCGATTAAAAATCCGGGGATGCTGAACGAATTGGCTGATGCTGATTTTGAAGAATTAACCGAGTTTTTGCCTTGGATTGGGTTTGACACGGGTTTTTATTACACCATTTATGTACAGCATAATCAAACATTGCCGATGTTAAATGAGGATGATGAAATTGTATTTCGATTGGCAGGCATTGATCCTGATGAAGATATAGAGGAGGAAGATCAACCGATTATACCAAAACAGCAAAATGATGAAGATGGAGAAACAGTGCAACCCGCAAAAAAAGCCACAGAGCAAGCTTATTCAATGACAATTCAAGCCCGTGGCACAAGCCGTTTACCGAAAGTATTACAGGTTAATCCTTATGGTTTTGTACCCGATCACAGTTATGAAGCAGCCGCTTTACAACATGAATTGGAAGAAGCTGATAGTATTATTGACTAGCAAAAAAACACATAAAGCATTGAATATTAAGCATGTACTAATTTAGGCATTTACATGTTTTGAAATCATGCTTTTAAACATAACAAGCACCACCTGCCTTTAGCAGTAAAGATTGGTAGTGCTTAATAATAAAATTTAACGTTTAGCTTTTACGACATGATGCCATTCATGATGCAGGCCTTTATACAGACTGATGCACATAATCAGCAAGACTACTGTAAATGGTAAACCTGCAGTAATAGCTGCTGCTTGTAGTGCGCCCAATGCATCACCGCCACCACCAAATAACAAGGCTGCCGCGATTAAGCCTTCCATTGTTGCCCAGAAAATTCGCTGAGGAACAGGTGCATCTAGTTTGCCACCCGCAGTAATGCTGTCGATGACCAAAGAACCTGAATCAGAAGAGGTGATAAAGAAAACCAAAATTAACACAATGGCGACAAAAGAAGAGATTTCGGCATAAGGTAAGTTTTGTAACATTTGGAAAGTAGCTAATTCAATTTTACTAATTCCATCAACCAATGCCCCTACATTTGACTCAACCTGCATCAAAGCTGCCCCGCCAAATGCAGACATCCAAATTAAGCACACTAATGTCGGTACAAGTAATACGGCGACAAGGAACTCACGTACAGTACGCCCTTTGGAAATCCGCGCGATGAACATACCTACAAAAGGCGACCAAGACACCCACCAAGCCCAATAGAATACTGTCCAACCATGGAAAAACGCTTCATCTTCACGACCAACCCAATTAGACAATGACACTACATTTTGTACATAAGCTGTAGAAGTCATCAAAATATAATCAAAAATTGCCGCGCCCACGCCTGTTGCAATTACAAACAATAACAACATAAATGCAAGGCTCATATTAATATTGGACAACAGCTTAATACCGCCATCTAAACCGCGTACCACGGAAATAATCGCGACTGAAGTTACACCAATAATAATCATGATTTGTGTAGTGAGATTGTTTTCGATACCAAATAAGTAATTTAAGCCGCCTGCTGCTTGTTGTGCTCCAAACCCTAATGACGTAGCCAAACCAAACAAAGTGGCAAGCACCGCAATCACATCAATCATATGCCCAAACCAACCCCAAGCATGGTCACCAATTAAAGGGAAAAAGCCTGAGCGAATAGTTAAAGGTAAATCTTTGTTATAAGCAAAAAATGCTAAAGAAAGGCCGACCACTGCATAAATTGCCCATGGATGTAATCCCCAGTGAAATAATGTTGCACCCATAGCCATACGTGCTGCTTCTTCTGTATGGGTTTCAATGCCTAAAGGTGTGCCGTACCAACCTGTGTAATATGCAATCGGCTCTGTCACGCTCCAAAACATCAAGCCAATACCCATACCCGCTGCAAATAACATCGCAAACCACGAAAGCAATGAGAATTCAGGTTTGGCCTCTTGACCACCAAGGCGAATCCGTCCCACAGGTAGAAAAATCAAAATAATACAAAAAATTACAAAAATATTGCCCGCTAGCATAAATAGCCAGTCGAAATAGTTAATCGACCATGATTTAGCGGCTGCAAATACAACATTAGCTTCACTGGGCATCATTAAAGTGCCAATCACAAATAAGAGCACCAGCAGGGTTGAAATCCAAAATACAGGATGATGGATGTCCATACCAAACTTTTGCAAGTTATCCTGTCCTATTTCATAGTCAGTGTCGTAAACATCTGAAATACTTTGTGTGTTGTCCATTTTAGTTCGATAGGTTGGAGAATGGATGATTATCAATGAAACATGCTAAGAATCACATCATTTCATTGATAGGCGAAATCACCCTTATAAAAAGGCGATATAAAGAAGGCAATTGGCTGGCAAATCTATATGTTTCAGCTTTTAAAATCAGTGAATGAATTAAAATCAATTTCAAATCAAAAACTTTAAAAGTGAATTGCTCATGTATATAAATACTTAAACTTCATATTTTTAAAAGAGAAGTTGCATTATAACGTTAAGCAAAAAGCTCACCCTCTTACGATAAAATCAAATCAATTATTGTTGATAAGCTTTACGAAATATAGAGTGCTATGCCATGCTAAGATCAGAAATAATAGCCAATATTGATGTTAAACCGTGTCTCCCAGTCAGCATCAGCTTGACCCGCGCCAAGCCCATTGCTGTCTCCTAGATAAAACATGTTTTTACCTGCAATAAAGTCAACATAGGTATAAACAGGGCCAATACCAAAAGAACAACCTAAGGTATTTAAATGGGAGTCATGGTGATTTTCAGGTTTTTTGAATAGCACGCTATAGTCGTTATAGCAGGTTAATTTTTTCAATTTACCCCAATTGACATTAAAGTCTTTTGCGATATTGGCGATCAACACTGTGCCTTCAGCAGATTTAGGGAATGCTCCACCATATGCACCAATCATCACGATATCATCGCTAACTCCCTCAGGGTTTTTAGGCGCGTACTTATAATGTGCAAGTTGAAACTGTGGATTCCAACCGTTGTAGTTACCTTCCCAATGCAGACCAACTGCCCAGTGATGTCCAGAATCTTGTGTTGTCGTATTATAAAGTTGACCGATTTGACCTGATAAGCCGAACTCACTGCTATTATCATTGCCATGGTCAAGTGTGTAAGTCAGGCGGGTATTGAATTGATTGGCTTCTTTATTAGCCTGATCGTCAGTTGTTACAATATCAAAACTATAACGATCTAAATTACTAGAGCTGGAATAATCTTCGTTTTTGAAAAAGGCCAGTTGTAAATTCCATGGTGCGTTATCATAAATGGCTTTAATACCCATATCTAAGTCTTCTAAGCCCATGTAAAAATCTACACCTTCCCAGTAGTTATGCGAGGTATAAGGCATAATGCCAAAAGGAGTTTGGGTAATACCGAGCTGGGTTTGCCATTCATCATTAAACTGATACCCAATCCACGCATGATGCACGATGTCCATATAATCGTACCAACGATATTGCGCATCAAATAATATATTATCGTATTGACCTTTAATACCTAGTCGCACATAGCTAAAGCTTAAATCGCCTTTCGTTTCGCGATGATTTTTATTTGAACCGTCATAGGTATAGTTTGCGGTAAATGCGCCACCAATTTCTAAACTGGCTTCAGGTTCAGTAGCGGAGGGCTGTGGTGCAATATCTTCAGAGGGTGGAGGAGTAGAAGCTTGTGTTGCAGGGGGTAAAGTAGAGCTGGGATTGATTTTCGTTTGGGGTGGGGGTGACTGTTGCAGCTGATTCAGTTGCTGCTCCATCTGTTGTAACTTTGACTTTAACTCATTAATTTGTTGAGATAATAGATTGATTTCGGTTTGTTCTACTGCAATGGTCATCGGTGGGAATATACAAAGCAGAAGAAAGACAAACGACTGTATATTTTTTCTCATAAAGACGCTTTTCCCCTTTAATTAAGCAAAAAAACTCTAAATTATATCATAATGAAATAAAAAAACAATTCTGGAGTTTGATTTATAAGTTATTGAATTACCGATATTTATACGATTATCGACTGAAATATCTTAAAAATAACCACAGATTTTTATTTTATTTGGATTCCCCTTGTCACCAGCCTTTAAGTTCGGTATGTTCCTCATTCAGTCATATTTAAAGCGATGAATTGAGGGGGACGTATGTTCAGGTGTATATTATTCGGTTTGCTATCACTGAGTGTGGTATCAGTATCGGCGGCACAAGATGATGATAAAACCTATCACTTACTTGACACGAAAGGCCGCCCAGTATTCTCTGGCTTACCCGAGGTCTGCATAGATACACCTGCAACCCCAAACAATCCAATACAACGTTTTAAACAATGTGGGGATGTCATCGATACTGATGGTGATGGTGTCTTTGATGACGAAGATGATTGCCCAGAAAATACAGAAGCTGAATTAATACATGGTGTTGAAGCAAACGGCTGCCCTAAAGATACTGATAAAGATGGGGTTGCCGATTTCCTTGACCGTTGCCCAATGAATACCGTCCAAGAAATTCGCCTTGGAGTAAATCGATTTGGTTGTCCTAAAGATAGCGATCAAGATGGTATTCCTGATTTTCGTGATCGTTGCTTAGGTACACCAGTTGGCGCAAAAGTAGACAAACATGGTTGCCAAGAAGTCAAACGTGAGATTAAGCAAATCTTGGGTGCAGATGTCTTATTTAAGTTTGATAAATATAATCTTATTGAAACTGGTAAAGCTGCTCTCACCCATGTTGCAACCGATATTAAAGCGCAATTACCTTATGTTCGCACCATTGTCATCACTGGTCATACTGATAGTACGGGCAGCCAAGTTTATAACCAAACATTGTCTGAACAACGTGCTAATGCCGTCGCCACTTTTTTAACTACACAAGGTATTCCTGCAGCAAAAGTGCAATCAACAGGTTATGGTGAAACACAGCCGATTAGTTCTAATAGTTCGAAGCAAGGGCGAGCGCAAAACCGACGAGTAGAAATTCATATTAAAATGACAGAATAGCCTTAAATCAAACCTATTCCCAGATTTGGATAAGATAAATTTGGGAATATATGTTATTCATTGAACTAATAAATTTTTAAAGATAATACTGACTTTGTCACATTGATGAATGATAATTGTTAAGTGTTACTTATTTACACTGCAATATCATGTTACGTTTTAGTCTTTTTTTTACACTCCTATTTTCCAGCCAATTCGCCCATGCAACTGAAAAGAGCTTAAGATTGACAGGCTCTAACACCATTGGCTCAAAACTCATTCCTGTGCTTTTGCAAAATTATGTGCGTCCTGAATGGACTGTGGGTAAACAACCCAATGAAAAAATACTCACTATAGGTAAAGGTCGCCTCCCTAAAAAAATGGAAGTGAAAGCCCACGGTTCAAACACAGCATTTACCGCTTTACAACAAGGTACTGCTGATATTGGTATGTCATCACGGCCGATTACTATACAAGAACAACAAGGTTTACAAACACAAACTGATCTCAACATCAAGGATATGGAGTATATTCTGGCATTAGATGGCTTAGTCATCATCGTGCATCCAGATAACCCCGTTAAATCGCTCACCATTGCTCAAATTGCGCAAATTTTCTCGGGTAAAATTCAAAACTGGTCAGTGGTTGGTGGGGAATATGTACCGATTAACCTTTATGCCCGCGACGATCAATCAGGTACATTTAATACATTTCAGCATTTTATTCTTAACCCGCTGAATTTGGCTTTATATAATGATGCCAAACGTTTTGAGTCTAATAATGAGTTAGTTAAACAAGTTGCTTCTGATCCTTATGGCATTGGCTTTACGGGATATGCATATATTCACGATACTCGCGCGTTAGGCATTGAAGACTGCCATTTTCAATATTTTCCGAATCGATTTTCAATTAAAACAGAAGAATATCCTTTTACCCGCCGTTTATACCTTTATACCAATATACCAAAGGTCTCAAGCTATACACATGATTTTATTGACTATGTTTTATCCGATGAAGGTCAACGCACCGTTCGCTATACAGGTTTTGTGGATTTGGCCATTGAAGCGAATCAAAACCGTGATTCTATTGAGCGTTATGTATCACATTTTGCCCATCAGCAATATAAAAACAGCCTAAAAGATTTTACTAATTTAACTCAAGACGCATCACGCTTATCGGTTACCTTTCGTTTTGAGCATCAGACAACGACTTTAGATAACCGTGCTCATCAAGATATAAAACGGTTGGTTACCTATCTTAAACATCCCAGAACTCAAACAAAAACTATTATGTTATTTGGGTTTACCGATGGCAAGGGCAGTTACCAGCTTAACCGCCAGCTATCCCAACAACGCGCTGAAAAAGTGGCTTTTTTACTAGAGCAACAGGGTTTTTCTGTATTAACAATGAAAGGTTATGGTGAAACAATTCCTGTAGCGTGCGATAATACAAGACTCGCAAAACAAGTTAATCATAGAGTAGAAGTTTGGGTTAAGTAAACTTTGCGGTTATATTAAACATCGCAACGGATTGGGATCATGGCTTTAAGCACCGAGCATCAGAAAATTCTATTACAAATAGCACGTACATCGATCAAACAAGGTTTAGAAACGGGACAAAGGTTAAATGTCAACCTTTCCAATTATCCTGAAGAACTGCACGCCATTAAAGCTTGTTTTGTAACCTTAGAAATGCAGCATAATTTGCGTGGTTGCATTGGTGCACTGGTTGCGAGCCAACCCTTGATTGAAGACGTAGCCTGTCATGCTTATGAAGCTGCTTTTGATGATTCACATTTTCCGCCACTGCAATCGAGAGAGTACGCACTACTCACTGTGCATATTGCAATTTTAAGTGAACTTGAACCTATGCAATTTGAATCAGAGCAAGATTTAGTTAGGCAATTGCGCCCCAATATAGATGGCTTGGTTTTAGAAGACAAAAGCTATAAAGGCATGTTTCTCCCCACTATCTGGAAATCCTTAACCAATCCACAAGATTTGCTATGTCAATTAAAACGCAAAGCGGGCTTACCAACCAACTACTGGTCTGATACGATTAAAATTCAACGCTATACCACAGAATCTTTTTTTAATTAATCATCAGATAGCTAACCTTTTAAATACCTCCTATGAAACAGCACTATTTATTGGCTATTCTTGCTTGGCTTTTGATTGCACTTGGCATTGGCTTGCGTTTAGATCAATATTTATTCAATCGTTCCTTGTGGCTTGATGAGGCATTTTTTGCGGTTAATTTCTTACATCGAGATATTTGGACAGTTTTACAACTACCTCTTGATTACAGTCATAGTCATATTGCGCCGCCCGCATTTATGCTGATTACACAATTATCCATCGAGATGTTTGGTAATTTTGATTACATTCTGCGTTTATATCCTTTAGTTTGTGGTGTTCTTTCTGTTATTGCTTTTTATTTTTTAGCACGTATTACGGTTTCTCCGCTGGCTGTACCAGTTGCGGTTTTTTTATTTGCCATTTCTGACACATTGATTATCTATAGCTCTGACTTTAAACAATATTCTAGTGATGTGTTGACTACGATTGTATTGTTATGGTTGGCTGTAAGTTGGCAACAACTCGATTTAACTAAAAGCCGAGCCATCTTATTAACAATATTAGGTGTGGTAATTGTCTGGTTTTCTCATTCTGCGGTACTGGTATTAGCCACTATTAGCAGTTACTGGGGGTTACAGCTACTTTATCAGCGCAACTGGCAACAACTTAGCATTTTTATTTTTGTGGGTATTGCATGGCTGATAAGTGCAATTACTATGTATAAATTTGTCAGTAATGGCGGAGTGGTTTCCTCGCCCATTGGCGAATGGCTGTTAGCCTTCTGGGATCAAGTCATACGTGGCTTTATGCCTAATCCGTTAACAACAGCGGGACAGCAATGGTTATTTGAAAAACTAACAGGGGCTTTTAATTACCCTGCCAACCTTGGCCAAACAGTAACAGCCACTTATGTACCAGCCATGTTATTTGTTTTCGGTTGTTTGATACTATTTGTTAAAAAGCGGCAATTATTATATTTATCACTCGTTCCTATTTTACTGACATTGGTTTTATCTTATTTACATGCTTATCCATTTGCTGATCGGTTAATTTTATTTTTATTGCCGATTTTCTATTTAGTGATTGCGGAAGCGATTGCACAAATCAAATTTTCAGTGACAGACTACCCAGACTATATGCAACGTTGGACAACCTATGCATTTCAAATAGGGTTAATCTTTGTGTTGGTCTATCCTTTAAATTCCGTTTCAGAAAAATATCAAAAGCAAGAAATTAAGCCATTAATGCAATATCTCGCACAACATGGAAAGCAAGATAAGCTATACTTATTTCATTGGGCAGAACCTGCATTTCGTTATTATGCACCACAATATGGTTTTGATTACGGTGCTTGTCATCTGATTTCACCTATTTCAGTGCATGAATTTACCAAAGAAGTTGACTATTTTCGACAAAAGAATGCTATGCAGCCTGTTAATGTCAATGAAACAAGTTGTATTCTAGGTACAAGTGAGTTATTTCATAAATCATTAGCTGATCTGCAGCAATTAAAAGGACAGGGACGCGTGTGGTTTTTATTTGCTCATCACTTTTGGCGTGAAAAAGATGCATTTCTTGCGTATTTAGACGAAATAGGAACACGTTTAGATAGTCAATATCAATACGGTACTGAGCTGTATTTATATAAATTGTAATCTTTTGTTTTGCCCAAATATATAAGTTTTGATTGTAAAACTTCTATTTTGTTAAAAACAAGCTGGCTGCTCTGGTAGAAGTATTATATAATCCCAACACTTATCACAGGTTATTTCATCTGTTTGTTTTGTAGTTTATTTTGAGGTTAATTTTATGCACGTTGGCACGGTTAAGTTATTTGACGAGAAAAAAGGCTTTGGTTTTATTGTGCCTGATGCAGGCGGCAAAGATGTATTTGTGCACCATTCTGCAATTAAAGGCTCAGGCTTTAAAGTATTGAAACAAGGCCAAAAAGTAGAGTATGAATATACTGAAACGGCTAAAGGTCTACAAGCTACATCTGTTGAAGCTATTCAGTAATTTTCACGTATCGTGATCTCAAACCTGACAGGTTTGGAGTTAATAATCTGTCAGATTTTACTGTTATGCTTCAGATACATATAAAGTCATGCGTACTTTTACTTGATCTGGCTGTTTGAGTGGTTCAGCCGTCATCAATAATACTTTCACACCATATTCCGCTTCTAAATCTGCTAGCCATTTCACTAACTCACTAAATGCCACTTTGTCAAAGTTGACTCTCACTTCCGTATCTTTACGCGGTTCAATCCGTTTGTCTATTTTTTGTAAATTGGTTTTCTGCAAACTTTCATCAATCAAGCTAAATAAAGATTGTTTCAATGCTTGCGTGGGCGAGTGCGTTGTTTGGTTTCGTAGTTGTTGAATTTGTACCGCAGCATCTTGCATCCAGCTTAAGGTTTTTTGCTGCGACTGAGTGATGTTGGTTAATTGCTGACGTTGAACAAATAGTGGTTCTAACACAAAGAAATAACCTAATAATAGGCTTAACACCACAGCTCCACTGATTAATACAGTACGTTCTCTTGGTTCTAACATGAATAGGATTCAATCTAGGTTTAGCATGACAACACTGAGTACGATGTGATTGCACACAGTATTGCACGCTTTTTAAACATTAAGATTTTTTCTGTTGTGGACGTTGCCAACTGGGATTAGATTGTTGAGGGCTACGGCTTAAAGTTAAACCATTGTCTGGTGCATCTTTGGTAATCGTTGAACCAGCACCCACCGTCACATTATGCCCAACAGAAACAGGTGCAACCAATTGCGTACCCGAACCAATAAACGCATTGTCCCCGATTTGGGTTGGCCATTTATTGACACCGTCGTAATTACAAGTGATTGTGCCCGCGCCCACATTAACACCGCTGCCCACATTTGCATCACCAATATAACTTAAGTGATTAATTTTCGAACCCGTATTCACGGTGGTTTTCTTAATCTCGACAAAGTTACCAATATGGACTTGATCGGCTAATTTAGTATCAGGGCGTAAACGCGCGTAAGGGCCTACCCGACAATTTGAACCCACTTCTGCATTTTCAATTAAGCTATTGGGTAAAATCTCACAATCATCGCCAATCGTGCTGTTTTTAATAATTGTATTCGCGCCAATAGTGACACGGCTGCCTAATTTAACATCACCTTCTAAAATCACATTCACATCAATGCTAACATCAAAACCCGTCTTAACTTGGCCTCGAATATCCAATCGAGCAGGATCTTTCAAGGTTACACCTGCTTCCATTAACTGCATGGCTAATTTTTTTTGATAATAGCGTTCTAATTCAGCCAATTGCACACGGTTATTCACCCCTAATACTTCATAATGAGATTCAGGTTGATGAGTGAAAATGTTAATTCCTGCTTGTGCTGCCATCTCAATGACATCGGTTAAATAATACTCACCTTGTGCATTAGAGGTATCCAAGGCATCCAGCCATTTTCGTAAATAGTAAGCAGGCACAGCCAAAATACCTGTATTCACTTCACTGATTTGGCGAATATTGTTGTCTGCATCTTTTTCTTCAATAATTTGTGTAACTTGGTTTGCTGCATTGCGCACAATACGGCCATAACCTTTAGGGTTATCCAAAGAAACGGTCAATAATCGTAAAGCTTGCTCACTTTCAGGATGACATAAAGCTTGTAAAGTAGTCGGCTGCGTTAAAGGCACATCACCATATAACACTAGAACCAACGAATCATCATCAATCAATGGCATGGCTTGCGCAACCGCATGACCCGTTCCTAATTGCTGTTTTTGTTCCACCCAATGCACAGGGCAATGTTGCAGTTGATCGCGCACTTGTTGCCCACCATGTCCATAAATCACATAAACATCATTAGGCTTAAGCGTGAGTGCAGTTTCAATCACATGTGATAATAAAGGTTTATCAGCTAAGGTATGTAGCACTTTTGGTAAATCAGAGTGCATACGCTTACCCTGCCCAGCAGCAAGAATAACAATCGCGAGTTTCAAAACGTAAATGCTTCCCAGTCAAAATAGTTGAACAAATTGTAAAGGACTTAGTGAGTCGACGCAATGAATGACATAGTGATGATAAGTATATCTTTTATATCAATCAGCGGTATATTGCGATAAATAATAACACCGATATATGACAATCAAATGCCCAACAATATTGTAGATTGTCTTTGAGGGTTGAATATCATTTTTTCCTTATATTCTAATTTCTTACATTTTAATGTTTCTTTTAATAATCATCTTTTTTGTGCATATTTTCATATTTTTCTCAAATAAATATTGACGCTTTCAAATCCCAACTTAATAAATTCACACTGTTTTTTTTAAGCCATCATACTCACCCAAAAACATAAAATGGCATAATTGGCTCTTGTCAAATTCATTGAACTCTTATACATTGCAACTAACAAAATAATAATCAAAGGTCGTAATTCTCGACTAAGTAGCCGCTTTAGGAGTATGAAAGGTGATAAGGATTCATGCTGGTGTCATACAAATAATTTAATTTAACGCCAGTTTTTTCACTTTCTAACAATATCGAGTAATGCTCTATGGAATTCATAGAAAATAAAGTCTTTGACGAAATCCAAATTGGTGATACTGCCACTTTAACCCATACCTTAACCGTTGAAGATATTCGCTTATTTGCATTGGTGTCTGGTGATGTCAACCCAACCCACATGGATGCACAATATGCAGAAGACCAAGAAAGCCATAAAGTCTCAGGGCATAGCTTATGGGCAGGTACATTATTGTCTAATTTACTTGGCAACCAATTACCAGGGCCGGGCACAGTTTATCGTGAGCAAAACTTACAATTCCAACGCCAAGTGTTCTTAGGCGAAACCATTATCGTCACCATTACGGTGAAAGAAAAACAAGAAAAAGATCACTTAGTTATTTTCGATTGTCATTGTGAAAACCAAGACGGCGAAGTGATTTATAACGGTTGTGCCAATGTATATGCACCAGAAGAAAAAGTGAAACGCCCTCGCGCAATGTTACCTGAAGTGCACATCAATATGCCCGGTGCGCAGTTAGAACGTTTGGTGAAAATGACCGAAAAATTTGACCCTATCCGCATGGCAGTGGTACATCCTGTTGATACCAATTCGTTAATGGGTGCAATCGATGCGGCCAAAGCTAACTTAATTGTTCCTGTCTTGTTTGGCCCTCGTAGCAAAATTGCCGCGGTAGCAGAAGAGGAAGGCGTAAACATCAATGACTATGAAGTGATTGATACTGAGCATAGTCACGAAGCTGCAGCAAAAGCAGTTGCTATGGCACGCTCTGGCGATGTTGATGCGATTATGAAAGGCAGCTTACACACTGATGAATTAATGCACGAAGCGATTCGCCGTGATACAGGTGTTACTAGTTCACGTCGTATGAGCCATGTATTCTTAATGGATGTACCGACTTATCCACGTCCGTTGATGGTGACTGATGCCGCAATTAACATTGAACCAAACTTAGAAACCAAGCGTGACATCGTACAAAATGCAATTGAATTAGCACATGCGTTAGGTGTTGAGCAACCCAAAGTCGCATTATTAAGTGCAGTGGAAACCGTCAGCCCTAAAATGCGTTCGACTTTAGAAGCGGCTGCATTATGCAAAATGGCGGATCGTCGCCAAATCACAGGCGGTATCGTTGATGGGCCTTTGGCGTTTGATAATGCAGTATCGACCAAAGCAGCCGAAATCAAAAAAATCACTTCAGCGGTTGCAGGTCAAGCTGATATTTTAGTCGCGCCTGATTTGGAGTCTGGCAATATGGTCGCGAAGCAGTTGGAATATTTAGCGGATGCACAATCTTCAGGTATCGTACTCGGTGCGCGGGTGCCTATCGCATTGACCAGCCGTGCTGATAGCGTGTTAAGTCGTATGGCTTCTTGCGCGCTTGCCTTGTTATTGGTTCGCAACAAAAAACCACAACTTGACCGCTAAGCAGTCTTAATTAGACAGTCCTTTTACATCAAATAAGGGGCTGTCTCCTTCCTATCAATATTAATTGCGTTCATTGAATCAAAAGGATTTCGTGATGACAAATGCGATTTTGGTCGTCAATGCAGGTTCATCAAGTATTAAATTTTCCCTTTTCTCTTGCCAGCCACAACACCATTTAGACTTAGTGTATCACGGTGGAATTTCAGGCATTGGCACACACCCCGCTTTTAAAGCTGAAGACGCACAAGGTCAGAATTTAACCAAACAAAATTTAACTGAAGGTGCAGATCACGAAGCAGCTTTTTCGGTGATGTTGGATTGGTTAGAACAGCAAGATGACGGTTTAAATCTTGTGGCAATCGGTCATCGCATGGTACACGGCGGCACAAAATTTACCCAACCCGCGAAAGTCACCGATGCCTTAATGACGGAGTTAGAAGCCTTAATTCCGCTCGCACCTTTGCACCAGCCGCACAACATCGCACCGATCAAGATTTTACAAAAATTAAAACAAGGTTTAGATCAAGTCGTATGTTTTGATACCGCATTCCATACCACGCAACCAGACATTGCGCGCACTTTCGCGATTCCACGTAAATACACAGAGCAAGGCGTAAAACGTTACGGTTTCCACGGTTTATCTTATGAATATATTGCCAAAGCATTACCACAATTCGCAGGTGACATGCCAGAGCGAGTGATTGTGTGTCACTTGGGTAATGGTGCGAGTATGGCAGCTTTAAAAAATGGACAATGTGCCGCAACGACAATGGGTTTTACTGCGTTAGACGGGATTCCTATGGGTACACGTCCCGGTAATATTGATCCCGGTGTGATTTTATACTTAGTTGAACAAGGCTTAGATGCGAAACAGCTTGAACATTTGCTTTATAAGGAGTCAGGTTTATTAGGGGTTTCAGGCATCAGCAATGACATGCAGGAATTATTAGACAATCCAGCCCCTGAAGCCCAACAAGCGGTTGATTTATTTAATTATCGAGTTGCACGAGAAATCGGCTCATTATGCGCAACCATTGGCGGCTTAGATGCGTTAGTGTTTACCGCAGGCATTGGCGAACATTCACCACAAGTACGTGAACAGATTTGCCAACAAAGTGCATGGTTAGGCGTAGAATTAGACACCGCTGCAAACAACCAAGATTCAAACAAAATCAGTACTGATGCCAGTCAAGTTTCAGTGTGGGTGATTCCAACCAATGAAGAAAAAATGATTGCGCAACATACTTATGATTTATTAGAGATTGCGTAAAGCCTTTGTATCAAGAGTTCGATATGTACGATGATTTTAAATACATACCGAACTCATTTTACTATTGATGATAAGGACAAACAGGTTTCGTTCCATGCCAAACAGGTAATTGCATATCTTCTGCTTCTTCTACGGGATCGCCTGTTCTCGCTTTAAATGCGCCCTCTTGAATTGTCAATTTCATCAACGCTGTAGCTTTTCTCTCTTGGGCATTAGGTGGACGGATATGCTGCCACCGCTCTGGCTCAATTTGATTAATAATCACTTCGAACGCCTTATCAAACTCCGCTGCATCTACAACCCGCGAACCCGTGCAATACAACACCGCTGAACGATAATTCACACTGTGATGATACGCTGATTTAGACATGACCCATTCCGTTGTTTCCGCCAGCGACACACAAATTTCTTCACCCGCTTCTAATAATTTCTGTAAACGGCTTTTGTTCGCAACGTGAAAATACAAATGCTCATCAACCCGCCATAAGGTGATCGGAATCACAATTGCACGACCGTCACTAATGAATCCAATATGCGCGGTTTTTAAATCATCGACCAACGAGAATACCGCCGACTTTTCATAACTTGCCCGTTTCGCGCCTCTTCTAACCCGACTTTTATCACTGGTTTGTAAAAGATTTTCCATATCACAGTCCCCATTGATGTGTTGATGCTGTGATTATCTGTTTTAATTGGTATGATAATAAGAGCCAATTTTAATAAAATGATAATACCAGTAATGGAATTACCTGATTTACATGCGATTCAGCTGAATCCACAACGAAACTTACAAACCCAAATTCATCAGCACATTGTCGAATGGATTTGCTCGGGGCGATTGCCAGCGACAACAAAATTGCCATCGTCACGCCAACTGGCTCAAGATTTAGGTGTCAGCCGCAATACAATTTGTTTGGTATTTGACCAATTGAAATCAGAAGGTTTTATCGAAACATATCAAGGAAAAGGGGTCTATGTCGCAACAGAATTGCCCGTGAGAGATTTATCAGCAGCAAGTCCCCAATCCAAAACTATACAAGCTTTGCCCACAGTTTCAAAATTCGCCCAATCACTGCAAAAAGACACATTTACAGATACCACGCTACCTTTGCCGTTTACGCTGGGCATTCCAGATTTAAGCGCATTTCCCACTAAAATTTGGCAGCAAATTCAACGTCTTCATCATAATCGTGTCAGTTTGATGGGCTATGATAGCTATCGAGGATTTAAACCGCTACGTCAAGCAATTGCAGCCTATTTACGTTTATCTCGAGGGGTTCATTGTGATGCTGAGCAAATCATTATCACCCAAGGTGCGCAGCAAGCCATTTCACTGTGTGCACAAATTTTATTGGATGAAGATGATACGGTTTTTCTGGAAAATCCAGGATATTTGGGTGCAAGGCAAGCTTTAAGAAGTAACAGTATTCAGCCCGTACCATTACGCGATCAATGTGTAGATGTGGATTTTTTATACCAGTCAAAAGGCAAACTACTTTACGCCACGCCAACCCATCAATATCCTTTGGGCGGGGTTTTGTCAGCGGGGCAGCGGCTTAAACTGATTGACTGGGCAGCTTCACAACAAGCGTGGATTATTGAAGATGATTATGACAGCGAGTTTTATTTTAATCACAAACCGATTACCGCGCTACAAGGCATGACTGAATCAAATACGGTAATTTATTTAGGCAGCTTTAGCAAAACTTTATTTCCAGCATTACGTGTGGGTTACTTGGTTGTGCCTAAACAATTGATTGATGTTTTTGCTCAAGCCAAAAGCTTTATGACGGGCGAATCGCCTTTGTTAAATCAAGCTGTGATAAGTGATTTTATAACGGAAGGACATTTCACACGGCATCTGCGGAAAATGCGTAAGTTGTATAAACAAAAATGGTTGCACTTTGACCAATTGATTCATGAGAAATTATTTGGGATTGCAACACCGATTGCTGAGAGCGCAGGTATGCATTTAGTGATTGAAATACCCAACATTGATGATAAAAAGCTACAGCAACATTTATTACAAAATGGCTTTGGTGGATCAGAACTATCACGTTATTACATTGGTGACGCTGAAAAAACAGGTTTGGTTTTAGGCTTTGCGAATACGACTGAAACGCAGAGGGTGAAATGTGTGGAGTTGATTCAGGCTTATCTGACTTGATAAAGGTGATTTTATCTTGCTTCCACAACCTGTGTAAAAACAAGATAAAAATCAGTAGTTAGTCTACTTTTACTTCATCAAAACCACGTATCTGAGGGTGTGGATAACTAGACATACGGCGCGCATCACGATTTAAACAATAAGTCTTCATACCGCTATTTTGCGCTGCATCTAATTCTTCGACAACATCTGATAAAAATAGAATATGTGAAGGTGATTCACCAATGCTATCGGCAATTTTACGATAAGAACGTTTTTCCTGTTTATGACCTGTTGTCGTGTCAAAATAACCAGAAAACAAATCTGTTAAATCACCATATTCCGTATGGCCAAAAAACAGTTGTTGGGCTTTAATTGAACCAGAAGAATAGACATAAAGCTTTTTACCACTGGCGTGCCACTTCTGCAAATTGGTTACTGCATCAGGATACATATGTGCTTTGTAAGCTTCTTCTTTATAACCTGCTTCCCAGATCAATCCCTGTAATGCTTTCAATGGTGTGGCTTTTTTATCTTCCGCAATCCAATCTAATAATACTTGCACAACTTCATTTTGAGGCAAGTCAGGCTGACCAATCATTTCGCGAGTAGCTTCTAACTGTGCTTGTACTTCTGCATCCTCGCTATGCGCTTGAACAAACTTTGGTAAATGTAATTCCGCATAAGGAAATAATACATCCCGTACAAAACTTAATGACGATGTTGTTCCTTCAATATCTGTCAAAACAGTGGTAATCACACTACTCTCCCATTAGAGGAAATTGCTTGGCAATCTCATCTCCAGTAAATGTTGCCACCCAGCCATCATTTTGGGTGAACATACGAATACATTTGAAAAAGGGTTCAGCACCTGTATCAAACCAGTGCTTTGTGCCCGCTGGTACATTAATTAAATCACCTTTCTCACACAATAAGCCATATACTTTGTCATCAAGGTGAATATAGAATAAACCACTGCCATCAATGAAAAATCGCACTTCGTCGTCATCATGAATGTGTTCAGCTAAGAATTTCTCACGTAGCATTTGTTTATCTGGGTGGTCAGGATGTAAATTAACCACGTCAACAGACTGAAAACCATTTTCAGCAGCCAATTTGTCAATTGACGCTTGATAGGCTGCAATCACTTCGTCTTGTGAGCTAGACTCAGTTACAGGTTGGCTGGCCTCCCAGCGTTCCATTTTAATCCCTAATTGATCGAGCTGGCTAGCAATTTGTGAGAAGTCGGTTGTTAACTGACTTTGGCTTGGGTTGTTTGCATCATATACGGTTAATGTTGTCATTGCATCTATCCTATTTTTTTATTTGTAGGTTAAGAATTTCACATTCAAATAAGAATTCACATGCTTCAATATGTCGTCTGGCATCAGCAATTGATTCTCCCCAAGTATACAAACCATGCCCTGCAAGCAAATAACCATGAATCGCAGGATTTTCATCCAAATAAGCGTTTACATGTTGAGATAAGGCGACCATGTCTTGCGTATTAGGGAAGATTGGCATGGAAAAACGTGTGTCATGGGTGTCTGTGCCTGTAAATGCTTTTAGCACTTCATAACCTTCTAAATGTAAATAACCTTCAGCCTCGTAAAACTTGGATAACACTGTTGCATTAACCGAATGAGTATGCAGTATTGCTCCAATTGAAGTATCTCGTTCATAGAGCATGGTGTGTAATAATGTTTCTGCCGATGGCTTTTTATGTATATCAATGGCTTGCCCTGAAACATCAACTACCATAACATCATGTGGTGTTAGTTCACCTTTTGATTGTCCTGATACAGTGATGGCAATATGTTCAGCATCTAAGCGACAAGAGTAATTACTACTAGTGGCAGGAGACCAACCGCGTGTAAACAAAAACTGTCCAACTTCGCAAATTTCTTTTGCTTTGCTGGTAAATAAAGTGTGGTCGTACATGAATTATCTGTGTTGTGTATGTAAATCTAAGCTCATTATAATTTTTAAAACGGTTATTGACCACCAATAAAATGACTTGCTCTTTGATGAATCAGGTTTCTCAATTTTTCCAAAACTCAAGCACCGCGTAGTATGTAGTAAAATTGAGTTATCGCCTGATTTTTATTTCTTCCTAATTGCATGATTTCCATCATCTGCTTGTTTAGTAATACAACTAAAGTTCATATTCAAAGCTTCGACAAATACAAAATACTATTTATGTTACAAACCGCAACGTCTATAATTCGCTACAAATCCCCAAGATTTTTTTGACATTGACTTAGATAAGGATACACCGTGTTTGAACTTTTTAAAGCTGGCGGCTGGGTAATGATACCGCTATTGATCTGCTCTATCGTTGCTTTTGCTATTATCATTGAGCGTTTTTGGACATTACAACGTGGCAAAGTTGTCCCAAAAAATCTTGTACCTCAAGTATGGAAATGGGTGAAAGACGATCGTTTAGATAAAGCACGTATTGATGCACTGCGTATTAATTCCCCATTAGGTCAAATACTTGCAGCTGGACTTGTAAATATGCATCATGATCGTGAAATGATGAAAGCCAGCATTGAAGAAGTTGCCAATAAGGTCGTACATGATTTAGAACGCTATTTAAATACATTGGGTACAATTGCTGAAATCGCACCACTTTTAGGCCTCTTAGGTACAGTGACGGGTATTATCCGCATGATGACACAAGTGGGTGAAGTGGGTTTGGGTAATCCTATGGTGTTATCTTCAGGTCTTTCTGAAGCCTTAATGACAACAGCAGCAGGCTTAGTGATTGCGATTCCTGCATTTATTTTTTATCGCTATTTTCGTGGTCTAGTTGATGAGCTGGTTGTTTCTATGGAACAGGAAACTTTAAAAATGCTCGATATTCTACATGGTGACAGAGAGGCGGAGTAAGCTATGAAATTCCGTCGCCACCGTACTGAAGCCAGTAGTTTACGGCTCAATCTCACGCCTTTGATTGATACCGTGTTTTTGCTGCTGATTTTTTTCATGATGACAACCACATTTAACCGTCAATCAGAGCTGCAAATTCAATTGCCTGAAACCGAAACCGAGCAAGCCCCTGAGCAAGAAGTACAACCTATTCGGATTTTAATTAACAAAAAAGGCGACATGGCGATTAACTCTTGGGAAACCGCATTGGTCAACGATACACTGCAAACCATTACCATGGCACTAGAAAAAGCCGCAGGGACAGAAGAAAATCCCAGCTTATTAATCAGTGCAGATGCCTATGCCCCGCATCAATCAGTGATGAGAGCCTTAGAAGCCGCGCAGACATTAGGTTATAATCGCATAGGTTTTGAAGCTGAGCAGCCATCACAATAATGAAACTAGAGCGCATTTGGTATCGTTTCCATTTTTTAACATTATTTTTAGTCCCTTTTTCATGGTTATTTTGTCTTGTTGTCGGATTAAGACGTTGGACATACCGTTATTTGCTCAGAAAAGCCCACTTTGATGTACCAATTATCATTGTGGGTAATATTAATGTCGGTGGTACGGGTAAGACACCGCTAGTGGTTTGGCTGGCTCATTTCCTTAAACATCATGGCTATCATGTTGGCATTATCAGCCGTGGTTATGGCAGTAAAACCAAACAATTTCCTCAAACCGTTCGCCCATCTGTGCATCATCCTGAAGAAGTTGGAGATGAGCCTTTTTTATTGGCTCGGCGTACAGGTTGCCCTGTTACGATTGACCCTAAACGGACGCGCGGCGTAAAACACTTAATTGAGCAACATGATTGTGACCTGATTATCAGTGATGACGGCTTGCAACATTATGCTTTAAAAAGAGATATTGAAATTGCAGTCATTGATGGGGAACGGCGTTATGGCAATGGTTTTTGTCTACCTGCAGGGCCTTTACGTGAGCCACCGCGCCGTTTAAAGTCAGTGGATTTTGTAATTGTGAAAGGTCAATCTCAGCAAAAAGAAATTACCATGCACTATGCATTAAAACCTTTGCGTAATGTGGCAAATGAAAATGACAGCCAACCGCTTGGGGATTTTCTAGGTAAGTCTTTACATGCTGTGGCGGGTATTGGCAACCCTCGCCCGTTTTTTAATATATTATTAGATAATCAGTGTAAAATTCGCCCACATGTATTCCCAGATCATCATTTCTTTAAAGAGCAAGATTTTGATTTTGAGGAAAATTTACCAATTATCATGACGGAAAAAGATGCCGTAAAATGCCGCAAATTTGCTAAAAAAAATTATTGGTATTTGCCGATAGAAGCCCGCTTACCCAGCAGCTTTGGCAAACGCTTACTGGAAAAATTACAGGAGAAAAGACGTGGATAAACGTTTATTAGATATTTTGGTGTGTCCTGTGACAAAAGCACCTTTGACTTATCAAAAGAGAAATCAAGAGCTTGTTTGTAAAGCTTCTCGTTTGGCTTACCCTATTCGTGAAGGTATTCCCGTGATGTTACCCGAGCAAGCACGCAAGCTAAGTGCTGAAGAAGTAGACCAAATTAAGTAAATAATGTGCACGAGCTTATGATTGCTTGTGCCTTTTAATAACTGGTTCGGGCAGGAAACAATAAAGCTAAAATGGCCTTATTATTTCCAAATACCGAAACTAGGCAATCTGCGTCATTTCATTGACTGTAAATGCTTCAACTGCCCCCTCTGTTGCAGCAAGGTAATCTTTTAAATGTTGTGAATCCATATGCTGTTGCCATAATTCACGCGATGCCCAGTTTTCAAAAAATAAGAAATGGGCTGGGTTTTCGTTATCTTGGTGTAGGTCATAATTGATACATCCTTCCTCAGCACGAGTGATCTCAACCACTTTTTCAAGTTCAGTTTTCACCAAATCAATTTTATCTGCTTTAGCAGTGATGTTTGCCACAATCGTTAATTTACTCATATTGATTTCTCTGTGATGAAATGGATTGGTTTAAAAACCTTGCAAAACAATTTTACCAATGGATTTACCTGATTCAAGCTCTTCATGTGCTGTGCGTAAATGTTCAGCATTAATGACACCGAGGTTTTTACCCACAGTGGTTTGAATGTAACCTTGGTCAATTAAATCAGCCACACGATTGAGCAATTTGCCTTGTTCATCCATATCTGCTGCCTTGTGCATAGAACGCGCAAACATGAACTCAATATGTAATGATTGGCTTTTTGGCTTCATTTTCATCACATCTAAAGGCTTACTAGGATCGTCAATCATGGCAATTTTACCAAATGGTGCAAGCAACTCGGTATACACATCAAAATAAGCACTTGTAGCATTTAAGCTAGCAACATGTGTCACTTGATCGATTTCTAAGGCTTCAATTTGTGCTTGTAATGGTTTTGTGTGGTCAATGACATAATCCGCGCCTAACTTTTTAACCCATGCTTGTGAACTTTCACGCGAAGCGGTTGCAATAATAGTCGCCCCTGTGATCGCTTTTGCAATCTGGATTAAAATTGATCCTACGCCACCCGCAGCACCAATCACCAGTATAATTTCATTAGATTTTTGCTTTGCATCTGGGCTTTGTTGTTGAATAGCCAAATGTTCAAATAATAATTCCCAAGCCGTGATTGTTGTTAATGGTAGAGCGGCGGCTTCATCTTCAGTGAGGCTTTTTGGTTTACGACCCACTAAACGTTCATCAACCAATTGATATTCAGCATTGCTGCCTTGTCGATTTAAATCGCCTGCATAATACACCGTATCACCTAGCTCAAACTCCGTAGCAGTTTCACCCATAGCAACCACTTCCCCCACAGCATCCCAACCTAACACTTTATGTTCGCCTTCATTCGGTGCGATTCTTTGGCGGATTTTATAATCAACGGGATTTACTGCAATGGCTTTGACTTTGATAAGTAAATCGCGTCCCATGGCAATCGGTTGAGGTAGCTCAATATCAATTAATGATTCTGAGTCAGTGATAGGTAAAGATTTGTTATAACCAACGGCTTTCATCATGTCTCTCCAGTGAATAATGGATCAAAGTGTAGCGGCTGATTACATTCTAATAAACCGTGTAATTATTGAATCTTTATCAAAATATTTTTGAAAATATTAAAACAATTGTGATTTTTCGGGAGGTAAAATGGTCTGTTTTTGTTGATTTGATTTAATTCACTACACTAAATAAAAACTATTGTTTTAAGTCATTAGGCAAAAATAATTCAACATTGTGCATATGAATGATGAAAAATTTAATCTTAGCCCCTACAGTAGAAAATATCTGATTCACGACATAAAACAAAAAATTAGCTATTTTATAGTCATTAGGAAGGGCGTAACTAACCTTTTTTCAATTCTTTCCAAAATTACTCAATAATATTGAGATGCAGAATAAGGCGGTAAATAGAAGATATAGGAGTTCTTAATTAAGAAATAGAGTTATAGTAACATGTTATTTTATTGAGAATATTCACACTAAAATGAACATCCTCAAATAAATTCAAGTCGATTGTTTGCCAAAGATCATTCAATTACTTTAGGAACAAGGTAAAGTCCAGATTCAGTTTGTGGAGCAATTTGTTGGAAATGATCGCGTTGATTGGGTTCTGATGCAGTATCTTCACGTAAACGTGCGACTGCATCCAACGGGTGTGCCATTGGTGTAATGCCTGCTGTATCGACTTGATTCATTTGTTCAACTAATTCCATAATATTGGACAAATTAGTTGCGTAATGAGGTACATCATCTTCATCTAAAGCAATGCGGGCTAAGTGAGCAATTTTTTCGACTTCTTGCTTGTCCAACGACATCTAATTTGACTCCTAATAAAATCTCTTGAAAAATATTTAGCTTTAATTTTTCTATCTTAACAGCGGTTATAGTATAATCGCACCAAATATATGCAAACCATCAATATAGTAGCAGAAAATTTTTTACTACAGGATAATTTTTGTCTGTTTTTTATCAGTCAACAGGATTAACTAACTTCCATGCTCAAACGTGTACGCGGACTTTTTTCTACCGACTTATCCATTGACCTAGGAACGGCGAATACATTAATTTACGTCAGAGGGCAAGGTATTGTTTTAGATGAACCTTCAGTAGTTGCTATTCGCCAAGGACGCGAAGGTAACGGTGCAAAATCTATTGCCGCAGTGGGTGCAGAAGCAAAACTAATGCTTGGCCGTACACCGGGGCATATCACTGCAATTCGGCCTATGAAAGACGGGGTGATTGCGGATTTCACTATTACTGAAAGAATGTTGCAATACTTTATTCACAAAGTGCATGAAACGCGCTTTTTACGCCCATCACCTCGGGTTTTAATTTGTGTGCCATGTGGTTCAACCCAAGTTGAGCGACGTGCTATTCGTGAATCAGCAACAGGTGCAGGTGCACGAGAAGTACACTTAATTGAAGAGCCAATGGCCGCAGCAATTGGGGCTGGGATGCCCGTCAGTGAAGCAACAGGTTCGATGGTATTAGATATTGGTGGTGGAACAACGGAAGTTGGTGTTTTATCTTTAAATGGTATTGTATATTCAGAATCGATTAGAGTGGGTGGCGACCGTTTCGATGAAGCTATTATTAGTTATGTACGCCGTCATTACAATATGTTGATTGGTGAAGCAACCGCTGAACGGATTAAACATATGATTGGTTCTGCTTACCCAGGCAAAGAAATTAAGGAAATTCATGTGCGTGGTCGTAATGTGGCTGAAGGTATTCCACGTAGCTTTAAACTCAATAGCAATGAAGTGTTAGAAGCATTACAAGAACCATTGAGTAGTATTGTAAGTACGATTAAAACCGCTTTAGAACGTATTCCGCCTGAGCTAGGTTCTGATATTGCTGAAAAAGGTATGGTATTAACAGGTGGCGGTGCATTATTGAAAGATTTAGATCGTTTGTTAATGGAAGAAACGGGCTTACCTGTTATTGTTGCAGAAGACCCTCTCACCTGTGTAGCGCGTGGTGGTGGCCGAGCACTTGAAATGATTGAAGAACATGGCGTTGATGTATTTGCCTTAGATGGCATGTAAGCGTGTTTTTGACAGTGTAATATGTTTGAATATGGTAAGTGGTGTTAAGTGTGAGTATTTAAGTTAGCACTGCTTTATCCATATTTTGGAAAAATATTTGATATTAATGGTTGGCGTGGTCGTCAGGCTCTTCGTAGTCTTCATCGCGATATTTCTTACGGTATTCTGTTGGGCTTAAACGAAAACGCTGTTTAAAAGAAGCTGTAAAATAGTTCGGGTCTTTTGTACCAATCTTCCAACTGATAATCTGCACACTTTCATTACTGTCTCGTAATAAGCGAGCGGCTTCTTGCATCCGCTGTTCACGCCACCATTCAAACACCGACTTTCCGCCGAAACCTACTTTAAAATAGTGTGTCAACTTATTGCGGTTCATGCCTGCCATTTGTGCTAATTCATTTAGATTGCTGTCTTTGTCCAAGTGTTCAGCCATCCAATCACGCACTTGCAATATACGCTTAATTTCATCTTTTGATGCTTCTCTTAATAGTTGCTCTGAAACATCATCAATATTGGCAAGCTCTGGGTTTAAACGCTGTTGTTTCTTACGTTGCTTTCTGTCATAAGAATCATAACGACGTAATAAATGGGCTTCTGTTCTTTGATAGTTTTGCAAGTGGCTCATGACGCGAATACGCAATTCTTCTTCATTGACCGTTTTACCTATAAAGTCAATGCCGCCCGCCTCAAATCCTTGGACACGCAAATGCTCGGCAGCGGTTAAAAAAATGACTGGAATATGTTGCATTTCCACATCTTGTTTTAGCTGCTTACAGACCTCGAGTCCCGAAATACCGGGGGGCATTTCAATATCTAATAAAATAAGGTCAGGTTTTTTTTGCGTTGCAATGTCAAGCGCAGTTTCACCATCACACGCTTGTAATATTTCAAACCCATAATCCCTTAACCGCCTAGAAATCCCTTCGATATGTTCAATCATATCATCCACGACGAGAATCGAAATATCTTTCATATCATCAAATGCCATAAGCAGTCCCAATCTACAATCAATAAATAATGTAGAGTCACCACACTTCATACAAGTTAATTGATTATTATACACCTAAATTTCAGGCTACAAGTCATATTTTTGCCAAATTTCAAGATAATTAAAAAACAATATAAAAATAAATCAAAAGGTAATTATAGAGTAATATTTTGGCTAACGTTCATTGAAAAAACAAATCTGCTTACAATATTAAAGCTTTATATATTAAAAATGCTCAGAAATGTCCTTAAATTATCTTTATACTGGTCATAATGAAACATTATTACTAACCAAGTATATTGTAAAATAGTCGGCATAAAACCACTCTAATGATGGTTTATATTCACATCTTAACATTCAAATAACTTCGATAAAACAACAAAAAAATTATGGCTCAAACGTGGTTTATAACAGGTACTGATACTGAAATTGGTAAAACATGGTGCAGCGCAGCATTGATAACCAAATTACAACAACAAAATAAAAGGGTTGCAGTTATGAAGCCAATTGCTTCAGGTTGTGATGTGACTGAGGACGGTTTACGTAATGAAGATGCTTTATTATTACAAGCAACTTGCCATTTAGATTTGCCGTATGATTGGGTGAATCCATATCGCTTTGAACCACCAATTGCGCCTCACTTAGCTGCAAAACAAGTATCAATCCAAATTGAACTAGATAAGGTCGTACACATTCACCAACAATTACAAGAGCAAGTTGATATTGTGATTGTGGAAGGAGTCGGTGGTTGGCGAGTGCCTATTGATGATAAAACCAGCTTGGTTGACTTGGTCAAAGCATTACAAGCCCAAGTAATTTTAGTCGTTGGATTGCGCTTGGGATGTATTAATCATGCTTTGTTAACGGCGGAAGTAATTCAACATGATGGATGTCAACTAAAAGCTTGGATTGCAAATACACTGAGTGCTGATTACGACGTTGAGACGACTTTAGAGACCTTACAGCCTCGCATTGCCTCACCATTACTAGGTATCATGCCATTTCAATCTGAATTAAACTTAGACCAAATGGCACAAGGTTTTACAACTAATTTTGATTAGTAGAGGATGAATAAGTACCCAGCGATAAGGCAGGCTGTGAAGGTGGTGTGAGTGGAGGTGGGAATAAAAACTGCCCTAACATATACACAAAAAAGACCAAGGCTACCATAAAAATCGTGACATCACGCGCTGATGGTGTTTCTAAGTGTAAGTACTCACCCCACGAACTCAACATATTAGTAAAGCGTTTACGATTTTCACCAGCCACTTTAAATTTAGGTGGGGTTGCAGACCGCGAAGTTTGTGTTTGAGGTACAGGTGGCTCAAGCTCTGCTTTCAAAGTCTGATCGTAAGTGCTGCGCTGCTCTGGGTCATTTAAAATCCGAAACGCTTCATTGATTTCATTGGCCTTGGCTTGCGCTGCTGCTTTAATTTCTGATTGGTCTGTGTCAGGGCTAATGCCTAAAATCTGGTAATAATTTTTCATTTTCTTTTAAACCGAAACACTTTCAAGATTCTAATATGCAACAACGTAGCCGCTTTTACTTAAATTTTGTATTTTCGTCTTATATTAACGCACTAATATGAAGTTTATTTTAAATAACAGACGAAATAGGCTGTTTCAGATTAGCGTAGAAAGGTACTATTTATCAACCCTAGACCATAATTTATTTCCAAACCACTATTCTGTTTTTTGATATAACAAATCCCATACACCATGCCCTAAACGTTGGCCACGTCGTTCAAATTTAGTTAGGGGTCTTTCTTCAAAGCGTGGGGCAAATTGACCTTGACCTGTTTGATTTTCCAAGCTTGGATAAGTTTCTAATACGTCTAACATTTGCTGTGCATACTCTTCCCAATCTGTAGCTAAACGAATTAGCCCCTTTGCTTTAAGTTTTGGTACGATTAAATCTAAAAATTCTGTTTGAACCAAACGGCGTTTATTATGGCGTTTTTTGTGCCAAGGATCAGGAAAGAAAATATAGGTACAGTCTAAACTGCTAGGGGCAATATGATGCGTCAATACCTGTACGGCATCTGCATTAAGTAAGCGAATATTAGTCAAGTCATGTTTTTCAATTTGAGACAAGACTTGACCAATACCTGCTAAATACACTTCAATACCAATAAAGTCACGCTCTGGATGCATTTTTGCCATTGAAACCAAGGCATCACCTGCACCAAAGCCAATTTCTAAATGCTTTTCAGCATCGCGCCCAAAAATAGTATCAAAATCAAAGCATGTATCTGACTCAGTAGTCAATACATATTCATCTGATAAAGAGGCCAAAGCCTGTTGTTGGGATTTAGTAATACGTCCATTGCGACGCACAAAACTGCGGATTTCACGTTGTTTTTGCAAATTTTCCATTTTTAATCCACGACAATAACAATGCCTTGGCCTTCTTCTACGCTATGCGGCTTCCAAAGCTTAATCAGATTGCCGCTATCATCATCAAAAGGCACAATATGGTGTGCATTCAGTAGTTTTTCAATCCGTCCACGCATCCATAATCGTTTCAAATGGCGCATGTCCTCTGTTCCTTGCAAACGCAGTACACCAATATGGCCTTGTAAAGCCACATTCATAGTGCGTCTTAATCTATCTCCTAGTGAGTCAAAGCTACGTAAATCGGCAGGTTGCACGTAACCTCCCAACACGATTTGTTCAAGGATAATACACTGCTCTATAGGTTCACCTTGTACGCCAAATCCAATAAATATACGTTTAAAAAACATACTCATCAATTGATGTAGCCGCTTTCCGGGGGTCAAATGCCACAACAATAAAGTATAATCTTCCTCCGAGCTGACAACTAGTGTCAACGCTTTTTTTAACATATTGACGTGTAGGGTTATTGCAGGCAGTTTTAGAAGAGAGAGCTTTGCATAGGAAAATCTACGTGGGTCTGAACAGAATTCGTTTAAAATATGAATACTGGTTTGCAGACGTGGGTTTGCTCCCGAGATATTTGCCAACACCTTGCGTTTTTTCACTCCTTGAGTCTGAGTATCAATAGGTTGCATACCACAATACCTCCCCCATTTCAGAAGCTGTTATGTATGATGTGGTATAAACCACTTAAAACTTCAAGCAAATATCATGAATGGTTTTTGTTTTTTTGAAAATAATTTGTTTTTTTATATGTCTAATATTCACTCAAATAATTAAGACCCCAAGCTTTAATAAAAAATAAATTCGCTTTTAAAAACATAGGGCTATTATTTTAATCGCATTCTATTTATTAATTAAGTACTGTGATTGCAGTATGTGTAATTGAAAATTTCATAAAAAAAGGGGTTGCCCCCTCTTATATTTAGATGATCTACTGTTGTGAGTTCCAGTTACCTAAATCTTTATTCACTCCTTCACCTTCAGGTTGACCATCTGCGCCATATGACCAGATATCCATTTCACCATGTAAACCGGGGCTTAAGTAGTTATAAGGAAAACCCCAAGGGTCTTTAGGCATATTGCCCAAATAACCACCTTGCTTCCAGTTAGGGGCTTCTGGTGCACCTTGTGGTCGAGTAACTAATGCTTCTAAGCCTTGGTCAGTGCTAGGGTAAATGTAATTATCTAATTTGTATAAATTTAAAGCGGACTCAATAGCACGAATATCTTGGCGTGCTTTGGCTTCTCTCGCTATATCAGGGTTATTCATGATTTTTGGCACAACTAGCCCTGCCAACACACCCAAAATCACCACAACAACCATCACTTCAATTAATGTAAAACCTTGTTGTTTCATAAAAAGCCTCTAAACAAATATAAAAAGCAACACAATACCTAGTAATGCGAGCACTAGTGTTGCCCCATAAAATAACAGTAATGTAAAAGAAAACATCACTTTCCAATGTGAACCTACTTCAGATTTAAAACGACTGGCATTTAAACTAAATAGGTGTTCTGAAGTCTGCATTCGGTTAGTAATTACCCATTCATACAAATGACGATATAAACGGCCTTGATGTAAAAAAAATGCATCCAATATCCAAAATAAGATAATGGGAATAACGACTAAAGGCAAAGCATCGACTTGAGTGCGAGAACTAAAAATGATAGCAACTAATGTAATTGTCCAACCTTTAATCAGGAACGAAGTGCTAGACATGCGCTGCATCACACTTTGAATCAAATCAATTTCTTTATATAAGTCTTTTTTTCGTTCAGCATAAAGTGCTGAGTCAATATCGATTTCACTCTCTATCTCTTCATTATCAACACCTTGGTCGCCAATATCTTCACTCATATATTTATCTCTTGTAAGTTAAGTCCCAAAATTCTAACCCAATCTTTTGAAAATTACCCTGTTATTTTGTGCTCTTCAACTTTATCAGGAATATCTTCTATATTTAATCCATTTTCAGTATCCTGATGATTAGTATCAGAGCTTGTTATTTTTTGTATGTCCTGTTCACTTTGCTCAGTTTCTTCAGAAACGGGCGTCACTTCAATTTCTTCAGGCTCTTGATACAAACCTTTTTTCGCAGCATGAACCCGTGCAATACGATGCCCATCCATTTTTAATACGGTAAAAACCAAATCTTCAATAATAACTTTATCATTTTGTTGTGGCAATCGATCCAAATGACGGAAAATCACACCTGCAATTGTTGTCATACGTGGGTCTTCAATCCCAAATCGAGTCAAATTATTAAAGTCATTTAACTTCATTTCTCCCGGTACTTCATATACGTTTTCATCTTGCTCTTGATAAAACTCCTGACCTTTTGCCTCACCTGTAATAGGCCCAAAGATAAATGTCAGTACATCAGTCAATGTGACAAAACCTTCAACCCCGCCAAATTCATTTAAAACCACAGCGGCACGCACATTATGTTCTTTAAAGAAATCAAACATTTCATCGACTCGCTTGGTTAACGGTACAACGACGGGCGGTCGCATCACTTGTTCTAAAGTAATTTGACTTAAATCAGCATCATCTAATACTAAACGTAAGATGTCTTCTGCATGGACGAAACCTACTACGTTATCACGTTGATTTTTAAAGACAGGTACTCGTGCATGACGGTATTTTTTAAATTTTTTAACCACCTCAGGCATAGACATATCAGAGCTAAAAAAACGGGTTTGGGTTCGGGGGGTCATGATTTCAACCACTTCCACATCACCTGCTTCTAATAAGTTATAAATCAATGCCCGCTCAGTTGCATCTAATACGCCCTCTTCTGATACATCCTCGACAAGAGAACGAAACTCATCAACTTGTAAAATATTTTCACGATCTTTTGCCTCACCAACAATATAAGTCGTGACTCGATCTGCTACAGCTCGAATTGCTGCCCTTAAAGGACTGATAAAACGTATCCATAAATTGAGAGGTTGAGATACAGTAGAGCTAAATGCAACAGGCTGGGAGACCGCCACCGTTTTTGGTGTAATTTCACCGAATAGCAGTAATAAAGGTACCATCACAAAAATATTAATCCAAAATGCCTCGTCACCATCACCATCACCATATAAAATCACTAAAATGCCCGCCATATTTGCTGAGGCAGCGATATTAACCAGTTCGTTTCCACATAAAATAGAAATAATTAAGCGACGGGGTTGATCGAGTAAAGCATGAATGGTTTCAGAACAAGGATGCTGACGTTTCCGCAAATGTTGCAAATCTAAACGGGAAAGCGAGAATAAAGCACTTTCAGAACCTGCAAAAAAGCTTGAGCTGAGCAATAAAAGCACTTGTAGCACGAGGCGAAAAATAATTTCAGGTTCAAATAATAATGCGGTGTCAAAAGCTAAAGTGTGATAAATCTGCAGCCAGAAGGCCTGAAAGTAATTTGAGATTGCATCCATAAAATTCTTCGGTCTGCGATAGTGTACTACTTATAACAAACCATTATGACATGGTAGTGAATAGGTTGCTAATAATAAGTGCTAGTAGGGAACATTCTCAGTTATTGAAGCCAGATAATGGATGAGATCACAGAAAGTAAGGAAGTAGAATGGGTTACACAACGCTCGTAGTGAGTAGTAATATGCCAATAGACTTTTAACTTTTTTGACTACCTTTTAACTATTTCAGTCAGAAAGAATACAAGTATCTAGCAAATAACTCATAAATTAATTTTCCTATTTAAAATTGTTAAAGGCTGACACTCTGCAATTAGTGAGTAGCCAGCCTTATTATCGATTATTAAAACACTATACTATTACAAATCAGTGTTCATTAAGGTGTATTATAAAAAACAGCTAAACAACCTTTAGGGTCTAAAATATCAAATGAAGATAAGTTACAACCTGGGCTACCACCCCAACTATACAAATACATGCCTTCTGGCGCAATCGGGGTTAGGCTTACTTCCGTGCCACGCTTTAAGTAGTATTGGCAAGCTTGTTGGTTACAGTCAATACTTAAGTTTTCATCTACAACACGGCCATTTGGTGCGGCAATAGACAATACAACATAACCTAATGGCGGATTGTACAATTCACTGGCAATCGCATCAATCACTTGCTCTGAATCATCAGTAAATACAACATCTGTGTTAGCGGCTTCTACAGCGCGACGTAAGACAGTGACTATATTTGATTGTAATTCAGCTAAATAATGTTCAATACCTTTCTTAACATCATTGTTCCAAGCATATAAACCACCTGTATGACCTACCATACAACTATATAATTCTTCAGTGTGCGCAATCGTATTGCCAAAAGCATTGTCACAATTGTTACTTGCACGTACTAGGCGGCGGGTTTTACTTTCACGAACCAGAGGATCAGAAACTGATTCAGTTTGACAGCGACCTGATAACATCACATTTAAAATAGCTGATTTCGCTTCCATCACTTCTAATACTTCACTGACATGGGTATCAGGATGTGGAGAGGCATCTGTGACCAGCAACAACTGACCGCCATCTTTTAATAGGCTTAAACCTTCAGCCATCGCTTGAACTGAAGCTTCAGGGCATAAACCACCACCAGATGCATTTAAACGAGAAACAGCTGATAATAATTGTTTAAAGTCATTACTCACAATGCGTTGGGTCACATCATCTTTAAAAGTTAAGATGGCAATCCGTGGCATGACTAAACCTTCCATTTCATCTAGTTCACTGATAATTTGATATAAAGCGCGTTTTACACCTGTAATATCTTCTTGCATACTACCTGTATCATCAATCAAGATGACTAAATCTGCATTACCTGCTGCGTCTGGGTCTAAAACCATCAAATTTTGAGTTGAACGATATTCATCAAAGTCTGAACTGGTTAAACTAAAGGTTTGCTGAATATTGCCACTTTGCGAAGGTTTGGCAGTGATTTCAATGTCAATTTGCCCATTAGGTGCAATATCATCTAAATCACAAATTAATTGCTGTGAATCTTGCTTACAATAGCCATCACGAGTTTCTGCAGTTAAAAAATCTGTGCCAGCAGGTATATCAAATGCCAATTCAATATCTTTAGCTGTTTTTGGGCTGTACTTATTATTCATAATACGGAGTTGATATAACACATGCTCATTGACAAGCACAGGGTTAGGGTTTGTCCATAATAGAGCCGAGAAATAAGGACGAACAGGTGCAGTTAAAGTATCGCTATCATCTGGATATTGTTTTGATTTAACATGCGCAACACTGACTAAAGTATCAATTCCATGTGGTACAGCATGAACTTGCACGATCCATGTTTGATCAGGATTCAATGTTGGCAAACTACAGTTAACAGTTAAGCCTGATTGTTGACATGATCCTGATTCTGTATCAACAGCTTGAAAACTTACCGTTTGTGGCAGCTCATTGGTTAACTCAATACGTGTCGCTGCTTCATCCCCTTCGTTAGTGACTTGAATGCTATAAGTAATAAGTGGTTCACCTTCAAACACAATAAAAGGAATTAGTTCAATTTCAACGCTTAAATCAGAACTTGGGGCAGAGACATGTACTTTTACATCAGGATTATTACTACTGACAATAAATGTAGTTGGATTAAATTGATAGCCTTGTTTACTGGCTAATAGCTCATATTCACCTTCAGGTAAATTATTGATTTCATAATAGCCATCAGCATCTGTTGTTGCTGAGCCACCTTCAACCTTAATGTTTACATCACTGATTGCTAAACCATTTTTATTTTTGATATAGCCTGAAACACGGTATAAATTATCATTGACACCAAAAAAATCATTCAGCCAGTCGCTACCTTGCGTTAACTGTGAAATATCTTCAAAACTATCACTACTGACGATCAGTTCAGGCAATGTATAACTAAACCAAGGTTTAGCCGTTTCATTTTCTAAGGCTAAAATGGATTGTGCAAAATAGTGTGTCCGATTCTCGGTGTAAGTTTCTAAGGCTTGATTTGCATATGTTGCTTGTAGCGTATTAGGGTATAAAGCGACAACTTGTTTTAAACGTTCAACACCACTGAGTAAGCCATTTTGACTTTTACCCAGCATGACTAATCCAGCTTGGCGGCTTTGCAATAGTATGTCAGCAGCTTTATACGTTTTTGAGTTACTGGGTGCTGAATCAATAATAATTTGGGTTCTATTCGAAGCAACTCCGTTGTAAGACGCGATCACAGAATAATAACCTCGAGAGTGAAATATCCAGCCACGGTTACCAAAATAAATTGGGACTTCTTGTGTTACTGTTTCATTAGGTGCAAAGGTTTTTTCAGCAAATAGATGACGGGTTTGTTCCCAAGGGGTAAATGCTAAGCCACCAATTTCATATTTAATCAAACCATACTCAGGATTAAATTGCTGTGGTAGTTGTTGCTCAGTTACGCTGGTATTGGTTAATGAAACTGTTAAATGGACGGGTGTGCCTAATTCAAAGCTACTTTGACTAGGTGCAATATTGAGCTGAAAATCATTAGCCCATGTAGCATAGGATAGAAAAGAAAGTATCCATATGATAACAAGTTTTTTCATGCGATGATGCCTCCACATCTCACTGTCTAGGCGATGTTAATTTGAGTACGATGTACAATTTGGTCTAAATATTGGGAGAGGCCTAAACGTAATAAAACTGTAAATTAAAACGGAATGAAAATTTTATCTTTGGCTTTAAGTTTACACGCTACTGGGAACTGATTATAGGCCTAAAATGACCGTTATTCCATACTCTCATACCATTTAAACTTTTAATGATGGGTCAATAAAAATCAGAAAAGGATCATTTATGATATAAAAAGTGGTGTAATTGCAGATAAAAGCATTTTAAATTCATGTATGTTCGTATATATTGATTTTCTTAAATTATTTTTTCATTTTGCAGAGGTGGGTGTAGTGGTGGGATATAAACAATAAAGAGTACAAGGGAAATAATAGGGGTGCAAGAGAGACTTTTTTTACGAAAAATTAAGCATAAATTAGGCCAGTCGAAAACTACTAGGAGTGCCTATCAACCAGTATGACACTCCTAAAATAGTAGAATTGAGTTAATCAATCTCTTTTTCTTGATATTCACATAAATCTTCGACAACACAAATAGCACATTTTGGCTTCCGAGCAACACAGACATAACGGCCATGCAAAATCAGCCAATGGTGTGCATCTAACATATACTGTTCAGGAATATTTTTGACTAACTGATCTTCAACTTGTCGTACATTTTTGCCTTTTGCCAGCCCTGTACGATTGGATAAACGGAAAATATGTGTATCCACTGCCATTGTAGGTTGACCAAATGCGGTATTTAAAATCACATTAGCGGTTTTTCGTCCTACTCCCGGTAAGGCTTCCAAGGCTTTGCGCTCATTAGGCACTTCTCCCCCATGTTCGGACAAAAGCAAGCTACAGGTTTTAATCACATTCTGGGCTTTACTGTTATATAAACCAATGGTTTTAATATACTGTTTTAAGCCTTCTTCACCTAAATCTAAAATAGCTTGTGGTGTATTCGCGATGGGATAGAGCAACGCAGTGGCTTTGTTAACACTTTTATCCGTGGCTTGTGCTGACAGCATCACAGAAATTAATAATTCAAAATGAGAGTTATAATTTAATTCCGTTGTAGGGTTAGGATTTTCAGCTTGTAGACGGGCAAAAAATTGTTGACGTTTGGTTTTATTCATTTCGCTATAGTGAGTTGATACAATTAGCGGTTAATGTAGCACTTTTCCAATCAATACAAAACTGCCCTCATATCCTACAAAATAAGCCAGAAATACATAAAAAGCTAAATAACGGCTTATAATATCAATCATTGTTGGTAGATAATTGCTAATTGTTTACTGATAATTGATAATTGTTTATTGATAATTGTTCATTGAGAAATAAGAATGCAACAAAAAATAGAGCTTCCTAAACGCGGTCGTCGGATTCACTTTATCGGCATTGGTGGTGCGGGCATGAGCGGTATTGCTGAAGTAATGCACAGCATTGGTTATGCCGTCTCAGGTTCAGATTTAAACCAAGGTGCAATGACCCAGCGATTAGCCAATTTAGGGATTAAAGTTCAAATCGGTCACAATGCAGAAAATGTACACGGTTGTGATGTGATTGTGGTATCAACTGCAGTAAAAGAAGATAACCCCGAAGTTCAAGAAGCCCGAAAACTACATATTCCCGTAATTCCGCGGGCAGAAATGTTAGGTGAGCTAATGCGATTTCGTCAGGGGATGGCGATTGCAGGCACGCATGGTAAAACCACGACCACCAGTTTAGTTGCCAGTATTCTAGCCGAAGGCGCGTTAGACCCGACTTTTGTGATTGGTGGCAAACTCAATAGCTTAGGTACTCATGCGGGTTTAGGTTATGGCGATTATTTAGTTGCAGAAGCGGACGAAAGTGATGCGTCTTTTTTATATTTAAAACCGATTATGGCAGTTGTCACCAATATCGATGCTGACCATATGGAAACCTATGAGCATGATTTTTCTAAACTTGTACAAACTTTTGAAGATTTCTTACATCAACTACCTTTTTATGGTTTAGCGATTTTATGTATTGATGACCCTGTGATTCGTGAGCAAATTCTACCCGTAATTACCAAACCTGTTTTAACTTATGGCGTATCTGAAGATGCTGATATTCGCGCGACTGATATTCAGCAACAGCAAGGTCAAACCCGTTTTAAAGTGATGCGCGGACAAATTCATAGTTTAGATGTTACCTTAAATTTACCGGGGCAACATAACGTGTTGAATGCGTTGGCTGCGATTGCGATTGCGCAAGAAGTGGGTGTGAATGAAAATGCAATTCGAAGTGCCTTACAATCATTTAGTGGGATTGGGCGACGTTTCCAAATGCAAGACATTAGCTTGCCGCAAGGAGATATTTTACTAGTCGATGATTACGGACATCATCCACGCGAAATTGAAGCGGTCTTTAGTGCGATTCATGAAGGTTGGTCAGAGCGGCGTTTAGTGGTGCTTTTCCAGCCACACCGTTATAGCCGTACTCGCGATTTATTCGACGAATTTGTAGAAGTATTAAGCAAAGCCGATGTGTTGTTATTGTTAGATGTATATGCTGCGGGCGAAGCACGAATTGAAGGAGCAGACGGTCAGGCATTGGCACAAGCAATTGCAGATAAAACCCAAACCATTTTTATCGAGCAACATGACCAATTATTAGAACAATTATTACCGCAATTACAAGACAATGATATTGTGCTGACTTTGGGTGCGGGCAATATCGGTGCAATTTCGAGTTATTTATCAGGTGAATTGAAAGCCATACAAAGCTAGTTTTGAAAGAGGATGACTCATGTAAAAAGTCGTCCTCAATTAAACTATTTATTAAATTAAAACAATATCATACTGTTCTTGAGTATAAGAGGTTTCTGGCTGGAAACGAATTGGGCGAGTAATAAAATCGGCAAGTTCTGCAACCGTTGTGGATTCATCATCTAAAATTAAATCAACTACATCTGTAGAAGCCAATACTAAAAAGCCACTGGACTCAAATTGGCGGGCTTCTCTTAGAATTTCCCGAAAAATTTCATAAGCCACGGTTTCATTGGTTTTAATTGTGCCACGTCCGCAGCAAGTTGGGCAAGGTTCACATAGCACATGTTCCAAACTTTCGCGGGTACGTTTGCGCGTCATTTGCACTAAACCAAGCGAAGACACATCACTGATATGACTTTTCGTATGATCTTTTTCCAACGATTTTTCTAATACCCGCAATACTTGACGTTTGTGCTCACTATCAATCATATCAATGAAATCAATGATAATAATGCCACCTAAATTACGTAATCGCAGTTGGCGGGCAATGGCTTGAGCCGCTTCTAAATTAGTTTTAAAAATGGTTTCTTCTAAATTGCGACTGCCAACAAAACCGCCTGTATTTACGTCGATTGTAGTCATGGCTTCAGTTTGGTCAACGACTAAGTAACCACCTGATTTTAATTGTACTTTTCGTTCTAAAGCCCGATTAATTTCATCTTCAATTGAATACAAATCGAAAATGGGGCGTTCCCCTGGGTAATATTCAATATTTGAAATCAATTCAGGAATGAATTTAGTCACAAAATCATTGGCTTCTTTGTAAGTTTCGCGTGAATCTATCCGCACTTTTTCAATTTGCGAACCCATCAAGTCACGAATAGTACGAATCACTAGGGAGAAGTCTTTGTAAATAAGCGTCTTAGGTTTGGCTTTTGCGCTACGGTCTTGAATATCTTCCCATAAACGACATAAAAACTGCATATCTGCCCATAGCATTTCCTCAGTCGCGCCTTCTGCTGCAGTACGAATGATGAAACCATAGCAACATTTATCATTTTCAATTTCTGAAGCAGGCACAGCTTGCACCACCAATGTATTATCATCAGTTTGTTGCTCTATCATCGGCTGTTCAGCAATCCCCATCAAACGCAAACCAACGTCTTTTAAGCGTTTACGTTCTTCATCTTTTTCGATACGGGTAGAAATACCGACCATATGCGGCGAATAAGGTAGAAATACAACATAGCGGGAAGGAATGGATATCTGGGTGGTGAGGCGTGCCCCTTTTGTACCTAATGGGTCTTTGACCACTTGTACCAATAGGTGTTGACCTTCGTGTACAAGTTCGTTAATTGTCAGTTCTTTGCGATCACCCGAATGATTTAAAGTATGGGGGTTTACAATATCGGAAGCATGTAAAAAAGCGGCGCGTTCTAGGCCAATATCAACAAAAGCCGCCTGCATTCCGGGTAAAACACGACATACTTCGCCTTTATAAATATTGCTGACTAAGCCTCGTTTACTACTACGTTCAATCATAACCTCTTGTAACACGCCATTTTCGACCATTGCGACGCGAGTTTCTCGAGGTGTAACATTGATTAAAATTTCTTCACTCATAACGTCCTGTGTCTTCATCCCTTTGGCGGTGCTCAAGATTAGTTAAGATTTATAATTAAGATTGTTTTATAAACTAATCTAATTTCTACTATTAGTCTACAAATTATTTAAGATGGCTTCATTATAAAGCAAAACCAAATAAATGGTTAATCACTTGTAAGATCAGCATTAAACTAGATAAATATGACCTTAAGAAAAATGTGCATGGGCTGTTTTTTTGTATTTAACTTCATGATATTTAAAATTTTATCAATATTAGTACGATACAAAGTCGAGCTAATGATATTATCATTGACTGCCAATTTGAGGACAATGTGCAGAGTTTGAATATAAATTGATGGGTTATAAAAGGTATTTATTTGAAATAGATATAGATTAAAGCGAATAAGAAAATATAGAGCAAGTGGAGGATGATACTTGCTCTTTAGACTGCTTATTGTTGTATTATCATCGGTTCAACAGGTAAGCCATGGCGTGCCCAGCTTACAATACCGCCACGTAAGTTATAGACATTTTTATAGCCTTGTTGTTCCATGAACATACATGCTTGACCAGAGCGTGCCCCTGTACGGCAGTAGAATACGACTTTTTCATTATCTGGTACTTCGTTGAAACGTAAAGGTAAAGCGACTAAAGGCATAGCGTCTGCGTTGGCGATGGAGGCTTGTGCCATTTCTTGTGGTGTACGCACATCAATTAATTTTGGTGGTGTCTCTTGTTTTAACCATTCTTCAAGTTCAGACGGTTCAATTTCTTTAATAAACATAGAAAAACTCCTTGAATTTTATAGTTTATAAGGTATTTTTTTGAATTTATTGGTTTATTGGTATGATTTTTTATATTTCAAGTTGCTAAAATCATCTATAGACATGTGGAAAATTTGGAAAGCAAATATTAGTATATTTTAAAATACTTATCAATTTAAAACTGAAGTGCAAAGTTGAAATCTAGAAAAAGTGAGTAGTGTGCTAAAGGTTTAAATATTCTCTATTTTTGAAGAAGTTAAACCCCGACTACAGCACACTCAATACTTTCTTATATTATACAATTGGAAGGAAGATTTTTTCTTTTAACGTCTTCTTCGTTGTTTACCTTGTTGCTGCTTACCTTTTTTAATGCCATGTGTTTGCTGAGTTTTAAATGGGCGAGTTGGCGTTTTGGACTTTCTGCGTATGCCTTCAGCTTGTTGTCCTGTCCCCGCTGGCTGATAAGTCGGAATTAAATGCTTTTTACCATTGCCGATTAAGTCCGATCGCCCCATTGACTTCAACGCTTCACGCAATAAAGGCCAGTTGTTCGCATCGTGATAACGTAAAAAGGCTTTGTGTAAACGCCGTGCTTTTAGGCCTTTTGCAGTGTGTACAGCTTCACTGTCTCGGGTGACTTTTTTCAATGGATTTTTGCCTGAATGATACATCGTGGTTGCCAATGCCATCGGTGAAGGTAAATAAGCTTGCACTTGATCGGCGCGGAAGCCATTACGTTTTAACCATAACGCCAAATTCAGCATATCTTCATCACTAGTACCAGGGTGTGCTGCGATAAAATACGGAATTAAATACTGTTCTTTGCCCGCAGCTTGTGAATAACGATCAAACAATTTTTTAAATCGATCATATGTGCCGATTCCCGGTTTCATCATTTTACTTAAAGGGTCAGTTTCGGTATGTTCTGGTGCAATTTTCAAATAACCACCGACATGATGAGTCACTAATTCTTTGACATATTCAGGCGATTCCACTGCCAAATCGTAACGCAAACCCGAAGCGATAAAAATCCGTTTTACCCCTTTCAATGCCCGAGCACGACGGTATAAGCTAATTAATGGGGCATGATTGGTATTTAAGTTTTGACAGATTCCCGGAAATACACAAGACAATTTGCGGCATTTCGACTCAATTTCAGGACTTTTACAGTGCAATCGATACATATTCGCTGTAGGCCCACCCAAGTCTGACACTATTCCCGTGAACTCAGGCACAGTGTCGCGCATGGTTTCAATTTCTCGGATAATCGAATCTTCCGAACGATTTTGAATAATCCGCCCTTCGTGTTCCGTAATCGAGCAAAAGCTACAGCCACCAAAACAGCCACGCATGATATTGATTGAAAAACGAATCATTTCATAAGCGGGAATTTTCTTACCTTGATACGCTGGATGCGGTTGACGGGTATAAGGCAATTCATAAACTTGATCTAATTCTTCAGTAGTCAATGGTATCGGCGGTGGATTCAGCCACACATCTCGCTCACCATGTCGTTGCACCAACGCACGGGCATTATGCGGATTAGATTCTAAGTGCAAAATGCGAGAAGTATGCGCATATAAAACAGGGTCGGCTTTCACTTGGGCATAACTGGGCAAGCGAATATAACTGGTACTCCGTTCGACTTTGGGGCGATTCGGTGAAATAAATTGTACTGTTTGTTCATTAGTTTCAGGTTCTGGATTGTTGGGCAGTTCTTCGTAAGGATTCGGTGGTGGTGTAACAATACCGGGTTGATCTACATCAGTTGAATCAATCAATGTCCAATCTGTTGGCATCTGTTTGCGAATCAATGCCGTGCCGCGTAAATCTTGAATCTCTTCGACTGGTTCACCTGCTGCCAAACGATGCGCGAGTGCGACTAAGGCGCGTTCTGCGTTCCCATACAATAAAATATCCGCTTTCGAATCCAGTAACACAGAATGGCGCACTTTATCCGACCAATAATCGTAATGTGCGATACGGCGTAAACTGGCTTCAATCCCACCAATCACAATCGGCACGTTTTTAAATGCTTCTCGACAACGTTGTGCATAAACCAAAGTGGAACGGTCAGGACGTTTACCACCTTCACCGTTCGGTGTATACGCATCGTCGCTGCGGATTTTGCGGTCAGACGTATAGCGATTGACCATTGAATCCATATTACCTGCGGTCACGCCCCAGAATAAATTTGGTTTGCCCAATATTTTGAACGCATCAGCACTGTGCCAATCAGGTTGCGCGATAATGCCGACACGAAAACCTTGAGATTCCAACAACCGCCCAATCAATGCCATGCCAAAACTTGGGTGGTCAACATACGCATCGCCTGTCACTAAAATTACATCACAGCTATCCCAGCCGAGTTCGTCCATTTCTTCGCGGCTCATTGGTAAAACAGGTGCAGTGCCAAAACGTTTAGCCCAATAAGGGCGATAAGAGAAAATTGATTCAGGGGTTTGAGTCATGCTAGGTAATTATCGAAATGATGGGCAATATGTTGAGAGAGTTTGAGGATTAAACCAAATATATCAAGATATTCTTAATCAATGATTAAACTGTATCATATAGCACCCATTTAAAATCTAAAAAGAGTTGTTTAAGTTTATAAATCAAGTCTTACGGCATAGTGAAGATCAATGTTCATGTATTTAATATATACAAGGTTATCGACTAACCATTATGAAAATTGTGTTATTAACTATATGAATATTATATATTCTTTTGGCACAATTGTCCCGCTACTTGTGCGAAGTTGTTTGTTTTAATTTTTCGATTAAATTATTTTGCCAAATTTTAATATGAATATAATAAAAGCTTAATAATCAAGCTTATTCTCATGGATGCTGACCTAAAAAATAACCAATGGTTCAAACAGTTATTTACATTTTTTAATATCGCTCTTACAATGCTTATCAAACAACATGATTGTTTCCCTTCGAGTACTCCCTCTTCAATAGATTTTTCCATAAGTCAATACTAAAAGCTATTACTTATATTTATCGTTACTATAGCTATTTATTTATCTATCAAAATATCTTATACTCGCTTTGAAAATTATAATTCTTGAGTTTAGGTTTTAACCCGACCTAAAACTTATTGAGTCCATCAGTCCATACACCAATTGGAGGGGAGTATGAGCTATCAAGAGCTATACGAGTTATCAACGAATAATCCAAACCAGTTTTGGGGCGATGCTGCTAAAAATATTGATTGGTACAAGCAGCCAACAACGATTTTAGATGAATCCAACCCACCGTTTTACCGTTGGTTTTCTGATGGTGAAATGAATACTTGTTACAATGCACTTGACCGTCATGTTGAAAATGGTCGTGCAGATCAATTAGCTTTAATCTACGACAGCCCTGTCACCGATTCTGTTAGAAAATACACTTACCAAGAATTACGCGATACCGTAGCAAAATTTGCAGGTGCGTTAAAAGCCAGTGGTGTACAAAAAGGTGATCGTGTCATTGTATATATGCCAATGATTCCTGAAGCAGCGATTGCAATGTTAGCTTGTGCGCGTATCGGTGCAATTCACTCTGTGGTATTCGGTGGTTTCGCAGCAAAAGAATTAGCGACTCGTATCGATGATGCTAAGCCTGTGATGATTTTATCAGCATCGTGTGGTATCGAAGGCAAACGTGTTATTGAATATAAGCCTTTATTAGACGAAGCAATCGAGTTATCTACACACAAACCAAGCAATTGTATTGTTTATCAGCGTCCGCAAGTACAAGCAAGCTTAGTTGAAGGTCGTGATCTGGATTGGGTTGCAGCGGCAGAAGCAGCAGAACCTGCGGATTGTGTGCCTGTTTTAGCTACTGATCCTTTATACATTTTATATACGTCTGGTACAACAGGTGTGCCTAAAGGTGTTGTACGTGATAATGGTGGTCATGCAGTTGCTTTATACTGGTCAATGAAACACGTTTACAACATGACTCCGGGGGAAGTTTACTGGGCGGCATCTGATGTAGGCTGGGTTGTTGGCCACTCTTATATTGTTTACGCGCCATTGCTTTACGGTTGCACAACAATCGTATTCGAAGGCAAACCAGTGGGTACACCTGATCCGGGTGCATTCTGGCGTGTGGCTTCTGACCATAATGTCAGCACTTTATTCACTGCCCCAACTGCCTTCCGTGCTATCAAGAAAGAAGACCCAGAAGGTAGCATGATTGGTAATTACAATTTAGATAATTTCCGTGCATTATTCTTCGCAGGTGAACGCTGTGACCCTGATACTTTATTATGGGCGCAAGAAAAATTAAACGTGCCTGTGATCGATCACTGGTGGCAAACAGAAACAGGCTGGGCAATTGCAGCGAACTGCTTGGGTATTGAGCAGTTAGAAATCAAACCGGGTTCACCAACACGTGCCGTTCCTGGGTTCAACGTTCAATGCTTGAATGAATCAGGCGAACCTATGACAGGTCAAGAAAACATCGGTAACATCGTCATTAAATTGCCTATGCCTCCGGGTTGCTTACCAACCTTATGGAACAATGATGATCGCTATGTCAGTTCCTACTTAAGTGCATTCCAAGGTTACTATTTAACAGGTGATGCGGGTTATATCGATGATAATGGCTATATTTGGATTATGAGCCGTGTCGATGACATCATTAACGTAGCAGGTCACCGTTTATCAACAGGTGGTATGGAAGAAGTATTAGCCAGCCATCCAGACGTTGCAGAATGTGCGGTAATTGGTACGCAAGATACGCTTAAAGGCGAAATCCCATTAGGCATGGTGGTACTTAAAGCAGGTGTCGATCGTGAAGAAGAGGAAATTCAAAAAGAATTGATTCAGCTTGTACGTCATAAGATTGGCCCTGTGGCGGCGTTCAAACAAGTGGCTGTGGTACATCGTTTACCTAAGACCCGTTCTGGTAAAATCTTACGCGGCACAATGAAGAAAATTGCTGATGGTAATGAGTACAAAATGCCAGCAACAATTGACGATCCTGTGATTTTAGATGAAATTACTGATGCCTTAGGTGGTATTGGTTTCCCTCATAAATAATTAGTCAGTAGTCAAGTTAACAGGGGTGCATCTTTGTATCCTTGTTAATGTGCTCAGTATTGAGTTAACATTTTTTATCCTGCATATTTTTCCATTCCTATCTATCCTATTTCAGCTTTCATCCACTGTGAAAGTTTTCTGAATTCCCTCAAAGTATAATATTTTTATCCGTATTAGATTTTCACGATGAACAGTATGTTTTTTAAATAATGAATAAGCACCCTAATTCGGATAAACTAGCCGTCAAACATGCTTTATTCAATACAGTAGTCTATCGCACCAATACCTATTAAATTGGACAGCCAAGACTGGAGGTTAAAAAATGAGTGCTGTGGTTACGCAAGGCCGTCGTCGTATTGGTGAAATTTTACTAGATGCACATATCATCAGTGAAGATCAACTCAATATCGCGCTCACCGAACAAAAGAAAACCCATGAACAACTTGGGCGCATCATGGTGAGATTAGGCTTTATTTCTGAAGCGGTTTTGCGTGATGTATTAAGTCAATCTTTGGGACAAGGTACGGTTGATCTCAGCAAATTAGTTGTCGATTATGATGCGATGCAACTGGTGCCCAAAACCACTGCTCGCCGCCACAACATGCTCCCCATCAGTTTTAACAAAGAAACCAATACGCTGATTATCGCCATGTCTGACATTTTCAATGTGTTGGCGGTTGATCAATTAGTTGCCAGTTTAGGTGGTAGTATTCAAGTTGAACCTGTGCTCGCCAGTGAAGTCGAAATCGTTGATGCAATTGATAATATTTACGGCTTTGATTTATCACTGGATGGGATTTTACACGAGATTGAAACAGGTGAAGTGGACTATCAAAGTTTGGCTACTGCTGATGAATATAGCCAACCTTTGGTGCGTTTAGTCGATGCGCTATTAGCCGATGCGGTTAAACGTAATGCTTCAGATGTGCATTTTGAGCCTGAAAAAGGCTTTTTACGGATTCGCTATCGGATTGATGGTGTTTTACAACAAATTCGTAGTTTTCATAAAAATTACTGGTCAGCCATTGCCGTCCGTCTCAAAGTGATGGCGGGGCTAAATATCGCAGAAAATCGCATCCCTCAAGATGGCCGTATGACTTTAACCTTATCAGGGCGACACATTGACTTTCGTGTTTCTGTGCAACCAACTGTGTATGGCGAGAATATTGTCTTACGGATTTTAGACAGTCAACGCGGCATCATGACCTTAGATAACCTCGGTTTAACCGATGAAAATTTGCAAACTCTGCAACTGATGATTGCCCGTCCTGAGGGAATGATCTTGATTACAGGGCCTACGGGTTCAGGTAAAACCACTACGCTATACTCCATACTAAACCACCTAAATACTGAGCTGGTCAATATCATGACCTTGGAAGACCCTGTAGAGTATGTATTAGGTCAAGTACGCCAGACGGCGGTAAATGAAGGGGTTAAGCTCGATTTCGCCAGTGGTATTCGCTCAATGATGCGTCAAGACCCTGATATTATTCTGGTTGGTGAGATTCGTGATGAAGATACTGCAGAAATGGCATTTCGCGCTGCGATGACAGGACATCAGGTTTATTCGACATTACATACTAATACGGCGGTGGGGGCGATTCCACGTTTATCTGATATTGGTATTTACCCTGATATCATGGCAGAAAATATTATTGGGATTATTGGACAGCGGTTGATTCGTATTTTATGTGAGCAATGCAAACAGGCTTACCAACCAACAGAGTTGCACAAAACTTTACTAGATTATGATGTGCAACAAGCCCTGTCAATTTATCGCCCACAAGGTTGTGATATGTGTCACAATCGAGGCTATAAAGGTCGTTTGGCATTAATGGAAATTTTACGTATTGATGAACCACTGCAAGACCTGATTGCACATAAAGCAACGACATTTGATATTCGGCAACATGCTAAAAAATCAGGATTTCAAACTTTAGCACAAGATGGGATTCGCCGCATATTAGAAGGACATACTAGCTTAGAAGAAGTCTCACGGGTGGTCGATTTAACGAGTCGCTTTAGTAACTGATATAAAAAAATTAAATAGGCTATTTAAATATTGAAAAACATCAATGTTCCTGCTTGTTTATATCAACCAAATTGGTTAAGGTAGTACATGATTAAGTATGATATGGTTTTTGAGGTGGAGTTTTGTTACAAGAAACACTAACAATTGTCAATAAACTGGGTTTACACGCTCGTGCTGCAGCCAAGCTGGTTAAACTAGCATCAACTTTCAGTAGCGATATTCATTTAAAGCGTAAACAGCGTGAAGTGAATGGCAAAAGTATTATGGGTGTCATGTTACTTGCGGCAGGTAAAGGCACAGAAGTTGAATTATCTGTCTCAGGTGATGATGAAGAACAAGCCTTTCAAAAAATTGCAGAACTCATAAAAAATGGCTTTGGAGAAGAAGAGTGAGCTTTACCCTAAAAGGTATAGGGGTTTCTAAAGGGATTGCTATTGGTAAAATCCACATCATTGATCACGATACAATTGAAGTCAATGAATACACCCTATCAAAACAAAGCTTAGATGATGAAGTGGCGCGATTTGAAGATGCGCTAGTCATCGCACGCCAACAATTACAAAAAATTCAAAAAAATATCCCCAAAACAGCCCCAGAAGATGTTGTCACGTTTATTGAAACTCACCTGTTAATGCTTAATGACAGTTTATTAGTCGACGCACCAATTCAATTTATTAAAGAAAAACAATGTAATGCGGAATGGGCTTTAAAATTACAATGTGATTATTTAGTCAAAGTGTTTGATGAAATGGATGACCCTTACATCAGCAGCCGTAAACGAGATGTGGAGCAAGTGGTTTCACGGATTCAGCATATTTTACGTGGTCATACCGAATTACCCAGTAGTACTGATGTATCAAATGCCATTGTGGTTGCCGATGACTTAACCCCCGCCGATACGATTTTAATGCAGCATCAAGGTATTTTAGGCTTTGCCACAGAATATGGTGGTACAACTTCACATACTGCAATTTTAGCCCGTAGCTTGGGTATTCCTGCGATTGTAGGTTTGCATCGTGCACGACGCTATGTCAAACCTGATGATACTTTAATCTTAGATGGTATACATGGTGTGATGTTGGTTGCGCCCGATCAACGCACGGTTGAATATTATGAGCAAAAACAAAAGCAGGATAAGCAAAGACGCACCGCGCTTAAACGTTTAAAACAAGCTCCTTGTGTCACCTTAGACGGCCAAGAAATTAAGTTACACACCAATATCGAATTTCCTGAAGACATGTCGAGTGTCAAAAAAGCGGGCAGTAACGGTGTTGGTTTATATCGTACCGAATTTTTATTTATGAACCGTATTGATCCGCCTGATGAAGCTGAACATTATGCGGCCTATCTTAAAGTGGTGAAATCTTTAAAACATGGAGAAGTTACCATTCGTACGGTGGATTTAGGTGGAGATAAGCAAGCAAATCCATTACATGCCGGTTCTTGGATTGCGAATCCAGCGTTAGGCTTACGCGCAATTCGTTTATGCCTAAAAAATATGACTTTATTTAAGCAGCAACTACGGGCTATTTTACGGGTGTCAGCAGAAGGCAATGTACGGATGATGATTCCTATGTTGTCAGGTCTACAAGAATTAACTCAAGTATTGAATGTCGTAGAGGAAACACGGCGCGAACTATCCCAAGAAGGCTTTGATTTTGACCCCAATATGCCTGTGGGTGCAATGGTTGAAGTGCCTGCGATGGCAGTCTGTACGGATTTATTTTTGCCTTATTTAGATTTCCTATCCATTGGTACAAATGATTTGATTCAATACACATTGGCAATTGATAGATGTGATGATTCCGTGAACTATTTGTATGATCCGTTACATCCTGCGATTTTACGTTTAATTAAAATGAGTATTGATGGGGCACAAAATGGCTGTAAACCGATTAGTATGTGTGGTGAAATGGCCAGCGATACACGTTATGTACGTTTGTTATTAGGTTTAGGGTTGCGTGCGTTTAGTGTTAATCCAGAGGCGTTTTTAGAAGTAAAGCAGATTATTAATAATACGGATATAAACAGTTTACACACGAATATCACGCGCATGTTAAGTACTGATTCGCCAACTGAAATGCGTTATTTATTAGATAAAATGAACACATAATATGATTTGTAGATATTTGCATAATGGCCTCTTTGATATGATCTCAAGGCCATCTAGCGGTTAGTCACTATTTAATTGCAGAAAACCACTTCGAGCCAAACAAACCGCCTTCCTTCGCTTGCCAGCCATTGTCTAACATGATTTGTTTTAAGCGACGTTTAATTTCGTCATCTTTCAACTTGCCATTCACTTCTTGCTTAAACATTTCGAACGCATCATCAAATTCTTTGCGGTCTACTTTACCGTCAGCGGCAAAACGTTGTAGCAATTTTTTTGCTTGCTCTTCAATTTCACGTTCTAAGCCGTAGCCTTTTTCAATCACAACTTGACGAATAATCGCGAGACCTTTTTCAATCCCGATACCCATTTTGATCCCTTCTTCCAAAATACGTTTTTCTTCTTGACGGTCAATATATCGGTCATCAAACACTTGTAATTTAATGTATTCTACAAATTGATCTATTGTTTCTTGAGTAACAGACATGAGATTTCCTTTTTACTCATTCAGTAGTTCGATGTCTTTATTGCAACAAAATAGTGCAATGCCCTTTTTAACTCATGCCATTAGAATAAACGTAACAACCATGAGATTCAATATCATTAATATTGTGCCTGATCTTGGTTTATCTACATAAATAGTGTATTTGATTTAATGTCTATGATTTTATATTGGATGATGGCATATTATTTTCTATATCAGTCTATTCCTTGAAACAATATATTTTAAAAATAATTCAAGATATTAGAGGTGTCACGTATGAATCAACAGCCACAAGAAAATGAAAATAATGCAACTAATTGGTCAGTTTGGCGATTAGATGACAATGATAACAGCTTTATGATTGAAGATAATTTAACGAAAGCTGAAGCATTGAAGCTAGCCCAAGCTTTTGAGGCTAAAGGACATAAGCAATTGTACTGGGCAAAGCCAAATGCTACACTAAGCTAATGCTTTACAAATGATTGTGAAAAAATGATGAATGATAATATTGCAGACTTGATACGCCCTGAAATTCAACAACTTTCTTCTTATCATGTTGCGGATGCCAGTGGCTTAATTAAATTAGATGCAATGGAAAACCCTTATGATTGGGATGCCGATTTTACACAGGCTTGGTTAGAAAGTTTACAAAATGCCCATTTAAATCGTTATCCAGACCCAACAGGTCAAAAACTTAAACAACAACTGTATGACACCATGCAGATTCCACAAGACTTGGAAGTGATTCTAGGTAATGGTTCTGATGAGTTAATCCAAATGTTGGCGATGGCTGTAAACAAACCTGATGCTGTCATTTTAGCTCCAGAACCTAGCTTTGTGATGTATAAACATATCGCAAAAATGTTAGGGATGCGTTATGTCGGCGTGCCGTTGGTGGAAGGGCAATTTAATTTAGATATGTTTGCTATGTTGGAAGCCATCGATACTTACCGACCTGCATTAACATTTATCGCCTATCCTAATAACCCAACAGGCAATGTGTTTGCTCAAGCTGACATTGAAGATATTATTGATTGTAGCTCAGGCTTAGTTGTAGTCGATGAAGCCTATTCACCCTTCACAGATCATTCATTTTTGCATTGTATAGAAAAATACCCTAATTTATTAGTGATGCGTACAGTGTCAAAGTTGGGATTGGCTGGTTTACGTTTAGGCTATTTAGTGGGTTCAAAGCCATGGTTAGAGCAAATTGATAAAATTCGTTTGCCTTATAATATCAACACTTTGTCACAATTAAGTGCTAGCTTTGCGTTGGAACATTATGAAGTGTTTCAACAACAAACCCAGCAAATTCGACAAGACCGAGCCGATTTAGTACAAAAGCTATCTGCAATGCCTAAGCTTAAAGTATGGGAACAAACTGAAGCGAATTTTATTTTATTTAGGGTGGATAATGCGGTTGAAGTCCATGCCTCATTGAAACAGCAGGGCGTATTGATTAAGTGTCTACATGGTGCGCATCCAGCATTAGAACAATGCTTACGTGTCACTGTTGGCACAGAATCTGAAAACCAAGCCTTTTTAGACGCATTACAGCAAGCTATCTAGTCTCAATTTAGCGAGTCGTACAAGCGTTATATGACTCGCTATGTATCATCTACACAAATTTGGCTAACAACATCATTGCTAATATAAAAAAGATTGTTGCCCAAGTCACGCGATCTTTTAGCGCAAATAGCACAGGGTCATCTTGTAAGCTACGACGATTAGCTAAAAACCACACACGCGTTGTCCAGTATAGAAGTGCAGGACAAATCATCCATAAAATAAACGGTGATTCATATTGTATTGATGCACCACTGTAAATATACATGGCAAACACTAAAACGGATAAGTACGCACTGGTCGTGCCGAATTGAGCAACAAGATCAATATCTAATACATAGTAATCTCGGTTTTTTACCCCTGTTCGGTCATTACTGTCTTTCAAACGCAGTAGCTCAATATAACGTTTTAAAAAGGCTAAGCTGGTGAACATAAATACGGAAAACAGTAGTAACCAATCTGAAATGTAAATACTAGCCGCAATTCCTCCCGATAAAATCCGATGTGTAAACAAACCTGCTAAGATAATCACATCTAAAATCATTTTACGTTTTAAATAGAATGAATAGGTTAGTGTCATTAATAAATACAGCATCACCATGCCAAAAAAACCTGATGGTAGCCATAAAAAGCTAATCAAACTACTTAAAATCAACAGTGCGACAAAGAAAACCAAACTACGTTGAATTGGAATTTTACCCGCTGCAAAAGGTCGATTGCACTTTGTTGGATGTTGACGGTCTGCTTCCAAATCCATCAAATCATTGAAAATATAGCCTGCTGATGCTACTAAGCTAAATGCAAAAAAGGCTAAGATGCTGGCCACCAATTTATCCATCACAAAAAATTGATGTGACACAATCAAAGGCACAAAAATGAGTAGATTTTTAACCCATTGATGGGCACGCAATACTTTTAACCATGTTCTAGTGCATACAGGTTTAACCGCAAATATTTGCTCAGGGGCAGGAAAATTAAGCTTTTTCAGTAATGACTTTGAAGCTGTAACAATATAAGGTGTACGCGATGCCTGAAAAATTGGAATATCTGCTTTAGCATCACCAATATAATCAAATCCTTGATAGCCAAAACGTTTTTCTAATTCATTACGTTTATTGACACCTTTAAGATTGATCTGTTCGTTGTTTGCTAATACATCATCGAAAATATCTAAATGTTGTGCTACTGCTTTGGCAATTGACTCGTGTGCTGCTGTGGCTAATATAATGCTGCGGCCTTGTTGTTTCTGCTGATTGATAAAATCAAGTATCTCAGCACGATAAGGTAAAAGAGCTGCATTTAAAGTCACACGTTGGGCAATTTGATGTTTAAAATAGGCTTTACCCTTCAAAATCCAAAAGGGTAGCAGAAAGCAATACAGCGGATTTAGACGCAGTAAAACAAAGATACTTTCCCATAATGTATCCGTCGCAACTAAAGTGCCGTCTAAATCGACACATAAAGGTATATCTTGATTTAAAGTTGTCATAAAGTCCTAATCACTTCCGCTGGGATGCCGACCGCAATACTATTAGCTGGCACATCTTTTGTCACTACCGCATTTGCACCAATCACTGCATTATCACCAATTGTAATCCCTGATAAAATGGTTACCCCACGCCCAATCCATACATTTTCACCAATTTCAATGGGCGCACTGTCATGGCCTGCATAGCGAATCGGTAGCTCAGTATGAATACGATGGTTGGCATCACGGATACTGCTATATTCACCTATCATTGTATTTTTGCCAATGCTAACGCGGTCAAATGCCACAATATGCACCCCACGCGACATCACCACATTATCAGCAATTTCAATTGAACCAGCATCTTGCGTTTCCCAATATAAGTCACGCCACAAATATAGGTTTTTGCCTAGCTTAATGTGTGCAGTGCCACTGATCTCAGGACAATCTAAAACCACAATACTATTATCTATCGGCTGTTTTAACTTGACGGCTAAACGTGTGAAAGCCCACAAGCGGGTTAGATGCTGTAATTTTTCAGCTAACCATGCTGCAGGCTTTAATAACGTTGAAGCCAGTATTTTAACATTGAGCTTCATACATTTTCTTCTTTAATTGGCATCCATGCTTTAGGTTTAAACAAAGTGATAAAGCCACGAATTAACCAGACAACATCAGAACGGAAACGACGTGTATGCACATAATATGATTCTGCTAGTTGATGTTCTTCCTGTGGAGCTGAGTACGGAATATCAATTTGACTAGGGCCAATTAAACCAATTGATGTAGTCTGTAGATGCTGAACTGTTTGGCTTTGGGGTGTGGGTGGGGTGACACCAACGATACGAATATGACCCGCGATGACAGCAAATAAACGTGGTAAATAGCGTAAAATGGGTATTTTGGTTGACCATTCCCAACTGTTAAAACTACGTAATTGGCATTGGCCTGTATCAGAGATTTCTTGTTGATTACCCACTAATCGCACCCGCCGAAATAATGGTTTTGGCATACTGAGTAAAGAGAATATGAACGCGGCTAACCATAAAGGCAGTGACAACAATAATAATACTAAGCCTAGCCCTTGATTGATTAATTTAGAAAGTAGACGGCCAATCCCCACTTGGGTTAAATCAGCAATCAGTAATGTGTCGGTTAATGTGACTTTTGCACCTAAATCAAGGCGCAGCACACGATTACCCCAAACAATGGCATTGGTTAATTCAACCCCTTCACCAATATAGGTATTATTTAAAACCAAGCTGTCTTTGACAATGGCATGGCGATCAATAATCACCTCGTGTCCTAATACGGCATTGTTAAGTGTCACTTGAGGATGAATATTGCAGTAATCACCGACTAGACCTTGCTGCGCTTCAGTGATTTTACTGCGACGACCTACCCGCAGATGTTCGTTAATTTGGCGGCCGTTAATCACTAAATGGCTGAAATTAAGTTGTGCCACTGCAAAGTTAGTATCAAAGTAATTTTGTAAGCTGTCTAACAATGCAAATTGCCCATCGAGCTTTACTTGTTCTGCGCCATATAAATTTGCCTGTTTTATGCTGTCACAATTCAATAATTGGCTATGTTTACAAGCTTGTTGATTTAATAGTGCGATACCAATGGGCTGATTATCAATCGTAGCTACAACTTCTGGTGCATGAAATTGCTTAGCTTGCTCTACAAATTGTTTTAAATTAATACTTTGTAACATATCCGCGCGCATGACTAAATATTGATCGTCTCGTAAAGTGTTGCCTAAACGTTTTAAGATATGGCTGGGGCTTTCATCATTTTGCGCTAATACGTATTCAACATGGTGTCCCCAACGTTCACCACATTTCACATGTTTCTCCACATCTTCAGCATGATAAGACACAACCAAGATCACTTCTCTAATCTCAGTCATAATCAAGCTTTCTAATGCATATTCAATTAAAGGTTTCGCGGCAATAGGCAACATAGCAACACATGTCTTATTTGTTAGTGGAGCTAAGTCAGTCCCATCACGATTGGCAAATAGGATGGCTTTCATAGGGATTTCCGCATAATTCTTTTAAAGTTAGTACCATTATAACTGTGATTACACTTTCAATAAATCACTGTAAATTCTTGAAGCTGGTTATGCTGTTGATTGATAATTCATCATGGTTAGTTGATAATTGTCGATTGCTTATTATTTATTAAAAAGGGTTACCATGGATTTTGTCCAGCGCGTCCAACAGCACTTTAATGATAGTATCGAGGCTAAAACTCAAACTATGCAAGTGTTAGCCCAACCTATTACTGAAGCCGCGCAACATATGGCTCAGTGCTTGGCCAGTCAACGTAAAATATTAAGTTGTGGCAATGGTGGTTCGGCAAGTGATGCACAACACTTTACAGCCGAGTTAGCCAATCGATTTGAAATCGAACGCCCTAGTCTTGCAGCTATTGCATTAACAACCAATATTTCAACATTAACATCTATTGCTAATGATTATGAATACAACCAAATTTTTTCTAAACAAGTGCAAGGTTTAGGACAAACGGGTGATATTTTGTTAGCAATTAGCACCAGCGGCAACTCAGCTAATGTTATTCAGGCAATTAAGGTAGCACAAGAAAAGAAAATGACAGTCGTTGCGTTAACTGGGCGTGATGGTGGTGAAATGGGAAAACTATTAGGTGAGAATGATATTGAATTACGTGTTGCACATAACATAACTGCTCGGATTCAAGAAGTACATATCTTAATCATCCATTGCTTGTGTGACATTATCGATCACACACTTTACCCTAATAGTAAATAATGGATTCATGTTGTAAGTGCCTATATAGTTTGGATTTTTAATCAAAATCTTATAGACACTTATCAGTCCTTACAACAAGCGATATGCCATCAGTAAGGACGTTGCTAGATTAATTATCTAACTTAGGGCCTGCCGCTAATACTGCTGGGCTTGCACGATCTGCAAATTTCTTGAAGTTTTCAGCAAACATGCCTGCTAATTTTTTAGCCTGCGCGTCGTATTCTTCAGGATTCGGCCAAGTATTACGTGGGTTTAATACTTCGTCAGGTACGTTCGGGCAAGAAACAGGGACTTGTAAACCAAAGAATGGCTCTGTTACTGTTTCAACATCTTTCAATGTACCGTCTAATACTGCATTGACCATTGCACGAGTATAAGCAATCTTCATACGAGAACCTACACCGTAAGGGCCACCAGTCCAACCTGTATTAATTAACCATGCGTCTACTTCGTGGCCGTCTAATTTTTGACCTAATAAAGTGGCATATGCTTCAGGGTGCAAAGGCATGAAAGGTGCGCCATAACAAGCACTGAAGTTTGGTTGTGGTTCAGTTACGCCTCTTTCAGTACCTGCTACTTTTGCAGTGTAACCTGATAAGAAGTGATACATTGCTTGGTCGCGAGTTAATTTAGAGATTGGAGGTAATACACCAAATGCATCTGCTGATAAGAAGACTACATTTTTTGGATGGCCGCCAATACCTGTTTCACTCGCATTAGGAATAAAGCAAGTTGGATAAGAACCACGCGTATTTTCTGTGAAAGATGCATCAAATAAATCAACTTGGCGCGTGCTTGCATCCATTGCCACGTTTTCTAATACTGTACCGAAGCGACGCGTGGTTTCATAGATTTCTGGCTCTGCTTCAGCAGACAAGTTAATTAACTTCGCATAACAACCACCTTCGAAGTTAAATACGCCATTTTCGTCCCAACCATGCTCGTCATCACCGATTAAAGTACGAGACGCATCTGCTGATAAAGTGGTTTTACCTGTGCCACTTAAGCCAAAGAAAATTGCCGTATTGCCGTCGCTACCGATGTTTGCAGAGCAATGCATAGACATGACTGATTTCTTCGGTAATAAGTAGTTCATAACCGAGAAGATTGATTTCTTGGTTTCGCCTGCGTAACCTGTACCACCAATTAATACGAGGCGTTTTTTGAAGTTCACAATAATGAAAGTTTCAGAATTAGTGCCATCTTCTTCAGGTGTCGCATGGAAACGTGGTGCGTTAATCACAGTGAATTCAGGTACGTGATTCGCTTCTTCTTCAGGTGTCGCCTGAATAAACATATTACGCGCAAATAAGCTATGCCACGCATATTGTGTAATGACACGAATCGGTAGACGATGGGTTTCAGCAGCACCTGCAAAGCAATCTTGCACATATACGTCTTGAGACTCTAAATATGCCATCATTTTCTTGTGCAACGCGTCAAACTTATCTTCTGGATAAGGACGGTTAACCTTGCCCCACCAAATATCATCTTTCGTCGTATCTTCTTCAACAACAAACTTATCATTCGCTGAGCGACCTGTATGGTGTCCAGTACGAACAACTAGAGGGCCTGATTCTGATAAATGACCTTCATTGTTCTTGATCGCTTGTTCATAAAGCTGTGGAGTTGTTAAATTCCAGTAAACGTCGTTAAGGTTTGTTAGTCCGTGATTTTCTAAACCATAACTGCTATGACGCTCAGTATGATCATCCCGCATGATGATTCTCCTTAGTATTGTTATTGCGGTGACGTATGACCCATTTGACTAGGCCAATAGTACTGATGAGTAACCAAAATATTTCTATTAAAACCGAAGGGAAGTTCCAGTTGTATAGTAGAGAATAAATTAAGAATAATGAGCCAAATAAATTGAGCAATGAGTAAGCTAAAGAGCTTGATGCTATTTTTTCTAATTGTAAGAGGGTATAAGCTAAAACAATCAAAAAAGTGCCTATAGTCCCAATAATGTTCGGCTCAAAAATATACATTACTCAAAATCCTAACTAGGTCGGTGATTATAACAAGTTTTTTGTTGTCATGCAGCATTTTCTATAATAACAGTTAGAAATATTTATATAAGTTTTTAGGTTCAGAAAATAACAATATATATACTAAATTATGGGTATAAACACGCTTTATTTCAACTGTAATCACTTGATTTAAAATCAGTATAATCTTTTGTTTATATATCAAACAAGTAATGATAAATATTTATTATAATTCTTTATAAAAAGTGTTTTTCGAGTCAAAATCAAGTATACCATGTTGTTTTTACAATCTAATTTACATAAGTCTTTAAAATACATGGGTAACTTAAACTTATATCACAACTAAGTTACGCTCAAAATAAAACTAACTACTGCAATGCACAAGACATGCGGCTTTATTTACACTTTTCGTTTTACACAAAAGTGCATAACCAAAGGTTTTAAAAGAATGGAGAGATCAACACAGATAAATTGGTTGTAAGGTGGAGTAATAGATGTGAGCAAAAAGAAAAGTGAGGAGGGAATCAACGAACCATCATCAAATTCCCCCAATATAATTTATGCCTCTTCTGGCCAATGTTCTTCTAATAAGTCAATGGCTGTATATGAAACATCCTCATCTTTCGTTAGCTTTTGCAATAGTTGCTTTGTCTTATCGTTTTTCCAATATTTAACCAGACATTTCATAGCATATCTGCGTTCATCAGTGTAATCATACGGATGTTCAATGCTGCCGTATTCTGCTTGCAATAAAAGTGCGTCAAAAACTTCAGGCTTTTGCCAACATGCATCTGATGCTTCACTGCCTTCTGTTAAGTCCCAACCCATATATTCAGAAATAGGAGCTAACAGCTCGTCTTCATCAATATCATCAACATCGTTAGGATCGAAATCAATATCAGCTATTTCAAACAAAATAACGAAATCGAGTATTTCTAATGGATCGCGTGGATCAGTATAACCATAACCTACATATTCAACCTGACTAAATAAGCAACCAGCTAAAGCAGAGTGTTGTTCGGCAATGGCATTAGCAGCCGCTCCACTAAAAGGTGCTCGCCCACGTAAGAGTCGATACAGCTTCTCAGTAGGGCGATGTTCTAACATATCATATACAATTCCTTCACGAAAATTTTTGTATATATACTGATCTATAAACTGATACAAAGCCTCATCTTTTTTATCAGAACGAACCCAAGCTGCCCACAAGCCTTCCAAAGTTGATTGTTGTATTTGTAAGGAGTCCCCATTTATAACTCGATCCTGCAGCAACTGGCGTACTTTGTCATTGTCCCAGTATCGAGACAAACATTCTAATGCTGCGCTTTGAACAGTGGTTGCTTCATCACGATTTATTGCCAAGGAATAGAGTAACTCCTGTGTTTCAGCACTAGGCCAAAATTGTGCTATATAACGTAAAATTTCAGCTCTATTATTATCATATTTTTCTTCTTTAAGCTGCTTATATAGCACTTGCTTGGTTTTATTATCAGGCCATGATTTAGCAAGTCTTCGTATAGAGCAATAACGTACAGAAGAGTTATTTGCCTGTATCCCATATTTTAAAACTAAACTACGACTATATTCATTTGGCCAATATTCAGCTAAGAATTCCAGTACTGCTATACGTAAAGAATATGTATCTTCAATAAGAATAAGCTGTAGCAATAAATCATACGTTGCTTTGCCTCTTACCATTTCTTGCTGTTCTATTTCGTGCTCATCTAGGTTCAAGGGTTGCAATACACATTGTCGGGTTTCACCATGCTCCCTATACTCTACGATTGTATCTGTTCCTTTCTGATTAACACGCACAGAAAACCTTTGTTTTATTCGCTTTGTAAATAGTTGTTTTAGATTATGGGAAGATACATTTTGCTTGTCATTGTGTAAATCAGCGGATTGTTGTGAATCTGCATCTAACTCAGAACATTCTTGTCTAGCTTGCTTTATTTTAGAGCGACATACTTCTAAAGCATTTGAAATATCATCTCTTGTTGCGTAGTTTTGTTCATTTTCAAGTAACTGTGATAAGAAACCAGCAGTTTTATCACTAGGCCAATAGCAAGCAAGTATATGGAAAGTATCAGCATTTAGTGGTTGATTAACTTTCTTTTCTGTAATGTATTTAATAACAAAGTCACGAGCAGACTGATCTCCCCAATATTTCCCTAAAGCTTCCAATGCAAACATATGCTCTGTATGGCTATAGTAATCATTATCTTGAGCAAGTTTTTCACATAATTGACGCTGCTCTACTTTGTTAGGTATATCTTCAATAATTGGATAAGAACCACATTCTTTACAAACAACTTTTTGCTCTTTTAGTCCTGCTGGGGTGTTGATTTCATAAATACGTGCTCTTCCACAACAACGACAATGAAAAAGACCTGTTTCAAAAAATACAGATAAATCAATAGGTGTATGCTGATCCATGCGTTTTAACTCCTTTAGCTAAAAGTAAAATTGGGCTTATAAATGCAATGACTTTATCAGAAGAATCGTATTCTATTAAAATACAGTAAAACACTATAATAATTTCAGTATGGTCGTTAAAATAAAAAGATGGATAATACTTGTTACATCTAATTTGGAGAAAATGAGCAACACAAATGAAACACTAGCACTTTGTAAATATTTGAATATAGAAAGTTATCAGTGAATGTGAAATAACATTGGGTGTCAATCACCAATTACAAAATGCTAATAATTAGTGTTCAGCAATTAAGTAGAAATACAAGCCAATAGCTGTTCTTCCCATTGTTCACGAGCCTGTAGAGCAATAATCTCAATACGGCTTTCCTTGCAATTATTAAGTTCGGTTTCTGTTAAGCCATCACTGGTTAAATTGTAGCCAAACACACCTTGCTCAGTAATAAAAACAGCTTTCATACGCTCGACATCAAGCATCTGGAAAAAAGCGAGTAATTTACTACGCTCAAATATTTTGCTCGAAATAAAACGCCAACCCATACTTATAAAGCCTTCACCTTGATTGATAGCACACAAGTAGCCAGCTTCAGGAATCGGTGCATCACTGAGTAGCGTTGTTTCGGTTGATTCATGATGATGATGGTGATGACCATGAGTATTGACGATAAATTGATTTGTTCCCTGCAAGCAAGCTAAATCAATCATACCCTGCTCAGTAAAAAGGATTTGTACATTATTTGAATTCTGGGTTTTGATGTAAGCTTCTAAGTTGGCTTGATCGTCTGGTGCATATAGGTCTTGCTTATTGCCTATCACTACATCTGCAATTGCAATCTGTTGATTGAAAGTCTCATGTTCTGTATATCGGCGATCGGTTAATTTACGTGCATCAACAAGGGTTAAGACTTTTTGAATATCTAACACGCCTTGATAATGTTCTGATGATAGAGTTTGTAATACTTCTTGTGGATGCCCCAAGCCTGTTGGCTCGATTAATAAACGATGTGGATGAGATTTGATAAGCAACTGATTCAAAGCTGATTGCATAGGCACACCAGCGGCACAACACATGCAGCCTCCGGGGACTTCTCGAATAAAAACTTCTGAACCTTCTGATTGTTGTCCTTGGAATAAACTACCATCAACACCTAATTCACCAAATTCATTTACTAACACCGCCCAACGTTCATACGCAGGTTTATGTTGTAATAAATGCAAAATGGTGGAGGTTTTTCCCACCCCTAAAAAGCCCGTGATGATATTGGTAGGGACAGCTGAAATTTTCTGTGTATTCATGACATTTTTTTATAAGACCAACTGCTTATTTTATCAATGTCAATTTGAATATGCTGTATATTTTGTTCTTCGTGCAATTTATTAGCGCACTATATATATGTCTATTTCACCAAAAAAAATTATCATGCTAAGTCGAAACATAAAAAACGCCCACTATCCAAAAGACAATGAGCGTTTCAATTTCTATTATAACTTTGCTTCAAAGAGGAAAACTACGATTCACCTTTTATCTTAGCCCAAGTATCACGCAGCGTTACTGTGCGATTAAAAACCAGCTTATCGTGCATATCCACATCAGCGCAAAAATATCCTTGACGCTCAAATTGAAATGTTTCACCTGATTTAGCATCTGCTAGTGCAGGTTCTAACACACATTGTGTTAAGGTACTCAGAGAATCTGGATTCAAATAACTGGTAAATGGTTTGTCTTCTTTATTTGCAGCGGCATCAGGTGTGGGGTGCTCAAATAAGCGATCATACAAGCGTACCTCAGCTTGAACACCATGTCGTGCCGATACCCAATGAATTACGCCTTTGGGTTTAGCAACACCTTCTGGCGTTTGCCCGATGGAATCAGGCACATAACTGCAACGTAGCTCAATAATTTCGCCTTGTTCATCTTTTATGACTTCATCACATTGAATGATATAGGCATTGCGTAAACGAACAGACTTACCTAGTACCAAACGTTTGAACTTTTTGTTCGCTTGTTCACGGAAGTCCTCTTTTTCGATATAGACTTCGTTACAAAATGGAATTTTGCGAGAACCCATTGACTCATCTTGTGGATGATTGGGTGACTCTACTTGTTCTTCTTTGTCAGCAGGGTAGTTTGTAATCACTACTTTTAACGGATCAAGTACCCCCATACGACGTTGTGCGTTAACGTTTAGGTCATCACGTACCGTATTTTCCAACAATTCCATTTCCGTCATACTTTCACTCTTTGTCACACCGATACGATGACAAAACTCACGTATAGCAGCAGGACTATAGCCACGACGACGGATACCTGCAATTGTTGGCATACGTGGATCGTCCCAGCCTTCTACATAACCTTCACTGACTAACTGAGTGAGTTTACGTTTACTCACCACAGTGTATTCAAGATTGAGGCGCGAAAATTCTATCTGTTGCGGATGGCATTTGACTGAGATATTATCCAGCACCCAATCGTATAATGGACGATGATCTTCAAATTCTAGGGTACAAATTGAATGCGTAATACCTTCCAATGCATCGCTGATAGGATGGGTAAAATCATACATCGGATAAATACACCATTCAGACCCTGTTTGATGATGTACAACGCCATGACGAATACGGTACAACATCGGATCACGCATATTGATGTTTGGTGAAGCCATATCAATTTTGGCGCGTAACACTTTAGCTCCGTCTTCAAACTCACCATTTTTCATACGCTCAAACAGATCAAGATTTTCTTCTACAGAACGATCACGATAAGGGCTATTTTTCCCTGGTTCTTTTAATGTACCACGATATTCACGAGTCTCTTCTGCCGTTAGCTCACAAACATAGGCTTTACCGTTTTTGATAAGTTCAACAGCAAATTCATATAGCTGATCAAAATAATTTGAGGCGTAGTATGGCTGATTTGCCCATTGAAAACCCAGCCATTGCACATCTTTTTGAATAGCCTGAACAAACTCCATATTCTCTTTCTGTGGATTGGTATCATCAAAACGTAGGTTACAATTGCCTTCGTAATCCTTAGCGATACCAAAGTTCAGGCAGATCGATTTGGCATGACCAATATGTAAATATCCATTAGGTTCAGGTGGAAAACGAGTGGAAATGTTAGTGTGTTTGCCTGAGGCGAGGTCTTCATCAATAATTTGGCGTATAAAATTGCTTGGCGTGTTTGTTTCATTCATATGTTTTTCATTTTCCTTTATCTCCCACTTTCTCGAAGGGAGGGATAAAAATCAGGAATAGTGGAAAAGTCATTAAGTCTAATCGTTTCTGTGCTAATGGGAAATTGGATTTCTGTAGATTAGTCAGTCTATATTGATCATTGGGTGTTAATTATGACATAATTTTTAGATAAACGCCCACCATCCAGTAAAAGTCGAGCATCACGTTATTCTAATAAATTTGTTCATCAACCTCAATTTGTACAAGTTGAGTATGAAGTTTCCTTAATTTTAAATGAGTATCACTCTAGAAATACTTAAGTCAGACTTACCCTCTTTTCAAGCTACATTTAAAATATTGACTCTATCACCAATTCCTAAAAAATAATGCATCTAACTTTGCCAAAAGCTTAAATATTAAAACATTCATTCCATTCCTCCTTGGTTAAGGTTTGTGGAATTTATTTATTCATTCCTTTCCAACCATTTAATTGCACTTTGAGCAGCTCCATGGACTTCTGGATCATCATCTTTAAGTAGCTCCTGATATACTTCTAGCTTACTCATGCCAAACTCATTGACTAGCCCACTTAAACAAGCAATTCTCGATTGGTGGAAAAGGCCTTTAGACAATGCCCCTTGTTCATAGTATGTAATACACTGAGGATGTTCCAAATTTTCTAATATGATTGCTGACTTCCATGAAATTTCCCCTCCATTTGTATTGAGCAACCAATCTCCCAATAAATGCACAAAACTCTCTTCAGGTATATATGCCTCGTCTAACTCATCAAGACAATTGCCCAAAGCATACATATAATCACTAAGCCAAGCCGCTTCTTCCAAATTTGCACGAGCTATAGTTTGAATCAGTGGTTCTATATACTCTTCAGAATATAAATCAGATAGCAAAGATGCAAACCTATTGGTGTTCTCTATTTTCTCAGGGAAAGCAATAAGTTGTCTCAGCTTAGACGTTAATGAATCTGGTGTATCAATAATAATATCCTCAATGAGTTCCAAGGTTTCATTAAGTTTATTCTCATCATCCAAACAAGAAATGAGTTCAGCTATATTCATCTATTGCTTTCCTTAAATTTTCGAGATATTTACAGTTTACTTAACCCTCTCTGCTTCCACAACAAATAAACCGCAGGCACGACAAACAATGACAGCAATGGTGCAGTAATCATCCCGCCAACCATGGGTGCAGCAATTCGTTGCATTACTTCTGAACCCGTGCCATGCCCTTGCATAATCGGAATCAAACCCGCAATAATCACTGCCACCGTCATCGCTTTCGGACGGACTCTCATCACAGCTCCTTCCATAATTGCCGCACGTAATTGGGTTCGGGTATCCAACTGATTCGCTGCCTGTGCCGCTTTCAAGGCATTATCCAAATATACCAGCATCACCACGCCAAATTCCGCCGCCACACCAGCCAAGGCAATAAAACCCACGGCGACCGCCACTGACAAATTAAAATCCAACAAAAACAACAACCAAAAACCACCCACCAAAGCAAAAGGCAAGGTCGCCATCACAATTAATGCCTCAGTCATGTTGGCAAATGTGAGATATAGCAACAAGAAAATAATCAATAACGTGAATGGCACAACCTGATTTAATTTCTCCTGCGCCCGTAACATATACTCATATTGTCCCGACCACGTAATTGAATAACCTGCTGGTAAATCAACCTGTTGCTGTACGATTTGCTGCGCTTGTTTAATATATGTGCCTAAATCCACATCACGAATATCCACAAACGTCCAACCATTGAGTCGTGCATTCTCACTTTTTAACATCGGTGCACCATCGACAATTTTGACCTCAGCGACTTGTTGCAAACTAATATGCGCACCTGTTGGAGTAATAATTGGTAATAATTTCAGCTTTTCCACATTATCCCGAATTTCCCGCGGAAAACGTAAATTAACAGGGTAACGTTCTAAACCTTCCACTGTTTCCGTCACCTTAGCACCACCAATCGCAGAACTGACCAATAAATTAATATTAGAGATATTTAAACCAAATCTTGCCATTTGCTCCCGATTTGGCACAATTTCCACATAACGACCGCCTGTGACCCGTTCAGAATATGCCGAAACTGTCCCATCAATCGTCATCAAAACTTTTTCAATTTGTTGCCCGACTTCTTCAATTACCTTCAAATCTGCACCCGCCACTTTGATACCCACAGGGGTTTTAATCCCTGTCGCTAACATATCAATACGGGTTTTAATTGGCATCACCCAAGCATTGGTTAATCCAGGAAATTTCACCGTTGCATCCAGCTCTTCAATCAGTTTGTCAATCGTCATACCTTCACGCCATTCGGATTGTGGTTTAAGCTGAATCAAAGTCTCAATCATGGTTAACGGTGCGGGATCGGTTGCGGTTTCTGTACGTCCAATTTTACCAAAAACCCGCTTTACTTCAGGAAAACTGGCAATCAGGCGGTCGGTTTGCTGTAATAACTCTTGGGCTTTGCCAATCGAGACCCCCGGTAAAGTGGTTGGCATATACATCAAATCCCCTTCGTACAATTCAGGCATAAACTCCGTACCCAATCCCGATGCCATTTTTTTCAATAAAGGACTATCTGCAAAAGTGGTTTTCCAATATTGGGTTAAATCGGTTTGCCATTCAGTTAATTGGTCAACACTGTTTTGGCGATAAACTTCAATTTCTTCCCATTGTTTAGTAATTGGTTCAACTGCTTGCAAAGGTAATTTTATTGGAGTCAATAAACCACCAATACCTTGCAATGGCACAAATAAAGTCAACATAACTAAAAAAGCCATGAAAACTGTAGCCCGTGGCATAAATAAAACCAAATGCAAAAATGGCTTATAAATAAAGATTAGAATCAAGCTAATAGGATTTTGTTTTTCACTAGGAATCCAACCACGAATAAAATAGCCCATCAACACAGGCACAAGCGTGACAGACAAACCCGCAGCAGCAGCCATTGCATAGGTTTTTGTGTAGGCTAAAGGTGAAAATAAACGCCCTTCTTGTGCTTCCAACGAGAAAACAGGAATAAAACTTAACGTGATAATCAGCAATGAGAAAAATAATGCAGGCCCTACCTCAATAGCCGCATCACTAATCAATTGCCAATGTTGTTGAGATGTGATTTTTTGCCCTTGATTTTCATGTTTCCAGTGTTCGATATGCTTATGGGCATTTTCAATCATTACAATCGCAGCATCGACCATTGCCCCAATTGCAATCGCAATCCCGCCCAATGACATGATATTGGCGTTAATTCCTTGAGATTCCATGATAATAAATGATACTAAAATCCCAATCGGCAAGGTAATAATCGCTACCAAAGCCGAACGCAGGTGAAATAGAAAAATCAAACAAACCAACGCAACTACAAGGAATTCTTCTTGCAATTTATGCTTTAAATTGTCCACTGCACTTAAAATTAGGCTGGAACGGTCATAAGTCTCAACAATCTCTACACCTTTAGGTAAACCTGCTTGGAGTTGTTGCAATTTTTCTTTGATTTTGGCAATCACTGACAACGCATTTTCACCGTAACGCATCACCACAATCCCGCCTGTGATTTCGCCTTCTCCATCCAAATCTGCCACTGCGCGACGCATTTCACCACCCAGTTGCACAGTTGCAATATCTCGAATCAACAACGGCGTGCCCTTGGCATTGACTGCAACGGGAATCGATTCTATCTGTTTGATATTAGATAAATAACCTTTGGTGCGTATCATGTATTCGGCTTCTGCCAATTCGATCACAGAGCCGCCAACTTCTTGATTGGCATTCTGGATCGCTTGTCTGACTTGGGCTAAATGGATGTTGTAGGTTCTTAATTTATCGGGGTCTATCACGACTTGATATTGCTTAACCATGCCGCCGACGCTCGCCACTTCTGCCACACCATCCACGGTCTGCAATTCAAACTTTAAAAACCAGTCTTGTAAGCTGCGTAATTGGGCTAAATCGTATTGATTGGTCGTGTCCACCAGTGCGTAGGAATATACCCAGCCCACGCCCGTTGCATCAGGCCCTAAGCGTGGTTGTACGCCTACGGGTAAATCAGCGGCAGCTTGATTGAGGTATTCCAGCACTCTCGACCGCGCCCAATATAAATCCGTGCCATCTTCAAAAATCACGTACACGTAGGAATCGCCAAAAAACGAGTAACCACGTACCACTTTGGCTTTTGGAACAGATAGCATGGTGGTGGTAATCGGATAAGTGACTTGATCTTCAACCACTTGTGGGGATTGTCCACGATAAGAAGTTTTGATAATGACTTGCACATCGGATAAATCAGGAATCGCATCAAGCGGCGTTTTTTGCAGCGAATTCCAACCCCATACGGTGAGCATCACGGTTGCGACCAATACCAAAAATCGATTATAAATTGACCACTGGATGAGTTTGGCTAACATGCGATATTCTCCTGTTTAAACCCAGAACAATTAATGGTGTGCATGAGCACCTCCCTGCATTTCCGCGTCACCCATCCGCATAAAGCTGGCTTGTAAATTGGCTTCAGAATCAATCAAGAATTGACCAGAAACCACCACTTTATCACCTGCTTCTAAGCCTGATAAAATTTCGACCTCATCATTGCTGTGCATCCCTGTGACAACATCAACTGATTTAAATTTGCCCTCTCCCAAGGCTAAAACCACTGCTTCACGTTCACCTGTAACGATTAAGGCTTCACGGTCAATTTTTAAAATATCGCGTTTTGCCCCACCATAAATAATCACTTTGGCAAACATATTGGGCTTTAAATCTAACCCTTTATTTTTAAATGCTAAGCGAACTTTAAGCGTGCGAGTTGTTGGATTAAGTTCAGGATAAATATAATCAACTTTACCTTCCCATTTTTGACTGGGTAATGCAGGCACAGTGATTTCAGCATCTAAGCCTTGTTTTATCCAATCTAATTGATATTCATAAATATCAGCCAATACCCAAATCGTTGATAAATCTGCAATCGTGAATAACTCCGTATTTGGCGTGATATACATACCTTCCCGAATATTCAATTTTGTCACAATGCCAGATTGAGGCGAGAGCATCGCAATATTGTTTTCAGCTTTTTGCTTTTTTGCAATACGGTTGATCGTAGGTTCTGGCACTTCCAATAAACGTAGGCGATTCTTAGCTAGTTCGCGTTGTTGCTTGCTGGTCAAACCTGCCATTTTTTGGTTTAAACGTAAAGAAACTAAAAAATCTTGTTGTGCTTCTAAAATTTCAGGCGAGTAAAAACGTAGCAAAATATTGCCTTTTTTAATTGGGTCACCTTCGCGTCGAATATTGAGCTTTTCCACCCAACCACTGGCACGCGGATGCACATGCACAACCTTATCTTCGTTGTAAGTGACTTGCCCAACAGTTTTGATATATTTCCACATCCGCCCTTTTTTCACTTGTGCAGTCCGTACGCCCATGCTTTGCATCACAGCTGGACTAATCGCAATCGTTGGCAAACCTTGTTGTGGTTCAATCTGTTTTTCGACTAAATCCATGCCACAAATGGGACAACTGCCTTCTTCATCTCGCACAATTTGGGGATGCATCGGACAAACAAACTTGGTTTGGGTTTTCTTAACAGGTTCTAAATTTAAATTAGAAAGAGGTTGTACTTTCTTTTTAACTAAATCCATACCGCAAATTGGGCAAGTGCCTTCCTCATCTCGCACAATTTGTGGATGCATCGGACAAACATAGGTTTCTGATATAGCTGAGTGCATAGCGTGGTCGTGACCAGCATGGGGGTCGGTTTCGTTGGTGGCTTGCTCATGATTGCACGCGCTGAGCAATACCAATAGGCATAACAGCGTGAAAATACGCATAGAAATCTCCTGAGTATAAAAATGAATAGACTAAAAATTAAAGGAATAACTCAGAAGGTTTGTGGAGGGCGCAATAAGGTTTGAGGGAAAAATTGATAAAAATGGGCAGATTGGAAAATAGGCAAGGCATAATGTAACGCCACACCTAACGTTTTTGTAAAATCAGAGGTGAAGTTATAACTAACTACTTGGCACAAGTTGCAACTAAAGCAATGTTGGCAAAAGTCGTTTTGCTGTGAAGAAGGTTGAGGCTGGTGGCAAGTAGGCTGCTCAATTTGGGTTTGCAAATGCTCACACGACGCAAGCCCTGCATACACAACGAGCTGTTGAGCATGAAGAGCTATAATGATGAAAAATAAGACAATCGTGCGAATCATGTAATTATTGTAGCACAGAGATATTGTTCTTGTTACTCAGATTTGTTTTTTTAGGACGTTGACCCTCGCCAAATGCTTTAATGTTTTCACTTGCATTCTCTAGTGTACTGGTACCCCCACATAGAGGCAGTCCCTCAACTTCTGCAATACTTGCCTTGCTATTGTCAAGTGTAATGCTTTTTGCAGCAACAAGATAATGTTGCCCTTGTTTGAAATAGTAACCCTCACATGAGAATTTATTGTAAATGGTGCTAACCGATATTGTATTTCGGACAGGCCCTTCCCATACTTCACTTACCTCAAAAGTGACACGGATTGGAGGTTCTAAATACTTTCCATCAGGTTCTAAATACATAACTTCCAATGCCTTACCAGAAAAAACAGCAGCATTGCCCAACAAAATATCTGTACCTTTAGGCCCTATACAACTACATGCCCAAGCATTGTTTTGAATCATTGTCATAAACAAAATAGAAAATACAAGATATACTTTCTTCATAATAACTTGCTCCTAGTCAGTTTTTGTTAAGGTTGCATCTGCAGTCTTAGGCAATGTGAGGATAAAAGTTGCTCCTTGCCCCAGCTTGCTCTCACACCATACAACACCTTGCAAAATAGTCACTAACTTTTTAACAATAAATAAACCTAAACCTGTAGAATGCTCCCCCCCTGTTGGCTTAGCGGTCAAACGGGTAAATTTTCCAAATAGCTTATCTTGATCTTTTTGACTTAAGCCCAGTCCTTCATCCTGGATTTCAATTCTGATTTGATAATCTTGATTTGAAATGCGAATAAAAATACGTTTATCTAAAGGCGAATATTTCACCGCATTAGAAACAAGATTGTCTAATACCTGATAGATCACATTTTCATCAGTGTGGGCGATATATTTTTTTGATTCAGGACTAAAATGAATCCGAATATTTTTCGGAGCGGCTTTTCTTTGATAATCGTAAACAATTTTTTGTAAGATGGGTAACACGTTGACTTCGACCAAATTGGCTTTTAACTGACCAGCTTCAATAATATTGACTTCAAGCAAATTCGTAATTAAATCAAACATACGTTCCGCACTGACACTAATCATGCTGGCAAATTCAACAATATCCTGCTTCCCTTCAAACTGCTCACTTGTAATAGACATTTCAATTAACTCAGCCGAACCTTGAATCGCTTGCAATGGATTTTTTAAATCATGTGCGGCAATACTTAAAAATTCATCTTTTTCCTTATTTAGTGACATAAGGTGGGTAAATGAACTTTGCAGTTGCTTGGCCATACTATTGATTGCAGAGCTTAATTCTCCTATTTCATCTTTAGAACGATAGGAAGTACGTTTAGAAAAATCCCCTTTCGCAATTCTTTCTGCAACATGACGAGCTTGGATCAAAGGCCTCGTTACAAAGTCAATAAAACTCATACTAGTGATACTGCCAATCAATAGAAATACTAATCCAATAAAGACACTGGTCCATATAATATATTTAGCTTCTTGCTCTAATACCGCGTGCATCTCCTCAATGCCAATGTCTTCTAAATAAATACCTGTCCCAATAATCCAGTTAAAAGGTTCAAATTCTTTGACAAAAGTGAGTTTTTCTGCAAATACGTCAGGTTGATCTGGTTTTGGCCAAGTATAGCTGACAAACCCTTGTTTTTCTTCATCAACTGTTTTTATAAAATCTTGTATAAACAACTTGCCATGTGTATCTCTAATATTTAAGACATTGGTACCAATCAATTTTGGAGATGCAGGATGACGAATCATAGAGCCATCCCCACCAATCACAAATAAATAGTTATTTTGGGTCTTACCTAAGTTATAACGATAAGCGGTGAGTAAGTCAGCAATTTGCTGTTTTATTAAATCTTCTGTGTCTTCGATGTAAATACCTGTTCCCAATATCCAATTGTATGGCTTAAATAGCTTCATATAGGAAATTTTCTGTTTAGGCTCTTTATATCCTAGTTTTCGCCAATGATAATGAACAAAGCCCTCACCTGTTGTCTTGCCGATATTGACCATACTTTGTACAAAATAAAAGCCTTTGGCATCCTCAAGGTTATATAGATTTTTTCCATCTAAGGCTTTATCTGCATGAGACACTAATGTACCTTCAAAATCATAGGTGAAAATATATCCATTCCCATTGTCATAGCGTAAATTGCGTAAGATATCTTTTAAATCTGCTTGAATCTCATGGTCGGGTAAACCTTGTTGTTTAAGCTTTTCATAACGTTTAGATATAATAGATAAAGCACTATCCATCACTGCTAAAATTTTTTCACGATGTACTCTTTCAATATTTTCAGGTTTAGAATGATGTTGGTAAACGCTTGAAACCAAACGATGCACAATATTAACTTTTTCAATAATCTCTTGTTTTTTCTCCTCTAGCATTTCCTGCTTACGTTTTTCATAAATATCATCAATTCGATAAAAAAACGCAACGCCATTCGTCCCAACAAAAGTCGTAAACAATAAAAAAATAAGTAAATTGAGTTTTGTCCGTAATGTGAGACGAGAGAACCAAAACAACATTATAGATATATCCCCAGTCAGTCGTTTATACGCTGATAAATTGAATATTCATTAACATGATGATGCTATAGATAAACTAAATACTTATGATTCGATATAAGAACTTTGATTGCAGCAACAGTTTTTTTGATAAAAGTAGTATATGGTATCAAACTCTTTTGATCTGGCCTTATCTTAGATCAGTTTATCACTGAGTTTAGGTTCAAGCTTGCCGCCAATCTGAATTTAACACAATTGCCTTGACGGATAGGGCTGGCTTATTACAATGACACTATCATTTTTTTAAAGTACGACGACCATGAACAAGCTATTTACCCTTATTACTGCGGCTTCAATTTTGTCCTTGGGTATTTTTGGCTTCATGCTACTTGTAGCGACGAAACCACAAGCAAAGCCCCTTGATGTTGAAGAACCCAGTTGGATTGTAAAAACCAAGCAAGTGCAATTAGAATCGCTTTCCCCCGCATTAACACTATATGGACATGTTGAATCGCCCTATACAACCACGTTACGTGTACCAAATTTAAGCATTGCCGCAACTCAAGTATCCAGATTAGCTGTATTGGAAGGTGATAAACTGACCCAAAAGCAATTATTAATTCAATTGGATGACCGTGATAGCAAGCTGATTTTAAAACAAAGACAGGCTGATATTGAAGATATTCAAGCCCAAATTACCAGTGAGAAACAGATTCATGCAAACAATTTGAAACTGATTAAAAATGAAGAAGCTTTATTAAGCCTGATTCAGAAAAGTGTGGAACGTGCGCGTAAATTACAAAAGCAAAATTTAGCCTCGCGTTCTAATTTGGATGAAGCTCAGCAATCACTAGAACGACAAAAAATTGCGGTGAACAATCGGCGTTATTCGGTAAAAAATCACAAAACTCGGTTGGCTCAACTTAATGCCAAATTAAAACGTGCGATTGCTGTCAGAGATTTAGCCAAATTAGAAGTAAAACGCTTACAAATTATTGCGCCATATGATGCAATTGTTGCGAAGTTGTACGTGGCTGAAGGTGATTTAGTACGCAGCAATGACCCATTACTTAAAGTGTACGATGTGAATAAATTAGAAGTGCGTGCCCAAATTCCTAGCCGTTATCAAACTGACATTTTGTTGAGCATTGAGCAAACTTTACAAGCGAAAGCCTATTATTCTGGTTTTGAATTCCAATTTGAGTTAGCGCGGGTCTCTGGTGAAATTAATCCAAATAACGGTGGCATTGATGGTTTATTCAAAGTCACTCAAGGTGTAGAACATTTACGTTTAGGTGAATTTTTGACCTTATATTTGCAACTGCCAGCCCGAAAAGACGTGATTGCATTACCGTTTGAATCTGTCTATGGTAATAATCGGATTTATAAATTTAATGATGGTCGGATGCACAGTTTGACCATTGAACGAGTTGGAGAACAAATTGCTTTTGATGGACAATCTTCAATCTTAGTACGTAGCCCAGAGTTAGCATCAGGTGATAAAGTCATTGTGACTCAGTTACCAAATGCGGTTGAAGGCTTAAAAGTGACTGAAGCCCCTTAATTAATTTACGCCTTTTGTAAGTATGGTTCTACCTGTCTTGCAAGGAGGCAGGAGAAGAGCCATTACTATCAGACAACTACTCTCACAACTTTCACTATTTTTGTTGGTACTGATTATTTTCTTTTCAGCAACAACGCTATTCGCCTATTACACCCAACAAGCCCATTGGCAACAACAAGCAGTAAACTGGCATCGTGTTTTACAATTGCTTGATTTAAGAGATGAAAATACGCTGGCCACTTGGTTTTCCAGCATTTTATTTTTAACTGCAAGTGTGGGCTTTGTTTTACTGGGCTGGGGAAAATCTAAAACTTATACGATTAATTTCTTTAGTCGTTTCAGCTTTCAGGTCACTGCATTAGCTTTATGCGCACTTTCTGCAGATGAAGTGGGTAGTTTTCACGAAACCGTTGGTTCTTGGTTTGAGCGCAAAGTAATTGTGTGGGACGGTTTGCAAGGCATGGGCTTCTCATGGTTATTAATATTTGCCCCATTTGCACTGGCGATTTTGATTTTATGCGGTCAACAGTTATATAAATTGATTAATACCTTGCCTGATCTCAGTGCTCGTCGTTACAGTCGTGCGTTGTTGATATTGGCCTGTATTTTATTGCCTAGCGTATTAATATTGGAAGCATTGCAAGGGTATTGGATATTTACAAAACAGGGTGAAACCGTTTTTACTTGCTTAGAAGAAATGTTCGAATTGTTAGGCATGTATAGTTTATTTCTCGTCACGCTTATTATTGCAAGGCAGCATCAACTGTGAACAAAAACATTTTATATTTTATTGTCGCTATATATAGCTTAAGTTTGTTATGGATTGAGTGGCAATTTTCTCAAGCGGGTGTACGTTTATATGTGACGGATATTCAGGGAGAAACTTTTTTTTACGGTATTCATACGACTTTGAATATGAGTTTATTATGGGGTACGGCTTTATTATTTTTTGTCAGCTTACAATGTATTGATAAGACAAAAGATACCATCTTCTTTTATTTTGCATTGTCACAAGTTGTACTATTTACTTATCTTGGTTTCGACGAACGCTTTTTAATTCATGAAATGGCGGGGCGCATTCTACAAGTCAATGATGCCTATTTATTATTATTAATCGGTTTTGCCGAAGTGGTTGTTTTAGCCATATTAGGACAATTATTACAACAATCTCGTAAAGCTTTATTATTTTTAGGTTTGGCTTCTGTATTATTTTTTATCATGATTGTGATTGATGCTAAATTTCCAGCAAAAATGCAATTTCGGTTAAGTTTTGAAGAATTGACTAAATTGTGGGCAAGTTTATTTTTGTTTTTATTTGCTTGGGAAATATTGATGCAAAAAGTGCAAGCTCTAAAAGCATCACTAAATCCAGATTGATCGCATTCTCATGGAACTTAAAATCAACCACTGTCTATGGAGGAGATATGAAATATTATCAAACCTCCATGGAATGACACATTAATATTTATACTATTGATTTATAAGTATTAATTTTTTAACACCATTATATATTACTGTTACAGCTTTTGTTAACCCCTGATTCAGATTGCCTATAATTACCAGCACGCCCAAGTAAGAGGGCAGTCGCCTAAAAAGCTAAAACATTTTTGTGCAACTGGACGGCTACATATTTCGACCATAACCACGTAGTAAATTAATTAATGGATCAGGAAAAGCATGGGTTTCCATATCATGAATTGTTTGATCTACACTATATAAAAGACGATGAAAATAGACTTTTTTCTCTTGTTGGTCATAAATCGCAAATTGTGCTCCTGACTGTCCATTACGTGGCTGACCGATAGAACCAGGGCAAACCAATGCATGATTGACCTTAGACAAATCAACCACTTCATCCGTGACATGTTTATCCAGTCGACCTTTACGTATATATGCTCCTGGTTGATGAGTATGGCCGTGAAAACATATAGGTATTTGCTTGCGCTCCAAAGCATTCAAGTTTTCTTGATAGGTCATTTCATAAACATAAGCATTGAAAAATGTAGGATCAATCGGTGAACCATGCAAAACCAACCAATTATTGTCATATAAAATAGGTGGTAATTCCTCTAACCAAGTTTTATGCTCGGCACTAACGCGTTGATATGTCCAATCTAGCACCCACTTTGCTGTACTTGAAAACCCTTTTTCAAATTGCCCTGTTGCCAGCCCGTGATCGTGATTACCTTTGACAATCTCAAAATTCGTTGCTTGTAAACGTTCAATACATGCCGTCGGATGCGGGCCATAACCGACAATATCACCTGCCACAATTCCGTGCGTGACATTTTGCTGTTTTAGGAAATCAAGTACTGCTTCTAAAGCAGGTAAATTAGCATGAATGTCGGCGAGAATAGCAAGATAACGCGTATTTTGATAATCAATTTTTTCAACTTGTTTTGTTGTTTTTTGTTGTAACGCTTCGATAAAAGTTTGTACTGTTTGCCTATGTTTATCTGATGGAAAATACACATCTTTGAGCAACTCAGCCAGTACAGTAAAGTATTGTTTATCCCGATATTGTTTGTAAATTGTATCATGGATAATATGCCCAAATCGGCTTGCAGCTTCTTCAGTATTCAACCATTCAGAAGAACGAAAATAAACCCCCAACATATGTGCGCAAGAATTAAACCGATCCCACATATAAACATCATCATCTAAATAATAAACATCTCCATCCTTGTCTAAACCAAAATTAGAAAAACCTTCATCAATACGCAAATCAAAAGTTTTTGCCATATAAAAGTAATAATTAAATATTTTTTGTAATACTTTCAAGCAAAGATCAAGATTAGAATGATTTTCATTGAAATATTGGTGAACAGGTTGTAGGCGAGGACAAATATTACCCACTAAAGCAGTGTCCTTGCCAATTTGATGTGCAACAAACCACGTTTTCTTCGGATGGTGAATCTGATACTTACGCTCTTTTTCTAATGCTTGCTGAACCCAACGCTTTGCAGAAAACAGAGATAGTTTGATCTCATTATGCACTTTTACAACATGCTTGGTAGATATATGCACTTGTGTACAAGGTCGGCCTGTGAATGTTTCCCCATGTACCAACTTGGTCTGCTCTTGCTCTAGCAACTGGTTCACATCATGACTGGCATAAATGCTTTGGTCACCAATTGCACCCACAAGGGTAATCTCATAAGGCATGTTTATCTCGCTTTGTTATCTTCAAAAACATCTATAGCTTATTTATCTTAACATTTGATTTTACAATTGGCTGCTGACAATCGTATTTTTTCAGTTGAAATATATTCACTAGTCCCCGCAAAATAGACGAGTTACAGATAGGTACTTACCTGCTCTTGATAGTAACAACCGATGGAATTGATTACTGTACTGACTTTCAATCAGCGTTTACGTCAAAATCATGTTTCTAAAAGTGTAGAACATAGTTTAATTGGGATTTATGTGTAAAATCTATAAATAAAGCCAACTACTCTTATGCTGCTTGAGTACAATATCATCATGATTATCAAACTCATATATCTGATAATAAAGCAGTAATCATCTTATTCTATATTAAAATACTTTATTCAATTTACCCAGTTCATCGGATTTTCTAATCAACGTTTCTACATTTTATTATTTATATCGTTCAGGATATATTATTTTTGGTTTAGACATCATTAAAATGCCTCTTTAACCAGCAAAGAAATACAAGTAATATATGTAATTATCACAACTCTACATGCTACGTTATAAGCAGTTACCCTGTTTATAGAAGAAGCCTGTTGTCTAAAAAGATGCAGGTTTTAACCTTTGGATGGACAATAAAATGAAGATGTCGTTGTATACGGTACTCAATATTCCAGAAAATGCTGATTCAGAAAAAATAAAACAAGCTGCACAAACCAAAGTCAATCAGATTAAAGCTGCCATACAAGAAAGAAATTTCATGTTTCTTGGCATTAATAACGACTCAAGTGAAGAAGAATATAAACAAGCGGCTCAACAAAAAATCAAAAAAATTAAAGAAGCCTATATCATTTTATCCAACCCTAAAACACGTCATTTGTATGATGAAAAGTTACAGGCAGAAAATCCGAATACAAAACCTCTTCAGCAAGAGCCTGCCCCGATTCAACCAAATCCAGCAACGCCTGAGCTAACAACAGCCTCACCAACTACATTTGCAAAAGAGCCAGAAAAAGAAACGAATGAAACACTGGCCGTTATCGCTTTATTTGCTCTGATTACGGGTATTATTGTATATCAATTTTTCTTGATGAAACCAAACCCTCTCTATGTCACACCAAATAAAAACCACACAGTACCCACACGACTTTATGCGACATGGGATGGACATCGGAAGAGCCAAGAGAGTGATATTTTTGCTATTGCAATTAGTCCTGATGGGAAGTACGTCGCCTCTGGTATGAGTGATTATGAGCTTGTTCAAGTCCGTGACTTAGAAACAGGAAAAATCATCTCAAAGTTTGAAGAAGCAATTGAAATACAAGTATTAAAATACCATCCAACTCAACCAATTTTAGCAGTTGGTACATCAAATCGTGAACTGTATTTATGGAATTATAAAGCTGATGAGTATAAGAACGTTGAACATAGTCATCATGGAGTGATCACAGGTTCTAATTCTGATGGTATTTCTGATATTGCGTTTAACACTGATGGCTCTCTACTCGCAAGTGCCAGTTTTGATGGTAGCGTGATGGTATGGGATATGAAAGAGCATAGAACTATTTGGACTTCGCTTGGTACATACGATCAACAACAACCAGGACACCGTGATGGGGTAACTGGTATTGCATTTAGCCCTGATAGCTCAACTATTGTAACAGGCAGTTATGACAATACAGTACGTTTATGGGATGCAAAAACGGGTTTTGAGTTACATGTGTTTACTGATAATAAAGATGATGTGTGGACTGTAGATTTTAGCCCTGATGGCCGTTGGATTGCCTCTGGTGATGAAGAGTCTACTATTTGTATTTGGGATGCACAAACACATAAGCTACATAAAGCTATTCGTGGACATAGTGATGTGGTTGCCAAAGTCATTTTTATGCCAAATAGCGAAGTTGTTATTTCAGCAGCTCATGATAACAATATCCGTTTTTGGGAAGTCAGTTCAGGTGGCCATATTGGTACTTTAAAGAGTAAGCAACCAGATGAGCCTTATGGATTGGTCGTCAGTCCAGATGAAAAGACGCTTATTTCTGGTGGTGCTAATGATGTACTATATGTCTGGAAGTAAGTGCTAATACCTAATTCTTTTTGAGTAGTTCATTAAGCTACTAAAATTAAAGCTTTAATTTTTACACTTTAAGACAATATATGTTCCTACAAAATATTTGTTGTAGGAACAATATATAATCTATTTTACTTACGCAGATTTGCTAACGCGTCAGCCAATGCATTTCCCATCGCAGTTGGTTGCTGTGGTTCGTTACGTTTAGGTTGACGCGTATTTTGCTGTTTATTACGTGGATTCGACTTATTCGACGCTTTTTGCCCTTTAGGCTTTTGCGATTTTGTCGCAGGTTCGTGCTTCATATTGGGTGAAACGTGCTCTTTACTTTTATCTGTCAAGCGCATGGTTAAAGCCACTCGACGGCGTTTTAAATCAACTTCAAGCACTTTAACTTTGACCACATCACCCGCTTTGACCACGTCATGTGGATTTTTCACGAACTTATCAGCTAAAGCTGAAATATGCACTAAACCATCCTGATGCACGCCTACATCGACGAATGCGCCGAAATTAGTTACATTGGTGACTACACCTTCTAAAATCATATCAGGTTCTAAATCGTCTAACTCTTCAACACCTTCTTTAAATTCTGCGGTTTTGAATTCAGGTCGAGGATCGCGCCCCGGTTTATCTAATTCGGCGAGAATGTCTTGCACTGTCGGTAAACCAAATTGTTCATCAACAAATTCTTCTGGACGTAAATCACGTAAGAACTGTGAATTACCGATGATTTTCTCGATATTTTGCTGCTTTTTCTCCACAATACGCTCAACCACGGGATAAGCTTCTGGATGCACAGCTGATGCATCTAACGGATTTTTACCTTGCATAATGCGTAAGAAACCCGCTGCTTGTTCAAAGGTTTTCGCACCTAAACGTGGGACTTTTTTCAAACTATCACGGCTATCAAACGCACCATTTTCATCTCGATACATCACAATATTTTTTGCCAAGCCCGCATTTAAACCTGACACCCGCGCCAACAATGGAGCAGAGGCGGTATTCACATCGACACCCACCGCGTTTACACAATCTTCCACAACCGCATCCAAAGTACGCGCTAATTGGGTTTGATTTACGTCATGTTGATATTGCCCTACGCCAATCGATTTCGGATCAATTTTTACTAATTCGGCTAATGGGTCTTGTAAACGACGCGCGATTGATACCGCACCACGATAGGATACGTCTAAATCTGGGAATTCTTGCGCTGCCAATTCTGATGCGGAATAGACTGATGCGCCTGCTTCTGACACCATGATTTTGTGTAATTTCAATTCTGGATAGGCTTTGATTAAATCTGCTACTAATTTATCAGTTTCGCGTGAGGCTGTGCCGTTGCCAATACTGACCAAATCCACGTTGTTTTCTTTGATAAGCTTGGATAAAATTTCAATAGATTCTGACCATTGGTTGCGTGGTGCATGTGGAAAAATCGTAGTGTGCGCGATTAATTTACCTGTGTTATCGACCACGGTCGCCTTGACACCTGTTCTTAAACCAGGGTCTAAACCTAAAGTTGAACGTTGACCTGCTGGAGCAGCTAAGAGTAAATTTTTTAAATTATTGGAGAAAACATTAATGGCTTCAGTTTCTGCCCGTTCGCGTACGCGCATGAATAGTTCCACATCCAAGCTTAAACGAATTTTATGTCGCCAGCCCCAGCGCACTGTTTCTAACAACCATTTATCTGCAGGGCGGTTCTGATCTTCAATATGGTATTGCTTGGCAATCATGTGCTCACAAGGGTGTGTTGCCTTGGTATCAGATTCATCGCCCACAGGTAAATTAAGTTGCAAGATGCCTTCATTGCGTCCTCGGAATAATGCTAAAGCACGGTGAGATGGCATTTTTTCCAATGGTTCGTTGTGTTCAAAATAATCAGAGAACTTCGCGCCGTCCTCTTCTTTACCTATAACCACTTGGGCTTGTACATCCGCATTTTCCCACACGTATTCACGCAAATGTCCGATTAATTCTGCATCTTCAGCATATTTTTCCATCAAGATTTGCTTAGCACCATCAAGGGCTTGTTTGATGTCTTCTACGCCTTTGTCTTTGTCGATAAATTCCTGCGCGATTTGTTCAGGTGTTGTATTAGGGTTGTCTAATAAATTTAATGCCAGTGGTTCTAAGCCTGCTTCTTTGGCAATTTGGGCTTTGGTGCGGCGTTTTGGTTTATAAGGGAGGTATAAATCTTCGAGTCGGGTTTTGGTATCGGCTTCTTGAATCGCTTTGGCTAGGTCATCGGTGAGTTTGCCTTGTTCTTCGATGCTGGCGAGAATGGTGGCGCGGCGTTCTTCTAACTCGCGTAAATAGCGTAAACGCTCTTCAAGGGCACGCAATTGGGTATCGTCTAAACCGCCCGTGACTTCTTTACGATAACGTGCAATAAATGGGACGGTTGCCCCTTCGTCTAAAAGTGCGACGGCTGCTAATACTTGACGTTCATTAACCGCTAATTCCTCAGCAATACGTTGAGCAATTGTTTTCATAAATCTGTGTTGTCCTAACTCAAGCGAAATGACTGATTATTATAGCAGCCAATGGTTAATTATAAATTACGCATGATGGATTTTTGTTGCTCAAATACATCTTTCTAGTGAAAAGGAGAGATAAGTAATAAGAAAAATATGACTATAATAAAAATAGCCCAAATAACGACAGGAATAATGAAAGGTGATACATGGGTAAAGTTTTTAGCATCAGGGAGTTTGACAGAAATGTTGTTTTGCAAAAAATATTGATATAAGGGAGTACAGTTTAATATTTCATAAAACTCTTCTTGTATATAAGGATATGTTTTTAGCCTGATATGTAATTTTTCAGTTTTACGTTTAAAAAGGTTTATATGCTCTTCACTCAATGTCTCGCTATCAACCCAATTAAAGATAGATGTTTCATAAGGTTTTTTTTGTGTTCTTGTGTGTACAGATAACTTAACATCTGTAGTATATGTAGGGTCTAGTTTTATCTCAATAAATTTAATACTATCCCATGTCACTCTCCAATTATTATCTTGTTTTGATTGTCCAGAGTAATATCGCAAGCCCTCTTCATTTAATACCAATTGCTCTGAAGCAATGGCTTTTGCATCCTTTTTTTCCTGAATTAAAAGGAAACCAAACGCAATAATGAATCCAAAATAAATTAGTTTCGTGTGAAAACCGATTTCCTGTAAAAAAATAAAATAACTCAAATAAATAGCTGTAGGAACAAAGAAAAAACTGACAATAGCATTTCCCCATTGATATTTTGCTATTTCACTTGGTGGAATCTGTAGTGTTATCTCTGTCTTTTTCACTTGAATTTAACACCTTGTAACAATCAGCATAAAAAAAGCTTTCAATATTGGTACAAAAATATGATCTAACAAAATATCCGCTAAAAACATATGCCAAAAAATTAAAATAAAAGAAGCTATAACAAGAATCTTCAATATAGCAGCTAAAGAATTAAAGTTTTTTGAATCTGGAAGCTGAACAGGAATGCTATTAGTCAAAAAATATTGATATAACGGTGCATAGCTTAAGAGTTCCTTAAATTGAGTTTGTGTAACAGATATACTCAATTGCTTGCGCCCTAACTGTTTGATGTGGGTGTCATCTAATGTTTGACTGTCAACCCACTGAAAGATATTTATTTTATATGGCTTATCATGCATCCTTGTATACACATACAACACTGGATTTACATAATAGATGAGCTTAACTTTAATACATTTGACATTTTCCCAATTTACTTGCCAGTTTTCACGTGATTGCATTCCTGAGTAATAAGTGATGCCTTGCTCATTTAACATGAAAGACTCTAGCTTAATTGCTTTGATTTCATTTCTCTCCTTAATCAGAGCATTAATCGCAATAAGAATAAGGGCAATGTAAATGAGAGCAGTGTAGATGCAATTGTCAGATAGTATTTCATAAACCAAAAAAAAACTTATCATAATAAAAAAAATCCACGAAAATAAAATACGTGATAAGCATTCCGTATTTGATCTACAGGAATTTGTAATTTTAAATCATTCATAATATTTATAATTTTTTGCAATAAACATTTCGGGTTCTGTGAACATCCAAATAAATGAATATTTGTAATGATTCTTATGTTTTATAAGGAAACAGTCAAACCATGATAAAAGTAAGATAAGTAGTAAACTAAACAACAATCAACTAATAGCTGGAAAGCCAGATGGTTTGGTAAAAGTCTGAATATTATGATATGCTCAAATTTTATTTTGTAACATATTGATTATATTAATGTGAGCTGTGTGCATTTATAAAGCCTTAAACCTAAAATCATATAAAGTTTAGTCAAGCATCACGCTATACTTAAATTTCAAGATATATGCTTAATCATATCTGTGAGGATTTTTGAGCCACCTAGTTCAATAAAATCTTTTACATTTTTTTGTTTTAGATAACGAACAGACTCCAACCATTGAACTGGAGAATTAATATGGTTAGCAAGATTGGGAATAATGTCATCTCTAGCTACATAAGGTTTTGCAGTGACATTAGCAATTACTGAAATGGTTGGCATTTTAAAGGAAAATTCACTGAGAAAATTTGCAAACTGACTTGAAGCCGCATCCATATAAGGGCTATGGAACGCCCCCGTTACTTTTAACATCACATAATTAAGTGCATAATTATCATAGAATATTTCTTCAGCTTGTTGTAGAGAAGAGATAGACCCCGAAATTACTTGCTGGTTGTTCGTATTGTAATTAGCAATAAACAGGTCTTCTAATTGGTTGTCTTTGATAACCGCTTCCGTTTCTTCAGCAGGCAATCCTAACACGGCAGCCATACCGTAATTTCCTGAGCAAGAAGCCATCAACTCAGCGCGTTTTTTGACAATCTTTAATCCAGTCACAAAATCAAATGCACCCGCTGCTAATAACGCATTATATTCCCCAAGGGAATGTCCCGCCAAATAACTGGGTTGTTCTCCAGTACGATCTGCCCATTCATAATAAGACATGGCATTCACAGTATACAAAGCAGGCTGACTATACAGTGTATTATTGAGCACCTGCTTTGGATCATTGATACAAAGATCACGAATTGAGTAGCCAAGAAGTGAATCTGCTTGAGCAATTAAATCTGGAAATTGGTCAAACAGGTTAGCACCCATCCCTTGATATTGAGCACCTTGCCCCGGAAAAATAACGGCTTTCATTTTTTAATCGGTTTTCTTAGCTTGCACTTTTTTCAAATAAATCAACTAACCCATCAATGGTGCTGACATTTTTTAACTCGGTACGTGGAATTTTGATTTTAAGCTCACGCATACTGCTAGACACAACAGAGACGATATCAAGGCTACTCGCGCCGTAATCAGCCATTGATTTTTGCGGATCAATCGTTGCTTCCTCTACATCGTCAACCGCATTCACAATGTGTTTTTTGACTACAGAAAAAATGGTATCTCTATCCATAAGACTTTCCTTTTTAGTTAATTTTTTACTACAAACTTTCTACTTTTTCCCACTCTAAAACAAAAGACCAATCTTTGTTATCTAAAGACAAGTCATCAACTGTTGTTAGCGTGAGTCGGTTATCATGAAACTGGTAATATCGTCGAAAATCCATGCCGATCCAATTAGGCACTTTGGCACATTCAATGTTGTGCGCCACGATTTTTGTTTCTTCATCAATGTTGTAAGTACCGCAATAAGCTTCAAAGTCAGGAAAATTGCTAACAATTTCATCAGCAGGCACATTATGCATATCCATGACAGAAAAGTTGGTGCGTTGGCTTTTAGCAAGAAACACACTCATATAATCAGGCATATAAAACAACATACCAAAAGGATTAGCACCGATAGGCTCTGCTTTTTCATCACCTGATTGGGCAACACAAGACAGTAGTTTCCACCGTCCAATAAATTGATCTTTCACAGCTCCACTCCTTTGTTAGGCATCTTTTTCCACAAAATGCTGCTGAAATATGTCATGCCATTTAATCGCGTTATCATCAAACATACGCCCATTATCGACTCTAATCACTTGCCCACTCACCGCGTCCATTAAACCACTACATAGCGCGAGCATCACATTAGCGACTTCTTCAGTTTTAATCATCAATTCTGGACTATGCTTTTTCACAAAATCTAGGAATGGTTGACCAAATACTAACTCAAATGCTTCGGTATCAACCATCCCCGGAGACACACAATTAATCTTAATATCTTCCCGACAATTAATATAACTGGTTAAGGTTTCAAGCATGGTCTTGGAAATTGCAACATAATCATAGTTTTTGACATGAAAAGTCCGATGACCTTCAGATGTGGTGACAACAACATATTTAGGATGAGATTTGAAATGGCTTTTAATATTGTCCAAATAGCTAACAAGCGGCCAAACATTATGCTCAATGCTCGTTATCAATTCTCTATATTTATAATTTTCTTTAAACTGAGGTGCAAATGCAGCATTGGAAATAAACACATCAATACCCGTTCCTCGCGGTTCAATCGCGTCCATTAGTTCTTTAGTGTCTTCCTCACTACTGACATCAGCTTGAATAAAAATAGGCTTGTTATCCCAATCGCTAAATCTTTGCTCTAACTCAGGTACATTATCACCCCACAAGTACGTGGCATACACTTTAGCACCCGCTTTAGCAAAGCATTCCGTTGTGGCCAGCCCTATCCCTTTCGTGCCCCCTGTGATTAAGACGGTCATTTGTTCAAAGTTATTGAGCTTCATAGCTATCCTGTATAATTATCTTCTATGATGTTTTTAATATCGGGTTGACTAAAAGCGATTTTGTGCATAAATGCTTCGATGGTGCTGGTTTCTTCAAGCATTTGTCGGCGTTTTATCGAGCTAGATTTTTTGAGCAATTCAAGTGAGGTGCGTGGTTTTTCGGCAATGGCTTGGGCAATGTCTATGGCTTTGGGTAATACTTCAGCTTTAGGCAAAATGTAATTGAATTGGCATTTGCCTTTTAATTCTCGACCTTTTTTGTAATTTCCTGTCGCCATCATCTCGAAACCCGTGTAATAACCAAATGCTTCAACCGCTAATGCCGTCGTGCCCATCCCCGGGGTAAATCCCATATTCATAAATGAAAAGCCATAGCGACTTTCTTCGGCAGCAATGATAATATCGGTATAAAAAGCCAAGGTGAGTCCGCCACCAGTCGCACTGCCTTCCATTGCGGCAATCACAGGAATTGGAATATTTAACAATGTTTTCATTTTATTGGCATATTCATGCTCGATATAATTTTCATAATGTTCAGCGAGTTGCTTTTCCAAGAAATCTATATTTCCACCAGAAGAGAAAACATCTTTTAAACCCGTTAGAATGACAACTTTAGCCGCCAAATCTGCTTTTAACTCAGTCGTGATTTTGCTCAGCTGATCGAGAAAAATGGTATTGTCTAAGGCATTTTTATGAGCATGATCTTCCATTTTGAGGAAATAAATCCCATCCTCTCCCTTTTCTAATCTAATCATCGGCATACTCTTCGTTAAACATTCTTATGTCTTCCAAATACTGTTTAAGTCGTTGCATCGTATCGGGATCATTTAATTTAGCCTCAAACATTTGACAGCCCATATCCAGTAAATCGTCAAATTCCGCTTTTTGGCTTAGTAAAAACTTACTGTCTTGCACCACAGACTGTGACACTCTTTTGAGCTTTTTCACCCAAGCCATTATTTTTGCATCAATATCATCAGGCTCAACAACGTCATCAACTAAGCCTATTTCCAGTGCTTTTTCAGCAGAAATTACCTCAGAAGTCAGTACCATATACTTGATGTCTTTTGCACGCATCCGATCAGTTAAACTCGACATCACGATGGAGGGTGTAATATTGAATGAGGCTTCTGGCAAACAAAACGTTGCATTGGTCGTGGTCACAATAAAATCAGACAATGAAAGCAGCTCTAACCCGCCCGCAATCACATTGTTTTCCACTTTTGCAATCACAGGTTTATGGCTGTGCTTCACCTGTTTAAAAATACTGCCTGCTTCAGTGATAAACCCATCATCCAATTGCGTGGTCAAATATTCCAAATCCATCCCGATTGAAAAATAGTTATCGTTACCCGTCAGTACAATCACTTTGGTTTTGGTGTTGTCTAACGCCTTTTGAAATTCGTGAGCAAATGTACTCATCGTTTCTGGGTTAAACTTTAGAGGGACTTGGACTTCTTCATGCAAATTCATAAAATCTTTGATGATCCTTGATTTGTTTTAATACCAATAATCCACTGTTTTTATAATGATTTTCATAAAGATTATCAAACACTGTGAAATCGGGTTCAAAATCCACTTGTTGCACAACTTCTGACCGAGTGTTTTCAAGTGTTTCGTATTGATTGACCGACAAACTGTAACGTTTTTGCAAAAGTTGTTCTAATTGAGCAGCTTGGGGCTGAGTGACTGCTTTGGCCTGTTGTCCGACTAACATACTAAAAAATTCAGAACATGATCCCGAGCCATAGGAATAAATACCAATTCTTTCATCGGCTTTAATCTGTTTAGCTTGTTGAATTAAACTGAATAAGGATAGAAAAATACTACCTGCGTAAGTCGCACCAATTTGCTGTGGATAATAAAGGCTGGGTAATACTTTTTGTTCAAACGATTGGACGCGCTGTTGTTTATCAAATTGTCCTTGCAGCTCTAATAATAATTTATGCGCTTCTTTCGCCATACCTGGAAAAGGCACATGATAAAGATTATAGTCAAAATAATCCTCGTCGACTTCATCACCTGCACATTTTGTATATTCATCAAATGCATATTCAAGCCCATCCATATATGAAAATAGGCTAGCTTCGACATCAAGTGCAATTTCTTTCCAAGGCACGGGTCTAATTACGTCGGTCACTTCATGGGTGTGTATGCCTGACTTGCCGCTTTCAATCACAGCCACATCAGATTTATCCGAGACGAGTAACGCAATTGCGCCTGCGCCTAAGCTATACTCCATCCGCCCTTTGTTAATCATGTTGTAGCTCATATCGGTATTGAGTATCAACGCTTTTTTACCACGATTCAGCCCTGATGCAATCCAAGATTCTGCCATTTTCAACGCAGCAGCTCCTGCATGACAGGCTATTTTTAATTCAAATACGCGACAAGTCGAAGGCAAATTTAAATAACGATGTGCCCATGTGCTGATGGTTTTTTCTTGGTCTAAACCTGTTTCTGTTGCAGCAATGAGTAATCCAATGTTTTCACAATCTTCTTCGGTTAACAATGATTTTGCACTGTTGACCGCCATCGTGACACTATCTTCCCAAAGTGGTGCAATACTTCTCTCACTGACCAGTAAACTGTCTTTGACATAATCTAGGCTCTCACCGCGATGAGAAGCTAGTTCTAAAATATTACATTTCAATGGTGTTGTATAAACACCTATTTTTTCAATACCAATATTTTTCATGCGTTAACGCTCTTAATAAACCCAATCAATACCGCCAGTGATATTTAATACAGTCCCATTGATATAGCTGGCTTCCTTTGAACAAAGAAACAAAATAGATTGTGCAATTTCTGTTGTATTACCCAATCTTTTAGCTGGATTGTATTGGTTAAAAAAGGTTCGTAATCCTTTAGCATCCTCACCAATGATCTCGGTTTCTATCAATCCGGGAAGGACAATATTAGAAGTGATACCTTTATGTCCGTATTCTTTCGCGATGGTTTTAGCAAATCCGACCAAACCCGCTTTTGATGCTGCATACGCCACTTGCCCCGATGAGCCATCTTTAGCCAATGAGGAAAGTGTAATGAATCGACCATAGTTGTTAGCCAGAAAAACAGGGAGAAAAAACCGCGTCACATAAAACGATGCAGTGAGGTTGGTTGTAATGACTTCTTGCCACTCTTCATCACTCAACATCACGACATTTCCGGGTTTATCAATGCCTGCATTATTGATTACAGCATCGACATTATCGAAATCTTCCAGTACTTGCTCACCAACAGTTTCAATCGCCTCGCTATCTTTCACATCCAATTGATAGGCTTTACAGCGTTGTTGTGGATAATTTTCAGTTGCTTGAACAATGATGTCATCTGCCATTTTTTGGCTTTGCCAATAGGTAAACGCAACATCCCAACCTTGCGATAAGGCATGTTCTACGGTGGCTTTGCCAATGCCTTTAGCACCACCTGTAATAAAGAGAACCTGTCTATCCATCATAACGCTGAAACACGCTGGCACTGTTAATGCCGCCCATGCCAAAAGAATTATTTACAAAAATATTCACGTCTTGTTTCACATTGCTTTCCGCACATACATTTAAGTCAACTTGTGGTTCGAGTTGTTCAATATTATGCGAACGATGAAACTCGCCTTTATTCATCTGCCAAATAGCCAGCACCGCTTCAACTGCACCCGCTGCCCACATGGTATGACCGAGTAGTGATTTAGGCGCATTGATTAAAAGTTGGTAAGCATGATCGCCAAATGCCTGTTTAATCGATTGAATTTCAACAATATCCCCAAGATGGGTTGATGTTGCATGAGCACTTAAATAATCAACAGCTTGTGGTGCGATATTGGCTTTTTTCAATGCCGTGGTGATGACATGTACCTGCCCGTCTTTGGAAGGATTACCAAGATGATTCGCATCTGAATTCACACTTACACCCAGTAATTCAGCATAAATGGTTGCGCCGCGGGCTTTGGCATGTTCTAAATCTTCAAGGATTAAGGTTGCACCGCCTTCACAAGGTAAAAAACCTTCACGGTCAACATCATAAGGTCGGCTGGCTTTTTCTGGCGTATCGTTGAACTTGTCATAGGAAATGGCTTCGAGTACGGTTAAACTTTGTAGCATCAAAGGATTAAACGACACCATCGGGCAGGCAACACTAATGACTTTTTTATCATCGTATGAAATTGCATTCATCGCTGTTTGCAAAGCAAGATTACCCGTCGCGCACGTTCCACCGACTAAATAAGCCATGCCTTTCATATTTAGCACTTCTGCAATGGAGGAGGAATAATCTGTGTCCAATGTGTTTAAACCCGATAAGCCATCAATAAAATCAGGTTCTTCCCTGAAAATATCATATTGTTCCATTAAGTAATAACTGGTTAAATTATGTCCACCGCAAATCACGCCAGTTTCATAAGGGTCTAATTTTTCTTGGAACAAACCCGCATCTAAATAAGCATCCAATGACATTAATATGGATAGTTTGGTATTACGAGTGATTTGTTTAAAGATGTGTTTGGTTTTGGCAAATACGGATTCTGGGATTTTATTTTCAAAATATTTTAATTTTGCATCTACATCATAGAATGAGAGATCGCCGCCAATTTTTGAATAGATTTCGCTGGTATCCAATCCTTTCCACTGGGTAATGGCGGATTTTCCCAGCAACATATTGTGTCCAACTTCATCCACCGTATCACCAAGCGGTGTATTAATCGACATCCCTGTTACAGCTATGCGCTTAGGTGACATAAAATTCTCCTTTGCCGATACAACAGACTTTCTCTCCGACACAAGTTTGACTCAAGCCTGTGACTAGCAAATCATCATATTCCAATATGTGGCAGTAAATGGATACGGTATCATTAGGCTTAACAGCTGCAAGATTATGTACGTCGTAAGCTCTTGTGCCAACTGCATCAATAATAGAATCGGTTGTTGGAGCTTGGGCAGTATTGTGGGCGACAAAATAGTATAGAGCTAAACAGGTTTGGAACATGATTTCTTGTTGTAGTACACCGGGGTATATCGGATTATTGGGAAAATGACCATCAAATAATGGGTCTTTTGGATCAATCCATCGAGTGGCTTTGATTAGGCGTTGTTCTAAGTTGATAACATCAATACTGTCTATGAATAGAAAAGGTTCTCTATGAGGTAGGATGTTTTTAATGATTTCAGTGTTTATTGGAGCTGTAAGATCATTTTTGACGTTGGCATCAAATAAGGTCTGCTTTTTAAATTTATTGATATTAAATTGTGTCATCCTACTTGACCCGCAATAAGTTTCTTATCCAATTCAGGTTACTAAGAAGTGGCTATAAGTAAGGCTATACATAAAACTCACCTTTGTAAAAACTTGGTCTAAAAGTGAATTTTAAGGTAATAATATGTAAATAATTGCGGCAGATTGTATACTAAATTCATAAAAAAGGATAGCGTCCCTTTAAAAAGTGGTTCACACTTTCTTATCTTCTGCTTTTGCTTCCTTAATCAGTGCTAATCCGCCTTTTCCGACAACTTTCTCCATCGCCTCATCAGAGATTTTCGCACTTTGACAAGCAGTGTGCCAGTGTTCAAATTGCATCCATGCAGAACTTGCATATTGTTGTATTTTTCTTGAGTTTTTGCCTGCCAGCAAACCTCCAAGTACACCAAAAAATAAACCCATAGCTAATGCTACCATAACAGTCAGAATAGAAATGAGAACAGTCAAAGATACAAGAAAAAATTTAGATAACCCAGTTATGATCATGTTTGTGACGGAGACTGCGAGCACGACTGCAAGTATGATTGTAGCTGGGAATACAATTGAGATTACACCTGAGACTATACCTACGACTATGAACGTAACTACAAGTACGAATATGACTATGACTGCAAATACAGCATCTCCTGCGGCAGAGGTTACACTTACAACTAAGAATATAGCTGCGGTTACAATCGTATGCCAGCCAAAGTGTTTTTGGACTGCTTTTTCACCTGAACAATATCGTGCGGATAAAGAATATGTTAAAAATCTTCCCCATTGCTGTTTAACAATGTTTTGTACCCCAAAAATAAAATCAAATAACACATTGGCTTTTGTGTCATCATCGCTATGTTGTTGAACATGAAGTACCCATTCCGCCGCAAAACCTAACGTTTCGGGTTGTTTCAATACCATATTGCTCTTGAGTTTGAGTGTATTAATCAGCGACTCTGCCAACAGCTTGTCATCTTCGGTTTCCAAATCTTTACGCGCCCACCATTGCCCAAACACCTTACCCGCCAAAAATTCCATAAATGACTTATGCCCAAATTTAAAACTATCACCCCGACTGGCTAAATCGCGCTCCAATAAGCCACAAGAACGTACATCAGTTTTAATCCCATTCAACGCCGCTTCATAACCTTCCCGCGCATGAGTCAAACGCTCTCGCAACGGCTGCCGTGTTTCACCTAACGACACAATCCCTTGCCGCGATATGGCTTCTGGCATTTTGTCCGCCAATAATTTCACTAATTGGTCAAGCTGTTGATGGGTAATCTGATTGTTCAACTCATTGACCAACATATATACCGCCACACCCGTCATAAAATACGCACGCTCAGGGGTGTTTAACTGCATGTATTGCACAGGTTTGTCTTTCGCCGCCTGTCGCTCCAAGGTGTAACGCACAAATTCATCCATCACCAACGCCGAACTCATGCGGTCTTTGTATTGCGCTAAATTGCGCGGTTTCCACATAACACTGACATTGTGCAACATCGACGGACGCGCCACCACTTCCCGAAACTTCACATCTCGACGTGCTAAATCCACAATTTCCTTACGCACCGACGCATCAACCTCACTCAAACAAGCTTCAATTTGCGCCAAATCAAACGTCTCTAACCACACCGCCTCACAAAATGGATGTACTGAACTGGGTTCTTGAATCCCCAAAGCCTGTTTTAATTCACGATTATCCAAAAAGAAATTAGGTCGTCCCGTAATCAAAATCTTCGCCTGCGGATAACTCAAATCCCATAAAGTCTGAAAGTGTTGGATGCGCTTTTCTTTATCCCCCGACAATTCAACCTCATCAAACCCTTCAAAAATCAATAACAAACGCCCTGCAATCAACAACTTCATCAATGCCCGCCCATCAATCCCAAATCGCCCAGCCCATGCACCCAACAACTCTTGCGGCTCTAAATTACGCGGACTTTTACCACGCAAAGTCAATACAATCGGAATCCTCACCGCCGACTGATTTGCTTCCACACGCTGCATCAAACGATAACTCAACATCCACGATAAAGTCGTTTTACCCTGTCCGTATTCACCCAACAACGCCAATTGACGCAAAGTATTCTCCGCCAACCACTCATCCAGCATCGCCTCAATGTTGTTGTAAACTTTCCCCTCTTCCGCCAAACGATAACGCGACACCGTATACACATCACGCAAAGTTAAATCTGTATTTTGCAACGGTTTGCCGATTTGCTCCCGAATATGGCGAAAATAATCACGAAAATCGACTAAATCATCCAATAACGCCGATTCACTCACCACCCAAGCCGTTTGCTCGCCAAATTGATAATGCTTGTCATTGATGTCGCCCGCTTGCACTGCAACGATATACGCCACTGGCTCATTCCATTTATGGTTACGCCAGACATCAGCAACATAATCCTGCAACACCGCAAATTGAGTTTTCGCTTCCGCCACATCACGCCTTACCGCCAACACAACCCGACTGCCTCGACCTCTGTCTGTACCAATCCAACAACGCGCAGCCTCTTTCCAATCATCCGCTTCAAACCGATAATCACTACATGCCAACTCCACTAAATCCTTTGCCTGCTCGCGCCAAGTCAAATCCGCTTTTGCCCCTGTCAACGGTGTACGCGCTATTTCTGGCTCAGGTGTGTATTTTTCCAATAATTCAATTCCAGCAATATGTCGCACCATCAAATAACTATCAATGACCACATTACAATGTTGCCCAACTTGCTCACGCCGATACTGTGCTGTGCTTTTTTCCCCATCCCAATTTTTGTATAAATATTGAGTAATAACAAGTAAGCCAGCCAAAGCAAACAAGATAATCGTTGTTTCCCCAGACCCCAACGCAGCACTTTGAAATTCAATTCCTAACGTTTTAAGCAAACTGACAAATAGCGCGTCTTTAAAATTTGGCACTAACAACATTACCAATATTGGAATCAACGCCATCCAAGCATTCAATGCTGCAAATGCAAACCGCTCACGGATATATTGATTTTTGTTTTTGTAGAAATAAATAAGGTAGGCAATCGCTGCTAACAGCACTATCAAGAAAAACCCAAATAACCAAAGCATAAACATCACCAAAGCTGAGTGTATTGCTTAATTAAAAGGTATTTACTTTACGTTATCAAGCGATTAATTTGAAAAGTACGTTGTTTTGTGTGTGAGAAGGGAAAACTTTGTATTAAACCAAATGACTATTGTTCTCATCAAATAGACGGTTTCTGCATCGGAAATTCAGCAATAAATGAGCAGCCTTGTCCCAGTACACTTTCACATCGGACATTGCCGCCTATTTTTTCAATCAATTTCTTCACGCTAAATAAACCCAACCCTGTTGCTTGCTCATTGCCAGTAGGTTTAGGTGTTAATTTAACAAATTTACCGAATAATTTAGCTTGATCTGCTTGGCTTAAACCGGGGCCTTCATCTTTAATTTCAAACCGTACACACTGCTTGTCAACAATATTATCCAAATATAAATACACATTGCGCTGCGGCGGTGAATACTTAATTGCATTAGAAATCAAATTATCCAAAATTTGCCATATTGCGGTACTATCAGCATAAGCCACGCACATTGTTTCAGTGGACTTGTTATGCACAACAATATTTTTTTCCAAGCCTAAATCCCTGTAAATCTGCAACAACTCTTGAAATGGCAACAAAATATCCAGTGGTTCAATCAAAAAATTAAGTTTGCCTGATTCCAACGCACTGACATCAAGTAGCTTTTTAATCAGTTCCAGCATTTGATTTGATGTTGTACTAATTTTACTCATCAGTGTAATGATTTCATCAATCTCCATATCATCAATATCATCTTCGACGATTTCGGCATATCCGCGCACGATGCCAATTGGATTTTTTAAGTCATGCGCAGCAATACTTAGCATCGCATTTTTTTCACGGTTTAAATCTTCTAATACAATATTTTGTTTTTGTAATTCGGCAGTGCGTGCTGTGACTTTGGTTTCTAATTCTGCATAAAATTGGGCGTTTTCGATTGAAATGGAAATCTGAGCGGATAATAAACACAATGTCTCTAAATGATGCTCGGTAAATGCATATTTTGTATTCTTATTTTCCAAATATAAAACCGCCACCATTTTGCACCGATTTAATATTGGCATACACAAAATAGATTTAGGTTTAGTCTTTTGAAAATAAATGTCTTTTTTTAGATCAAACTTTTGTTCACCATGAGGCCAAACGACATGTTTTTGGGTGCGAATGACAAAGTTGACAATGCTATTGGCTAATATCTTGTTTTCTTCAATATTTATTGACTGCAACACATTAACTTGCTTGCTATTGACCACCGCTTCAGCTTGAATCAACCACTCTCCCTGTTTCGGTAATAGTAAAAAACCTTTATCTGCACCTGCATTTTTAATCACAATATTCATCATTGAAACCAGTAATTTATCTAATTTAATTTCGCCTGATAAAACTTGTGATGCGCGTAAGATAGCAGTTAAATCTAACAGCTGGCTCGGCGTGTGTTGGGTTGCTTGAATACGGTGTAATGTTTTCCCTGAGTTGATGGTTTCAGACACTTTAAAATCTGACTCAACAAAATAATCAGCATAATCATGTTGCAATTGTTTGACTTTTGGCTTTGCTCCCCATTGATGGTATTGATAATGTGCATCTTTAATATACACTTGGGCAATTTTTCCCATACCCTGCTGATGATAAAACTGGCCTGCTAGCTCATTCGCTAATGCTTCATCATGTAACAATCCACTCTGCTTAGCACCTTGGATGGCTTTCTCATACAGTGTGCTGGCTTTCCAATGCTGTCCTAAAACCTTAGCTAATTCTGCTTCGACTAAATCATATTTATGTTGGAAATTAACCGCACCGAAACGTGCCCACGTTGCAAGCCGTTGCTGATAGCGTTGTACTGTGGTTAAAAACGCTTGCTGTTGTTCTGGTGTTGCTTCTGGATATAATGCAAGCGCAGTCAAAGCATAATAATAATAACCTTGACTGGGAGAAAGCACGCCCATTAATGTTTTACCCAGCTGTTCAAGTGGTTCTGCACATGCCAAAGCTGCCTGATAACGCCCAAAATGATAATTTAAGATGGTTTTACTTAATAAAGCAGTGAATTTAAGAGGTGACATATTGAACAAGGGATTATCAACGTGCTGGGTTTCATCAATGAATGCCCCTTTGAGCAAAAATATATCATCGGCTTTACCCATGAGGTTGTGCACCAACTGTCCCCATAAGCCAATATAAAATTCTGGGAATGGATGTTGATGCTGACGCGCCATTTTAATATAAACAGGTAATTCCTCACTGATTTCAGCAAGCGGTCGACCACACAAAAACAGCGTGGAACAGTAGTGCATCGATGCATAACCCGTAAATTCCAAATCACCTGTTTCTAGGCCAACTTGTATGGCGGTTTTAAGTGGGGCTAAAGAATTTTGAAAAGGCTCTTTCCATGGTTTTATTTGCGCATGATAAGCGGTCAGTACTTTACATTTAATCTCTCGTGCCTGATATTTATCCATCAATCTGAGTGCCATCTGCCCAAACTGATAGCCTGTATCAATGTCTAAATCTTTACCGATCCGCAATACACCATAAAAGGCATAAATGTACGCGGATAAAGGGGAATTGCCTTTGTCATATTGTAGTTGCAACATGGTAAAGGCTGTTTGTATGCCAAGTTTGGGGTCGACATGAAAAGAAGGCACATAAATTGACACTAACACCCGATACATAAACAAGCAGGATGGGTTAGTCATATCAGGCAAATGTTCATAAACTATCGGATTTTGTTCAGTGGGTGGCATGTCTTTTAAAGATAAACCCAGCATGGTTAATACTTTATGCCCGACATCAACTGCATCTTTTACTTGATTTTTTACTGCATAAGACAGTACTTCAAACTCATAAATGCGCACTTTATCTAAATCAGTTTGCGCATGTTGTAATACGACTTTGCTTAGCTGTTCTGCTTGTTGATAATCGCTGACTAATAACATCACTTTGACTGAAAAAACATATAAATCCAAAATTAAATCATAGTCTGTTTCCCACATAACAGGCGTTGTCAAACTGCGGCCAATTTGTAGATACTCAATCGCAGCATTATAGGCCGCTTCTTCAATCGCACGTTGTCCTGCTTGTAAGTTTAATTGCGCAATACGTGTTTTTTCCGATGCATCATCAACCAGTGCAATACCACGATTTAACTGTTGTACCAGCTCAAATAATTTGTCAGCTTGCTCATGATGTTGTAGCAATAAACGTCCAATATTTAAATGCAAAGAAGGCTTCTCAGCCTCAGACACTAAAGCATAGGCCGCTTGCTGAATCCGGTCATGCTGAAATTTAAACAAAGCCAATCCTGCATGTTTTGGATTTTCCAACAATTTGTAATTGTCGTTTAAAGGTGTCACCAAACCCTCTGCCACCGCTGGCCAAAGCGCATTAAATGTATCTGATAATGACTGATTATAAATAATAGATAAAGTTTGCAAGTTAAATTGATTGCCAACACTGGCAGCCAGTTGTAATACTCTCTGGGTTTGCAACATTTGTTTGCGGATTTTGCCCGACATCAGATCAACGACATTGTCCGCTAGTGCTTTATGTTGAATTTTCTGTGCATTCCAAAGCCAACAGTGACACACTAAATCAAAATACAATAAACCTTCTTCATACAATGTTTTTAACAACGTAGTCGCAAAAAAAGCATTGCCCAGTGTTTTCTCGTAAACAAGTTGGGTTAATTGCTCAATGGAATCAGTTGGTTGGTGCAATGTGTCTGCAATCAATGCTGCAACGTCTTGTTGAGTTAGATTACTTAATTGTATTTCTTGAATATGCGTATGTTTTTTCAGTGCCGTTATCGTGATATGGAAAGGATGCGTTTCATCAACTTCATTGCTACGATATGCGCCTATAATCAGTAAATAACCCAGCTCAGAATCGTTTAGCAACAATTGCAGTAAATTCAAAGAGGCTGAATCTGCCCATTGCCAATCATCAATAAACAGAGTAACAGGATGTCCTGCTTGACAAAGCACTTGCAAAAAACGCTGAAATACAAGGTTAAAGCGATTTTGCGCCGCCTGAGAATTAAGCGTTGTAACAGCAGGCTGCTTGCCAATAATATATTCTAAAGCAGGAATCACATCGATTAATACTTGTCCATTTTGGCCTATCGCGCTGAGAATATTGTGTTTCCAAATCTCTAATTGTTGTTTGGTTTCAGTCAATAAATAATGGCAAAAATCCTCAAATGCTTGGCTGATCGCAGAGTAAGGCGTATTGCGTTGATATTGGTCAAATTTTCCAGCCGCAAAATAGCCTTGTTTTTCTGCCATCGGTAAATGAACCGCGTTTACTAGTGCAGACTTACCCACTCCCGAATATCCAGCAACCAATATCATTTCGGTATGACCTTGTGTCACTCGTTCAAAGCTATCTAGTAATTGTGCAATCTCATGCTCTCGCCCATATAGTTTTTGTGGAATATGAAACTGACCAGAGTAATCTTGTTGTGCCAAGGGGAAATCTAAATTATGTACATGATCGAGGCTTTCCAAACAAACTTCTAAATCGTGTTTTAAACCCAAAGCAGATTGGTAGCGTTGCTCCACATTCTTAGCAATGAGCTGCATCACAATATTGGACAGAATCAGGGGAATTGCTTGATTAATATGGTGTGGTGGTACGATTGGTTTTGCAATATGACAATGCACCAACTCTAAAGGGTCTAAGCTGTCGTAAGGCAACTGTTGAGTTAAAAGCTCATAAAATGTAATACCTAAGGAATATAAATCCGTACGATAATCCAAATTACAATTCATCCGCCCTGTTTGTTCTGGTGAAATATAGGACAACGTACCTTCTAATTGATTAGGATTTTTTAAATGCGTGATTTCACGGGGCAGTATGGAAGAAATACTAAAATCAATCACTTTAAGCTGCTGAGTGGTCGGATTCCATACAATATTGGCGGGGTTAATATCTTTATGAATCACATTGCTGGCATGAATATCAGATAAAGCTTGTGCGAGGTCGATTGCAATATGTAAAAAAGTAGGAATAGAAAAAGTATAACGCTGCTGCAGTATTTGCTTTAACGAACAGCCATCAATATCTTCTAAGACAATATATAGTTTATTATTATATTTCTTGAGTTCGTATGCTTGAATGACACCATCACTGACTATTTTATTAGTAATATTAAATTCTTGCTGATAACAAACTAATTCATCTGGTGTGGGAAAGTTGTGCTTTTGGATTTTGATAATAATAGGCACACTATTACTAATACGCTCACCACGATAAATCAGAGAGCTGGCACTTTCATCAATTTGGTTATGCACTTTATAGTCTGGTAGATTAAATAAAGTTGTTTGCATAACAAACCTCTTATTCTGCAATTTTTAGGCTTATTGTCCATATCATGGTACTAACAAACCTTGTCCCCATAAGCATTTCATAATATTAATCTATTCACTGTGCATAAACAAGATTGACTATAAATTGCATGATCCATAAAAATAAACAATAGGTAAAAAGGTAGACGGAAAAGTATAAAAAATCAAGAGAACGGACGAGGATCAAAGAAAATGATGAATATTTACAAATGATTAAGATTCTAAGGTAAGAAAAATGCCTGACAAACTGAGAACAGTCTATCAGGCTATGTCAATCAATATTATTCAGCAGCATCCTTTACTTGATAAAATGCATCTCGCGCTTTCAAGAAACGTGGATTTAACTGGCTGGCTTGTTCTGCAGAAACTGCACCCGCTAAATAAAAGCTTTGCTCAATTTCTTGCGCTTCAGCCACTTTATTTTTAGGCTCAGAATAACCGCCTTGCATCGCTTCAGAAAGACGTGCTACTTGATAAGCCATCCGTGCTTTGGCTTCTTCCGCTGGTGAGTCGATACCTGATAAAATTTCAATCCGAATACACAGCTCTTTGCGCTTGGCCAAGGCTTCATCAGAATAGTTAAATTTACCTGTTGTTGCCATTTTGCACGCTTTATCAAATCGGCGAGTAATATTCTTAATCACTTTCTTATCTAACAACGCAGGCATGGCTTCCCAGTCTGCTTTAGCAGCTTCAACGGCTTCTTCCGATGCTTCGGCTAAATGCTCTAATTTGGCACACAGTTTGGCGCGTTGATGCAAGTATTCAAGTTGTGCATGTAGCTCGCTTGCTTGTTCAGATTGACACTGTCTATCAAACTGCTCTAAAGCACGATGATAACGACGTTCAATGCTTTCTAAGGCTTTCTTCGGTACTTCGCCTGCTGCTTGCCATTGAGATTTAAGATCACGCAACTTAGATTTAGCTGATTTCAACTCATCACCAGACAATTGGCCTAAAGCTTCAATCTGCTCACAAACCTCTTTTTTCTTGTTCAAGTGGTTTTGGCGTTCTTGTTGGCGTTCTTCTTGTTTCTGTTTACGACGATCAAAGACCACGTCACATTCTTTACGGAAGGTTTTCCATAAATTGCGCTCATCTTTACGTGACCCCGGAACAGTAACATGCCATTGTGCCTGAAGTTTTTTCACTTCTTCAATCGCTTCAGACAAATCATCAATGTTATGTGCTTTGATAACGTTTGCCGTTAGTCTTTCACGGAATTGCAAATTAGATTTACGCTCGGCATCTAAACGTTTATCAATCGGTTGCATCGCTGCATCAAAACGAGTTTGTAATGGCTTTTTCTGTTTGCGATCTGTAGGGCCTACATTGCGCCAGCGTTTTTCGAACTCACGTACTTGATGATGGATTTCTTTCCAATCAGGCTGTTCCCAATCAATACCTTCACCAAAGGTTTCTAATTCTGCACAAATGATTTGTTTTTGTTCAAAATGTTGGTGACGTTGTTGCGCTTGTTCTTCAAAGTAAACTTTACACGGTTTATATGCTTCGTTACATGCTTTATTGAAACGCTCCCATAATGCTTGAGAATGGCCTTTTGTGCCTAAGCCTTTCCATGTTTTTTGTGCATCACGGATAATACGAGCCGTTTCTTCAGGATTATCATCAGGGTTCTCAATTAAGTGTTCGATTTCCTCACATAAGCGTTCCCGCTCAAGGTTATCGCCCCATTTTTCCCAGTTATGCAATTCACGGATTTTGGTTGTAATCGCCTGAACCCGTTTTTCCAACGCTTTATAACGTTTTGAGGATAAACCTTTGATCTCTGCAAACAATGTCCGCGCATTATTTTCATGCGGCATGGCTTTGTGCAGTTCGCCTGATTCCAGATATTTTTCCGCTTCTTGCAAATAACCTTTTAAGGTATCAACATTCTGCTCGCGTTGTTTATCTTGTTCTTGGCGGTGGGCATCGATAGACTGGGTTAATTCTGCAAAGCGGGCTTTTAAATCATTGATAAATTTAAGATCAGCTTTAGGGAAGTCAATCTCACTCCAACGCTCTTGCAAGGTTTTAATATGTCGACCACGTAATGACGCATCTTCACTTAATAACTTATCGCCTTCACTGCAAATCGCTTCTAATTTACATGCAACTCGATAATGGCTTTGCAACGTTTTGAGCTGCTGAGTCACCGATTTAAAGGCTTTTTGATAGCGTGTTTGCCACTGTTGTTCTTCTTTCGCATCATCAATCGCCGCACCTGTTTGCCATTGTTGTTGCTGCTCATTAATGGTTTGAGAAAGCTTCTCACTTTCTTCATCTTCGATTAATTCGCGTTGTTCTAAATCTGTGGCAATCTTCTCTAACTTATCGCAAACTTGTTGTTTTAGCTCACGAATAGGAGCAAGTTCTGCCTCACGCTTTTCTAACTCGGCTTTTTGCTTTTCATATTCAGCATAAGCGGAAGTAAAAGCCTGTTCTGCTTTAGTATAACGTTCGGTGCAATCTGCTTCTGCATATTCTGCAATGGCTTGCCAGCGTTCTTTTAAACGTAAGTATTCTGCGTGTTCTTGTTCCCAAGAGGTGATCGTATTGTTATCACGACCAAATACGCTTAATTTTGTACAAATGGCATCACATTCAGCCCGCACTTTAGCTGGTCGCTCTTCTGCTTCAACGATGGCATCTAGTTTATCTTTGGCAATGCGAGTGACTTGTTTATCTTTGCTACGCGCCGCTTTATAGACACGTTCTAACGTCGATTTTTGAGTCAGTTTTTCAGCCGCTTTTAAACGCACATCACGTACTTCATCATTAATTGCAATGTCACCTAATAAGCCTTCACGCTCAATTTTTCCAACCGCAGCCAAACGTAATTCTGGTTCTTTGCCATGGGTTGCAACTGCATCTAAACGATCACCATCTAATTTTACAGTCCATTGGATACGTGAGTCTAAGTCATAATTTGACGCTTTTTGACCCGTAACAAGTTGCCTAAACAATTGGGTGGCAGTTTCTTTGACTGCATCGTCCTCTTGTTCACGCCGAATCACTGTATCGAGTACAGATAAGTCAGTGACTTTGCGAATTGCAGCTTGCCGTACAATGGCAGCTTCATCATTTAACGCCAGTTCTTTGATGAGTTGAACATCACTCATATCATCTATTGCTGACTTCCGCACTTCTGGGTCGCGGCTTTCCCATTTGGCTTTAACTAGTTTATCTAAAATCATATTGGTTCTTTTAGCTGGTGGTGACAGTGGCAATTACGTTGATGTTGCAGAAATGATTAATGTATAACGTATCCTTAAGTTTTACCTTGATTTTATTTGGTTGGATATAAACCGATTATTATACCAAGCTATATGTTTTTTTCTAGGTAAAATCGGCTTGACTACAGGGAAAATGAATGGAATTGATAAAAATATAAATTAGTAAATCCTATCATTATGATTAGCATTATTTTGTAAAAACAAGGGATGTGTTGTGTTTTAGTAAATATATGAGTCGTTTAATTAAGCAAAAATATTTAACGTTCTACTGACTACTAAGCGCAATAGCTAAAAATATTAGACTATCTTAAAATAAAATTTCTCAGCTTGTTGTCATAAAAAATTCATTTGAACCCAATCTCTTTTTCATGATCTTGTCACTATTTAAACGTTAGGGTAGCCCGCTACTTTCTCGTAACAAGGTTTTTTTATGCGTTATCTACAATTCCTCACGTATTTATTACTGAGTTTGACTTTAACCGCTTGTAATGAATCAAATAAAGTCGATCGCACAGACTGGGATGATACTTTTTATTTTGGTGTGATTCCGATTGAGTCAGAACAGCGCACAATAGAACGTTATCAACGCTTTGTTGACTATTTATCAGAAACGTTGGGGCGAAAAGTAGAGCTGGTTGTGCCTGAAGATTATGCAGGTGTGATTAATGGGCTTGCTGAGAAAAAATTACATTTTGCATTATTAGGCCCTAAATCTTATGTCGAGGCCTCTAAAAAAGCCAATACTATGACAGCGGTGCGAGTTGTTCACCCTGATGGGCAGGATAGTTATAAAGGTGTAATTATTACTAAATCAGATTCAAATCTAAAAAATATTGCAGATTTACAGGAGAAAACGTGGGTATTCACTGATCCCAACTCAACCAGTGGTTTTTTAATTCCAAGTGTGTATTTTGCAGCAGAAGCTCAAATTGTACCTGAAACTTATTTTTCTCAAATTGGTTTTTCAGGTAATCATGAAAAGTCTATTCTGATGGTCAAAAATGGGGAAATTGATGCAGCTTCAACAAATAATATTGATCTTGAAAGAGATTCAGGACGCAGTTGGGTTTTAGAAGATTTTAATATTATTTGGGCATCACAAGAAATCCCACACGACATGATTGCATATCGACAAGATTTACCAGCAAGTTTTAAGCAGGCTTTAACCGATGCTGCCTTGAATTATAAAGATAAACAAGGTTTAAATGACATGCATATTTTAAAGTTTACGCCTTCTAAAGATGAAGATTACAACTTTGTACGTCAACTAGTGGTTTTTAAAGAAAACATGAAAAAATAATCTTTTAGATCAAGTAAGCTCAAATAGCCATTTTTGAACATGACTTGATCTTGGATATATTTTGTAAAACAGTGAGCAACCTAAAAGGTCATATCACAGAATTTAAAGTATTAATGTGCCTTTGTTATGGAAAATTGGCAACGGGTCGCAGTTAAATGTGGTTGTTGTTCGATTGGGTCAATGAGTTCTGGATTGGCATAAAAACGTAACCAAGGCAGTAAATCACTGGGTAACATGCCGCGCTCGCCTTGTTGTGCTGCTTTATCGCCTGCTTGTCCATGTAAGCAAACGCCTAAACGTGCTGCATCTATATTTTTTAAGCCTTGAGCTAATAAGCCTGCAATCACACCCGTTAACATATCGCCAGAACCGCCTACAGCCATACCGGGGTTACCTACAGTGCACACACCAATATCACCTTTTGGATCGGCAATGAGTGTACCCGCCCCTTTTAAAACACATACGCCACCGAAACGTAATTGCAAGGATTGCACAGCAGCAAATCGATCATGTTGTACTTCCTGAATACCTGTTTGTAATAAGCGTGCTGCCTCTCCGGGGTGCGGCGTAATGATACTGTTTTTAAATCGACACGGAGATTGAGCCGTTAAATTCAACGCATCCGCATCAATCACCATGGGTTTATCTAAACATTTAACTTTATCAAAGACGGCTTGACCCCATTCTGCTTGACCTAAACCTGTACCAATTGCAATCACATCAGCAGACTCTAACAATGGCTCTAATTGCTCAGGGGTTTCAATACCATGACACATGATTTCAGGACAACCCATATTAATCAATGCGGCATGAGCTTGTCGGGTTGCAATCGTGACTTTACCTGCGCCCACTCTCAGTGCAGATTCTGCCGCTAATCGGACAGCCCCTGTCATTCCTACGTCACCCCCAATAATCAAAACATGACCAAAACTTCCTTTATGTGCCGTTCGAGAACGACGGGTTAATAAGTGGCTTAATACATTGTAATCAAAACGTAAAATATGGCTTTTGATCTGTTTATAAATTTCAGCAGGTACTTTCAAGTCATCAAAGCAAATTTCACCACAATATTCAGGCCCTTCAGCAGTGAATAAACCTTGTTTTAAACCAATAAAGCTAATCGTGGCTTGTGCGTGAACAGCTGCCCCCATCACATTACCTGTATCAGCATGTAAGCCCGATGGAATATCTAGCGATAACACGGGACACTGACAACGGTTAATTCCTTCAATCACTTCTTTCCATTCACCTCTAACTTCTCGGCTTAAGCCTGTGCCTAATAAAGCGTCAACTACAACATCAACCACACTTAATTTTTTTTCAGCAAATACTTGTACTGATAAACCAACTTCTGTCATGGCATCGTAAACAATTTTGGCATCACCTTTTAACTTCTTAATATCACCCAATTGCAGCACAGTCACATCATAACCTGCGAGAAAGGCAAGACGGGCTAATACATAGCCATCACCACCATTATTGCCAATTCCACATATCACAATAATGCGATTAGCTTTTGGCCATTTGGTTTCTAATAAGTGAAACGCCGCACTGCCTGCTCGCTCCATCAGACATACGCCCGACACACCCATATCAGCGATCGCAATACGGTCTAGCTCTCGGACTTGGGTTGCGCGATATAGCGGAAAAGGCAATGTATTCATAAATCAATCCTAAATATTGGGTTTTACAGTTAATAGCAAATGACATACTCAAAATGTTGCTAAGATATAAATTGTCTTAACTGATGATTATTTATTTTGTATTATCAAAAGCATAACGAATTTGTTCTTGGGTAAAACCTCGGTATTGCAAAAATCGCACTTGCTTGGCATATTCACGCTGGCCGTTGGGTGTGGTAGTAAATCGTTTATGCTGCACTTCACAAACTAGATCAAACCAAACATGTGCCTGTTCTGCTAATACGACGGACACAATGTCATTACTTACGCCACGCTGTTGCAAAACCCGCCGAATATAAAGTTCACCATAACCTTTATTGATGCGGTAACGCGTATAGCTTTCTGCAAAACGCCTATCACTTTGGTAACCTCGATCCGCTAAATTATCTAACACAGCGTCTATTATTTCCCTATCTAAATGGGTGGTTTGTAATTTTTGTCTGAGTTCGAAGCGTGAGTGTTCGCGGTTGGCTAAATAGCGTAAGGCTTTTTGGTTAAGTAGCTGAAAATCGTTTTGGGTCACAATAATAAATCAATAAAATGTTGAGCCTGTATTATTTCATAAATACCCAACGTCGTGTAAAAAGCTTTAAGACACATGAAAATAAGGGCTACGGTATAAAAAAATGAGGCATTAATGATTAAGTTAAACTAGACTATATAGCAACTATACACATCTTAATATAGGAAAAATTATGTTTCGTTTAAAGTCTATTGCATGTGCTTTACCGCTATCGCTACTTACGGTGATGCCTTTACATGCCGATATTTTGACCGATGGGGCAGATTTAAGCAGTGCTTATCTGTATCTCAATCAATTACGTCAACAAACAGATATGACCGAATTATCACGGAACAGTTTGTTGCAACAAGCCGCTGCTAATCATGCTGAATACCTAATTCAAAACAATACGTCTGGCCATAATGAAACCGAAGGCGCAACAGGTTTTACAGGTGTCTCGGTTGGGGATCGTGTGTTAGCCGCGGGCTATTTATCTCGGACGGTATCTGAGAATGTATCAGGTGGAAATGATAATTATAAAGATTCAATTGATAACCTAATGTCAGCAATTTACCACCGTTTTGGCTTTTTAGATTTTGGCATTACTTCGGTTGGGGTTGGCATTAGTCGCGTATCATTATTAGAAGCGGGCGATTCAACCTATGTTTACAATATGGGTAACGAAGGTTTTCACTTATTATGCCAAGGAGAAACAGACACAACCTCACGATTTATTTATAACCCATGTCCTAATGAGCCTGAATTTGCCGTAGGAAAAGAAGTTTATGAAGCTACGCGTGATGAACCTTTTGGTTTAAATCCTAATGTTGTGTTGTGGCCAGCAAATAATGCAAGCAATATTCAGCCAGTGTTTTATGAAGAATCTCCCGACCCATTACCAGACTATTCGGTTTCAGGTTATCCCGTTTCAATTCAGTTTAATCCGCTTACTTATGAAAATGTGGTGGTGTCTGATTTCACGATTTACCACGATAAAAATAACACGGCTTTAGATTTGACCCGAGAATTAAACGAGTCAACCGATCCTAATGCGCGTTTTTCTGGCTTGCAATACGCATTATTCCCATTACAGCGTTTAGAGTGGAATACCCGTTACCGTGCAGAATTAACCTATAGTGCACAATTGCTTGATAGTACAACGGAAACCAAAAGCTTAGCATGGGAATTTAATACACGTCAGCTTGGCGTACCTTTGTACACAGTTGCACAAGATGATGAAATTAAAGTACCTTCAGGTTCAACATTTGCCGTTTATTTTCCACCAACCACATCTACAACCAGTGCCAGCCAGTTAAGTTGGAGTTTCTCAAGTGGCATGACGGTAGAGCCTAAAATTGTAGATAGCAGCACACTACAAATTGCAGTATCAGGCGAAGACACACAGCGGGCAACATTTCGATATAACGATGGCCGTCAATTTAGCATTGAGTTAGATAGCAGTGCCCAATTGGCAAATAATGCATTAGCGGATACAGGTGATGGTGTTGACAGTGCTGGCTTAAATGCAAGTACAGATGGTGCTACAACTGATGGCAATACCGATACAACCGACGGTTCAACTACTGATGGCAATACAGATACAACCGATGGTTCTACAATTGATGGCAACCCGAATACAGCATGTAGTAGTGCAAGTTGTACTTATAGCTTAGAAGTGGATGAAGCAGGCTTTTATATCATGACCATCGAGTTGCCCGAAGGGGGTACGGAAGGGTTTTGGGGCATTTCTGTTAATACTACTGCTGGTTCTAATCCTGGTGGCTTTAATGCGGGGGCGATCTTAAAAGAAAATGGTGATGTTCCTGGATTTATTGGGTTTTACCTAAGTCGTTATGAATCTGTCACATTAACCCCTTATGAATATTTACAAGTTGCAGAAAATATATTGGTACGTGTTAAATCCGATGATGTTGTACTGCATTCCGAAGTTGTGCAATCAGGCTCATCAATTACGACACAAACGCTTCCACCGGGGTTTTATGTTGCTGAAATCTTAAGCCAAGAAAATACCCCACGTGGCCTATCAGGTTTGGGTTTAAGTGCAACCTCATTTGCAGGCGGAATTAACGTCGGCGGTTGGATTGATCGCGAAACCAGTGGTGCAAGTGCAGGCTTTGGCGCGTTCTATATTGCCTCTCCTCAAACAGTAAATGTAAATATTTTCTTTGGTGATACTTATGGCTCGGTGGGTTCAAGTCGATTAGAAGCGGATTTATATTTACAAAATACAGCTGATGGTAGTCGCACATTAAAATGGTCTAGCAAAACAAACTAAAAATATTGTTAACTAACCAATACATAGGCTGATGATTCATTTTGATAGAATTGTCAGCCTTTTTTGTTAAGTGACATTTTTATATATTTGAAATTATAGAGGAAACGTTACAGTCTGCTCAGAAATAAATATAACGCTAGCTCTGTAGACCATATGTATGCTATGAAATATGGAGTAAATATTATTTCGAGTTGTTTTATTGGAAATTAGACAAAAAAAGCGTTTGGGGAATGATCTTTAGAAAACTACGTATTCCCCATTGTATCACTCTCTTTTAAAACGATTAGCTTTCAGCAGAAATGGCCAAATATTTTTTTAATTTTTTCATTGCGGCTGTTTCAATTTGCCGAATGCGTTCAGCTGATACATTATATTTGTCGGCTAATTCATGCAAAGTGGCTTTTTCTTCATTTAACCAACGTTGTTGCACAATATCTTGGCTGCGTTCATCCAACTGAGAAAACGCCGTTTGTAATTGAGATTGTTGACTCTGCTCCCAATCATCTGCTTCAATTAATTGTGCAGGATCGTAACGGCTGTCTTCTAAATAAGTCGCTGGGCTGTAACTGTCCTCATCATTATCATCGGGTGCATCAAATGCTATATCTTGGCGTGTTAAACGTTGCTCCATTTCGAGCACTTCTTTTTCCGTCACACCCAAGTCAGCGGCAATATTTTCAACTTCTTCTTGATTTAACCAACCTAAACGTTTTTTCATACTGCGCAAATTGAAAAATAATTTACGTTGGGCTTTGGTTGTTGCCACTTTGGCAATGCGCCAATTTTTTAAAATATATTCGTGGATTTCTGCTTTAATCCAATGTACTGCGAATGAAACTAAACGCACACCAACATGCGGATTAAAACGCTTAACTGCTTTCATCAAACCAATATTACCTTCTTGGATAATATCTGCTTGTGGCAAGCCATAGCCTCGATAACTGTTTGCAATATGCAGCACAAACCGCAAATGCGAAACCGTTAAAATACGAGCTGCTTCCAAATCATCTTGCTCATAATAACGTTTCGCTAACTCTTGTTCTTGTTCCTGACTTAAAATCGGAATATTTTTAACCGTTTGTACGTAACTCTCAAAGCTTTGACTAATACCTGTAAGATTTAAATTTTGACTTAAAGCAATTGCTGTTGACATATTTCCCCCTACTTAAAAATGCTGTGTCATGCGAACATGATAAAATATATTGGGAATAGAAAAAGGCTATTGCCAATAGATTCTATGATAGGGCCGCTGATTAGACCAACAACCCTACCACACTTTATTGTACCGTGATTTTTCGTGGCTCAACTGCTTCTTGTTTAGGAATACGGACGAAAAGCACACCGTTTTCACCTGTTGCGGAAATCTTATCTGCATCAGCATTGTCAGGTAAAGTAAAACGACGTTGAAATTGTCCAAGTACCCGCTCAACGCGTTTAAAACCAGTTTCCTGTTCTGCTTTAGCCGCTTGGCGTTCACCTTTGATTGTTAAAACATTTTTATCCACTGAAATGTCAATCTGTTTGGGGTCGACACCTGGAATATCGGCAGCAACAAGATAATGATCGGCTTGTTCTTGAATGTCTACATTTGGCATCCAATTGGATTCTGCTGCTTCGGCTTTTTTCAATTGTGCCACACGATTTAATACTTGTTCTGCGTCACGTTGCATTTGTTCCCATAAGCTAACAGGGTGTTGATATACTAAGTTCATGATAGAATCCTTTAAAATCAGTTTATTACGCTTCACTGCAGTGCTTGAACGTGTATATAAGGCTTTAAAAATTTGATTTCAAGAGTTCACAATAAATATTCTTAATAATTTTTTTGATTAATTTGAAAATTTATTTAAATATCTTATAATTCAAAAGCTTAAAATTAAATTTATATACTTATAGATTTTATTTATATATTTTGTAGGTGTTTTTCTTTGGCTTTAAATTATTAAAATTCATATAGTTACGTCATATAAAATATCATGCTAAAAAAATAACGAAATCCAATAAATTTAGACTTTTTATATAACATAGGTTATAAATTACAGATTGACATTAGTAGCCAACGCCGTTAGCGTGTCACCAAATTTTCATGCTGTTATGGCCTAATGCGATTTTAAACGCCGTTGGAAGTTTATATGACAATTACTGCGATTTACCCAGGAACATTCGATCCTGTTACACTTGGACATGCGGATATTGCACGCCGTGCTGCTGCTTTATTCGATCATGTTATTGTCGCGATTGCGGCAGGAGAACCGAAACATCCATTATTTACACTTGAGGAAAGAATTGCGCTTGCAGAAGTGACTTTAGCAGGTGTCGATAATGTTGAGGTACAAGGATTTGATGACCTACTGGCTCACTTTGCAAAGCAAGTTGATGCACAAGTTTTTGTTCGTGGGTTGCGGGCAGTATCGGATTTTGAGTATGAATTTCAACTCGCGGGGATGAATCGTAACTTGATTCCTGATGTGGAAACCATATTTTTAACTCCAGCAACGGAATATACCTATATTTCTTCCAGCTTAATTAAGGAAATTGCTAAGTTAAATGGGCCTGTGCAGGATTTTGTACATCCTGATGTGATGGCTGCATTGTCAAGCAAAATGAACCAACAACCATCCTAATAAAAGATAGAGAACCAAGATGGCACTTTATATTACTGATGAATGTATCAACTGTGACGTTTGTGAGCCAGAATGCCCAAATGGCGCAATTACACAAGGTGATGAAATTTATGAAATTGAAGCAGGCCTGTGTACTGAATGTGTAGGACATTATGAGGAATCTCAATGTGTTGAAGTCTGTCCTGTTGATTGTATTCTGGTAGACCCAGAGAATGAAGAATCAGAAGGTCAATTAAGAGCAAAATTCGAAAAAATCACTGCTGCAGCGTAAAAAGTCATAGAGCAATTTGGCTGGCAACCTTGAGCTACTTTAAGATTGCCACGCCATATCATCACTAAATGTTAGTCAAAAAACTCTGCATCTTTTTTCTGTTTTGCTTGTAACTCTTTAGAATAAAGCTCATCTGTTGCACCAAGTAAACTAATTGGCGGATCAAAGCCTACTTCTTTTGCAGTATCAAGATTAATCGCAATATTCATAGAATCAGAATAGATTTGGCTTAACTCACGTGGTTTTGCACCATTTAATATTTTCGCCATAGTTTCTGCATGAAAACGCCCAACACCTTTATAACTAACCAATGCAATACTCATTAATGCCCCAACACGAACATGCTCTGAACCCGTTTGAGAAAACGTATAAATACCTGCCTCATTTAAAATGTCTAACAGTTTTCCCAACACCTCTGAGTTTTCAGTACCACGCTGGTAAGTGATATAAATAGCATCAACGGTTTCCAAAAATTCCTCGTAGCACGCTTTCAGGCTTTCCTCTGCTAAGTATAGTTGGTCATTGGGTACTTCTGATTTAGTGAAACAACGTACAACTTTAAACCCTAGCTCTTTACCCACGGCTCTTACGTCATCAATAGCAGAATATACTTCCCCTACTTCTGAGTTTTCATATGCAACACCTAGTTTCTTAAATCCAATCAAATTAGAAAATAAGCGAATTTGGCGTTTATAACGTAATGGATCAACACGGGCATTAATATGATCGAAACCTGAGTCATGGATACTCTTAATGATTTGTGATTTCACGGCATCTGCTGCATCAAATACAAGCAAGTTAGTTTTATGCTTATCGTTTGCTAAGTCGATGCCTGCCCACGTACCCATCGCAATCATGAGATCGATATCGTCTCGTGTATTAAACCGCCGAATCATTTTCTCAATCGTTTTTTTGCGTATATCTTCATCCCATTCAGCCGACCAGAATGCATTACCTACAAAGTTTAAATAACGGTTATCTAAATTAGCCAAATGATTCCAAATATCTTTGGTACTGGTTAATGTCGTACCAGGAGGAGGTAACTCTTCTTGAACTAACCAACCTAACTCAACTAAGCCTGCAATTGTGGCATTAAGCACTTTTGGGTAAGTATCAAGTGCCCCTCCTTGATAAAACCCAATACGCCAAGGCTTATCTTCTGCATTCGTTCTAGGTTTTGCTGTAAAGATAATTTCTTCTGCAGCAAAGCTATTAAATGTAAATGCTATAGCACATAAAAAAATTAAAATAACTTGTTGAGTTAGCACTGTAATTGCTTGTTTTATGTTCACTATAACCTCTAATCTACGATCCTGATTTAATTTAAAAAATAAAAATAACCTAAATAGTCATTGATTTAGGTATGAATTTCATGCAAACTTTTTAGAAAAAGGCTAGCTGTTGCTTGAGCAAATCATAATGAATAGTGACTCACTCACTGAAAAAAATAGTATTTTAGTTGTAGACGATACACCAACTAACCTACAAATTTTAACGCATATTCTCACAAAACGTGGACAATATAAAGTTTATACCGCAATGAACGGGAACATGGCTTTAACTGCTGCAAGTAGAGTAATGCCTGACCTGATTCTATTAGACATTATGATGCCAGGGATGGATGGCTACCAAGTTTGTGAACACTTGAAAGCTGACACTCGAACTAAATCGATTCCTGTCATTTTTGTCAGTGCTTTGTCCGAAGTTGTAGATAAAGTCAAATCATTCAAAGCGGGTGGTGTTGATTTTATTACTAAACCTTTTCAAGCCGAAGAAGTATTGGCTCGGGTAGAAGCCCACCTAAAGGTACATAATTTACAAAAGCAGTTGGCTCTGCAAAACAAGCGATTACAAGAGTCTGAAAATAAGTATAAAAACCTATTCGATAGCGCAGCTGATGCTATTTTAGTTTATGGCTTAGAACATGATACTTTTATTGACGCAAATAATGTGGCTTGTGATTATTTAGGCTATGATTTAGCTGAAATTCAACAGCTCTCATTAAAAGACATTGAACATGAGGATGATGAGCAAAGGTTAGTGCATTTTATTATTACACTGGTTGAACAACAAAATAATACAGACGGTTTTGTTGAAGCGCGATGTGTACGCAGTGATGGTGATTGCTTTCCTGCTGAAATCAGTGGCCGTTTTATTCACTATAAAGACAAGTCCGCAATTTTATTGATTGCTCGAGATATTACTGAGCGTAAACAAGCAGAAATTAGGCTGCGTAATGCGAATGAAAAGTTACAATTAACTTTAGATCATTTACAAGCGACACAGAATGAGTTAGTGCAATCGGAGAAAATGGCTTCTTTAGGGCAACTCATTGCAGGTGTTGCGCATGAGATTAAAACCCCTCTTGGCGCGATTCGTTCCTCTGTATGCCATATTTCACAATTTTTGAGTCAGAATTTGTCTTCATTACCTGATTTTTTCCGCCAGCTTTCAGATGCTCAACATGAAGAAGTAATGATGTTACTGGCTCAAACCAATAATTTAGAAAAACCACTCTCTTCACGCGAACAACGAAAAATTCGTCGGCAATTATCCAAAGAGTTAGACGCGCATGGTATTGAAGATACTATGACTGTTGCTGATAAGTTGGTTGATATGGGCATATATGAGCAGATAGATCACCTTATACCATTACTTAAATCTGATGAAAGTAGCAGCATGACTTTCGAAATATTGTATCAACTGACCAGTTTACAGCGTAGCTCAAAAACCATTGAAACTGCTTCAGAGCGTGCCAGTAAAATTATCTTGGCTTTAAAGAGTTTTGCACGTTACGATCATACTGGAGAAAAAGATACCGCTGATATTGTGCATGGCCTTGAAACAGTGTTGACTTTATATCATAACCAACTCAAACATGGGGTTGAAGTCATACTTAATTTTGAGGAAGTACCGCATATTAGCTGCTTTCCTGATGAGCTAAATCAAGTCTGGATGAATTTGATTCATAATGCGTTACAAGCGATGGATTATAAAGGCGTGCTTAGCGTTGATATAACTCGGCACCAAGAGTTTATAAAAATCAGTATTTCTGATACAGGTTCTGGGATTCCTAAAGAAGTTCAAGAGAAGATGTTTAAACCGTTTTTTACAACCAAACCCGCAGGTGAAGGCAGTGGCTTAGGCTTAGATATTGTGTTGAAAATTGTAGAGAAACATCAAGGCAAATTAGAGCTTGAAACTGAAGTAGGTAAAGGCACAACATTTCATATATTGCTCCCTATTACCTAAATAAAAAAAGAGTGCAGGCATCATCGCTTACACTCTTTTCTAAAGTTAAATTATAATTCACTTAATTGCTCGATAATTCGTTTTAACAATACTTCTTTACGCTTTAACATATCACGAAAATTTTTACGATCTGTATCCGCAATTTCAAAACGCAATTCAGATAGCTCACTTTCAGTCAATTCTTTGAGCATACCTTTTTCTTCATCAGTTAAATCAAGTACTAATTGCATGGTATTTCTCCTTTTGCAATATAGCAACAAGTCAAATTGATTTAAGCACAACTAGTAATAAGTCTACTACTTGAGGAAATTTTTTATATGAACTGATAGTTTTACCTTATGGTGGCAATGCTATCAGTTCAAGGCTTTGTTTATAACAATGGTACGATTAATAACGCAACAATATTAATAATCTTAATCAATGGATTTACCGCAGGGCCTGCCGTATCTTTGTACGGATCACCCACTGTATCACCCGTTACTGCTGCTTTATGCGCTTCAGAGTTTTTACCACCATGGAAACCATCTTCTACGAATTTCTTCGCATTATCCCAAGCACCACCGCCCACAGTCATAGAAATTGCGACGAATAAGCCTGTGACAATTGTACCCATTAACATACCACCTAATGCTTGTGGGCCTAAAAGCAAGCCAACAATCACAGGTACAACAACAGGTAATAAAGATGGAATAATCATTTCCCAAATAGCTGACTTGGTCAACATATCTACTGCACGGGAATAATCTGGCTTAGCCGTTTTATCCATAATGCCAGGAATTTCTTTGAATTGGCGACGGACTTCAACAACCACACTACCCGCCGCACGTCCAACAGCTTCCATTGCCATTGCTGCGAAAACGTAAGGAATCATGCCACCAATGAATAAACCAATGATGACCATAGGATCAGTTAATTCAAAAGTGAGGTGCTGACCAACTGATTCTAATTTATGCTCAAAGTCAGCGAATAAGACTAAAGCTGCTAAACCTGCTGAGCCAATTGCATAGCCTTTGGTAACCGCTTTGGTTGTGTTACCAACCGCATCAAGTGGATCAGTAATGTTACGGATTTTTTCATCTAATTCAGCCATTTCAGCCACACCACCAGCATTATCAGTGATAGGACCGTAAGCATCTAACGCAACGATGATACCTGCCATAGATAACATTGCAGTTGCTGCGATAGCAATACCGAATAAACCCGCTAAGTGATGCGCTGCAAGAATACTTAAACAAACAACAATCACAGGTGCTGCTGTTGCTTTCATAGATACGCCTAAACCTGCGATGATATTGGTTGCATGACCTGTTTCAGATGCTGCTGCAATATGTTTGACAGGAGCATATTCTGTTGAGGTGTAGTATTCAGTGATGACAACCATTGCACCTGTTAAGGCTAAACCAATTAAGGATGCAAGATAGACATTCATAATAGGTACGACTTTATCACCAATAGTAAGTGGATCACTACCTAAAATCCAAACTGTGACAGGATAGAATGCGATACCTGCAATAGCACCTGAAATAATCAAGCCTTTGTACAACGCCCACATGATCTTGTCATCTTTAGTTGTCACAAAGAAAGTACCAATGATAGATGCGATGATAGAAACACCACCTAATACGAGAGGAAGTAAAACTGCTTTATTAGCTAAATCTGGAGTCGCTTGGAATGCTAAACCACCGATAAGCATAGTTGCGATGATAGTAACAGCATAAGTTTCAAATAAGTCAGCTGCCATACCTGCGCAGTCACCCACATTATCACCGACGTTATCTGCAATTACCGCTGGGTTACGCGGATCATCTTCAGGAATACCTGCTTCTACTTTACCGACTAAGTCAGCTCCAACGTCAGCACCTTTAGTGAAAATACCACCACCAAGACGGGCAAAGATTGAGATAAGAGAGCTACCAAAACCTAAGCCAATCAATGGTGCTAAATCAACAGTTGTTGTACCTTCTGGTGCAAGTGCTTGTAAAACAGCGTAATAACCTGCAACACCGAGCAAGCCTAAGCCTACTACTAATAAACCAGTGATAGCACCACCACGGAAAGCAACAGCCAAAGCGGCATTAATACCATTATGAGCAGCTTGTGCAGTACGTACATTCGCACGAACCGAAATATACATACCAATGTAACCAGCTAAAGCTGAACAAACAGCACCAATGATAAAACCAATGGCAGTTAAGGCATCTAATACGAAAAATAAGGCAATAGCGATGACAACCCCAACAACGGCGATCGCTGAATATTGACGATTGAGATAAGCATTCGCACCTTCCTGAATGGCTCCCGCTATCTCTTGCATTCGCTCATTCCCTGCGGACTGACCCAAAATCCAGCTAATGGACATGCCGCCATAAACAATTGCACCCGCTGCACATAGCAAAGCTAGCATAATTTCTATGGACATAGTTTCTCCTTTGTTGTGGTTTGTTAAAAATTATTTTTTTAATTCATCTCACTGACTACTGCTTAGGTTGTATTTAATAGGGCGAATAAAAAGTATGTTGCGCTTTATAATGATTTATTGTTGTACGCAGACTATTTTTTATAGGAGTTTGGATAGTAACATAAACTCCACTAATAGTATAAAGGGATTTTATTATTACAATACAGAAAACACAATAACGCTTATGTTATTTACTTAAAAATAGTCAGGTTAAAATAGGTGGAGCAGTATAGATGAAAATTAGAAAGGAAACTTAAAGAGAAGATAAATCAGGAAGATAAATCTATTTATTAAGGTGAATACGTTAGATAGGGTGCATTAAGTATCTACAACCTAATACACCTAAAAAAATTATGTACTACTGCTGTGAGTTAAGTTGTAATAACGTTTTTCTAGCTCTTGCTTATGCTCTAGTTCTTCATTAGCTAAGAAACGAAATAAGTCTTGGATTGGACCTACAGGTGTTTCTTCAGCTAATGCTGAATACTGCTCCATTGCAGCCTGTTCACGTCCCATTTCATATTGTAAAATGGATTCATCATCTGGTAATGCATCTAATTTAGGTGCGCGAATATAGTCTGAAAACTTATAGTCACTAGTAGGTGTTTTCACTGTATCCTGAATATGTACTCGTACATCAGCATATTGTGTTAATTGCTTAAATAAAGCATAGTGCTGTTTCTCTTCATCAATCAACTCTTGTACCAGAGGACGTAGTCGATTGCTCACCTGTTCTTGTAAACCACCATAAAATTCATATGCAGTTTTTTCAAATGACATTGTGGTTTTCAAAACATCATCAATAGTCGTTTGGACTTTCAAGGTTTGATAGCCACCACCTTCAAGATGTTTCTTGTTCATGATGCTTGCCCCTTTGATTATATTAATCAAATATATGGATATTTCATACAACTTTAAAGTACTTGATTGCTCATAAGCTTCAGAAATTTATCCATTCTTTTATAGTAGGCTACAATAATTCCAGCATAAACATTTTGTTAAAATCTTAAGTCTAACAAATCTAAAATTGTGGTTTAGTGAGTTGCTTTAACAATCATTTGTATTCTATATAAAATTGGTAAGCAGACTATATAGTCGTGATAATTTAGTGTAGCAGTGAGACTATAACATTCTATTTATAAATAGTTTTTTGAAAAAGTCAGGCCTTTATATTAAAATCATAATTGCTAATATTAACCAATTCCCTGATAATTACTTATTGTTCATTATTAATTGTTCAGGCTCATGGACGAAGGTATAAAACAACAGATTATTCATCCTCTATTTACACGAGGACCTTCCCCTACACTACGGTTATTCATTTTTTTCAATTTATCACTAATACTAATGATGGTTGATCACCGCTTAGGGTATTTAGAAAGTGTACGCTCTCAGCTTTCACTTATGGTCTATCCTATTCAGTATATCGTTGATTTTCCTGTTAAAGCTGGAGGATGGCTATCCGAAAGTCTACTCTCACGCGTTGAACTACTAGAGCAGAAAAGCATTCTTGAAGCTGAAAACCAGCAATTAAAACTCAAATTATTACGTTACCAAGATTTAAAAAATGAAAATGATCGTTTGCGTACTTTATTAAACTCATCAAAGCGGATCGGGGAAAAAACCTTAGTTGCAGAAATTTTATCGGTTAAAGTTGATCCATTTCGGCGTAAGTTAGCCATTGATAAAGGGAGCTATCATGGTGTATTTAAAGGGCAGGCTGTTGTTGATGCACATGGTGTAATGGGGCAAGTGATCCATGTGAATTATATGAGTAGCACAGTTTTATTGATTACTGACCCACATCATGCTTTGCCAATTGAAATTGGTCGAACAGGTGAACGAAGTATTGCTGAAGGTTTAGGGGCAGTCAATCGTTTAGCCTTGCTTTATTTAGCTAATAATGCAGATATTAAAATTGGAGATCAATTAGTGACATCAGGTTTAGGCGGTCAATTTCCTAAAGGTTATCCTGTCGGTAAAATTGTTGAAATTAATCCTGATATTGGTCAATCTTATGCACAAGTACAAGCTGTGCCTTCTGCATGGTTTGAGCGTAACCGTGAAGTGTTACTAGTATGGTCAGAGTCAGCACCCCAAACTCAGGAATTACAAACATTAGATAAGGATAATATAGCTGAATAGCTTGAAATTTTTCTACAATAAAATCAATATAAAAAGAACATAATACATTGAAAATAAATAATATTTATATTGATTGCAAGTTTAAAGTTATATGAGATAATGATAAGATACTTTAATGAATATTTTCAAAAATAACTTGATTATATAGCAGGCTTTGCTTTACTCTGAGACTGTCTTTTGCATAAGCTTGAGGTAGTGATAATGAGATTTATTGACTGTAATAGTAGCTCTCATGGCGGGCAAGGAAGCACAGGAAATACTAAACCAAATTCAACATCTACTGACAAATTGAAAGGGACAGAAGGCGTTAATAAAGTTAAGCAAAAGCCTGTTCCCAAATAACAAAATGAACTTAGGATGTAATTCTTATATTAACAGTAGCTTAGAGTTACATCCATCCAGCCAATTTACTACTCTTCTGTATCAAAAAAAGATGATGAGTTACTTCGAGTTAATGCTTCGACTTCATTGATTATAGCTTGTGGACAATTTAGCTTAATAAAGTTTCTATCAGAGTCGCTAATATCTTCACTGGTTATTGCTATATCAACAATGTCATAACACTCGTCTAACATTTGTGCTTTATGTTGATCTTCCAGGTCTTCGTAACGCCGTATTAAATCAGCCAATACTGCATCATTAGGGTCAATGGCTTTTACTCGATCGATATTCACTTTTGCTCGACTAAGTGCTCGTTCTAAAGAGCTTTTTCCACTTTCTGCACTGGCTAGTGCTCTCATTGCCCACTGTGTATATTTGACTTTAATACTACGAATTGATCGACGGGCTGTATAGTTAGTTGGATCAAGCTCTAATACACGCTGGTAACATTGGGGGGCTTCCACTTGTGATGGGCCTACCACTGTTCGACTTTTCAAAACCGAACACCACCTTAAAATTTCATCAACATCTGTCATGTTATATATGTCGTTCGTTTCTGTGCTTACATTTTCACGAGTTGCCGTTATAACACCATCAGCCCTATGGCTTAATGGATTAATAGAAGAGTATGAATTAGTTGCTTGGGATGCAACAACAGTAGATATAGGAATTTTTCCATTATCTAAAGCTGTCTCTAATCTTTGCTTTAAGCCAGCAAATAACTCTGTATCCAAGAAAGTTATTTTGGCAAGCTCCTGATTTATATCACCTTGTTGAGAGTCTTGGAATTCCTCATAGTGCTCTGCAAACTCAATAATTTTTACTTCAAGTTGGTGAATACAACCTTTAAACTCTTCTAAATTTTGCTGTTGCCATAACTGTTCACACTGCATGACATTTTTCTGGTAAGCATACTGGTAGTGAGGAATCATACGTGTAGGCTCTTTGAGTTTGGGCGTAACCAGTAAAACTAACAAAAATGCTAATAAAGCACTGGTTAGTGGTAAACTAACAAGTAATAGAGCTTGTTGAAAAACTTCCCATGTCATTAAACCATCTTTGACATAGACTGCTTCATTGGTTTCATTTTCTACAGATTGTAATGTAGGTTGTGTCGCCATAATGAGCCTTAAATATTACCAAACCATCTGGTTGTGGCTAGGAGTATAGTACATGCGTAGAATAATATTGCTTTGTATGACTTTAGTTTATTGTAACATCACAGTTGCCGCGAGTGACTGGACAAAAGGAGACATGTCTACTACCTTGTCAATGGCCGAAGCCGCGGAGGAGGATGATACTGATCTGGCAAATCAGCTTATTGATGATACACCTATTAGTGAAGACTTGGAATATCCAGATTGGTTTAAATCCAGTTTTTTAGATTTAGGAGAAGATATTCAAGAAGCAAAGCAACAAAATAAATTAGGTATTATCGTTTATTTTGGTCAACAACATTGTCCATATTGTGAATATTTGTTAAAAATAAATTGGGAAGAGAAGCAAGACATTGTAGAGTACACCAAGCGTTACTTTGATGTCATTGCGATTGATATTTGGGGGCAATTACCTGTTGTGATGCCAGATGGCACTGAAACGACAGAGCGTCAATATTCTGAAATCGAAGACACCCGCTTTACACCTACTTTACTCTTTTATAATACAGAAGGTAAAGAAGTCTTTAGATTAAGAGGTTATTACCCTCCTTATAAGTTTAGAGCCGCTTTAGACTATGTTATTGGTGGCTATTATGCGAAACAAAATTTTTCCGCCTATTTAGAAGATGTTGATCCACCTGAACGTTTTGATCTAGAAGGGCTTAATTCAAATTCCTTATTCACAAAGCCCCCCTATTTACTCAGCAGAACACATGCAGTCAGTGAACAAGCTCTTGTCGTGCTATTTGAGCAAGGTTTATGTCATGCCTGCGATGTTTTACATGGCCACCATTTAAAAAAATCCAGTATTTTAAATAAATTAGCTAAAATGGATGTGGTTCAACTCGATATTTGGAGTGATACGCCACTACAAACACCCAATGGACAAAGAATGACTGCAAGACAATGGGCAAAGAATTTGAATATATTCTATACACCCAGTTTGGTATTCTTTGATGAATCTGGGCAAGAAATTATCCGCTTAGACTCTATTACAGGATTAAATCGCTTACACAATGTGTTGCAATATGTTTTGAACGCAGATTATGAACTGTACCCCAACTATCAACAATGGCAAGCAGAGCAGCAACAACCTTGTTTTAATTAAAAATTTTCTCATTTGTGATTCATGTAAAATACATAATACCAAGGTTTGCAATAGAAATGATATATGCTACAAAGCGAATAATCTTAAGATAAAAATTTAATGAGGTTCAGTATGAGCAATAGTCTCAGACTTGTTGCGTTTCTAGTTTTATTTTTTAACAATTACTCTACTTATGCAGAAGATACTTACGGCCCTGTAAAAGCAGGTGATATATTGTGGCACATTGCAGCGCAAGTCAGCTCTAGCAATAATGCAAGCCGTTATCAAACAATGTTAGCATTACTTAAAGCGAACCCTCATGCATTTGCTGTTAGTTGCAATGTCAACTCTCTAAAAGTAGGGGCTATTTTAAAAATGCCTTCGCCTCAATTAATTCATGCCACTGCTGCTAAACAAGCAACAAAACTTATTAATGAGCAATTTACCGCTTGGAAGAATCGACGTACTACGCCAATCGTCTGTAAGCCTATTGAAGAAGCTCCTCCCCAAGTGAAACCAGAAAACAATCTGCAATTAGATAGTTTAAGTGTGATTCCAACTTTAAAAGTGCCTGCAGAACAAAATTTAGCTACAGTAGAAGAAAAAATACTTGAACATAAGAGTCAGCAACCTGTAGTATCTACCTCCCAAGAAACAACCACTTTAGAATCGTCTATTACAGTTACACCTGTTGAGATTAAGCAACCTATTATATTGGAAACATCGAATACAACGAGTTCTATTGATATGTTAAAAGATGTTGCTAAAAACAACTTGAAATTACTAATAATTATTGGTGGAATATTGGTAATATTCATTCTATTATTACTATTAATGTTGGTTTTTGTTCTATTTAAATTGACCAGTAAAAAAATAAGTGAACCTGAAGAGCAGCATAGCACTGTTTTCAGTCGAGTATATGAAGAAAAACCTATTCAACCAAAACAAAGTGCTAGTCGTTCTGATAATGACTTAAAAGATAAACTTGCAGTAATTCGTACCTGTCTTGCAGAAGGAGAGGAAGCAGTACAAGTTTTATTAAAAGATGTTTTAGATAAAGGCTCTGATGAACAACAACATGAAGCAAGACAGCTTATTGAAATTAATAAAAAAATACATAAATTAGAGCAATATAAGCAACCTGAGGATGATTTACAACAAGTCGTAAAAATGAGTCAATATCTGCCTCAAACTAATTTTAGCCCTGAAAATAAGCAACAAGTTTTCATGTTAATTGATAAAATTTTTGAATTACTTGACCATGAATTACATGCTAATGGCCAACTGGTTGAAGCTTATACTCAGCGTCATCAAGCCGAATTTTTTGATCAGAATATTCGTCCTGAAAAAGTCTTAGTAGAAAAAGATGCAGAGCCGCACCATACTGCACATCATTCACATTCAACAGAGAAAGCAACTCGCTATCTTTAATTTTCGAGAGAAAGCCGATGGAACAAGTGACTGTAGAACACAATCCAGCATTTGCAAAACTAGAGCAAATGGCAGTATATGAGTGGAACATTAAGAAACAAAAAGTTTCACAGTTTGATTGGAAGTATGAGCAAAAAACAACGTATTACTTGCTTGATGGAGAAGCAACGATTGATATTGAAAATCAAGGTACTATTACAGTGACTGCAGGTGATTTAGTTATTTTTCCTGCGGGCATCGTATGCCATTGGAATGTCACGCAAGATATTGAAAAACACTTTAAATATGAATAATATCTATAAAAATGGTTTTTCAGTATTTTTGTTGTCCCTAAAATTTTAAGTAATAAACAAATTATGACCATTAATACGCAACTTTTTGCATGTACAGGGAAAAATATTTGTATTCAAGAACCTTGTCTTATTGATTATCCCGAAGGTTTGCACTTAGGTGATAATATTCATATTGGACGTGGTACAGAGATGCAAGCTGCGGGAGGCATACATATTGGTAATAATGTTGTGATTGCTTACCAGTGTGTATTGTGGACAGTAGATCATCGTTATGAAGGTGAATTATTACCTTATGATTATGCTCGAATCCGTAAACCAATTCATATTGAAGACAATGTGTGGATTGGGCGTAATGTGATTATTCGAGGTGGTGTGACAATTGGAGAAGGTGCAGTCGTTGCTATGGGTAGTGTGGTAACACGTGATATTCCGCCACTTGCTGTTGTTGGTGGAAACCCTGCCAAAATATTAAAATATAGAGATAAAAAAGTATATCAAACACATAAAGAGCAAGGCCATAGTTTATGGACAGAAGACGGGCGTTGCGGTGCATGTTATGGTGAAAAATTTTACTTTGTTGAGCAAACCAAACCTACATCTAAAAGTTTGTATCAAAAAATGAAACGCTTATTATTCAGATAACAGGCACTTAAATAGAGATTGTTTTCTGAATGAGCTGTCTACTAGTCTACTATTAAAACTGCCCTAGACGTAGTTTCCAAAAGTTTATTATTGAAACCTTAAAACTATTCTCTGTTAATAGTGGAATAGGGGTGTTTTTTATAATATTTTCTTAAAGTCTTTCTATCTGCCTTTTTAGGTATTCGCCATTTTCTCTCTTTAGGCCTTCTATCTAACCATATAAAACCTATATAAACTGTTTACCATGTTTAATGGGTAATATTGATTGCTTTAACTGATTATGACTATATAGAGTAAAAAGATGTTATTGAGTTGACTATAGTAAATTTACCAATAAGGTGAATAGTATGTCACTGACCACAATCTTTTTAAGAATAGCAAATATATTTTTTATTTTATGCTATATCGCATTAGTTGTGATTGCAGCTAAAAAGCTGTTGCTAGGTGATTATTTATTTTTCAGAACAATAATGCTTGTATTTCTTATTACACAAGCGGTAGGGCATATTTTAGTCAAAGACTGGGCATTGAAAACCACAGCAGCAATACTGGGTGGATTTAATATCATTTTTATTGCTACTTTGCTACCCTTCCCATTTGAGCCAGAGTTACAACCAGAACTATTTGAACGCTTACTTAGTTTTTTCCAACAAACTATGCTTACTATCACAGCGTTAATTTTGTATGGGTTGAGAAAGGAGCTACAAGAAGAGTGATTACATTTTTAAGCGATATTTATCATATAACCCCATGACTTTACGCACATAATTTTTAGTTTCTTTGTAAGGTGGGATTTTATTGCCATAACGTTTAACTGCACCTTCACCCGCATTATAGCCTGCCAATGCTAATCGTATATCATTATCAAATAAATCCAATAACCAACTCAAATACTTCGCACCACCGTAAATATTTTCTGAAGCATTCGTACGATCTGATACGCCAAAACGTCTCGCGGTCGCTGGCATCAGTTGCATCAATCCAGTCGCACCCTTAGGTGAAACAGCTTTAGGATTATAAGCCGACTCAGTTTGAATTACGGCATGTAATAATGCGGCATCTACACCCGTTAAATCCGCTGCATTATTGACCATAGCATAATATTTTTTATACTTCTTTGACATGACTTCATAAGCAGAATAACGACCGCCTGCTGAAGGAATGATGCTATCTAAACCCGAGTAGATGAGCTTATATTTAGAGTTTTTTGGAGCATCTGCTAAGTGCACTGTGCCATTTTTATCAACAAAACGGTAAATTCTAACAGTCCGTATATTTAAATTAGGACGTTTAATTTTAGCACTTTTACCGTTATTACCCGTAATAGGATGATCTGTAAAATGTACCACCCCTTGCGAATCAACATAGCGATACACTTCTGTCGCGGTAACATTTGTACAGAACATGATGAAGAGAGGCAATAATAAACTGGCTTTATTCATAATGTTCTCCATATCAGAAATCCAATCAATTCAGCCCTTACCTGACTCAATGGGTTAGATTTTGAAACAATATATTAAGTGCGAACCAGACCCTGTTCCACTTGGTCACGAGTCGCTTTATCTGTTAATAAACCAATTAATTCCAAAGCAAAATCCATTGCTGTTCCAGGCCCTCGAGACGTGACCACTTTACCGTCACAAACAACTGGCTGCTCTAATAAAAATTGGGTACTGGCTAATTTAGTTGCATCAAGTGCTCCAGGATAATGAGTGGCTTTTTTGTCATCCAATAAGCCCGCATCACCTAATACTTTCGGTGCAGCGCAAATTGCCGCAGTGTACTTGTCCTGTCCTGCCATATCTTTTAATAATTGGTGAATCCGTGGATCATCATTAAGATAATCCGCTCCCGGTAAACCACCCGGTAACACCACCATATCAAAGCTTTGCTGTAATGCTGCATCCAACGTTGTATCAGGCACTAGCGTCACGCCTCGGCTGGCTTTTACGGGTTGATCGTCCAAACCTGCTGTTACAACATCAATGTCTGCTCGACGCAACAAATCAATCACGGTAATGGCTTCTAACTCTTCACAACCTTGAGCCAGTGGAACAAGTACGCTAGGCATATTCATTTCTCCTTATGAACGACGGCCTTCAATAATATTTAAACCTTTTAATAAGTTTAAAGCTTCATGTAAGGCATAGTCTTCTGCGGCAAGGTCTTCAGCTTGTTTTTTAGCTTCAGCCGCTTTTTCTTCAGCAGTTTTATCATTAGATAAGTGACCTACTAAATCCGCTTCTTTTAAGCCTTCATCACTATTTTGCTGTACTTTAGCAATTTCTACATGACTGAGTTCAATATCAGGATTAATCCCTTCTGCCTGAATAGAACGACCCGTTGGTGTGTAGTAACGCGCTGTGGTTAATTTCAACGCTGCATTATTATTCATTGGTAAAATGGTTTGTACTGAGCCTTTACCAAATGTTTTGTTACCCATAATCACGGCACGCTTGTGATCTTGCAATGCACCCGCAACAATTTCAGATGCGGAAGCAGAACCACCATTCACTAATACAACAATCGGTGCACCGTCGATCAAATCGCCTAATTGTGCTTTAAAAGTAAATGAAGAATCTTCAACTCGACCTTCGGTATAAACAATTAAACCTTTATTTAAAAAGGCATCTGATACATCAACCGCTGCATTTAATACGCCACCTGGATTGTTACGTAAATCTAAGACCAAACCGTCTAAACTACCTTTGTTTTCCTTCTTCAATTCTTTTAAGGCTTTTTCTAAATCTTCACCTGTATGCGCTTGGAAATGGCTGACACGTACATAGCCGTAGCCTTTATCTAAAGTACGACTCTTGACACTTTTAACCTGAATAATGTCACGAACAATTTCAATCTTCATCGGCTTGTCTTCAGTCTCACGCACAATGGTTAATAAAATTTTTGTCCCTGGCTTACCACGCATGACTTTAACTGCATCCATCAGTGTCATCCCTTTAACAGGTGTGTCATCTAAACGGATAATCATGTCGCCTGCTTTCACTCCAGCACGTTGTGCGGGTGTATCATCAATAGGGGCAATGACTTTGACAAATCCATCTTCCATGCCGACTTCGATACCTAAGCCACCAAATTCGCCTGTGGTACTGGTTTGTAATTCCATGAAAGCATCGGAGTCAAGATAGTTAGAATGGGGGTCTAGGCCTGATAACATGCCTTTAATCGCATTTTCTAATAATACGCTGTCTTCAACATCTTCAACGTAATTAGACTTAATACGATGAAAAACTTCAGTAAATGCACGTAATTCTTTAAATGGGATAATTTGATTAATATCATTAGCTTGTTCACGATTTGCTAAAACACTGCCACCCACGGCAATCAGTGTTCCCAACATCGCACCAATCAGTAAACCTGGAACATGGCGTAATAATGCAGACATATTGTTCTCCGTGCTTTCGCACTGACATCAAAAAAACTGTTAAGGATATAAGCTATTTACACAAAGCTGTCAAGTCTTAAATGTCGTATAGCAAACTCATTTTTGTATGGAAAAAATAGTAAAGCACTTTTTTATGAAGTATAAGCAATAAATACCACAATTCAAGAGGTCATGAGTATCATTTATAAACGGTACATGAAATTAGTACAAATTATTTTCCAAATATAAAACACTTATTGAATTTATGAAACACGGTCTGGTAAATGCAACTTAAAAACCACTTTAATGCCATGGAGGAAAGTTTTGAAAAATGCTTTTATTATGAGTTTGATATTGTTTAGTCATTTGAGTTTTGCAGCACAAACAACGGCAGCATTTGACTTTAAACTCATTCATCACCGACAAGATGAAAATTGGATTATTGATAAAATTGAAGTGTACAATCAAAAACAACAACTTCTGCAACAAATTACAGGTTTTCGTTCGCAGGTTTTAGGATTTGATATAGATATGATAGAGCTGGAAATAGAGGATATGAACTTTGATGGCTACTTAGATATTCGCTTACCCCAGACTTTACCTATTGAAGGGGGAATATATTTTTATTACTGGTTTTATGATCCTGAGCAACAGCTTTTTATACGTAATAAGATATTAGAAAATTTTCGTTCACCTGAGTTTAATAATCATAGTCAAACCATCAAAGTATATTCACATCAAACAGAAAAACAGTATCGAGTGAATCATTATCGTTATCAAACATCTAAGAAATTGCAGTTATTTTTACAGCAGGCTTATAAACAAGTTGGCAGACATTGGCTGGAAGCCATTTTAGAACGGGATAAAAAAGGAGAAATGGTGTTAGTCGAGCAAAATTTAGTGAGTGATTAATAAGCTGGCAACTCTGTATAGAATCACCAGCATTTTATGAGGTTTTAAGCGTTTATATATTAATCGACAAATTCAATCGAAATAATACCTAAACCCGGTACGCCACTTTCTGAACTCAAGATAGTGGTGTAACTACCGGGGTTAAAGCTCATTGAAATAGCCGCATCTGTTTCCTCTAATTCAGTGTGTAGCGGCAAGTGATTAATACTATTTTCTTCACGCCAACTAGACACATTTGCCATACGACTACCCATCACTTGGTTAGTTTGTGAGTCAAAGTAAATACGACCAATTTCAATAGAGCTATCAATTTGTGTGTCTAAAGATTCGCTCAAAGCAGAACCCTTAATATGTGCCGTTTTGCGGCCATCCGCTCCGAAAACAGAGAAGCCGATAATGGCATCATTTGCACCACCACTAACATAACCACGGCCACTGACATTACCAAAAGTTAAGGTATTGTCTAATAACATTACACTGACAAGGCCAACACCAGAATCAGCTTCGCTATTTGGACTCATGCACATGGTAACGGTGTATGCACCTGCAGGTAAGTCAAGCAATAATGCTGCATCGGTTTGATTTTCAGGTTGATGGAATTCAGGAATATCTAGTGAACTGCCATGTAATGCCCAAGCATCATTTTTCGCAACAGGCACGCCTCGTAAAATGCCATCAGAACCTAAAATTGTTTGCTTAACCAACACTTTAGGGTTAACACCTTGTTCTAAGTCTAAGGCACGAATTAGCACTTGTTCTGTGCCAGCACCTTCAAGGATAAATCCAGCAACAACAACATCATCTGGGTGTGGATTTGCATGTTGATAACACGCATTTTTACCTTGGATTTTTGCACGAATACTAAAACTATCTACATAAACAGGGTTATTACTGCCAGTACCTGTGCCATCACCATCAGTGCCCGCCGTTCCATCACCAGAACCTGAGTCATTATCCGTTGGTGGTACATAATTAGGGTCACCATGGAATGTTGCTGTACAAGTATGTGCTTTATTCATTACAAGGCTAGCTTTTTTACACGATAATGAACCTGACCAACCATCAAAAATAGAACCTGCCTTAGCTTCTGTATGTAAAGTCACTTTTGTACCACGGGGGAATACTTTTTGACATGTGCCATTACCATGATCGCAATCAATACCTGCTGGTGAAGTATAAGCACGACCTCGAGGACTGGAAATTGTAAGCAAGTAATGATCTGCTGGATAATATACACTTCCCGATGATTCAGTACTATTTTCTTCTTCTGAAGTTGTTTCCTCATTATTTGCAACTTCTTCATTTACACGGTCAATGATTTCTTGCACGTCATCCCATGTTTGAACATCACTTTCATTGGATGCAGCAATTTCATCTTGATACTCGCTTAAATTACCAGAATCAACATCAGTTAAATCACCTTTATTCAAGTCATCGATACTAATATCACTGGCATCGTCACTGTCGGCTGCTTCTTGGATTTTTTTCAGTGCATTGACTTGGTCGATAATGGCTTGCACATCTGCCCATGATGAAATCGAACCTATACCAGCTGCTGCAATGGCCGCTTGGTAGTCTGCTAAATATGCAGCATTTAACCCGTCAAGGCCACCTGCTTCTAACTCGTCCATTGTCATTGCACTTGCATTTTCTGCATTGGCATATGCTTGAATAGTATTTAATGAGTTATCCTCATTCACTTGATCGATAATATCTTGCACATCGTCCCAAGATGTAATGTCACTAGCGTCAGCCGCTTCAATTGCTGTTTGATAGTCGGCTAAATATGCAGCATTTGTGTCTGTGATACCGCCATCAGTTAAATCTGAAATAGCCAAACTACTTGCATCATTACTATCAGCATAACCTTGAATGTCTGCTAAATTATTAATACTATCGATTAAAGCTTGTAGCTCTGCGAGTGTATCTACTTCACTTGGATCAGCATTAGCAATTGCTGTTTTATACAAATCTAAATTAGCTGAAACAGTACCAGTAACACCAGCTTCAGTTAATTCTGAAATTGTTAAGCTGTTTGCATTGTTATTGTCAGCGTAATCTTGAATGGTTGCTAAAGCATTGACTGAGTCAATCAAGTCTTGTAATTCATCCCAATCAGCAAATCCGTCACTATCTGCTGCAATGGCTGCTTGATAAAGGGCTAAATTACCACTATCCACATTTTCAAGTTGATCGACACCGAGCTGATTGATACTTAAGTCACTTGCATCACTTCCAGTTGCATATCCGCTAATAACATCTAAGTTTGCCTGATCGACTAAAGCCTGCAGTTCTGCTGTTGTATCAATACTTGCACTTGTTACTGTAACTGGAAGAAGGCTATTACCATATGCCGTTTTATTATCAGCATCGGCAAGCACATTCTTTAGTCCTGAATCGTCAAGCAAGTCTTTCAACGCATCATGAGTGGTAGCTCCTAAGTCATTAGCATCAGCGATAGCCCCTAACTCATCATTCGCTCCATTTACGGAATCAACAAGTGCAGCAAGATCATCTTGGGCATCTTCAAAATCTGCATCAGATGAGCCTGCCGTTGTTGTATCATTAGTGTTACGGGTATCTGCTGATAAATCATTGTCTAGCTCTTCTTTAATGCGTTCTTTGTAGCCATCTAAAAGGTTATCATCTACTGTTAAATCTAATGTGCCACCTTGGTCATCCGCACCCTCTAATGCGTCATCCAAATCATCAGCGGTAATATCAATTGTGTCGGTAGTATCTTCTACATAGTCATCAATAAGAAGAAATACACTTTTATAGCAACTGTTAATGAATGCACCTATATAGCTACTTGTTACATTGCTAATATCAAATGTAGATTTGGTGACGAAATCACTGGGTGATGAGCTTTTATAAAGGTTATTTTGTAGCGTGCTGTTAGCAATCGTCACGGTATTCGATTGGGTTTGTATACCAGCACCACATAGCACACTGGTATTGTCTTCTATTAAACTATTATTTTGAATGGTAATTGAGCCACTGCCTGCACTAAAAATACCCCCACCTTTTCTATCAGTAGAGTTATTTGTAATAGTAACATTATCAAGTGTTACGCTGCTAAGCGTATATATTGCCCCACCATTACCTACATTTCCTGTTGTTGAATTACCATCTAAAGTAACGTTAGTTAGAACTGAAGTACCAAAGTTTTTAAGGCCACCGCCATTGTCTGTAGATGAAGTACCATTTAAAATACTTGCATCAGTTAAATTCAATGTGCTCGTACCATCAACATATACATTACCACTAGTACCATTTTGAATAGTGACATCATTTATATTAACAGTAGCACCAGACGTGATTTTTAAAACCCGCTTTTTTGCTGTATCGCTGGTAGGAAATTGAATAATTGTACCTGCTTCAGATGTCCCATCTATTGTGACATTAGTGCTAATTGCTGCATCCTTGGTTTCATATATACCGTCAGGCAAACTAATTGTGTCGTCTCCGCTACCACTGGTACATGCATCCACAACAGCATCCGTATTTGCAGCTTCAATTGCCTCAAGCAAAGAACAATCACCATCTGAGTTAGATTCATTATCTGTTGTATTAACAGAAATAGTTGCCGCTTGGGTTGTATTTGGTAAAACAATACCTACTACTGAGGCAATAAATAAAATTAAAAATAGAGTGGAAAATTGATAGGGTTGTATTGAAGTGGGTCGATCGGTATTAACCTCCCAACCCCAATAATAAAAGCGAGTCGTGTTCATCTTATAGCCCTCATAAAAACTGTGTAAAAATAATAGATTCTCTACCAATACATATTTATTTTAATGCTGGTCATTAAATGGCTTTATGCAAAGAGTATTCCATTCTTTCTAATATAGCATGAGAGCTAGGAAAATCAAGAAAATATACTTGACAGAATCAATTTTGCCGATTACTCAACTGTCACTGATTTGGCTAAATTTCTTGGTTGGTCGACATCTGTTCCCTTAATTAAAGCCACATGATATGCCAACAATTGTAATGGAATGGTATATACAAAAGGTGACAAAATATCATCAATTTCACCTAGCTCAACAACTTTAATATAGTCCGATGCCTGCATTATAGCTTGATGATTAGCAAATACTAATAATTGGCCACCGCGCGCATGGACTTCTTGTAGATTCGATTTTAATTTTTCCTGTAACGCATCATTTGGCGCAACTGCAATCACAGGCATATCAGCATCAACCAAGGCTAGAGGCCCATGCTTTAGCTCTCCAGCAGGATACGCTTCTGCATGAATATAAGAGATTTCTTTAAGCTTTAAAGCACCTTCCATTGCAATAGGATAATGTGCACCACGTCCTAAAAATAACGCATGATGCTTATCTGCAAATAGCTCTGCTAGCTGTTTAATTTCAATATTTAATTTTTTTATAACGCTTTCAATTAAATCGGGTAATGCTGAAAGTGATTTTAAAATGTGGGTTTCTAGTTTTACTTGTGGATTATGATAACGTCCGAGTACTAAAGTCAACAATAATAAAGCCATGAGTTGGGTTGTAAATGCTTTAGTTGAGGCTACGCCAATTTCAGGGCCTGCATGGGTCATTAAGACCAAGTCCGTTTCACGAACCAGCGAGCTTTCTGGTACATTACAAATGGCCAAACTTGCACCAAAACCTAATTTTTTAGCTTCGCGCAAAGCGGCTAATGTGTCGGTTGTTTCGCCTGATTGAGATAAAACCACAACTAATGTATCTGGATTAGATAGTGGTTGGCGGTAACGGAATTCGCTCGCGACCTCAACACTACAAGGGATTTTTGCTAGTGATTCAATCCAGTAGCGTGCAACCATGCCAGCATGATAACTTGTGCCACAAGCAATGATTTGAACCGCCTTCACTTGTTTTAAAATCTCTTCTGCTTTTGTACCGAATGCTGCTTCGAGTACTTTACCTTGACCAACACGTCCAATTAAAGTATCTCGTAAAGCTTGGGGTTGCTCGAAGATTTCTTTTTGCATGTAATGTCGATATTCACCACGCTCAACAGCATCTAATTGCAACTGGCTTTGGTGCTCTTTACGTTGCACAATCTGGCCTGATAAATCTGTAATCTCAACACTATCACGTCGTAAACAGACCATATCGCCATCTTCTAAAAACACCATACGTTGCGTCACAGGAATTAATGCAGCCACATCTGATGCAATAAAGTTTTCTCCAATTCCTAAACCAATCACTAAAGGGCTACCATGTCGAGCCGCGAGTAACATGCCGTTATCGAGTTGGCTGATAATAGCTAACGCATATGAGCCTTCCAGCAACTCCAATGTTTTCTTGAAGGCAGTGATTAAATCGTTAGTAAAGCGTAGGAAATAATGGATTTGATGGGCAACAATTTCGGTATCAGTATCAGATGAGAATTCATAGCCACGTTGTTCTAAATTGGCTTTTAATTCAGCATGATTCTCAATAATGCCATTATGGACAATCGCAATGGTTTCACGAGAAATATGAGGGTGTGCATTTTCTTTGCTCGGTTTGCCATGGGTTGCCCAGCGTGTGTGTGCAATACCTGTAGAAGAGCATAGGGAGGTTTGATGTAGTGCAGAAGCGAGAGTGCTTACTTTACCTTGAACACGTTGTCTTTCTAAGCTATTAGACTGAAAATCAATAATGGCGACACCAGCAGAGTCATAACCTCTGTATTCTAAACGCTTTAAGCCTTCTAGCAAAATAGGTACAACATCACGCTCTGCAACACCACCAATAATACCACACATAAACCACTACCCTTGTTACATCAAAAATAACATGCATTGTAACTGATTTTGCGAATGGATTAATAACCAACTAGTAAGCGATTTCGCTAGCTAGAGCATTTTTTGTTAGATAAAACTGATGGCACTAAATTACGTATCAATTTAGCTATAGATGAGAGTTTAGAGAAAAAGCGATGAGAAGTTGGTGGAGGCGGCGGGAATCGAACCCGCGTCCGCAAATCCTCCGCCTTCGGGACTACATGCTTAGCCTAGTCTATAATTTGACCGCTACTGCGCCGACTGGCAGGCTCATATAACGGCGGGTTTAGTTAAGTTTAACGTTCATACCCTAAACAAATATCAACGCGAGTTTATGTAGTTTGTCCCCTAACTTAAATCCATAAACATATCCAAGCAGGGGTTAGCTGGTTAAGCAGCTAAAGCGTAGTTGTCGTCGTTTGCAACTATATATTTTACAGTTTATTTACGAGGTGACTGCCCCTCGGCATGCCCCTTAGGTTTTGTAATCCACGTCGAAGCCATGTCGCCCCCTAAGGTAATTTTTTATTATATCAAAAAATGATTGTCTTTTGTATAAATATATTACTAATGACAGAGCAATCACATAAAATCAGATTGAATTTTTTTATATTTATACGATTTTTTTCAAATTAAATTGCGATTAATATGATTTTTAGCCTGTACTTACAACTTTAGTTGTATTTACCAAAACTTTAAGTGGTGAAATAATAAGATCAAAAAAATAGACCATCTAACTGCCAGTGGCTGAATGGTTTTTATGCGCTGCACGAAATGTTTAGTGTTTTTTGTCGAGGCTATTAGGAACAACAACATGACTGTTTATGCTTACCTTAAAGTGTCAAATTCATCACAAGATATAGATACACAAAAAAGTACGTTATTGGAATGGCTGCTCGAGCGACAAACTTATGCATCCGTGGAGTTTATTGAAGATGCAATCAGTAGCCGATTGGATTGGCGCAAGCGTGGGATTGGACGCATCATTGAACGCTTAAAACAAAACGATATTGTAGTAGTGGCGGATGTGACCCACTTGGCTCATTCAGCTTATGAGTGTTTCCAAATTCAAGAGGCAGTGCTTAAGCAAGGTGCAGCATTACATACTGTCAGTGAGAATTTGGCATTTGAACCGTTTCACACAGGCAGAGCAAAGATTGATAGTATTTTTAAAAACTTGATGTTATCGATACTAAAACAGGTGGGAATATTACAACAAGCATTTATTGCTAAGAAAACCAGACAGGGGATTCGAACCACATATGCAAAAGGTAAAACCATTGGTAGGTCTAAGGATCAACCTATATTATGGAAATTAGATTATTACCATGAAGTGATTATCACACAGTTAAAGCAAGGGCATACCCAAAGTGCGATTGTGCGTTTTTTAAATGACCCTGAGCAACACAACTTAAGCATTCATCACAATACATTAAATAAATGGATGAAACGCTGGCACCTTTCAACCTTAAATAATAATACATTACCACAAGAAAAAGCAGCGTTTTACAGTAATATCTATCACAAACAACAGGAAATTAAAGCATTTATTGATGCCTATTCAGGTTAAGCTGTCATTAGCTGTTTGTGGGATGTGAATTTTTCTTCCTCGTCTGTTAGCAAGGTTAAAATACAGTGCAAATGTTCAGGTAAGATAATGATAGCATCGACTTGAAAGGAATGAGCTTGCTTTATTTTTTGAAAGGCTTGGCGTAACTGCTTCATTAATAAGTGAACACGACGATCAGCCAATGTAACCGTAAAAAGCGGTAATTAGACATTATTTTAACTCCAAAGAAAACTAAAGCTGTAGGTTGGGTAGAATGCAATGAAATCCATCAAAACCACGCTAAACAATTTCATAAGGGAAAGCCTTAAGTTTTTCATTGACATTATCATTCTATGGATTTCATCTTGTTTTACCCATCCTACAGTGGTTCACCTAGCTATGTTATGTTTCTACCTGTTTAATAATGTGTGGATCATCATGATTTGTCGGTGTGGCAGCATTACAGATAAGACATGCTCCAAATAAGGAAAAAACAGCAAATCCTAGTATGATAAGCACTCTGATTTTCTTATACAGCAGTTGTTTATATCCCATATGGTTTCTCTCTGGTCGTGAGTTGACACAAATGATGAGTTATCAATGACGCATAAAAACTAAAAGCATGATTTCTTGCCGCAAATAACTTTCTGTAAAAAATACCTTTTTTATTAAAAGCAAGATTTATATCTTATCGTAATACTTGAATCTCCAGTTTTAAAAATCATTGATATTTCAATATATTAAAGTACTAACCACCCTAATGCAAATGACTTATATCAATTAAGGTTTTTTCTACCTATTTTTTGGTCTAAGCTGATATTACTATATCTCTGCAGAGGGTTTAGCAATGAGTACAAAAGGATTTACACTACTTGAAATGGCGATAACAATAGTTGCCTTATCTTTTGTATTAATGAGTACTATTGAACTCGTTAGCACTAAAATGAAATCAAATGAATATCAAGAAATTAAACAAGCTGCCAAAGATTTAAGAAAGCAAATAATAGGCTATGCCATTCTGACTAATCATTTACCACCAAGAGAGTTAAACGGGATTATTCCAAACCCTCACAATATTAAGTATGATCCCAACTTAATTGCGATAAACCAAGATATATTTAAAGATATTCTTTCTATTATTAAAGAAGGTGAGAAGGCTGATGAGAAAAGGGAGATTAAAAAGAAATTTTTCAACGAAAAGTGGTGCATTGATACATATGATAGAGAAGAATATAGTGAGGATTGCAGTATTCACCCCAGAACACTTGAGGAATGTGAGGAGTGCTTGAAACTTGATGACTGCTATAAATATACTCAACCTGACTCACGTTATCTGTGTAATACAAAGAATGTTTACGCGCTCTTCATACTAACCCACCCTGATTATACAGGTGAGATTAAAAACTCTGATGAGATTGCTTATCCCGAAATCAAAGAATGGGTTGGAGTGGAGGAGTTAAGAAGTTACGCCGTAAAAGGCTGGATGTATTAAGCTGCATTTCACTCTTTTATTTTAAAGTATTTTTTAGTAGTAATATTTCTTTTTTTACCAATTTAAGGGATAAGTATGAAATTTATACATCTCATTCTATTACTTGGACTACTAAACAGTTCTGCCCTCATCGCACAGCCACACCATTGTACCGATCAACCCAATAACAAGCCTTGCCATGACATTGACTTTAGACCTGCTAAGAAATAAAAACAGCTTAAAACCTGATCCAAGTTAATGTATATATTGGCTTGGGCATTCCCAAATAACACCTTTCTCAAACTTTTTACCCTTCAAACTCAAATAATTAAATTTACTTACAACTTTAGTTGTATATCTTTTTCCTTCAATAACGCACACAATATTTCACTTTATATAACGGATTAACTTTAATTACTGACAAAGGAGTGAAAATATGAAACGCCACTTACTGGCTAAAGGACTTGTCATTCTTGGCATATCTATTAGTGCCTCTGCCATTAGCGCAATGACAGATGATTACCCAAATTACCAACCGATGCCTTCAGGCTATGGCTATATGGAAGAAAATGAAGCTTTAGAAAAAGCCATTAAAAATAAAGACCATGCTAAAGGCCATGCTGTGGTACGCGAACACGGCTGGAAATTATGGGCGGGCATTATGCAACCTGCAGAAAGTGTTGGCTGGCCACTTTGGTACACATGGCCAAATACAGTCACGGCCTTCAAACCTGAATCATCAAATAAATGCCAAACGAACCAGTCAGCTAATGAACTTGGTGCATCAAATCAAGCGAGTTCAACTGATGACTCCAAAAGTCGCCCGTCTTTAATCAACAAAAATCAGCTCAATTCACCTGCTGACCGTGTTAAACACACTGACATTCCTCATGCTAACTTTGATGATGACTTTATTCCCTATTACCCAATTCCTGAACCTGTTAAGAAAAAATACTGGGAAGTCATTACCTATGATAGCAATGGTGATCCTAATATTAGTAGTGTTGAAGAAGATGACTGTAAAAAAGATAACTTCTTATTCAACGGTGACATCATGATTCCAACTGAATCGCTAAACATGGAGTTAACGGAATGGATTCGTGACCCTGAGCAGCCACTATATAAGAGAGTGACCCTCAGTCAAATGTACAAGGATGGCCAAAAAAACCTAGACACACCAGAAAAAGCCATTGTCACCAAGCACATGTACTGGCCAGTCAAAAAAGAAGGCTTAACCGCTATTCCTGTATGGCGTGAAGACTATTTGGGTGAGCCACTTTCTGCAAAGAATGAGAACTACCCATTTTATGCAGGTTACGAGATGTGGAAAACCTTAGCTGCAATTGATCCCAGTGGTGAAAAAGTTGGTAATAAAGAGAAAGTCAGCTATTTATACGGTGTCAGTTATAAAGAGCAACCTGAAAATTTTGCACCTGTGACTGCAGAAGCTGAGGTATTTGGATTAGAAAGCTTTTATTATCATCAAGTGACTCAAGAAGAATGGAATAATTTTAGTAAAGCCGATCAAGCCATTTTAAGTGCTTCAAGCTATTGGGCAAACGGCAAACCATTTGAACCAGGGGATTATCTAGTTACGATTGCAATGCACATCAATACTAAAGAAGTGCCGACATGGAGTTTAACCAGTGTTTGGTGGTCAGATCGTCCGAATGAAGGGCAATATGCTAAAAATCGTCCTGTTTTACCAAATGCAAAAGGAGCTTGGGATCATTACTTGTTAGTTGATTCACACGGCATTCCTCAAAAAGGCATTTCTGGCAGGGACACAAAAGAAAAACTCCCAGTTGCAATGAACCCTTATATTGAGCCTGTGGTTCATCCAATTGTAACCAACTGTAATAATTGCCATATCCGTGCAGGTTGGCCAACAGGTGGACAATTAACAGAACGCAAAGCCAGTTATCAAAATCCAGACTGTCCATCGTTATTAGATAAATTAAGTACAGATGATGCGTGTTTAGATGGCTTTATTCTGACTGATTTTCAATGGTTTATTCCAGGGCACGCTATTGCATCAAAAGAAGGGGAATTTTGCCTTTTAGATGATGATTGTGAAGAGGGCACAACTTGCCAACTTAAAGAAGGTTTAACTGCATATGGCGCGTGTAAGTAAATATATGATTAAACCTGTTCTTGAATTATATTTGGGACAGGTTTAACAGCATGAAATCATATTTTTTCTTAAAAATCAGATCAGCACTTTCCTCATAAACCCACTTAATCCCATAACTAGGAAATCAATATCATGAAATGGTCAAATACATCATCTTTATTCGTTTGTATCATGCTGTTCTCGTCCACTCTATTGGCACAGGATCAATACATTTTTGGTTACGGATCGCTTATGAATACAAAAAGCCGTAACTCCAGTGATGAAAAAATGCAAGGCGTGCCCAATATTCCCGTGACTTTATCTAGACGGTTTGTTGATTCTCAGGGAGATAGCTATGTTCGAGCATGGAATTATCGTGCAGGTTCAGGCTTTACAGCTTTAGGATTGCGTAAAGTTAAGCACGGTCAAGATATTACGGGGGTCATCTATCAAGTGGGTGAATCTGAGTCAGATATGGCAAACTTTGACCAACGTGAAGAAGGTTATACACGTGAGAAGGTATCCTCTGAATTTATTCACTTTGAAAATCCTCAAGATTACATTCCTGCTGATAGTCAAATCTGGGTTTACATTCCTAAAGAATCCTCAAGACCTGTGGCAAAATATCCATTATTACAAAGCTATATTGACATTTGTATCTCAGGTGCATTGGAACATAGTGAGGAGTTTGCAAAAAAATTTATTACAACAACAGAGGGATGGGACACAGAATATTGGTTGGATGACCGCCTTTTAGCTCGCCGCCCATGGGTATATCAAAAACAATACAAGCAAATCCATGCAATTTTGAAACAACATACTTTTTTAAAGAATCGTAAATTTTCTGAGGAGTATGCTGTTTTTTTAGGTGATCAATAGCCTTTTATCTAGGCAATATTCTCAATTTATTGAAGCCAGATAATGAAAGAGATCAAAGACAAGTAAGGAAGCATAATGGGTTACACAACGCTTGTAGCAATATGTCAGTAACCTTTTAAGTTTTGGAATAAACGCTCAACAATATTCCTCTCTTTATCAAATGCACTTAAATATTTTCGGGTGAAATAACAGTATTAGCCCGACTGTCTTCAATAAGTTGGACAATCAGAATCATAGCCTTTATCTGCTAACAAATAATCCATATCAAAGCTTGAGTTTGCTCACCTTACTTTCCAGCTAACATCTTCATATTCAACAATTTCTGTCGAAATAGACAGAACAATTAGATGATAGAGCATATCTACCATTTCATCAGTAATAGAATTAAAATAAAAGTATAAACTTACCCGTAAAATTCATTAACTAAAGCTTGTATTTGTCAGTCTATTTAAAAATGACCGTCTAAAATAGAAAACCACTTAACCCGCTGGTCAAAAAAGTGCATACTACTGTCAGTTATCAGTAAATAGTTATCAGTTATCATACAAGTGAAAATTGATCGTTTACAATCAAACATCAGCATTCAAACAAATACCAAACTGGGGGCTTGACATGATATTGAGAATCACCTTTCTGCTATTGCTGCTACTGTACTTACCCGTCCAAGCAGCCTACGACTCGGCGGCATTCAATCAAGACAAACCATTCAAACTGTCGCGCGTCACCCCCAAAGGCAAAGATGTTTACCCCGCTCGGCAAATCGTGTTCACCTTTAATCAACCTGTGGTAGCACTGGGCAAAATGGAACGCGATGCCGCAGAAATCCCTATCACCATCAGCCCCGAACTCAACTGCCAATGGCGATGGATTAACACCAGTAGCCTTGCGTGCGAATTGAATGAAAAAGACAAACTCGCCTATGCCACCCGCTATCGTGTGTTAGTGCAACCCAAATTCGTTACCACAGCGGGCAAAAAACTGATTAAAACCTATTCACATCAATTCATTACCCAACGCCCCAAAGTTAATTACAGCTATTTCAATACTTGGCGCGCCCCGGGAATGCCTGAATTACAAGTCACGTTCAACCAACCTGTGAGCAAAGAATCGGTTGAAAAACACCTATACATGAAAAAGCCCAACGGTCGCCGCGTCGCAGTCAAAGCCAAATTACCCACCAATGTCAAAGCCCCCAAAGACTTTGCTCAAACTTGGATTGTGTACCCCAAACGCTTGTTACCGTTAGACAGTAAAATTACATTAAATGTAGAACGAGGCTTAGTGTCCAATTTAGGCCCTGAACGTGGAATTCAAAACGAAGTCGAAACCAGTTTTCACACCTTCCCCGAATTCAAATTTTTAGGCATTGAATGCGATGATTTACAAGATAATTCGATTAAGTTAGGTGCAAGCGAAAAATGGACAAAACGTTGTAATCCTTTGCGTCGGATTGGTTTGCGCTTCTCTAGCCCTGTGATTGCTGAAGTGGTAAAACAAAATCTACTCATCATGCCTGACCTTGCAGGTGGTCGAAAAGATTATGATCCGTGGGAAAATACCAGCAGCTATTCACGTTTGGGCGAATCCAATTACAAAAATAAAACGTATACCCTTTGGTTACCTGAATATTTAAAGGCTTACGAATTGTATCAGTTAAAAAGTATGGGTACGGCGACATTTCGGGATGAATTCGGTCGTCCACTCAAAAATCCGATTGATTTAGCCTTTGCCACTGACCACCGTGCACCAATGCACTACATGCAATATCAATATTCGGTGTTGGAACAAGGCGTGGACAGCGAGTTACCGATTTTTGTGACCAATTTAGACAAAGTTAACATCAAATATCACACCTTAGGTAAACAAGGCTGGTCGAGTTTGCTGAATGCAGAATTGGATTATCCCAAAATCCAAGATGTGGCGATTAAAACCCCATTTAACGTGCGTAAGTTGTTGAATAGCAAATCAGGTGTGGTGCAAGGCTATTATCACACTACGCCAAAAACCGATGACCATGAAGAAAGTCGCTGGTTTTTCAGTCAAGTCACGCCGTATCAATTACAAGTCAAATTAGGACATCACAATACTTTAGTTTGGGTGACGGAATTTGCCACGGGCAAACCTGTTGCCAATGCTACGGTCAATGTCTTCGCAGGCAATTACCAACCGCAAAGCGAACCGTACAAAACCTTAGCCACTGCCACCACTAATGAGCACGGCATCGCAATGTTGGCGGGTACGAGTGAACTAGACCCTAAATTGGAAAAAGTTGGCGTATACAGCCGAGATAAAAAACGCTTTTTCGTTCAAGTTGAACATGGTGAAGAGACCGCTTTATTACCGCTGGATTATGAATACCAAATTTCCATGTATGACTTAAATGTCGATTACACCTTGTATCCGTACATGCGCAAAAAATATGGTCACATCCACACTTGGGGCACAACCGCACAAGGCATTTACAAAGTCGGCGACACAGTGCAATACAAAATCTTAGTGCGCGACCAAGACAATCAACGCTTTATCCCTGCGCCTGCGGAAAAATACACCTTAAAAGTCGAAGACCCAATGGGCAAAACCGTGCATGAAGTCAAAGACGTTAAGTTAAATCAATTCGGCAGCTTACACGGAGAATTCACGATTCCGAAAACGGGTGCTGTGGGTTGGTATGGATTTAATTTAAAAGCCGATTTCACTAAAGATAACTGGCAACCAATGCGAGTACTGGTCAGTGACTTCACCCCTGCACCATTCCGCGTTACGACTGAAATTCAAGGCAAGTTATTTAAACAAGGCGATACGGTCAAAGTCGATACCTTGGCGAAATTGCACGCTGGCGGCGCGTATGGCAATGCAGAAACTCGTGTCACCGCGATTTTAAAACCACGCAGTTTGCGCCCAAGCCATCCCGTTGCTAAAGGCTTTTGGTTCGATGTCAGCAGCGATAAAGATTACGATTCGACCATTTTCCAAACCACAGGCAAAGTCGATGATAAAGGCGAAATGCTCACCGAGTTCACCCTGCAAAATTCGCCGATTTTATACGGTCAACTGACTTTAGAAAGCGCGGTCAAAGACGATAGAGGTAAAAACGTCGCCAACAGCAGCACCGCAAAATATGTGGGTCGGGACAGGTTCGTCGGCACAAAACAAGAAAGCTGGCTCGCCACCGCCAAACAAGACAATCAGATTCAATTATTGGTGGTCAACGAATTTGGACGACCAACCACAGGCACAGCCATCAACGTCAAAATTGAACGTGAAGAGGTCAAAGCCTCCCGAGTCAAAGGTGCGGGCAACGCTTACTTAACCAAATATGAACGCTCTTGGGTAGATGCAGGCACATGCCAACAGACTGATTTAATGTCAGATATTGAACCATTGACCTGCACATTTAAGCCTGAAAAAGTCGGCGATTATCGTTTAACCGCAACGATTCAAGACAGCGAGGGCTTAAGCCACAGCACCACTGAAGAAATTTGGGTGGTGGGTTCTGGTATGGCGATGTGGGCGATGCCAAAAGGTAACGGTTTGCACATTATGCCTGAGCAGCAAAATTATAAAGTCGGTGAAACCGCGAAATATTTGGTGAAAAATCCATATCCTGAAGCCCAAGCTTTGATTACAGTCGAGCGTTACGGCGTGTTGGATAGTTGGGGACAGGTCATCACCAATAGCATGGAAGTAATTGAAATTCCGATCAAACCAGATTATGTACCGGGATTCTTCGTGTCTGTGACTTTGTTCTCACCGCGTGTGGATAAACCATTAGGCGATGGAAAAGTGGATTTAGGCAAGCCGACTTACCGCATGGGCTATGTCAAAACCATGGTCAACGAGCCGTATAAAAAATTAGTGGTCGACATCAAAACTGACAAACAAACCTACAGACCGCGTGAACAAGTCAGCATTGATTTACAAGCCAAGCCGTTAAATGGTGAATTGCAACAGCCGATTGAATTAGCCGTGGCGGTGCTGGATGAGTCGGTGTTTGATTTAGTCCAAGGCGGCAAAGCCTATTTTGATCCGTATGAAGGTTTTTACAACTTAGACGATTTGGACATGGCGAATTTCAGCTTGTTGACCCGTCTCATCGGTCGCCAGAAGTTCGAGAAAAAAGGCGCGAACGCAGGCGGTGACGGTGGCATGGGCTTAAGTATGCGCTCGGTGTTCAAGTATATCAGTTATTGGAATCCGTCAATTCCTGTGGATAAAGACGGCAAGGCGCAGATTCAATTTAATGTGCCTGATAATTTAACGGGTTGGCGCGTGTTGGCGATTGCGGTCACACCTGAAGATAAAATGGGTCTCAGTGATGCCAATTTTAAAGTTAACCAACCAATTGAATTGCGTCCGATTATGCCGAATCAAGTGCTAGAAGGCGACAGTTTCCATGCTGGATTTAGCGTGATGAATCGCACCGAGAAAACCCGTCAACTCAGTGTTGATATTCAAGCCACAGGCATGATTGCAGATGGCAAACAAGCATTTACGCAAACCGTGACCGCTGAACCGTATCAACGTTATAAATTATGGATGCCGTTGGAAACCAAGGACGATGGGCATGTGCATTTTATTGCTACCGCGAAAGATGATGAAGAGCAAGATGGTTTAGAGCATCGGTTAAAAATTCATCCACGTCGTGCGATGGACAGCCAAGCCACTTACGGCACAACCATCGCCAATAAGATCACCGAGCAAGTTGCGATTCCACAAGATATTTATCCTGATGTCGGTGGCTTAAGCGTAACTTTATCGCCTACCGTGATTGGTGGCGTGAGCGGTGCGTTTGATTACATGCAAAACTATCCGTATGCGTGTTGGGAGCAGAAATTGACCAAAGGCGTGATGGCTTCGCATTTCAATCAGTTACGTGATTATATCAGTGATGTGAGTTGGGATGGCAGCGATACCTTGCCACAAAGCACTTTGCAGTTAGCGACTGATTTCCAAGCATCTAACGGCGGCATGACCTATTTTATTCCAACCGATAACCGCGTCAGTCCTTATTTAAGTGCATATACCGCGTTGGCATTTAATTGGATGCGTGAGCAGGGCTTGGCGGTGAATGAAAAAGTTGAGAATAAATTGCATGATTATTTGTCGCGCTTGTTACGCAAAAATATCGCGCCTGAACATTATTCGGCGGGCATGTCGTCTACGGTTCGTGCGGTGGCATTGGCAGCGTTGGCGAAGCAGCAAAAAGTCACGCGTGAAGACATTAAGCGTTATCGTCCACATGTGGATAAAATGAGTTTGTTCGGGCAAGCGATGTATTTACAAGCGGCGGTACAAATTCCACGCACCCAACGAATTCAAACCGAAGTGGTGGATAAAATCTTGTCTCATGCCAATCAGACTTCGGGTCGAGTGTCGTTTGTGGAAGATTTAGACAGTAATTACAAGCGTTTATTGTCTTCTCCATTGCGCACTGAGTGTGTAATTTTAAGCAGCTTATTGCAATATGATGAAGCCTCCAAAGGCAAAACCGAAGTCGGTGATATGCCATTTAAATTGGTGCGTCAAATCACCAAAGCCCGTCAGCAAAAAGGACATTGGGAAAATACCCAAGAAAATATGTTTTGTATGAATGCCTTGATCGATTATGCACGGATTTATGAAAAAGAAGTAGTGGATATGGCGATTACTTCATTTTTGGATACCGAGCAATTGGGTTATATCGAATTCGATGACGTGCAAAACCCTGCGGAAACTTTCGTGCATCCTATGACTTCGGCGGATGTCGGGCGTGAAGCCGTAGTGAAATTGCAGAAACAAGGCACAGGGCGGATGTATTACAACTTGCGCTTGCAGTATGCAACTTTGGATGAGAAAGCTGAGGCGGTGAATGCAGGCATGTCGGTGCAACGTGAATATCATGTTGAGCGCGACGGGGAATGGGTGTTATTGCAAAGCCCGATGCAAATCCAAGCAGGTGAATTAGTGCGGGTTGATTTGTATTTATCCTTGCCAGCAGCACGTTATTATGTAGCAGTCAATGATCCTGTCCCTGGTGGTTTAGAGCCTGTGAATCGGGATTTAGCCACGGCTTCAACCGTCGATGCAGACAAAGCAGGTGGACAATACGCAGGCGGTTCGTTGTGGTTTACCCGTAATGATTGGTCTGGTTATAACATGTCATTCTGGAGTTTCTACCATAAAGAGTTACGTCATCATGCAGCAATTTTCTATGCGGATTATTTGAGTGCAGGCAATTATCATTTGTCCTACACCGCTCAAGCGATTGCAGCTGGGGAATTTAGTGTAATGTCGACTCATGCAGAGGAAATGTATGAACCTGAGATTTACGGTAAAAGTAAACCTGCGAAGTTGGTTGTGACTAGAGATTAATTAGCAGTCATAACAGAAACTGAAACGCGCATTGTCTTTTGGATGGTGGGCGTTTTTTATTTGGAAAAATTAAGAGTTAACTATATAGTCACTTCCCTTGGTTATTTCTGGGAAGCACAAAACTAATCTAGTCGCAGGGTTATTCAATGGAAAACTCTTAGAACCTATGACATTTGAGGGCAGCTGTACTAAACAGCTTATTAAAACTTACTTCAAAAATGTCTTACTTCCTTCTCTTGGAGCAAGATTTACTATTATTTTTAATAATACTTCCTTCCATAAATCTAAAGCATTGACTAACATTGTTATACAACATGGTTGCATATTACTCTTTTTACCTCCTTACTCTCCTGATTTTAATTCTATTGAATATTATTGGGCTGTTCTCAAGACGAGCTGTTAATAATATTTACTAGGCTATTTCTCAGGCTTTTCAATAATATCTAACTTAGACGGAGTTGACTATAATAAATATACTTGACTTTTTTATTGTATGAATGCAAAACTTGTTTTACCTAATAGAAACACCTGTATTTAAACCTGATAACGACTTATGGAACAACCCCTAGCCTCCCCTCAAGAAGCGGAACATGATGAGATAGAAAACCTCATACCAATAGAACCTCTCGCCCGTATCCAAGATGAATTTTTGGATGAAATGCCTGAAGGCTTATATGTCCCGCCAGATTCTTTAAAAGTATTTTTGGAAAGTTTTGAAGGCCCGCTTGATTTATTGCTTTATTTGATTCAACGTCAAAATATTAATATTTTAGATATTCCCATTGCCGATATTACCCGCCAATATCTGGAATATGTGGAAATGATGAAAGACCTGCATTTAGATTTAGCTGCAGAATACTTAGTTATGGCGGCAGTGCTGACCGAGATTAAGTCTCGTATGGTATTACCTGTACGCGAAGGTGATGATATGGCTGAAGATGATCCTCGTGCAGAATTGGTGCGCCAGCTACAAGAATATGCTCGAATTAAACAAGCTGCAGATACCTTAATTGGCTTACCTTGTATGGGGCGTGATATTTTACCCGCTTCGGTCGAGCCTCCAAAAATAACAGAAGAGCTGATTATTCCTGATATTCCATTGAATGCAATTCTTCATGCAATGCGTGGTGTTATGCACCGAGCGGCTTTATTTTCATCACATCAAGTGACGCGTGAACCGTTATCTGTACGTGAGCGCATGACTACTATTTTGGCGGACTTACAACATGTTGATAAAGTTAAATTTGAAAGTTTATTCGCCCTAGAAGAAGGCAAAGCTGGCGTTGTGGTCACTTTACTGGCTATTTTAGAGTTGGCAAAAGAGTCACTGATTCAAGTTGTGCAACTCACTGCATTTGGCAATATTGAAGTTTTTCGACTTGAAAATACGGTAGGCGCAAGTGTTCGAGGTTTTAGTGATGAATATTAAAGTTTTGTATTTTTAGATTTGAATCGCTATCAACTCTCGTTATAATGGTTATGGCTTCTCAATGATAGACCATTCTTAGAAAATCTCTAACTAAAGTAAAATATTATGCCTACATTATTACTCGCTGAAGACAACGCTTTTAATCAAAAAGTTGCTGCCACAATGTTGAAAAAGCTCGGCTTTGAAGTAGAAATGGCTCAAAATGGGCAAGAAGCTTTAGATAAAGTGGCGGCGAATGGTGATTATGGTTTGTTATTTATGGATTGCGAAATGCCTGTTATGGATGGTTATCAATCAACGCAAAAAATCCGTGAATTAGAACAAACCACAGGAAAACATATACCTATTATTGCAATGACTGCACATAGCTCTCCAGAAGATAGACAACAATGTCTTGATAGTGGTATGGATGATTATATTGCAAAACCTTTTAAAATAGATGCGCTTAAGGGTATTTTAGAAAAGTGGAATATGTAGTACATCACTTTATTTAAATATTATCCTGAAATCGTCCTACAATATTGTTTTCTGTTTGAGATTGAATGTATATGATTTGGCTATCTTGTAGCACTTTTGCAAATTGTTCCTGAGTCGCTTTTACCGTCATTTCAAACAGTAACTGATTGGACGACATATTTTTCATCTCAATTTCTTGCACTTCTGCTAAATTTTTCAAATATCTATTAATTTTTGCATAAACAGTCAAATTGGGCACATTGCGAATCGTTAAAGTTAAACGCGTACTCACTGTTGGTTGTTTCGTTTCTATCTGTGGAGCTGGCTTATTAGATTGCTTGCCTGCTGTATTTGCTTGTTGCACGGATTTCGGTGCAAGTTTGTCAATAGCTTGTTCAATACCTGACATGAGTAATTCATTTAACTGCTTATGTTCTGTATCCCACGTGAGGCGTTTGTTATGATAAAACAACTGCCATTGTGCTTTCTGCTGGTTTTCTTCAGCAATGTATCCCACCAATACAGCTTCTACGCCATAACGCTTTGCTAGTTGTTGAATGTCGGCTTCGTTATATTGTTCCACCTGTTTCAATGGGAATGCGCGTTTTTCAGACAAGTCTAAAATAGGGAAAACCATTTCAATCCCTTGGTCTTCAGCTTGGGCTTTCAATACTTGCATTCTATTCACTTGCTGCGTGTTATTAATAATTTCATTGTGATGCACGATCCAACCAAGTACAGCAGGACGCGGCAACCGCCAGATGTCTAAATTTAACTTTTCCAACAACGTATTGATAGGTTGATGACTAAACGAAGCCTCTAACCAAACTTGTCCCGTTTCTGATTTGTAACTAAATTGTTGTACCCATTGTTCAACATCACTAATATCATCAGCACTTAAATTAATATTGTGTATGCCTGTCAATTTAACCAACACATGTTGCAATACTTGCTTGAGCGCGGGTAAGCGGTATTCTTCTGTTGTATCAGCAACCACCACCTGTGCTTGATATAAATCGATACTCCAAGCAGGATACGCAATCAATAACAATAAACCGATGACAATGTTTTTCATATTAATACCTATTTTCAATGGGATACACATGATTAAATTAACGGCGCACCCTATGCAAAATATCGCTGACATGTAATGGGAACTGACCTGTTTTTCGATCAGCGTAATAATATTCCAAGGTCTTTTTAATTACAGGAAATGCTAGCTCATCCCATGGAATTTGTTGTTCAGTAAATAAATCAACTTCTAAACTTTCCACACCCGCCCCAAATTCAGGTGCTGACATTGATGCTTTAAACATCATATAGACTTGATTGATATAAGGCAGGCTGATAACCACATACAGTTGTACATTTTCAACTTTGGCTTGCGCTTCTTCCCATGTTTCTCGCATTGCGGCTTGGGCGATGGTTTCATTATTTTCCATAAAGCCCGCGGGCAACGTCCATAAGCCGTAACGTGGTTCAATCGCGCGTTTGCACAATAGAATTTTATTTTCCCATTCAGGTAAACAACCTGTCACAATCTTGGGGTTTTGGTAATGGATGGTTTGACAATCTTCGCATACATAGCGTGGCATATTGTCACCTTCTGGCACTTTCCATTCGATTCTTGCTGAACCACAAGTGCTACAAAATTTCATCCTTCCTCCAAAACGACGCTGAATTTAAAGCCGTTATTCTACTTTATCTATCAGGAAAACGGCTACTGTTTCATAGTTAAATTGTTATTTCGTGTTGGGATAGAAAACTGTTAGAATAGCTACACATATTTATTAGCACATGGGATATATTGAAATATCTGTCTGATGGTCTAATAGAATTGAGTAAAATCAGAAGTTAATCTAAAACGACACTCTTGTATTTCATTCTGATTTGAAAAAAATACTCACTTGACAGCTTGTCATACGTTCTTGAGAATAACACTATTCACATTTTTTATTGAAATTTTATTGAGTGGAGATAACTATGCTGAGAAAACCTCTCACTTCACTAGGCTACTGGTGCACTTGTTTACTTATGAGTGCCAATGTAGCTGTCCACGCGGAAACAACGGCAGCCGAGAATGAAACCGCCACTGCGCCGACCCAACCCGAGCCAAAACAAATTTCAATGGCTGCACAACCTGTGACACTGCAGGATGTAATTGTTGCAACAACGAATTCAGCCATTGTTAGTAAGCCTAAAAAGCCTGCATTAAGCGAGCAAGTGTTAGAGTTGAAAGAAGAAAGTACGATTATTTCTTTAGAAAACTCGATTCAAGCTGAAAAATTCCGCAGTGAATTATTGGGCTTAGAGCATGAGAAAAATAAGTTGATGCTAGAAAATGAAGTGCTTTTAGAAAAAACACGTCATCAATTAGCAGAACTTAATGCAGAGAAAGAGCGTATTTTGCTTGAAAATGACGTAACTGAAGCCAAGCAAACCCAGCTTTTAGCCAATTTAGTGGCAGAGAAAACCCGTTTAGAACTTGAAAATGCAATTTCAGATGAAGAGCAAACCCAACATCGTGCAAGCACAACGAAAGAAAAAGCGGAACTGAAATTACAAAACGAAATCGCTGAACAGAAAAACCGTTCTGAAGAGTTAAAAATTCAGTTAGAAGTGACTAAGTTGAATTTTGAATTGTCCAAGCTTGAATTTGAAAAAGCCAAGCGCACTGCAGACATTGAAGAGTTAAGTGAGCGTATTACTGAACGTGAACAACGTGAATTATGGGAAAGCGAAGCGAATAAACAGCCTGAGCTATTAGAAGACCCATTTGTAAACGGTCAATTGATTTTAAGTGATCGCAAAATTGAGTTAGACCCAATTATTATGCGTGGTACAGCGGAATATGTGAATGAGCGTATTGATTACTTTAATAATAAAGACCCTGATTATCCTATCTTCATTGTGATTGATGTATGTTACGGTGGTTCAGTTGCAGAGGGTGCAAAAATTTTAGAGGCGATGGAAGCCAGTAGCGCACCTGTTTATGTGGTGGTTAAGTCATTGGCTGCAAGTATGGCGGCAGTGATTACGACATTGGCTGAGCGTTCTTATGCATATCCGAATGCCATCTTAATCCACCATCAAATGTGGGGTGGTTTTATTGGTAATATCAAAGAACAAAAAGAACAGTTAGCAATGATGCAAGAATGGGCAAACCGTTTAATGAAGCCTGTTTCTGACAAGATGGGCGTACCTATGGATGAGTTTGTTGATATGATGTATGAACATAACTCTACAGGTGACTGGAATGAATTTGCTGATGATGCGGTAAGCTTGAAATGGGTTGATTATATTACCGAAGACATTCGCGATACATCTTATATCAAAGAACCATCAGAGGAAAATAAACAAGAAGATTTCTTTATTATCTTGAAATCTAATAACTTCCGCCTGAAAGAGCAACTGGATACACAGGGTAACAAATATGTGCAATTGCCACGTTTAGGCCCTTACGATTTCTATCATTTATACAATCCAGATAACTATTACCGTTATTAATCTATATTATCCTAAAGCAGCTTGCCTATGGCACTATGTTGTAGACAGCTGTTTTAGCGAGTCGTTTTATGCTTATCCTTGAATTAATCAGTTTATACTTTTTGCTGCCGTTGATATTTTATTTACAGTGGCTGGCCAAAGCGTATTTTTTACCTGTTTTATTAACAGTATTGGTTTATGCGGTATTTTTACTATATCGTGATAAGCAATTCTTAATTAAGCAATTATGGCAGTTAGGCGAGATTGATTACTTAAAAGTGATTTTATTGCGCTTTGTATTGGCAGCAGCCTTATTGTCAGTATTTACTTTCTACTTTTTCCCTGAACTATTTTTACGTTTTCCTTCTCAACGCCCTCATTTATGGCTCATCGTCATGTTGTTATATCCTATTTTATCAGCCTATCCACAAGAAGTGATTTCACGGGCTTTTTTCTTCCAGCGTTATACACATTTTTTCCCAAATATCAGTGTTTTGATTATTGTGAATGCGGCTTTATTTGCGTGGATGCATATTTTATTTGGTAACTGGATTGCGATTGGTTTGTCATTTGTTGGTGGTTTGTTGTTCGCACATACTTATCATAAAACCCGTTCTACTTTATTAGTTACTATTGAACACGCATTGTATGGTAATTTTTTATTTACTATCGGTTTAGGTTGGTTTTTCTTTCATGGTAATCAGTTGGGTTAAATAGCCCGAAAACATAATGTTAGTTCCGAGCTATCTAACTATTTATGTCATGCGGCGTAGGATTTCTTCACCTTGGAGATGGTGCAAGATCACACCGAGGATGTGTAAAGCTAACAACGCCAATAAAACATAAGCAGTATAGGTATGGATTTGTTCTGCAAGTTGGGCAAGTTCAGGATTTTCAGCAAACATAGTTGGCAATGGATAACCAAAAAACTTGACACCGTAGCCGTTCATATTGGATACAGCATAGCCGCTAACAGGCATCACAAGCATACAGATATACAGCAAGTACGCCACGATATGTGCAGTAAAGCGTTGAATGGCTGGAATGGTTTCAGGTAATGGGGGCACAGTTGTCAGCCAACGTGTGAGCACACGCAGCCAGAACAGCACAAATACTAATACACCCAGCGATTTATGCCATTCATATAAGCCCCAAGGCTCACAGTCTTTAAATTCCACCATAACAAAGCCAAGTACTAAGATCGTACTGATTGCAATCATCATCAACCAGTGAATCGTTTTCAGTAATGGGTGATACTTTTGAATGGTCATTGCAGTTACTCCCAAAGGACAAATGTGGTTTTATTATCATCAAAGGGTTTCAAAAGTTATTTTAATGCGTTTGTAATTTAAATACATCTAGCTAATAATAGATAATCCATTTTGGCACGTTTTGTAGAGACAGGGAATCATGTCAAACTCAGCATCAGATAAACAAGATGGCATTAATATTAGTGATACCAGCGGTGATGTGTCTTTACACGCAGGCGGTGATATTGTTGCGGGTAACAAAACCGTTATTCAGAATATTATCCAGCAAGCCGTTAAAAAGCTCACCAGTACACCGTATAAGTTTTTAGCCTCTTATGATATTGCTGATCGTGATATTTTTTATGGTCGTTCGGCGGTGATTGAGGATTTAGCAGGGAAAGTGCCGCGTTATAAAACCTTGATTATCAATGGTGCATCGGGTTCTGGTAAGAGTTCATTGGTGAATGCGGGTTTGATTCCTCGCTTGGCGGACAATGGTTACACTTATATTTCCTTTCGTGAATATTCTCATCCTTTACAACAATTACGTGATTATTTAGCGCAGCATGATGGTTTGGATGTCGGGCAAGTCACGGCTGATACCTCTTTGTTGCAGCTTTTGCAGGCTTTTCGTGAAGTGCAAGATACCCAATTAGTGGTGATTTTTGACCAGTTTGAGCGGTTTTTGGTGAATGTCACGCCTGAGTTGCGTTGTGAGTTTATGCACGCATTGCGTGATTGTTTGAGCAGTGATTTGACTGTGGAGGAAATGAATTTCTTATTTATTTTGCGTCAAGATTTCTTTGGGCAAATGGTGTCGGAAATTGAGAATGTAATTCCTGATTTTATGAATGCCTCAGCACGGTTGAATTTGCAGCCCTTGAGTGAGGCAGAGGCGCGTGAGGCGATTGTACAGCCGTTGGAAAACCTAGAAGTCAAAATTGTCTACAACGTGGATTTTGTAGATGAGGTGTTGTTATCGGGATTGATGGCGCATTCAGTGGAGCACACAGGGATTAATCCACCGCATTTGCAGATTGTGTGTAATCAGTTGTATGAGGCCGCACATCAGCAGTGTCAAACCAATGGTTCAGCGATTATTAATGCGAAGTTGTATGAGGAATTGGGTGGTGTTGAGACGATTTTGCAAACTTATTTAGATCGCACGGTGGAAGATATTGCGCATGATCCTGAGAAAACGGCGGTTGTGCGTTCGATGTTGAAAGTGATGATTGAGACGGTGGGTACGCGGAAGTTTGTGTCTTTGGCCGATTTACGTCGAGCATTGCCTGATGTGGTGGAAGTGGAGATTATTCAGTTTTTGGATAAGTTACGTGAGCGGCGGGTGATTGAGTTGCGGCAGCCACGTTATTCATTGTCGCATGAGTTTATGGTGGAGAAGGTACGTAGTTGGTTTGATGAACGGGAAATGGCAAGGCAGCAGGCGTTAGAGACGTTACAGCGCGGTGTGGCAGAGTGGCAAGCGTCAGAGGCGTTATTGAATGAAAAGCAAGTGGAGACGATTCGGCAGTGGTTAGCAGATGAGTTGACGGAGGAAGAGCAGCAGTTATTAGACATCAGTGAAAAAGATTATCAGGAAAGAAAATGTCGAGAAGAAGAGCAAAAACGCCAGTTAGAAGCTTCAAAAGCAGCACGGCAGAAAGCAGTTTATCAAGGGTTGATTGTTGCCATTATATTAGCAGTGATTTCAATTGGGTTTGGTTTTTTTGCTTATTTGAAAAGTGAGGAAGCTCAAGAACAAGCAGCAGAAGCAGAAACTCAAAAATTAGAAGCACAAAAACAAGCCAAATCAGCCTTAGTTGAGAAGTTAGGTGCACAATCCATTCTTGCGACAGAAAAAGCTAATGAGGGAAATGGTTATTACAAACAGGCTTTATTATTAGCAGCACAAGCTTATAAAACAGAATCCACATTAACTATAAGCCAGAGTAATTTACTGAGGGTATTACAAACCAATAAATCTAAACAGAATTTTTTTTTGTATGGGCAGAGTGATCTTGTTACAAGTCTGATGTGGATCGAGGGAAAAAACCTGCTTGCTTCGGGAGACCGTGGAGGAATAATCCGCTTGTGGGATCTGGAAACCCAAAAACCAATCGGGATACTTGATGGGTGAGGAATAATCCGCTTGTGGGATCTGAAAACCCAAAAACCAATCGGGCAACTTGATGGGCACAGTGACTGGGTTAAAAGCCTGATGTGGGTCGAGGGAAAAAACTTGCTTGCTTCGGGAGATACTGGAGGAATAATCCGCTTGTGGGATCTGGAAACCCAAAAACCAATCGGGCAACTTGATGGGCACAGTGACTGGGTTACAAGTCTGATGTGGGTCGAGGGAAAAAACCTGCTTGCTTCGGGTTCAAATGATAAAACAATCCGCTTGTGGGATCTGGAAACCAAAAAACAAATTGATTACCCTTTAACCAACTATGCGAGTTGGGTTAGGAATAGTGTTTTTGCCCAGAATATGCTGGTTTTAACAGGAGACCAATACCTTTATTTATGGGGAATTCAATCAGATAAGACATTACAATTTATCAACAGACTTGATGGGCACAGTAGTGGGGTTACAAGTCTGATGTGGATCGAGGGAAAAAACCTGCTTGCTTCGGGAGATTCTGGAGGAACAATCCGCTTGTGGAATCTGGAAATAAAAAAACAAATT
>JAOXRS010000114.1 GCA_025800385.1 Candidatus Albibeggiatoa sp. nov. NOAA
TATTAGAAGGGTAGTTCTGTATTTGTTTTGTGACGAATAAGCGAAGTGTCTGAAGACATCACATGTAGCCTGTGAGCTGTCAGAATTCTGTTTGGTGTACAGTAAAACTACATTTTGAACTCCAGGTTAGGGTAATCACTACATGTAGTCAGGACTTTCAATAAGAACTGAAGAAGGTGGCTGCTCTTGTGTATTATCATCAGTTAGAATCATGTACTGCTTGCAGCATTTTGAGCAAAACGACTGACTAGAACACTGATAGTTGTTCATTTCATTGTTAATGTAATAATGCAGATCATTGCATTATTGTGATGTTAAACAGAGTTGCCCAAAGTTTGTTGATGTAATATCATGCTGAAAGCACAGAATACCATCGGAGCTCCTGCGGGGGCCCTATTGAAAGCACTGTGTAGTAGCTCTGCGCAACTGGCTACTATGACTGGTAAACCACAATGAAAGTTGCAGGTTACTCTCAGTTTGAAAATGACTAGTTACAAAACTTGTCTTGAGAATGACCACCTAATTTCCGTCTGTAGCCGGCTGTCTCAAAGCTAAATGACATCCCTGGATTGCAATTACCTTATCCCAAAGCATCTGTCTTGCTATTTGTTTAAAGTGAATGGAGAAAATTAATATTAATTCTCCTTGCTGGTGCTGGCAAATAAACACTCACAATGAGCTGTAAGAGTTATGTATGGTGTCACAATATGAAGTTCCATAAAATACCATACTCGCCCCACAGAAGATTTTTCATTTTGCAACCCCTCACCCCAGGAAATTCCAGTTTCGCTTCATACTTTTCTTCTAAAAGTTTGGGTTTTAAGACCTAACCCCCCACAAGAAATGCTGAAATTAACTATCTTTTTACAGTGCAT
>JAOXRS010000038.1 GCA_025800385.1 Candidatus Albibeggiatoa sp. nov. NOAA
TTACACAATTGCACTTTTTCTGCAGCAGGAGACAGGAACAGCGATTTAAGACTGGGTTTGCCAAAGGCAACCCAGTAATCAGAGTTCATTAGTACATGGCGATACCAAATGCTTTGAGGTCATTTCTGTTTATTATGTGACTTTAGCTTGGTTTGACTTTAATTCTGCTTTAAAGAAAATGACCCCTAAATACAGCTCTTTGTTGACATCTATATTTGCAGTTTTGGTGATTTTTTAAGGTAGACATCTGTTCATTAATTTTCACAGGGGCATGCAGCACCAACAAACGAAGTCCATTCCTGGTCCAAGGACTATGACCCATGTTCTGTATAGCTTCAGTTGGCATTGTAATGAACTTGACAATGTTTAGTTGACACTATTTCGCTGGCATTCCTTAGTGGAATTTTAATCTTCATTCTGGTCTAATTGCTTAAATATTGGTTAAGATGAATATGACATGAAGGAGGACTAAATTTGCACCAAGAAATTGCACTTCATTTAAGACTCGTTCTCAAGGTCTACACTGTAGAAGGTTTGTGTTAAATAATTAAAGCATTGACAAGATGCAGAGTGGCTCACTAAATTTTTGTAGTCGCATTTGTCTATGCCTTGGAAAAAATGATTTTTTTGTAACAAGCATTTTAAATGGGGAAGACTCAGATCATTTCATGTTTGCAATTGTTTTATAAATCATTGTGCTTAATATTATTGATCAATGCCATGAGCTACATGTACATTAGTCCTGTCCACGTCAATGGATCTCTAAATTACAACACACATAAAGTGAGGAAGCGTGTGGGATGCAAGACAGCCTTTATTAATAATTAAACAATAATATGTTACTTGCACTAACAATACAAAAAATGTATATTCTAATAAACATACCATATTGAAAATTACTCTGGCACAATAAATAAGAACAAAAAAACCTCCATGGCACAAAAGTTTCCCAA
>JAOXRS010000039.1 GCA_025800385.1 Candidatus Albibeggiatoa sp. nov. NOAA
AGGAACAAGTGAATATGGCTAGTATTACCCAATTGTTTTCTGAAGATAATATTCAATTTGGGCAAAATATCCCAGAACATATCAATGCTTATTTACAGCAAGCCGCGAAGAATTATGACAATGTGGAGGTGGCCGAGCAATTACTTTGGAAAGCCCAGCAATTAAAGCCTCAACAGTTAGAAGTTTATATTGCTTTGTATAAATTTTATTTCTATCAGGCTCGCCTTGAAGAAGCGGAACAAGTGGCTCAACAGGCTTTACTCATGTGCGCTCAAGTCGGTGGGTTTAATCCAGATTGGGCACAGCTCACAACACAGTCGGCAAATTGGTCTGATCCTAATTTAGCTGAGCGGATTTATATGTACACGCTAAAAGCTCTAGGCTTTATTCGTATGCGCCGTTTAGATTTCAAGGCAAGTCAGCAAGTTTTAGATAAATTACAGGAATTAGACACATTAGACCTTGTTGGTGGTTCGGTAATATTGGATATATTAGAGGGGCTGAAGGAGGAAATTGAATAGTTGAACTTTTCGTAATAAAAAAACTACAGTGTAGATAATTATCCGTATCTGGCTTAGAATTATTGACAATGCGAACCAATAATATAAGGAAAGCTCATGATTAGAATATTTATCGGGTTTGACCCACGCGAAACCGTTGCTTTTCACGTTTTAAGCCATAGTATTCAAGCACGTTCAACAATGCCTGTTTCAATTATTCCACTGAACTTGCAAAATTTAGGTAGCTTGATGACCCGTGAGCGCAATCCACTGCAATCGACGGATTTTTCATTTTCTCGCTTTTTAACCCCGTATTTATCAAATTATGAAGGTTGGGCTATTTTTATGGACTGCGATATGTTGGTATTGGATGATATTGCCAGCTTATGGAATTTACGCAATAACCATTATGCAGTTCAGGTAGTGAAACACGACCATGTACCTAAGGAAGAAGTCAAGTTTCTTAACGCGACACAAACCAAATATGAGAAGAAGAATTGGTCTAGTGTGATTTTATTTAATAATGAACGCTGCAAAGCTTTGACTCAAGACTATGTTAATACGGCAACAGGCTTAGAGTTACACCAATTCAAATGGTTGGAAAATGATGATTTGATTGGAGAAATTCCGTCAAAATGGAATCATTTAGTGGGTTATGATGAACCTCGTGATGATGCATCTTTAGTACATTACACCATCGGTGGCCCTTATTTTAACCAATGGACAGATTGCGAATATTCCAAAGAATGGTTTGCTGAACGCGATAAAATGTTATTTGCGGATCAAGTTGAGATGAAAACGGAAACGACAATGTCGACAAATGCTGAAACAGCAGAAGTTGACGCTGATGTACCACAATCTACAGCGGAAACAGTAGAACCTGAAGAAAACGCATAAGCCGTTTGGAAAGGGGCTACATTTATTATTTTGTAAATGCTGGTCTCTTTTCATGTTTTATTAAAAAAGCACAAAAAAAGATATTTTTTACTTCACATTTTAAATCATTTTGGTATAATTCTCCTCTTTAAAGATTTTAGGCCGAGGTGGCGAAATTGGTAGACGCACCAGACTCAAAATCTGGCGATGGCGACATCGTGTCGGTTCGAGTCCGACTCTCGGCACCACTCCTTCCTGTTTGCTCTCCTGTAAGTTGCTCATTAATTTACAGAGCTTCCAATTAGAAGTTGAAAAATTTGCTTCTATGCCAATTTTCCATAAAAAAACCAAACAAAATGTGATAAAGTATAAGCACGTCATTAGTTGCTCAACAACGCACAGCCTGCTTGTGAGCTGCTCCCAGTTATACTAGGCCTCCCTGTCCTAATAACATCATTGAGATAATGGGTCCGAATACACTATGTTTATTGAATATACCTTTACCATGGATGATGGAAAGGGACTGCACTATCGAGTCGAATTTGATAGACCGCGTGACAAGATATTAGATAAAGCGCAGTACCCAGACTGGACGGAACTAGATTTCCATCAATGCCCAAATTGTCCGCTAAAAACAGAAGACTACTCTCATTGTCCAGTTGCGATTGATTCGCATGAGATTTTATTAGGTTTTGCCGAAATTCTTTCATGTAAAGAAGTCGATATTTCTGTTAAAACACCTGAGCGTGAGTATTTTAAACGCACCGATGCACAAACGGGTTTACGTGCTTTAATTGGCTTTGTAATGGCCAGTAGCGCATGTCCTGTTTTATCACCTATGCGTGGTATGGCTTATTACCATTTGCCTTTTGCATCGTTAGATGAGACTGTGTTTAGAATTACATCATCTTATCTATTGCAACAGTATTTTGTTCACAAGAAAACAGGTGAATTTGATTTTGAGTTTGAAGGCTTGAAAGAATATTTCAAAGAAATGCAAACGTTGAACTATCACTTTTTAGAACGGATTCGTGCTGCGTGTGAAGCTGATTCTAACTTAAATGTGTTAGCTACCTTGTTTACAATTTCTTCGATGTTGTCTTTATCTTTAGATCGGCATTTGAAAGAGATTCAGCATTTATTTGATAATACGGAATCGGAATAAGTTACGTTCTAAACCTCGTAAACTCATAAAAAACAACTCTTTAATCGGACGTTGTTTGACCGAAGTGTAAGGGTAGGTAATATAAATAGTTTGCACTTCGGCGATACATGCTGCTAATACACCTGTCAAAAGGCGGTCGTCTACCAATGTAATTTCTGTAGGTGATTTGCCTGTCAGTTTGATAATCTGTTCCAGCCCATCTGGATAAGGTTTTTTCTTTACTGCAACAATAAATCTAATTCCTGCATAATGCTGCTTAAAATATTCAATTCGCTGTGGCATTGGTTTATTTGAAAGAATAAAAATATTATCCTCGCCAAACACTTCTATACACTGTTGTAACCACTTCTCTATTTCTGCTAATGGTTGTAAATCACCATGCGGCGAAAGCACTCCATCAAAATCTAAGGTCAATATTTCAATGCCCGATTCTTTCAACTGTTGGGGATTAATTTGCGTTGTTTGGTAACGGCGAGGCGTTGTATGAAATACCTTAGACAGCGCATGACGATAAGATCGCAGCATTGATAAAGTGTAAAGAACTCTTTTAATCATATAATATGCCTGTAAAAAATTGCTTAGAAAAATATAAGATTGTTTATCAACATATTTTAATTGAAGCTCTGCTCAACAAAACATCTTGATTGATAATAAGTATTTAGAGGAATAATATTTAGGAAATATATAGAAAGGACAGTTTTATAAAAAGAAATACCTTGATTAAGCTACTCCACGCTTATTGTCAAACGCAGAGCACTTAATGTGTTAATTATACAGCTTCGATAATCTCATCTTCAGGCAATTGTTCTGAAGCGAGTTCAGCTTGCTGCGCATCAACAACCGCCAATGCACTTAAGTTAACCACACCACGCGTTGTTGTAGTACGACTCAGAATATGCACAGGCTTATCCATGCCTAATAAAATAGGCCCTACAGATACCCCATTTGCAATCGAACGCAAAGTGTTATAGGTGATATTCGCTGCATCCAAGTTAGGCATAATCAATAAATTAGCCTCACCTTTTAAGTATGATTTTGGATATAAACGATTACGAATTTCTTCAATCAACGCTGAATCCGCTTGCATTTCACCATCACACTCTAAGTCTGGCATTTCTTCGCGAATCATTTCTAAGGCTTCACGTAACTTAATTGAGCTTGGCGTATCCGCACTACCAAAGTTTGAATGAGACACTAAAGCCACTTTTGGCTCGATACCGAAACGACGCATTTCTCGTGCAGCCATCATCGTCACTTCTGCTAATTGGCTTGCATCAGGATCATAATTAATCGATGTATCAGCAATACAATATGTACCTTGATCTAAAATCAATAACTGCATTGCAGCGGCACAAGACGCATCCGCCCGTAATCCAATCACATCTTTAATATGGCGCAAGTGACGTTGTAAAATATTTACAGGCCCTGCAATCAATGCATCCGCTTCGCCACGTTTCACCAATAATGAAGCTAAAACTGTAGTATTGGTACGAACAATAACTTCTGCTTCCGCAGGCCATACACCACGCCGCCCCATGATTTCGTGATATTCTTCCGCTAATTCCGCACGGTGTTGGTAAGTTTGTGGATCGATTAATTCAAAATCTACGTCAGGACGCATGTTTAAACGTAAACGTTTGATTTCTTGACTAATTACTTTGTGTCGACCAATCACAATTGGTTTAACACATTGCTCATCGATTAAGACCTGAACTGCACGTAAAATCCGTTTATCTTCACCTTCACAATAAATAATCCGTTTAGGCTCTTTCTTCGCACGTGAGAATACACCTTTCATCACGTTAGCAGATTGATACATATATTGTTCAAGCTTTTCTTCATATTTTGAAAAGTCTTTAATTGGCTGCGTCGCGATACCAGACTCCATCGCAGCCTTTGCTACCGCTGGTGGAATCACAGTAATTAAACGTGGATCAAACGGCTTTGGAATAATGTAATCAGGGCCAAACACTAAATCTTGGCTACCATAAGCTTTATCCAATACATCAGACGCGTCCGCCGCTGCAATATTGGTTTCTGTTGTTGTCACCAAGTCAGCAATTGCTTTAACACACGCCATTTTCATTTCCATATTGATCTGAGTTGCCCCAGCATCTAATGCACCACGGAAAATGAATGGGAAGCATAAAACGTTATTTACTTGGTTTGGATAATCTGAACGACCTGTGGCAATAATCGCTTCTGGACGTACTTTGCGCGCTTCTTCTGGCATGATCTCTGGCGTTGGATTCGCTAAAGCCATAATCAATGGACGCTCAGACATTTTGTCGACCATTTCCGTGGTTAAAATCCCACCCACTGATAAACCTAAGAAAATATCTGCACCTTCAATCGCTTCTTCTAACGTACGTGCTTCTGTTTCAATAGCATAAGGCTCTTTATATGGGTCTAAATGCTCAGTACGACCTTTGTATAAAACGCCTGCGCGATCAGTAACAGTAATATTCTCTTTAGGGATACCAAGCGAAACCAATAAGTCCAAACACGCTAATGCTGCTGCACCTGCGCCAGAAGTGACTAATTTAACTTCGTCAGGTTTTTTGTCCATTAAACGCAGTGCATTCATCGCCGCCGCCGCTACACAAATCGCTGTACCATGTTGGTCGTCATGGAATACAGGAATATTCATGCGCTCTTTTAACATAGATTCTACATGGAAACACTCAGGCGACTTAATGTCTTCTAAGTTGATTGCACCGAATGTAGGTTCTAAACCTGCAATAATATCGACTAACTTATCAGGATCAGTTTCATTGATTTCAATGTCAAAAACATCAATCCCTGCAAATTTTTTGAATAAAACCGCTTTTCCTTCCATGACGGGTTTAGAAGCCAATGGGCCAATTGCACCTAAACCCAGTACCGCTGTACCATTACTAATCACGCCAACGAGGTTACCACGTGCGGTAAGATTTGCTGCTTCTTTGGGATCGCGAGAGATTTCACGACATGCTGCAGCCACCCCTGGAGAATAAGCAAGGGCTAAATCGCGTTGGTTAGCCAATGGCTTAGTCGCTTGAATTGCTAATTTACCCGGAGTTGGAAGACGGTGATACTTGAGTGCGCCTTCACTTAAATCGTCTGACATGTAAAATTCCTTTGTAATGAATAGTTATTATATTTGCACTTAATCGATCTATTTTACTTAGTTTTTGTTTGAGATGCGATGCTGATTTTCAAATCTAATCTATTAATAAGTTATATGTATGAAAGCGGCTTTTTATAGGGACAAACGGTAAGAAAAAAATAGGGATTACATGCTGTTTTCTGTAAGCCTGATATTGTTTTAAGTTACTATATTTCAAGCATTGTTCTTCATATTTTAATAAAAATTCAATGCTCTACATATATGATATAAAATAAAGCAAAATCATACCTTGATTTGTTTAGCATAACATAACACTATAAAAAGACAGGTTTAATTAAGAAGATTGAATATGATGTGGCACAAAGCTTTTTTGATTTTTTTATTCAGTGTGAGCGTATCAGCATTTGCTCAGCCTAGTTTGCCCCCATTAACGCCAGCAACTGAACCACGCCAAGTTTTACAACAGGGCTTACAAAATTTATTGACCTTAAACCGTCAAGTAACACCCAATATGGATAGAGGCTTATTATTGCAAAAGTTGGAGCAAGATATTTTGCCTTATTTTGATTTTAATCACATGGCACGTTGGGTGATTGGTCATTATCGTCAACAAGCCACGCCCAGCCAAATGTTACGCTTAAGCCGTTATATACAAGCTTTGTTTCTAACTGCTTTAGTTAAAAATTTAGGCAATAGTAGCGATCAATATCGGTTTATGCTGAAAGAGCCTTTAGTCAATCCACAAAGTGATGAGGTGATGATTAAGGTGCAAGTATATAAAGGGCAAGATAAGCTAATGTTGATTTCGTTTCGTTTGTACAATAATGGGCAAAATTGGAAAATCTTTGATGTCTCGGCCAATGGTATGAGTGCAATGCTGTACTATCGACAGTTTTTATATCAGCAAATTCAGCAGCACACTTTAGAAGGTTTTTTAGGTAAATAATGCACTTGGGTGGAATAGAGTTAGTTATTCACTGTTTTCAAATTAGCTACAAATACTAAGAGTATTTTTTTGAAAACGAGTATGATGTCATCTTACTTGCGATCTATTCTGCCTTCTTTTTCAAAAGTGCACCCTTCTCAAAAAGTGCATGTAGTCCCGTTTTTTTGTCTAATGCTTCATATTTTTTGCGTAAAGTTTCATTTCGACTATACTGTTTTTCAGATTCATCAGCGAGTATTTGATACTCTTCTTCATACTCATCCAGAATATCGTCAATTTGCTTTTTGACTTCTGCTAATTGGTGCGCTACAGGAATATGACCCCCTGATCTTTTTTGGTAGATCAGCTCCCAAGAATCATCGTCCATAACCGCTAGTGAATGCTGCTGAAATTCATTGTCGACTTCAAGACGTACCCAAAACCATGGTTTATTGTACTCGTCTATATGATCGATAATAACAACTGGACATTGCTGGATAATTGTTTCAAGGACGGTTGCTGTTGGGAGCATATCATCTGCTTGCAGCGTCTTTTTTTCTCTTTCACGTTGATCCAAATCTGCTTTCGGTACTTTTAAAATACGAATAGAGTCGCCAACTTGGAGTTGTGTTCTTTTTAGCATGATTCTTGTGTAGAGGCGTTTGAGTTATAAAATCTTTTCGATGTACTTTTCCATTTTTTCAGGAGTAGTCGTAGGAGAAAAACGTTTTACAGGAGTGCCATTTTTATCAATAACAAATTTCGTAAAATTCCATTTTATTTTTGACCCTAAAATCCCGCCCAGTTTTGATTTAAGGTATTTGAAAAGCGGATGGGCGTTGTCTCCATTCACGTCTATTTTTTCAAACATGGGAAAACTCACCCCATAATTCAGCTGACAAAATTCTTGAATTTCATCAGAATTTCCTTTTTCTTGACTTGCAAATTGGTTACAAGGAAAGCCTAAAATAACCAAACCATTGTCTTTGTGTTTTTGGTATAACTTTTCTAAGCCTTCGTATTGAGGCGTTAAGCCACATTTACTAGCGGTATTGACCACAACCACTGTTTTTCCCGTAAATGTTTGCATGGAGGTAGATTCTCCATTGAGTTTTTGAGCTTCAAAATCGTAAAAAGTTTTCATAGCATCATTTTCTAAAAGTGTTTTTTAGCAGGAATACAAAGGACATTGTATATTTTAAAGTTCGCTTTTTGGTACTTTCTTCATGACTTTCCCACATAATGTGTTTTGTTTTTTCATAAGAAAGCATATTTATTATTGGGACTATTTTGCTAATAAACATATCGTCCACCCAATATTTACTCCCGAACTCTGCTTGCATGAACAAACCCTAGCGAATCTGGAAAGCCTGATATAACTGTAAGAATCACTAAGAAAAATATTGGTTGGATTTCTATTATAAAAAAACACTTCTTTTAAGAAAATAAGCTAAACTTGATGTGGCAGTGTTAATAACTCATTTCCATTGCTCACATCCCATAATTTCACGGTTTTATCTCGACTGCCTGACGCAAGCGTTTTACCGTCTGGACTAAATGCAACTGAAAACACCCAACTGTCATGACCACGTAATGTAAATAATTCCCGACCTGTTTGCACATCCCATAAACGCACGGTTTTATCCACACTACCCGATGCTAATACTTGCCCATTAGGACTAAATGCGACTGAAAAAACAGTAAATTCATGCCCTTGTAAAATATGCTGCTCTTGTCCCGTTTCCACATTCCACAAACGAATTAAAGTGTCATTGCTGCCCGAAGCTAATAATTTTCCATCAGGACTAAATGCAATTGAATTCACACCGCTTTTTGCTTCAAGGGTAATATTTGGCTGACGACCACTGCCCATATCCCATAAATGAATCGTATTGTCTTCACTAGCAGAGGCAAGTAATAAACTATCATGTTGAGTAAAACTAACTGCTTTTGTCCAGTTTGTATGTGCTTCCAAACTGTATAGCAACGTTGGCGGCAATTGATGATGAATAGGTACAATATGATTTTTGGCTTTTAAGTGTAACACTTTAATTTTAAAAATAATATTATGTTGAGATACATCTTTTTTATTACCATTTTCAACTAACTTTAGCTGCGCATAAATAGGATATGACTGAGTGGATTTGAGCTGTTGAATTTGAGCTTCTTGCACACACAAATGAATATCACCAACCTGATCTTGAAACGGCTGCGCCCATTGTTCCCATGTCACTTGAATTGGCAACATCTGAGACAACAAATTATATTGATTGATATTCAGCTGAGCATGACCTGCAATAATAGGATGCCTTAAAATAACTCGAAGACGTTGTTTAAATTCGCTCAATGTTTCTGACGCATCAGGCGCAAATGGAAAACCAGTAGGCAAGCCTAGATTAAACTCAGTTGATTGTATATTGGGTGTATTCTTCATCAAGGTGATGTATGACGTGCGATGTTTATGATTATTTATCAGTTTATTGTAACATTTTTCTATTATTGGCAATCAAACCTTTAAGGCTGAAAACAACTCAGATTTATATCAATTATCAATTGAAAAAACTAAGTACAATATAAGTTATATTGATTGAGATATTTTTAGTTTGAAATAGGTAACTTAACATCATAGAATAACGTGCTTGATAAGCAACCGCATTTATTATAGAATTCCCGCCTCATGTTAACTGACTTACCCAAACAGATAGACCCAATTCGCCTTACACAACAATCAGTTGTCTTAAAAGGTGAGATAGATTTTAAGGATATGCCGCGTTTACAAAGCAGCCTGAACGATAAACAAGGTAAGGCTATATTTGAATGGCAATTCTTTCAAGACGATGATAAACGGCCTTTAATTAAAGGCAATATCAAAGCAACCGTCGGGCTTATTTGTCAACGCTGCTTAAAACCTGTGGCATGGGTGATTAATCAGAACGTTGGGTTAATGATTATAACTCAACAACATACAGAAGATGACTTACCTGATGGATATGAAGCTTTAGAGCTAGAACACAATCCCATTCAATTGATTTCACTTGTAGAAGATGAGCTGATATTGGCGTTGCCGATTATCGCTACTCATGATGTTTGTCCTGATAATCAGTACCAACAAGCAGAATCGTGGGATGAGTTTAGAGATGAACACAATCCATTTAGCGTCTTAAAAAATTTGAAAAATAATTAGGGTATCATCCCTAAAAAAGTCGGAGTAACTCATGGCTGTTCAACAAAATAAAAAATCACCTTCAAGACGTGGTATGCGCCGCTCTCATGATGCGTTACGTGCTGCTGCTTTAACTGAAGACAAACAAACAGGTGAAGTGCATTTACGTCACCACATTTCTCCAGATGGCTACTACCGTGGTCGTAAAGTATTACCTAGCAAGGACGACTAAGGTTTGACTCCTCGTATTGCTTTAGACGCGATGAGTGGGGACTTTGGCGCAGATGTCACTGTCCCTGCCGCGCTTCAAATTCTCCGTGAATATAAAAACCTGAATCTCACACTGGTTGGAGATGCTGACGTATTAAAGCAAAAACTAGGGCAACTCCCAGCCGATCTTAATCAGCGCATTACGGTGCATCATGCTTCCCAAGTAGTGGAAATGGATGAAAAGCCATCGTTTGCGTTGAAAAAGAAAAAAGACTCGTCGATGCGTGTGGCGATTAATTTAGTCAAAGCAGGTGAGGCCGATGCGTGTGTCAGTGCTGGTAATACAGGGGCATTGATGGCAACGGCGCGTTATGTGTTGAAAACCTTACCGGGGATCAGCCGCCCTGCGATTATCACCACTATTCCTACTATGTATGGTCATACCCATATGTTAGATTTAGGTGCGAACGTCGACAGTACCTCTGAGCATTTATTGCAATTTGCGGTAATGGGATCCGTCTTAACCAGTGCAGTAGACAATATTGATAATCCTAAAGTGGGCTTGCTCAATATTGGTGAAGAAGAAATAAAAGGTAATGAGCAGGTTAAAGAAACCGCTAAATTACTATCAGAATTACCCATTAATTATATTGGGTTCGTCGAGGGTGACGATATTTTTAAAGGTACGGCAGATGTAGTCGTGTGTGATGGGTTTGTAGGCAATGTCGCGCTTAAAACCAGCGAAGGCGTTGCAAAAGTCATTACTCATTATGCCAAGCAAAGTTTTACGCAGAATTTATATGCACGCTTTGCGGCTTTGGTTGCCTTGCCAGTGATTAAGAATTTAAAACGCAAAATTGACCCACGCCGTTATAATGGTGCGAGTTTATTGGGTTTGCGTGGTATTGTGATTAAAAGTCATGGCGGTGCGGATGAAGTGGCGTTTTCTCAAGCAATCAAAGAAGCGATTGTTGAAGTTGAGAAAAATGTCCCAACCCGTATTAGTAATCAATTAGCCACGTTATTGACAAAAAATTAAAAATTGGGGTAGCTATGTATCAAGACAAGGAAGGTCCATATTCAAAGATTGCTGGTACAGGTGGCTATTTACCCGAGAAAATTTTAACCAATGCCGATATAGAAAAAATTGTTGAGACCAGTGACGAATGGATTGTCGAACGCACTGGGATTAAACAACGTCATATTGCAGGTGAGAATGAATCCACTTGTGATATGGCAGAACACGCCGCCCGTCAAGCGTTGGAAATGGCGCAATGCAAACCTGAAGACATTGACCTCATCATTTTAGCAACGACTACCCCTGACCGTATTTATCCCAGTACAGCGTGTTTGTTACAAGAGCGTTTAGGTTGTATTGGTGCGCCTGCGTTTGATGTGCAAGCGGTGTGTAGTGGTTTTGTATATGCCTTAACCACAGCGGATAAATTTATTAAAACAGGTGCGGCAAAACGGGCATTAGTTGTCGGTGCAGAAACCTATTCACGGATTTTGGACTGGGAAGACCGTGGCACATGTGTGTTATTCGGTGATGGTGCGGGTGCTGTTGTACTAGAAGCCAGCGATGAACCGGGGATATTTGCAACTCAACTTCATGCAGATGGTCGATACAACGATATTTTAACCGTTGGCGGACAAGTGAATCAGGGTGAAATTATTGGCAGCGGATTCACAGCGATGAATGGCGGCGAAGTATTTAAATTTGCAGTTACGCATTTAAGCAAAGTCGTGAAAGAAGTACTTGCAGACAATAATATGCAAGCAGATGAAATTGATTGGTTTATTCCTCATCAAGCCAATATGCGGATTATCACTGCAACCGCGAAAAAACTACATTTCCCAATGGAAAAAGTAGTAACTACGGTTTCAGAACACGGTAACACTTCAGCGGCTTCTGTCCCATTAGCGTTAAATATTGCAGTACGTGACGGACGGATTCAACGAGGTCAAACTTTATTACTTGAAGCCATTGGCGGTGGATTTACTTGGGGTGCGGTGTTGTTGAAGTTCTAATTTTATGAATATTCATGACTGCGGTTATAAAAAATTATTTTCAAATAAGACAATATTTAGAGAATTATTAGAAACATTTGTTCATTTAAGTTGGGTGCAAGATTTAGATTTTGAGCGTTGTGAAAAGTTAGATAAGTCCTTTGTTTCAGAGCATTACAAGGAAACTGAAAGTGATATTATCTATAAAGTTCACTTCAAGCAATCAAATCGCCTGCCTGCATATGTTTTGATATTAGTTGAATTTCAGTCTACGGTTCAACGCTTTATGGCTGTGCGGATGCTAAGTTATGTGACTAATTTCTACATGGACTATATTGCAGCACATAAAAATGCTCACTTATTGCCACCCATATTTCCAATTGTGTTATATAACGGTGATGCAAAATGGACAGCACCAACCAATATTAAAAATTTAATTGAACATGCGAATTTATTTGATACATTTATACCGCATTTAGATTACTTTAAAATTGCAGAAAATGAGTTTAGCAAGCAAGAATTATTAAAAATAAAAAATGTAGTTTCAACTTTATTTTTGGCTGAAGCACACTATGATATTGAACTATTAAAACAAGAATTAATCACTGTATTTAATAAAGCTGAAGACAAAAAGGCAATCTCTATTCTGCTAAACTGGTTTGAACAATTAGTGATTCATGGCAGACATGCGCAAGCGGATTATGATGTGCTTAATCATGTATATCAAAATCAAAGTGAGGTAAAGCAAATGTTATTAACAGCGATACAAAAAGAGCATGATATATTAAGAAACCAAGGTATCCAACAAGGCAAAACAGAAGGCATACAAGAAGAAAGAGAAAGAATGGTAAAAGAATTACTATTTAAAGATATGGATATTGCCTTTATTTCATCATTGACAAAATTATCAGAACAAGACGTTATTAAAATTAAGAAAAAATTAGAGCATTGATTTTATCCTATATCAGTACTATTTAGACGTGATTAAAATATAAAAACACTAAAAACTTTAAACTAAAAAGCTTACAACCAAAACAATGAAACACGCATTTGTATTCCCCGGACAAGGTTCACAAGCCGTAGGCATGTTGGCAGAACTCGCCAGCGTTTATCCTATCGTTCAGCAAACATTTGAAGAAGCCTCAGAAGTCTTAAAATACGACTTATGGCAGCTTTCACAAAATGGGGCTGCTGAAGAACTTAATCAAACTGCAAAAACCCAACCTGCGTTACTTGCATCAGGGATTGCAATTTGGCGAGTATGGGAATCACAAGGTGGCTCAAAACCTAGCGTAATGGCAGGACATAGTTTTGGTGAGTATACTGCTTTAGTCTGTGCTGAAACACTTTCTTATGCTGATACCGTTTTACTTGCACAATATCGTGGACAATTCATGCAGCAAGCTGTACCGCAAGGTGTGGGGGCTATGGCTGCAATTATTGGTTTAGCTGATGATAAAGTAGTAGAAGCCTGTCAACAAGCAGCAGAAAATGAAGTCGTCAGCGCGGTGAACTTTAATTCTCCTGGACAAGTTGTGATTGCAGGTAATAAAGCCGCCGTTGAGCGTGCAGCCGAAGCAGCAAAAACATTAGGTGCGAAAAAAGCCATGTTGTTAGATGTCAGCGTACCATCTCACTGTGATTTGATGAAACCTGCGGCAGAAAATATGGCTGAAAAACTTCAAGCCGTCACCATGAATACACCACAAATTCCTGTGATTCATAATGTTGATGTCAACACTAAAACCGATACAGCACAAATCCAACAAGCATTGGTAGAGCAATTGTATAATCCCGTGCGTTGGGTGGAAACAGTGCAAAAGATTGCAGAACAAGACATCACCACGTTATTCAGTGCAGGGCCTGGAAAAGTATTGGCAGGTTTAAATAAACGGATTGTCAAATCCATGAATACAGTTGTGTTGGATACACCAGCAGGCATGGATAAAGCATTAGCCTTGGCAGCGGAGAATGAGGCATGAAATTAGATTTAACGGGCGAAACAGCATTAGTTACAGGTGCAAGCCGTGGTATCGGTAAAGCCATCGCATTAGCTTTAGGTGAGGCAGGTGCAAAAGTCTATGGCACAGCAACTTCCGAAAACGGTGCAGCATCAATTAGCCAATATTTGGCAGATAACAATGTTGAAGGTGCTGGCAAAGTTTTAAATATTGCGGAAGGTGAATCTGTTGATGCTTTATTTAAAGACTTTGGCAAAGAAATGCCAAGCATCTTAGTTAATAATGCTGCGATTACACGCGATAACTTATTCATGCGTATGAAAGATGATGAATGGACTGATGTAATGAATGCCAATTTGAACGGCACGTATCGGATGTCTAAAGGGTGTTTGCGTGCAATGATGAAAGCAAAACATGGTAGAATTATTACTTTAACCTCAGTTGTAGGTTTAACAGGTAATGCAGGTCAAACCAACTATTCTGCATCAAAAGCGGGTGTGATTGGTTTTACAAAATCGCTAGCCCAAGAAATTGGCAGTCGAGGCATTACTGTAAATGCAATTGCACCGGGGTTCATTGATACTGATATGACTCAGCAATTGCCTGAGGAACATCGAAACAATTTATTAACACATATTCCTCTGAATCGAGCAGGAGATGTGCAAGACATTGCTGCAGCTGTAGTATTTTTAGCTTCAAATGCAGCAAGTTATATTACAGGTGAAACTTTGCATGTGAATGGCGGCATGTATATGGCATAATGCCAGCGCAGCAAATTTTATCAACTAAACTTTTTGTTAACTTGAGCAGTCCGAACTGCTTGTGGAGGAAAGCATGGCTAGTATTGAAGATCGTGTCACAAAAATCGTTGTAGAACAATTAGGCGTTAAAGAAGAAGATGTGAAAAGCAGCTCTTCTTTCGTAGAAGATTTAGGCGCGGATTCTTTAGACACTGTTGAATTAGTAATGGCTTTAGAAGAAGAATTTGAAACAGAAATTCCTGATGAAGAAGCTGAAAAAATCACAACAGTTCAAGAAGCTATTGACTACATTAACAAAAACTTAGACAGTTAGTGTTATCATTGGTTTAGATTTGGAGTACAAGCTTTTTAGAGCTTCGGTTCACTTGCACTCCATATTAAGAATGATGTAGGTCGGGCACTCCGGCCTTTTTGTATTTTGGGGTAGCGCAGTGAAATATAAACGTGTAGTTGTTACAGGACTGGGGGCAATTTCGCCATTAGGCTTGGATGTCAAGACAAGCTGGGAAGCGGCATTAGCGGGCAAAAGCGGCATAAAAAAAATGACTGCTTATGATACGTCGCGTTTTTCAAGTCAGATTGCAGGGACAATCGATGGCTTTGATGTCACGCAATATATGCCAGCGAAAGAGGCGAAAAAAATGGATCCCTTTATTCATTATGGGATTGCAGCCAGTAGTGAAGCAATTGAAGATGCAGGTTTAGAAATCACTGAAGACAATGCTGAGCGGATTGGCGTGGCAATTGGTTCAGGTATTGGTGGACTCCCTGGTATTGAAAAAGGTTATGCTACTTTCCTTAAAGGTGGCCCTCGCAGAATTTCCCCTTTCTTTGTACCGAGTAATATTACCAATATGATTGCAGGTAATTTGTCGGTTAAATATGGTATTAAAGGCCCTAACTACGGTATTGTCACTGCGTGTTCTACAGGTACACATAACATCGGTGATGCAGCGCGTATGATTGTATACGGTGATGTGGATGTGATGATTGCAGGTGGTGCAGAAATGGCTTCGTCTGAAATGGGTTTAGGCGGTTTCGGTGCAGCGCGAGCTTTATCGACAGGTTTTAACGATGACCCTGAGCGTGCAAGTCGTCCATGGGATTCAGGTCGTGACGGTTTTGTATTAAGTGATGGTGCGGGCGTTGTGGTATTGGAAGAGTATGAACATGCTAAAGCACGTGGTGCAAAAATTTACGCTGAGCTTGTTGGCTATGGCATGAGTGGCGATGCGTTCCATATGACGTTACCTGCTGAAGATGGTGACGGCGCAAGACGTTGTATGGTCAATGCCATGAACGATGCGGAAATCAATCCAGATCAAGTCGATTATATTAATGCACATGGTACGTCTACACCAGCGGGTGACAAAATTGAAACCATGGCAATTAAACGAGCATTTGGTGATGCAGCAGATAAATTAGCTGTCAGTTCAACCAAATCGATGACAGGACATTTATTAGGTGCAGCGGGCGGTATTGAGGCAGTATTTGCCGTTTTAAGTATTCGCGATCAAGTTGCGCCACCAACGATTAATTTAGATGATTTAGACCCAGCATGTGCAGGTTTAGATTATGTGCCACATCAAGCACGTCAAATGCAAATGGAATATGCGTTAAGTAATTCATTTGGCTTTGGTGGTACGAATGGTACATTAATTTTTAAGAAAATGGCCTAAGTTTGTACCGACCTCCTATTCTTCATTATTAGATTGATGAAAGGGTAGGAGGCTTGTTATTTTATACGCTTTATAATTAGTACCTAATTAACTGCGGCAAATCCCCTTCCAAGGCCATTGCTTGACGCATAATTACTTTTTTCACCATACTGCTAGAATTGGTCAAATTTAAGCCCATATTACGTAACCACTTCACAGGCTGAGCTGAATGCCCAAATAAATGCTTAAAGCCATACATCGCGCCTGCCATCATTGCATTGTGCCCTTTGCGCCAACGTTCATAACGTCTTAAAACCATTTTCTGCCCAAAATCTTCATGCTTGGCATTGATTAACACTTCACCCAAAGTCGCAGCATCTAATAAACCTAAATTCACGCCTTGACCTGCCAATGGATGTACTGTGTGTGCGGCATCACCGATTAAGGCTAAACGCGGTTGCACATATTGGCGAACGACTCGGCTTTGTAATGGAAAGGCAACGCGCTGACTGCTATCTAATATCGTGCCTAATTTATGTTCAAATGCGGCTTCTAATTCAGTGTGAAATTCATTTTGCTCTAAATCCATCAAACGCAATGCATGAGGGCTGTCTACGCTCCAAACGATGGAACACCAATGCTTATCTTGTAACGGTAAAAAGGCTAGAGGGCCTGTTGGTAAAAATCGTTGCCATGCGGTTAATTGATGCGGTAATTCCGTTTTAATATTAGCAACAATGGCTTGTTGACCATAATCGTGCATATCATAAGGAATGCCTGATAAATAACGAATATAAGAATGTGCCCCTTCCGCGCCGACAAGTAAGCGTGTGCTGACAGTTTCACCGTTATCTAAATGTACTTGCATGGTTGAGCCAGCTAACTCAAAGTTTTCCACTTTTAAAGGACGATACATGGTTAGGTTATCAAAATCGTTTAAACGTTGCGTCAGGGCTTTTTGAATCACGGACTGCTCAACAATATAACCCAAAGCAGGCTCATGAATATCTGCACAATCAAAATGAATTTCACCCGATCCCGTTGCATCCCAAACGTGCATATGTTCATAAGGGCTAATACGAGTGGCTTGCATGGCATCCCATGTTTGCGTATGACGGAATACTTGCTCAGATGCACGGGTTAAGGCAAAAGTACGTAAATCAGCTTGATCTGTATCCCACGGCTTTTCTAGACTGGCTTCGACAATACCTACATTAAAATTTTGTTGTAATAAAATTGCGGCAAGGGTATTCCC
>JAOXRS010000045.1 GCA_025800385.1 Candidatus Albibeggiatoa sp. nov. NOAA
CCGAAGAACGCCGAAGATTATCCGACGACTTCCGAAGATTACCGAAGATTGCCGAAGGTCACCCGAAGACTTCCGATTCAATATATTTTTAATAATTAATCATAGTATAGGTAATCATACGGTTTCTCGTTAAATTTGGGATTAATTTACACTCGGGAGTTTTTCAATAATCTCAAATTGCACTCGCTGAAGCAGCTGGTGCAATTTGAGATTTTTGAAAAACACACTCGTGCAAATTTATCCCAAATTGAACTCGAACCCTTATGATTACCTATACTAATCAATAGATCGATAGCTCTCAATAGCTTTATTACAGAAAATTTCGCTCAAAAAGACAGTCAATCATAGTTTAATTAAAGGAAATTTTCAACACATTCTCCAATCTGGTAAATATCGTACTTTCAAAATCGCGACATTTAGCTGTCGCGAACATTTCCTGTTATAATTACGGTAATTGTTTTATTATATCAGCTCTAATTTTCTGCACTGATTTTTGTCCCAAAATATTGCCATATTTGAGTAGACCCTTGGCGGTGAATAAAGACTTTCGTTATGAAGCTGTTTGCACAATGTACAAGCACGCTTTGGTGCTATGTGTTGATAGTGTTTCTTCCAGTTAAAGTATTCTCTGTAAGCAGTGTCGTTACCATCGAGATAAAGCAGATATTCAGCAAGTTTTTTTGGAGAACCGAAGTCTTGTACGTCAATGTATGAATTTGGAATTGCGAACGTTTTATAATCCGCCCCTCCCATCACCACAGGAACAATGTTGTTATCAATCGCATTTTCCCAATATTTCTCCGTGATATATCCAGGACAGTTACCATTCTCAAAAGCCAGGTAAAACTTGTATTTCCTTAGCAACGCGTTACAGAGGGGCGAGGGACGTTTCCCGGGACAACTTTTACTGTCGCCGCATTCTCCATATATGGAAACGTTGATGTGATTTTGTAATTCCTTAACATACTCCTGCCGCTCGGTTCAACGGCAGTTACTAACTAACCAAGCTACTTGTTTAGTTTTAGTATTTTCATGATTGCTAGAATCCTCAGCAGATTTCGTTAATGCTGTGTACTTCCCATACGGTACATATATCTCTGATTCTCGCCTGTATGACATTGTCCAGTT
>JAOXRS010000095.1 GCA_025800385.1 Candidatus Albibeggiatoa sp. nov. NOAA
ATCCGAATCGATCTAAAACAACAGCTTTGCTTCTCAAATTGCTAAACATGTGAGATTTGCGAAGAACTAGGAGATGGCTCAAGCTCTTTCTGCACTATATAATCTCTTGGACCGCCAGATAAAGCAAGGTGAATCCGAACAGGCGTTAACAGAATTCGTGTTTACGCTGGAAAGGAAATATGAAAAGCAGCAAACATTTATTTGTAGCCTGGAGTGTAATAACCAAACCTGACCAAACGGACCAGACGGAAACTGCCTTTTTAATGCTGTATCATTGACATTGGTGGGTAATGAATCGTATTCAACGCCCTTGCGATTAATGGCTTGCATAATTTAATGAAATTATTCATGAGAAAATTAATATTATGTTTTGGTGGGGGGGTGGGGGGGCGACAAACCTTGAGTGCCGGGCACCCTAGTTGACATGGCTGGGAGCCCGAAGGGCTCCCTAAAAATTTTCTTAGAGCACAGCCTTGTATGCAATGGGCTAGCTAGTGCATCTAGAAAAACAGTAGCCCACGAGGACAAGCTACTACTCTGGAACATTTGCAAGAGAATTTCTTCAATGTTGTTGATGTTTGAGAAAACCCAAAATTGTAGCTTGATGGTCGCTAGCTCCCAGGTTCAAAGTGCATACACGTGCAATGGAAGCAAGGATGAAAAGCCTTTTGCAATTGCAAGATAGTGTTGGCTTTACAAGTCTTACTTTATTTACACGTTCTCCAGCTTAAATTTTATGCTGGCTTTTGATTA
>JAOXRS010000101.1 GCA_025800385.1 Candidatus Albibeggiatoa sp. nov. NOAA
GTGGCCAACTGGATGAGGCTTTGCGGATTCGTCAACAAGAGGAGTTGCCCGTCTATGAACGCCTTGGCGATGTGCGCTCAAAAGCGGTGACCATGGGTCAAATCGCCGACATCTTACAATCCCGTGGCCAACTGGATGAGGCTTTATCAACCCAAGAAAACGTTTTAAAAATTTGTGAACAACTTAATGATACTCAAGGACTATTAGTAACTAAAACAAAAATAGCTATGTTACTGATGGAATTTAAGCCACCATATCGCAGCCGCCGTCTTGAAGCTAATCAACTCCTGTGCGAAGCCCTACACGCCGCACAACAAATGCGTATCCCTGAGGCGGAACAAATTGCGGATATTTTGCGAGGATATGGGATGGGATGTTTGGAACAGGATTAAACGGATAATAGGATGGGCAGGATGTGTTGCTGTAATCCTGCATATCCTGAAATCTTGTTCCAAGCCACACCTTAAACATGCTATGCTCCACCCAATTAATCATCATTGCTGCCTTCTATTTTTCCTATACTGTCTATTCATACTAGACAATCAATCATAATAGCAAAACTCACTATAGATTGAAGACTCATAAGCTTTGGAACTCAACATTTACTCAAAAAAAGATTAACTTCTATGAAGCAAAACTTAAAACTTCTTACCATCATTCATAAGAAATATTTTGAATACTGAAAGTAAGAAATTTCACCTAGGACTGCCAATCTATTGAGCTAGCAATCCTAAGTATGCAATTGAATACCTCGCATATGCGGATGGGTTATTTATACATGATGTGTCCGCAAATAATTTTTTACGGCATCCAAGCCTTGTTTATATGCCAAATTTAACCCAGAATCCAATGGGTTATGCTGCAAGTCTAACTCTTTCAATGCAGGTAAATAACCAATACTACTAGGCAGTAAAATAATATTATTACCAAATTGATGCCTTTCCATCATATCGCCGCCCCAATAAGAATGATCTGAGCGTTTATGTCCACCACAACTGAGAATTTCCAATTGATTAAGTTGGCCAATGGATTCAGGAATCGTTTCAATTTCATTGGTACTTAAATAAAGTTCTCTCAAATCAGCCAATTCTCCAATCCAGTCAGGGACGGCAGTCAATTGGTTACCTGCCAACGCCAACATATTTAAATGGGTCATGCCACGAATTGCATTGGGTACAGTACTGAATTCATTACCTGTCAAATAAAGCTTAACAAGCTGTGTTAACCGATTTAAAGATTCAGGCAAAGTAGTGAGTTTATTATCAGATAAATCTAGCAGTAATAACTGGTTGAGTTTACCCATTGTTTCTGGCAGCTCGGTAATTTCATTGTGCTCAATTGACAATGTTTGCAACTGACTTAACTGACCAAAGCTATCAGGTAATGTATGTAAATAATTAGATGAAGCATCAAAATTTTGTAAGGCGGTTAAAAAGCCTAGAGAAATAGGTAAAGCAATCAGTTGATTATCACTGACCATTAAATCTTCAAGTTGCGTAAGCTGCTCTAGTGAATCTGGTATAGAAGTCAATGCATTCACATAAACATGCAGGCTACGTAACTGCGTAAGCTGCCCTATACTGTCAGGTAATTGGGTTAATTTATTTTGTGATAACTCAATTTGCTTAAGGTTCGTCAGCTCTCCCAATGTGTCAGGCAGTTCAGTAATTTGATTACGAGATAAATTTAAGGTCTCAAGTTGTGAAAACTGCCCCAATGATTCGGGTATTAATGTGAGTTTATTCCCACCAAGATGCAATGTTTTTAGGTTAGGAAGTTTGTATAAAAAGCTTGGAAACGTCTCAAGCCTACCATCAATACAAGTGAGAGCTTCTAGCTGAGTTAATTCTGTCAACCATTCAGGTAATGTTGAGAATCTATATTCTTGAATATCTAAAAACCGTAAATTTTTTAATTGTTTAAGTGATTTAAAAAAGGCTTGAAATATGCCTGATTCCTCGTCTTCACTATCCCAAAAGTGAGGGAAAGTCAGCTCCATCGCATTAGATTCTAGAGCTTCTACAACAGCTTTTTGGGCTTGTTGATAAGCATCTTGTTTCATATGACATGCCTCCCGTAGTGATTCGGCAATTTAGTTATATTATTAGTTAAAAGACATTAATTTTCAAATTTATTTATTATCAAAAAGCAAAATGCCTACCGAATATCATATGCAACCAATGCGCCTACTCTATATTCCCTTGTATTTATAATATAATTTGATCTTATTTAGTTTGATATTTGTATTATAATGGTTTCATTCTATGCTGAGACAGAATGGATAGCCTTAGTCTCTGGAAATAACTGATATTTAAAAAGAAATTAAAAGAAAAGTGATTTTGCAGCTAAAGTTTTACGCATAAATATATAAAAATACTTGCTTAAATGATATTTAGATTATTTGCTCTTTTATGATTTTAATGTGTATAAGTAAACATGGTCGAGCGTAAAAGCTATTCACTGTTAAATCTACCAATCGTGTCCAGAGCATGATCTATACTCTGAGCTTACCAAGAACTGGAGCAATGTTGATAAACTCAAACGAGGCAAATTTAATCCTACGACATTATCATGTTCATCTAAAGCATAACTATGCTAATGCCATTCAACAGCTTTACCCTTTTTAGCATTATTTTAGTAGTTCATTGATTATCATATCGTTGCTGAGCTTGCCTTACCTCATCACCATATTTGTCATGCCATTGCACCAGCACCTCAAATATCGGCTCGAGGCTTTTGGCTAAATCAGTACATTCATATTCTACGCGTGGTGGAATTTCTGGATATTGTGTACGTTTTACCAGTCCATCGCGTTCTAATTCTCGTAACTGTTGGGTTAACATTTTTTGTGACACCGCACCAATAGATTTTTGTAATTGATTAAATCGCATCTTCTCATCTTTCAAATGCCATAAAATTTCTGGTTTCCAACGTCCTGCGAAAACATTTAATGTGCCTCCAATAGGACAAGAGGGTTCATATTTTGTGATTGCCATGATTAAAGTCCAATAGTTACTAAAAGGTACCTACTTTACAAAAGTGTAGTACAGCCTTATATTTTATTCAACGATGGATTTAAAAAGGTGGTACATCATGAACATGTTGCATCGAGATCAATTACCACTGGGTGGATTTGCAGGATTGACCGAACATCGCCTTGTCGTAGACCAGCGTGTTGGTGGCGATAGCGGAACATGGAACGGGCTGGGTAATTTTGTTTATTTAGCCGATGCGCATTTTCAACCCCATGGTGAAACCAGAATGCACCCTCATAAAGAAATTGATGTGATTTCAGTTTTGGTTGAAGGGCGTATTGAGCATCAAGGGTCTTTGGAACATGGTCAATCTTTGCAAACCGATCAGGCACAAGCCCAACGCGCAGGCGGTGAAGGTTTTAATCACAATGAAATCAATCCTGACTCGAAACACAATCGCATGATACAACTTTGGGTATTGCCTGAAACACGCGGAGAAGCCGCCAGTTATAAATTATATAATTTGGCGCAAAATCAATTGACCCGAATTTATGGTGGTGTAAAACATCAACGTGATACATTAGATAGTCACACCATTATCGAGGTCGGTTTATTATCGGCTGAGCAGGCAATCACCAAAAACACTGAATTTATGGCATATATCACCCGAGGTCACGGCGTATTGAATGGTGAAACGGTGCAAGACGGTGATCTTGTGCGTGGTGACCATTTAGATTTTAACGCGCTTGACGATGTACAAATCATTATCATCACAACTGACAAAACTGTAGCCTAACATTGAGGACAATCATCATGGCTAAATTACTGTTTTTTGCAGGCAGTGCACGCAAGGATTCGTTAAATAAGAAATTGGCAAAGCTCGCGTCGACCATGGCACAAGAAGCAGGCGCAGAAGTCACTTATATCGATTTAAGAGATTTTGAGATGCCGCTATACGATGGTGATCTTGAGGCAGAACGCGGCTTACCTGAAAATGCAAAAAAACTCAAACAGCTTTTTGTTGAACATGATGGTTTCTTCATTGCTTCACCTGAGTATAACAGTTCGATGTCGGCATTGTTAAAAAATGCATTAGATTGGATTTCTCGCCCACATGAGGAAAATGAGCCGCCTTTGGTTGCGTTTAACGGTAAAGTGGCTGCCATCAGTGCAATTTCCCCTGGGGGATTTGGCGGGTTGCGTGGGCTTGTGCCGTTGCGCATGATGTTGGGTAATATTGGGGTGATGGTTGTGCCTTCACAAATTGCAATTAGTTTCGGTTTTCAAGCCTTTGATGATAACGATCAGTTAAAAGATAAGAAGCAGGTAGCGATGTTGCAGGCGACGGTAGGTGAGTTTGTGAAGCGTGCTAATCAAATGTCTTGAGCATAATATATTTTTAAGGATAAGCGAGATTAAAGTACACTATCTTGTTTATCCTAAATTAGCTATTTTCAGCTTCATCATAATACTTTGGAAAATAAAAGATTTACAATTTCATCTCAACGCTAAACAAATAGCACCTAACCCCATGCTAATATACAATTTATACATCATTTAAAAAGCATGGTCATCCCAAATGAATGATAAATATATCAACCTGTTTACTGATTATGGATTTAAAAAAGTCTTCGGCGAAGAACCCAACAAAGACTTGCTGATTGGTTTTCTCAATGCGTTGCTAGACAAACAAGAACACATCGCAGACTTAATCTATC
>JAOXRS010000155.1 GCA_025800385.1 Candidatus Albibeggiatoa sp. nov. NOAA
GAGTCACACATTCCCGCATCACGCATTGATATATCAAGGACAGGACCACAGAAAAACCAGCAAAGAGAGAGACTGTTTTACAGTCTACCACAAAATATCATAGTTGAAATCCCCTGGGCTTCCAGTGTTTTATGTTGAGAACAGCCTTGTGAGTACTAAATTACTGTAAACACCCATGTATCTTAAGTAGCTTGCATGCTTATTTTGCCAATATAAATGTGTTATGGCCTGTAAATACAGAGCACAGCCACGTAAGTAAATGCAGCGTTCACATATGATTGCCTATAAACAATTTAATAATTATATGAATCCATTTATACCTAGGTTTCATGCATCATAAATATGGCACTTCTGGAAATTTGGGCATACAGATGGATGCCCATATCTCCACTTCCTTTTCCTCTTCCGTGTGAATAGGTAAAATGCCAAAATGTAATCAGAATCTGTGCCTAAGGCGATTGCTGCCATTTTCATGAGGTGGTGCATGGCAGAACTCATTGAGGCTGTCACAGCCCTAATATTACCACCTTCTATATGACCGGTGGGTTGTGCGACC
>JAOXRS010000197.1 GCA_025800385.1 Candidatus Albibeggiatoa sp. nov. NOAA
AAAGTTCCCATTTCTATTTTGACTATTCTCATTTTTTAGTCATATTTACATTTTAATATTCTTCACATATTTTATTTTTATTTTTGTCATGCGTTTTACACATGAGCTCGAGCCTCTGGTTCGGAGATGGAGGGCAACCTCATCCCACGCTGTGACATTAATAACTTATTTGAACAAGTAAACGCAGAGGTACCTTTCTACGCTCCCATATAGTTATGTTGAATGACTTTCGATCGAATTTTGGGAAGTGCATTAGCTTGCATGTTTACAAGCTTGTCTACGGTTAAAACAAACAGCCGACACAAACTTCAAATTGGGCTCTAGACTGCATAACCGTCGATGTTTTCTCACTGGTAGTCATCAGACAAATATACCATACGTAACCAAGATGACAGGGCAATGCTGAAATGACGTTACAAATCGTAACATTTACATAATGAGTAATCAGTGGACTATAACATTTAACACTCGGTATTTTACCTGACAGTACGAAGAGGAAGCTTTCATCCACCGTTGCTGAGTCAAGAAGTGATACAGCAGCTCCAATTGCAGTTGAATCACCAAGGCGATCACCGCGATTAAAACAAGATACTCCGCCAGCGACACCTCGGACAACTGAGGGAACGTCAAAGAAACCTAGAAATCTGGAGGGGGACTTTGGAAACGTTTAATTATTTTCGGTGACCGCAAACATAAGATGCAATTCTTACTTTACATAGGCCAGGTAGTCAACGGCACGCAGTTGTAATACAGTGTGTGAGTTGGGGGGGGTACTCCCTTGAAATTTGGGTGGGGATTCGAAGGGGTGTGAACTGTAGCCAATTCTAGATCAGAATGCACACACCATACCCTATTTCAGACCAAAACAGCTCAAAAACCGTACCATTTGCTGCCGCACATATCTGTATGACTTATATCAGGGGGTACCCACCCTGAATAACACAGTCCCTGGATTAATCGCCAAGCAATCACCATTGAGCCAGGATTCGATTCCCGGGCTTGAGGCCATGTCTGGCTGGATTGAGTTTGTTGTCAGATATAGTCCGTGCCCCGAAGGTTTTTATTCCAGTTCTCTGGTTTCCGGATTTATGATCGCATTCATAAGTTTGATAGAAAGCACACGATGTCGCAAACGTAAAATAAATAATGCCCTTTAATTCCCGGGGGGGTACTCCCTTATAATAGCTATACGGGTATGTGCCGGCCAACGGGGTCGTATTTTTGGGACTCCGATCTAAAACGGGGTATAATATTCAAGCCGTCTAGAACGGGGTATAATTTTTCAAATGTACGAAAGCTTCAAAATATTATCGG
>JAOXRS010000212.1 GCA_025800385.1 Candidatus Albibeggiatoa sp. nov. NOAA
CAGTTATCAGTTATCAGTTATCAGTTATCAGTTATCAGTTATCAGTTATCAGTTATCAGTTATCAGTTATCAGTTATCAGTTATCAGTTATCAGTTATCAGTTATCAGTTATCAGTTATCAGTTATCAGTTATCAGCGAGCTTAATATTTATTTTTTCTTTGTAAAGCTTAAAATTAGATGTTTTGAATAAAAAATATTGTTTTAACAAAGAATTAAAATAATATCATCTTCATAATTCTAAACTATCATCTTGGTAGCACTTTTTTTGCCCATTTCAAACTATCATAGTTGCCATCAGCAGATAACGTGTAATGTTCAATCATTTTCTGAGTGACTAACACATAATCTTCGTACCAAAGCGGCACATAGGGGAGATCATCAAAAATCTGTTGTTGAATTTGGCGATATAATTTGACTTGTTTTTGTAAATCATTAGTTTGCCGAGCTTCATCAACCCACTGATCTAATTGAGGATTAATATAACGCCCACGATTTGCGCCGCTTGGTGGTATTGAATTGCTGTGAAACACATATTCGAAAATATCAGGCATTTTGACTTCAACCCACATCAGACTATACATTTGAAATTTGCCTGCTTTAATATCACCGTAAAATGTACCCCAATCATAGGTTTGTAAATCCATTTCAATCCCAACTTGTTTAAGTTGATGTTGGATCACGGTAGCTAAACGGATGCGAACAGGATTAGTCGACGTTTTATAGCTGAGTTTCAGAGGATTATCTTTGGTATAACCTGCTTGCGCTAGTAACTGCTTGGCTTTTTCTGGATCATGCGGATATAGCGGTAACTCTGGATGGCCTGCCCAGTGAGTGGGTGGCAAAATACTGCTAGCAGGTCGGGCAGCATCACCTAAAACATAATGGATCATATCTTCTCGATTTAAAGCATAAGCAATTGCCTGCCGAATCAATAAATTGCTAGTCGTATCATTTTGTAAATTAAAGCCAAGGTAAGCGAAATTACTACCTTTTTCTTTTTGTATCTGTACCTCTTTACGTTTACCAAGCCAAGTGATTAACTCAGCGGATAAATCACCTTGTAAAATATCCAGTTCGCCACGTAACAATTTTAAAACTCGCACCACGGGGTCTTTAACTTCGATAAATTCAACCATCTGTTGATCTGTCAGGCGTTGCAGTTTTAAGCGAGTATGATCTTGCCAATCGACAAACTTAAATACACCACTGCCAATAGGATGGGTGTTAAATGGATGATTCTGTTTAATTAAATCTGCGGGTAAAATACCAATCCCCAAACGTCCAACAAATAAGTTATCTGGCTGAGACAAAATAAAGTCGATGGTTTTTTCATTGATTACATCAATTTCTTGAATCGATTTAAATGCTTCTCGGTGCGGTGAGGCGTTTGCAGGGTCTAAAATAAAATCATAAGTGGCTTTGACATCATACGCATTCAATGTATGGTCGTTATGGAATTCACACCCTGGGGGACGCAAGTTAAAACGGTAATGAGTAGGTAATAATTGTTCCCAAGTTGCAAGGTCTGCAATCGGTTGACGGTTCGAATCAAAGTCAATGAGTGAACGATAAATTAGGCGATTAATTCGTGCAGATGCGGCATCGGTCGCAAAACGTGGGTCAAGTGTGACGGGCGCACTTTCCAAGCCAAAACGAATGGTTTGCTCTCGCTCTGGTTGCGGCGGTGCACAAGCTGTTAATAAAAATAGAAAAAGTAGGAGATATTTGTACATGTTTGTGCGAAAAGAACGCTTGAATAAATAGCATTCGGTAGTTGTTTGATCTTTGAATATAGCTCATCATCAAATTCGATAGATAAGCTTATTCTACCATGGCAAGTATTTCATTTTTAACAAATAACAGGTTTTTGTAAATCGCTTTTAAATCTTCTATTTTTGTCGAGTCAAAGTTTTGTGAAATAAAGTATTGATATTGATGCAAGGCTAGTTTTTCCAAGATGACAAAGTGCCAATTTCCACCCGTAATATAAGCTCCTTTGATACATGTCCAATCATTTAACTCAACTGCGCTAATCAGTTCTGCCAATAATTGCGGTCTCGGATTGCCGTATTCTTCACTGCGTTTGAACTCTTGAATGAAAAAATAGGGCTTTTTACTTTCAATTAGACCTTCAGATACCACAAAATCTACTGTGCCATTTAAAATAAATCGATCAGTTGCATAACGCATGGGCAACTCATAAAAGCCGCGTATTTCTTTGTCTCTTAAAAGAAAATTAATTTTACTTAGCAAAGGAATGATATAATATACTTTTAAATCTTCTTCATTGTAGCGTTCGATTAAATATTTGTTATCATTAATCAAATGTGCTAAAAATGTCTCAACTGTACTATCAATTTCAATTTTATTGTTGAACCAGTTATCGAAAACACACTCATCTATTTTTTGTTTAATATCAACTAATTGCTTTAGTTCAATATCTCGAATTTTGCTATATTGATAGACAGGCGTTGGTGTTTTTTCTTCTTCACCTTTAAGCGAGGCAACTTGCTTTTTTAGCTCTGCAATTTCTTGTAGTAGCTTTAACTCAATTTCACTCATCATTGATTATACTCCGTATTCTATTTTTAGGACTGGCAATCTGTTATGTAACATAAAATCAAACTACCAACCCTAAAGCTCACGAAGATACTGAACTAATTTTTACACATTGGGAAACCTAAAGATTCACGTCTATCATAATAAGCTTGTGCAACTGCTCTGGCCAATGTCCGAACCCGTAAAATGAACCGTTGACGTTCAGTGACCGAAATGGCGTGACGTGCATCTAATAAATTAAAAGTATGTGATGCTTTCAATACCATTTCATAAGCAGGCAAAGGCAAATCTGCTTCAATTAGACGTTGGCTTTCCGCTTCATATAAATCAAAATTTCTGAATAAATCATCAACAGGTGCGTGCTCAAAATTATAAGTCGACATTTCCACTTCATTTTGATGGAATACATCGCCATAAGTAATTTTGCCTAACTCGCCATCTGTCCACACCAAATCAAATACACTTTCAACTCCTTGCAAATACATCGCAATCCGTTCCAAACCGTAAGTGATTTCACCCGTGACAGGTTTGCATTCGATACCACCCACTTGCTGGAAATAAGTGAACTGTGTAACTTCCATGCCGTTTAACCATACTTCCCAACCTAAGCCCCATGCGCCTAAAGTTGGAGATTCCCAGTTATCTTCCACAAAGCGAATGTCATGCACTAGCGGATCAATACCCAACATCTTCAACGAACCTAAATAAAGTTCTTGAATATCTAAAGGTGATGGCTTGATAACAACCTGATATTGATAGTAATGCTGTAAACGATTAGGGTTTTCGCCATAACGCCCATCAGTTGGACGGCGAGAAGGTTGTACGTAAGCTGAACTCCAAGGCTCAGGGCCAATCGCACGTAAAAAAGTGGCAGGATGGAATGTGCCCGCGCCCACTTCCATGTCATAAGGTTGCTGTAAAACACAGCCTTTTTCTGCCCAATAAGTTTGTAAGGCCAAAATCAAATCTTGAAAAGTACTGGGTGTAGTTGCCACGATATGCTCCAAGCGTCCTTGTTATGGTGGTGACTAGTATAACGCTTTTCGTTTTTCGTGTAACGGCTTGAATGACATTTGAAACTTATGAAACGCTATTTATAAATAGGTATGCTGTAACAATGGTTTGAGGGGAGTTTTAAATCATCCATTTTAAGAGGCAAAACAACATTCTAGTTTATATACGAAATTCAGTTTATACCTCTAATTATTACAATGTGACACTGTCTTAAGCTTTTCTAGGTAATCGTACTATGAATGTAGAACCTTGATTAATCTCGCTTTCTACTTCAATCGTGCCACCCAATGCTTCACAGAAACGCTTACTAATTGTTAACCCTAAGCCTGTGCCATCATAAGAACGGGTGCTAGAATTGTCCGCTTGTGTAAATGGCTCAAAGATTTTATCTAAACGTTCGGCAGGAATCCCAATACCAAAATCAGTCACGCTAAATTCTAGCCATTCGGTTTGGCCATCTGTAATCATATTAATGGTGAAGATCACTTTGGTTTTTTCACTGAATTTCACCGCATTATTCAAAATATTCAGCAAAATTTGCGATACTTTATGATAATCAGAATGAATCTCACCCAAATCATCCATTTTTTCTACTTCAAGTTGATTGCCTTCTACATCAACAATCGGGCGAATGGTATTGCATACTTCTTCAATAAGCTCATCAATATGAAAATCGCCTAATTGTAAATCCATCTTATCCGCTTCAATTTTAGATAAATTCAGAATATCACTGATAATATTGACTAAATGATTACCTGCCGCTTGAATTTTATCCAAGTCAGGCATGATGTCGTCATAGCCCATGTCTTCTGCGTCATCACGAATAATTTCGCTATATCCTAAAATTGCATTTAATGGGGTGCGCAACTCATGACTCATGTTAGCCAAGAAAGTGGTTTTTGCTTGATTTGCCGCTTCTGCTTGTTGACGGGCTTTTTCTGCTAATTTATGAGATTTTTCTGCAGCAAAGCGAGCACTTTCCAATTTTTCATAGAACAAGGCATTTTCTAAAGAAATCGCAATTTGTGTTGACAACAACTTGAGCATAATCAAACGCTCTGGTGTAAATGCCTCTGTCGCTAAGTTATTTTCTAAATAAATAATGCCCGTTAATTTATTCTGATACAAAATAGGCACACACAGAATTGATTTTGGTTGTTTTTGCTGAATATAGTTATCTGTACCGAATAATTCATCATCAATTGCATTATCCAACACAACAGGGGTTTGGGTGCGGGCAACATAGCTCACAATATTTTTCGCTAATTGCAAACGTTTAGAGCCTTCTTTATCAATATCATCAACTGATTCAGACTCTATCGAAACAAACACTTCGCCTTTTTCCACATAGCCATAAGCCTCGATAGTTAAATCTTGCTGGTCATTACGAATCAACCACGCTTCTTCCGCCCCTACATTTTCCATTACAATATGAATCAGCTTTTGCACTAACCTATCCAGTACAATTTCACCTGATAAAGTTTGCGATGCTTTCATAATCGTCATCATGTCAAACGAAGTACTAGAGCCTGTCGTAGTGCTATTGATAGTGGTATACGCTTTACCATGCGTCGTTGTGGTATGAAAACTATTCATGGTTGTAAACGGTTTTTCAACAGGTGGTAATAGCTCTGGATATTTTTCTTCTAATTCCTTAACTTTACGTGTTGCCCCCCAGCGTAAATAACAATAAGTAGCTTCACGAAAATAGGTTTTCGCAATTAAATTTTTGCCTAATGCGAGATAAAAGTGAGTCGCCAATTCATGTGATAAAGCTTCATCATTGAGGTAAGCATGGCGTTTTGCCAAGTCAATCGCATAGTCATACGCATCAATGGCTTTGGCGGTATTACCTAAAATTCTGTGCTGTTCTGCTTCAACTAAATAATATTTTTGCAAAAAGTTAGAAGGCGCGTGTTTTGCCCAACGTTTCATTTTGTACTGGTTGGCGCGTACTTTCTTTAAAATCACTTCTTGCTGAAACTTATGCACCTCGTGATAAAGTGCGAGCTGAGTCAGAGAGTCGTAAAAATAGAAGATAGGAATCGCTAATAAGCCTAAAACGCTGTCAATATAATTTTCAGCTAATAATGAATGACTGGCTGCTTCTTGATATTCATGGAATAAATAACTTAAAATCAACTTGTTAATATGATAGTGACATTTGGCCGTTTTATTCGCATATTGCAGGGATTTTTGCATTTCTTCTTCGTTGTAACTATCACCCAACAACATCCAAGGCTGCTCTGCATCACTCATCAAATTTAAAACGGACTGTCGGTATAACTTAATGTAAACTAATACTTCTTCTTGTTTCAGCCGCTGAATTGCTCCCGTGTAGGTATTCATTGTGTCCTCAACTTGAGACAATTCTTGACCTGAAAAATATGAATAATATGAGTATAAATTGACAGCACGGGCAGTAAATTCTAAATCACCTGTTTCTAAGCCAATATGATACGCATCAATCAAAGGGGGCAAGCATTCTTCTAATGGGTCTTTAAAGTGGCGGATAAACGCATTGAACATCACTAATATGCGTGTTTTCAAATCTCTTGTATGAGAGTGCTCAACAAGGTCTAGGGCTAATTTACCAAATTCATACCCCATTTTGATATTGCCTATTTTTGAGCATAAAAACATCCCATAGCTCGCATAACCATAAGCGGACACAGGCGAATTACCATGATGAATGGAGTCGTTGACAAGGCGAAATACCAAAAGTGGGAAAAGCTCAGGCTTGGTTAATAACGCAGGCATCACTGCACTAGACATAATACGCATGGTTGCTAGTTTTTGTGGGTCACGCATTTCAGGCAATTGATTTAAGTCAGCAATTTCCCGTCCCCATAATTTATATTGGATACGCATTAAATCCATCCAAATATGGTAATTTTGTGGCTTTTTAGGAAAATGTACATCTAGCTGTTTTAAAATGAATAACGCAGTTTCAACAGCCTGAGCCAATTGATTTTGTGCAACCAATGCTTGAATTTTAATTTCATAGACTTTGACTTTATCCAGTAAGGCTTGAGCATGGGTTAAAACCTCATGAATCAGCTCATTCATCAAGTCAAAATCACCATTCAAATAAGCCGCTTCAGCACTTTCTACAGTCAAAGCCAACGTCATATCATACTGACGTTCCCAGCTATCTCGAGGTAGTAGATTTTTACCTGCAACTAAGTAACGCAAAGCCGCTTCATAAGCCACTGCAGACTGGGCTTTTTTGCCTACAACAAGATTCAGTTGGGCTAATTGCTCTTTTTCACTAAAAGTTACAATTAAGTCCGTAGCTAAATTCAGCTGATTGACAATATCAAATAACTTTTCATCACGTTTATTAGTTGGCGTGTTTTCTAATAGTAAACGGCCAATTTGATGGTGAATAGCCTGCTTTTCTCCTTTAGGAATCAAAGAGTAAGCAGCTTGCTGAATCCGATCATGGCCAAATTTGTATTGAATCGTGAAGTTTTCATCTAGCTGTTCTTCTGCAAAATTGGATAGCTGATAAATCGCTAATGATAGCTCTTCATGATTTAAGGTAATAATTAAATTTTCATTGGTGGCTTCGGTTAGATTTTCTAATGTATCACTCAACGTATCTTGGCACACAATCGCTAAAGTACGTAAGTCAAATCGATTACCAATACAGGCAGCAAGTTGTAGAATTTTCTGACTTTCTGGCTCAAGCTGGCGAATTTTATCTGTCATAAATTCAACAACATTTTCAGTAAAATCTTGATTGTTGATATGGTTAATATCCCATTGCCAAGACCATGTCTGATAAGAAAACGTTAGTAATTTTGCTTCATGTAAAGATTTTAAGAATTCTTCAATAAAAAATGGATTACCATGGGTTTTATCCAAAATCAATTTAGCCAGTGCTTCTGTATCAAATAACTCTCGCTTTAGTGCATCGCTTAACAATTGATTAACACTGGGTAACTCTAAAGGTGCAAGCGAAATTTGATGAACCAATGTGCCTGTTTTCTTAATATCTTCAATTGCAAGCAGTAATGGGTGAAACTCTGTAACTTCATTATCGCGATATGTACCAATCAGCATTAAATGGAAACTGGCGTGCGCCGTCATCAAAATTTGCAATAATTTCAATGAAGCCACATCAGCCCATTGTAAATCATCTAAAAAAATCACCAATGGTGTTTCGGGGCGTGCAAAGACTCGAATAAAGTTTTCAAAGGTAATATGAAAGCGGTTTTGGGCTTCTGTTGGTGGCAATTCAGGTACAGGATTAGGCGTACCAATAATCAATTCAACATCAGGAATCACATCGGTAATCAATTGCGCATTTTGGCCTAAAGCGTCAGAAATATATTCACGCCATTTTTTAAGTTGGGTTTCATTTTCAGTGAGTAGCTGACGAATTAATTCTTGAAAAGCATTGATAATAGCTAAATAAGGGACATTGCGTTTATATTGGTCAAACTTACCAGAAATAAAATAGCCACGTTGTTGGGTAATGGGTTTGTAAATCTCTTGAACAAGCGAAGTTTTGCCAATGCCTGAATAACCTGAAACCAACATCATTTCACTGCGTCCATGACTAACACGGTCGAATGATTTTAATAAGATTTGTATTTCTTGCTCACGGCCATATAGTTTTTGTGGGATTTGAAATTTATCTGAAATATCTTGTCTACCACAATTAAATTCTTCAATTATTTGATTTTCTTCATATTGGCGCAAGCAGTTTTCTAAATCTATTTTTAAGCCGTAAGCACTTTGATAACGTTCTTCTGCTGTTTTAGATAACAACTTCATGGTTATTTTTGACAACATGTAGGGTACGTCAGGATTGAGTTCAATGGGCGGCAAGGGTTTTTTTGCGATATGACAGTGTACTAGCTCCATAGAATCCAATGACTGAAACGGAGGATGACCTGCTAACATTTCATAAAATAATGCACCTAATGAATAAAAGTCAGTACGATAATCGATATTACGATTCATACGCCCTGTCTGTTCTGGTGACATGTAAACAAGCGTGCCTTCAATCGAATTTGGGTTATTAATTTCTTGGCTTTCTAAGGATAAACGTGAAGAAATACTAAAATCTGTAATTTTGACTTTTTTCTTATCTAAATTAACAATAATATTGGCGGGCTTTATATCTTTATGAATAATATTATTAGCGTGTAATTCCCCTAATCCATCTGTAAGTGCAATGGCTATTTTTAATGTGGTTAATAAATCTAATTGCTGATCTTGTAATACATTTTGTAAAGAATCTCCACCAATATCTTCAAAAATCAATGCCCAACGATTTTCATATTTTTTTAAAGCAAGCGGTTGTATCACCCAATTTAAATTTAGACCTTGGGTAATTTCGTATTCGTGGTGAAATTGTGCAAGGCGTTTAGGATTAGGATAGTCAGTTTTTAATGTTTTAATAATGACAGGCTGCTTATCTGTTTTGCTGAATGCGCGATAAACAATCGTTTCCTGTCCCTGATATACTGTCTCAATACCAGTATAATCCGTTAGTTGCAGCATATAAGTCTCTCCACCCTAGGCACTTTTTATATTTGTTTAAATGTGCAAATGATTTGCCAAACAGCTTAAATAACTGTCATAGCTCATTTTTTTATATTATATGTATTGGTTGCTGATAGCATGAGCTATTGTAACTGAATTATAAATTTTTTAAATAACCTAATTTCTCTATTTTCGTAAGGTTTTTAAGTATTTGATAAATATCATATTATTTAATATTTTAGTATCAATAAGTTATAGTTTATACTGCAAATAAAAAATATTTATACTTATATTAGTAGAAAATAGCATAGTGTCAAAGTATGGTTTTACAGTTTAAGACTGGTTCAAAGTAGAGCCAAAAACAAATTTTTTTAGTCGAAAGTAAATAAACAAGGCGTGATTGGTTAGAGATTTAGTTATTCATGGACAGCATCGCATCCATACCTAACAATCTTGTATTATGCGTCAATGGATGTGTATATCATTTGTAAAATCTATGCAGCTATGTTTAAAAGTGCCACCTATTTATGAAGCAGCACTTTTTTCTCATTACTAGTTATAGCTAATCGTCAATGTAGCAGTCACAAGCAAGTTATTACCTGTATCCTGTACCTTATATTGCAAACTCCCATCCACTAAAGCCAGACTAGGGTCAATACGTTCCCATTCATCTAAGCCTTGTGTTGTCGCACCATAGTTTGGCAATAAGCTGACAGATTGGCCGTTATAACTGAGGGAATAACTACCATCAACATTATATACAACACCTGCAGCCCCTTCTATTTGCTCCAATAAACCAATAAATGTTTCAGGATATAAAACCGAGGGGTAAGTGGTTTGTGATGTACCATCATCATAGACAACGCGGCCTTCACGAATGGCTCGAGTGTTTTCACCATCTGGAGGATAAAAGCCAGCTGTTTCACCTTCAGCTTGTTCAATTTCAGAGCCAAAGATAACAACGATATACTCACCGTCAACTTTTAACAACACATCACCCCATTCATTTAGTTCCACTTGGCTGTCATCACCTAATACCGTGGCTAATGCTGTTGGGCTTTTGGGTGCGGGCAATAATGGGAATTGTTGCCGTTCAGGTGTTGTGACAATAAACTGGCCTCTTTCATCCGATGTCACGGCTGTTTCTGCATCAGTGTCTAATTGCTGTACATTATTCACATCCACGATAAAGGCATATTGTTTACCACTAATTTGTCCTAACACCACCCCATCATCTTGTTGGTTAAAATTACTGTCATCATCCGCTGCACTATTAAAATCTTGCAAAATCGTATTGTCCGCTTTTTTACCACCTAAACTTAAGTCTGTATTCAAATCAAATTTTTTATCAGGCAAAATAACATTTGGTGGCAAATCTTGTGGAGGAGGCAATGCTTTACACGCGAGTTTCGCGCCAACTGGCGGTATTAATTCACCTGTTTCTTGCTCAATACTCCAATCTTCAGGTAAATATTCATCAATATCATCTACTGTAAATATATCAGCATTAAAGTTGGTCATGAACTCTGCAATTTCTTCCTCAGGCAACTCAATGAAATCCTCAATATCCAAAGCATCTAAATGTTCACGTTCCATACGCCCAATTGCTTCAGGCGGTAAACCACCCATATTATTACGATCAAGACCTTTTAAAGATTGAGGTGGCAATTTTTCAAACTGCTCCAGCTTCATGCCCTCCAATGCGATTTGCTCAAACTCAGCAATTTGCACTTCCGTCATGGCTTCAAATGCATCCTCTGCTAAAGCTTCAAGATGCTCATTATCAAATGTCGCAAATGCCTGTTCTTCTGTACCACGCATCCGACTTTGATCAAATGTTTCCAATTCTTCAGGTTCGATACAAAAACTTTGCAATGACAAATCACCTGTATTGCGGTTATAAGTCACATTATTCGCCAATGAGACATTGTTACCCAACTCAACAGTTGCCGTTAAGCATACATTTTCTAATACCGCATTTTCCTGAATTTTAGATTTACCAATAATCGCAGGCTTGTCTCTATCTCCTTCAATTTCACAACCCAGTTCACCGCCTAAAATATAGGTATCTTCACCCAGCTCTAACGTACCGCACATTTCACCATTATTCACAACCACACCTTCGAAACGGCCTTCACCAGACACCTTACCTGTTTCATTAATTTCTACATCATGTAAAATGCCATCATTCTCAATTTCACCGCAAAACTCACCGCCTGACACTTCGGAATAATTCGTAATACGTAAATCGCACATCGTGCCATTGTTGACGTTGAAGCCGCTGATATTGCCACCTTCGATGCGTGAATTTTGCTCTAGCTCAACATTGGAAACCCAACCTTCATTAGTATTTTTACCTGCTAACTTGCCGCCTGAAATACTGCCATGTTGTTCAATTCGTAAATTTTCAGATGTTTGGCCATAATTCACATACAAACCATCAATATCGCCAGACTGCGGTGACAATGGAGCAAAGTGGGCAACACACTCATTTTGTTCTGCGATCAGTACTTTACCTTCTGCATCACAACTGCCTGACCAACCTAAAAAGCCCCAACCTGATTCGGGTTTAGCGATTAAAGAAACCAAAGTATCTAACGCAAAGCTCTTAGTGCAAGATTCTCCACATCGTTCAACAACGCCACCACCACTGGTATCAATATGTAAAAAACCAAATTCAGTATCTGCATCAACACCTTGACAAGATAAATGATAAGCTGGTTGTGACTGTGTCGGATCATTGGTCGCTAATACAAGTGTTGCTTCATATTTTTCAATGGCTTGAGGGTTACACTGTACAAATAATTCTTGGGGTTCGCTGCCATCTGCAATAACAACTGGAAAGCTGTGTTCTAAACTATAGACGGTAAATTGATCGGCAAATTCCCCAACAATTTCGGCAGAAGTGACTTGAACATCACCCGCGCCACGCTCACCAATCAATAAGCGTTTCTCAGAAGGTTGTCCTACACCAACAGTATTGAAATCTATCAATCCACCATTATCAGGTCGAGAAGCAAATACAGGTGTATTAGCACAATAAAGTTCATATCGTACTTCAGGCAGTTCTTCATCAGTTGTGGATAATCTCAGTAACGCTTTTCTTGCACCAATATCTGTAGGTGCACAGCGTACCGTCAGTGGTGCATTTGTACCTTGACTTAGATTAATCGGGAAAGGGGTAACCACCGAAAATTCAGTTGCATGTTTGCCTTCTAAGCTAATAAAATCAATGGTTAAATCGGTAAGTCCGATATTGTAAATATTAATATTAGTGTCAATGGGTGTATTTACTGGGACATTGGCCGTCAACTGAATCGGATCATCAGCAAACGGTGGTAAAGAGAAAAATGTACGCGTTCCTTCAGGCAGTGCTCCAATCAAACGCACTTTATGATTGCCTGCTTCAGCGACATAAATATTTTCTTTGGACACGGTTAATCCCATCGGAGAATTTAAGCCTGCAGCCGAAGCCAATTGATAATCGGCATTTTCACCCAGACCAATCAATTTATAAATCCGTCGATTAGACAGCATCCAAATAGCATTATATTCAGAGTCAGCGATATAAGTCACACCTCCTCGGCCATTGGCCAAACCAACAGGTGTACCCATTGCTGATTCTAATGCTAAACTGCCTTCTGCAACTGCGCCAGATGTCCCATTACCTGCAATAGTTTGTAATGCGCCATCAACTAATTCGCGTATCACACGGTTGTTGGTATCTGCAATATATAGTGTACCTTCTGGGCTAACCATAACATCTTGAGGCCGATTTAATTGCCCTTGCAAAGCGTCATCATGATCTAAATAGCCCGCTACACCATTACCTGCAAGTGTTAATACGGTTTCACCTGTGAGCTGTCGAATTAAACTATTGCCCGTATCCGCAATAAATAAACTACCGCCTGCAAACTCAATCCCCATCGGACTGTTAAAACGTGCATCAAACGCATTGAGTGTACCATCGCTATAACCACTGATACGAGGCGTGCCCGCAACTGTGGTAATCACACCATCAGGCGTAATCATCCGAATTACATGGTTACCTGTATCTGCAATATAAATGTTACCTTGTTGATCGCTTGTAATATCTGAAGGTAAATTTAATTTTGCGCTAGTCGCTTCATAACCATCACCGCTATAACCCGCAACACCTGTACCTGCGAAAATTTCTGTTGTACCCAATTTATTAACAGAGCGAATTAAATGATTATCACGTTCTGCAATCAGTAATTCACCTTCATCAATAATCGTAACGGCATAAGGTGAATTCATTTGTACTAAGCTGGCGTGAGTTGTGTCTTCGGTTAAACCTGCAGTGCCTGTACCTGCGGCTGTAGATATATATTGGCTAAAAATGGCGGTGCATGATTTAGCCTCATCTAAAGTAACTGATTTAGGATTTTCAATACCAAGACAATCGCCGACCCAATATGCAAAAGCCTCATCATCACCTGCAACTGCAGTTAAGGTCACTGTATCCCCTTGTTGATAACCACCTCGACAACTGGGCGTACATGCTAATGTTTCACCTGCTACATCTGTCGCCAACACAACCCCAAAACCCACTTTATTTACAGTGAGTAACGCACTGTCTTTAAATTTAGCCCGACACTGGGTTTCTTGTTCTACTGTCACATTGATAGTTGGTTCTGAACCTGTGCAATCACCTTCCCAACCCATAAAAATACTATTTTCATCAGGAGTGGCAGTTAAACTTAAAGTGGTCACTTGCGGGAAATTTAATTTAACCTGTTTGCATGTTGCATCACATAAGACTTGCCCTTCAGATGAAACAATTGAACCGAACCCTGAGCCAACCGCTTTTCCTAACTGTAAAGAATAGCTTTGACCAAATACTTGCACTCTCTCATTAAGTGCATCAGAGATATAAATACTTTGGCCTAATGTAGCAATCCCTGAAGGTCGGTCAAACAGTCCCTCGGTTTCTCCTTCACCACCCCAAACACTAAGCAATTCACCTTGTGGGCTAAATTTATGGATCACATGACTTTCTGCATTGGTGACATAGATATTATCTTTTGCATCAACGGATACACTATTAGGTTGGTTTAAACTGTCTTCTTCTGAGTTACCACCAAATGTGCCTAGAAAGTTGCCATCTGTACTAAAGTATTGCAGCGCATTTTTTTCACTATCGACAATATAAAGCAGCCGCTGATCGCGATTAAAGGCCATATCAACTGGACGTATAAATCGGCCTTCTGCATTGCTAGCCTCAAGATCATTAGGGTCATACCTTTGACCTATGGTATAGTTAAAATCACCATCAGGTGTAAATACAACAACCCTAAAATTCCCTGTATCTAACACATAAACATAACCATTCCCATCCACTTCAATCGCTTGCGGATCAGCTAATTCTGCAATAAAACTACTGTCTTTAGCTTCCCATTGGCGCAATAATAGACCTTCTGGGTTAAACATTTGAATTCGAGGAATTTCGGCATCTAACACATAGACTGTGCCAATATTATCAACTGCAATATCAGTAGGATTGACAAATTGTCCCGGTAAATTGCCTTCTTTGCCCCAAGTAGCCAGTGACTGCCCTTGTGCGGTGAATTTTTGAATACGGAAGTTGCCTTTATCCAGTACGTAGAGATTGCCTTGTCGATCTTGATTGATACGAGTTGGGTTCTCAAATTGCGTAGGTTGGTCGCCTTCTTCTCCCCATGAAAACAGAAAACTGGGTGGTTCTTCTGCATAAACGGGAAAAGTCAGACAAAGTAGCAAGGCATAGAATATCAGTCGCATGAGCCGTGTCCTTAAAAAGATTGTACAAAGTTGTTTATCAGTCTAGCGGATAGGTTAGATAAAATATAGTAATGCTATGATGTGTTGGTCTTGTGATAGTGGTAGATGGTCTATTGTAAATAATATATTAAAATCAAAATAATGATATAAAATATTTATAAGGTTTTTTTGAATAATATTAAAGGATTTTTTTGGGAAATGAAATATATTTCAATAAAATACGAACATATCAAAACCTATACATCCCATTAATTGTATTAAACGACAAAGTCTTTTGATAAATAATGAATTGCAATACAACTTTGTTAGCAAAAATCAAGATTGTCCCATTCATGACAAAACAGAATTTACCCCTAACAATCGTATGTTACAAAACTTACAAATTCCGCTTTTTTATTTGTAACAATTTGATTTTTAAAATGTAATCATTCGGGCATAATCCATGCTGATAAGCTTTTAGTCGAATTTTTTAAAATAGGCTAAAACCATGCAAAGCACAATAGTCAGCAGCCCGCATATTCATGCACCTGCGTCCGTACCTTGGGTGATGCGCCAAGTGATTTTGGCAACCATACCAGCTGCGTTATTCGGGGTGTACTTGTTTGGCTGGCCTGCATTTAACTTACTTATCATTAGCTTAGTCACTGCAATCGGTGTTGAAGCGGCTTGTCTTTATATTGCAAACAAACCCGTTAAATTATTTTTAAACGATGGCTCGGCTGTTCTTACAGGTTTATTAGTCGCATTGACTTTACCGCCTTGGGCACCTTGGTGGATTCCCGTAATTGGAATTAGTTTCGCACTTATCATCGGCAAACATTTATACGGTGGCATTGGACAAAATGTATTCAATCCTGCGATGCTCGCACGGGTCATGCTCTTAGTCGCGTTTCCTTTGGAAATGACCACTTGGATTAGTCCCGCACCATTATTTTCTAGCAATGCTCCCGGATTTTTAGACTCACTTGCAATTACTTTTGGCGGTGCAACACAACATTTTGATGCGGTTTCAAGTGCCAGTTTGCTTGGGCATGTCAAAACTGAAATGACCTTAAATCATACTGTATCTGAAAGTTTAGTCGGTTACAGTTATTGGTCTTCTTTATTTGGTTGGACTGCGGGTAGTTTAGGTGAAACCTCTGGCTTGTTGATTTTAGCAGGTGGTGCTTATCTGATTTATCAACGCATTATCACATGGCAAATTCCTGTTGCGATGCTCTGTACGCTCGCCATGTTGGCAACCCTATTTAATTTTATTGACCCCGATCACTACACCAATGCACTGTTTCATGTTTTCAATGGTGGGACTTTATTAGTTGCATTCTTTATTGCCACTGATCCTGTGACCGCGCCGTCGACCAATCAGGGGCGGATTTTATTTGGTATCGGTATTGGCTTATTTGAATATCTGATTCGCACATGGGGTTCATTCCCAGAAGGTGTGGGCTTTGCGGTGTTGCTGATGAATGCGATTACACCGTTGATCGATCATTATGTCAGACCGCGTATTTATGGGCGTGATCGTCGAGGTCGTCCGTTGGATGCGCAACCAGTAAATAATAAAGGGTAAATCATGGCTTTACAAAAAACCGCTGCCAAAATCCCTTCGTATCGAAATCGGCTGTCATATCACAGTATGTTGTTGGGTGGGATTGGCTTTTTATCAGGTGCGGCGTTGGTAATTGCCCATGTCGAAACGCGCGGCGCGATTGAACATGCCTTAGCTGAAGAGCAACGAGCTTCATTAGTTCAAGTGATTCCAGTACAGCATTATGAAGGTAATTTACTCGCAGAACAATTGCCGATTACGCTGGAAACAGGCGAAACCAAAACCGTATTTATTGCTCGAAAAGACGGCATGGTGATGGCGGCAGCATTTGAAGTGTCAGAACCGGGGTACTCGGGTGATATTCGGGTGATTATGGGTGTGGATAAGAATGGCGAGATTTTAGGGGTGAGAACCTTGAGCCATACTGAAACCCCCGGATTAGGTGACAAAATTGAATTAGCTAGAAATGACTGGGTGTTAAGTTTCAATGGTAAATCCGTCAACAATCCAGATGATGCAGGCTGGGCACTGCAAAAAGATGGTGGTATTTTCGATCAATTCACTGGTGCAACCATTACTCCACGAGCTTATGTGAAAGCGGTTAAAGGGGGTTTGGATTTTTTCGAGCAACACAAAGTGCAAATTATCGAAAAGCCGATGCCTGAACCTGTAGAAGTTGAACCAGAACCTGTCCCAGTCAAACCGAAGAGGTAACCAGCGATGGAAATGACATATAAAACTCTTGCGCGTGAAGGGCTGTGGGATAACAACCCCGTCTTAGCTCAATCCTTGGCTTTGTGTCCCTTACTTGCGGTAACGACCAGTGCTACCAATGGCTTAGGTATGGGCTTGGCAACTTTACTTGTGATTGTAGCGACCAGTGTGATTATTTCGTTATTGCGTGAGATTATTACCCCAGAAGTGCGGATTCCCGTGTTTATTTTGCTCATCGCGGCGACGGTGACCATTGTTGATATGATGATGAATGCGTTTGTGCATGATTTGTATAAAGTATTGGGCTTATTCATTCCGTTGATTGTGACTAACTGTATGATTTTAGGGCGTGCTGAATCATTTGCTTCGCGTTTCCCTGTCAAATTAGCAGCGTTAGATGGTTTGATGATGGGCTTGGGCTTTTTATGGGTGTTGGTGTTGCTCGGTGCAATTCGTGAAATCATCGGCAGCGGTACGTTATTCGCCAATGCATCATTGTTATTAGGTCAAAGTTTCGCGTTTATGGAATTGACTCTAATCCCTGATTACAAAGGTTATTTGATTATGATTTTACCCCCAGGGGGATTTTTGGTCATGGGCTTTTTGATGGCGGGTAAACGGGTGTTAGATGCACGTCTTGAGCAAGCGAATCAAGCAGCAGTAGCACAGGCGGCATAACAATGCGATTTCATAGGGAGAACAGCATGAACGTTGGAGTAGCTTATGCTGATATGCGGCAACAGGTTTGGCTACGTTTGGAAGTGCCTGAAGGCAGTACGGTCAAAGAGGCAATTGAGCTATCGGGTATTTTAACTAAAGTACCCAGTATTGATTTAGATTCACAAAAAGTCGGTATTTACGGCAAAACGACGAAGTTAAGCGCGGTATTGCAAGAACATGATCGAGTTGAAATCTATCGAGAAATCATTGCGAATCCTGATGATTATAAGGATGACGATGATGAAGACGAAGATGACGATGATTAAAAAGTAACGGGTTGGTATGTTGATAAGCTCTATCTTGCATGTTGTGGGATAGGGCTTTTTTATTTACAAAATATATTATTTGAATGGAGTTGCACAGTGTACGCAATATTGGTCGCTACCATATATGTTGATTGATCCACAAACTAAGCACTTTATTCCTAATAAATAGAACGCCACAGCTGCTGTAAGAGAGAAAAACAAAATCAAATAAAATATTTTCATTATTATTGTAATAAGCACGCTGTCGATTATAAAAAATAGACTAGGTAAAAATATTGAAACACTGATGCTCAAAATAACTAATATTTTTGTAGTAAGTTGATGATATTGTTTTTTGCGTAGCTGGAATTGTTCAGGTGAATATTGTTGACTGTTTTCAACCAAATAAGATGTAATATCAAATTTACAGGATGGACAATAACGACTAACCCGAAACAAGCTAACATAACAATGTGGACATTTATGTATTTTAGGGGCACACAAAAGTTGAGGCAGCATAATAATAGAAAAAAGGATGAGTAGAATAAACGGCTCTGGCATTTTTATATCTCCTTTACCAATATACCTAAATCTTTAGTAAAGACTGTGGGTATAGACAGTCAATAATATTAATGGCTCACTAAAATAAATCATTTTGCACAGGTTTAGCCTGGAATGTAGGTACATGCAACTGAGCATCAAATAATTGATTTAAACGTTGAGTCAGATAAACTGCCAATTCTGGAGCTAAAAGATTATGCTCTGGTTGATGTACAAAAAAATAAATTTTCTGTAATCCCTGCTGTACCCAAATCACCAACTGCTCTAACCAAGCATTCAAACGTTGATAGTCTGTTTCATGCAAGCGATTGCCAACAAAACGAATAAATGCAATTGGTGTCGTTAAACGTTGATGTAACACATCGCGCCGTCCTGCCACATCAGTTAATACAGCCGTAATGCCTAAATATTCCAACCACGCGGCAATATGCTCAAAATAACCATTCTCAAACCAACTTGAATGTCTAAACTCAACTGCAAGTGGCTTAATCGGCGTATGTTGCAAATAATGTAATACGGGATGAATTTGATGTGCACTCAATGTTGGTGGCAGTTGTAAAAAGCTGATGCCCAACTTTTGATTCAGCTGATTTAACATAGTTTGAAATTGTTGTGAAGCGTTTAAACCCTCCTGCTCAAATAACGTATGATGACTAATGCTCTGTGGCACTTTAGGGCAAAAATGAAAATCAGTTGGTGTATTCTGCTCCCATTTATCCAATGTTTCAATTGCAGGTGGACTGTAATGGGTTGAATTCAGCTCGATACAATTAAACTGTTGTGCATAATGGCTTAGAAAATCTTTAGCTTGGGTTTGTGCAGGATACAATGTCCCAATCCAGCCCCGATTTCCCCATTCAGGACAGCCCACATAAATAGACACTTTTTGCTGTGAGTGAGCAAATCGCTGTAACATCGTTGCTGTTTGTGGCGGTGATGGCGGTAACGTGAAATCAACCGCATCAATACTGTCTAATTTACCAAATTCCATGACTTAAATATCTTTTGAATCAACTTGCTTTGGCTTATTTTAAAGCAATTATCCCGAAACATCGCTACATCCAACTGAAGCTAAGAAATGGATTATCATTCTGGTCTTTCCATTCGCCTATGTTTATAGTATAGAAATTGTTAAATGCACGATAGAGAGTATAGACATGGCAACGTATGCAGTGGGTGATATTCAAGGTTGTTTCGATGCGTTACAACAACTCTTAGCTCATATCAAATTCGATCCTAAGAAAGATACATTATGGTGTGCAGGTGATTTGGTGAATCGTGGTTCTAAATCACTAGAAGTATTACGCTTTATTAAACAGCTGGGTGATAGTGCAGTCGTTGTTTTAGGTAATCATGATTTGCATTTACTGGCTTTGTCAGCGGGCAATGAAGCACTTTTACATAAATCTGATACCTTAAAACCTATATTGGAAGCGGAAGACTGTGATGAGATTATTGCTTGGTTACGTCAACAACCCTTTTTGCATCATGATAAAAAATTAGGATTTACCATGATTCATGCTGGCTTACCGCCACAATGGGATTTTAAATTAGCGCAACAGTGCGCCCGTGAATTAGAAATACTATTAAAAGATGATGAGAAATTTCCTGAATTTATGCAGCAATTATATGGTGATGGGAAGAAAACTAAAAAATGGTCAAATAAATTAGAAGGTTGGGAACGTGTTCGCTTTATAAGCAATTGTTTTACTCGAATGCGTTACTGCAATGCAAAAGGCAAGCTGGAGTTAAAACGTACAGGTTCTGTCGGAATGGAAACGCAAATACATGGTGATGATGGTTTTTTGCCGTGGTATGTCCATGAACACCGTAAAAGTCGTGATATGAAAATTATTTTTGGTCATTGGGCGACACAAGGTTTTCACGCAGGACATGGGGTGTTTGCACTGGATACAGGTTGTTTATGGGGAGGTATATTAACCGCATTGCGTTTAGAAGACGAGGCGGTATTTAGTGTGCGCTGTAAAGGTGAGGCCACACCAAAAACATATAACGCGCCCAAAGTAGCATAGGCAATGAGTTTGTGAGTTGTTTAAACTACTATTTGGTTTGAGATTTTAACAACTCATGAATTTCACCTAACAAGGTTTCTCGGTGATAACTGCTCTTTTGGAATACTTGATGCGCATTGTCATTCAGTTTTCTTCTATCTTCTGCTGTAATATCTTTCGCCGTCAGTACAACCACAGGAATATGACTCCAATTTGGATCATCGCGTAAATAGCTTAAAAACTCGAAGCCATCCATTTCAGGCATCATCAAATCTAATAAAATAATATTAGGCTGCTCTTTTTCTAAGAGTTGCAAGCCTTTTCGCCCACTATTGGCTTGTATCACTTCTAAACCGTCACGGCTCAACATGGTTGCTAATAGTGTTAACGTCGCCTCGTCATCATCGATGACCAATACTTTAGGGGTTTGATGGGTGGGGACGTACTTTTCTAGTAAACCATCTAATTGCTGTTTATCAAAAGGCTTAATCAAATAGTCAGCTGCACCCAATGAAAAACCAAGCTGTTTATCTTCAATAATCGACAACATAATCACAGGAATATCAGCTAAATGAGGGTCGGTTTTGAGGGAAGATAATACCATCCAGCCGTCCATCCCCGGCATCATCACATCCAAAGTGATCGCATCAGGTCTATTTTCATATGCCAAACGCAATCCCTCATCGCCACCCGTAGCCAATGTGACTTGGTAACCCAGTTTATGTAAATGATTATAAAGCAATTCTCGAACAGCAGGATCATCATCAATGACTAAAATATTTGCTTGGGTTGGGAGTGGGATTTCACTGGATTCAAGCTGTAGTCGTTCATTATCCTTCTCTGAAACGGTGTGTGTGGGTAAATGGAATACAAATGTACTGCCTTGACCATGTACGCTCTCAACAGTGACATCGCCGCCTAACATTTCAGCAAAACGCTTGGTAATCACTAACCCTAAACCTGTGCCACCATATTTGCGCGTGGTGGAAGCATCTGCTTGTGTAAAAGCTTGAAATAACTTACTTTGCTGTTCTTCCGTCATACCAATACCTGTATCAGATACAGTGAACCGAATCCAGTCCATGTCATCTTCAGAGAAACGTTCCACTGTCAATTTGATTTGACCTTGCTCGGTAAATTTGCAGGCGTTACTGAGTAAGTTGAGCAGAGATTGACGAATTTTAGTTAAATCAGAGTGCATTGAACCTAAATCAGATGCAAGCATCATTGTGCTTAGCGTATTTGCTTGGCGCGATGCAAGAGGTTCAATTGTGACAATTACTTCATCTACCAATTGTTTAATATCAAAGGTTTCAGTATAAATTTCCATTTTGCCCGCTTCGATTTTGGATATATCCAATACATCATTAATCAAAGAAAGCAAATGTTTGCCAGCCGCATGGATTTTCTGCAAATCTTCACAAAGGTGTGGCTCTCCAATATCTTCCGCTTCTTCGTGCAACATTTCACTGTAACCAATAATCGCATTGAGTGGTGTTCTCAGTTCATGACTCATATTGGCAATAAATTGGCTTTTAGTTAAATTAGCACTTTCTGCTTGTTCTTTGGCATCAATCAATTCTTGGGTGTGAAGCTCTAATTCATTAGCATATTCAATGAGTTGACTTTCCCTATCCATTAAATATGTGGCCATTGCTTGAAACGAACCCGCCAAACGCCCGATTTCATCACGTCGATGCACTTCTAAGTCAATATTAAAATCACTTTCACCAATTCTTTGTGTGGCAATCAGAAAGTCATTCAGAGGTTCGGTAATATGCCTATCCATAATGTAATACAGAATTACCAATACCATCAGTAAAGAAATACCACCCATAATAAAAATATATTGTGCGCTTTGCCAAGCTGTTTGGGCGAATACAACTTTAGGTAAAACAGTAACATAATACCAATCTGTGGTTTCCATTTTAGTCACAACTAAATAACGATAGTTGCGAGAATCATCAATCACGCCTAAACCATGATGATTAATAATCAGGTTATAAGTATGTTTTAAACGCCGATCACCATGTACCAAAATATTGTAATAACCATCCGCCTGCTTAATTTTGTCCATTAATTTCGAATGCGCAATTAAATATCCATCATCTCGAAATATCATATTGTAGCTATGCGGAATAATCGGCTTGACAGTGTTTTTAATCAAATCATCAAATTCGGCTAAACGGTAACCCACAGAAGCAACATGTTCCCCATTAACATCAATGGGAGTGACACCCGAAATCATCCATTTTTGTTGAGCTTGATTAAAATAAGGATGCGTCCAGATAATATCCCGCCCTATATTATGTTCTCGATCTGAGAGCCAATATTCAGCACTATCCACTGTTCTAAAACTTTCGTCGAGTTCATTGCACCACTGGGTATCTTGAGGAGAGAAAGAAACCGCAATATTATCTTTAGTGAAGATATAAGTACTATCAAAATGACGGCGCGAAATAGAACCATACTGTGCGGTTAAATCATAGAAATCGATGACTTTTTGCTGGGTTTTCGGGGTCAACGGCACGTCTTTATCGATGTAAATACAGCTTTCTTGCGCAGGATCAAAATAGTCAGGACGATTGCGTATAGCCCCCTGCTCGTCTTGGATAAACAATCGATTAAACCGAATCATACTATTTGGCTGCGGTTTATCAGTCAGATTATTCAAGCGTTCAATTAAGGCAATTTTAAAAATCTCTTGCCCTTCTTCGGTCATGGCAAATAAATGGTCTTCTAATTGTCCACGCTGAATCACATAGTCTTTAAGTTGAGCGAGGGTTTGTTTTTCGATTTTATAAGACACTTCAAAATAGCTAATCACAGCCGTCATGACAATCACTAAAGTGACCCATAAGCCGACTTTGGCTAGCGTATTTCGAGTTAATGAGCCTCGTTCTTGTGCTCGACGTTTTCTGCGTTGCATTACATTACGATCTAGTCAATTTGTTGCTATTCAAGCTCATTAGTTGTCTATTTAGCTTTGGCGAATTAAATAAGCTCAGTCTTGTATAAATATTTTATAATGAATAGGTTAAATATTTTTTGAAAATCTGCGAGCTATTTAAAATTATAAGTATTAAGGCAATCAAATGATTTTCCAGCTTCACTTTACAACATGCTAGAAAAGAAATGCAGTCAGCTATTTGAGGGCTGGCAGGTTGATGATATGTACAATATTTTAAACGCTGCCAGTTTTATAGTTCTTATTAAATTTCCATCCCTAAGCAAGCTTAAGCCGAATGTTTGCCGCTTTCACTCTAATTTTATCAGTTAATGCCGTGACTTTTGTGCCGACTGTCAGCTTTTTCGGTGTGGCTAAGAATGCGTCCACACCCCATGGATACATTTCTGCTTTATAGCCACCTTTGACTTCTTCTAACACTAACGTTTCAATCGGCTGATTTTGCATGTTTTGTTTAAGGTATTGTGCAAACCAACGTTTTTTGGATTCATTTTCCAACTTACGGGCATCTTTTGCGGTGCGTTCTGCGGTTGCCAACACTTTGAATAATTCATCTTGATCGTATGGTAATTCTTCACCAACCACATGAGCAACTAATTGGCGTTGCATGACTAAATCTGCAAAACGGCGCAATGGCGAGGTCAATTGTGTATAGGCGGACAAGCCCAAGCCACTGTGTCCGCTTGGTTGTAAAGAAAGTGAGGAGGCTTTAATTAATTTGCGTACTTTTTGGAATGCCAGTGGTGATGACATCATTTCTTCATCGATCGGCTTTTCAGGTGGTTCTTGCACACGGTAAATAATGGGCACTTGGTTTAACTGTGCGTATTTAGCCGCTAAGTGATTGCCCAAAATCATCATTTCTGCAACTAATTTATGACTGGCAGAATTAAACTCCACCATTTCCACCGCAATATGATCGTTGTGTACTTGGATGCGATACTCTGGACGTTGCAGCATTAACGCGCCATCCGCAATCCGTTTTGCGCGTAATTTTTGGGCAACTTGATGTAATTGCTTCAATTTTTCCGCTGTTGCCCCTTCACCGTTTTCGATCATTTGATCGCTGCCAATATAGTCCAAACGTTCTTGAACTGTAATCGTTTCACGGCCGATGCTGCTATTAATCACTTCGCCGTTGTCATCAATCCATGCTCGAATCACGATTGAAGAACGTGGCTGTTGCGCGCTTAAGCTGGCAATATCACAAGACACCCGCGGCGGCATCATCAAAATCGTTTGAGTGGGCAAATAAACCGTCGTGCCTCGGCGCATCGCTTCACGGTCTAGGGTATCGTTTCGGTGTACCACACATTCGGGATCAGCAACTGCAATTGTAACTTTCCATGCATCGCCATCACGTTCAATGTCTAGCGCGTCATCCACTTCTTTAGTGCTTTCATCATCGATACTAAAAGCGACTTGGGTGCAATCCGTGCCTTCAGGTGCAACCCACGGCTGTACTTCATTTGCCGCATCGGTGACTCCTGTGGAGAAATCCAATTTTAAACCTGCAATTAATATATCTCTGTCCACATCGACAGGGATTCGACCGACTTTTTGTAAACTATCGACCACTAATTCGCGTGAACTTAGGCGGTTAGATTCAGCGATACTGGATACAATTTCGCTGACCATTTTATCTTTATCGCCACGCAACCATGCTTCTAAGCGTTCGGCAAAGCTTTCCAAGGCTTCAGGAACAGCTTGTGGTTTGAATTTTTGTTCAGGGGCTGCACCTGCAAAAAATGGGGGAGATTCGGCTTTGAGTAATTTTTGTAGCCATTCGCGGGCTTGGGTTTCTTCTTGTTGGCGGCGTTCTTCACGCTCACGCTGTAATTTTAATTCTTCGATTTGTTCAGCGGTACGGGCTTCCCAGACTTTGCCTTTGCGTTTGAAATAGAGTTTATCTTCTGCCATGACGCGCCAAATTGAGACAAAGTTTTCAGCGGTGACATTATCGCCATAATATACATCGACTAAATCCTGAATCTCTGAAATTTCAAGTTCGAGCGCACTTTCCCACAAGAATTCCACATCAATATCAGATTTTAAATTTGTAATATTATTTTCAATACTTTCTATTTTTGTTTCCCAATCACTTTTATCACGGGCTTGTGATGGGTGTTTCCATAATAGTTTATCTTCAGCAATGCGTTGTTCACGGTTTTTATTATTCAAAGCTTGAATTTTATTTTTGACCCGTTTTACTGTGCAAACAAAATCAACTTCATCATTATTTTGTGTTGCCCAAATTTGTCCTTCAAAATCACTCACAACATATCCCTTGGTTAATATTATGTTTATTAATCATCTTAACATAATTCAGCATTTTTGATTTTAGTGTTGAAATATTTGTCTGGATTTATTGATAAATGGATGGTGAAAAACTAGGGTTTATAATGTAACTAACTGAGTTGTTAGATATTTTTGTGTTGTTTAAAGGGCGTTGATAAATGACAATTGGCAGGTATGTAAATCATTTATGACAAGAAAAAAACACTGAAATTGGATAGTAGGCTGGAAGAATTGGAGTGCAAACAGTGCTCACACTCCAATAACGAAACTTAGTTTACACGAGGGTCTAATTCACCCGCTTTATAACGTGCAAACATATCTTCTAAAGTGATTGGTTTGATTTTGGAAGCTTGTCCTGCTGTGCCGAATGCTTCATAACGCGCTTTACAAATTTCTTTCATCGCTTTTCTTGATTCACCTAAGTATTTACGTGGATCAAAGTTTGATGCATTATCATGCATGTGACGACGGATAGAACCTGTTGAAGCCATACGTAAATCCGTGTCAATGTTGATTTTACGTACACCATGTTTGATGCCTTCTTGGATTTCTTCCACAGGTACACCGTAAGTTTGACCCATGTCACCGCCATAATCGTTGATGATTTTTAACCAATCTTGAGGTACTGAAGAAGAACCATGCATCACTAGGTGAGTATCAGGAATACGTGCGTTGATTTCTTTAATACGTTCCATCGCTAAAATATCACCTGTTGGTGGACGCGTGAATTTATATGCACCATGACTTGTACCAATTGCAATCGCTAACGCATCAACGCCTGTTGCTTTAACGAAATCTGCAGCTTGTTCAGGATCAGTTAATAATTGCTCTTTGTCTAATTTGCCTTCTGCACCAGAGCCATCTTCTTCGCCCGCTTCACCTGTTTCTAAAGAACCTAAGCAACCTAATTCACCTTCTACAGAAACGCCACAGGCGTGCGCCATATCGACAACGGTTTTAGTCACATCAACGTTGTATTCATAGCTAGAAGGGGTTTTCATATCTGCCATCAAAGAGCCATCCATCATCACAGATGAGAATTGGCTTTGAATTGAACGCATACAAACCGCTGGTTCTGAGCCGTGATCTTGGTGCATGACCAATGGAAGGTGTGGATATTGTTCTAAAGCTGCCACGATTAAATGACGTAAGAACGGTTCACCCGCATAAGAACGTGCACCCGCAGACGCTTGTAAAATCACTGGGCTGTTGGTTTCGTCAGCCGCTTGCATAATTGCTTGTACTTGCTCTAAGTTATTGACGTTAAAAGCAGGTACACCATAGCCGTTTTCAGCAGCATGGTCTAATAATTGACGTAATGATACTAACATCATTCCTCCTCAGTTTTAGAAGTTACTTTTTTATAAAAACCACTATTTCCGTATTTAAAACCGATTGTTGCTAGTGTAATTTGCCTACTAGTTCACTTCAATCATTGGTTTTCCGACACAGACAATTTTCATCATATTAGTGCCGCCTGAAATCCCTTTCATATCTCCTTTGGTGATGATTACTAAATCACCTTCGCTTACCGCGCCGCGTTGTAATAATTCTTGGATAATTTTACCATTCACTTGTACCACATCTACCCCACAAACATCTAGGTTTATCGGGCAAACGTCTCTAAATAATGTCATTTTGGCACAAGTGCTGGCTTGGCGAGATAATGCAAAAATCGGAATGCTGGAATTAATCCGAGACATCCATAATGGGGTTGCGCCTGATTCGGTTAATGCAGCAATCGCTTTGACTTTCAAATGGTTTGCCGTGTACATGGTAGACATGGCAATCGCTTCATCAATTCGTCCAAAGGTTTTGGTAATTCGATGATCTGAGGTGCTTGCCATAGGGTGCTTTTCAGCTTCGCGACACACACGCGCCATTGCTTTAACCGCTTTATCAGGATTAATCCCTACTGCTGTTTCACCTGATAACATCACCGCATCTGTACCATCAAACACCGCATTCGCTACGTCTGAAACTTCGGCACGGGTTGGAATCGGGCTGTCAATCATCGACTCCATCATTTGTGTCGCGGTAATGACCACTTTATCATGTTCACGCGCCGCTTTAATCAAACATTTTTGTGCAGCAGGTAATGACTCATCGCCAATTTCCACACCCAAGTCACCCCGCGCAACCATAATGACATCAGCAGCTTGAATGATTTCAATGTGGTTGTCTAGCGACTCGGCACGTTCCATTTTAGCAATAATGCTGGCTTTGCTACCTGCAGCTTTTAATAGTTCACGCGCTTGATGAATATCTTCGGCAAAACGTGGAAAGGATACCGCGACATAGTCAACTTGTAAATCAGCGGCAACTAAAATGTCCTGTCGGTCTTTGTGGGTTAGAGCATCAGCAGACAATCCACCACCCAAACGATTGATACCTTTGTTATTGGATAATATGCCGCCGACTTTAACTTTACAGCTGATTTGCCCATCGGAGACTTCTTTGACTTTAAGTACAATCCGTCCGTCATCGAGTAACAAAGTATCATTTTTGCGTACATCTTTTGGCAGTTGTTTGTAAGTAATCCCAACTTTATTTTGTGTGCCTGCATTGGCAGCAAGTGTAGCATCAAGGGTGAATTTATCACCTTCCTCAAGGGTGACCTTGCCTTTTTCAAAACGGTCAATACGGATTTTAGGCCCTTGCAAGTCCGCCATAATCCCCACGATTCGCCCTGCTTTTTTGGCGCGTTCTCGAACCAATTCCGCGCGCTTGCGATGCTGCTCTGGTTCACCATGTGAGAAATTGAGTCGCACAACATCAATTCCTGCTTCAATCATTTTGTCGAGCATGGCCACTTCATCGGTTGCAGGCCCTAAGGTGGCGACAATCTTGGTGCGTTTAAACATGGTCATATATATTCTCTCTCAAAACTTTAGTAGGTATTATATTTTTTTATTGTTATAGAAATACGACTTATATTTATTATGGACGTATTAGGCTTAGTTTGTCATTAAGCAGCTCAGGTGACAAATTAATCAATTTGAAAAGGTTAGAAAAACAATTGATAAGTTGTTTAAAAAGGTTGTTTTAAAATATAGGAGTAGGTAAAAGCGGTTCTTTTGAAATTTATTCACGATAATAGTATATCTATACCGAGTCTATTATCTTGATCGTTCACCAATGCATAAATATTGTAGAAAATAGTTATTCATAAAAGAATGAATAAAGGTAAAAATAATAAAAGAGTCTATTAAAAAATGTTATTAAAAGAAATAGAGATATATCGTAGTCATCTGTATTTAAGAAGCATAGCAAATCTAGCTTTGATACTAAATATTATAGGTTTACTCATTTATTTACATGTCGAGCATTTTGTATTTTTGCTTATTCAAGGTGATTTTAGTACTTATGTATTGTCATTTTCACTTATATGCCTTGTCCTCTTATCCCTTTTAGTTGTTTACCTCATTCGATTATTTAGAATCTTTACAAGGCCATTATTTAGTATTTCTAAAAACAAAGCTTTTCTTGCTCCCAATTTACTTGGCAAAATAGATATTGTGGGTATAGACAAAATTAAACATATTCATGTTGTAAAGCAAAAGCAATGTATTGGTGAAAAAGTAGAATTTATGTTTTATATGAAAAATAATGCGGATAGAGCAGTTAAATTTGCACTCTATGATGAAAGTAAAACTGTTATTAATGCAATTACAAATAGTTTAGCTCCATATATAAAATAATAACTTTTTAGGCCAAGAGAATGTATTCAACAGATATTATTGTGCATCGGTTATTTTTAGAAAAAGTATTAGCTGTTCTACAAATATGTATTCCTATTGCGATGTTTTTTAATACTTATTCAATAAATATTGGATTTATCTTGTTCGAGCTACTTTTTCTTGCCCTTGCTCTTGTTGCAGGTTTTCAGGCATTTACAAAGCCATGGCTGCAAATTTCTACAAGTTCGATCTTTATTTCTTCCGTCATATCAGGAGAAACCATTGCTAAAAATGAGCTTAAGCATGTTGAAATGATTAGAGAAAAAGCCTTGGTGGGTGAGGTGGTTAGATTTATATTTCACCTTAACGATCAAAAAATGATTGGTTTTCAGCCGCCACAGGAAAAGAAAATATTGACGGCAATTATAGATGCTTTAACACCCTATATGGATGATTCAATAAATAGTGGAGCTAATTAGAATAAATAGCCTAATCACTCCACATTTCCAAACAGCTTAATGCGCTTGACTGCTGATTAAGCATCCTTCTTCATCAAATGCCTTTTGATATGCCCAATATAAACTTAAAATTGCGCCAATTGCGGTCGCTGCTGAAATCATCAACATAATCACAATTTGATATTTTGCGGCATGAATTGGGTCAGCTCCTGCGACTAATTGCCCCGTCATCATTCCTGGAATGAATACTAAGCCCACTGCGCTCATGCTATTAATTGTTGGCATTAAACCCGCAGACAAAGCTGTACGCAGACTGGGAAAAGTCGCTTCCCAAGGTGTTGCACCTAAAGCAACTAATTGCTGCACTTCTTCACCACGCTTATGCAAATCATCAAACAAACGTTCTAAAGATAAAGCAATCCCATTCATAGAGTTACCTAATACCATACCGCCAATGGTTAAAATATATCGTGCGTCATACCAAGGATCGACTTGAATCACTAAAGTCGTTACGGAAAATGTCACAAAGATGCCCGATAACACCACAGCGGATAAGGTCGAAAAGAAGATACGAGGTGGTTTATGTGTGACCCGTTGCAGTAAGACGCGGGCTGTCATCACTAACATAAAAGTAAATAAGGCAAGCACTAGCCATGCTTCGTTGATTTTAAACACCCAAACCAACACCAAACCCATAGCAATGAGCTGCAAATAAGTGCGGACTGTGGCGATGAGTAAAGGTTTCATCAAACCCAGCGATAATGCTATCGACAATCCACCTGCTGCAAAAATAAATAATGTCGCTAAAAAAAGCTGCGCCCAACCTATATCAATTGCATTCATGTTCTACCACCAACTGTCCATTGCCTTGTAAATAAATATATTTATCTGCCTGTAAATCGCCATGCCGTGTAATTAACACTGTGCCATCTTGTGCACAAAACTGTTGCAATCGTTTGTAAATCAAATCAGCCGTATCAACATCCACATTTGCCATCGGTTCATCAGCGAGAATAATTTGAGGTTGGGTGATTAATAACCGTGCTAAAGCCAAACGTGCTTGTTGACCACCTGATAAAGTATTGGCTTGTTGTTGTAAGGTGATGCTGTTTAAACCTAAAGAACTCAGTTCTTCACCTAATTGCTCATGTGTAGGCAGGGTTTTCTGCTGTACTTTGATATGTTGAAATGGATACAACAAGTTGTCTTCGACTGTGCCCGTGAACATAATCGGTTTTTGCGGTAAAAATGCGATGGACTGCCGCCATTGACTGGGTTCGATCTCTTTGGCTGATTGGTTGTACAAATACAGTTCGCCCGCTTGAATCGGGATTAAACGTGCTAAAGCAGATAACAAGCTACTTTTTCCTACCCCTGAATCGCCTTTTAAATGGACGAATTCGCCCTGTTGTAATTCAAAATCACATTGTTCGCCTGATAAAATGGATTTGCTGTTTTGCCCTTGCCCACGCTGTAGTGTGAGATTTTTAGCTTTTAATGCGGTCATTATATGTTTATTTGGCATATGTAAAGAAATTGGATAATACCGTGTTGAAATGACAAAAATATTGACACCTAACCCTTATTTAATTGATTGTCAAGCTATTGATGTGCCGTTTGTTCTTGTAGAATAGGCTGATACTAAAACAATAAGGATGATGGAGATGGAAGATATTATTGCAAAGGCGGCATCGATTCGCTTAGTGATTTTTGATGTAGATGGTGTTTTAACTGATGGCGGTATTTTCATCGGTGATAATGGTGAGGAATATAAATCCTTTTTCTCTCGTGATGGTTTGGGCATGGTCATGTTGCAAAAAACAGGGGTGAAAATTGGTATTATCACGGGACGTACTTCACAAGTTGTATTACATCGAATGCAGTCACTAGGTATTGAGCATATTTTCCAAGGCCAATCGGATAAAATCCCCGCATTTCAACAATTATGTAAAGACTTAGATATTGATCCTGAGCATGTTGCTTATGTTGGTGATGATATTGTGGATTTACCTGTCATGAGACAAGTAGGTTTAGCAATATCGGTTGGTGATGCACATCCTTTGGTCGTTAAACATAGCCATTGGCAAACACATTCAAACGGTGGTCGTGGTGCTGCACGTGAAGTCTGTGAGTTAATTATGGAAGCACAAGATACTTTAAGTGGGCAGTTAGCACGTTATGGATTATAAACATAACTGAAATTGTATAACCTCGGTCTTAAACTGTCTGGGGTTACTTAATAATTATGTGTAGTGAGATTGATTGTTAACCGATGATAACAGAGAGTAAGGGTATGTTCTTATTTCAAAAAGAGGCTATTAACCCATGGGTATTAGTCATTATTTCAAGCTTGTTGCTTGTGCTACCCTTTTTTGTGACTTCCTTTCCTCCATCAACTGATCTGCCTCAACATCTTGCTCAACTATATCTGCTGACAGAAACGCTTCAAGGTAATACAGACTTATTTTCAATTAATTGGTTTGCACCTAATAATCTGATTTATTTATTATTAATCGGTCTTGAAACAATATTTGATCCACCACTAACAGGTAAAGTATTGCTTGTTATTCTAGTATTGATGTGGGTTAGCTCAACTTATTTTCTTGCATGGAAATTTCAGCGACCTTTAGAAAATGCAGCCTTAGTCACACTGTTTGTTTTTAACTTGTCTTTTTATTGGGGGTTTTTAAGTTTTTTGATCGGATGGCCATTTTTTGCCTTATTGATGGTTCAAGATTTAAAGCCTATTAGTAAAAAGAATTGGTTACTTACATTTGTGTTACTCGTATTATTATTGAGCAGTCATGCTTTATGGTTTCTGCTTGGCGCGATCTATATATTTATTCAAGTTATTTTTTATTGGAAAGATTGGCAAGTCTCTTTTTATAAAATATCTCCACTTATACCGATTGGCATAGTTTCAATTGTATGGTTTCAATCTTTATCTGTGACAAGAAGTGCAAGTGGTTTTGACACTGCTCCGCATTGGTTTTTCTCTCCTATAGATAGGCTGATGCCTGAGTTTTTCTTAGATTTTATGTTAGGTGGTATTAGAGGTAATTTAGAGTTTGTTATAGCAGGTGCTTTATTTTTATGGGTAATTTTGGCTCTCTATACAAATTATGGTCAGTTAAAGCAGAAGGTGGATAGTAAACTACTTTTAGGTGCAGCCTTATTTTTGAGTATTGTGCTATTTGCACCAGATAAGTATATGAATACAGTATTCTTTGCAAATCGTTGGCTTCCTTTTGTTATGATTATGTTGGTGTTAGCCTTACCAAAACCTGTATTTAATCCCCGCTTGTTAGCGATTTATATCATTGGCCTTGTTGCACTATTTTCTGTTGAAACAACAAGAATGTGGATGTTATTCGATAAGTATGAGCTTTCTGGGTTAAGGTCTTCTTTAGAAGCATTACCAAATGAGCAGCGTGTCTTAGGGCTTGACTTTATTAAAACCAGCGAATTTATAAAAGGTCGCCCATTTCTTCAGACATTTGCTTATACTCAAGCGGTGAAAGGGGGAAGTATTAACTTTTCTTTTGCTGAGCATCATTCAGGGATTGTTCATTATAAGCAACCAAGGATGACAGGTTGGACACCCAATTTAGATTGGTACGCTGAAAGGGTAACACCTGAAGATTTTCAGTTTTTTGATTATGCATTAGTTAATGCTACTGATGATCTACATTTAAGACTATCCTCGCGGCAGGATTTACAAGTTATTACAGAGCAAGGAAAGTGGCGTTTATATCAGATTAAGTAGCAAAAAATAGAGTTGTTTGGACATAGTAAAAAGATGGTTTTACAACGAAAATCTAAACTTCATGAAATGGAAGAACAATTTTTAAGAGCCTTTATCATGCCTAAGTATTATGATAGGGCTTATCACGAGCTTTGTTCGGAAGATGTTAATAAAAGAGGTAATTTTTTTGGGAAGCTAGAAAGAGATCATATTCTAAAGAAAAATTGTAAAATTGATATACCTCATCTAACCAAAGAGCAGCAATTCCCAACAATTCAATCAATGTTAATTTCTCATGGGGCAAAACAGGATAGAGCCTATATTTCGTCAGATACTGATTCTGGAACAGAGCAAAACATATGTTTTTTAGATGATGGTTTAAAAGAATGTCTGAGTGGTATATTTCTAACGGTTGTGCTGATTTGTGATAATGTTGCTTTTGTTCAATTAGAACGAGAAACTGGCTCACCACCCCGATTTTTATTGGCTAAGCGATAGGTTTTTGTTATGGATAAGTATGGGCAAAAAGTCTTAGATAATATTGAATAATATGGTTGCCACATTACACATGTATTTGCAGAAGGAGATTTACCACACTTTGCTTATTCCATTAGCTCAGCATAAGACAGAAAACCCAGACCTTGTTATTATGAGCTTAAAACAAGATTTAGCACATTAGATTATCAGATTTAAATAATATCAGCCGCTGCTTTATAAGCACTAAAACGATTCCTTGGACATATTTTGGATAAAACTGAACAAGAACAACCGAAGAAAACCTTAAAAAAACGCTGGCAGCACATCCGATCTGATGTATTGCGCTGGACGGGGTGGATTATGCTATGTGTGATTGCGTTTGCAACAACATGGTTATCTCAAAGCAACAAAGGCATCGAAGCTACAGATGAAGCCATGCAAGCGGCAGAAGAAGTCCCAGATTATACCTTGAAAAAATTTAAAACCTATAGCATGACACCCGAAGGCAAAATTGATAGCCAATTACAAGCCCAAAGTATGCTGCATTATCCTGAATCAAACACTAAACTATCTGTGCCAGTTATGCTATTTTATAAGCAAGAGCAACCGAATTGGCATGTGCAAGCCGAAAAGGGCGAAATCACCCCCAATAATGAGGATATATGGTTGCAAGGTGATACCACATTCTGGCGCGAAGAAACCGCTGAACAAACGGCAATGACCATTTTATCCAAAAATGTGTATTTTCATAAGCCGAGCCAGTTTGCAGAAAGTAGTGAAATCAGTATTATTCGTAATAATCATACTGTGACAAAGAGCAAAGGCATGAAAGCCTATTTACAAACCGAACAAGTTGAACTGTTTTCTCGCGTGAGGGGGCACTATGAAATTAAGTAACCTAATGATTTTCTGGATAGCTTTATTGATTGCTAATCCAGCCCTAGCTTTATCCACTGATCGTAAACAACCGATTAGTATTGAAGCGGATGAGGCGATGATTGATGATGCAAAAGGCATTGCGGTGTATACAGGTAATGTGATTGTTTCACAAGGCTCTATTCGTATTAATTCTGCAAAATTAACTTTACATTACACTGACAAACAAACTTTAGAAAAAGCAGTCGCAACAGGTAAGCCCGTTCGTTTTAAACAAACCCCTGATGGGAAAAAGCCTGATCTTCATGCCAAAGCGCACAGAATGGAGTATTATGCACACAAAGATATGCTACACTTAACAAAAGAGGCTATGGTGTGGCAGGGCGAAGATAAATTTACGGGTGCACATATTAGCTACGATACCAAACGCGGCATTATTCGAGCTGAAAAAGGTAAAAGCAAAACAGGTCGGGTTTCTGTAACAATTCAACCGAAGCAATAAGGGATAAGAGTTCAGGGAATGACAACACTCGTTGCACAACATCTTGCTAAACAATACAAATCGCGCCCCGTTGTACGAGATGTGAGTTTGCAAGTATCAAGCGGTGAAATTGTAGGACTATTAGGCCCTAACGGTGCAGGTAAGACCACCAGTTTTTACATGATAGTCGGTTTAATTCCTTGTGACGAAGGGCAAATTACCTTAAATGGAAAAGACCTAACATTTTACCCCATGCACAAACGTGCGCAGATGGGCTTAGGCTATTTACCGCAAGAGACATCCGTATTTCAAAAATTGAGTGTTCGTGACAATATTTGGGCAATTTTAGAATTACAGTCCCATTTAGACAAAAAGCAACGTCGACAACGCTTAGATGAATTATTAGAAGAACTGCATATCACGCATATTAAAGATAGACTGGGGATGCAATTATCTGGCGGCGAAAAACGTCGGGTTGAGATCGCTAGAGCATTGGCAGCAGAACCCAGCTTTATTTTACTAGACGAACCATTTGCAGGTATTGACCCCATTTCAGTATCTGATATTCAACGTATTATCGGACACTTATGTAAATTAGGCATCGGTGTGTTAATCACAGATCACAATGTACGCGAGACTTTAGATATTTGTCATCGTGCTTATATTGTCAGTGATGGGACATTGATTGCGGAAGGTACACCTGAAAATATTTTACACAACCATCATGTAAGAGAAGTTTATTTAGGACATCAATTTACGTTATAGTGGCATTATTGGCAGTTTGATAAGGTTTCAATATATTAAGACAGCCAAAACTTAGAAAGATGTTCAATAATTCTAAAAAACGTTGTGTCAGTCAAAAAAGATGAAAAAATGAAGCTATGAAACAAAGTTTACAACTGCGTCTAGGCCAACAAATTACAATGACCCCACAATTGCAGCAAGCAATCCGCCTGTTGCAGTTATCGACACTTGACCTACAGCTAGAAATCCAGCAAGCCCTTGAATCCAACATCATGCTAGAAGTGGCTGAAGAAGAGGACTTTGACTTAAACGGCGAAGTGAAAGAGCACCTTAACGGTGAAGATTACGAAGCCAGTCAAGATGCTGACGATGCCCCTAGCACTCCAGAAGTCGGTGAACAATTCGAAGCTCAAACCGATATTCCTACCGAATTAGAAGTGGATAGTGGATGGGAAGACATTTACGAAAATAATTACAGCCAACAAGATTTAAGCAGTGGTAGCAGCAGTAATAATCCTGATGTCAATGGCAAAGAACTCGCGTTACAACAAGGTAGTGCGCCCGAGACTTTGCAAGATTATTTAATTTGGCAGCTTGATTTAACCCCATTCAGCGAAATTGACCGCATTATTGCCCTTGCGATTATTGATTCTATCGATGCCGATGGCTATTTAAAAACTTCCACGCCTGACACCTGTGTGTTGCAAGAAATTTGTGACAGCATTAACGAAGCGATTGCATTAGAAGAAACCATTGAAGAAGAAATCACGCTAGAAGAAGTTCAAACCGTTTTACGCCGTGTGCAGCATTTTGACCCGATTGGGATTGGCGCACGCGATTTACAAGAATGTTTATTATTACAATTAGGCGCGCTTAGCGAAGATACACCGTTACGCACCGAAGCGCTACATGTGGTCACTGAATACTTGGATTTATTGGGCACACATGACTACAATCAGTTATTGCGTAAAACCAAATTAGAGCGTACAGTATTACAACAAGTTATTGACTTAATTCAGTCTTTAGAACCACGTCCTGGTGGCAAAGTAGAATCACACCGCCCCAATTATATTATTCCTGACGTGTTTGTGAAAAAAGTTAAAGGCGAATGGAAAGTTGATTTAAATCCTGATATTGCACCAAAATTGCGCGTGAATGAACAATACGCAGGTTTGATTACCCGTGCAGATAAATCGGAAGAAACCAGTAATTTAAAAAATCATTTACAAGAAGCACGCTGGTTTATTAAAAGTTTACGTAGTCGACATGATACCTTGCTCAAAGTGGCACGGTGTATTGTACAACGTCAAGTCGGCTTTTTAGAATATGGTGAAGAGGCTATGCGACCTCTGATTCTGCATGATATTGCAACGGAACTGGACATGCACGAATCAACGATTTCGCGGGTCACGACCCAAAAATACATTCATACCCCTCGTGGGATTTTTGAATTGAAATATTTCTTCTCTAGTCATGTTGGTACGGAAAGCGGTGGTGAATGTTCATCAACAGCAATCCGTGCATTGATTAAGAAGTTAATCGCGGCTGAAAATGCTGCAAAACCCCTGAGCGATAATAAAATCGCCAAAATCCTCTCCGAGCGAGGGATCAAGGTAGCTCGACGCACCGTTGCGAAATATCGGGAAGCGATGGTTATTCCACCGTCGAACGAACGCAAGCGTTTAGCTTAAGGTAACCAGTAACAGGGAGTGATGAGATGCAATTAAATCTCAGCGGACACCACATTGATATTACACCTGCATTACGCTCTTACGTGGCGGATAAAATGGACAGATTGGAACGTCATTTTGACCATGTGACCAATATGCACGTTGTGCTCAGTGTTGAAAAACTCCGTCAGAAAGCAGAAGCCACGGTTCACGTCAGTGGTGCAAATCTGTTTGCTAATGCTGAAAATGAGGATATGTATGCTGCCATTGATGCGTTAACTGACAAACTTGACCGCCAAATCAAAAAACATAAAGAAAAAATGAAAGATCATCATCAAGCTGATGGTCGTGCTATGAACCACGCGGCGAAATAGCAGCCATTTTTTATAGGAAGGGATATAGGGAAATAGAACAGTCAGTTCTCCAAGCAAATCATGCTCGTTCTTAAGTTTAACTTGAGAATGCCTGTCCACAAGGCTCAGCTTTGTTAATCCACTTCCTAACAGGTCGCCCCCTTACCCAAGGGGGTTTTCACTTTTATAAACCAAGTCATTGAGTGACAAATGCAGATTGTAGACATTCTATCGCCAGAGCGTATTTTATGTCATGTACAAGCAACCAGTAAAAAGCGTGTTTTAGAATACTTTAGTAAGCTGCTTGCGACAGAAATGCATGACATCGGTAATCGGGAAATTTATGACAGTTTATTGACCCGTGAACGTTTAGGCAGTACCAGTATTGGACATGGTGTTGCGATTCCTCATGCCCGTGTCAGTGAGTGCAACGTCACTTTAGGTGCGTTTTTGCAACTCGAAACAGGGGTGGATTATGAAGCGATTGACCGCCAACCTGTTGATTTGTTATTCGCTTTATTAGTACCTGAAGAGTGTACCCAAGAACATTTAGACTTATTAGCCACCTTAGCGGAAATGTTTGGCGATCCTGAATTCCGTAAACAATTACGTGAAACTGAAGATTGCGATGAAAAATTCCATATTTTAACCCAGTGGCAGACATTGAATAACTAACAGGTGTGCAACTATCACAATTGAAGCATCAACATGTTACAACAAATCAGCGTTGACGAATTATACAAGAATTATGTAGACAGTCTTGCACTACACTGGGTTGCGGGACAATTAGGCGGTCGGCGACTGATTCATTTACAAAGTGATTACAAGCTCGCCAACATTGGTTATTTAAACCCCATCCATCCGCATCAAATCCAAATTGTCGGCATTTATGAGTTTGCCTATTTGGATGCTCTGAGCACAGAAGAACGCAAAAATACCTTAGACCGCTTATTTGAAAGTCAGAACTTGGCTTGTATGATTGTGGTCGACATGTCAGACATTCCGCAACATCTTACCGATTACGCTAATTTATTCAATATCCCGCTTTTCACCTCGCAAATTTCTGGCGAACACATTATTAATCACTTACATACAGCATTTGCCCGTATGGTCGCACCACGAGCAACGTTGCATGGTGTATTTATGGATGTGCTGGGTATGGGTGTATTGATTATGGGTGAAAGTGGCACGGGTAAAAGTGAGCTGGCATTGGAATTGGTCAGCCGTGGACATCGATTGATTGCTGATGATGCCCCCGAATTTTCCCGAATTGCCCCCCAAATTTTAAGTGGCACATCGCCATTTCCCGAAATGAATGCATTTTTAGAAGTACGGGGCTTAGGGATTTTAAACGTGCAGGCTTTATATGGTGATAGCGCGATTAAGAAGGATAAATTTTTACGTTTGATTGTGCATTTACAACATATGAGTCCCGAACGGATGAAAACTGTTGACCGCTTACAAGGTGATTATCGAATGCGCAATGTGTTGGAAGTCAATATTCCTGAGATATTCTTACCTGTTGCACCGGGGCGTAATTTGGCGGTATTGTTGGAAACTGCGGTAAGAAATCATAGTCTTAAAATCAATGGTTATAACGCAGCGGATGATTTTTGTACAAGGCAGCATGGTTTGATGGATATGGATGATTGATTAGCAAAGGTAAATTATAACGCTATTTATTTAGTATAATGCAGCAAATAATTTTCATGTTTGGTCAGATAATTTAATAATAATTGGTAGTAAAAAAAGTGTAAAATATGTTTTGCAAGGAGCAATGTCTACCATAGGGCTGCAAAAACATATGTCTGATGGAAACACCGTTATTAACAATATCACGAATAACATTATTCAAGGTAATGTATCTAATTCTAATATTAATACAGGAGATAATGTTAACCAAAGTGCTGAATCAAATGTCCCTACCGCTGTCCAAGAAGCACATGCCCAACCTCGTCACTCCGCTGACACATCAGAAGAAGACTTATTAAAAAAATCCTTATTATTAGCAAGATTGGATAGAAAAGATCATTTTAAGCAATTTGATAAAGCCTTCGAAAGTTACAAATCAACAGAATACCGAAAAGATGCGGCCACCAAAAGCAATACTTGTTTTTATCAAAAGCCATTAGTGTTTATTTTACATGGTGATGAATCTGCTCAGTTAGATATGATTGCAAGGCGTATCCGCTTTTATGATGTGCGTCGTCTGGTTAATGATGAAAATCTTAGAACCCTATGTGAAATTCCCAAAGATGTTGAAATTAAATATTATCCTTTGCATTTCGGTCGTTTTTTCTATGATAGTGAAAATTTAACTGAAGAATTAAGTAATGTTGTACTGTTCAATGCAGCCAAATCCATAGGCGATGTGACAAAACAATTGGCACGTGAAAAAACGCCGATACTGATTGAATTGAATATTAGTGCTGAACATTTAGAAAGCATCAACTCACAGCAGCGTGAATCCGCTATTTTAGAATTTATAAATTACTGGGCGAATTTAGAAAAAGTAAAACAAACCAGCCCACTTTTTATTATTTTAACCTTTAAGTATCAAGCTAATAGTTTCTTCTTTATTGAACCTGCCTCCAACAAAGTCATTCGTAACACACTGAATCAAATTGAAAATAATTGCACATTGAATAATGTGATTGTGTTACCCAAATTTGATAAATTAACAAAACTTGAAGTGGCTGAGTGGATAAAGGATTATTTTTCAGTTTGTCAAATTAATCATATGGTTAATGATGATATGATGGAGAAAGCTTTTAAGTTTTCTAAATCACTAACCATGAAGCAAGCTGTCGCTAAATTTGAGCAATTATTGGCAGAACATTGTTAAATAGCATTTTTAGTAGGAATGATTTATGAGTCAATTTTATACAGATAAGCCTTTAGCAAAGCCAGATCAGCCTGAAGCCTATAAGCCTGCTGATGGTTTGGTTGATGCGGCCAATGTTGCGTTGATGTTGGGACAGCCTTTATTGTTGACAGGTGAAGCGGGGACAGGAAAAACCCAATTTGCTTATTATTTAGCCCATGAATTAAATCAATCAGAGCCTTTACGTTTTAATACTAAATCAACCAGTACCGCCCAAGAGCTATTTTATGAGTTCGATGTGTTGAAACGTTATCATGATTTGCAATCGGGTGAAGCATTAGAAAAAGAACAATATGTTAAATATCAAGCGTTAGGCAAAGCGATTAAAGAGGCAGATTGTTTAGACAAGCGTCAAGTGGTTTTGGTGGATGAGGTTGATAAAGCCCCGCGTGATTTTCCAAATAATATTTTAAATGAGATAGAAAACTGGTGTTTTGAGGTATTGGAAACAGGGAAATTGTTTTCAATTCAAGATCAGGAAAAGCAGCCGATTTTGGTGTTAACCAGTAATTCAGAAAAGCATTTGCCTGACGCATTTTTACGTCGTTGTGCTTATTATCACATTCCATTTCCTGAAAAAGATAAATTACGCGAAATTGTGAAAGCGCGTTTACCCAACTTTCCAGAGGATAAAAATTTAGATGAGCAATTAGATTTGTTTTTTACATTGCGTGATGAGGGCAGTTTACGTAAAAAGCCTGCAACCGCTGAGTTATTGAGTTGGTTGGTTTTATTGCAAAATACCCCAAATGCGTTATTAAAAGGTAATGAGTGGTATTTGAGTGCTTTGGTGAAAAATCGGGAAGATTTGGAAGTGGCTAGGGATTTATTGCCTGCGTGATTATTGACGTTGCTATACTTGGTATGAGGTTTTTATAAGTTTAGAAGGAATAAATGATGAACACAGCAGAGTTAAAGCAAGCTTGTTTTGCAAAGTTAGAGCAAATGCCTGAGCATAAATTACAAGAAGCTTTGAATTTCCTGTCTCAGCAACTTGAACAAGATGTAGTACCTACTCAAACAGCGGCTAATGATGAAATAATGGATTGGCAGACCAAACTTAAAGAAGCACAACAGCTTTTAAAACAATATATTCCTCAAGATAGAGATTTAGTTGCAGAGCTTATCGCAGAGAGAAGACAGGCAGCAGAAAATGAATAAGATTATGTTAGATGCTTCTGCATTGTTGGCAGTCTTGCATGATGAAACAGGAAAAGAGCAGGTCATTCAACAAATGTCCAATGCTGCAATCTGCTCTGTAAATTATGCTGAAGTTGTAACCAAGCTCGCTAATTCAGGTATGCCTAAGGAAATTATCCAAGCATCACTACATTTTTTTCCTATTGATATTGTTAATTTTGATATCGAAATGGCAATATTAGCGGGTGAAATGATAAAAGAAACACGTTCTTTAGGTTTATCTTTAGGTGATAGGGCATGTCTGGCTGCAGGAAAAATTCTAAATTTACCCATTCTAACTGCAGACAAAGTATGGCTTAAAGTTGAGCTAGATATTGATATTTATTGCATTCGCTAAAACATGACTCCAAATCTCCTCACAGAACAATTACTTTCATTTCTCACTGGTTTACGGCAGGAAGGCTACATCATTGGTGTAGGGCAACTGGTGGCTGTAGAACATTTGATTTTTGCATTAGCAGAGCGTGGGGAATTACCAGAAAATCCTCGAGATTTAAAAACTTATATTGCGCCGCTTATTTGTCAATCGCCTGAAGAGCAAGTGGATTTTTATCAGCGTTTTGAGTATTTTGTTTTACCTGCCGCAGAAACTCAAGCCCATTTAAGTGAACATACGGAGCAAGTCATTGAAAAATTCCAATGGCGAAATATGCTTTGGAAAAATAGTTTTTGGCTGATTTTGATTGTATTGTTGCTCGTTGTTGGAAATGTATATAAACAAGAGATTTTGGATTTTTTTTCATCTCAGCAACAAACTGAGCAAGTTGATAGCCCACAACAACCTGCACAACCTCAGACTATTCAAGAACCCGTTATACCTCAAGACCCTGTTCAACAAGCAAAACCTGATGAGCCAAAGCCTGATCTAAATAAAAACAAGGATGAATCCCACTCAACGACAATACCCAGTTGGGTTTATTTTGTGGTTGGATTGTTGCCATTGCTGTGGTGGTTGTGGCGACGGAATCAACAGGCATTTTTGAGACGGCAATTACCGACTTCTCCACCAGATATTAAGCAGTTATTTGTGCAACATATTAAGGCTGATTTGTTTTCTACAGTGAAGTTAGCCCGTTCATCGCAGCAGTTACGCAAGCATATTGATGTACCGTCAACACGTTTGGATATGGATGCGAGTTTACAAGCGACTTTGAATAATTCAGGCTTTTTTGTACCGATTTATACCACGCGCAAGCAATCGCCAGAGTATTTAATTTTAGTGGATAGGGCGACGTTTAAAGATCATCACAGTTTGTTGGTGGATGAATTGTTAGATCATTTGCATGAAGAGGGTGTGTATTTTAAGCGGTTTTATTTTGATACTGATCCGCGTCGTTGTTATGCCGAAAATGATGGTCAGCCGCTGTCGTTGCAGATTTTGGCTTCGCGTTATCCTGAGCACCGCTTGCTGATGTTTTCTGATGCGCAGGGATTGATTGAGCCGTTGACGGGGCAGTTGGCGAATTGGGTCAGACAGTTGTTTGATTGGGAGCAGCGCAGTGTGTTGATGTTTTCGTCTGAGGCGCATTTGCAGAATCGGCAGCAGTTGTTGCAGGGTGTGGATTTTATGGTTGTACCCGCGAGTGCGCAGGGTTTGGCGGCGTTGGCGGCACAATGGCAAGCTGAACCTATATCGTTGCAAGCGGCGGAATTGCAGCGTTATCCACGTTATTTGTTGATGCGGCCACGTCGGGTATTGGAGCGGCATCCGTTGGATAAGGATGAGTTGGCGCAGTTGATGGCGCAGTTAAAGCAATATTTGGATGAGGATGGTTTGTTGTGGTTGGCGGCGTGTGCGATTTATCCAGAGGTGAAGTGGCAGTTGACGGTGTATTTGGGGCAGCAGTTGGATGTATTGAGTGCGGAGCGTTTGGGGCAGTTGGCTAAGTTGCCGTGGTTGCGTTATGGGTATATGCCTGATTGGTTGCGGCAGGCTTTGATTGCGCATTTGTCCAAGCAGCAGGATCAGCAGATACGCGAGGTATTAGCGACGTTGTTGACGCAGGCGATCGATCAGTCTGAGTTTGATTTTAAGGTGGCGTTGCCAAAAGGGACAGTGGCGACAGTGCAGTGGATGTTAAAGCGTTGGGTTAAGCAGGTTGATAGTTTGGATGGCTTGCGAGATACGGTGTTTGTGTCGTTTATGCAGAATAAGTTGAGTGTGCGTTTGCCGAGAGTTTGGCAGCGGTTTATGAAGGTGAAGCGGAGTTATCGCGTGTATGCTGCAGCGGCGAGTGTTGTTTTGGGTATTTGGTTGGGATTTAGTTTTTTACAGTCTTCAGGTATTAATCAGGCAGATTTGAATGCGTTGCGGCAATTAGAGCAGGAGATAGGGATAAAGTTAGAGCAAGTTGATTTGGAAGCAATAAGCAGTACGGACTCAGATATAAGAAAAAATGGTTATGCCATGGGTGAAAACAATCGTGTCATTATTGGCTTGAATTTAGATGATTCAAAATTGTCTGCGATTTCTGACAATATTATTTCGTTGAAAAAACTACAGAAATTGTCATTAATTGGTACAAAAATTGAAAAAATACCAGATTCCTTAACACAACTGCAAAATTTGAATTATTTAGATTTAAGTTCTACCCAGATAACTCAGCTGCCAGCACCATTATTGGAATTGAAGAATTTGCAAAGATTAAACCTTGATTCAAATAAAATTACTCAATTACCCAAAGAAATATTGAATTTAAATTTAGAAATATTATGGGAAACTGGATATATTCGAAAAGGCATTGCTGTAGGAGATAACCCTTTAACCTCGCCTCCGCCTGAAATCATCCAACAAGGACAAGAAGCAATTCGTCAATATTTTGGCGTTGACGCTTCCAATAATAAAGCTAAGCAAAACACTGCTGACTTACAAATTATCAAACAATTAGAGCAAGAAATCGGGCAAAAACTCGCACAAGTTAAGATCGATGAAGTAGATATTGATTTTATTAATAGAGAAAATGGCTATGCTGTAGATCAAAATAACAACGTAATTGGTTTGAGTTTAAGCCAGTTAAAGTTGGCTCAGATTCCAAATGCTGTACTTCTACTAAAAAACTTACAAAAACTTTCAATCATTGGTAACGACATTGAAATATTGCCAACCTCATTTGGGCAATTGCAAAATTTGACCTATTTAGATTTGAGCTTTAATCAGCTTAAAAAACTGCCCGCATCATTTGGACAATTACAAAACTTAAGCTCTTTATTTTTAAATAAAAACCCATTGCAAGCACTGCCTACATCATTTAAACAACTACAAAGTTTAAACACATTAGGATTAGCTTATACCCAACTCAAAGCATTGCCAACTTGGTTTGGACAACTGCAAAATTTGACTTCTTTAGATTTTGGAGGAAATCCAATTCAAGAGCTACCAGAATCATTTGCACAACTACAAAATTTAACAGAATTAGCCTTAAATGATAACCAACTAAAAGAGCTGCCAGCATCGTTTGGGCAATTGAAAAACTTGACCACATTAATGTTGGTTGATACCCAATTAACAACGTTGCCAGCATCATTTGCACAATTACAAAATTTAAAGATATTGGGATTAGGTAATAACCCACTCCAAGAGTTACCAGAATCGCTTGGACAACTACAAAATTTAAATAGTTTAGATTTAAGCAATATCCAGCTAAAAGTACTGCCAGATTGGCTAGGACAGCTTCAAAACTTAACTGAATTATCTGTAACTGGAATGCCTCTCCAAGCACTACCAGCATGGTTGTTACAATTACAAAAATTGGAAGAATTAAGATTAGATAATACCCAACTAACAACATTGCCAACATGGTTTGGGAAGCTACAAAGCTTGACGACACTAGATTTGAGTGAAAATGCGCTGCAAACATTACCTACAGAATTCAGCCAATTACAAAAATTAGATGTACTCTTACTAAATGACAACCAACTCCAAACACTACCAGAATCTTTTGGGCAATTACAACGTTTAAGGGAATTATATTTAAATAATAACCGACTCCAAAAACTACCAACCTCGTTTGGGCAACTGCAAAGCTTGCGTTCTTTAAATTTAAGTAATACCCAGCTGAAACAATTGCCAGCACCACTTAAACAACTGCAAAATCTAGGCATTTTATATTTAATGAATAACCAGTTAAAAGAGCTGCCTGTGTGGCTTGGGCAACTACAAAAATTAAATAAGTTAGTACTAGATCATAATCAATTAACAGAACTGCCAGCATGGGTGTGGGAATTAGACTTTTTAAAAGATTTACGCCTCTCTTCAAATAAAATTACTGTATTACCCAAAGAAATATTAAATTTAAATGTAGAAATTAAATGGGATAATCCAAGCTCAAGCTATGCTCGTAACAAAGGAATTTATGTCAAAGATAACCCTTTAACCTCACCTCCGCCTGAAGTCATCCAACAAGGACAAGAAGCGATTCGTGATTATTTTGCAGAAGCAAAGCAAGATTTAAAAAAATAGTCTACGCTGCCACTCTTAGCTACAATGAAGTTTTTAGAATAAATTTCAAAGGAGTGTCATCATGATTGACTGGCAACGACTGATTTTGCTGCTGTGCTTGTTTATTAGCTCATCTGTTTCTGCGCAAACTTACTATTTCGCCAATACGGGCAATGATACAAACGATGGCCTCAGCCCCCAAACGGCTTGGCAAACAACATCCAACTTAAATACCCAAGCCTTTAGCGATGGTGATACTTTCCTTTTTAAACGGGGCGATGTCTTTCGTGGTTCGATTAAGCTACTACGTTCACCAACCAATTTAACGTTTTCCACTTATGGTGAAGGTGACAGAGCAGTGATTGCAGGCAGTATGGCAATTCAAAACTGGACACCGACAACACACCCTTCGTTAAATGCAGGCTTTGTATATGAAGCCAATGTTGCAGGCTTACTACCACAAGATGCAGACGGCAATATCAAACCAATTCAATATTTATTCGTCAATGGCAACTTAATGACCATCGCACGTTATCCGAATGTAAACAGCGCATTAGACAAAAACTGGCTGAAAGTGGGTAGTAATGCAGGCAAAGACTATTTTACTGATCCCGTATTAGCGGCTTATGGCAAACCTGATAATTATTGGAAAGGGGCAACCTTGCGGATTCGTAACTATAGCTGGACAAATACTGTGCGTGAAATCACTGGTTATAGTGCGGCAGCGGGTCGACTTTCAGTAAAAGACTTAGGCTCACAATTGCCAGAATGGGGGTATTTCATTGATGATAAATTGGAAGAATTAGATTTTGCAGGTGAGTGGTATTACGACGCAGACAACCAAAAAGTCTATTTATATCCTCCTGCGGGCGTTGACCCGAATCAAGCGTTAATTGAAGGCGCAGTCTATGAAACAGGTTTGTCTATCAATAACCATAAAGACAATGCCTTGGTTGAAAATTTACTGTTTCGTCATTTCACCACTCAAGGGATGCATGTTAACAGCTCGGATAATGTAACGGTGCGGCAATGTTATTTCCTACATAATCTCAAAGGCATCACCACATGGAATACAGCCGATTTATCGATTAATAACAATGAGATACATTATCAACTCCATTCTAGTATCGGCTTACAAGCCAGCGTGTCACAAGGATTTGATGTCAAAGGCAGCGTAGTTGAAAATAATACCATTATGAATACCGCGATGTATCGGGCTTACGGTGTGCGTTATGACGGGGTATATCAAGGCAATGCAATTGATGTGTATGGCAAAGCTTATACGGTTCGGGGCAATTACATTGAAAACGTGGCCGAAAATGGTATGTATCTAAAAGATGGCGGCCATCATGTGATTGAAAACAATGTGGTTAAAAACGCGCTTTTGATCTTAAACGATGGTGGTGCAATCAGTATTGGTTCTGATGGGAATACGATTCGAGGTAATTTCTTAAGTGGTACAGTGGGCAATATTGATGAGTCTAACGGTTGTGGCTCGACCAGCAAAGACCCTTGCACGCATCACTCTGCATATGGAATGGGCATCGGTTCAGACTCTGGGTTTGAAAATAATGTGATTGAGAATAATGTGATTTTCAATAACAGCGATATGGGTATCCGTTTGAATGCGTTCCAAAATACCACCGTGCGCAACAACGTGGTGTACAACAATGATCCGCAAATTGTAGTGCAAGATAAACTGGGTAAATCAGTAAATAATACGATTGAAAACAATATCATTATCTCTTTGCATCCTGACCAGCTTGGCTTACAACTGACCAATGAAACCCATCATGGCGATATGAATAATAATTATTACTGCAATCCATACAGCGATTTAGCGATTATGCGTGATGGTCAACGTTATTCTTTGCCGGATTGGAAGCAAAGCTTTACTCGATATGACCAAAGTTCGGTTGATTGTGGTTTGTTATTGCCAACTGAAAATGTGCAGGGTGTGGGTGAAAACTTAATTACTAATTCGACATTTGATACAGATATTAAAAGTTGGGGGCCTAACAGCAAACCTGAGAAAATTTTCCAAGATACGACACGATTGGATAACGGTAGTTTGAAAGCGGTATTTGATACATCAGCCAGTTCCTTAAGCCTTGTGCCAAATACTTTGAGTTTGCAGAAAGACCAGTGGTATCGTTTAGTGTTCAGCGTGGTTGCAGAGGATTTTGGCGATATTCAATTGCGTTTAAATCAAACGAAACCAAAATATGTAATTTATGAAGAACGCTTTTTCGCTATGGATACACAACGCCGTGATTATCAGTATATCTTTAAAAATCAGTTAACTGATGACACAATGAAGTTTTTATTCACTACTAATAAAGATGATGCGCGTACTTATTGGATTGATAATGTGTATTTGCAAGCCGTGAATTTACAACCCACACTGCCTGCTGACAAACAAATCAAATTATTTACCAACCCAACTTATGAGACTAAAACCGTGAGTTTACAGGGTGTGAATTATGTGGATTTAGCAGGGCAAACAGTCAGTGGACAAATTTCACTTGCACCATTTACATCTGCGGTTTTAGTGCGTGCGAATAATACAATTACTGCACCTGCCACTTTAGCTGCACCGACATTGTCGTTAAAAGTGAAGCAAAACAAAGTAACATTGACATGGACAGCAGTCATGGGCGCGCAAGGATATTCATTGTATTACACCACTTATCCGAATGCTCAGCCTCAGTTTGAAAAAGCAGATATGCAGCTTAATCGACAACTAGAATTGGAATTACCTGAAGGGTTTGAATTACCTATTGATGGTGTTGGCTTCTATGCGGTAATTACGGCGTATGATAGTGCAGGCACGGAAGGCCGTTTCTCCAATGTTGAGCACTTTATGCTGCATTAATTTGTAATGAATTGACTCCTAAACGGTGTCCATCTTAGGAGTCAATATTGTTTTAATTTTTTATGTAAACGGTATACAGGCTTGATAAGTGAATGACTGTTCAAATCACTAAAGCGTTTGATTGAAATAGGTTGTTTACAGCAATGTGGTATGTGCCAAAATAGAGACCAAATAAAAAATGGAATAATGGCAAAAATGCTTGGTTTTTTATGATGTGGTCTATTGAAAGTAGCAGGATGACCTTTGGCAGTTAATAGAGATAAAATAAACAGTGAGACAAGGTTAATATAGATAAGTCTTCCCCAATCAATTGCGACCATGGCTATAAATAAGGTAGCAACAAAACAGCTGATAACTAAAGCTTTTCCATGCCATTTTGCCAATACTATTTTGAGCTGTGGGCGAATGGGCATAAAGGCCACTAACGACAATCCAATCACTATTATATGAGTGTAAATATAGCCACGTTGCGTAACGAGTCTATTCATTCTTTCAATCCAATACCCCGTATCATATTGCAGAGCAAATATAGCCCCGCTTTGACTCGTATTGTAATAAGTATCAGCTAATGATTGTTGGATAGCGATGGTATGTTCAATTGAGCCTTGATATTGCACGCTAAAGATAAATGCCAAAAATGAAGGCATGACTAATAAAAATATAAATCCAATTAATCTTACCGTTATTTTTTTATCGAAAGTATAAACCAGTACAATATAAGGCATAAACAAAAATAGCATTTCATGGGATAGCACTGCAAAAGGGTAAATGAGTAGAGTTAAAATAAATACTCTTTCAAACTTTTGAGGGTTAAGACTGACCCGAGTCCATGCAATAAAACTTAAAACAGCGAAATAGATAATTTCTTTTCGGTAACCACCTTGGAAATCATTAAGTTGGAAGGTAAAAATGAAAGGGGAAAATATTAGCAGTGCAAATGGAACAATATTTTTTTGTTTTCTGAGCAGTAAAAAAGAAAATAAGAAGTACACGAAATAAAAGACAATATGGGCTGATGCTGCATAAATTCCGGGATTGATATGGGTTAATTTGGATAAGTTTAGAAATATTTCACCTAAAAAGCCTCGTCTAATCCAACCTCCTGAATAGTTAATCAGCCAATCACCCATTTTCCAACTATGATGGTCGAGATAGTTAACAATAGAGCCTGTTGCTGTCATGATAAATACAGTTAGCATAAATATAGGCAATACAATGCGTAACCATCGATCAAGCTCAATTTTTGCTAAAACATGCACAAGATAACCTTTATAATGTTTGAATAAAACTCTTTGTGACTCTTTAACTTGCTGATAAAGCTTGGGTTTTAAATAAATCCAATCAATTATATATTATCTTTTTTTAAGTTGAAAAGCATGTTTTTTATGAGGCAATTTTCTTAGGTACATCTTGTTCTTTTATAACTGATTTGTTTGGTATAAGGTGCAAGAATGTGAGTTATTTTTTGTATGATTTTCTTATCTTGCATATTTGGCCTATAGTGGAAAATTTCACCATCTTTCATATTAAATACAAAATCAGTTATTCTATTATCTTCAATTATTTGAATATATTGAATTTCAGCAATATTTATAGCTTTAGTTTTTCCAAATAAATTAGGATTTAAATAAATAATTTTGTCAGATAAATAGAGTAGATAAACAGTAAACGCTCTAAAAATGGCAATGGCATGTACTAATGAAAAAATGAACATAAGTGATAACATGTAAATGTTAGGATAAAGAAGTGACACGGGTATTAGTCCAAGCAAGAAGCTAATATAAAGTGTTCCCTCCAAATATGATCGTTTTACTACTATTTCCTTTGGACACATTTCTGTATGCCTTTACTTCACTCAATATCTATCAAGACTGCCATATTTATAAACTCACTCGCAAAACCTCTTCAAAACTGGTATGGCCTTGTAATACTTGTTGCATTCCATCTTGCTGAATGGATAAAGTGAATTGATGTGCATAGCTTTCTAAATCCTGTTGTCCCGCACCCTCATGAATCATCGCCCGTAACTGCTGGTCAATGCTGATAAATTCATAAATCCCTTTTCGACCTTTATAACCAATATGATTACATTTTTCACAGCCTTGAGGTGCATATAAAATGGTGTCAGCATCAACATTCAATGCACGTTGCTCCATTTCCGAAGCAGGATAAGCTTGCTTGCAATGCGGGCATAAAACCCGAACCAAACGTTGTGCAATCACCGCAATTAAACTTGAAGCCAATAAAAATGGCTCAATACCCATATCACGCAAACGGGCAATCGCACCAATCGCAGTATTAGTATGTAATGTAGAAAGCACTAAGTGACCTGTTAAGCTGGCTTGTACCGCAATTTGAGCCGTCTCTAAATCCCGAATTTCACCAATCATCACGACATCAGGGTCTTGCCGTAAAATCGCGCGCAAGCCTTTCGCAAAGCTCATATCAACTTTGGTATTGACTTGGGTTTGACCAATACCATCTAAATAATACTCAATCGGGTCTTCCACTGTCATGATATTACGTTTCTGATTATTCAGCGCATTTAGCATCGCATATAAACTAGTGGTTTTACCCGAACCCGTAGGCCCTGTTACCAAAATAATCCCGTGCGGTTTTTGTAAATGATGCTCCACCTTTTCCAAAGACTCAGGCAACATCCCAAGATGCTGTAAATCTAAACGTCCTGCCTGTTTGTCCAATAAACGCAGCACAACCCGCTCTCCATGCCCACAAGGAATAGTCGACACCCGCACATCCACCGCTCGCCCCGCAATCCGTAAAGAAATACGCCCATCTTGAGGTAAACGTTTTTCTGCAATATCCAATTTTGCCATCACCTTGATCCGAGAAACCAGCAAAGGAGCAAGCACACGACGTGGCTGCAACACTTCCCGTAATACGCCATCAACTCGAAACCGAACTGTTAAGCGGGCTTCAAAAGGTTCTATGTGAATATCCGAGGCATTTTCTTTAATCGCTTCAGATAATAACGCATTGATTAAACGAATAATCGGCGCATCATCGTCGCTTTCGAGTAAATCTTCAGGTTCAGACGACAATTGTTGGGCAACTTCAAATAAATCTAACTCATCGCCAATGCCTTCCATGGCCTGCATTGCATGACTGGCTTGCTGCTCATAGTGCATGGTTAATAAACGATCAAATTCAGCTTGTGAAATCGATTCAAGTTGCAACGGCACACCTAAAAAACGGCGGATTTCAGAAACAATATGCGGCTGCACTTCAGCGTGATAACACACGGTGGCGTGATATTCATTTTGAGCAGTGACGATAACGCCATGGCGTTTGGCAAATGTGAAGGAAAGCATGAATCAGGTATCAACAGAAAGTAATGAACAAGGATATTGTAGCGTGTTTGGCATGAGTTAAGGAGTGTAAGTTAAACAAATCTTATCTCACACTCCAATCAGTTTAGGCTTTTAATGCAGGATGGACAATTTTTCCATTTTCAACATTGATGCCTTGTACCAAAGCAGGATTATCACGCCAATTATCCTGTGCTAACTGATTCACATATGGCAACAAAACCGCAGATAATGCTTGCGAAGCGGTACGTGGCACAGCCCCCGGCATATTGGTAACAGCAAAATGGGTCACATCGTGATAGGTATAAGTCGGGATGGCGTAAGTCGTTGGCTTGGTGGTTTCAATACAGCCACCTTGATCCACTGAAATATCAATCACGGCACTGCCTGCCTGCATGGTTTCAATCATGGCTTTATCCACCACATGCGGGGCACGCTGTCCCATCACCAATACCGCACCAATCAATAAATCAGTTTGTGGCAATATTTCTTTAATCGATTCGTTGTAAGCATATAAAGCAGTGATATTGTTCGCTTGACTTTGCATGTCTTGTAGGCGTTCCCATTGGGTATCAAATACCGTCACATTTGCACCCATCGCTGAAGCCATCAACGCCGCTTGACTTCCTGCCATGCCTGCACCAATCACTACTACATTGCCCCGAACGCCAGCACCTAACCCCCCCATCAAAACCCCTTGACCACCTTGTGGCTGCATTAACAAAGTTGCACCAATTTGCGTGGCTAGCCGCCCTGCAATCATACTCATCGGTTTTAAAAGCGGCAGCTCATTATTTTTCTCAATGGTTTCAAATCCAATTGCAGTTAAACCAATATTTTGTAAAGCCTGCATTAATTCTTGTTCAGCAGCCAAATGTAAGAAACAGAACAATAAATGGTCAGCGCGTAAAAATTCCCATTCAGAACCTAGTGGCTCTTTTACCTTTAAAATCAACTGTGCAGACTCATAAATGGCACGAGCCGAAGGTAAAACCTGCACCCCAATTGCTTGATAATCTTCGTCATGATACCCACTTAGAATACCAGCATCTGTTTCAATAAAGACCTCATGTCCATTTGCGACCAAATCAGCACAGGCAGCGGGAATCAGAGCAACACGACCTTCTAAGGTTTTTATTTCGCGTGGAATGCCAATACGCATGACGACCTCCTTTATCGAACACAGACCATAACGTAATATACTATATATCTTTTGGTTTTGATTTAATTTTCAATAATTCCAATCGGAGTTGTAATAATGAGTGATGCAAAACATTGTCGGTTATTAATTCTTGGTTCTGGCCCTGCAGGTTATACCGCTGCTGTGTATGCTGCGCGTGCGAACTTAGACCCTGTCATGATTACAGGTATGCAGCAAGGTGGGCAGTTAACCACGACGACTGACGTTGATAACTGGCCTGGGGCAAACGATGGTGTACAAGGCCCTGATTTAATGGAAAACATGCGTAAACATGCTGAACGTTTCAAAACCGAAATGATTTTCGATCAAATTACTAAAGTTGATTTACAAAATAAACCGTACACCTTATATGGCGATGGTGACAAGCAATATACGTGTGATGCGTTAATCATTGCAACGGGCGCGTCTGCCATGTATTTAGGTTTAGATTCTGAAGAAGCGTTCAAAGGTAAAGGGGTATCTGCTTGTGCAACCTGCGATGGTTTCTTTTATCGTAATCAGAAAGTTGCGGTAATCGGTGGTGGTAATACGGCTGTAGAAGAAGCGTTGTATTTATCTAATATCGCGTCTCATGTGACATTGGTACACCGTCGTGATGCGTTACGTTCTGAAAAGATTTTACAAGATCAGCTTTTCGAGAAAGAAAAAGAAGGCAAAGTCACCATTTTATGGGACAACGTGCTGGATGAAGTGTTAGGTGATAACACTGGTGTAACAGGTATGCGCGTGAAAAATGTTAAAGATGGCAACACGCAAGATATTGAATTAATGGGTGTCTTCGTGGCTATTGGGCATAAACCAAATACCGATATTTTTGAAGGTCAACTTGATATGCATAACGGTTATATCAAAGTGAAAACAGGTTCTGAAGGCAATGCAACAGCAACAAGTGTTGAAGGTGTATTCGCTGCAGGTGATGTGAGCGATCATATTTACCGTCAAGCAGTAACTTCAGCAGGTACAGGGTGTATGGCAGCATTAGACGCAGAAAAATACCTAGATAATTTAGGTTAATTAATAATTATAACTATCAGCTTTTTAATGGCTGGTAGTTTGCATGTTTTATTGGTGGACTGACCTTATCAAAAAGGGGAAAGACATGGCTGCTTTAAAATGTCAGCATTGTGGATACACCAGAAGTCTTGCCGATCAACATATTGGGAAAGAAGGCAAATGCCCCCAATGTGGAAATACTGCAAAAATTTATGATACAGCACTGCTTTTAACTCTATATTCCAAAAAAGTTTTAGAAATCCAATCCGAACTAAAAGAAGTTAAGCAGGTCATGGCTGAGCATCAGAGTTATATTGCACAGCCTGTTCCGCAACAACCTGCAAATGATGAACATTCCCTAAATAAGCTATTTCGAGAAAATCGCATCGCCATGACAGAGTTTAATGATGCAACTAAATTACGTAATACTATGATGTTGCGTATGGGCGAATCAAGTACATATTTATTACGTTTTAGCGTAGTAGGTTTTTTGGTCATTTTAGTATTATTAAGCTTTTTTATGATCCAAGTCTCGAATAAAACCGATCATTTATCTGGCCAACTTGCCTCAATTGGCGGAGGCATTCAAGCATCAACACAAGAGTTGCATAATATTCAAAATGTGATTTCATCCAAAGAAATTGAGCAACCTGATGATTCACAAGTCAAGGATTCTATCCATTCTGTGAAAACGGAAGTAGATGAGCTAACGCAAGAAATAGCAAGTCTGAACAAGAGGTTAAAGAAACTTTCAGATAAGTATAATTCTTTATACTACCCTTATCGCTAAACGTTGGCTTAGGAGAATGTAGAGTGGATATTTATCTTTCTCGTTTGTTTTATGCGAGTACCGCAACAGAAAAGTGTACCCCTCAAGAAGTGGACAAGATTGTCTTTGAAGGCCGTCAACATAATGCTGCTCTAGATGTAACAGGCACGTTATGTTTTGAAAACAACTATTTCCTAGGTTGTTTAGAAGGGTCTCGAAAGAATATTAATATTATTTTTAACAAGATTGCCAGTGATGATAGGCACTTTGAGGTACATTTACTAGAATTGAAAGAAGTCAGTCATCGTTACTTTGAGCAATACCTCACCATGTTTAATTCAAAAGATATTGTTCAACATCTCATTGACCAGAATCGTATACATGAATTTAACCCCTATCTATTAAGTAGCAGTCATTTAAATGAAGTCTTCCGTGATGTAACCGAAACGCTTGAAATAGCAACAAAACCACCTCCTTTAACAAAGCCCAAAAAAGGTTTGCTTAATCTATTTAATACGTCTAGATAATTAATAACTATCTCATATTTGTATGTTAAACGTCATATCATGGCAGTGTGCATCATAATTATTTGAATATGAATCATTATGATGGGAAAAATAAGTAGTTGCTTTCGTATTAATATTCTTAAATAGATACAAAATCCTCCTAAAAAGGGCAACAACATGATGAGTTCCCATATTTACCGCTTTTGTTACGCCAGCACCGCAACAGAAAAGTGTACCTCATTGCAAATTGGCAGTATTTTACAATCGGCCTGTCAACGAAATGTAGAATTAGGTATTACAGGCGCGCTATTTTTTGGTAATGGTTATTTTTTACAGTTTTTGGAAGGTGGTCGCGGCAGTATTAATAGTTTATACCATAGGTTACTGCGTGATGATCGACATACTAATTTGCAAATATTGGAATTTAAGCCTGTAAGTGGTCGTTACTTTGAAGAATGGTCAATGAAATATATACATTTCCCTTATGTGATTGAAAAAATTTTACGTGAGACAGGATTGGAAGAGTTTGATCCTTATGTATTAGATAGTTATGCTATTGATTCAATGGCTGAAGCTTTTCGCAACCACTTTGATCCTGAAATTACCTTGCCAGAACCACCGAGTAGAAGATCAAGCTTTTTTGAGTTTTTTTCTGTTAAAGGTTAGTTTTGCTTAATGCGCTATTAGCCATTTCTTCTATCTTTACTCAATAAGTATTTTTAGAACGCTTAAAGTATTAAATGTTTAAATGGATAATCCATCATTATTCTTAATAGTAGCAATAGCAAGGACTAAAAATAGTTGAGTATGGATAGTCTTAGTTATACATAAAAAAACAATATAAGAAACTGAATTTATTATAGTAAATAAAAATAACATTGCTTGAAAATTTTGCACAAGGCAGCCTATAGTAATTAGTCCTCACTTTCGTTGTTAACGAATATATAAAAAGTACTAATACAAGCATTTTTTATTCAGATTTTGACTTGATTTTTCCTATTTATAGGTTAGAAATATAAGTTATATTAATTTAATTAAATAGTGTTTTTTGCTTGGATAAAGCGACATTTTTTTGTCTTTGAATATCAATTTTTATAGTAATGGTGACTTAAACCAAGGAGTTTAGTATATGACTATATAGTAATTTACACTTTACTATGGAACAATAAGAGGCTAAGCTATAACTATTTCTCAACTAAGGGTTTACATTCACTCAATAATTTTATTTTGAATGAGCAAATAATGAGATAGTAATAATTGTTATAATTCTAAATTATAAAAAAAATTCTGAACCAAACCAAGTAGTGTAGTCACTGAAAAATAATTTTTAAATATTACAAATAGTTGAGATATGATAGCTACACTAAAAATCTAATAAAAGAAAATAGCCAATGCAACAGAGATCATACTGTTTATATTTTAGCTATCTTTCTAAAAAATATAAATTTTTGAATTTTTAGATGGGAATTCCTATGGCCAATACAACCAGTCAGTCTTTTGCATTAATGACGCATGATGAAGATATTGAGCGTGCTTCTCGTTCGATGCGTGCGATGTCTCACCCTTTACGCCTAAAAATTCTCTGTACTTTAGGTGAAGATGAATATAGCGTGCAAGATATTGTTGAAAAAGTAGGTACTTCTCAAAGCAATATTTCTCAACACCTTGCGATTTTGCGTGATAAAGGCATTTTAGCTTCTCGCAAAGATGCCAACCGTGTTTATTACCGCGTGAGTGATGCGCGTACCTTACGTCTGATTGGTATGATGCGTGAAGTATTTTGTTCATCATTTTGTGGATAAGTTTTTCAAAATAATTTTAGGAGTTTGATATGACTGTTGAGCGCATTGTGTTCATCGTTGCAGGTTTTATGGTGTTACTATCTGTCGCTTTAACCCACTTTGTTCATCCTTATTTTGTTGGACTTACACTGTTCGTTGGTCTGAACTTATTTCAATCAGGTATTACTAAATGGTGTCCTTTAGTCATTATCTTGAAAAAATTGGGTGTCCAGTCTGAATGCCAACAAGCAACAACCTAATCATAGGATTTCGCTTGTTGAGTGATAAAACAGGTTTGTTCTGAAGATAAAAATGATAATTGATACTTTTTAAGCTCTTGATGGTTCGCTCTATTAAGGGCTTTTTTGTGCAAAGTTTAAACTGAATATATGAAGCAGGATGATGTAAAAACGTTGAAATCCTGCAACTTCAGATAAATATTCTAAAAATACCACGCCAATTCCACTTGTATGTGATCATCGTCACGCACCGAATAAAATGGATCAGATTGGGCAATATCGGAAAATAAGCGGGCTTCTACGGTTAATTTCCATGATTCTCCTAAACGGCGGCTGGCTTCTAAACTAAACAAACGTCCGTTGTGATCGAGGTCTTGGATTACACCCATTAATAATTCACTAGATTGGGCATCGTTCAAAGTTAAACGCAACCCTGCAAATAAATCATTTTGAAATGCGGTTAACGCTTCATCATCTCTGTCATCATATAAATATTCACCGATTAGGCCTAAATCCCAGCTACTATCCATAATCCCCACAAAAGTATATTCAAATCCACCTGTTGCCGCGAGAAAGTTTTGTCTATCGCTGTCGCGGTGAATGGCTTCTAACTTCCATAACCAATCTTCGTAAATCCATTGTACATCCAATCCCGTTTGGCGAATTTGCTCATAATAAGGAATCAATACAGGTTTACCCGCTGCATTAGTTTTCGGTAGTAGTAAAGGGTCACGTCCTGTACCTTGGAAATAAGATAAACCAACTTCCCAATCGCCTAACGTTTGTTGCCAACGCGCAGCCCAATCAATATGTTTTTCTTCACGTGATGATTCGTACTGTGCGGCATCCGTATCGACAGGAAGCGGGGTGCGTAAACGCCCGTCTACACCTGCAAAAGTACGCTCTCTAAATCCTGTTAAAATGAATAAATCCAGTGTACCCCAGTCGGAATCAATTAAAGCTAAATTGACCATCGGTTGACCTAATTTATCTTCACCGTCAGTATTTTCCACCGCATCGGTTTGGTTGATAATATCGACTAAATGCTGTGATTCAGTTACGCCCCAAAACAATTTACGAATCCCTAAGCGCAATTCCCACTTTTCTGCTACTTTCATCCACGTTAATTCGCGAATATCAAAATGGGTGCGTTCGCTGTCTTGTTGGTCGATACGGGCATAAGGCACGAAAGTAAAACTTTGGCGGTCATTATCCCAACTGGTATAAAATTCGGGTTGCACCGATAAAGAAAATTGATTGTGTTCAAACTGGCGGTCATCTAATGGAGCTTGATTAAAGCCGCGCCATTCCATTGCAACATAGCCCGAAAACTCAGAAGCTAACCCCATCGTCGCATAACAAAATATCAAAAAGCTGAATATCAATCGTTTCATAAATGATGTAAGGGGCACAGTTGTACCCCATTCCTGTTTATCGTGCCCGTTTCAGACTGTTCTTATCAAAATCTCGATCAGTCAAACCTGTTTTAAACTCATAATCATTCCATTCCAAGGTCGTGCTTTTACCTGTTTGATGGTTGTCCATGTGCATTTTTGCAGGTCGCCAGTATTGATCTAAATATTGCTGATAGCCTTCGTAAACCAAGGTTTTCAATAAACTATTTTTTCGGTCATAGAACTCGATTTTTTGTGGCTGCCAATATTCCTGATCCACCCAAACAATCTGACGTTTATAGCCCGAATGTGCATACTCAGGATAACGCTCAACCACAAACATTGCACGACCATCTAAGTCTTCATCACGTAACCATTTGTAAGTATAACGTTCTACTTCTTGCGAGGTTAAATCTTCAAACGCAAACTCACTACCCATGAAAGGCCCTGATTTATTTTTGGAGCTAATCCGTTTCACCCGTTTCAATGCAGGCAAATACAACCATTGGTCATCAGGCGTGGTTGCATGGGTAAAGCTTAAAAATGCTGTGCCTTTCACATCACGCGGATGATCGAAAATACTCAGACTTTTATCACCATCGTCCAAGATTTCTAAACTACGCAAGCGAATTTCACGTTTACTTTCTTGCCCATGGCGATTGCGCAAAATCATCAACATATTAGATTTCATATCTTGCCAGCCCATATCTCGCTTATCTGCTTCTTGGGCAATTTCCAATCCGCGTTCTTCAGGGGTTTGAGCAAAAACAGGTGCAGCACTAAGCAGACTCAGCAGCAGTCCGAACAGATATTGTTTCTTCATCAGATTGTCCTTCTAGTTTCATTAAAAGTGGAGGAAGTAATAAGAAATCAGCTAGTAACGCGAATGCAATGACGATAGCGGTTAATAATCCCATATCTGCATTGAGGCTGAAAGAGGAAAGCGACAAAATTAAAAAGCCGACACTGAGCACGACCGATGTAATCCACAATGCCATCCCAACATGGGCAAAAGCATAATGTACTGACTCTGCGGGTGTCGCTGCTTTTTCACGACGCGCACGTAAATATTTGCTGAGGAAATGCACTGTATCATCGACCACAATCCCCAAAGTCATGCCTGTAACCACAGAAAGTGCTAAGCCCACTTCACCGATAAACAAGCCCCAAATCCCGAAGCCCATTGCAGCAGGTGCAAGGTTTGGCAACATACTGACCAATCCCATTTTCCATGAACGCAGCGCAAACATCAAAATCACCGAAATCAACACCAAAGCGATGGTCGTACCCAACAGCATACTTTTAATATTACGTTCACCAATATGCGCAAACATCAAGGTCGGGCTGCTGCCTGTGGTTTTAATATCTGGGGTATTTTGTTCCATCCATTGCTCAATGCGTTGTTCCAATGCAAGAATTTGTTTAGTTGAAAGCGTGCGTAATGTGATACCGAGTCGGGTTGCTGATTTATCTACATCAATTTGATCGTTTAAATCTAAACCAAATGGTAACGACATTTCATACAATAATAAATATTGAGCGGCTAATTCGCGATTTTCAGGTAAATGATAACTTTCAGGATCATCACCGTGCATGTTTTTATTTAAGCGTTTCATGGTGTCGGTCAGACTGTTGACATGAAGTACTTCAGGTTGTTCGCGCAGCCAATTGGTTAATATTTCCGTTTGTTGTAGAAACTCAGGGCGACTAATTCCATTCGATTCACCTGCATTAAGTGAATAATCAATACGATATAAACCGCCAATATTTTCATCCAAAAAGTCTGCATGTCGTCTGAACTCAACCCGTTCATCAAAATAATGTACGAAAATATCGTTTAATTCGTTACGTGGGATAAAGCTAATTAATACGATGACAACAAAACTCATGCTAATCAGCAATATATGACGTTGGCGTACTACAAAATCGCCAAATTTAGCCATTAAATTGCTTTCGCCATCATTTAAACGTTTTGATTTTACTGGTAATAACAGCATCAAAGCAGGTAAAAAAGTCACGCTTAAGATAAATGAAGTCATGACCCCAAATGCCACAAAATTACCTAAATGGCGGAATGGTGGGGCATCGGAAAAGTTCATACTCAAGAAACCAATTGCAGTAGTTAGGCTAGTGAGAAAAATTGGCTGAATATTGACTCTCAAACTTTCAGACATGGCGGCAAACTTATCTTTTCCGTGACGCACTTCATGATAAAAACTGACTAAAACGTGTACTGAATTGGCAATGGCAATGGTTAAAATAATCGTAGGGGCAGAAGCTGAAGGCGGCGAAATTGGGAAACCGACAAACCCACCTAAACCCATCGCGGCTAGAATCGACATGAAAATTACTAACAATGTAGCAAATGTACCACTTAAGCCTTTGAGTAATAAGGCTAACATGATGAGCATTGCAGCAAAGCTAATCGGTATTAAAGTTTGAAAGTCATTTATAGAAGCTTCTTGAAACGCATTATTCATGACAACCAAACCATTGAGATATATATCAATATTTGGATAACGGGCTTCTAGCTGTTGTACCAAATCACGTGCAAAGCCAACCACTTGCGGGGTTTCTTCTGCTTCGTTAATGCCAGGTAATTGTTCTGTGATACTGATAGACGTGACATGTGCAGATGGAGAAATTAAACGCCCATTTAATAATGGCTCATCTAACGCAATCTGTTTTAGCTTATCTAACTCTGCTTGCGTAAGCTGTTTGGGGTTCTCAACTAAATCTTGGACAATCAGCTCATCGCCATCCGCATAGGTGTATTGGAAGTTACTGATCGAGTCGACCCGAATTGAAAAAGGCGTTTGCCATGCTTGCTCCGTTGCCCAAACCACAGCATCTAAAGTGTCGTTAGTAAATACGTTACCGTCTTTAGGTGCTAAGACAATCAATACATTGTCATTCTTCGTATAGGTATTTTCTAACGCATCAAATGCTTGTAATTGTGGATTTTCTTCGCTGAAAAATACCCGATAATTGTTAGTAAATTCTAAATATCGTCCGCCACTTGCTGCTAACATCACCAGCATAGGCATCAATATCAGCAACAGCCATCGCCAGCGCACAACCCACTGACTAAATGCCATTTCTATTCTATGCATTTGTTTAACCTCCTAAATGAAAATTGAATAATGAATTTTATGTAAAATGTTCACAATTTGAGCGAAAAAAAGCCCTGTTCAATACAAAATAAGCCTAGCCTATTTGTTTTCTATAATCTAGTAATCTAAGTTTACACATAAGCTATAATATTTATATTGCATATAAATCATAAGCTTATTGTTATTTTTTGATAAATCCAAGTATAAAACAAATTGAATAATTAACTATGAATTTTTTAATAAATATTCACAATATACTCAAAAAATTTTCTAACTTTACCGTTTATGCAATCCTGTAAGTAGTAGTTTTACTACATTTCGTGCCATATGTTCTAATGTTTCCAAAGGATAAACAGTCATAAAAAGCGGCACATTGAATACCGTCATACAAGCATACACAGCTTCGGAAGTTGTTAATACGTCATCAACTTCAAATTCGCCTGTACGATTACCTTCTGATAAAATTTCCGCAATTAAAGACTGAATAATTTTTATTTTTTGAAAAATCAACTCTTGACGCTGAGTTGCAATAAATTCAACAATTTCAGTGATTTTTGTATGATTATGCGTTTCATCATGTAACTGACGTAACTGCTCAATAAAAAAGTGCTCTAATCGTTCTGACGCGGTGATATTAGGCATTTTTAGTACATCTCGTAAGCATTGTAGATTTTTATCCATACAACGCTCAGTACAAGCCGCAGCAATATCTTCTTTATTATCAAAATAACGATATAAATTTGCTGTCGACATATTCATATCTTGCGCAATTTCGCTCATTGCCGTTTTACGATAGCCGTAATGACGAAAGCGTTCTTCAGCACAGTTTAAAATATTGAGTCGGATTTCTTCGGTTTTGTTTAACATATTAAATAGCATACCTCATAAATAATGAACATTCAATAAAATATTCACTATTCAACTTTTAGTCTATTTTTCAGGTTTAATCAAGTGTTGGTGTGAATGGTTTCAGAGGGAAATAAAACAGGCATTTAAATATACTGTGATTTTTAGATAATCTTTGATACATGCTGTAAATACATCTGTCAGCCTCCAACTATAACCATTTTGCTAAGCAGCAAATGACCGATGTTTTATTTGCCAAAGATCATTTGCTTTTGATTATTTTTGAGCGGCTTTTAGTACTGTTTTCACAGCTGCAATGACTTTTTCAACATCTGCTTCGGTCATGCTTGGATAAATAGGTAAGCTAACCGCACGCTGGTAAACATCTAAAGCAACAGGAAAATCTTGAGGTTTAAACTGATAACTTTGTTGCCAATAAGGTTGTAAATGCAATGGAATAAAATGCACGCTTGTACCCACACCTTGCTGTGCCATGTGCTCAATAAATTGGTTGCGATCAATTGATAAGTTTTCTAAATCCAACTGCAATACATATAAGTGCCAAGCATGTTGACTATCACAAGGATATTGTAATTCTGGGGTTTTCAACGGTAAGCCGATCAAACCATGAGCATATTGTTGTGCAATCGCTTCACGTTGTTGAGCAAATAATTCTTTTTTCGCAAACTGGTGCAAACCAATCGCTGCCATAATATCGCTCATATTGTATTTAAAACCGGGGGCAACCACTTCATAATACCAACTGGGCTGTGTAGATTGACTGCGGTTAAAAATATCGCGGTTTATGCCATGTAAACGCATTGTGCTGATACGTTCGGCATATTCTGGATTGCTGGTAACAATCATCCCGCCTTCGCCTGTGGCAACAGGTTTGGTGACATAAAAACTGTAAACGGTAATATCGCCTAACGTACCGACTTTGCGATTTTTATACGTGGTCGGAAGTGCATGAGCCGCGTCTTCAATCACTTTTAAATCATATTGTCGCGCTAAATCTAAAATCACATCCATATCACAGGCTTGTCCCGCAAAATGCACAGGGATAATCGCTTTAATATTTGGCTCAGTTTTTAAGATCGCTTCTAATTGATTGACATCCATATTAAAGGTTTGTCTATCAATATCGACAAATATGGGGTCAGCCCCTAAATAGTGCATGACTTCCGCAGTGGCGGTAAACGTGTAAGGGGTTGTGACGATTTTATCGCCTGCCTGAATACCAATCGCTTCTAATGCTAAGTGTAAACCTGCCGTGCAAGAATTCACCGCCAACGCATAAGGCACTTGAAAATAATCAACAAAGGCTTGTTCAAATTGCTTGGTTTTAGGCCCAGAAGTTAACCAACCTGAGCGTAATGTATCTACAACTTCATTTATTTCTTCTTCACCAATACAAGGCTTTGCAAACGGTAAAAAATCATCACTCACGAAAACCACTCCAGCAAGCAGGATAAAACTATATTGTACAACGTCATCAATAAAAAAGGCGTATTATCTTAATTAAATCGCGTATTATTCCAAATAGTCGGACTGAAAAACCATAGTATCAGCAAAGAGTAAGCTTTTTATATGTTTGATAAAATCACATTGCTAAATAGCATGAATGCGGCACAATTTTAAAAATCCCCTTTTTTTTAATCATTGTACAACTTGGCTTTAAAACCACACATTTAAGTATATTGAATTTTACTTATTTATCCCAAACTACTTAGCGTTACTAAAACCCATCGGCATCAAAACATTGGAGGATATTGCATGGCTGATAAGCAACAAATAGAAACAGCTTTAAAAACTTATACCGATCCTTATTTAGGCCAAGATTTAATTACAGCCAATGCGGTAAAAAATATCAATGTGGAAGGTAATCAAGCGACAATTGATATTCAATTTGGTTATCCAACAGCAGGTTATAATCCAACTTTAATCGAAGCTTTAACAAGCTGTGCGAAGACCGTTGATGGGATTGAAAACGTCAACGTGAATATTGAGAATAAAGTCGTTGCACATAAAGTTCAGCAAGGCGTAAAAGCCATCGAGGGTGTAAAGAATATTATTGCCGTGGCTTCAGGCAAAGGTGGTGTAGGTAAATCAACCACTGCAGTTAACTTAGCGTTAGCATTGAAAGCAGAAGGTGCAAACGTTGGTTTGTTAGACGCGGATATTTACGGCCCTAGCCAACCAAGAATGTTAGGTTCAAATGAAAAGCCACAACCTGCAGCGGATGGCACACACTTAAATCCTGTAATGGCTCATGGTCTGCAATCGATGTCTATTGGTTATATGATTGAAGAAGAAACGCCGATGATTTGGCGTGGGCCTATGGTAACGCAAGCGTTGGAACAGTTATTACGTGATACATTGTGGAATGACTTAGATTATTTGGTAATCGATTTACCACCGGGTACAGGTGATACACAATTAACCTTAGCACAGAAAATTCCTGTCAGCGGTGCAGTAATTGTAACGACTCCACAAGACATTGCCTTATTAGATGCTCGCAAAGGCTTAAAAATGTTTGAAAAAGTCAACATTCCTGTTTTAGGTGTGGTTGAAAACATGAGTATCCATATTTGTAGCAAGTGTGGCCATGAAGAGCATATCTTTGGTGAAGGCGGCGGCCAGAAGATGGCAGAAGAAAGTGGAGTTGATTTACTCGGCTCATTACCGCTAGACACCAGTATTCGTAAAAATGCAGACGGTGGCCATCCAACGGTGATTGCTGATAACGATAGCCGCATTGGTGAAATTTATCGTGAAATCGCGCGCGGTGTGGGTGCAAGATTATCTTTGAAATCGAAAAATTACGCGACTAAATTCCCAACAATTAAGATTGAAAATAAATAACCATTGGTTTAAAGGCTATTGACAACAGGTTAGTAGCCTTTTTACATGTTTTCTCGGTAAAACTTAGCACTTTTAGTGAGATACATTTCAAAAAAACATACAAACCCTTACTAAATATATCGTTGTATCAATCATCACACCCGCATAAGATAGAGCCATTATTTATTCTCAATAATATTTTTTTATAGTATCTCAATTTCATGTTTTACATCTATTTTTAGACTATGATGTATAGTATGGTTTCCTATTAACAGGATGACCTTTGCCCGATTTTCAGCTAAAATGCTCAGGTTAAATTGTTGTTTAAGGCTATGACTTAGACAAATTCTATCGTACAATAAAGGATAGTTATTAGAACTATAAAGAGGCTTAGTAATGCTCATTGAATATGTACCGATTCTGCTTTTCATCTTGATAGGGCTGACGGCAGGCGTAGGCTTTGCTGCAGTTGGCTTCCTATTAGGCAAACGTGAGCCGTATGCAGAAAAAGATTCTCCTTATGAATGTGGTTTTGAGGCGTTTGAAGATGCGCGGATGAAATTCGATGTGCGTTTCTACTTAGTTGCGATTCTCTTTATTATCTTTGACTTAGAAATTGCATTTTTATTTCCATGGGCAGTTGTATTCGATAACGTCGGTGTATTTGGCTTTGTTGCTATGATGATTTTCCTTACCGTCTTAGTGGTCGGCTTTATTTATGAATGGAAGAAGGGAGCTTTAGAATGGGAGTAGAAGGTGTTTTTTCTGAAGGTATTGTCACCACTAGTGCAGATTGGTTAATTAACTGGGCGCGAACTGGCTCAATGTGGCCAATGACCTTTGGTCTTGCTTGCTGTGCGGTAGAAATGATGCACGCAGGTGCAGCGCGTTATGACTTAGACCGCTTCGGTATTATTTTCCGTCCGAGTCCTCGCCAATCAGATGTGATGATTGTGGCGGGTACATTAGTGAACAAAATGGCACCTGCATTACGTAAAGTGTATGACCAAATGCCTAACCCTCGCTATGTGATTTCAATGGGTTCATGTGCCAACGGTGGTGGTTATTATCACTACTCCTATGCTGTGGTACGTGGTTGTGATCGTGTCATCCCTGTTGATATTTACGTCCCCGGCTGTCCTCCGACTGCTGAAGCATTGCTATATGGTATTTTGCAGCTACAGAATAAGATTAAACGTAGCACGATTGCAAAAGCAAGCTAACCCCCGTTCATTGATAATTGTTAATTGGTAATTGTTATGGCTGATGCTCGGCAAACCTTATTAGAATCATTACAGCAAGAATTTGGCGATAGCTTGTTATCTGCAAAAATCGCCTTAAAAGAAGTAACTATCGAAATCCCCGCTATGCAGGTTGTGCGTATCTGTACGGCGTTACGTGATAAATTTGGCTTTGAACAAATGATTGATCTCTGTGGTGTCGATTATTCCACATACGGACAAGCTGACTGGCAAACTGAAGATGCAAGCAGCACAGGTTTTAGCCGTGGCGTGAGTCAATCTATTGAAACCAAAGAAGTGGAAGAAAAACCACGTTTTGCAGTCGTTTATCACTTACTTTCAATACAACATAATCAACGTGTTCGCGTTCGTGCATTTGCGGAAGGTGAATTGCCTAAAGTACCGTCTGTGGTTTCTATTTGGAACTGTGCAGACTGGTTTGAGCGTGAAGCATTTGATTTATACGGCATTGTGTTTGAAGGTCACCCAGACTTACGCCGTATCTTAACTGACTATGGCTTTATTGGTCATCCATTCCGTAAAGATTTCCCTCTCAGCGGTCATGTTGAAATGCGTTATGACCCAGAAAAAGGTCGTGTAATTTACGAACCTGTTACAGTAGAGCCACGTGTGCTTGTACCGCGTGTCATTCGTCAGGATAATCGTTACACCGAAGAATCGGCGGCGCAGTAAAGGATTGATAACATGCCAGAAATTCGTAATTATACTTTAAACTTTGGCCCTCAGCATCCCGCGGCGCATGGTGTATTGCGTCTAGTTTTAGAAATGGATGGCGAGGTCATTGAACGCGCTGACCCTCATATTGGTTTATTGCATCGTGGTACAGAAAAATTAGCGGAAACTAAGCCGTTCAATCAATCCGTACCTTATATGGATCGTTTAGATTATGTATCTATGATGTGTAATGAGCATGGTTATGTATTAGCAGTTGAAAAATTGCTCGGCATTGAAGCTCCACTTCGTGCCCAATACATCCGTACTATGTTTGATGAAATCACCCGTATTTTAAATCACTTACTTTGGATTGGTGCACATGGTTTAGACGTGGGTGCGATGTCCATGTTCTTATACGCTTTCCGTGAACGTGAAATTTTAATGGACTGTTATGAAGCGGTTTCTGGTGCACGTTTACATGCTGCGTACTACCGTCCGGGTGGTGTGTATCGTGATTTACCAGATATCATGCCGAAATACAAAGCATCTCAATGGCACAGTCAGAAAGAAGTCGACCGTTTAAATGAAAACCGTCAAGGCTCTTTATTAGATTATATCGAAGATTTCACTAAGATTTTCCCACAACGTGTTGATGAATACGAAACCTTATTAACTGAAAACCGTATTTGGAGACAGCGACTGGTTGGTATTGGTATCGTTACCCCAGAACGTGCTTTACAAATGGGCTTAACAGGACCTATGTTACGCGGCTCAGGCATTGAATGGGATTTACGTAAAAAACAACCGTATGCAGTATACAATAAAGTGGACTTTGATATTCCAGTCGGTACAACAGGCGATAGTTATGATCGTTATTTAGTACGGATTGAAGAAATGCGTCAATCAAATCGCATCATTAAGCAATGTATCGACTGGTTACGTAAGCCTGAAAATCAAGGTTTACCTGTCATGGTTGGTGATAATAAAGTCTCTCCACCAAACCGTCAGGCAATGAAAGAAGACATGGAAGCCTTAATCCATCACTTCAAATTCTTCACTGAAGGTTATTGTGCACCTGAAGGCGAAGCGTATGCAGCGATTGAGCATCCTAAAGGTGAATTTGGTGTGTACTTGGTTTCTGATGGGGCGAATAAACCGTATCGTTTGAAGATTCGTGCACCAGGGTACGCGCATTTAGCAGCAATGGATGAAATGTCTAAAGGTCATATGTTATCTGACGTGGTCACCATTATCGGTACAATGGACGTTGTATTTGGTGAGATTGATAGATAGTGATTGCTGAGAGAATTAGTGGTTATATGCAAACTGCTAGTTCTCTATAACTTGTAAAATCTTATAAATAAAAATTCAATCCACAACTATTTATTGCCCCAAGATTATTTTGGAGCGAGAATCAAAAAAAGATATTAAAACTATATATTTAATGGGGTGTTTGACTCGGCTAATCAGCAGTTAGCACAGAAATAGCGATTAACATGACTCTTCATCAATACTGCAAAACATCACCCTACACCGATTTAGATTTGTAAAAGTTATTAAACGCTTACGGAACTCACCATGTTAGCAACACAAAAACAAGCAACGCAATTATTAACCCCAGAATCTTACGCGAAAATTGATAAATGGTTACAAAAGTATCCAGAAAATCAAAAACAGTCTGCGGTTATGGGTGCGTTGATGATTGCGCAAAAGCAAAATGGCGGACACCTGACAGAAGAATTGATGGACGAAATTGCAGCATATTTAGATATGCAACCCATCGCTGTATATGAAGTCGCCACATTCTACTCCATGTACGAACACAAGCCTGTGGGCAAACATAAAATCTGTGTCTGTACTAACATCTCTTGTATGCTCAATGGTTCTGATGAAATCGTTGACCACTTAAAACAAAAACTAGGTGTGAAAGATTTCCGCGAAGTGACTGAAGACGGCAAATATTCACTGAAAGAAGTTGAATGTTTAGGGGCTTGTGTGAATGCACCTGTGATTCAAGTCGAAGACCAATACTACGAAAACTTGACACCTGAAAAAGTCGATCAAATGTTAGCAGAATTAGACTAACGATTTGCTTGTGCTGTGAATCTAAACAAGATATTGCAGCACATATATACTTTGAAAATTTGATAATAAACAAGTCATTCACGAATTAATATTATAGAACGCTTAAAATGGTGGCACTTTTCCAAGTTGTGACTTATATAAATGAGAAATGATATTGCCAGCCAAGCACTGAAAAAATTAAACAACAAGGTTTGACATAGCAGATACTCGTGATCTGTTGCACAAAAAATAGGAACGCTCCATGACAGAAAAAGTATGTTATCACAATATTGAAACCGATAAGTCTTGGACACTTTCTGTGTATGAACAAGCAGGAGGTTACAAAGTTTTACGCGAAATCTTGCAACAAAAACCTGACCCGCAAGATATTATCGAAAAACTTAAAAGCTCAGGCTTACGCGGACGTGGTGGCGCAGGCTTCTCAACAGGTTTGAAATGGAGCTTCATGTTAGGTCAACGTGACAAACCAGGGCAAAAATACATTGTCTGTAACTCGGACGAAGGCGAACCCGGTACCTGTAAAGACCGTGACATTTTACGCTACAACCCTCATGCTTTAATCGAGGGGATGATTATTGCAGGCTACACCATTGGTGCAACAGCTGGCTATAACTATATTCGTGGTGAATTCGCTGAGCCAATTGCACGTTTTGAAGAAGCACTTGAAGAAGCATACGCTGCAGGCTTATTAGGTAAAGATTTACTAGGTTCAGGTATTGACTTCGATTTATATACCCATCATGGTGCAGGCGCATATATCTGTGGTGAAGAAACTGCACTTTTAGAATCCATCGAAGGTAAAAAAGGCCAACCGCGCTTTAAGCCACCTTTCCCAGCAAGCTATGGTTTATACGGCAAGCCAACGACGATTAACAACACAGAAACCTTAGCTTCAGTACCAACGATTTTAGATCGCGGTGCGGATTGGTTCTTAGAAATGGGTAAACCAAACAATGGCGGCACTAAATTATTCTGTGTGTCTGGTCATGTGAATAATCCAAAAAACTTTGAAATTCCAATGGGTACACCATTTAAAGACTTGCTCGAAATGGCAGGCGGTGTGCGCAATGGTCATCAATTAAAAGCGGTGATTCCGGGTGGTTCTTCTACGCCAGTGTTAACAGCTGATGTGATGATGGGCTTGACGATGGACTATGATTCAATTGCGAAAGCAGGTTCAATGTTAGGTGCAGGCTCTGTGATCGTAATGGATGAAACCACTTGTATGGTCAAAGTGTTAGCGCGTATTTCTCATTTCTATCATGAAGAATCTTGTGGTCAATGTACACCTTGTCGTGAAGGTACAGGCTGGTTATCTCGTGTGGTACATCGTATTTCACATGGTCATGGCAAAATGGAAGATTTAGACATGTTAGACGATGTGGCGACTAAAATCTCAGGTCGTACCATTTGTGCTTTAGGTGATGCAGCGGCGATGCCTGTGATTAGTTTTGTGAAGAATTTCCGTGAAGAATTTGAATACTTCATTCAAAACGGCAAATCAATGGTAACAGGTAAATAACATTGTTTTTCTGGGTTTGTAACAGTGCAAGCCCAGTACTTCTAACAACATATTTTTTATCTCCTCTATTTATCCAATCATCTGCATTTAACACCTTTTCCTCAACTTCAAATACGTGCTCAGTAACTTTTTATATGCAGGCTGAGAACATCTAAAAAATTTATTTTATTGATAATTATTTTTAATAATTGAAAATATCCTTGTTTTTGTCAAATCATCCAAGTCATGCCTATAATGTAAGCGCATAAATTAAAAAATATTAATTGCGGCACATTGTGTTTTAACCAAAGGAGAAACCCTTATGCGTCTTATTATTTTAGGACTCATGGGACTGGTGTTCATGTCTCAAGCTTGGGCTGATATTGGAAAACCACCAGGAAGCATATCACCATACCCACCTACACTAAGCTCACAAAACTTAGATATACCACCACATCATATGAGTGCAGAAGTCTGCCGTGATTGCCACCAAGAAATTTATCAACAATGGAAGTCTTCCATGCATGCAAACAGTACTGCGATTCAAGACCCAATTCATGGTGCGTTTTATCAAAACTTAGTGGGTGATCCACGACAAGAAGGTGTAAAACATAAAACATCAGGTAAATATCCTGTCTGTTTAAAATGTCATGCGCCTAATGCTGCACGGGACAAAAAGACCAAATTAGATACAATTCCTGCTTATAATGAAGGGGTTAATTGCTTAACCTGTCACATGATTAAAGGTTATAAAGGTGTTTTGCCCAAAGCGGAAGGTGAGAAAATGAAGCTAGGGATTGATGCTTATGAAATGGGCGATATTCTCCAAGCTCCTTCTGGTAAAGTTTTTACTCAAATACCAGTTCCTACACCACCTCCTGAGTCGGGTTTAGCATCTGCAACGTTTCATCCACTTCCGATGGAAAGCAATACCGCTTTATTACGTAGTAGCGAGTTGTGTCTAGGCTGTCACGAGCAACGTAATAATCCTAATGGCGTACCTTTGTGTAATACGGGTGCGGAATTTCGTGGGCAGGGAGATTTTAACTGTCAACAATGTCATATGCCTGTAAATAAAGATTTTGCCGATCATGCTATGGCAGGCGGTCATGTGCAAGCAATGTTAGAGCGCGGTGTGATCGTTACTTTAGATGCTCAAAAAGACGGTGAAAATATTCAAGCTAACATTAAATTACAAAACATGTTGCCGCATAAAATGCCAACGGGCGCACCTTTCCGTAACATGTATTTGAAAGTCACAGCATATAATATTCAAGGTGTACCTTTATGGCAAAACTTCAAGAAACATCCAATCAAAGAAGATGCACAAGCGATGTTTATGCTGAAATTATTGGATGATAATGATAAGCCAGCACCACCACCTAAAGCGACTAAGCATGGCAAAGATACCCGCTTAGCTCCACGTGAAATCCGTGAACTGAGTTATACAATACCTGCACAAAACGTTGCTGTGGTTCGAGCAGAGTTACATTATGATTTGCTGTTACCTGCTTTGAAGAAAAAATTTCAAACGATTCCACCTGAGTTGAAGCAACCACGAGTCATTGCTCGGGCTGAACAGCGGGTTGAGTAATTAACTAGGTACCCCCTAGCTATGGCTGGGGGACTCTCATTTCTGTTCCGTAATGCTCTTGGAATTCTATTAAACTATACCCTTTTTAGAGTTGTACCCAGCTTTTCATCTGTCTTCCCTCTTTTCCTTAGCTGCTCTTTGTGGGTAATCAATTAAATTTTTCCCTGCTTTTTGTAGCTCAAAATACATGACTAAATGGTAAAATATGACCAGTTAGTAAAAAGAGTAAAGTACGTGAATATTCCTAATATATTGACTTTGATGCGGATCATATTTATTCCTGTTTTAGTCATTGTGTATTACTTACCATTTGATAATGCTACAGTTTGGGCAACGGCTATTTTTGCATTGGCAGCAGTCACAGACTGGTTTGATGGCTATTTAGCTCGGAAATGGGAACAAACGTCAGCTTTTGGTACATTCCTTGATCCTGTGGCGGATAAGCTTATTGTTTCTGTAACATTGATTTTATTGGTGCAAACTTATAATTCTGTCTGGGTGACAGTTGCAGCAGCAATTATTATCAGCCGTGAAATTGTGATTTCTGCTTTACGTGAATGGATGGCAGAGCTTGGATTACGTTCTAAAGTTGCAGTGTCATTTGTAGGTAAATTAAAAACCACAGTACAAATGCTCGCCTTGATTTTATTGTTATATCAACAACCTATTGCAGGTGTGGATTTATATTGGTCAGGCATGATTTGTTTAGGTTTAGCTGCATTACTCACATTATGGTCAATGTATTTGTATTTACGCGCAGGCCTACCATTGTTGTTGCAACAAGATAATAAATAAGCACACAGCTGGGGGCTGTAAATCCATTTTAGTAAATTACAGCCCAGTTTTTGTTGTTAAATCACGCGCTCGTTACCACCATCAATCGGTAGTTGTGCGCCTGTGGTTTTAGCAAATGCTGATCCTGCCATCATACACGCTAATTCCGCCACATCATGCGAAGTCACTTCCACCCGCAACAAGTTGTTGGTTTTATATTCTTCAACTGTTAAGCCATAGTGTTTAGCCCGTTTTTCTAAAACTTCAGGTGTCCAGATCGCAGTATCAAATACAGCATTCGGATGTAAAGTATTGACTCGAATATTGTCTTTTGCCAATTCTAATGCGGCGACTCGTGCCAATTGGGTTAAGCCTGCTTTGGCAACAGAATACGCTGAAGCTCCCGGCCCCGGTGCTGGTACATTTTTCGATGCCATGATAATCACCGCAGGATCAAAGCCTAAACGCAAATATGGTACGCAAGCTTGTAATAGGGCTTGATGGCTAGATAAATTGATCGCCATGCTCTTGTCCCATGTGTCAGGGTTCATCGCTTCAATAGTTTCACTGGATGGGAAAATACCTGCATTCGTGACCACAATATCTAAACCACCAAATTGTGCCGCAGTTGCATTAACGGCTTGCTGTACTTGCGCACGGTCGGACATATCACATTGAATACCTAAAACTGATTTGCTTTCGAATAATGTTGCAATATCGGCATTAATATCCAAGGCCGCAACAACTGCGCCTTTTGCCACCAAACGTTCTACACAGGCTTTACCAATCCCGCTGGCTGCCCCCGTGACTAATGCGATTTTGCCTTGAAATTCTGGTGCAGAGCTAGATTTTTTCAATTTGGCTTGCTCTAATTCCCAGTATTCCATTTCAAAAATATCTTTTTCAGGTAAGGCTTGCCATTTCTCAATTTTCTCGGCATTTTGAATTGCTTCAATTGTATGCGCTTTAATATCAGCAACAATATTGGCTTCTTTCAAATTACTACCAAAACTAATCAGGCCACGATTTTGCCACACTGCCCAACATGGCGCAGGATTTAAACAAGTCAAAGAGCCATCATTATTACGCTCAAAATAAGCTTTGTATTCAGTGATGTAATTGTTAACTGCATCTGCAATATCAGTATCTAATAAAATCGGTGCTCGCTTGGTACGAATCACATGGTCTGGAGTCAAAGGCCCTTGGGTGGCAATGGTTGCAACTGTATCTAAGCTGGCGAATTGTTGGCTGGCTGCATCCGTATCCAATCGTGCAATCACAGGCTTGGTTTTGGCTATAGACACTTCGCGGCGAATCTGCGCTAACGTCAATAAATCAGCATCGACAGGAGTTGTACCATTTAAAGTTGTTTTAGTTTGCTTGGATTTTAAATAGGTTTCAGATTCAGCAACTAACTTAATCATATTTTCATAACTGGTTTTGGCATCATCAGAAAACGTGAACACGCCGTGATTCATCAAAATCATGCCTTCTAAATTCTGCCAATCAATGCCCTGACTCAGCTCATAGATTTTTTTCGCTAAGATAAATCCCGGCATCACGTAAGGCACAACCAAAACACGGTCGCCATATAAATCTTTGATATATTCCAAACCATCAGGCGTATTGGTCAACGCAACGGTAGCATCAGCATGGGTGTGATCGACAAATTTAAAAGGAATGATGGCGTGTAAAATCGCTTCAACAGATGGATTCGGTGCACTTGGATTTAACATCGCTGCACGTTGCGCTTGTACCATTTCTGTATCGCTGAGTTCAGGCAATGCCGCCATGCGTTTTAATACGTCTAATTTAACAGGTGCAAATCCGGGGGCTTCAATTGTGGCTAAATCCCAGCCGCTGCCTTTGACGTATAACACTTCTTCAGTTTCACCAAATAAATTGGTAGCTGTTGATTTAACTGAGGTATTGCCGCCACCATGTAATACTAAATTTGGATTTTGTCCCAGCAAACGTGAGGTATAAACCCGTAAATCTAAATCCGTGGTAAATTTCTGCGCATCAGCTTCAACCCATAAGCTTTGCATTGATGATTTCCTTTGTGAGTTATGGTTTTGTGATTTTTATCAGGACAATGCGTCCATTTTTAGATCGTTATTTTAAACCTTAAAAAAGGCTAGTCATTTTTCTCAAAACGGCCAGCCTGATAATGTACTTAGTATACAATGTAAAAGCTACAATTCGTCGTGCATTTCAATATAACCACACGGACACTCACTGGCACATAGACCACAGCCCTTACAGTAATCATAATCAAACACGTAATGACTACCGTCGCTGGCAAGGTCTTTGGTTTTTAGTACCGCGGAATCAGGGCATAATGTCCAACAGTTATCACACGCTAAACAGTTACCACAGGAGAAACACCGTGCGGCTTCTTTTGTCACTTCTGCCGTAGTTAAACTGGATACAATTTCCTCTTCGCCAACTCGCTTTTCAACAGGTAAGACAGGCTCTTGCATTCGTGCAGCAGGCTCATAATAGTGCATATTCAACGCATCAAATTCAATCGGCTGATCTTTCTTAACCGTTGGTAAGGCTTCGTTACGGATTTGCTTGTCAATCGCAATTGCAGCCCGTCGCCCATCACCAATTGCAGCTGTCACCGTACCTGCTTTACCACCCGCATCACCGCCACCATAAATGCCAGAATGCCCATCAATGTGTCCCCAATGATCGGTTGGTAAAAATGAACTCATACCTGCAATTTTTTCCATGCCGTATGGATCAATCACTTGTCCCACAGCAGGAATCACTTGATCGACATTTAAAATCGTTTCTGTACCCGCAAATGCAACCCGTTTTAACCGTCCGCTTTCTTGCTTCATTTTTTTCATATGCACCAGTTCAACACCCACCACACGTTCACCACGCAAAATTAAGCGTCGGATGCCACGATATTCATGAATAATCACCCCTTCTTCTAATGCTTCTTCTACTTCTCGGGCAATCGCTGGCATGGCTTCAGATTGGGGAATACCCGGTTTTGGAATCGGCTTGTGTGAAATAATATGCACTTCTGGCACGCCTGCCCGTTTCATCACTCGTGCCATGTCTACAGCAGTATTACCCGCACCGACAATCGCCACACTTTTTGGCGTAGGTACTGTACCAATGTCGACCCATTCTTTTAATAACTCTAAACCTGAATGTAAATCGCGCGGCACGACACCATCAATATTCCATTCTTGGCTTTGTTGTGCACCGACCCCTAAAAAGACCGCCGGATAGTCAGCTTGTAATTCACGTAAATTAACATCACGACCTAAACGGGTATGTGGCTTAAAGCTAATCCCATCAATGGCTAACACTCGATTAATTTCTGCATCTAAAACAGTACGTGGCAAACGATATGGTGGTAATGCTGTGCGCAATGTGCCACCGGGTTCGGTTCTATCATCAAAAATAGTGGAACGATAACCCAATCGAACTAAATGATAAGCAGCGGCTAGACCCGCAGGGCCTGCACCAACCACGGCAATTTCTGGCGCATTTTTAGGTAAAGGTTCGACAGGATAAGCCCAATCATTATCAATTGCTTGATCGCCTAATGATCGCTCAATAGCATGAATTGCAATCGGTTCATCTAAACCACCACGGTTGCAAGCGGATTCACAGGCATGTGGACAGACGCGTCCTGTAATAGCAGGTAAAGGATTGATTTTAACAAGGGTTTCCCAAGCAGCTTGACTATGACCAGCTTGGATGTCAGCGATATAGGCTTGCGCGTTTTCGCCAGCGGGACAGGCGGTGTGACAGGGTGCACTGCGGTGTTGGTGTAGCGGTTTTTGTACGCGCCATGTGCCTGTTTTGAAATTAAGTGATGTCCCCGGTAAAGCATAACCTGCGCGTGTGAGCACTAGCATTTGTTATCCTCCAATGGCTGTTTTAGGTGTGTGGCGCATTGAAACGATAGTGCGAGAATGAGGACAGCTAGTCCTTTCAATCACTACAATTTAACAAGGCTACCAGCTTTTTTTATTTTTAATTGTCACAGCATTGTACCACAGGGGATTAAGGATGTTTGATTTAACAATATTGGTTTGAAAATATCTAAAAGATAAAGCATTTTTCTCGGGAGCATTCTCAATTATGAAAAAAGATATAAAATAAATTGAAAAATACAGTGTTTATGAATAGGCAAGAACGAGCAGTTTGTGGAGAAATTTGCCACTATAAAAATATATTCACTAGCATAATATCTATTTAAACAGAATAAACATAGTATTTATAGTTATGACTTAGAGCATTTTTTTGATATTGTTCAAACTGAGCTTGATAAACAAGTATTACTAAATGAAAATTTGGTAATGAGAAAACAGACCTTATGAACAAATAAGCAATTTATGACTACATTACATGATTATTGGTATGACTATATTGAGCGATGCAAGCAAAGCCCCTTTGATCTTAATTGCGACACCTATCCTGCTGCAACTTCAAAGCAAATTCAGGCTATAGAGCAAAAATATAATATAACTTTGCCAACTAGCTATAAAGCTTTGCTAGAAGTAACAAATGGCTTTGATTTCTTTACGGCAGGACATACGTTTTACTCCATTGATAAAATTCAACTACTTTGTAAGGGTGAACAACCTGAGATAGTAGCTGAAGAGTTATGGGATGAGCCACTTGAAGATCAAAAATATCAATTTCTTAAGCAGGATTTAGATTTCTTCTATAATCGACATTTAGATGTTGTGAATCAAGAAGGAGATAAAGTAGTTTACCCACCTAAAGGTTACTTTTTTTCACAAAATGGTAGGATTGTAGACATTGATGGCAAACTATGTGTTGATCCGCCAACTAATTTAATATTAAGGAGTACTGAAGTTCTAAGTAGGATGCAAAATAATGCTGTACTATTTAAATATAGCGACTACCCCCATTTAGTTTCAATTGGTCATCGTGATGACTATGGCACATTTTACTACTTTAATACCAATTCTGAACCCCAAAAAGGAGAGCCTGAGATATGGTTGGTAAGTTATGATGATGCACTTGGTTGGACTGATTCTTGTTTGAAATTTCTTAATTTTATAGAGCTTGCAGAGTATCTATTGTTAGAATATGGAGGGTAAGAATTAACTCACACTATAACACTTACTGTAATCCGCTGCCCATTATTCAAACTGGATAGGTGGCATTTTTTAGTCCATTTACTGGTTTTGATTTAAAAAAACTGTTTGCCTCGTTCCACAAATTTTGTAGCAATGCCTTCGAACTGAATTCCTACGAGATGCATAGGAACGAGGGGTTTCACACAATATATCAAAATCTAGGATTACCAGCCTATTGCTTAGCTTCCGCGTGCTTCTAACATTTCAACCGCAGGTAATTTTTTGCCTTCTAAGAATTCTAAGAATGCACCACCACCTGTTGAAATATAAGAAATTTTATCTTCCACACCATATTTATCAACAGCTGCTAATGTGTCGCCGCCACCCGCAATGGAAAATGCATTACTTTCAGCAATTGCTTCTGCCATGGCTTTTGTACCATCACCGAATTGATCGAACTCAAACACGCCTACAGGGCCATTCCATACAATTGTGCCTGCATTTTTCAAAATATCACCCAACATCGTTGCAGTGTCAGGGCCAATATCAAAAATCATATCGTCATCTGCGACTTCACTCACGTTTTTCAATGTTGCAGGTGTAGATTCGCTGAACTCTTTACCCACAACCACGTCCGTTGGAACAGGAATACTGCCACCACGGGATTCAGCCGCTGCAGTTAATTTCTGTGCTGTTTCGACTAAATCATTTTCGCATAAGGAATTACCCACGCCATGACCCACAGACTTGATGAATGTATTTGCGATACCGCCACCAACGATTAACTGGTCAACAACCGTTGATAAAGATTCTAAAACGGTTAATTTAGTTGATACTTTAGAGCCTGCTACAATCGCAACCATTGGGCGCGCTGGCTCTTTTAACGCTTTACCCAAAGCATCTAATTCAGCCGCCAATAAAGGGCCTGCACATGCAACAGGTGCGAACTGGCCAACACCATGCGTGGATGCTTGTGCGCGGTGCGCTGTACCAAATGCGTCCATCACATAGACATCGCATAAGGCTGCCATTTGTTTAGACAAAGCTTCGTCATTTTTCTTTTCGCCTTTGTTGAAGCGTACGTTTTCGCACAATACAACTTCACCTTCAGCAACTTCAACGCCGTCTAACCAATCTTTAACTAAACGCACTTCTTTACCTAACAAACCACCCATGTGATCTGCAACAGGTTGTAATGAGAATTCTTCTGCATACTCGCCTTCAGTTGGACGACCTAAGTGTGACATGACCATCACTTTCGCGCCTGCTTCCATGGCATGTTTGATTGTTGGTAAAGATGCAGTAATCCGTTTGTCACTGGTTACTTTACCATCTTTGACAGGAACGTTTAGGTCTTCACGGATTAAAACACGTTTACCTTTTAGATCCAAATCAGTCATTTTGATAATTGCCATTCAAAACATCTCCTTATAGTATTTATTAATAATATTAATAGATTCTGATAGATAGCCCAAACTGGAATGAATCATACCAAAAAAATGGCAAATTGCTAAATAAAATGGGGCTGATCCTTTTAAATAGAGATGTAATGTTTTGAAGTACAATTATTTTTCATACCACAAAAACATGACGGCTACTTTTGAGACGATAAGCATTTTCTGCATCACTGTTTATTTCAATTCTGCATATTTATAGATAGCCTCAGGGATAAAGATATTAAGCTGTTTTGCGATGACTTCATTGATAATGAAACGAGGCTGATTGGGTAAATGTACAGGAATATTTTTAAAAGAGTGGTTTTGTTGGTGTTGGTGTACGATTTGAGCGGCGGCTTTGCCCATTTCTGCGTAATCGGCCACTGTACCGACTAATATGCCATGCCTGAGTTGTTTTGGATTTGCACCAATGGTTTTGATATTCAGTGGATGCATTGCCTTAGCGATTTTTTCAGCTTGAGTTGAAATAAAAGTATCCATAGGCAAATAAACCGCATCTAACTGCATCTCATTATTTTTTAAAGCTTCAATATATTTTTCTAGTTGATTAGTATTAGGCGGTAAACTCAAATCAATTAATTGAAATCCTTGTTTAAGCGCAAGCGTTTGCATTTTTTCTCTTATAATTAATGAGTTTCTTTCACGCGGATTAAAAAATAAACCTAACCTTTCAAATTGAAATAACTTTTTAGCATTTTTAAGTTGTAGCTCTAAATCAACCGCAGGGCTTGCACCAGAAATATTGCCCCCTGTATTGTTGATACTATTGACTAATTTTGCTTCTTCAGGCGCGACAACAATATTAAATACTTGTGGTACTTGATTTCGTAATAAATTTTTCATCAGCATGGATACGGTTGTACCAAAAGTATAAACGTAGTCATATTGATTTAATTCAGGCATGAGATTGTCATAAACGGATAAAACCAGTGTCTTTTTATCTTGTTTGGCATTGATAACTTTATAATTAACTTGATAGCCGAGCCTTTCTAATTCGGACTTAAATTGTTGCTCTGCAATGGTTTCACCACGCCACAAAATCAACGCAATTGATAAAGGTTTTGCATGTGCCGTTGATATAAAAAAACATAAAAAAGATAGAATAAAGACTTGCCTATAATTAAACATAGCCCCTCCCCAGTTTCAATTATGAATCAATATAAATATAAGTTAGAAACTCACTAATCCAACTCAAACTCCTGTTGCCAATGATGATTTTCCTGCCAAGCGGGTTGCTTTGATTTTTCCAACAAATAGTTTTCCAGTATTAAATAATCCATTTCCGTACGCATGAAGCACTGATAAGCCTGTTGTGGCGTATGTACGATGGGTTCACCACGGACATTAAATGATGTATTCACCAAAACAGGACAACCTGTGAGCTTGTCGAAAGCCGTCAATAATTGGTGATAACGTGGATTGGTTTCTTGATGTACTGTTTGAATCCTTGCCGAATAATCTAAATGCGTAATGGCTGGTAACTGAGAACGTGGAATATTCAGTTTTTCAATTCCAAATAACTGTTGCTGTTCATCTGTCATTGGAATCCGATATTCAGGCTTGATATTTGCCACTAGTAACATATAAGGGCTTGAATCATTTATATCGAAATAATCGCTGACCCGCTCCGCTAATATAGACGGGGCAAAAGGTCGAAATGATTCACGATATTTGATTTTTAAATTCATCACCGACTGCATTTTTTCACTACGTGGATCGCCTAAAATCGAACGCACCCCTAATGCTCTAGGGCCAAACTCCATACGCCCTTGAAACCAACCAATGACCTTTTCTTGTGCTAATAAATCCGCTGCTTGTGGCATGAGTTCCGCGTCAGGTAAATAGGTATATTCTGCATTGACTGAATCTAAATAAGCTTTAATTTCATCATTGCTGAATTTTGTGCCCAAATAACCACCTTGCATTGCATCATTTTGCGACGTTTGCCGCGGATTATCTAGGTATTCATACCACGTTGTTAACGCTGCACCCAATGCGCCACCTGCATCTCCTGCAGCAGGTTGAATCCAAATATTATCAAATACTTGTTCTTTTAACAGCTTGCCATTGGCGACACAGTTTAACGCGACACCGCCCGCCAAACATAAATTATTCACATCCAATTCTTTACGCACAGTTCGCGCCAACTTTAATACAATATCCTCAGTAACCACTTGAATTGAGCTAGCAATATCCATTTCTCGTTGCGTGATTTCGGACTCAGACTGTCGCGCTGCACCATCAAACAAATCAGCAAAAGCACTGTTAGTCATGGTTAAACCTACGGGATAGTTGAAATAGCACATATTGAGTCGAAACGTGCCATCAGGCTTAACGTCAACCAGATTGTCTAAAATAGTTTGTACATATTTCGGTTCACCATAAGGCGCAAGTCCCATTAATTTGTACTCACCAGAGTTGACTTTAAAGCCCGTAAAATAAGTAAAAGCGGAATATAAAAGCCCCAATGAATGCGGAAAATCAATTTCCCATTGTGGGGTGAGTGTATTGTTTTCTCCAAGCCAAACCGACGTTGTTGCCCATTCTCCAACGCCGTCTAAACACATCACTGCAGCTTTATCAAATGGGCTGGGAAAATATGCAGCGGCGGCATGGCTTTGATGATGTTCTGTAAATAATAGTGGTGGCGTGGTTTTGCTATTGGCGAAGGCTTTTAGCTCTTTTTGTAATACAGTTTTTAAATATAGCTTTTCTTTCAACCACACAGGCATAGCTTGTAAAAAAGAACGAAATCCGCGTGGTGCATAAGCTAAATAGGTTTCGAGTAAACGTTCAAATTTAACTAAAGGCTTATCATAAAACACCACATAATCGACCGCTTTTAAGTCTATTTTCCCTGCCTGCAAACAATAGTTGAGTGCATTTTTGGGGAAGCTGGCATCATGTTTTTTACGGGTAAAACGTTCTTCTTGTGCGGCTGCAACAATATTTCCATCACATACCAAGGCTACAGCACTGTCATGGTAATAGGCTGAAATTCCGATAATATTCATAGCTATTTACGTCTTCAGTGTCTCAGCTATCTTGTGCTTTGCTTGCTTCAAAATAAACTCTGACAACAATTGTTATATAATAAACCCATTGTACGCTAAGTTTTTTTCTATTCAATATCATGACTGACATCGTTGCCAATCTCAAAAAAATCCAGCAAGACATTCATCACTGTGCTCAAATAGTTGAACGTCGTTCTAATGAAATTCTGTTGCTTGCAGTCAGTAAAACCCATCCTGTGGAAAAAATTATACAAGCTTATGAGCAGGGACAACGGCAGTTTGGTGAGAATTATTTACAGCACGCTATACCCAAAATCATTGAGCTAAATCAACTGAATATTGAGTGGCATTTTATTGGTAAGATTCAAAGTAATAAAACCCGTTTGATTGCAGAGCATTTTGCGTGGGTGCAAACCTTGGAAAGTGAGAAACATGCTCAACGTCTCAATCAACAACGTCCAACTGATTTGCCGCCGTTAAATATATGTATCCAAGTTAATATCAATGAAGAGCCGCAAAAGGCAGGGGTTTTATTACAAGACGTACAAGCCTTAGCTGAAGTGATTCAAGCATTACCCCATTTAAATTTAAGAGGCTTAATGGCGATTCCTGCGGCGCGTCAAAGTGTTCAGCAGCAAAATTATACGTTTAATTTATTGTTACAAGCTTATCGCAATTTAAAAGCACAGTTTCCACAAGTTGATACACTTTCTATGGGTATGACAAGTGACATGCAGGCAGCAATCGCACACGGCTCAACGATGGTGCGGATTGGTACGGGTATTTTTGGAGCTAGAGAATCTTAATTTTTTATTTCAGCAGGTTATTTTTGCCCAGTCACTTATAAAGCGATTTTTTATCATCGGGAATTGCTATAAAACTATGTTAAAATAGATATTTGTAGATTAGAGTTTAAGTAAACCATGCCTTTAAATAGTCAACAGATTCGCAAGCTACGTGCATTAGCACATCACTTAAAACCTGTCATTATGGTAGGTGATAAAGGAATCACTGAAAATTTACTCAAAGAATTAGATCGTGCATTGGAAACTCATGAGTTGTTAAAAGTTACCATTGCAGGTGCTGATAAGGCTGGCAGATTAGAAATGACCCAAGCATTATGCGAAGCAAGTCAAGCGGAAGTTGTGCAAACTATTGGGCGAATTAGTATTTTATATCGTAAGAGCAAAGAGCCTAAAATTCGGGTTTAATAATTATTGCTCGTGTTTTCTCATCATGCTTGTTGCATTTAATCGAGCAATTTTAGCTTGGGAACAAGATGATGAGCATACGGCTTTTGAGTTATTTTAATAAACAGCAATATTACTTACCAATAAAACTCCTGACCAAACCATTCATATCCAACCAAAACAGAAGTACAAATGACTTTGAAAAACACTACATAAAATGACACAATAGACCTGAAATCTAATGCTCTTACGCATGGAGGAAGGGCGATGTTATTAAGTGTAGGTGTATTAGCAGGAACATATGCGGGTTTTCGCTTGTATGAATTTATCAAAAAGAAGCCAACTGCAATTAAACAAACAACACATACACCAAACCTACCAGTAGAAACAAAGCCGACACAATCGCAGTTAAAACGCTATTATAGTCTGAGCATTACCAGTGTAGGTCTTGCACTGATTTCCCCTGTTCTACCCGCGGCAAACTTACTCAACATCGGTATTATCAGCTATTTGAGCATTCCCATTTTTAAACGCGCCGAACAACTCCTCATCCAAAAGCGCAAAGTCGGTAATGATGCACTCCTTGTCTTATTTACAGTAGCCGCTTTAGCAATTGGTGAATTCGTTGCCGTTGGCCTAACATTTCTATTTTATTATTTCGGCAGTCGTTTAATTGATAATGTTAATAATTACTCCCATAAAAATGCCACGAAAATTCTCGATCAACTCCCTGATACAGTATGGGTGCTGCGCCAAAACGTTGAAATGGAAATTAAAACCAATCAACTAAAAACAGGCGATATTGCTATTATTGATGCGGGTCATATGATTCCCGTTGATGGAACAATTTCACAAGGTGTGGCACTTATAAATCAACAGGCAGTAACAGGCGAAACCCAAGCCATAGAAAAATGTGTAGGCGATAGCGTCTTTGCTTATACCACTGTTACCCAAGGCAAAATTTATATTAAAGTCGAAGCCGTCGGCAAAAAAACCTTATTTGCAGAAGTTACCGAGTTATTACAAAAAAATGCCCAACACCAAAGCCAGCTACAATTGCGCGCGGATGAATGGGCGGACAAATCTGCATTAATTTTCTTGGGTTTATACGGCGTAACTTTTGTGACCTTTGGTGCGTATCAAGGACTGGTTGTATTGACAGGTAAATTCGGTGATCGTTTGCGAGCCGTCGCACCATTGAGCACATTTAACTATTTAGAAATCGCTTACCATCATAGTATTTTGATTAAAGATGGCGGCGCACTAGAAAATCTTCGGCATGTTGATACCTTAGTGTTTGATGTGATGAGTTTTATTGAATTTACTCGGGTAAAACGTATTGTCACCAAACCAGAATATGAAGAGGAAGATATTCTACGTTACGCAGCACTTGCAGGCCGAAAAATGACCCATCCCGCTGCCCATTTCATCTTAACTGAAGCCCAAAAAGCAGGGATTGATATTCCTGATGTGGACGATAAACACTACCAACTGAAACGTGGTTTAATCATTCAATATCAAGACAGTGAGCTGTTGATTGGTAATATTCACTTTATGAATCAGCAAGGTATTGATTTAAATATTGAAGTCGAACGCTTAATTTATGAATGCAAAACCCCTCATTATGCGATTGTATTTGTGGCCTTAAATCAGGACTTAATCGGCGCAATTGAATTAGAAGTAGAATTCTATCCGCAACGCTTACAGCTGACTCAATATTTCCAAAAATATCAAGTTGTGCTGGTTTCAGAAGAAAATCAAACTTTCACCCAACGTTTTTGTGCAGAATTGAATATTGAAGATTATCATCATGATACCTTACCAGAACATAAGGCTACGATTGTGCGACAGTTGCAATCCCAAGGTTTAGAGGTATGTTATGTAGGCGATGGCTTGCGAGATAAATTTGCAATGGAAGCTGCATCTGTCTCGGTTTCAATGCGTGGGGCAGCCTCGATGATTCATGATAATGCCCAGATTATTTTGCTAGATAATTCCTTGTCACAATTTACCCGTTTATTTGATATTTCGAAGCAATTAGCAGGTAATTTGCGCAGCTCATTAGCGTTAACTGTTGCGCCTACATTTATCAGTATTTTTGGCGGCTTATTCTTTGGCCTAACGGTGACAGCAGCGGTGGTGATAAAAACCTTGTCTTTCTTGCTTGCTGTGGCAAATGCCAGTTTACCGCTATATCAAATTCAGCACGAAGAAAAACAGACTGACGATTAAGTGAGTCGGAGTCAAAACCTATTCATGGCTGAGACTCCGTTGTATCACTGTATATCACCCATATACGCGGCCAAACGTACAGCGAATGTCGACCCTTTGCCTAATTGACTGGTGACTTTAATTTCACCTCCCATCATACGACAAAAGTGATGACTAATTGTCAAACCCAAACCTGTACCACCATATTGGCGTGTGGTGGAATTATCAAGTTGATTAAACGCCTCAAATGCATGTCTCACCTGATCTTCATCCATACCAATACCTGTATCTTTCACCTCAAAGTAAATCCAATCAGAACGACTATTACCTTCCTTTGGATAAGCACGTTGACGTTTAATATAAAACCACACCTTGCCATTTTGGGTAAATTTCAGGGCATTACTGAGTAAATTTAACAAAATCTGTTGTAATTTGATTTGATCGGCGTGCATCATGCCTAAATCTTTTTCGCACGTCACTAATAATTCATTATTTAAGGTACTGGGTTGAATCACCGTCACCACATCATTTACCAACTGCTCAATATTGAAGTTGGTCAAGCTTAAACCCATTTTATCCGCTTCAATTTTAGAAATATCCAACACATTGCTGATAATCTCTAATAATTGCTTGCCTGCGGTTTGAATTCTATCTAAGTCGGGCAGAATATCTTGATAGCCCATATCTTGTGCATCTTCATGAATTAAATCAGCATAACCCAAAATTGCATTCAATGGTGTGCGCAACTCATGACTCATATTCATCAAAAAGGCACTTTTAGCTTTATTGGCGGTTTCTGCTTCTTCTCGTGCAGCCTGCAATTTTTTATAAAATAATGCATTATCTAAAGAAATTGCCATTTGACTAGAAAGCAAACGTAAAATATTCAGGCTTTCAGCAGTAAATGCGCGAGTCATCAAATTATTTTCTAAATATAATAAGCCAACCAAACGCCCTTGATTGATTAATGGATGCACTAAAATCGATTGGGGTCGATGATGTAAAATATACGCATCACCATTAAAACGCTGATCTTTCATCGCACTATCCAGTACTAGATGATTTTTTGTCCGTAGCACATATTGGATTAAGCTTACAGGCAACGAAGCATTTTCAGTTTGTTGGGTTAAATCAATTGTTGCTGTCTGATGAATTAATTGCGGATCATTGGTATTTTGGCCTGTGCGAATTTCGGCTTCAATACTCATCTGTTCATTTTGGCGTAAAATCAATACACCACGTTGTGCTCCCATATTTTCCATCACAATTTTTAACAATCGCTCGGTTAGCTTGTCTAATACAATCTCGCTGGAAATGGTTTGTGAGGCTTTCATCACACTGAGCAAATCAAAATTACTCATGCCTTGCAAAGTGGCTGCGGAAGTTTTAGTTGAAAGTGAAGCGGTTTTAGAAATGCTTTCAGGTGGCTTAGGTCTATGTGCAAGATAAGGATGTTTAACTTCTAGCTCTTTGACTTTTAGCGTCGCTCCCCAATGACGATAAGCATAATGTGCATCGGTAAAATACACTTGCGCAACTTTTTGAATCCCAAGGCTGGCATAAAATTCAGCAGCAAGTTCATTGGCTAACGCTTCTTCTTGTAGAAAACCTTGCTGTTTTGCACCATGAATTGCTTGCTCATAGGCCGCCATGGCTTGGTGGACTTTACCCGTTAATCGTGCTTGTTCTGCACTAATTAAATCATATTTATGTTGGTAATTAGCTGGCGCGTGACTGACCCAAATTTGTAATTGTGTTTGATTTTGCTGTAATTGGCTTAAATAGCGTTTTTTAGTCTCTTTATCAGCTTGCTCGTAATTAGCCAATATAATCAAAGAATAGAAAAATTTATACGTTGTATAATGTAAAAAAGCATTGCCTCCCATAATATGCCTTTCTGCTAATTCAGCATTGACTAAAGCCTCAGTAGGTTTCCGCATAATATAGCAAAGTAAAGCTTTAGCAAAATAGAAAGCAAATAAGGGTAAAATATTATTTTGTTTTTCTAATTGAGAAACCAGCCCAGTTTCATCAAAAAACGTGCCTTTCAAACTAAATGGATCAACAGTTTTTGTTTGCAAATTATCAAACAGCTGTAGCCAAACTTGCATATAATAAGATTGATATTGTTGACTAAATTTCTGCATTACCTCTAAAGCCACTTTACCTTCTTCAGTCACTTTGTTTAAACGTTCTCCAATAAGGAACTGATAGGTATTACGAAACATTGACGCGTAACAAGCATATTCAATATCACCTGTTTTCATCCCGTTTTTCATGGCAATTTTCAGTGGATCAATGGTATTTCGAGCAGGTTCTTTACAATGTCTTGCACATACATTCACTAACATCAATACTTTGGCTGTGAAATCTTTATTGTTATATTTGTCTAATACATTTAAAGCTAATTTGCCAAATTGGTAGCCTGCATCAATATCATTTAAAATACCGCATAAAATCATACTGTACGATGCATAAGCGTAAGCGGATAAATCACTATTTCCATATTCAACACTCAATCTAACCTGTTGATAACAAATGATTGGGTACAGTTTAGGAGCAGCTAAATAAGAAGGTGCAGACATGCTAACCAAAATACGTAAAGCTGCTTGTTTATGCTTATCACGCATTTTGGGTAATTGTGCTAAATCATCAATACCACGATTTTGCATCAACTGGCGTAATTCTATAAATAAGGCTTGTAAATCTGCATTTTCATCAGGTGGCGCAATATTTAGTAATTTTAAAACTTCCGAACCAATTTCTAATGCTTTGTGCATTTTGTTTTGAGAAGCGTAGTATAAAATTTTTAGCTCATAGGCTTTCACTTGATCTAGTAAGCTATTGGCTTGCAGCATTACATGTTGGAATAATTGCTCAGCCCGCTCTACTTCTGCATTTAAATACGCGACATCCATCGTGTGAATATAAAGTGATAAACTCAAATGGTATTGGCGTTGCCAACTGTTTTGTGGCAGTAATGATAAAGCGGTATTAAAATAATTTGCAGCAGATTCGTAAGCACTACTGGCTTTAGCCTTTTTGCCGACAGACAAATTAAGCCGTGCTAAATCAAACTGTTCTGCTTCCAGTTGAATCATACCAATCCCTAAATTAAGGTGATGTACGATTTCAAATAAGTGCTCTTCTAAATGTCCCGGTTTAATGTTTTCACGTAAAATTCGCCCAAATTGATAATGGGTATGCTGCTTTTCTTGCTCTTCTAATAAATGGTAAGCTGTTTGATGTACCCGATCATGCATAAAACGGTATGTGGTCTCGGAAAAATCTAAGCTCTGCTGCTCTAATTCAGAAGAGGAATAAAGAGAATGGTATGCTTCACCCAATGGAATAATTAAATTTTCTTCTACCGCTTCCCATAGAATCCCTGCAGTATCTACGCTGCTTTGATTCACAATTTGACTTAATGTCGGCACATCGAATTGCATACCAATACATGAAGCAGCTCTTAACAATTTCTGTGCAGGCTCGGATAATTTCTGCATCCGCTGTTCAGTTAATGCCACGACATTATCTGTCATGTCCATGGCTAAAATTTCTTTTACATCCCACTCCCACTGCTTTTGCTTAAAGTTAAATCGCAGTAAGTTTTCTTTATATAAATTCTCTAAAAATTCGTTAATAAAGAATGGATTACCTTCTGTCTTGCTTAATAATAATTCGGCTAAACTATGCGCATAATTCAACGTACAATGTAAAGTATCAGCAACTATTTGCTCAATGTCTTCTAGTCTTAGTGCTTGCAAATGGATAGACTCATATTTAATATGATGTTTTTCTGCTTCTTGCACTAATTTCTCAATCACATAATTTTGCCCTTCAATAGGACGCACGCCTGCAATAATCAAAACAGAACTGGTATTTTCATCGGTCAGAATGGTATGCAGCAATTGCAGACTGGCATTGTCCGCCCACTGCAATGAATCTAAAAAAATCACCAGTGGATGTTCATGATGCGCAAAAACCCGTAGAAAATTCAAAAAAACTAAGTGAAAGCGATGTTGATTTTCGGTTGGTGTAAGTTCATTGACAGGTGGCTGTTTACCAATCAGCATTTCTAGCTCAGGAATCACATCAACAATGACTTGGGCATTATCACCCAATGCGAGCAGTAGTTTGTGCTTCCATTGATTCATTTTACTGGCTGTTTCAGTCAATAACTGCAGCATCAAATCCCGTAAAGCCTGAATCACCGCGCTATAAGGTAAATGCTGTACATCTTGTTCATCAGTATTATTGAATTTGCCCGAAATAAATAAACCATGTTTGCGATGAATATGTTGTTGCAGCTCATTAACCAGCGCGGTTTTCCCCATACCAATATCACCCGATACCACCACAAAGCCACGATGTCCAAAGGTAGTATAGCGGAAGGTATCTAGCAATAAACTGAGTTCTCGGGTACGGCCATAAATTTTATTCGGAATTTGGAAAATGCCTGCGGTATCTTTTTGCGCCAATATAAAATTAGGAATTTCATGTTTTTTTGACCAGCCATTCCAACAAATTTGTAAATCGGTTTCTAAACCATAAGCACTTTGATAACGTTCATCTGGGTTTTTCGCCATTAACTTCATAATAATATTGGATAATGGCTGCGGAATTTCAGGGTTTAAATTGTGCGGTGCAATCGGTTGTTTGGCAATGTGAAAATGTACCAGTTCCATCGAGTCTGTGGTTTGAAATGGCAACCACCCCACTAGCATTTCATAAAATGTGACACCTAACGCATAAAAATCTGTCCGATAATCAACGTTACGATTCATGCGCCCCGTTTGCTCTGGAGAAATATAAGCTAGTGTGCCTTCAATTTGATCTGGATTGACAGCAAGATGGGTTTGATTGGGTTGTAACCGAGTTGAGATACTAAAGTCAGTTATTTTGATTTTTTCTGCTTCTAAATTGCTAATAATATTAGAAGGTTTAATATCTTTATGAATAATATTGTGTTGATGCAGTTCACCGATTGCATGAGCCAGTTGCATGGCAATTTTAAGAAAAGTTTCAATATTAATTCGACGGTCAGCAATCACATTACGCAAAGAATCACCGCCAATATCTTCTAACACTAAAATAAGGCGATTTTGATGTTTGGCCAAACCATAAGGGCGTACAGAACCAGTCAAATTGAGCTGACGGGTGATGTCATACTCATGTTGAATTTGGTTGATTTCCTCAGGTGACGGGTATTCTGTATTGAGGGTTTTTAGAATCACAGGTTTCGCGTTAGGTTTTTGCAGCCCACGATAAATTAAAACCTTATTATCTGAATAAACTTCCTCGGTAATGGAGTAGCCATCCAACTCAATCATTGGTTTGCCTTTTGTGTATCAAGCGTTATGAGATGTGTATATTAATGTCCGTGTATAAGCGTAGCATATATTATTTTAATGGCTATTCACAATTACTGTGCCACATATTATTTTATATTTGAAAGCATTAGTTTTAATTGAGTCGGCTTTCTATTTTTTAATGAAATTAAATTTCACGATTTAAAATCACACAAATGTTGTAAACAGTTATAGCCTACACTTTCTTTTGTTGTATTTAGAATACCAGTTAATATCAAATGATGTAGTAAAAAAACTGAGCTTATAAATATTTAATAACAAACAGCATATCACTTAACTGCTGTCACAATACAAAATACTTGAATCCCTTCACCACGTCCGAAATCAGTTAAGCCTTCGCCTGTGGTTGCAGTAATCCCTATATCGTCTATCGTTAAACCTAATAATTGAGCAATACTTTGTTTCATTTCAGGTATTTTCGGAGTAATTTTCGGCTTTTTACATTCTAAGCTACAAGACACATGGCAGATTTCCCAACCGTTTAAATATTTCAATGCTTCCTGTACATACACTGAGCTATCCGTCACACCTTGGTTTAAACACAAGTCATCACTGATTTTGCCTAAAATATTCACACCTGTAATGCCAGAAATACCGTTGGCAATCGCATGTAAAACCACGTCAGCATCGCTATTACCTAACAAAGCAATTTCATTTTCAAAAACAACGCCGCCTAAAACTAATTGCTTGTCTGTTTTCTGTGCTTCAAAACGATGGCTATCTTGCCCGAGTCCTGTTTTAACTTTCATGTTGTGCCTGTTGGGTTAAAAAGAGTGCTGCTAATTGTAAATCTTGTGGATGTGTGACTTTAATATTATCGGCATGACTTGCAACAAGTACAGGCTGTTGACCTGTTAATTCTATTGCTTGTGCATCATCAGTGACCATTTTTTGTTGCGCTAATACGTCTTCTAGTGCTTCCGTCAATGCTTGTAAACGAAACATTTGCGGGGTTAAAGCGTGCCAAAGTTGCTCTCGACTCACGGTTTCTGTAATTATGTTATCTGTATTGGAACGCTTCATGGTATCGCGTACAGGCAAAGCCAATAAACCACCCACGGGATGATCGGCCAAACTTTGCATTAAATGCTGTATATCTTCCACACGAACACAAGGCCGCGCCGCATCATGCACTAACACCCAATCATCAGGATCAGCATGTTTTTGCAAATGATGTAACCCGTTTAAAACTGAATGAAAACGCTCTGCTCCACCTTCAACGCGCATTAAAGGCACAGGCAAATCTAGTTCAAGCTCTTCCCAGTATGGATCAGTAGCAGATAGCGCAACCACAATACCTTTAACTTGTGTCGCAGCCAAACGCTCTAGTGTGTGCTGAATAATCGGTTTTTCTTGCAACGATAAATACTGTTTAGGGCAATCGCTACCCATCCGTTTACCCACGCCCGCAGCAGGCACAACAGCCCAATAATTATTCGACGATTTGATAAAACACCTCACCTTGTTTGATTAAGCCTAATTCCATCCGCGCATATTCTTCAACCACGGTTAAGCCTTGTTTTAAATCTTTTACTTCTGCGATCAAAGCTTGATTACGTTGTTGTAATTGTTGTGTGATGGTTTGTTGTTGTGCTAGTTGCTGTTGCATCAGTTGTAAACTCTGGTAACTGCCTTGTCCAAACCACAGTTGATATTGTAAATGTGCCAGCAATAACATTAGGCTGAGTAATAGAATTTTTTGCAGCATCATGGCTGGATAACTTGTACTCTCACATAAAGACTGCATTATATTATCATTCTATTCTCTTCAAAAGCGGTATAGTCATGAGCGAACCAACACAAAAAATGGGCACTGGAATGATTGTCGCGTCTTGGGTCATCATCATTACTATGTTGACTCTGGCTTTCAGTGGTTTTTTAGATAATAAATACAATCCGAATCAAAATGTAGAAACCTATCAAAATACAACAACAGGCCAACGCGAGGTGATTTTACAACGTGGGCATCATGGGCATTATGTAGCGACGGGAACGATTAACGGCACGGCAGTGACCTTTTTACTGGATACAGGTGCAACTGATATTGCAATTCCTGAACATATTGCGAAAAAAATTGGTTTAAAACGTGGTATGCCAATGCAAGTAAGCACGGCCAATGGTTCAATTACAGTATACAGTTCGCGGCTGAATAGTGTGACTTTAGGTTTGATCGAATTGAATAATGTGCGTGCGAATATCAATCCTTATATGGATGGCGACGAGGTGCTGTTGGGTATGAGCTTCTTAAAACATTTAGAAATGGTACAAAAAGGTGAAGTTTTAATTTTACGCTTATAAATATATAGAGTTTAGTATGGAGTAGGCATTATCAATTTTTGTTACTAAAACTATTTTACAAACTGATAGTTAAAAGGATTGTAAGCCTATTGAAAATTGTGCCATACTTCATGCTAAATTAAAGTCTTAGCCGTTTTTCTATGCTTTCCTAAAGTATCACAACACATAAATTAATAATGCTAACCAATTATACAAAAAAGATTCTGCAATCTCGGGTCTATGATGTTGCAGAAAAAACCCGCCTTGATTTTGCCACCCATTTATCACGCCGTTTAAATAATCACATTTGGATTAAACGCGAAGATATGCAGCCCGTGTTTTCCTTCAAGATTCGTGGTGCATACAACAAAATCGCCAACTTACCTCCTGAGATTTTACAAAAAGGGGTGATTGCGGCTTCTGCGGGTAACCATGCGCAAGGAGTGGCTTTGTCTGCAGCGAAATTAGGTATTCGAGCAGTGATTGTGATGCCTAAAACTACACCTGAAATTAAAGTCACATCGGTAAAGCATCGAGGGGCGGAGGTTGTTTTACACGGTACGGCTTTCGATGATGCCAGCAAATATGCTCAACAATTGGTTGCTGAACAAGGCCTAACCTATATCCCGCCTTATGATGATGAGGATGTGATTGCAGGTCAGGGCACAGTGGGTATGGAAATCTTGCAACAACATACCAAAGATTTAGAAGCAATTTTTATCCCTGTCGGTGGTGGCGGTTTGATTGCAGGTGTTGCAGCTTATGTAAAATATTTACGCCCAGAAATTAAAATCATTGGAGTTGAACCAACTGATGCAGCCTGCTTACACGATGCATTACAAGCCAATGAGCGAGTGATTTTAGATCAAGTTGGGATTTTTGCTGATGGTGTTGCAGTTCGACAAATTGGCGCGTTACCATTTGAAATTGCTCAACAAACTGTGGATGAAGTTTTACTTGTTTCAACCGATGAAATTTGTGCAGCGATTAAAGATATTTTCGAAGATACACGTACGATTACTGAACCTGCGGGGGCACTGGCTTTAGCTGGTTTAAAACAGTATGTGGCACGGGAGCAATGTCAAGGTAAAAACCTCATTACTATTGCCAGCGGTGCAAATATGAATTTTGATCGGCTGGGCTATGTGAATGAACGTACTGAAGTGGGTGAACAACGTGAGAGTTTATTGGCGGTAAAAATCCCTGAACGCCCCGGTAGTTTCCGTCAGTTTTGCCACACCATTGGGCAACGCAGTATTACCGAATTCAATTACCGCTATGCAGATAATGAACAAGCTGTTGTGTTTGCAGGTATTCGCTTGTCAGATGGTTTGGAAGAGAAACAACGCTTAATCAAAAAGCTATCAGACAAAGATTACAGTGTTATTGACTTAAGTGATAATGAAATGGCCAAGTCACACATTCGGCATATGGTTGGTGGCCACGCTGTAAACTTACATGATGAACGTTTGTATCGGTTTGAATTTCCTGAGCGTCCCGGCGCATTATTGCATTTTTTAACTAATATGGGGCAACATTGGAATATTAGTTTATTTCATTATCGAAACCACGGTGCAGCGTATGGACGGGTCTTAGTCGGTATTCAAGTACCTGATACTGAGTTAGAAGCCTTTCATGCGTTTTTAATTCGCTTAGGTTACACTTATTGGGAAGAATCTAACAATCTTGCTTATCAACTTTTTTTGAATTAATTATGTATAAAATCCAATATTCTTTTGAGGACTTTAATAAGTATAATGTGTTAAAAGTCCCTTTTACTTTAAAATTGACAACAGTTTATCTTTTAAAGCATTTCTTTCTGGCTTTTATTCCTATGTTGGCGTTATTGCCCAAGATGCGCATGAAAGATATGGCTGATATGCTCATCGAGTTTGCTCATACTGTGACAACAACTGAGCTATTGATTTCGTGTATCCCTGCTATGTTTGTGTTTGGTGCAATGGGACGACGGTTACCTTTTGTTGAAGAAGGTAGTTGGTATCGCAAAATTTGGAAAAACGGACGAATTTTATTATTACTTAGCGTAGGTTTAGAGCTGTTATTTTTTAGTGTCTATTTATTTTTAGGCATCAAACCGATCAATGAGTACACTTTAGGCTTGTTATATTTAGATGTGATGATTGTATTGTATCTATTACGGGCGCAGCGGGTTAAAGATGTATTTGCTGAATTCCCAGATTATGATGAAAGAGCAGCAAGGGCAAGAAAAAATAATAGATAATTTACAAGAGAAAACCCCAGCTAAGCTGGGGCTTTTTAATATATCTATGGGGTTAAATTTACTTCGATCATGCCCACTCCTTCACCTTCTAAAACATGTAAGATAGCAGCATAAATACCCTCATTCAGCTCGATTTCTGTACCATCAGCTGCTACTTGACCTGTTACACCTTGTTGAGTTGAGAGATTAATTAAATGTAGCTCTGTTGATACTTGACCTGACAAAATGCGTGTGTTGAGTTTGGCTTTTTGTGTACCTTGACCACTCACGATAAAGTTCATCACCAACGCATTTTTTAAATAACCTCGGACACTGATATTAGTCATATCAAGCTTTGTATTTGCTACACTCACACCTGCCATGCCTCGACCACTTCCCGCAACAGAATTCATCGAAAGAGTATAAGTACCTGCATCAGCTGCTTGTTCAAATGAGAAGTTATTAGACTGCTGCTGACGTTGTAACAACTTGCCATAAATACCTTGGTGGTTTGTGAGCACTTCACTCAATTGCAATTCAGGTAATACGCCCTGCTCTAAAATATCAGCATGAAGTGTTAAGCTTGCAGTGCCTTCACCTTCAAGTACAAAGCCTAACATTACATTTTTTGAACCTCCGGGAAGAATGCTATGACCACTGAAATTTACAAGTTGTAACTGGTTTGTTACGGTATTAGCATTACTTTGGGCATTAGTATGAGTTGCCATATTAGAGTTGTCAGCATTCTCTGTTTTTTGCTTGCCATATACTTTAACCATACAATTGATGTGATCGGTCATGTTAATAGTTTGTGTTTTACAGCCATGGTCATTACCAACCCATTCAATGGAATAGTCATTTTGATTTGAACTTTCGGCCTTATTAATTTCAATGGCTTCTAACTTAACCGTTGTGCCACGAGGAAATGATTTTTTGCACGAGCCAGAACCATATTCACAATCAATACCGCTTGGAGTGGAGCGAATATGTGCTTGTGAACTTGTTACTGAAAGTAAGTAGTAGTTAGGTTGAGGAGGTGGAATTTTGATTGGCTTTTTGGTTTCAGTATCAGAAGAGGATGAATCATCGTTTTCGCTATCGTCATTTTCAGAACCTGAGCCATCGTTTTCGCTATCGTCATTTTCAGAGCCTGAGTCATCGTTTTCATTATCGTCATTTTCAGAACCTGAGTCATCGTTCTCATTTTCAACAGCTATAGTAAAAGGTTCATTAGCAGAAATGAAATAACCATCACTATTAGTATCACAAGAGAAAAACTCATTTGCCTTAGCAGGATTTTTAAAAATGTAAGTGGCGTTAGGCTCTAAAGCAACAGAATCTAATATTGAAGTGTTATCTGCTGTTATATTTCCACCTTGGTCATATTCCTGTAGCTGTATCTGATCTACGGGTCTTGGCATACCAAACTCATATACTATGCCAGAAATGAAAGTTGCAACTTCGACTAATTTGCCTGTTGCATCATACCGTTCAAATTGTTGTTTTGACTCAACAGAAGCATCAGCACTTAAATAGTCGCCAGAAATAGGAGACCAAGTATACCCAAATGGAGAGAATTCAACATCATCATAACTAAAATATTGAATTTGATGCACATCACGCAACAGACCCACATCGTATTTCAACTCAATATTACTAGAGAGTATTTCATACTGACCAGAGGCAGAAGAGGACAAATTGAAATGCTCACCCCATATACAACTACACAAATTTTGATATTCATATTGAGACGCACCACCTAGAACGGGTGATATATAAGTTACTTTTTGACAAGTCTTTCCATCATTAGGATTGGGAATTGCTGAGAGGGGTTGAGCACCTTCGATACTAAAAGATTGCTCACTTGAGGAAATAAAATAGCCCTGTATATTAGTGGTGCATGAGAAAAACTCATTTTCTTCGGTTGGATTTCTAAAAATATAGGTTGTTGTATCTGGATAGAGACTAGGTAGTCGTGTGGAATTTGTAGAATCAATAAAGCGGTCATCAAATTGTATTCTTGCATCATTGACAGCTCCTGTTTCCTTATCAACGAGAGGCTGAACATAACTCAAAATCCATGAAATATTACCCGTTGCATCATATATCTCAAATTGTTTTTTTGACTCCACACTATTACGCGTACTCAATAAGTCACCAGAAATGGGGAAATACTCATTAACCAATAAAGTATTAGCCACTTCATCATATGTATCTTCAAATAAAGATGTATCAGTGACATGTAATATCCCCACATCAAAGCTCTCAACTGCATTAGGGTTACTGTTATCTAACACACAACTACAAAGGTTGCTGTTTTCATCTGAGTAATGCGTTATCTCAAGACATGGCAGGGCATTAACTGAAGTTGTAAAAAACAACATAACCCATACAAGCCAGTAACTTAATATGCTTGATTTCCCTAACATTTTTTCTAGCAGCATCTTTCTACCCTCTTAATCTCAAGATATTTAGAATATATAGACTTAATGATTTATATCTAAGACTGACAAAAGCAGCATTTTATAATTAAATAAATCGTAAAAATAAGCTAATGGTATCATCTTATACTGTAAAAATGCCGTATCACTTTCAGGTTGGTCGAATAATAGAAATGGAAATATAGAAAAAAATGACGGAAACTAAGGTTTAAAAGATTACAGAAATATTGCAAACCAAACCTTGATTTTATGAAGGGCTTTAGTATAAAATAAAGTTATAGTATTTATTAATAATACTTTATACATCGATACTGAGATGCAGTTCATTAAGGTATCGAAGACGCTCAGAGCCAAATAAAGGAAGAAACACCTAACTAGTGAATTTACTGACTTATTTGCACTTAAATTGTAGCTTAGTCCGCTACACTCTTTCTCTCTCTTTCGCCTCATGAACCTTTACTGGTAATGAGGTTTTTTTTTGCCCAATAGTCTATTGAATGCCGATTGGCATCGGTGGTAGGACTTCATAATTTTTCACAGTCAGACTGCTTATATCTAAATTGAACTTAGCAGCACAACGTTGTTTTAATAAATTGCCTGTTTGTAAATAGTCACGTGGCAAACTATAAAAAGCCTTACTCATATCGACTTCAAAACTATTAATCCAAATTTCCCCCGCAAGACCCAATTGAGAAGATGCATCCAGCAAATAATTCGGTGAAGTTAATAAATAATCAGTCTGTAAAACAATATCACCACCATGACCAGCATACGCGCTAGCAAAAATTTCAGTTTGATCGAAAACGGTGAGTTGAGGGCTTTGAATCGTCACATTGCCGCCATTATGTGTAGCCTGCTGACCCTCTGCTTTTGCGGTAATCGCACTTTGTAAGCTTAAAAACTGCTGTTGGATATTTAACGAAATATTGCCACCGCCAGATTGTAATGCGGAAGTCGATAAAATACTGGTTTGATGCAATGTTAAATTGTGTGTATCAAGCTGTAAATTACCTGCTGTGCCCTCGCGTAAACTGCTTGCAGTGATTAAACTATTATTTAAATCAATATCTTCAGCCTGAATTTGAATATTGCCACCCTGTGCGCCACTACTAGAAAATGAAGTCATAGAAGACAAATCTTTTAAACTTAGATATTTCACATTAACGATAATATCGCCCGCTTGACCTTCAGTATTAGGAAATGCACCCGTTTGCAAACCACTGCGCTGTTGTAATAATAAATGTGGCGTTTCAATCATGATCTGCCCGCCAGAACCAATACCCGTATTAAATAAATCTCCTAAACTACTGCTGATAATACTGTTAGACAATTGAATCGAATCCGTGGCCGTTAATTGAATCGACCCACCTTGTCCTCGGGTTAACATATCGGTGCTCAGTTGACTATTTTCTAACGTCATAGTGTCAGCAATTAAACGCAAATCGCCGCCTTGCTGGGTACGAATCACACTGTCTTGTAATTGAATATGACTTGCCGCTAAAAAAATACTTTGATTATGTAAGATTTGGCTATTTTTAAAAGCAATTTGAGTCGTAGAATTGAGTAAACCAAAAGCCTCGGGCAATGCAGTGGTTAACAATGTGGTTTGCGACAAATCAGTATTGTATTGTGTGTTGTCAGAGAAAGTGAGTTGCTGTGCAGTACTGATATGTAAATCACCTTGCACGTTTAATTCAGCTTGTTCAGTGAATAAAAAGCCTTGTGGATTAAATAAATACAAATTGGTTGGCGCAGATAGTGTGCCATTAATCAATGAATAGTTTGCACCTGTGATCCTTGCAATAATATTTTGGGTTTGTGGCGCAGCGAGAAATTGAACCGTTTCACCTGCTTGAATTTGAAAACGGCTAAAGCTATGAAATAAATTCGTATCTTGCTGTTGCCCATATTCAGGTTTAATTTGCATTTGACCTTGCAACGAAACCACTTGCCCGACACTGCCATCTGTCACAACGTCAGCTTGAACAGAAAAAAAGCTCAACAGTCCAATGAGATAAATCAAAAAGCGGCGAGAATCGTGCATGAAAAACGCAAATATTGGAAAAACACTGATATGCTATACTGCTCATGAACTTAAAGTCAAAAATGATTGGGCAATATGTAAAGTAGGAGAGGATAAAAGGCCTGCTTAAAAAATATTCGATACCTAGAATGTGACCAGCACTCAAGGTATCTTGCCATAGTTCAAACTAGGTAGGAGTAGTCTGTGATGGCTGTTTTCTTATATAACAAAAACAATGCCAGCTTTTTTTATTTGTAGATTGTCATAAAGGGATGTCCATGTACCAAGTCCTGAAGCAACGTTTTGAAACAGTCGCACCAGAAGTAGATTTTTGCTCTTTGCGTTATGTGGAGCGTCAAGAAGAAAGCCTAGAAATACAAAAAGATATCGTCCAACCTTCCACTTTTAAGCGAGAAGTCGGGGCGATGTTAACCGTGATTGATAGTGGTGGTATTGGTTACGCTGCGACCAGTGATTTGTCAGAAAAAGGCTTGCATCAAGCCATGTTGAAAGCCCAACACTGGGCAGCCCGTAGCCGTGACGTTTTAGTGACAGATTTATCACAGCTCAAAATGCCCGTGACCCAAGGCAAGTATCAATCAAAGGTACAAAAGGTATGGGTTCAAAGCGGTATCGATGAAAAACTCAACTTACTGCAACAAGAATCTGAACGCTGTCATTTAAATGACAAGATTGTGGATTGGACAGTCAGTTTAGCGGGTATTCAGGAAGAAAACTATTATTTAACCAATCACGGTGGCCAAGTATATCAACGCCATCATTATACCATTCCAAATATCGAAGTGGTTGCAAATGAAGGAGTTAACACGCAAGTGCGCAGTTTGCGTAGTGGCTATGCGTATCAAGGTGGCTTAGAGGCGTTAGATAAATTAGGTTTTGAAGGTTTAAGCCAGCAATTAGCAGAAGAGGCATTGCAATTACTCGACGCGCCAAATTGTCCAACCGATAAAATGGATTTGTTATTAATGCCTGACCAAATGGTGTTACAAATTCATGAGTCCATCGGTCACCCGTTAGAATTAGATCGAATTTTAGGCGATGAGCGTAATTATGCAGGTACAAGTTTTGTCGAATTAAGCATGTTTGGCAATTATCAATATGGTTCTGAATTATTAAATGTCAGTTTCGACCCGACTCACACCGAAGAGTTAGCCAGTTATGCGTTTGATGCAGAAGGCCTTACTGCTGAGAAAGTCATGTTAATTGAAAATGGTACTTTAGTACGTCCATTGGGGGGCTTTGTGTCTCAGGCACGAGCGGGCTTAAATGGAGCAGCAAATGTACGCGCAAGTAGTTGGAATCGTCCACCGATTGATCGCATGGCCAATTTAAATGTGGAAGCAGGTGACAGCAGTTTTGAAGAGATGATTAGTAATACCGAACGCGGTGTGCTGATGAAAAGCAATAACTCTTGGTCAATCGATGATTCACGCAATAAATTCCAGTTTGGTTGTGAATATGGACAATTGATTGAAAACGGTGAATTAACTACTGTGGTGAAAAATCCCAATTATCGCGGTATCTCAGCCAACTTCTGGCGTAATTTAAAAATGGTCGGCAACCAAGACACATTTGAAGTATTAGGCGTAACCAATTGCGGCAAAGGCGAACCTAATCAAGTTGTGATGGTCGGTCATGCCTCACCTGCATGTTTATTTTCTCAGGTTGATGTATTTGGCGGTGCATAATCATATAGCATTTTCATCAAGCCTGATTGGCGTTCAACCGTCTGATGAGCAGCTTGTAAAAACACACTTTCATCACCCCAAATCGACACTGTTTGTTTAGCCCGTGTAATACCCGTATAAATCAATTCTCGATTCAATACGGGAGAGGGCTGGTTCGGCAACAACATCAAGACATGATCGAATTCAGACCCCTGACTTTTATGAATCGTCATCGCGTACACCGTCTCATGTTCAGGCAAGCGATGCGGGTATAAGCTGCGAATTTCACCATCTGGATAACGAAAATAAGCCATCAATTCCCCTTCAGGACTCCACAAAATCACCCCAATATCACCGTTAAATAATTTCAATGTATAGTCATTGCGCGTAATCATAATCGGGCGGCCATGATACCAACGATACCCCGATTGAATTTGACCTTGATTGATAAGAATTTGTTCGATAATACGATTGATATTCTCAACCCCATATGCACCGCGTCGTAATGCACACAACACTCGGAATTGTTCAAAATAATCTAAGGCTTGGTCAGGATTTGAAGCTTGTAAATAAGGGGCAAACCCTTGATTAATTACAGGGGCTAATTGCGTGAGCAAACGATTGGGCGTAGCAATATCTTGCCATGCAATATCCATAAATTGGCCTTGCTGTATCACTTGTAGTGCTTGCTGCGCTTGGCCTTGTTTTAAATGGGTTGCCAATACGCCGATGCCACTTTTTGCATGAAAACGATAGCTTTTTTCTAATAACACAATATGTGCTTTGATCGCGGCCTGTGTATCCAATTTTAAGCCTGTACAAATATCACCTAATACGCTTCCCGCCTCAACCGAAGCCAACTGATCCTTATCTCCCAGCAACAACCAACGCGAAGCTGCAGGAATTGCATCTGCCAATTTTGCCATCAACGCCAAATCCACCATCGAAGCCTCATCGACAATCACCACGTCGTATGGCAAGGGATTTTGTGCATGAGATCGAAAATAAGGTGATTTGGGAACAGTGCCTAGCAATCGGTGAATGGTATAGGTTTCCTGTGGAATCGCTGCCAATAATGCAGGCGGAAAGTTCAATTTTAATACACTGTTTTGGATTGCTTGTTGTAATCGAGCTGCCGCTTTTCCCGTTGGTGCAGCCAGTGCAATACGTAACTTAGGATTTTCTTGTAGAAGCAATAACAGGATTTTAACAACTGTAGTGGTTTTGCCTGTTCCGGGCCCGCCAGAAATAATACAGAAATTTTTTAACACGGCGGTTTTTGCTGCAATTCTCTGCCAGTCAACATCTTCTTGATTTGGAAACAACCGTTCTAATCGTGCATTCAGTGCTGTTTCGTTGGAGATTAAATGATTTTGTTCAATACGTTGTAAAATATTTTGTCCAAGTTGCTGTTCATATTGCCAATAACGATATAAATACAAAAGATTATTATCTAAAACTAACGGCTTAAATTCATGCGGCTGCCCAATCATGGGATGAGAAAATAGTGTTTGTTGCCAATGATTTAAGTCAGGGCATTGTATCGGCTCTACATCTGTATCGTTTTCAAGCGGAAAAGTCGTATTAGCTAATTCGGCTAGATTAATACAAATATGGCCTTGAGTAGTAAAATAACTGGTCAATGCGGCTGCAAGTAAAAATTCATCATTTTCAGTATTGGCTAATTTTTGTAAATACAACGCTAAGTGTAAGTCTAAATCAGAAAATATACCTTGTTGATGCAAGTGTTGAATCTGTTGCAGCACTGACCATTATCCTGTGTCTCTTAAAACTAAAATGCATTGTATATGACACGGTGATATTAAGCAGTATTGATCGGTCTTTTTAAGCCGTTGGCACATCTTTGAAAGGTGGTTAACTATGCTAATATAGTCCGTAACTTAGAAATGTATGGAATCTTTATGTCTGTTCCTCCTTTAGCGACCAATGTTGATGATGCATATCGGGTTTGTAATCCTGAGCAGCCATTAAAAGCCGATGACACACGTTATGTGGATTTAACTGAAGTGCGTGGCATGAAAAATTTTGCAGATACGATTACCAAGCGGATTATTCGTACTGCGCCCGCATTTCATAAGCAGTTGATTACGGGGCATCGAGGTTGTGGTAAGTCGACAGAAATTTTACGTTTAAAGCAGAAGCTAGAGCGAAAGAACTTTTTTGCGATTTATATTGATGTGGAAGAGATTTTAGATTTAGGTGAAGTGGATTATTTGGATGTGTTGTTGGCGATTGCGCGGCAAACTGAGCAGAGTATTCGTGAGCACGATTTGCAAATGGATGCAGCTTTGTTACAGGGGATTTATGACTGGTTTGCTGAGAAAATTATCACTAAAGAAAAAAAACATGATGTGAATACAAAGATGGAAGCAAAGGCATCAGCAGGCTTAAAAATTCCATTGGTAGGTGAATTATTTAGCTCTTTGACGGGTGATATTCAAAGTGGTTCGAGTCAGCGTGAAGTGACACGGGAAAATTTGGAACGGCAGCAGGCAGAATTTTTTGAGTATTTAAATGCATTGATTCATGAGGCACGGCGGTTGTTGAAAGATGAGCGTGGCTTTGAAGATATTGTAATTTTGGTCGATGGTTTGGAGAAAATGCAATATCGTTTGTTAAGTGATGAGCAGTCAACTCATGCAGTGTTGTTTGTCCATCATGCGGAGCAGTTAAAAGCCCCCGATTGTCATATTGTGTATACCGTACCAGTGTCTTTAGCGTTTCAGGCGAATTTAGGTGCTGCGTTTCCTGAAGGCGTGATGTTGATGCCAATGGTGAAGTATATGAAGCCAGAGGGTGAGCAGGCCTTGATGGAGATTATTCAGCGTCGGGTTGATGTTGGGCAGGTCTTTGAAACAGAAGATTTGTTAAAGCGGTTGGTGCATATTAGTGGTGGAGCTGTACGGGATTTGATGCGTTTAATGCGTTTGGCGACGGAGGGCGGTGAGCAAATTGGTCAGATGGATGTACAGCAAGCGGTGAATACGGTGGTACGGGAGTATGATCGTTTGGTGCGGAATAAGGATATTGAGACATTGCGCTTTGTACAGGAAACCAAGCGTGTGCCTGCTGATGAGGAGTATGCACGGTTGTTAAATCATCGTTTGATTTTGGAATATCAAAATGGTGAGCGTTGGGCTGATTTGCATCCTGCTTTATTAGAAATTAGTTGGATTCAGGATGAGTTAAATATACAAGGGGAAAAATGATGAGCCTTTGGGAGTTGTTTAAAACACAATTAACAGATAAGCAGTTACAACAAGAAAATATTTCAACTCCAACCACGGAAGAGCAAGCTGTTGCGAATACTCTTTTTGAGCGTCACCCTGATTTAGATAAATTACAGTGGGTATTAGATCAAGAAGATGCTGGGTTTGGGTTGTATTTTGCGCGATGCAATGTATCTGAATATCGCAAGCGTTTGACTTCAGCATTTATTGTTGATTATGAAAAGCCAGTTATACAAATCGATATTTATGAATTGGATTTTGATGTTGGGCAGGATTTATTGGATGAGGCGTTACACAAGTATTTAGAGGACAAACCTGCCGATACACCGATTTTTTTATATGGTTTAGAGTTTTTATTGCCGATTGATGATGAGAAATTACAACAGCGTAGTTTGCAGCAACTTAATTGGCGGCGTAGTGCTTATTCACGTTTAAAACGTCCATTAGTGATTTGGTTATCGGATGCAGCATTAACAATCTTGGCGGATGGTGCACCTGATTTTTATGATTGGTACAGTGGCTTTTATGAGTTTGATGTCCCAGACGAAGACCGCCCGCATTTAACTGAACAAAGTTTAGCTGAAATGAAAAAAGGACAAGTACACCCTGCTAGTCGTTTAAATAAAGAGGAAAAATTAAAGCTAATCCATGATATTAAAGGTTTATTAGAGGAAGCAAAAGAAACGCCTGAAGAGGTTTTGAGTCAATTACACGATTTGGTTTTTTTATATAACTCATTGAATGAATATGAGCAATGTCTTGAGTGTACAGAGAAACTATTAAAACTAGCAAAAGAAATAGATAATGAAGAGTGGACGGATTTGGCATACCATGAGCTTGGCGTGGTTTATTTTAACTTAGAAAAATATAAAAAAGCTTATAAATATCAAAGACAAGCCGTAGGAATTGGATACAAGCTAGGTAATTTACAGAGTTGGGCAATGAATTTAACTCAGTTAGCAAACATAGAAAAAAGCCTAGATAAAAATACAAAAGCATTAGAACATTATCAGCAAGCTTTAGAAGTACATAAGCAGCTAGATAATCAAGAATGGGAGGCTGAGACTCAATATAGAATAGCAGAGCTTTATGGCGGCCAAGGACAATATGAACAAGCATTACAAGCAGTAAAACAAGCCATGTCTATTACAATAAAACTCGGAGATCGCCGAAGAGGAACTTTTTGTTTGAGTTTATTAGGAAAGACTTATCAAGAACAAGGCAATAACGAACAAGCTTTAAACCTTTATCAACAAGCATTACAAATTAATCGTGAATTGGGTAGTAAACAAAGCGAAGCCATTGACTTACACTCAATTGCAGATATTTATCAAGAGCAAGGCGATAATGAACAAGCTTTAAATCTTTATCAACAAGCATTACAAATTGCAATTGAAACAGGTAGCAAAATAGGTGAAGCTGTTAATCGCCATGCAATTGCAGATGTTTACCAGCAACAGGGCAATAATGAACAAGCTTTAAATCTTTATCAACAAGCGTTACAAATTAATCGTGAATTGGATAGAAAACAAGGTGAAGCTTTTAACCGCCGTCAAATAGCAAAAATTGATATTGAACAACAAAAATGGGATCAAGCATGGGAAAATTTGCAATTTGCCAAACAAACCTTTGAAGAGCTAGAACGACCAAAAGGCTTATCTTTAACCCACATTATTTTAGGCGACTACTACCAAGCCAAACAACAACCTGACAAAGCTCAAACCGAATGGCAAACCGCACACGATACTGCCAAACCTATTAACTTTGCAAAAACACTCAAAGAACTCGAAAAGCGCGACTTTCAACCCCAAAAAGAGCTAAAATAAACCATGCTCTCATGCAATGGGTCAATTATGTCAAGCCATACACACCAAACCGATATACAAAAACTCATTGAAGGTCTTCACCCTGATCCGTTTTCTATTTTGGGCAAATACCAAACTAAAAAACAACAAACCGTCCGCGTATTCCTGCCCCAAGCCAAAACCGTATTCATCCAACCGGGAGACATCCCACTACAAAAAATCGATGACGCAGGACTATTTGAATGGCAAGGCGTTTTCGGTACAGTTGCAGACAAATACCAAATTCAATGGCAAGATGATTCAGGCAAAAAACATAAAAATTACGATCCCTATAGCTTTGACTTACAACTAAACGAATCTGATTTACGCTTACTACAACAAGGTAAACACTGGCACGCATACCGCTTTCTAGGTGCAAAACCAAAACTGGTTGATGGTATCGAAGGTGTACTATTTTCAATCTGGTCACCCAATGCACAACGCATCAGTGTCGTCGGTGATTTCTGTGACTGGGACGGTCGACGTTTTCCTATGTACTGTCATAGCTATTTCGGTGTATGGGAATTATTCATTCCAAACCTCAAGCCTAACACCTTATATAAATACGAAATTCTCGGTGCAGACAACACCATTCACCTAAAATCTGACCCTTATGGAAAAGGCTTTGAACAACGCCCACAAACCTCCTCCTATGTCGTTAGCCCCAGCACACACACATGGCAAGATCAAAACTGGCTACAGCAACGTGAAAACTTCGACTGGCAAACTCAACCGATTAGCGTTTACGAAGTACATTTAGGCTCATGGCTACGAGATGAAAACAACGACTTTTTAAATTATCGCCAACTCGCACACCAATTAATTGATTACGTCAAAAATTTACACTTTACTCATATCGAATTACTACCCATCGCTGAACACCCACTCGATGACTCTTGGGGCTACCAAGTCACAGGCTATTTCGCACCCACCAGCCGCTTTGGTTCACCTGATGATTTTCGCTATTTTGTCGACTATTGCCATCAGCATGAAATTGGGGTGATTTTGGACTGGGTTCCGGGACATTTCCCCAAAGATGCACATGGACTTGCATGGTTCGACGGTGCAGCCTTATATGAATATGCCGACCCGCGCCAAGGTGAACATCAAGACTGGGGCACGCTGATTTTTAACTATGCCCGCCATGAAGTCATCTGTTTCTTAATTTCTAATGCATTGTATTGGCTCAAAGAATTTCATATTGATGGCTTGCGCGTCGATGCAGTTGCATCAATGCTATATCTTGATTATTCGCGCGAACCGGGGGAATGGATTCCTAACCAGCATGGTGGTAATGAAAACCTAGAAGCGATTGAATTCATGCGCCAAATGAACACCGTGCTGCATCAAGAATGTAAAGGCATTATGATGATCGCGGAAGAATCCACCAGTTGGCCACAAGTCACCAAACCGTCTTATGTTGGAGGGCTGGGCTTTAGCATCAAATGGAATATGGGCTGGATGCACGACTCATTGCAATACATGTCTAAAGACCCTGTACACCGCGCTTACCATCATGACAGCCTCACATTCAGCGTATCCTATGCGTTTAGTGAAAACTTTATTTTGTCATTTTCCCATGATGAAGTGGTACATGGAAAGAAATCACTATTGGATAAAATGCCAGGAGATACGTGGCAGAAATTTGCTAATTTGCGTTTGCTATACACTTATATGTGGTGTTATTCAGGCAAGAAATTATTATTTATGGGCTGCGAATTTGCACAAGGGCATGAATGGCAATTTAAAAACAGTTTAGACTGGGAACTGCCCGATGTAGATATGCACCAAGGTGTACAACAATTGGTCAGCGATTTAAACCAACTATATTTAACCGAACCTGCTTTACACGTTGATGATTTTACTCAACAAGGTTTCCAGTGGATAGATGACCATGACTCGGAGCAATCAGTGATTTCGTTCATCCGCCAAGCAAAGATTGAAGGAAAGTTAAGGCAAGTCATTGTGTTGTTAAACTTTACACCTATTCCTCGAAATGACTATCAAATTGGTGTTGATAAAAGTGGTGAATACCATGAAATATTGAATTCAGATGCCGCTTATTATAGTGGGAGCAATATGGCTAACAGTATATTACATACTGAGCTAAAACCATGGATGGGTAGACCTTATTCGCTTTCGGTCAATTTACCGCCTTTGGCAGGTATTATGTTGAGTTGTGAAAACTAACAATAATCTGTATTTGCTACATTAAATGCACACAAATCATCCCAATACCTTGACCCGATAGCACATTGAGCATCACCGCATAAGTACCAGCACTAATATCAATGGTTGCCCCATTCTCAATACCAGACTCACCAGAGATACTTTTGTTCGCAGTGAGATTGATTAAATTGATTTGAGATTCCACTTTGCCTTGCAGTATTTGCGTGGTAATTTTGGCTTTTTGCGTACCATCTCCATCGACCATAAAATTAAATACAAGTGCCTGTTCCAAATAGCCACGGACACTGAGATTAGTCACATGTAAACTATTATTTTTCAGTGTAATACCCGCCATGCCATGCCCTTTAACCCCATTGGATGATAATTGAATGGTGTAAGCACCTGCATCCAGCGTTTTATCAAAACTAAAGTTCTCTATATTATTCTGTGATTGAGTATGCAAATGGCTATAGAACCCCATGGTTTCGTCATAAATCATTTCATTGAGGTTCATTTTAGGTAATGCACCTTGGTCAATAATATTTGTATCCAATACCATATCTGCCGAGCCTTGCCCTTCCAGAATAAAACCTAATACCACATCCTCTGCCCCACCAGATAGCAAGCTGTGACCACTGAAGTTTAAAAATTTAAGCGGATTTGGAGAGAAAGTTGGGGCTGAATAAGATTGTTTAGAAGAGTTAAGGCCTTGTTTGCCATACACGCGAACCGTGCAATTTTTTTTATCACATACAGTGACTTGCTGTACATTGCATTCGGCATCATCAAAACAATTTGTGGTTTTATCGTCTTGCACCGTTTCTATTGCTGTACAAGTGTTTGTGTAAATAGCTTTACTAGGTAGTTTTACAATCGTTTGTTCATCTTTATTATCAATAGGCCTAAGCCTAGAATTATGGTGAATTTGCGTATCTGAGCCAATACCAGACAATGTATAGTACTGAGAAGGCGATGTACCAAAGTTCTGATCGATAACAACTAATAATACGCTATTTATTACATTGCCTGCTGAATCAATAAACTTCGCCCGATTTCCGTGATAATTCATATCTTCACTCATAGAAGACAGTGTAATGGTTTCAAGAACATTATCCGCAATCACTTTATTTTCTAAAGCAGCAACGGTGACAGTTTGGGGAAAAGACCAGTTGATAGGTGTAAAAGTTAGGCTTTGAGAACCAATTCGCACAATCACATTGTCCGTTGGCTGAGTATTTAGAACAGCTTGAAATGAAGCATTTTCACCTTTTGCTGCTCTAGCGATACTTGGAGTAATCATCACTCCAACATTATTTTCAGTTTCAATATTCTCCATAACGCTTCCATAAAAGTTAGCCACTTAAAAATACCGATTGATAAGATTTTTTTTGTAATAAACAAGGGAACAACATTCATGAGTGTATTTTTAAACTTATTATTTTCTAAAACACTGATGAATCGTATTTTGAATATATTTCAAATAGTTGTTATAAGCTAAAGTTTTTACAAGCCTATATTTAGTGCTAGATTAGTAATTAATGACATGGTGATGAATGATATGAAATAAAAAGATACCCTCCCCAGAATATTAAAAACACTCTATTTTATAACTTAATTGATTGAATATTTAATAAAAAACAAAAAATCAAACTAGGTAAAACATTTACATGAGTCATATCAATTAAAAAATGCTTTAATTTCTACATTTAATTGATAATCCTTTATTATAAAAGTAATTTATTTTTTAAATACAATAGGTTGAAAATCAAAAATTAATGGTTTTTTTACAGTTATAATTGTTTAGTCATACTATATTTGGGTTAAGCTTATATTTAACACAAGTTTACCGTATTTTTAAGTTTAGATGCAATTGAGCAAATATTCCATTAATGACATAAGCTCATAGGATATCTTGCAGGTGACGTTCCAAAACAGTGTTTAAAAGTAGTACTAAAGGAGGTAATCAATGTTTTTTAAATTGAAGGGATAATAAGAAGGAGTTGGGATGATACCGATAATATATTTCAAAGCCTTGGAAATGCACTCGTAACCAAAGCTTTGAAACAGGTTAAATTAACTACCTTGCCAAATTGTTAATTTTTGGCCTAGACGTAACGTTTGACGTTTAGAGATATTGTTCCAGCGAGTTAACTTACTCACAGTTACACGATACTTGCGAGCAATTTCCCATAAACTATCTCCCGAACGTACTGTATGTATACGTTTTTTTGCATTAGACTTTTTCGCTACTTTTTTACTAGTACGTTTGCTTTTACCAACCTTAAGCTCCAATTTTGCTAACTCAGGATTAGGCATGAGGTCTTTCATCGTCACTTTTTTCAATTTACGCTTAAAGCTTGCGACTTTATTCACAGGTAATGCTAATTGGAAAGGACCATCTGGGCCTGTTGCTCGGCGGCGATATCCAGGATTCAAACGCTTAAACTCATGCGCAGAAAGGCCTGCAAACTTTGCTGCAACGGATAAATCTATCTGTTGATCGATTTCCACAGTTTGTAAATAAGGCGTATTTGGAATGTAATTGACATTAACTCCATATTTTTTAGGATTCACTACAACACGCGCCACACCTAGAATTTTAGGCACAAAAGCCTTGGTTTCTTTTGGTAAATTGAGTGACCAGAAATCAGTCGGTTTGCCTGCACGTTTGTTGCGTTTAATCGCCTTGCGCATATTGCCTTCACCGCAGTTATAAGCACCAATAGCAAGCAACCAATCACCATCAAAGAACTTATGCAAATACTTCAAATAATCCAAAGCAGCATCGGTTGAGGTAATAATATCACGGCGTTCGTCATACCATACATTATGTTTTAAACCAAAATGCTTAGCAGTTCCGGGGGTAAATTGCCAAATACCCGCAGCTCGCATATGAGAGTACGCACTAGGTTCATAAGCACTTTCAATTGCTGGTAATAAAGCCAACTCTAAAGGTAGCCCACGCTTCTCAATTTCTTGCACAATATGATACAGATAAGGTTTTGCTTGCTTAGAAATTTTCGGGAAATAATAAGGAGATTTGGTATAACGTTTAATAGCGGCATCGATGCGAGGATGAGAGACATGTGTGAGTGAGTAACCATTACGGATACGTGTCCACAAGTTTTTACTCTTGCCCTTATAACGCTTATGTTTTTTATTTCCACGTACATTTACTTTCACTTCTACAGGCTTACTACGCTCTGCTTCCAGTTTTGCTAGCTGCGCGGCTTTTTTCTGTGCTTCTTTCTCTGCAATGCTTTGCTCGATTTCAGCTGCCGAAGGGAAATGATAAGTTGTTAACACGTCACGAAAGATTAAAGGTGTTTGTGCCTCTAATTTATATGGGAATAACCAAGCATCGCCACTAACAGCGACAGCCTTAGACTCCGCTTCTGAGAATGAGTGTTGAACAAGTTGGTCTGGTTGAGCATTCTCATTTTGCGTGGTCGCTAACTTTTCTATTTCCGTGGTTGTATCCGCTACAGCATGGCTAGATTGTGCGGCAAAACTTGTCACCATTTCAGGCGTAGACTTAGGAGCTAAGGTGTTACAGCCCGCTAAGCATAGTGAACAGATAATAAAAGTGAGTGCATTTCGAATATTCATAACCTGTGAATAATAAAAAAATTATCTAAAAAAATCAAGTGATAAGCGTCAAAACAGCAGATAAGCGGTATAAAAACGTGGTAAAAAAGCAACAGTGTTGCATAATATAAAAGGCTTAATTGTTTGCTTTGGAAACGCTTTTAGATGCTTCTCACACAATATAAAACAAGCAAGATTTCTGAATTACATTGTTTTACATAAATATGTTAGTATTCCGCCTGCGAACGGTACGGGTTGTACAGCGTTAAAATAATAACTTCATGATTCTTAACGGGCTGTCATCAAATTTTAATTCTTTAAGGAAATCTCTATGCAGCAAATCCTAGACAATTTTCTCAGCTTGGTTGAGCGACACTTGCCCTGGCTGTCAATTGTATTTTTATTTATTGGTGTATTCTGGGCGGATCAATCCAGCGATTTTGCCTATTACATCAGTGGATTAATGGAGAATTTTATTGACCATTACAGCTATGTTGCACCTATTGCGATTTATCTGATTTTAACCCCAACCTTAATTAAGCTTTTTTCCTCTGAATCAGGAAGTAAAGGGTTTGCTGGTTATACTATTCGTTGGTTTGCGATGGCACGTTTATTAGCTTGTTTATATGCGGTTGCATTTACTGCGCTGATTTTTGGATTGCCATTTTACTCAAGTAATACCAGTTTTACACAAGCCTTTATCGAATCTATACACTCTCTGGGTCAGATGCTGATAACCAGTGTTTATTTCTATGCGGTTTATGCTGCAATTGCTACAGTTATTGTGGCCTTGATGATTAAACCACTAGCCAAGACACTTTCTCATGGTGTTGATTTGGTTGAGTATTTAGGACGCTTCATTGTGCCAATTATTCCATTTATGATGTTAGGAATTGGTGCTTATGTCACGATTTTACCTGAAGTGATTACCAATGAAATTGGTGCTGACGTTGCTGCTGAACAGTTTGGTACAGTGACCATTTTATGGATGGATTTTGATATTACTTCATCTCTCGGTATGATTTTAATTTATATTCTCGGTGCATTGATGACAGGGATTGCCTGTGGTTTCTGGCACGCAGGCTTATTAGCTTTAACTAAAAAGCACATGCCATCTTTTTCAATTCGTCAATATTTTTCAGAGTATTGGATTAAGGTTTACCCGCTTTTATGGGCAACCTCTTCAGAAGCTTTAGCTACACCACTAAACTTGTATATGGTAAAAAAGTTCTGTCCCGATATTCGTGATGAAGTACGTCAATTTGTGGTTGGCACAGGTTCATTTTTAAATATTAACGGTACGATTATTAACGTCTTTTTGATGACAGGCTTGGTCGCGCAAATTATTGGGGTTGAAATTTCTGTATTGCAGTTATTATTGAGTATCCCCATTGTATTTTTAATCGCCTATGGTATCCCCGGTATTCCAGGGGAATTGGTGATTTTTGGTGGGCCTATGATGCTATGTATGGGCATTGCGCCAGAGCTAGCTCCTATATTCATAAGCTTATATGTCGGTTTACAAATTGGTTTGCCCGATTCATTCCGTACTGCATCAAACTCCACTGATGAGTGTTTATGTGCCATTATCTTAGATAAGAAGTATTAATTATTATTTTGAGAGAAAAAGTAATTTTTAGTCTAATATAAATATTTTTTATAATTCATTTGATATATGTTGTTTTATTTTTAAATATCAAACAATTACAAATATTTTTCATTGTAACTTTTTCTTTCTGATTACCTACATTAAATTGCTGATGAGTATTTAAAATATTTTCCTGCCAAACGCAAAATCGTTATAATTCCTAATAAACTTGTATTGCTTTGTCATTTATTACTTATCAATTTTTTTAGCTTTTTAAATAGGTTATACAATTTAAGCAATAATTGTTGTTTCTAACATATTCTTGACCTATTTTAATGAATAGTGCTATGTTGCATCACGACAACACAGACTTGAGGAACTGCTATGTACTTCGTCTCTAAACTCGTATTACTTGGCTTGTCTAGCCTTGTACTAACCGCCTGCCTACCTGAACCTGAAGAAATCGCCCCACCACCCAACCTGATTCGACCCGTTAAAATTATCACTGTCAGCGACCAAAGTAATAAGAATTTACGCACATTCCCCGCAACTGTAGAAGCTGTAAATGAAGCTAAACTCACGTTTCGTGTGGGTGGACAAATCATTAAACGCCCTGTTAAAGCAGGTCAAGAAGTGAGAAAAGGCCAATTGATCGCACAACTTGACCCTAAAGATTTCCAAACTCAAGTATTTGATCGTCAAGCCCGTTTTAATTTAGCTAAAGCCCAGTATGATCGTGCAGCAAAAGTGGTCAAAGAGGGTCATGTATCAAGAGCTGATTTTGATTCACGTAAAGCAGAAATGTTAGCCGCCAAAGCCGCACTTAAACAAGCAAAAGATAATCTCAGCTATACAAAAATTTATGCGCCATTTTCTGGTGAAGTGTCTCAAGTCTATGCAGATAATCATGAACTTGTCAGCACCAGCCAACCGATTGTGATGATGCAAAGTTCTGATAATATTTATATTGCCTTCCAAGTACCTGAACAAATTGTAGCCTCAGTTGAAGATAGAGAAGAAGCAAAAAAAGCCAAAAACCAAGTGATTTTCGACGCTCGCCCAGATCAATCTTTCTTAGCTGATTTCCATGAAATTGATACCCAAGCAGATTCTGCTACTCGTACTTATAAAGTGCGCTTGCTGTTGAAAAAACCTCAAAACTTTAATGTACTACCGGGCATGTCGGCCAAAGTGGTTGTCGATTTAGCTTTAATCTCAAACAAATCAAAAACCACTGTCAAAATTCCGCCTGCTTGCGTATTTGAATCTGAAAATGATGGTTTGAAATATGTCTGGATTTACGATAACAACACATCAAAAGTCAGCAAACGCCCCGTTTCTGTAGGCGCATTGACCGAGTCTGGCCTAGAAATTTTAAATGGTGTCAAGCTAGGCGAGCAGATTGTTGCAGCTGGTGTTAATCAAATTCATGAAAATACAAAAGTACGCCCACTTACTAGCGAAAGAGGGCTATAGTAATGAATCTTGCCGTCTATTCGATTCAACACCGAACTGTCAGCTTAATGTTTACCCTGATTTTACTGATCGGGGGCATTATTGCATTTACGGGCTTGGGGCGTTTAGAAGACCCCCAATTTACAATTAAACAAGCTCTGGTCGTCACTCAATACCCCGGTGCTTCTCCATTAGAAGTTGAAGAAGAAGTTACCTTACCGATTGAAAATGTCATTCAAAGCTTGCCTTATGTCGACTTTATTCGCTCCATCAGCAGTGCTGGATTGTCACAAATTGAAGTGGAGATGAAGGAAAAATATGATGGTGAGGCTTTAGCCCAAATATGGGATGAATTACGCCGTAAAGTCAATGATCTACAGCCTTATCTTCCTCCCGGAGTTAATCCACCGCGTGTTCTTGATGATTTTGGTGATGTATTTGGTATTTTACTGGTTGTAACAGGTAAAGACTATTCTTATCAAGAGCTTGAAGATTATGTTGATTATTTGCGTCGTGAATTGGTGTTAATCGATGGAGTGGGGAAAGTACAAGTCTCAGGTAATCAGCAAGCGCAAGTGTTTGTTGAGATTTCACGTCACCGTTTAACTGAAATGGGTATTCCTGTACAGCGTATTTACCAACTGTTAGCTGCACAAAATGTGGTATCAAATGCGGGCAATATTCGTGTAGGACGTGAATACATTCGGATTAACCCAACAGGCGCATACAGTGATGTTAGAGAGCTAGAGCAGCTCATTGTGAGCAACCCCGGTGCAGAGCAGCAAATTTATTTAGGTGATGTGGCCACTGTCACCCGAGGCTTTGCTGAAGTGCCAAGCCATATCTATCGTTATGAAGGGGAGCGCGCGCTATCACTTGGTATTTCATTCGCCAAAAATGTGAATGTGACGGTTGTCGGTAAAGACATTGCGAAAAGGTTAGTTGAATTAGAGGCTTATCGTCCTATCGGTATCAACATCGCTGAAGTTTACAACCAACCCAAAGAAGTCGAAAACTCGGTTAATGCGTTTCTTATTAATTTAGGTGAAGCTGTATTAATTGTAATCGGTGTCTTGTTGTTTTTCATGGGGTTACGTAGTGGTATTTTGATGGGGCTGATTTTATTCATCACCATCTTAGGCACATTCATCGGGATGCAACTGCTAGAAGTGAACTTGCAACGGATTTCACTGGGTGCATTGATTATTGCGCTAGGAATGCTAGTCGATAATGCGATTGTTGTAACTGATGGTATTTTGGTTGGCTTAAAGCGGGGCTTAACTCGATTAGAGGCGGCAAAAGAAGTCGTCGCAAATACGCAATTCCCTCTGCTTGGCGCAACAATTATCGCTATTATGGCATTTGCACCTATTGGTTTATCTCAAGACGCGGTAGGTGAGTTTGTCGGCACATTATTCACCGTATTGATGGTGTCTTTATTCTTGAGTTGGGTGACAGCAATTACCTTAACCCCTTATTTTGCCAGCATCTTTTTTAAAGAACAAATTGCCAGTGCAAAAGCAGGAGAAGAGCAAGATGATCCTTATAAAGGCATTATTTTCACCATTTACCGTTTTGTGTTGCGTTTATGTCTGAGATTCCGTTTTCTGTTTTTATTACTGATGGTGGGCGCATTAGGCACAAGTATTTATGGGTTTACTTTGGTGAAACAATCGTTTTTCCCATCTTCAAATACACCAATGTTCTTTGCCCACTTATGGTTGCCCGAAGGTACTGACATTCGTTACACAGAGCAGAAAGTAGCTGAAATTGAAAAATATTTAAAACAAGACGAGCATGTTACAGCAGTAACGGCTTCGATTGGTCGTGGTGCTGACCGTTTCATGCTGACTTATTCACCTGAAAAACAATATGCTTCTTATGCCATGTTATTGGTGCAGGTTGATACTAAGGAAAATATTGATTCATCTCTGGCTTTATTAAGTAAAAATTTGGCTGAGAATTTCCCTGATGTGTTTGCTAAGTTAGATCGTTTGCAAATTGGCCCTGGGGATAATGCGAAAATTCAAGCACGTATCAATGGCCCTGACCCTGAAGTATTACGCCAACTCTCGCAACAAGTTAAAGAGATTCTATATAGTAATCCTTATGCGACGAATATCCGTGATGATTGGCGTGAACCTGTGAAAATTATTCGGCCTCAATTTGAGGAAACATGGGCGAGACGTGTTGGTATTAGCAAGCAAGACGTGGATGAAGCGTTACGTTTGAATTTCTCAGGTTTATCAATTGGTTTATATCGTGAAGGGGTAGATTTGCTACCTATTATTTTGCGTCCACCAAAAGAAGAGCGTGACGAGGTCAACAGCTTAAATGAGATTCAAATTTGGAGTAGCGTTTACCAACGTTATGTGCCTATTTCACAAGTAGTTTCTGGGTTTGAAACGGTGTGGGAAGATGCATTAGTGGTGCGTCGTGATCGTAAACGTACTATCACCATTATGGCTGATCCCGATCATCGAGGTCATATCAATGCGGATCAACTATTTAAACAAATTAGACCTAAGATTGAAGCGATCACATTACCAGAAGGTTATCAGTTTGAATGGGGCGGTGAATATGAAAGTGCGACCGATGCACAGGCTTCATTATTCCGATCATTGCCAATGGGTTACCTGTTCATGTTTATGATTACGGTATTCCTATTTGACACATTGCGACAGCCATTGGTCATTTGGGCGACTGTACCATTAGCCATTATCGGCGTGACGACGGGCATGTTAGTGATGAATGCCGAATTTGGCTTTATGTCATTACTGGGCTTTTTAAGTCTATCGGGGATGCTGCTGAAAAATGGTATTGTACTTGTGGAACAAATTAAGCTAGAGCAAGAGCAAGGAAAAGAAGCTTATGATGCAGTATTTCATGCTTCCGTGAGCCGTGTAATTGCAGTATTTATGGCAGCGATTACAACTATTTTAGGCTTGATTCCGCTTTTGTTTGATGCGTTCTACAATAGTATGGCGGTCGTGATTATGTTCGGTTTAGGCTTTGCGACGGTGCTTACGTTGTTAGTGATTCCTGTGCTATATACCGTGGTTTATGGCATTAAGGTCAAATAGATAAACGAGAAGCTGCTTAAAGATTTTAGGCGGCTTCTATAAATTTAACAGGATGTAGCAATGACTCCAGTTAAAATTGAGCAGTTATTAACACAGTATTATGCGTCATGGAGCACAGGGAATCCTGATAATGTGATTCAGTTTTTTACTCAAGATGCGGTATTTGAAGATTTAGCATTTGAAGCAAAATTTGTTGGTTTAGATGCAATTCGTTCGTTTGCAGTATTAACTTATAGTGGTGTACCTGATTTTAAAGTTGTACCTACACAAATTGTAGCTGGAGACAATTCAGCAGCAGCCTCATGGGTCATGTCAGGCACACATACAGGTGATTTACCTAATCTCCCCGCCAGTCAAAAACGCTTTGAAGTGCGAGCCAGTTCAATTATTACATTAAAAGATGATCTTATTTTTGACATCAAAGACTATTGGAATCCTAATAGTTTTCTTAAATAGCTGCCTTATTAGTTAAATCAAAAAAGCAATAAAATAATCTCAATAAATAAGCCTCATTAAATTTATTAATGCTCCACAGGATTTGAACGTGATAGAATCATTATTCCTTTAATTTTGTATAGTCATTATTTGGAGTATGTATGCCATCATTACAAGAAACTGTAGAGCAACAGGCTGTTACGATTCAGCAACTCACAGACATCGTGGCTAAAAGCGAGGCTCGTCACCGCTCACTTGAACGTATGATACGTTGGATGGGGGTAGGTGTATTTGTGTTAGCGATTATGTTTGCTATTCCTATGAAACAAAATTTATTTAGTGAAGCTCATGCTAATAATGATCCACAACCTATGCCTACTTGCGGACAGCTTCCTCAAATGCCATGTGATCAAGTCCAAGCAATGGCCATGAATATGTTTGGCCAAATGATGGCACAAGTTGGAAAGGAATTAGCCCCATTAGCAGAACAGGTGCTAGGCCATTCTGATGGCTTTTTGGAGTTAATCGGAGCACGAATTCGATTACAAATGGCTGAAGACATTGGCTCTCTTATTAATACAACAACAAACGAGCTGAAGTCAGTATCCAATATTGACCAACAAGAAAAAGACAAGCTTGCAAAAGCAGTAGTAAAAGCATCTAAACTACTTGCAAAAGCTAAGGCTGTAGCAACACCTAACGAAATGTTAGCAGAACTGGATAAGGCAACTACAAAATTAGTTGATGTAGGTAATGCATTAGCTAAAGCAGAACAAGAACAGAAACTCACTACTAAGCTAGAATCTTTAATTAGAGAAAGAATGCAAACAACTCATGACATTCAAGAAAAGCGGAAAATTATTGATGTCGGTGCAAAAATGACTTTAATGGATCACATTGCAAACATTGATTACGACTTTGATAACTTGACAACAATTGGTCGTGTTATCCCTCAATTAATTAATGATATGAATAATATGTCTGACAAAATGGATAACATGTCTAACCGTATGGATACCATGGCGAGAGATATGCACAACATGAACAGCATGGCATTTGATATTCACAACATGGCGGCAACAGGCGTACCTGTTATGGGTCGTATGAACAATGCTACCAGTTGGATGCCTTGGTGGTAATCATTGTTTGAATAAGTGACACTATTGCTGGTGTGATATTATTAAGTACTGCTTATTTTATTCGCATCAGCTATCCTCTTAATTTATTGTTATTCCAAATATTATTCCCCATTTTCATTTTTTCTTTGAGCCTTTTCTCTTTCTTGCACTGAAAATAATTAACATTTATCCGTCAATATAAGTTGATAGATTGACAATGTGATCTATACTAAAAGTAGTTTTAACGTTAAGGAATTAATAACTAAAACATACATTAAACCATATTGGCCATCTGTTCTAAAATATAACCATGATTCATTACAAATGATAAAGAGCAAGGATGTAGCGTAATTGCAGGGTTAATCGAGCATTAATTTATTATTTTTCTTCAACAACCATTTTTGAAGGAGCTTATAATGTTTGAACCTGATGCCCGCCACCTTTATGAATACTTAGGTAAATTAGAACGTAACTGTCATTCTGCTGAATCTAAAAATAGAGCAGATGACTGTGCAATAGAGTTATATGATTGTATAGAAGAGCGTGGATTTGAAGACTGCCAACACCCAGTGTGTTCAATGAATACTATCTTCACCTTCCTATTTTTAGTAGTTATAACTATTGCATTGCTTTTTCAATAGACAAACAACACCATAATTTAATTTTTAAAGGAGTTTTAATTGGAGTCTTTCATTGTTTAAGTTCTTGTTTCATTGATGAATTATCGAAGCAAGAACTTTGTTATTAACAATATTCTAGCGAGATGAACCCATTAAGTCTTCTGGGAATGGCTCAACCCACTTCCAATCAGGTGCAGCTTCTTTCGATTGGTGAATTAAAGCTTGTAACTCCCTATTATCATCAGACACTTTATCCCATAAATGATTCAAAATTTGTGAAGCCAGTTCATCTTGTGTTTGCTGTGTCAATAATACAGACGCTCCTTCATACAATGCAGTCCGCACCATATCAATATCTTCATCTTCTTCAAACCAATCATAATCCATCAATACAGTATGTAATGGTGAAATCTCTAGTTTTTTCTGAATCCAATCTAAATCTAGTAACAATGATTTTAACTCGCCTTTCCGATTCGCATTATATAAGTGCATACTCAAATATTGGAAGAAATAACCGTCATTAGGCCCACTAATCCAACCATGTTGATCGCATAAACGCCGATAGGCAACAAGCAAATGGTTATGCAATTTGTCTACTTCTGATTCAGCATAGGCAAATTCATACTGATAAGAATGCAGAGAAATGACTTTACCCAAAGAAGCTGATTCTCTGATTTGCAACATGCCGCGCGAGGCTAGTTCTGTTAAAAAGTTTTCAACTTCCTCATCAGACATTTGATATAAATATCGCCACAATACATTAATTGCAGCTAATGGAATTCGTGTGTAATCACCAAATACAGAAAGTGAAGAGTAGTATTCACCCTCCTCCCCTAAATCATCCGTATTCATAAATAAGGCTTGCATTAAAATGTGGGGATATTTTTCTGGGAACTCAAAATCAGTATTTTGTAAATCTCTCGCCACTTCTTTCCATTCATCAAGCTCACGATTTTTCACAATATTAGCCACATAGCCTAATAAAGTTGGAGAGTGTTGACATAATTTAGCAAGCGAATCTAACTTAATAGGCACGCTTTCTCTTTTAACATGTGAACCTACACGTTGCATAAAGTAACTGACTGCATGTTCAGTTGAAAATGCATCTAAATCAAAATGTACTGTTGTTGGTAAAAAGTATTTAAGAATATCAAAGAAATTTTCTTCACTGGTTGTGATAAGCATTTGCCCATATTGACCCAATACATTGAAAGGTAAAATATCTTGAGGGTCTATAGCATCATCAAAAATAACCAAACAAGTTCGAGTGGCAGTTAAACGTTTGATTCTTTCACCAGCTGATTCTGCATCAACAAATAACAGCTTTTTCTCATCCAAGCCATGCGAAATATAAGTCATGCGGGTTAAAATATCAGGCTCTTTACCCATTGCCACCCAGAATATGCCATCAGGATAAGCAGTCCGAATCGCGCTATCTCGGGCTAAAGTTGCTGCCAGCACTGATTTACCAATACCAACAGGCGCAGAAAGTAAAATAGGTGGGCGTTCTTCTTTATAATCAGCAAGGATTTGTTGTTTGATCTTACTAAATAACGCATTATTAATAATCGTATTATCTGGTAAAGCAGGGACGTTGTGTAATGTTGCTGGCTGAATATCTTTTTTCAATTGTGCAAGCTGATAACGAATGCGCTGTAACTCTTTATCAATATCTTCTGTAATCTCTTGTAATAAGAGCTGACGTTTTAATTCAACTTTTAAACCTTTGTACTCATGTAGTTTAATAATGACTTTTTCAAATCTGTTGTGATAGTATTTAAGTTGCTCAATTTGCTGTTCAGACACCTGTTTTTCTGCACGTAATGAGCCTTTTCCTGCCTGCTGTCCTCCATCTTCTGCTAATGCTGCGAGATCATCAATATCATCTAATAAATCTTGAAACTCACTCATTGGCAATACGATGGATGTTTTATTGCCTAGTTCATCCGTCAAATACTGTTTATGTAATAATTTTTGGTCTACCATTTTTGACGCTATCACAAACTATCCTCCTTGTTTTGATATTTCGAACCTTACATTATAAGCCTAAATATATCATTCTGAGAATGACTTAGATTAGCCAACATATACTACAATAAATGATAAATCAATCAGATAGTTTAGAAATAGGATATATTGAAGAAAGTGTAAACTAGCTCAAGTAAAGATAGCTCACACTTGATTAAGGTAGGTATTTACTGGGGCTATACAGCTTGATCGACATCATGCACACTAGAACCAGACTCTAATGTGGCGCGTGTTGCTATATAGCGATTCTCAATATTTAACTGCCCATCAGAGCGAATTTTGTGATATAAAAATAACTGACGAGCGACAACCCTTACTCTTCTATCATTATCAGGATTAACTCGATAAGTACGCGTTTTTACTGTTGGGCTACCTTGCTCAGATAAAATACACTTATCATCTGATGTAAATGTCCGAGTGTACTTTTTCCCTTCTTTTTCATACTCCCATGTGCCCACAATATCATGTACATCATCTTCAGATTCAGATATTTTAGTTGCTGTGCAAGCTGCTTTAAGCATAGAAATATCTTCTACAACAGGTTCATGGAATAAGCGCAATTTACCATTATCAAGCAATTCATGGTAATAATATAATTGTTGAGTGACTGTAATTTCACGATCATTCATGATCTCATAAGGATATTCCCATATAATGTCTTGGTTTTTAGACGATAGTCGACACATCTTATCTGTTGTAAATGTACGGAAAAAAGGCTCCCCATTTTGTTGCCTAGTATATTCCCACGAGCCAATAATTCCATGTACTGTGTTTTGAGTTGATTGGATATTATTGTTTATAGTATTCGCATTAGCGGGTGTATTTGGCTGTGAGGCTTCTGGTATTAAATAGCGCGGTAGCTTCTTTTTAGGTTCTACTATTTCACCGTTTTCGCATGACTCCCTATATTGTGCTAGAGCTTCTTTTAACTTAGGGTCTGTTATCAAATTAATATCAATTAAGAACTCCAGTGACTCAAGTCGTTCATCCTCATCATCAGCACTTAAAGATTCTTTAATCAAATTGGCTTGAGCTTGTTCTTTAGATAACTTCAAATGAAAATAGTATTGTATTGCTGCTACTGCTCCTGTTGCTGCTAAACCAACAATTGGTACTACAAGCCCCATAAATCACTCCTCTATTACAATTAATCATCAAAAACAGAAAACGCACAATAAATATATTTGCTTACGATTATATATTGAAAATATATTGTAAACAAATAGATGTTTATTTTATAAAGAAGTTTACCATTATGACTCAGACTATTGCACATATAGTAGAAGTATGCAGCATAAAATATATTGCAATTTTGTATAATATATAAAAATGATATTTTCTAAAATAATTATTGATTTACTCTATTTTTTATCATATTTAAAATATGTTTTCTAAAGCAGATTAATACTAGGATTATTCTAAAACTTAGCTTAAAATATAGAGATAGAGCGGCTTTTGTCTATCATTAAAAATTAACAGACAGATAAAAGCCATTTTGCATTGTTGTGCTAGTCGAAGGGGAGTCATCCATGAGTTACCTTGACCAATTAAAAAAACAGGCTCAGGTAGTCAAAAATCAACAACAAACGGCAAAAGACCAACAAACCCAAAAAGAAACTCGGTTTGAACAACAAGTTAAACCTGCATTAGATAAAATTCAGACTTATTTAGTCGATTTAGCTGAGCAACTTAACATCGTTAAACCTGATGTCAGAACCCGTTTCAAATTAAGTGGTTTTGGTGAAATTGATAATCTGTTGCAAACACATTATGAGCTTATTTTGCGTACAGATATGGATGCCTTGCGCCAAAAAAATTACGCGAAAAAACAACCAGAAACAACCAGTATAAAACTACAGTCTGCATTTTCATTTCACTTTAACTGTAAAGCAGATTATCCGATTCGTATCTGTAAAAAAAACTTAAGAGAAATTCCTTTACAGCGAGAATATTTACATAAACATGGGTTTCGGTTTAAGTTTGAAGAAGAGAAAACCCCTGATGGTAAATTTAAGCGTGGTCTATTCTTATTACGTCCTACTGTAACAACAAAGCTGGTTTTTCAGGGTAATATCGAAAGTTGTTGTATTGAAATGACGACAATTAATTTTAACTTATTAGGCAAGCAACACTACACGATTAAGCCAAGTGATGTAAATGAACGATTTTTAGATGAGTTAGCAAAATATATTGTGCGCGATTCTCATCAATTAGCGATTCATGAAAAAAATACAGATTTGATTAAACCTAGAAAAACAGCCGTAAGTAAAAAACCTGTAAAAAAAGTTGAAATGAGTGATTTAACTGTCAAATCGCCTGAAACATCAGAAAACGACCATGATGAATTTAACGAATGGCTACGCCAAACCAAGCAAAATTTAGAGCAACAAGCTGTTGAGAAGCCCGCGAAAAAGTCGAGTCTATTTAGCTTACTAAAAATAGGTGGATAAGGTTCAAAAATCACTGCTTTCTTTGGTATGATAGTTTATTTAACAAGCAAATCACTGTGACTTATTCAACTTATTTGACAGACCGTTTATATCAATATGCTTTGCTCACCCGCCTACATCGTCCCATTGGCATTTATCTGCTTTTATGGCCAACATTGTGGGCAGTTTGGATTTCAAGTGCAGGCCAACCGAATTGGCTTATTGCTACAGTCTTTGTGGCGGGTGTTGTGCTTATGCGGTCAGCAGGCTGTGTAATTAATGATTATGCCGATCGTCATATTGATCCTCATGTTAGCCGCACTAAATTGAGACCTATTGCAAATGGCGATGTATCAAGCAAAGAAGCTCTAATGCTATTTGTTGTATTGTGTTTGATCGCATTTGGTTTAGTGTTACTCCTCAACCTGCTAACCATTCAGTTGTCTTTTATCGCCTTATTACTCGCTGCAATTTATCCTTTCATGAAACGGTATACACATTTACCTCAAGTATTTTTAGGGGCGGCATTCGGCTGGGCAATTCCAATGGCTTTTGCTGCTGAACTCAATACAGTGCCAATGGTTGCGTGGTGGTTGTTTACGATCAATGTGTTATGGGTTGTGGTATACGATACGATGTATGCAATGGTTGATCGAGAAGATGATTTAAAAATTGGAGTGAAGTCGACGGCTATTTTATTTGGGCAAGCTGATAAAGTCGTGATTGCAGGCTTACAAATTTTAGTGATTGCGCTATTAATCGTCTTAGGCTTACAGTTACAATTTAATTGGGTTTACTATGTTGGATTGATTGCCGCAACACTATTTGCACTATACCAACAATGGTTAATCAAAGACCGTGAACCTGCACTCTGTTTTAAAGCTTTTTTGAATAATCATTGGTTCGGTTTGGTTATTTTTATGGGCATCGTATTGCAGTATTTTTTAGCACAGTATGTTTGAACAATGAGAAAAGGCTCGCTACTCAAGGAAAATAGCCAGCCTTTTTACTTATTAGTGATTACTGAAGACTAATGCGTTACCAAGTATATTAAAAGAGTATAAATCTAAGTCTGGTTGCGTTGCACCTGCATTACCATAGCTATCACCGTAATATAGGTTCAATTGTGTACTTGCAGCATCGGTATAAAATGCCAAAAATGCGGAGCCAGAATCATCAATTAAGCCACCCATATTAATACTGTTTACCATATTACCAATAACGGATAAACCAAATTGGCCGCGCGCGTTACCTGCACCACGCTGTAACACTTCAATAGTATATTGGCCACCTGCACTTAAATCAGAAATGGTCGTTGTGCTACCTGTTGCAACACTAGAATTAAATACTTTTCTGTTGCTACTATCAGTAATTACAATGCTCAATTCGCTTACAACGCCTGTGTACTCATAAACGCTAATCGCGACTTCGGTTTCAGTATCAGCTAATTCAAAACTAGCAAACCCAGCAACGCTTGTATCTAATACTGCACCTAAGTGGAATCCACCAAATATATCACTTGCACCTGTAAATCCTGTGCTGATACCAAACACGCCTTCTGAGCCACCATCAGCAATACCAGCCGTTGCAACGTAAAATCCTGTAGTATTTAAATCAATGCTATAGTCACAAACTGAGCCATTACATGCAGCATCATCAACTACAGTATCACCAGATGTATCGGGTGTTGTTATGTCGGGCGTATTTCCTGTTATATCAGTTGGTGCAGTATTATCTTCTTGCAAAAATGTATATAGACTACTTGCGATAATTTCATGCACTGTGGTTGTTGGGTGTGTGCCGTCCCACGATAAATATTCACTTGGATTACTACATGTGCTGGATGACAGAATAGATTGGACAGTAAAACAAGCATCTGTTGTATTGGTTAACCCGTAACTTTCAGGGTTTGCAGCAGCAGTAACATTCAAGGTATACACATCGAAAAATAAAACGTCATAACTTAGAGCTTCAATAGCCGCTTGTAAAATATCATTAAATTCAATACTGATTGCCGTGATTTCTGTTGTTAAACCCAGTTTAGCCACATTCGGTGTGCCACCCGTATCAGCCATACCCATCACTAAAATATTACTGACACCTGCTTGTGAAAGTTTATCCAATGCAGCAACAATATTACTTACACTGGTTGCAACTTGTTGTTCAATATCATTGATAATATATTCACCGGGTTGTGCAAGTGCAGCGGGATTAGTGCCCGTTACATCTTTGAGATAATCATTAGGCCCTGCCCATACAATATAAAGTGATTCTGTATCAACTGTATTACTGGCTAAATAACTATCAACTTGCTCAGATAAACCTAAGGCATTGCCACCTGTAAATCTGACAATATTATCTAACATATTGGTGTCATCAGTCCGTGCACCAGCCCATGCATAGTTATTCGCTTGGTCATATGTCAGGTCTAAGGATTCATGTAAATACTCAACCCATGCCTTGCCATTAGTAATTCGGCCAAGAAAGTAAGGACTAGGGGGGATTGATGTTGCAGCAAACAAATTACCTGTGTCAGACAAACTATCACCAAATACATAAATACTATTATAAGTGGCTGCCCAAGCAGAAGTAGTTAAACTTAAAGCCAAACATGCACTAGCAAGCGGCTTTATAAGCTTACGATAAAACATGCGCTATCTCCTAACGTAGAACACAATATTATTATACTGCTTTTTAAAACCTGTTTTTTCAAGCATAAAAAAAGCGATACACTATTTGCATAATGTACCGCTTTTCCAAGTTTTGAGAAACACTTAAGTTTAGAACCTAAGTGTGATCAAAGCTTATTCAGGCTGTGCAGAACAACCAATTTCATTAGTGTTGAATACAATTTCACCAGTATCAGTTAAACGATAACCGATGAAGAAGCGGCCAGAACCTTGTTGGCCAACACCACCATTCCAGTCAAACAATTCATAAGATTGTCTTGCTTTCAATGTGACTGTTTGGAACGGTTCATAGTTAGTGATTTCAACTGCTTCATCACCGAAAGGTAATGCTAAGCCATCAGCGTCAACGAATAATCTTAAACCAAGGTCTAAGCCTTCGAAAGTGAAGTCATTGAAGCCATCGTCATTGCCATCAGCATCAGTATTTGCTTCTAAGCCTTGAGTATAAATGCTGTAGAAGAAAGAGTTTTGATTAGCATCAGTCGTTTCTGCTAAGAAGATAATGTCAGCTTCTTTACCAACGTCTGCTGGATCAGCTTCAACTACACCAAGTAACTTCATAGGTGTTAATAAGCCGCCTGCAACTGCATTGTTAGCTACGTCACCAGAGTTAACTGAACAACCACCACGGATTTTCGCAGCACTTGTAGTTGGGTTACCATCTGCACCGATACCAGATACGCCTTCTTCAATGATAGGAATGAAGCGGCAAGCTGTCGCACCTTCATCGTAGAAACCACCAGCATCTTCACAAGTTGGGTTAGTTGTAGTTGAGCATACTTCTAAGTTGTTTTCGCTACATACTTCTTCAAGAACGCGAGTTACGTTAAATACACGATCATCAGAAGCTACAGTACCCGCTGCATCAGCGAAAGAAACTGTGAATTGGCCTTCAACTGCACCTGCAGAGATAACAAAAGTCTTACGACCATTTGTTTCTGAGAAGTTTAATGATTGACCTGCAACAACAGTTTGCTCAACACCGTTAACGATTTCTCTGATAACTGGGTTGTTGATTGGTTTGTCACCAGAACCAGTTACATTGATTTTAACAACTGTGTTCTTAGTTGGATCAGAATCAACGAAGATGTCGCCGTCTTGATCTAATACTTCAACAGTCATTGCAACTTCACTGTTAACAGGAATATCTGTTTGTTCAATGTAAGTTGAGATATCTTGCATTGATTGTAATTTAGGAATAGTTGTAGTAACAGTTAATTGTTTGCTACCTAAACCTGGTTTAGTGAAGCTAACAGCAATTGAATCTTCACCTGCAAATGGTGTTTCACCAGATGCAGCGTAAGTTACAGTTGCATTTTTGCCAGCGTCGCGACCTGGAACACCGAAGTCACCGTCAGCTTGTACAGGTGTACCGTTGCTAGAAGCAATGCGGAATTGACCCGTAATATCTTCAGTGATTGGGTTACCAGTTACAGGGTTACCGTATTGGTCAGCCATTTTGAAGATGACTTCAGGAATACTTACAGTGTAAGTCTCATCAGAAGATAAACCACTTGGTGCAATAGAAGTTACGTCATAGCCGTGAGCATTAACGATTTTCACATCAGTTAATGCAGCTGGTTGTACGCCTGGTGCGCCTTCAACAACAACTTGGCCATAGTTACCAGCAGCATCGCTGATTAAGTAAGTAGATGGTGAGTTAGTTGCTGTTTGGAATAAAAGATCAACGTCATTGACGTTAGTAGGATCAGATTTACGGTTAACTTCAAGGCTTTCAGTACTACTTAAGTTAGTAATGCTGATTAAGCTTGCTGGCTGAGCTGTGTTAACGTTACCTTTTGCATCGATAACAGTTACGTTGAATGCAGACTTAACTTCAGTACCTGCGATTGGTGCAGACGTAAAGTTAGGTAAAGTCACCGCATTAATACCAACACTTACAGCTTCAAAAGATAACGCATCTGATGGAGAAATAGTGCTTAAAGGTGTGCCATTGCTATCAACTGGTGTTGCAACTAAGCTTGCAGTACCTAATCTGATTAATTCATCTTTAGCGTTACCAACCCATTTGTCACCTGTTACAGCTGAAGATTTACCTGTAGCTGCGTCAATTTTCAGGCTTAGAGCAGTATCACCAACAACTTTTTCAGTTGCAGTATCTCTAATGCTTAATAAGATATCGCTGCCTGCTTTGTTAGTTGTTAAGTTACCATATTCGTCAACTGCTTTTGCACTAACTTTAATACCTTGACACGCTAATGCTGTTGTTGCCTGGCACGCACCTGTAGTTGCATTGAATAAGCTATCATCTGGTTTTAATACTTTAGCTTTAGTGTATTCAGCATATAACTCAACTGCTTTAGGAAGACCTGTAGGAGATACTGTTAAGTTATCAGCATAAATTAAATCTACGCTGTCAGCACCATCCATAGACGCTTCAACTTTATGAACACCTGCTTTAACAACTTGGTTGTCTAAAGTGAAAATGGCTTGGCCAGCTGACATTGGTTGCGTGTAAACAACGTTTTCACCTGCTAAGCTTGCACCAAGAATAGTTAATGTGATTGTACCCGCTGCATTAGGGTTTTTAGCTTTAACAGTTACTTGACCACCAGCAACACCTGCAGTCATTGCTGCATTGATACCGTTAGAAGCATCTGTATCAGCTGCACCATTTGTATCAACTGGAGCTGGAGTGAAAGCACTAATGTCTAATTTACCAGGTGCTGTAGAAACAGGTACGATTGTGACTGTTTTAGTCGCGCTAGCACCAGGAATGTTTTCATAAGTGAAACCGCTTTGTGCACTACCAGAACGTGCTTGTAAAGTAATACTGATCGTATCTTCACCTGTTACATCAGCTGGGTAGCTAATATAAACGCGGCCATTACCTTGAGTTAATTTAACATAGCGTACAGTTTGTGCGAAGCTGCCAGCAGTTGCACTATCAGGATGGTCTGCACCGCCAATTACGTTACCTTTTTCACTTGAAACGGTTGCAACAATAGTGAAACCACCTTGTTCAGCGAAACGGTCAACTTCACTAGATTCAGCTAAACCCATTAACGCTAAATTAACAACGCCGCCAGCATTCACTTCAGTTTTATCTAAAATGAACTTACCCGCAGTTGTTGTTGTAGCAGCCCATACAGGACTACCTGCTAAAGCGAAAGCTACAGCAGTCGCCAATACCGTTTTTTTCATCATCATAGCTTACAAATCTCCATAAGTTGGATTTACTTAATTCACTGAGCTCGGGAATTTCGTGAAGTCAGAACGTATATACAACAATTGTTAGTATTAAACAACACTATTGTAAACTTACTACACAATTCTGGCCACACCTTACCCAACGGATTAGTATAAATATTGCACACAATGAGCGTATTTTGCAAGTCCTAATCAATATTTTTTTCTAACAAGTTTTGTGATAACCACATTATTTTACGAGCTGTAATCAACTGCTTAGAATCATAAGTTGCATAAGCCAGTAGTTCATACGCGCCCTCAATTAATTGTGTAGAAATTAAGCCATCTCCAAATAATGCATCTTGAGCACCAAATAAGAACAAATTTAACTCATGCTCAAATAAATTAGGTTCAGGTGCATCAGCATTATAAGGCACTGATATGACACTATCAGGACGTTGCCAAACGCTAAATAAATGGGTACGTTGCCCTTGTGCGGTTATTGGAAAATTAAACCGAAAAAACACATTCCCACTGTAGCCTTGTAATTGGCTTGATGCTAAATATACCACAAATCTGTCGTAATAATGATACACATTTGAAGATTTTGAGTCATAAGTCAATTGTGGCGCATCAGCAGAATGTATTATTTTTGCGACAACGGGTAAGCGTGCTTTACCAAATCCCGTATTCAAATCATAACCCAGCTCACTTAAATCTAAACTAGCATTCAATAATTTGGCCAAGATTTCAGGCGCAGAAGCTTCAATTTGTTCAGCTTTTAGCAAAGCAAGCAAACCTGCAGTGATTGCCGTCGCAGCCGATGTCCCTACAGTAAAGTTGGTGTATTGCTGTCCCGCTTGGGTTGTCCATAAATCTGTCCCCGGTGCCAACAAATCGAGACCATCACCATAATTGCTTTTAAATAGTGGTTCATTATTTTCGTCATGCGCACCAATACCTAGCACCCACGGCAAACTTGCTGGAAAACTGACTTTTTCATTGCCTTCATTGCCAGTTGCAGCCACTAAGATTTTTCCGACACTTTTCGCATATTGCAGGGCTTGCTCAACCCAAGGCACAGATTCTGGCAAAACGAGGCTCATGGAAATAATATCAGCATCGGTTGCCGTCGCAGCTAAAATCGCCGCTGCCAAATCTGCTGAGGAAAAACTGCTCTGCCCGAACCCATCAGCATCTTGGGTATTTAATTTATAAGGAATCAGTTTTGCCTTGGGTGCAATCCCGCAAATCCCAATTTGATTACCGCAATTGGCTACCATTAGGCCTGCCATTTGTGTACCGTGCCCTAATGTGTCATACGGCAATGCATCATCATCGCCAAAGTCATAGCCTTGTTCAAATAGAATATTACCAGCGAGGTCTGGTTGATTAGGATCGATGCCACTGTCTAACATTGCAATTGTAACATTTTCTCCCTGAGTAATTGACCACATTTCAGGTACACCCATCGCATTTAAATGCCATTGCTCAGGATAATATGTGTCATCAGGAGTCGTTGTTACATCTGCTGCAAAATGACCACGTACATCTTTATAGACATGATTACGTTGTCGAGTGGCTCTAGCCTCAGATTTTGGAATGTCCAGTACTACCCAATCGAGTGGTGCTAAATCTTGAATTACATACTGCTGCCAACCTGAAGGTAGTGGCTCGCTCGCGGGATGCAATACTGTTTCAGCATGAAGCGAACAAGAGATAAATAAGAGAAACCAATAACGCATGGTATTTGACCTATTTTAAAGAATAATTGTTTTTCATCATCTTGAGTAAGGTTATAGACAACAATCATATTTCTCTTAATTGTCGTGCTTTATTTGATGGATGGTTATAAAAAGTACAGGTTAGCCAACATCACAAGATTTTCAGTTTAAAAATACCTTGTCTAAACTTGTAATTCTTCCATGACAAAAAGCACATTTCATTTTAATATAAGATGCTTAATGCAATGCAACAACAACGCAGGGATCATACGACTGTTCCTGTCTTATATCAGCACTGAAAGGATTGAAAGTTGAAAGACGAATTCCAACGCATACAACGTTTACCGCCTTATGTTTTTAATATTGTTGGAGAGTTAAGACAAGAAGCGCGAGCCAGAGGCGAAGACATTATTGATTTTAGCATGGGTAATCCAGATCAACCCACGCCTGACCATATTGTTAACAAGCTTGTGGAAGCCGCCAGTCGTAAGGACACACATCGTTATTCTGCCTCCAGAGGTATTCCGCGTTTGCGTCGAGCGATGGCCAACTGGTATGCCAACCGTTATAACGTCGAATTAGACTATGACAAAGAAGTAATTGTCACCATTGGTTCAAAAGAAGGGCTTGCTCATTTAGCTTTGGCAACTGTAGGGCCGGGAGACTCTGTGCTTGTGCCTAATCCTGCGTATCCAATTCACCCTTATGGATTCGTGATTGCGGGTGCGGATATTCGTCATGTGCCGTTAGTACCAGGGATCGACTTTTTTGAAGAGCTAGAAAAAGCCATTACCTCCTCTTGGCCACGTCCAAAAATGTTGGTGCTTAATTTTCCTGGAAACCCAACAACCCAATGTGTGGATTTAGAGTTTTTTGAAAAAGTAGTGAAAATTGCCCGTGAGCATCAAGTCTGGGTGATTCATGATTTAGCTTATGCTGACATTGTATTTGATGGCTATAAAGCCCCATCTATTTTAGAAGTAGATGGCGCGAAAGAAATTGCAGTTGAATCTTTCTCATTATCAAAAAGCTACAATATGCCGGGGTGGCGGGTTGGCTTTATGTGTGGTAACCCAACTTTGATTGCGGCTTTAGCACGTATTAAGTCTTATCTTGATTATGGTATGTTCACCCCAATTCAAGTTGCAGCAATTACTGCGTTAGAAGAGTCACAAGAATGTGTGCAACAAATTTGTGACATGTATAAAGAACGCCGTGATGTATTGTGTGATGGCTTAAATGCTGCGGGCTGGAAAGTAGAAAAACCTAAAGCGACGATGTTTGTATGGGCGAAAATTCCAGAGCCTTATCAACATTTAGGTTCGTTAGAATTTTCTAAAAAATTACTGGCTGAAGCGAAAGTTGCAGTTTCTCCTGGTATTGGTTTCGGTAATCATGGTGACGATCACGTGCGGATTGCCTTGATTGAAAACCCTCATCGTACTCGCCAAGCCATTCGTGGCATTAAAGATATGTTTAGAAAAGACGGTTTGCTATAGTTATTAAACATATTATGGGGGATTGCTTTCATAACGAGGCAGTCCTCTGATGTCTACAGACACTTACCAATGGAGTTACCAAAATGCGTTGGTTATTTTTAATTAGTTTATGCCTCACATCAGCCGTGTATGCAGAAGAAGCTATTGACATATCAGAAGGCCAGCAATTACATGATAAGGCCTGTTTGTCGTGTCATGATTCTATGACCAATGGCAAACCAGAACAAATTTACACTCGTGAAGACCGAGTTGACAGCAGTATCGAAGACTTAGCAGGACTGAAAAGTCGGGTTCGCGCTTGTGCCATCAATACAGGAGCACAATGGTTTGATGATGAAGTGGCTCAAGTTGTAGACTATTTAAATAACACTTATTACAAATTTGGTTTAGAAGAATCAGAATGATCGCTTTATTGCAGCGTGTGACTCAAGCACAAGTTGAAGTTGATAATCAAATCGTTGGACAGATCAAACAAGGGTTGATGGTGTTGCTCGGTGTTGAAAAAGCCGATACACAACAGCAAGCTGACCGTTTATTACAACGAGTACTGACTTATCGAGTGTTTAGTGATGCGCAAGATAAAATGAATCTCAGCCTCAAAGATATTCAAGGTGGGTTGTTGCTCGTGCCACAGTTCACCTTGCCCGCAGATACCCGAAAAGGTACACGCCCCAGTTTTACCCCTGCCGCACCGCCTGAACAAGGTTTAGACTTATTTAATTATTTTTGCGACCAAGCTAAACAACAGCATTCCATTGTTGAAACAGGTCAATTCGGTGCAGATATGCAGGTCAGTTTAACTAATGATGGGCCCGTCACATTCTGGTTACAAGTTACTGCCTAATTATTCCTTCAGACTGAAAAATTGGGTGAACTGGTAATCAGTCATAACTTCATAGAATTAGAACGTCTTATGTCAAATCAAAATATTATTGAACGCGATTTATCCGTCTTATGGCATCCTTGCACCCAAATGAAGGATCACGAAAATCTACCCTTGATTCCTATCAAACGTGGTGAAGGGGTTTGGTTAGAAGATTTTGAAGGCAATAAATATTTAGATGCAGTCAGCTCTTGGTGGGTTAATTTATTTGGTCATGCTAATCCACGTATCAATGCGGCAGTGGTCGATCAATTAAATAAATTAGAACATGTTTTATTAGCAGGTTTTACCCATGAAACCGTGATTGAACTATCAGAACGTCTGATTAACATGACTCCCGAAAAACTAACCCGTTGCTTTTACGCAGACAATGGCTCAGCAGGGATTGAAGTGGCGTTAAAAATGAGCTTTCACTATTGGCTCAATAAAGGTAAAAAGAAAAAAAATAAATTTGTCGCATTACAAGATAGTTATCACGGCGAAACCTTAGGTGCATTAGCAGTTGGTGACGTGGCTTTGTATAAAGAGACTTACGAGCCTTTATTAATTGATGTAATTACCGCGCCTTCGCCCAGTGGTTGTTATGCTGAAGAAGGCGAATCCTACCGAGATTATGCAATCCGCCAATTCCAAGCCATGGAAAAAATCCTCGAAGAACAGCATGAGGAAATTGCAGCCGTCATTGTTGAACCTTTATTGCAATGCGCCACAGGAATGAAAATGTATGATCCCGTGTATTTAAAATTATTGCGTGAAGCATGTGACAAATACGATGTGCATTTAATTGCGGATGAAATTGCTGCAGGCTTTGGCCGTACGGGGACAATGTTCGCATGTGAGCAAGCAGGGATTACCGCAGACTTTTTATGCTTATCTAAAGGCTTAACAGGTGGCTATTTACCATTATGTGCCGTTTTAACTACAGACGATATTTATCAAGCCTTCTATGATGATTATGAAACCTTGCGCGCATTTCTCCATTCCCATAGTTACACGGGCAACCCATTAGCATGTCGTACTGCATTGGCTACATTAGATATTTTTGAACAAGACAATGTGATTGAGGAAAATAAAAAGCTCAGCAAAGCCATGTATGATGCCACTCAACCGCTAAAAGATCATCCGCATGTAGGCGAAGTACGGCAAACGGGCATGGTCGTGGCGATTGAAATGATGCAAAATCAAAAAACGCCATTTCCTTGGCAAGAAAGACGTGGTTTAAGTGTGTATCAGCATGGTTTGAGTCAAGGTGCTTTGTTACGTCCATTGGGCAATGTGGTTTACTTCATGCCACCTTATGTGATTACCGAAGAACAAATTCATTGGTTAGCAAAAGTGGCTGCAGAAGGTATTGATATTGCCACCAGCCGATAATTTCAATTGAAAAGCCATTTTTATTCTCAGCGAGAAAATTAAAACCCAATTATTTTATGGTTGAACCCAAGTTATTTAGTGCAGATGACTTGGGTATGAGGAAAAATAGAAATAAATCATACACATTGCATTCACCTCTTAAAATGACTACTATAACAATCCGTTTTTTATTGCCATGTATCCCAACCCATCACGCTTATGCTTTTAGAATTTATTGAGTGGTTTATCACAGTATGGCTGGTTTTAGTATTTATTAAGCTCGTTTTAGTTTATGGACAGGCTTCAGATATTGCGAAAGGCTACGCAGAAGTGTTTGAATTACAATATGATTCTAAAGTTTTATTCGATGTTCTATTATCCATTCCCGTTATTTTATTATTCACCGCACCGATTTTATTTATCACAGAAACTTGGCGATTTTTCTTTTTATATTCTCAAGAAGAAATTTTCGACTGGTTAGAAGAAATTAAAAACAATATGCCAGAAGAATGAATCATTATGCTTGAATAGGCTCTATACTTTCAGTATCTCAAGGTATGGAATAATCTATTATGTTCAAGCTTCGTTATTCGTTTAACATACAATATATTCTACCTATTCTTTTTTGTCAGTTCGCCTTCCATTATTCTGTCCATGCTGCCATACAAGCTGCAAATATCAACAACATTGCAGACACAAAAATTATTCTAAGTAATGCGAGTGATTCAGAGTGTCGTATTGAGTTCGTCGATTTAAATGGGACATTAATTAATAACAGTGTCAGTTATGCCAGTGGTGAGGGTGCACAGTGTGATAGTGCTATCGATTACTTAGATGCTGTACTTTATAACCAACCTAACGAAACAAAACCCGATTTCTTTTGCTTTAAAACACCTGCCAACACGTATGGTTGGGGACGGCATGATTGTAATGAGATATTAGAAGTTTATTATGAAGACTCGGGGTCAGTCATTACGATCCCAGAACATGACATACCTGAATTTGAGCCTTTACCTACCTTGCAAGTTGCCGTTGGTGAAGAGGTGTTATTTCATGTCAAAGCAATTTCATCAGGTGGTTATCAGATTGTTTATAACACGCAAAATGCACCAACACGACGTAGATTTAATCAATACTCAGGACAATTTTCTTGGGTTGCAGGGTATAAGGGGCAGTTTGATTTTGAAATTGTTGCCCAAGAACAATACTCATCGACCAACCAAAAAGCGGTATTGCCTGTCACAATTATCGTCAATGATTTTACATTAGCTAGCTTTGGGATTGATCCTACACAATTAGATACTTTTACTGCAACAGACATTGCTGCATTAACGCCAGAGTCAATGGTTGCCTTTCGTGGGAATGATATTAAGAGTATACCTGCAACAGCATTTTCTGGTTTGAGTGCTGAGCAGTTGGAGGAAATGACAACACACGCCTTAAAAGCCATCTCTTCCGACCAATTCAATTATATTCCTATCAGTAGTTTTTCTGGCTTAAAGTCCACTAATTTAGCTGGGTTTAATACGAATGTGATTCAACATTTCACCTTGGCACATTTGCAGGCAATTAACTCTATCCATTTTCAAAATTTGGCTGATGCAAATCTCACAAAGATGTTAACTAATTTGTCTACCAATTTAGTAAATACCGATCTGCTAGATGAGCTGTTACCTGATACATGGAAAATCAATGGACGAACAGGTGAAATTTACCATCCCAAAGGTACACCTCTGAGTTTTCGGGGTTTAGATTTAAATATTCAACCGTCTGTTGCGCAGGGTAAATTAGCATACTACGATGAATTGCCTAGCTTTGATAGCAATATCAGTTTAGGCGGCTTGGGAAATATACCTACATTATTAGCCGAAATGAATCATACTTTACAACAGTTAGGCCTTTCTAATGTACAGTTTTTTCAAAGACCTGATGGCTTATTAACAAGTTATGGTGCACTGAATTTGTCGATGTTACCCAATATTGATAGTTTTGCGCAGACTACCGAAAAAGAGCATATTGCAGTATCAGATACTCAAGGTACAGTAAAATTTGTAACAGACAATCAACATTATTTTGAGTTTATACCCGCCCCTAAAAATACAGCAGCTTTATTGCAGGCTTTGGGTGAGGATGGACAAACGACAATCGGTAAAAGTGGAGATACCATCTTATCTTATACACCGCTTACTACAACTCGAACATTACAAACTCAAGTACATCTGGTTGTAATATTTGATGCATTTGTAACACCTGCCCCTGCAAATTTCTGTGCTGACCCAAGTTGTACCCAATTTAAAACGGGCATGTTTTTTAACCAAACCAATTTACGTGATCTACGGGCAGACAGCCCATTACCAGAAATAGGGCGCATGGTTTATGCTGATGGTACATCACAACTGGTTTACCCTGCTATTGTTGCTCCCCATTTTTTTACTTCAGGTTTGCAGCAATTAAGCCTTATTAAGTCTGTTACCCCCCAAAATTCAGGTCGAGAATATCAAGTGACTTTCAATTCGGGCGACACACTAACGGTTTATCCTAGCTTTAACGTTAAAGTCACTAATTTAGCCAAAGGCCAACACGTTACGCCTAGCTTTTATTATAGCTTTTGGACAGAAACTTTAACTTATACTGTCGCAGTGAAAAATCAATTATTTACACAAGAATTACAAGTGCAATAAATAACATCAAGGAGTTTAAAGCTTTAGTTTTGACAATATGTATATCATAAATAGCAGTTAGTTATTCAGTGTAGGAGTGCAATACTTGCCTGTAATGGAAATGATGTTATTTCTTAATGGATGACCAAATCATAATTTTAAGGGCAATTGATATATTTTTACTCAAGCTCAAAGCTTTAAACACCTATTTCAATAAATACGTAGCATCAATAAGTACTTTTTATCAAGCTTGAGCGTTCCATGATTGGAGGTGCAGCATGTTATTTATTCGTAGAAATTATGAACGCGGTCATACTCAAAATAGTTGGCTGAACAGTCATCATACTTTTTCCTTTGGAGAATATTATGACCCCAAGTTTATGGGCGTTTCTCACTTAAAGGTGATTAATGATGATATCGTAGAAGCAGGCATGGGATTTCCCACCCATTCACACCAAAATATGGAAATCATCAGTTACGTATTAGAAGGTGCACTGGAGCATAAAGACAGTATGGGCAATGTTTCTACGATTCATGAAGGTGAAGTACAATGTATGAGTGCTGGTACAGGCATCACCCATAGTGAGTATAATCCTTCTCAAACTAAGCTAGCCCGCTTTTTACAAGTATGGATCACACCGAATAAAAAGCAGCTGATGCCAAACTACCAGCAAAAAATGTATACATGCGAGCAAAAACAAGGCTGCTTATGCTTGATTGCTTCACCTGATGGTCAAGATGGTTCTATGTTAATCCATCAAAATGCCAAGCTGCTGAATGCCTTAATTGATGAAGGTGAATCAGTCAGCTATTCAATCGATACCAGAAGATTAGTGTATGCACATATTGCCACGGGGCAAATTCAAATCAATAATATTGTCTTGAGTGAAGGTGATGGCGCGACCATCCGAGATGAATCTCAAATCACATTAATGGCAGAACAACAATCTGAAGTCTTGCTATTTGATTTACAAGATAAACACTGAGTCTGCTTAATTACTGAGCATCATCAGAAGCGACAGACTTAGACTCTAAACCTTCAATGGAGATAAGCTCAAAACGCAAAACATCCCCTTTTTCATCGTGCTCCACTTTAATAGGCAAAAATTGAAATTGCGGAGCACACCACAATGTGGTTCGACGCTCTCCATTGGGTGAAATACGCTCGAATTTAACCGCTTCAACATCACCTAATTGAGTTTGCAATATTTCATTGCCTGCCAACCTTGGGTCATATTGCTTGATTTTGCCGCTATCTGCAATTTTATAAGACAAGGTGTAATTTTCTTGCTTTAACGCCTGCATTACCGCTAATTGATAAGACATTTTATCCAGCACATCCAATGTCAACGGGATTTCCCACGGCTCATCCTGCTTAATCCCAATTGCAATATTCTCATCCCAATGGAATAGAATAATTTGATGGCGTTCTTTTTTGCCACCTGTATGGTGATAATTATATTCTAAGGGCTGAATTTGCTGATTTGTCACCGTAAAACGGCTAGATTCCACAATTTTATCTTTACGAAATAATGAAAATAGGCCAGTGGTTTCACTTTCCGATCTGAACATATATTCCTGATTATCCAGTAGTTCTAAACGTCTAACCCCTGTACCAATATGTAAACCTTTCGCATAAACATGATAGGTTGCGGTGAAAGGTGTTAAAAATTCACTGGCGATGGTTGTTTGTGCACAAAACAATAAAACAAAGACTAAAAACATCCGCATATAATGGCTCTCCAACCACGCTAAACTTGCACTTTGTATCTAGGATGTGTTATACAAAAATAACGTAGCAGGTATATGATTAATGTGAATTTATATGAATACTGAGTTGCACTAACAATGTTGGCAACTAATTACTATTTTATATGAAAAAACACTAAAAATACCTCATAATGATATAAAAATATGTATTGTTAGGAGATATTTAAATGCCTATTTATGAGTATGAGCATACACAATCCGTTTGTCAGCTTGGGCAACTATTTGAATTTAAACAATCGATCCATGATGAACCATTGACTGAATGCCCTGAATGCGGCGCACCTGTCAAAAAACGCATTTCTCTGATTGGTATCGCCACCCCGAAAACCAATACTGAAATCCGTGATATGGGTTTGACTAAATTGGTAAAACGCGATGATGGTGTCTATGAAAATGTGACGCGCCGTGACAATAATGAGTCTCGTTATATGGAATATGGTAAACCTGAAACCATGCCTAATTTAAGCAAGATTATTAGTGACTAACTCATGGAACATACGCTCATCCCTTATACTGCAACCACAACTTTGCCTGAAGGTGAAGTGTTGGTTTTAGCACCGCATCCAGATGATGAAGTATTTGGCTGCGGTGGTGCGATTATGCAACATGTGGCGCAAGGTCAGGCTGTGCACGTGGTTATTATGACGGATGGACAAGCCGCAATGCCATATCAGCATGAAACCTATAGGGATGCGTATATTTCTCAACGTCAGCAGGAAAGTTTACAAGCAGCAAAAATTTTAGGTTACGGCAAGCCGACTTTTTTTGATATTTCAGATCGACATTTACACAGTTCGGATGCGCTGTTAACCCAATTGTCTGATTTCATTGTTGAGCACAATATTCAACATGTGTATGCACCGTCCATTTTTGAAATTCATCCCGATCATATTGCTTTAGCTAAAATTGCCATTGAATTGATACAAAGTCGTGCAGAAGTACAATTGATTATGTATGAAGTGGGTGTGCCGCTGATGCCGAATCGTTTGCTGGATTTAACTGCATTATGGGCGCGCAAAAAAGCGGCCATGGCTTGTTTTAACTCACAACTCGCTTTGCAGAATTATGATAAGCATATTGAGGGTTTAAATACTTACCGTGCTTACACTTTGCCACAATCGGTTAAAGCCGCAGAAGCCTATTACGTTGCAAATCCACATCAAAATTGGCAGCAGTTAATTGAGACCTGCACACAATTTCGAACGCATGGCGAATGATATTCAATTATTACCACTAAGCTGAATCGGGATTGACAGGATCAAAAGATTTTTAAAATAACAATCTTATTTAATCCTTCAATCTCGAGCACTAATATTCAGATTTATTGCAAGACTCAATGATTTATTTCACTTCCCACGTATTATCTGCTTTCAAAGCAACTTGCATGTTAGTAGTGCCTTTATACTCCAACTTACATGAGGTGTTAGTTACTTCAGAAATATCTAATACTTGACCTTCTTTATAATTACCGAATACGAGCCAATAAGTAGGTTTCGGTGTCATTACCACTTTCATATTAGGTTGTGATTTCACAATAAATGTGCCTTTTCCTGACATGCCAATACCTACATGTGCTTCACCAGTACGCACCCGTTGAGACTGATTAATATATAAATTACCTTCATAGCCACCTTGACTTGGATTTGCAAAAGTATAGGCATCACTAATTAAGTCAAAATCAACTTGATTATTGGTACATAAATTGGCTTGCCATGCTTGGCTGGTATTTACAATTGATCCAGCCCGTAATTCTGTTTGTTTAGTCCAGATAAAATCGTAGTCTAATTGCCACTCAAATTCTAGAACAGTGGAAGGGTGCGCGCTTTTAGCTAGCCAAGCCAGTGTAATGATGTGACCTATATTAGTATCAGGCTCTGCTTGATAAATACAAAAGTTGCCTGTTTGGGTTGAATCATTGGTAACGGTTAAGGTGTATTTGTCAGACATAAGATTTCCTTGAAGAGTTAAAAAAGTAAACTCCGTTCACACTAACTCTATAGACACTACAAATCAGCATAAGCAGTAAGTTATAGAGCTGTGTTTTTACGAGTTATTTAATGTCCCATGTATTATCTGACTTCAATACCACATCCATATTAGTTGTGCCTTTGAATTCCAATTTACAAGCAGATTTGGTTACTTTCTCTATATCTAACACTTCCCCTTCTTGGAAATGACCAAATACCAACCAATAAGTAGGTTTCGGTGTCATCACTAATTTCATATTAGGTTGAGACTTGACCAAAAATGATCCCTTACCTGACATACCAATACCAACAGAGGCTTCACCCGTTCGAACACGTTGCGTCTGATTTATATATAAATTCCCCTCATACCCACCTTGACTTTGGTTGGTGAAGGTATAAGCCTCGCTAGTAAAATCAAAATCTACTTGGTTTCTGGTGCTTAAATTAGCTTGCCATGCTTGGCTAGTTTTTACCACAGTACCGGGGCGTAATTCTGTGGTTTTTGCCCACACAAAATCGTAATCTAATTCCCACGCAAATTCTAAACGTGTTGTCGGATGAGCAGCTTTCGCTAACCAGGCCAAAGTCGTAATATTACCCACATTAGTATCAGGATGTTCTTGGTAAATACAAAAGCTACCTGTTTGAGTGGAATCATTTTTAACTGTTAAAGTGTATTTGTCGGACATTATTATTTCCTCGTCGTCATTATGATGAAAAAGTCAAATTTTGATTAATTATGAGTGACACAGGCTTATTGCTTTGTGTGGGCACATCATAAGAGAATTAATCTAAACAAAAAATTCATCGTAAGTACTAGGCATCCATAACAAGTATTACAGTTAGCACTTTGGTTTTAGCTTTTTTTGAAAAAATGAGGAAAAGTTTGAATCAGAAAAGATATAAATGGGGTATAGCAGCCTAAACATCTTTGTAGATCAGCGGCTACCTACATCAAAAAATTTTGGATTATCAATTATTGTGCTTGCCAAGTGTTTTTATCTGTCAATGTCACCGATAATGTATCATTATGTGTAAAATCAAGTTTATATTCTGGTATGGCAAATTTATCTGCATCAACAAACTCACCTTGTTTGGCATTGCATAATGCTAGGAAGAAATGAGAGTTGTAGGGATTAATTTCGATTGTGGTGTTGGGACATGATTTGGCGAGTGCAATGCTTTTTCCATTAATACCGATTCCGACATAAATTTGATGTGTTTGCACTTTTGAGGTTTGTTGAATGCTAAGTATACCATTCTGATGACTTTGGCTTGGTTCTAAGAATGTATAAGCTCCTTGTTTAAAATCTAAAACAACATGGTTTTTTTGGTTTATATCAGCAGGCATCATTTGGCTGGTTTTGAATTGATTATCGTCTATTGGTTTAATCCATATAAAGTCATAGGTAGCAATCCAATTAAATTCTATTACAGAGCGAGGGTGTGCGCTGGCAGTCAACCATATTACAGGTTTAATATCACCTCTAATGACTTGAATATTTTGGTAGATACAAAAAGTTTGTAGAGATTTCGAGTTATTAGTTACAGTTAAGCAATAATCATTGCTCATTGATATTACTCCTTATGTTTGTGTCGATACCTATATTTGTGTCATTGTGATCACTTTGTGACGAATGGTTATTATAAATTAGTACAATAGTTGTACAAATATGTAAAAAGTATGACTGTATTTTTTGGATTGGAAGGGTAGTATCTACTAAAAGTATGTATAAACAGGGTGAAATAAAAAAAGCCACCACCCTGATTTTTGTAGATTATCAGGTTGATAGCTTAGGTAAAAAATGTGTTTAAAGTGCGGATGATAGATTAACGAATTTTTATTCTATTTTTTGACTGGACATGTGTAGAGATTGTCAATGTCATCAGGACTCTGAGTAGAATTGACCCAGTAAAACCCTTTGTCATGGTCGCAGTTAAGGGTTGCATTCATATAGTCATTACCATCACCAGAATCATCAGTCTCAGCTGTTAATTTAAGTGTGTGACTGTCCTTAGAAAGCAAGTTAATCTGCTTTGGATTAAGATCGTCTGGACATTTTTTAGGGTCAACCTCAAGCAAGGTGACTAACACCTCTGTGACAAAATCACCCTCGGTGCTAAAGAAATCCCCGCTTAGTATGACTGACTGTGTCCCACTAGATACTACATTGACAATTGGAACTCCAGCGATCTCAGCTCCAATACATTGGGAATCTTTTAAGTCAGTGTTGGTCGTGACTCTGATTACATGCCCTGCAGGTTTCGCTCGTTGTAGTGAGACGGTTTGGAAGGCGGGTGTTTTTGACAAATCGAGAGATACATCTGGATTCGTTTTAGTGACTTCAATGACTTTCTCATCATACTGATTAATACGTAAGCGTTTTTTCTCTGCATAAAAAAGTTTTAAGCTGGCTGGCATATTAACTTGCGTAGCGGACTTAGCAGGCATATCAACGACCAGCCATAGCGGATAAGTGATGGTTGGTTTGGTAGTAAATTCTTTTTTGTCATTACCATTCCATTCCATTGCTTTAACATAAAAGTAAATACCGCATCGTTTTGCAAATTCGGTGTTGTTTTTAATAGTTAAGTTGTAGTTATCCTTAGACATAGATGTGTCTCCTGTTCGTCATCAATTATCGAGTCAATATCCATTCATTTTTACTTTGTAATCATTTCTGACTACGGAGTTGATTATAGGTAAACCCATCGAAGTATCCAATTCATCAAAAGTATCAATTTATAGCACTTTAGCATCATTTAGGTGAAAAAAATCACTATTTAGTACCACTTTCTTACAATGATGTATGAGAGTAATAGCAGGTTTATACTATTTTCAGATCAAACAGAATAGGCCAGTAAAACATTGACAACTCATATTAAGTTACCTCACTGATACCACATGCAAAAGTAGTATGATGAATTTAGTGAGTATCGCCTATTAATCCTACCTTTATTGTATTTCTCAAAAATATATTCCTTTAATTTAGAAATCTTATTCAAATAAATTTGTATTTTTTCAAAAAACATCTCAAATTTACAACTTTCGTATACAAAATCATACTTTTTCCCGATTTAAATGACCCAACTGATCCGTTAATATTGTGCCATCTTTTGAGGGACATAGAAGTTTTACGAAATGATTCTCAAGGATTTTAAAATGCCGCACACGTAATCAGTTACGGACGGTTGTGCGGATTATGCATCGGGTGTTGGATGCCGTGAGGATGACCAAACACCCGTATAAAACTTACATCGGACGTATGAAGTTTACAGACTTTGATTTTCTGGGGTATCGAATCGGCAATCGTTTACATAAAGGGTTGGATATCGCTTGGAAAACATGGGCTAACCATCAGGGCAAACTGCGCCAGCTTTATGAGCAAGGTGTTTCGGAGACGGACATTGGGCAGTATGTTGAACGGTGGCAGCGTTGGGTGAGAAGTGGTGGTTGAGGGTTGGTATGAGGTGTGGTGTTTGAGTAGCATTTGTGACTCTAGTGTTTCCTAGATAAATACTAACATCTCAGGCTCCTTATTATTAGCAATGTCCATTAACGCAAATATTGTACTTATTAAAATCGGAATCTGAAAGGAACAACAATGACTAAACATGATTTAAAAAACTATAAACTCGCTCTAAAACGATTTATAGACGCAAAAATGACAGAATTTTTTGTCGAATTACTACACGACGACTTCGAAAGAACAGCTGCTAAAGTCAGTAGAGCTTTAACACAACCAAACCGAGACGACGTCGAAGCTTTTAACGACGCTCTCAATTTGTTAAGGGCTTCTTCATATGGAAATATTCCTATACTTTCACTTAAAGACCTAGTCACTTACTCTAAATTCTACTTAAAAGGTGGTAAAGCGTCACACTATTTAAGTAAAACGACTAATAATAATGCTCAAAACAATTCAGAAATCGACAAAGGTGACTGGGACTTTGAACTCGACTTTAAAAGTTGGGACACTGCTAATAAACCAATTAAATACTCCGAAGCAGTAAATTTGGTAGATGCTGCCCAAGTCGCAGTTATAATGGCCGCGAAACACCTAAATAACCTACTAGATGATTACGATATCTGGACTCATCCGGATAAATTTGATCCACTCATTACTACTTTCTTAAACAAATACCTTAATATAAAAACAGACGCATCAGTTCCAACATCAATATACTCGAAATTCATCGAAAACATAGATATTCTTACGCTAAGCTCAAAAACATCGATTCGCAATGACTGTCATGGTGTATTACTAAATATTATCAACAACTCCGGTCAACCTAACTCGCACGACACACGACAAAAAGCTATATATTTCTTTCTGAATTTTTATGTGCCTATTCTTATTTCCACTTTTGACGTCAAAGAAGATACTATCGACAAGACGCTAAATGATAACATACATTCTCTATCTGCGACTCTCGTGGAACCTAGGTACAATCACTCTTTAATTGGTGAAGACAAAAAACACTATATTTTTTCTGACTTTATCTTTGACCGATCAGTACTTTATGACCCTTTCACACACAAAAATTTGAACGAACAACCTGCACAACGCTCTATTACAATAACCAACGACAAAAGACAGAAGAGTCTTATCGCCTCCTCTTACTCCAATTTTACTATTCCTCATTTCACACTCTCTAGAACCGTGCTAGGATTTAAGTACAAAATGCTATTGTGTGACACAAATGATACTAGCAATTGCAACACTGATGATCCAAAAAACTATACGTACATCTATTTTAAGTCTGAAGTTCTTGATATTGCCTCTCGCAGACGCGGCGTACCCGACGAATCTGCTAGGCAACCTGTTGATCTTAAACCTACTACTGTGAAATATGACTGCCAAGAAAATGAGGATCTTCCTGTGCCTTTGATCTTTAATCTTCCTTCATCCTATTATCATATGTTCGAGAACTCAAGCCTTTTTGCTGAAATTCAACATGACATTTCAATGTCGCCTCATAAAAGTGAAAAACGCGTAGATCGGATGAAAGCTAACCACAAACACCTCCTTGATCACCTTTGCCATACGTGCCGTCAAACTTATATGGATGAGGACGAAGTCAAATATAAAGTAAATTGTATTATCAATAAAATATTATTGCCTTTTGCCAATTCACAATCGAATAATGGGAGTGTTCAATTTAACCAGAACCGCTTTAACATAAATACGCAAAACGTATTCTATCAATATCAATCGTATCGCCTTGAGCAGCAACTCGTCAACTCGGATGACTCCTTGGACACCTTGAAATCACTTATTCTTGGACCAACTACTCACTATGAACAATTTCAAGACCTATCTCCTCAACTAGCATTAAATTGGATTAACTCTAACATCACTAACATTCGTACGCTTAATAGTGATGAACCTATTCTTGTACAGCTCGATCTTTTCACCTATCTTGCAGTAAAATCAGGAAACTCAAGTCTCCTATCTCCCTACAACGCTATTGAAATAGGGATTAACCGAAAAATATTTGAATATTTGTTTAACACCGTTACTACACGCGAAACGGCCTTAAACTCCTTTGACAGTATAGCATCTCAACCTTATTATCCTCATCTTACGAATTTTGATACTTACTTCTATTCCACTAGTGAATACGACTTAAACCATCAGAACTATTGCGAAGGCCACAATCGCAAAACATCGATCTTAACTATAAACTGCCTTGTTCCGATTTCTTCTTCACAACTTGCTCCATGTCCCACATCTTTAGTACTATATCCACTTGAGGATACGGACAAACATGCAAGCTCAAAATCACTATCAAATCTAAACTTAATCAAATACCAAAATATGCATGATTTCGCTAACCCCAACCCAAATACTCCCAACATCGACAACCCAGATTTGCTGATTAATTTTGTCAAACTGGCACGGAATACCTTATACTCAGTACGCAGTTTGGGCAGACTTAAATTCATGATTGACACGCTACGGCAAAATTAAACACTCGATTGGTGGATGTTCTGGATTGATGCAGTAGAAATAACAGTATTTTCTTATAAATACATCTCACACTTATAAAAATATACAACAGGAATATCTTACTCTGATATAAATATAATGGTTTGATGAAAACAAGAAACCCGTTAGACGGATAAGCGAGAGCGTCATCCGTCACGTTCGGGGCTTGTTTAGGGTTAATTACTAACACAGAGGAAGGTGTAAGGCTCTCCGCTTATACAACATACTTAACCACTTACCTTACTTCTCAAACGACAGCCATCCATCCGCCACCTATTTAGATTCCGAATCAAATCCACATTAGGCTCAAACGGACAATCATGCGAAATCTTTAATCCTTTCTCCCAAGCTGTCATCCATTCTGCCTGATCCTCAGAGAATTCATATGGCCAACCTAACTTAACTGGTCGTTCCAAATGCTGAATCACAAGACTGCTGCTTGGTCGTCTGCCCATCCCTTGCCTGTAAAATCAAATCACGATCGACTTAACCTAAGAATGACAATCCATAACATCCCATATACTCACAAAAAAATCAATCTTAGTCCATTTTCTCATCGTCTAATATCATCTCCAATCACCACCTTATAATTTTGCATCCAATAAAAAACGCACCAACATCATCCTGGTGATACGTTAAGAGGAGTGAAGCACAGAGTACAATACCCTAAAAACAATAACTCCCGAACTTGTTTAATACCCTTACACCATCAGACCAAATCACCTTGGTTTTCTGATGACAACCAACCATCCGACACCTGCTTAAGATTCCGAATCAAATCCGCATTAGGCTCAAACGGACAATCATGTGATATTTTTAATCCTTTCTCCCAAGCGGTCATCCAGGCACCCTCATCCTCGGGCAAATCCCTTGGCCAAGCTAAGCTTATTGGCTGCTCCAAATGCCGAATCACATAAGTCTCATGCTTTTTCGTCTGCTCATACGTTGCCTGTAAAATCAAATCTCGATAAACCTGATCTAATAAAGATAAACCCTCACCATCAGAAGCATCACGCCCCATATCCACGACCTTCGCATCACACACCAAACTCGTGATATGCCCCGCAATCTGCGACGTTGTCACCAAAATATTAAAACCATGATCGATCGCATGTTCACGAATCACCTCCGCCACAATCTTCGCATAACTGCCATCCTGTGCATCCCGAATTTCCTGCATCTCCTTACAAATCGTCGAATCACTTGACCAACCACTGGTCGCCCACACCATCGGCGTCGTTCCCCACACCTCCAAATGTAAATCCCGCAGCCGCTTCACCAATAAAACCTGTGCCACCCCCATATCGGTCAAATGCTGCAACTCCCCACAATAATCACGATTTGCCACCTTCTGACGCGTACACCACTCATAATCCTTCAACATCAGATTAAAATCCTGACTCACAGGCGCAGCCAAATAAGGATCAAGAAAGATACGCCCAACATGATGACTACTCAAACCATAAGGCGCAGCCACTTCCAGTTGTTCACTTTTAATCCATAACTCAATGTGCATCCGTAACTCATGGATTGCATTCGCAGAAGACTGATTATCAACTGAAAAAACATATAATTGCATCTTTTAGCTTCCTTTTAAAATGAGATAAAACATGATATATACAACTCTCTAATAAGCATAAAAGATCAATGCAAATGTGAAAATTCATCAAAATAGGCAAAACGGCAACTTAAGTTGTAATCTATTCAAATTCAGACCAATATACCTCCCCATATCAAACTCAAACATTCATAGGCTTGGCAACCATGCAATGACCACCAAACCAAACTAAAAAAGTAAAAATGACATTGATAAAAACACAATAACTTATATCATTCGCTACTCCTTTTGTTGCAAATCTAATACAGGCCGCTTTTTCCACCAAAAATACAAAAATTGCCGCCATTTTGGTAAATGCTGCTCCCAATAATCAATATAAGTCCCAGCTGTTTGCAAAGCGTGATATAAATCCGTTTCACCGCTAGCACGCGCAATTGCACAAATCACCAACTGATCCTCAAACACATAACGGGGTTTCCGTTCCAACTGCCCTTGTAATGTCCACACACTGACCATCCGCGCAGGCTGAAACTGATACTGCTGTGCCTGTAAAATCGCCTGTAACTCCCACTGGCGCGTAGACCAATGCTGCTGATACATTCGCACTTCCTGATCTCTATCATCAGCCTGCTGGCATAACCAACGATAAACCGCTTGCAAATTATCTATCGTCGAGACACTTTGCCAATCAACCAAGGACTTATGCTGCAATGACATTGTCACCATCTCCCTTAGTACTTGGGCAACATCGCGCTAACATTCGCAATATTGATCGCCTCTACCCGATTTTTCGCATTCAGCTTTTTACAAATGTTATACACATGCCGTTTCACCGTGTACTCAGTCAAATCCAACTTTTCCGCAATCGTCTTGTTCGGATAGCCTTCAGCAACCAAACTCAGCACCTCCTGCTGTCGTAAAGTCAAAATTGACTGGGTTTTCCGAGTATACAAAGGCTGCAATAACTGTTTCGGATATTGAAATTTACCCTCATGAATATTGCTCAAACTGGTTTTCAGCTTACCAATACCCTCTTTTTTAAACAGATAACCTTTTGCACCTGCCTCAAAAGCCTTTTGTAAATGCGACTTATCCGTTGAATCAGAAATGACACACACAGGCACATGTTTAAACCTTTTGACAATCGCCTCTAATAACTCATACCATGGATTTCTAGTCGGCATCAGAATTTCTAATAAAATCAAATCCACTTTTTTCGAGCTACCAAACGGCATATCAAGACTCAACCATCCTCGCACTTCATCCCAACTATGGCATATCGAAATATTACAATTAGGAAAAGTATCTCTTAATATCAAAGAAATCGCGCTAACACTTAATTCACCACTATCAGCAAGCAGGATATTCATTAAACCACCTCAATTTTTATAACAGCAGCGAACAAGCTACTTGACCTTAACCCAATGCTGAAACACGGCTTGAACCTGCTCATCATCACTATATTCACTTAGCAAAGATTGCAATTCCTGACACAAAGAAGACAACTTCTGATGAGCCTGGGAATCTGCTAGCTTCGGAATGGAATTCCAATCAATGGTTGTTTGTTGCCAAGAAGAAGCATTTGACGTATTTGATATTTGCTTGTACTGAGTCTTGGTATCCAAAAAGCTTTCAGTATCAGTATCAAAAAATTTTGCTAACTTCTCTAATGTACTAACAGAGATAGGAAAACATAGTTCCGCTCTTTTAATAGTAGAGGGAGACATATAGCAGTTTTTATAAAAGCTTTGCTCTGACATTTTTTCTTGGCTCAGAGGTTGTTTTAATCTTAATTCTCTAAGCTTTGAGCCGTTAATACATACTCCTTTCCTACGCATTACGTATACCTCCTTTCAAAATCACCACTGTCTAAGTTGAAATCATGGTATCGTAAGTAAATAGAGAGGTCAGTATCACTTTCGTATCAGTTACGCACAAATAATGATACTAAAGTATGTTTTTCGACATAAGTTATTTATAATAAAAAGATTTTATTGGGAGTGGCTTAGTGTCTAAATATTAGGGGCAGAATGCAAAATCAATATTTCACACCATATTTAAGTTTCATTATGTTTAAAGTAGAGGTGTTAGTCGTTATTCTTTAATCTAAATTAAACTGAAACTGTAGGGGAATATATGCTGGTAACTGTAAGTATAATGACCTTGTATCATATTGATGACAAAGGATAAATAAAAAACTGTTTTTCTAGGCTAAGGAACTGGAGAGGATAGAGGGGTAAATATGTATGGATTAGATATTGAGGACGGAACTGTTAATTATACAAAGGCGTAGAAGCTAAACTCCTACACCTTGCTTTATAAACTATCCAGCGTGCTTATATTTTCTTGCAGCTTGGACAAAGCCCGAAAATAACGGATGTCCATCACGTGGCGTAGAGGTAAATTCAGGATGGAACTGACAACCTACAAACCAAGGATGATGCGCATTTTCAACCACTTCAACTAAATTACCGTCAGCTGACATACCAGCAAACACTAGGCCTGATTGACGCAATAAGCCAATATACTGATTATTAAACTCATAACGATGACGATGACGTTCACGAATCACTTCTTGACCGTATAATTCACGTGTTTTGCTACCTGACATCAAGTGACAAGTTTGACCACCTAAGCGCATTGTGCCACCCAAGTCAGAACTTTCCGAGCGGGTTTCAACACCACCAGAATCATCCACCCATTCTGTAATAAGTGCAATCACTGGATGTGGGGTTTGAGAGTTAAATTCTGTACTGTGTGCATCGGTTAAACCTGCCACATTGCGCGCGAAATCTACCACAGCAACCTGCATTCCCAAGCAGATACCTAAATAAGGTACGTGATTTTCCCGTGCATATTGTGCTGCTGTGACCTTGCCTTCAATGCCGCGTTCGCCAAAACCACCCGGTACTAAAATCGCGTCCATATTCTCTAAACAGCCAACGCCTTTTGTTTCGATGTCTTCAGAGTCAACGTAAGCAATTTCAACTTTGGTTTGGGTTTTAATCCCTGCGTGAATCAAAGATTCAGTCAAAGATTTATACGCATCGGTCAAATCCATGTATTTACCAACCATGGCTATTTTGACAGTTGCGTTAGTATTTTTCTGCGCTTCAACCACGCTTTCCCATTCTGATAAATCGGCCGCACTGGTTTCAAGTTTCAACTTATCGCAAACAATATTGTCGAGCTGCTCTTTATGTAATTGCACTGGAATTTGATAAATGCTTGGCGCGTCCAATACGGGAATGACTGCCTCTTCATCTACGTCAGTAAACAACGCAATTTTACGTCTTTCTGAGTCAGAAATCGGATGGCTTGAACGACACAATAATACATCTGGCTGAATTCCAATCGAACGCAATTCTTTAACTGAATGCTGAGTTGGCTTAGTTTTTAACTCGCCCGCAGAAGGAATATAAGGTACTAAAGTTAAGTGTAAAAATAGAACACGTTCGCGCCCTAACTCCGCACGCATTTGGCGAATGGCTTCTAAAAACGGTAATGATTCAATATCACCAACCGTGCCACCAATTTCAACCAATGCCACGTCAATATCTTTCACACCTTCGTGAATACTGCGTTTAATCTCATCGGTAATATGTGGAATCACTTGAACCGTTGCGCCTAAATAATCACCACGTCGTTCTTTTCGGATCACGTTTTCATAAACACGACCCGTTGTAAAGTTATTACTTTTAGTCATACGCGAACGAATAAAACGCTCGTAATGACCTAAATCTAAATCGGTTTCTGCACCATCATCTGTTACAAAAACTTCACCATGTTGAAACGGACTCATCGTACCGGGGTCAACGTTAATATAAGGATCAAGCTTAAGTAAAGTCACCTTTAGGTTGCGGGCTTCTAAGATAGCTGCAAGAGATGCGGCAGCAATCCCTTTTCCTAATGAGGAAACGACGCCACCTGTAATAAATATAAATCGTGTCATGTTTGCTTAGTTGGTTGCGATTATGATGGCCTCAAAATATCAAATTAGCACAAGCATCTCAATAGAGTCGTGGCTAGTATGGATTTTGAGTTGAAAAACAGGCTGTTTTGTTATGCCTAGGTAAGACTTATTATAACTTTTGTACAGCGAATATGTTCACAATAATTTAATTAGTTTTCTATGAATAAAAATAACTTAACTCACAGTTAAAATAAACCCTTCTTTCACTATTGAATAAATCATTAATAAACGATATTATATTTGCTTTATATAATTAATGATCTGGAGGATGTTGATGCGTTTATTGAAAATTTTATTTTTAACATTGTCATTTTTTGCTTATTCAGTTTATGCTGAAACCACGGTACAAGTGAATATTAACACGGCTGGCGCAGCAGAACTTAAAGAAGTCCTATCAGGTGTCGGTGAGAAAAAATCACAAGCAATTGTTGATTATAGAAATACTCACGGTGTATTTAATTCTGCCTATGACTTAATGTTAGTAAATGGTATTGGTAAAAAAACCGTTGAAAAGAATTTAGATCGAATCATTTTGGCAGACCCTGCCACTGAATCAGTACCTGAAAATATTATCCCTGCTGAAATGCAACCTAATAGCACACCTGTTGCCACCTCACAACAAACTGAACAAGCGACACAAACCATTCCAGTACAAATAATAGAAGGGCAAGCTGCCGATATTGAGCCTGATTTTTCTGATGTGCAAATTACACCTGAATTATTAGAAGCAGTAAAAAATGCGGTTCAACAAGATACAGCACAGTAAAATTTGATTTATGGTCTTTTGAACTCCTCCTTCAATTAACTGTTTGGAGTTCAAGATCAAAACTTGCCTTTTTATAATACTATTCACACTTAAGATTCTATAAATTTTTATATTTTAAAATCAATTTGTTATAGTATTTTTTTTGGGTGGGTTTAGTTTTGAAAATGTGTAGGAGAAGGTTTTTTATGTGCGGTTAATTGCTTTTCAATTTGTTCTATATCAGTTCGATGGTGAATTTGGCTGTCAAATATTTCAGGTTTTGTTCTATCCCACTTCCAGTTTGTTGTAATAGAACGGAAATGCAGAAAATAGGCATCGCTTGGTTTGTATATGACAAGAGGTTGTTTAGATTCAGCTGGCCGTTTAATTCGGTGAACTAGTAAAAAATCATCAAGCCTTAGTTTATCAAGAAATGCTATGTATTTACCTTCTTTAGCGGAGAAATGCTGCTTTTCTACAATAGAATGTGAAGTGTGTCTAATTATGCTATCAGTACCTGAATACTGGCCTGCATCAAGAAAAGCCCAATGTCCTTTAAATTGAATATAATGATATGGTGTTTGATTCCAGTTAATCGTAGATAAGTCTTTAAATATAAGCAGCTCATCAATATCAAAACTAAAAAAATAGCCTCGATTACCACATACATAATACCTTGCATGTTCAAGCATCGCCCATTGAAGAAACATAGAATCTTGCTCACTACCTTCCCAAAGCCGTGCTCCAAACTTAAAAGGAAAGCTTTCTATAATAACTTGACATGGTACGTCTGCAAGATAGGCTTTTAACTCATTGATTGTGTATTTTGTACTTGCATTATCATACAGAATAACAAGCTCAACTCCATAAATATTGTAATACCATAATATCCAATCTTTTATCCAAGCTGGGTCATTATCTTTTTGTTTTGTATATAATACTTTATTAAATCTATTATTTTCATAGGGTGAACGGCGAATGGGAAATTGTTTATTATAAATTTGGATAAAATTTGTATTTATATTGGAAGCATCAATAACAATTTTAAAAATTTGTTTAGAAAAATAGCAAGCATATTTCAACTTAGTATGTGGATCGATTTGAATATGAGCAAGTAAATGCTTTAATCTTGCTGTGTCAAATAATGTAGGCCCAATGAGATAAATATAATTTCCACGTCGAAAAATATCATATAGCAAAGTATCATCATCAAATTTCTCAGCGTAATCAGGTTGCCTTAAATGCTCAGGGCGCGGCATTGCTCGTTTAGGCAAGCCAAGTTCTGATAGGGTACAAGAAACAAGTGAGGATTGGGTAGACATGGAAGGAGTGAGGCAAATAATAGATTAAGAATAAACGCCCTGAGCCAAAGTAAGATCGACACAGGGCATGATGATGAAAACAGTTTAAAAATTACTCAGCAGTTTCTTTTTCTGCATTTTCTTCTAAGGGACGAATATCAAGCAGTTTAGCACGAATCTTGTCTTCAATCTCCATTGCTACATGCGGATTTTCTTTCATGTAGTTGCGGACATTTTCTTTACCCTGACCAATTTTCGAACCTTGATAACTGTACCAAGCTCCCGCTTTATCTACAATACCATTTTTTGAGCCAAGGTCAATAATTTCACTTTCTCGTGAAACCCCTTCGCCATACATAATATCAAAAATCACTTCTTTAAATGGTGGTGCAACCTTGTTTTTCACTACTTTGACTTTGGTTTCATTACCAATGATTTCATCCGCTTTTTTGATTGAACCAATACGGCGAATGTCTAAACGAACTGAGGCATAGAATTTAAGTGCATTACCGCCCGTTGTTGTTTCTGGAGAACCAAACATAACACCAATTTTCATACGAATTTGGTTAATGAAAATCACCAAAGTATTAAAACGTTTAATATTAGCGGTCAATTTACGTAAAGCTTGAGACATCAAACGCGCATGTAAACCCATATGAGAGTCACCCATATCGCCTTCAACTTCTGCCTTCGGTGTTAAAGCAGCAACCGAGTCAACAACCACTAAGTCAACCCCACCAGAACGCACTAACATATCTGTGATTTCTAAGGCTTCTTCACCATTGCTAGGCTGCGACAATAAAAGCTCATTGGTATCTACACCCAATTTTTCCGCATAATTACGATCTAAAGCGTGCTCAGCATCAATAAATGCAGCTGTACCACCTTGCTTTTGGATTTCTGCTGCAACTTGCAATGCAATCGTGGTTTTACCAGATGATTCAGGCCCATAGATTTCAACGATTCTACCTTTAGGTAAGCCACCGATACCAAGTGCAACGTCAAGACTTAAACTACCCGTTGACACACTATCAATGTCTTGCACTAACGCAACATCACCTAAACGCATTACAGAGCCTTTACCAAATTGTTTTTCAATCTGGCTTAGGGCTGCCCCTAACGCTTTCTTTTTATCGTCGTCCATTATCTATAACCTAAAAAGTGAATGCTTGGCCTCATTATCCCACAAATTTGGGCGTTTATATACAGGAGTTAAGCATGAAAAATAGCAATTGTTAGCACTCAATAATCAATCTGTAGATATATCAAATTGATAGCGCAAAATTTATAAAAAATTATTTTAAATCAAATTCTTGTAACAAATTAAACTTAATAACCTGTTGACATATTTAACTATTTTTCAGTGTCAGCCTATTACCCAATATTAGACTGACAAAAGCAGGTGTTTATTTCTCTGTTTGATTGGCGGCGGCTTCTACAGCAGCATCAACTTTTTCACGCCATGCAGTGACTTTGCTCATCAATTCATGAATATCAATACGAGTTAAGGCTCTGGACTTCAATAAATGCTCACCCGCAACCCAAACATCACTGACTTTATCGCGGCTGGTTGCATAAACGATTTGTGAAATTGGATCATACATTGGCATGGTTTCCAAAGTTTGCATATCTAATGCAACAATATCAGCAGACTTACCTATTTCTAGTGAACCTGTTACATCATCGATACCCAAGGCTTTTGCCCCATTTAACGTTGCCATTCTCAATGCCTCATGTGCAGGAACACTGCTTGCGTTACCACTGATACCTTTAGACAATAAGGCCGCTGTGCGCATTTCACCCAACATATCTAAATCATTATTACTGGCTGTGCCATCCGTACCTAATGCAACGTTGACCCCTGCTTTTAACAATTTATCTACAGGGCAAAAACCACTGGCCAGTTTCAAATTCGATTCTGGACAATGCACTACATGTGCACCTTGTTTAGCTAGTAATTCAATTTCATCTTGTTCCAACTGCGTGGCATGAACATTTAACAAGCTTGAATCAACTAAGCCTAGTTTATGTAAGCGACTTAACGGACGTTCTCCTTGGTTTTTGACTGCTTCATCGACTTCATGCGCTGTTTCATGGACATGGATATGCATCGGTACTTGCCATTTATCGACTAAGGCTTTGGCTTTAATTAATGGTTCATCAGAAACCGTATAAGGCGCGTGCGGTGCTAAAGCAAATTGAATTAATGGATTATCTTGATATTTGTCATGAACGACTTGGGCTTTTTGTAAGTATTCGTCTGCGTTGGCTGCCCATGCTGTTGGAAAGTCTAATACGATTAAACCAATAGTGGCGCGTATACCTGTTTTCTCTACTACTTCGGCCATGGTATCAGGGAAGAAATACATATCATTGAAACATGTCACACCCGCGCGTAACATTTCAGCAATGGCTAATTGTGTTCCATCAATGATAAATTCAGGGCTGACACAAGCGGCTTCTGCTGGCCAAATATGTTGGGTTAACCATTCATTCAGGGGTAAATCATCAGCGAACCCACGAAGCAAGGTCATGGCTGCGTGAGTATGTGTATTAACCATTCCCGGCATAAGTACATGTGTTGGTAAACGATGCGTAATACGAGGTAAAAAGCGGTGTGCAGCTTCATCACTGGGCACAATGTCCACAATTTTCCCGTCTTGAATCGCAACCGCATGATGACTATATACCGTGTTGTCAGGTTCAACAGGAATTACCCAGCCCGCATAAATTAAGGTATCGACATTTTCCATATATGATTTATCCAATTTTGAATGTTAGCAATTTTTTCAATATTTTACTTAATTTCAAAATTAAAGGCTTAAATAATTATCTGTTTTTATGAAATAACCTTCGACTTTTTCTATTGAGGCTGTAAATCAGGATGAATAAGCTATTTTGCAATTAATCTGTTTGTGTCTGCTCTGCTGGCTTTAATAAGTGTACTGTCGCAAAAAGTTCAAGTATGCCGACAAGCAGTACTAATGCCATAAATAATGTACCTAAAAGGTATAAAAAACCATATTCTTCATAGTGAGTCAAAAAATGAGAAGTTAAGGGAATCATAGAAAAAAAACCTATATTCATAATCATCCAACTAAAAAGGCTTTTTAGATTCACATGAAGCCTAGTTTTGCAATTCGGACAATCAACTCCGTTACCTCGCCTTATATCTGAATTACAAACAGGGCAATTAAAAAAGGAGATTTTCTGGTTTAATTGGAAAGAAAAAATAGGCATTCTGTATTTCCTGTCTTGTGTATATCACATTAGACTGCCTATCAGGACATAATAAGTTACATTTAAAGAAATAAGTTGGGAGCTAACCAAAAATATGTAGTGGTTAGCAAGATAACACTCTACACTAACCATCACATTATTATTGTCTTGCTTTAGTATACATTTCTTCTAATTCACGTCCGAAGCCACCTGATAAAATAGGAAAACGACACCAACTTCGTGGGTCTAAATTCACATCATCTAAATGAAAACTCGGTGCATAACGTTCACGTTTCCACTGATTGCGACTCCATAAACGGAAAAATCGTTCAACCCAAGTTAACAACTGCTCATCATCATAATCGGTATAACGGTGCTGTAATAAACAAAAGATTTCGTATGGAGTTTGGCGGTCTCGGATGGCGGCTTTTTCAATCTCATTGGCCAAATGATAAGGCATTAAATCATCTTCATCGGTTTGCTTCATGCTTTGAGGGCGCAGCTCCGCAGTGGGTGCTTGCTGATTAATCAATGATAAAGACGGAATCGGTTTTAAGTGCATAGGCCCTTGCGACTCTAGCCAACGCAGCCAATGACGCAAGAAATGTTTATCAATGCCCGCAATTGGACTAAGAGAACCTGCAGTGTCGCCATCCATGGTGGCATAACCTAAAGCGACTTCTGAGCGGTTGCTAGTGGCTAGTAACAACGCATTATTAATATTGGCAATCATCCACACGCTAGGGGCACGACTGCGTGCTTGAATATTTTGTAATGCAATATCATGCTGTTGCCACGTCAATGGTGTTTCAATCGCTTTTTCAATTGCCTGTGTATAACCTGCGACAATATCATCAATATTAAGTTCTAAATAATTCGCGCCTAAATTTTGGGCTAAAGTTGAAGCGGCTTGCTGTGTGGTTTTGGTCGAGTTCTTCGTAGCCTGATAAACGCAAGTGAGTAAGTCGTGGGTAATATCTGCGGAAGTTGTGGTGTTGCTCAATTTAATTGGTAATTTAGCGCAAAATCCTTTCACATCTAGTTCTAACGTTCCCAGTTCCACCATTAAACGTACCAAACAAGCAATTGCTGAGGAATCTGCTCCGCCACTTAATGATAGAACAAAGCCTTGGGCACGACTTTTACGCAAATAATCAAACAATCCTAAACTGATTGCACGGGTAAATTCTTCTTCTTTTAGATTGGGACTATATTCCCATGATTTTAAGGGTACATTAGGTGGTTGTGGAGATTGCTGGGGATAATCAAACGGCACGGAAACCAAAGTGTCCAAATTCGGCACGGATTCGCTAGTACGTGCTTGAGTCATGCGGGTTAAATCTACGTCAACCGCAGTACTAATCACATAAAAATCTTTAAAGCTAAACCGTTTACCTGTTGCTAACAATTGACCCGCACTGGCGATCAAGCTATCACCGTCATAAATAGCTCGCCCTGCTTCATTGCCTAACAAATTGGTATAAATATAACTGACACTAAATGCGCGTGAGCCTTCCAATACAAACCGTTCACGTACCACATGTTTATCAAATGCAAAATGGCTAGCACTAGGATTGAGGATAATATCGACCCCTTTTTGGGCTAATTGAATCCCCGGGCGATTGGCGACCCATGCTTCTTCACAAATTTCAAAACCAATACGCACGCCACCACAATTAAAGAAAATATCGCCGATAGGATAGGTTTTGCCATCAATGTCAATTTCACTGCGTACATCATGTGGCCAAGGATGAAACCAACGCGGTTCATAATGAATGCCATCACCTGCAAGAAAGCGTTTGGCAACAAAACCTGCAATTTCACCATTCACCAATAAGCAAACGGTATTATAAATCCGATTTTGCAACGAAACAGGTAAACCAACTGCAACGATTAACCCCTTGGTTTGAGGCGCAATTTTAAGTAATACTTGCCGAGATTGTGCGATGGTGGCAGGGGCTAAAAACATGTCTTCGCAACCGTAACCACTAATACATAGCTCAGGTAAACATAGAATATCCACCTGCTGTTGACGGGCTTCCAAAATGGCGTTTTCAATATTTTTCTGATTATTAACCCAATCTAAAGGCGTTTGATTGAGCACACCAGCACCGACTTGAATATATTTCATGAGCTTCTTCAGTTATCAGTTTAATGAGCAGTTATCACGGTGATATGATTTCGGACGACTGTGTTTAGATTGTTTATAAGATGAGATGGCCAATAAATCAATCTAAGCAGGTGGTTATCATAATCAGATTTTTAAAAAGAGGCAAAAGTATCATGCATCGGCCACTGTGTTTTTTAGCACAATTTGACAAGTCTTATTTTAGAAAGCTCAACATGGTTTGAAGCAATATATTGGCTAAAATTGCTGTCAACGCATGATTTCTTAACAGCCCAATAAAACGCTAACTGTATTTAAATTCTGTGTTTTTACTTCTTTTCGACACAAATTGCCATTACAATACGCACTTGCTTACAAGTTCAATGCGGATACAGAAGAATGCCAAACGTTTTAATCATTATTGTGACATGGAATAAAAAGCAATATGTGTTAGACCTGCTCGACTCAGTCAAGACTTTAGATTACCCCGAACAAGACATTGATATTGTAGTCGTAGACAATGCCAGTAATGATGGCACAGCTGAAGCCATTCGCTCTGAATATCCACATGTACATTTGATTTGTAATCCTGAAAATATTGGCGGCACAGGTGGTTTTAATACAGGTTTGAAATGGGCATTTGAACAGCCTGATGGTAAATATCAATACTTATGGTTATTGGATAATGACGTATTGGTACATCAAAAAGCCTTGACTGAACTGGTCGATTTACTGGAACAAAAACCTGATATTGCGGTTGCAGGTTCAACCATGATGCAATTGGATTATCCTTGGCGTATCAATGAAATGGGCGCGTATGTTGATCGCAGCGTACATACAGGACAATTGATTTTAAATCGTCATTTAGAAGAAATTCCCGCTTGGTTTGGCAAAACGGCAGAAGAGCTACTAACCGAAGACGCAGATTTAAGTAAGTTGCTGATGCACTGCAATGAATTTATGGATATTGAATATGTCGCGGCGGCTTCTTTGGTGATTCGGGCAGACGTGGCGAAAAAAGCAGGTTTATGGCGCGATTACTTTATTCATTATGATGATATTGAGTGGTGTTTACGGATTGGACAAATGGGACATCGGGTAGTTGTGTCGGCAAAATCCTTAATTTGGCATTTGTCTGCTGCGGCAAAAGTCCCGACTTGGGTACTATATTACGATAATCGCAATGTATTAGACATGTTACAACACCATGGCTTGCCTGCACCTGCTTTACAGCGGATGAAAAAACATATTCTGAAAAAAGCGGTTTATTATCATTTAATTGGAAAATCTGATTTAGCCCAATTGCATGACGATGCTGTCACCGATTTCGATAAAAATACCATGGGCAAATGTGATATTCAGTTAGAAGTGAAACCACGCCCACATAGTGATATTAAACAGGTGTTATTACAACCACAAATCAAACGTGTGTTGGTCGCATACCCTGTCAATTTAAACACGATGAACATTCAAGAATATTTCCGCCAAGCGCAATTAGAACGCCCAGAATTGAAAATTGAGTTTATGCCGTTGCCAACGGGTGTCCGAGTGTATCAATTACCTAACCCGCAATTTATCCCACAAATACCACGTCGTTTCTTATCTCGTTGGTGGCAATATTGGAAAATGCGCGGCCAATATGATTTAGTCGTACAATCAGATTATCAGCCTGTGATTGGTTTATCATGGAACAAAGCTAAGCAATTATTTGTAAACGATGAAAATTGTTGTGTACGCGAAACAGCAAGCTGGAGTAAAGTACGCAAAGCAGTTTCAAAGTGGTTCTTTTACCGTTAATCATTCTGTGATTATTTAAAGATGGGTGATTTTAGAAAAGATGGCCTGTCTTTGATACAATTTCTCACTGTTCTTCGTTATAGAATATAAAAAACATGTTCCACTGTGTGCTTTATCAACCTGAAATCCCACCGAATACAGGTAATATCATTCGCTTATGTGCTAACTCAGGGATGCAACTGCATTTAATCCATCCTCTGGGTTTTGAACTGGATGATAAAAGAATGCGTCGTGCTGGCTTGGATTATCATGAATGGGCGAACGTCAAAGAATATCAAAGCGTAGATGAGTTTATTGAACAGGTGCAGCCCACGCGTTTATTTGCCTGTTCAACCAAAGGTACAATCAGCCATTCCGCACCCGATTATCAAGCAGGTGATGGGTTTATTTTTGGCCCTGAGACACGCGGTTTACCTAATGAATTTCTCGAAAGCTTACCCCCAGAGCAAGTAATTAGAATCCCCATGTTGCCAACCAGTCGCAGCCTCAATTTATCTAATTCAGCCGCAATTATTTTATATGAAGCATGGCGACAACTAGATTTTGCCATGTAATTAATGAGGGTTCGATCAGCGCGTCGAATCCTTGTTAATCTGCTTCATCAATCCACGCCATTTGAATGGCTTCCAAAATTTTCTCATTGCTGTGTTGCGGGTCATCATCAAACTCATCCAAGCCACACACCCATTGGTGCATATCAACAAAATTCACATATTGAGGGTTAGTATCAGGGTATTTTTCAGAAAGCTGGATTGCAATCTCTTGTACGTCTATCCATTTCATAACAATCTGCCTTTATCAGTCGGTTTTAAATGACAACATCAGCTAAAACAGCTCATTTTCAAGGGTTCAAGTCATATTCCTACCTATTAGGATTGGTATAAAATGGCGTTTTTCTAGTCATTCAAGCTAAACAATAATCATTTAAATTCAAAATCATTTCCGATTATACTGTTGCCTCCTCATCTCATTTGTACAAAGTGGGCTACAGATGTTTCTTGTATTACTTCTTATATTTTTCAGTTCAACTTGCTTTGCTCAAACAACTGACACACTTTTAGCACAGACTTCTCTTTATCATCAGCAAGGCCAAGCCAATATCGCGATAAAAAAATTACAAACAGCCTTACAACAAGCCAAACCATTGTCCGTAGATTATTTTGAGCTAAGTCATGAGCTTATATTATTTTATATTGCCACTCGTCAATTTGAACTGGCTCAAACTACAGCCTTACAAAATTTAAATTTAGCCCAACAATTTGAAAATCCACTATTGATTGCAAAAAGCCTAAATCAGTTAGGTAAAATTGCAATTGCCCATCAACAAGAAGCCAAAGCTAAGAAATACTATTTAGATGCTTTAAATTTAGAATTTAATAATAAACAACTCAAAAATACAATTTTAGTCAATTTAGCACAGTTGGATGCAAATTATATTGATAAAGCTATTCAGCATACTATTATTGATTTACCTAATTCAGAATCCAAATTAAATGCACTATTAATCCTTGCAAAAAAACAAAATCACATTTTACTGTATCAACAAGCGTTACAGTTAAGTCAAGCGGTAAATAAACCACGATTGAAAAGTATAGCTTATGGTTATTTAGCTGAATATTATCAACGCTATCAAAGTAATAATGAGGCTTTACAGTTATTACAGTCAGCCCTATTTTTTGCACAGCATGATATTGATTTGCTCTATCGTTGGCAATGGCGAAAAGCACAAATTTTGAAAACACAACAGAAAATATCCGATTCAATCCAATATTATCAATTAAGCTTAGATAACATAGAAAAAATCCGTTCAGCCTTATTATTGGGTTATATTGGAGAGAAAAATCATTTTGAACGGTTTGTGAAGCCTGTTTACTTTGAGTTGATCGATATATTATTGCAGCAAGAAGATGATAAGCAACAACGATTACAACAGGCGATTGCCATTTTAGAAAACTATAAGAGCCTAGAACTAGAAAATTACTTTCAAGATGATTGTGTCTCTAAAACATCACAGCTGCAGCAACCTATTCCAACAAGCACAGCTATTTTTTATCCAATCTTATTGCCAGAACGAACCGAGCTATTATTGCTTATTCAAGGACAAATTACTCAAATTACAATACAACAACAATATTCCCAAGATTTAGAATGGTTAATACAACGTTTTTTACTGCGCTTGGATCAAAGAATAGGACAGAAAATTTATAGCTGGCTAATTGAACCTATTACTGAAACTTTAGAAAAAAATCAAATTGATACGCTGGTTATCGTGCCTTACGATATTTTATATACATTGCCATTTGCAGCCTTACATAATGGACAAGACTATTTAATTAAAAGCTATGCGTTAGCAGTTACCCCAAGTTTACAATTGACCACATTAAAATCCACAACACAATTTGTCTATAAACCATTAGCGGGTGGCTTATCAAAATCAATGGGACAATTTCCTGCATTACCGTATGTTCATCAAGAATTACAGCAAATAGATATGATTTGGGATGAAAAGCAACTGTTAAAGAATAATCGCTTCCAGTTTGACACGCTGTACCAAACCCTTAAACAACAGCCTTATAACCTGTTGCATTTAGCGACACACGCGCAAATCACCCCACAAGTGAGAGATAGCTTTTTATTAACCTATGAGGGGAAAATGAATTTAAATCAGCTTGAGAAGCTCGTACGGCTACGCCAATTCCAACAGCAACCCATAGAACTGCTCACCTTAAGTGCGTGCCAAACCGCGCAAACAGGCGATAGACAAGCAGCCTTAGGTATTGCAGGCTTAGCAGTCAAATCAGGCGCACACAGCGTCCTAGCCAGCTTATGGGCTATCGACGACGCAGCCACAGCTGAACTTATTTCGATTTTCTATCAGCAATTAGCGAGAAAAACAGTATCAAAATCACAAGCTTTACAACAAGCCCAACAGAAATTAATGCAACTAACCACATATCGTCACCCACGCTATTGGAGCGGATTTATTTTGATTGGTAATTGGTTGTAGATTATAGAGGAAGTAGAGAAGATAAGGTACAAAAAAAAGATAAAACCCCTGTTTAGCAACTGGTTTAAAAACTGCTGACAGGGGAAAAACTGCTCATTTTAATTATATGTATTAGAAACTACTTAAATCATTAGTAGCCAAATCTTTATAAAAAACAAAGCAACGAGGCAACTCTTTTTATAAATATTTGAAACAACTTAATATTCAATTAGTCCCTAAAGCCTCATCCTTTGATTTTGGTAGTTTGGCGCAACGCCTTTATATTAGGGCTTGTTTGAATGCTCAAAAGGCATTTTGTCGTACAAGCGGTGCTAAAGTTAGCATAAACGTGACACTTTTCACAACCTTTTAATTATAAAATTTACTTATCATAAACATACATTCCTACAAAAAAACTAATACTTACACCTAAATATAACCTATAATTCAAAAACATACGCTTATTTTAAACATTGCAAGACTCTTTAAAAATAATACTCAAAAGTAGAGCTTAAGTGCTTTAATATTCAATTGTATGCTTTCTTACAACGAGAACTGACAAGCCAATACAATTATCTTTAGGGCTTAATGTTGCATCGCACAATTTAATTATTTTTTCGATAAATCCTGTATGAACTGTTTGTTCACCACCGTATTTAAGTCAGGTAATTGTATAATTTGCCCCTTTGCCATATAAAAATCAATAATGTCTTGTCCACTTGTGAATAACAAGCCATCTGATTGTAGGGCTAAGTAATTTTCTTCTAAGCCCGGATAGTGCAAACCATCAAAGCCAGTTTCAAACTCTTCAGCTGTTGCTTGGTTGAATTGAGCAAATATCTCTAGGCTTTCCTTTGGATGTTGTTGCATATAATTTCTTGCATCTAAAATTGCAGCGACAATATTTTTTATATCATCAGGGCGTTGTTGTATCGTTGTACCATGAAAAGCCAATACATCGGTAATCATCCCCGGCATATCCCCTGCTTTGGCTAATAAGTGATAACCCGCTTTTAAAGCTTGGCTTAATGTGGGTTCATAGGTATAAGCCGCATCCACTTGTCCTTGACCTAAAGCCTCCAATGCCTCCGAAGCCACAATCGTTCTTGCCTTAAATTGTCCTTCTTCTAAGCCGCCTTTTTCTAATAGCTTCATCACAAACAAATGAGAAAAACTATTCAACTCTTCAAACGCAACAGTCTTGCCTGCCAAATCTTGCGGGGTTTTGATCTCGGGTTTAGAAACAATACCATCTGCTGAAAAAGAGGAATCAATAACCATCACAACTTGAGTTGGATAACCTTCTGCATTTAGCATAATGCTATCAGGAAAGACATTGAGTAGCCCATCAGCTTGCCTTGTTTTATAAAGTTCTGCCGTATCTAAACCGTCCTTGGCTGTCAATAACTTTACATTAACCTTATGTTGAGCAAAAAAGCCTTTTTCCTGCGCAATAACCACATGTATATACCCAATCCAAGATGTCTCAATCGCAATGTTAATAGGTGGTTTTGTCTCATTGGAATCTGTGGTACAAGAGCCAAGAAAAATCAGCAAAACAATGAGGTTAAATAGTTTCATAAACAAAGCCTTTGGTGTGATTAGTACGATCGTAGTGTACTAAAGCTCTCCAAGTCAATAAAGTTCTATAGTAGAAATTTTACTGAATTTTGAGCCAAATTAATTTGACTTATTTCAATTCACAAACCTTGTTGGATTTACTGTCCAAGACTTGCCATGAAAAGAGAGGAAGTGTTGTATAATAAAATCCAAAGCAGACTTGTAAGGCGTGCGCAATGGCAAATGATCCGATTATCCCCCTTTCACAAATGCCAAACCCAACTGGCCGACTTTATTCGCATCATGATGAAGATGGCAATGTTTCGTATTCCACAGAGCCACCCAATGCCCAAGCCAAATCAACTCAAGAAAAACCCACTATTAAGAAAAAACGCCGTGGATGGGCAACAGCTCGACGCTTTTTTTCATTTTTATTGGTCATAAGTGCTTTAGGTTTAAGTTTTTATGTATTTAAGCAAATGAGCCACATTGGTGAGCAAGTTGGACAACAGGTTACGCTTGTTTCCACCAGTCAACACAGTGGCATTAAAGCAGCCCAAGCTAATGATGCATCAGAACAACTTATTGCAGAAAATAACAGCCAGTTGAAAGTATTGCAGCAGCTTATTCAGGATGTAACCGATAAGCAACAGAGTTTGGAGCAGCAAGTATCTTCACTGAATGCAGAACAAACTAAAGCAAAAGAAGCCGCACAAGCACAAACTGTGTCACAAGACACCGCGTTAAAAACGGCTGTTACGAGCATCGAGCAGCACCTTGAAACAGTTAAGCAAGACATCCAACAAGTACAAAATGATAATATTCTGGCTTCGCAGGATTGGACATTAAGTGAGATTAGGTATTTGTTTAATTTAGCCCAGCATCGCTTACAATTTATGCAAGACAGTCATACTGCTTTACAAGTACTTAACGCGGCTAAAGAGAAATTACAAAATTGGGCACAACCGCAATTAGCCAAGCCTTTAGTTGCACAAATTGAGCAGGATGTAGCCACATTACAAGCCTTGCAGGCATTAGACACAACAACCATTGCTAAACAACTTTCAAGTTATATTGACCAAGTACCTGAGTTAAATCTAGTCAAAGCCGCAACCCCGCCTGCTGAAACCAGTGAAACAGTTGATAAACAACCTTTGGAAATCATGTCAATATTAGAATCATGGGGTGATGTGACCAGTGTTGTGTGGAGTGAGATGAAGCAACTCGTAACCATCACGCACAATGAAAATGTAGATGCTGGATTATTAGACGATTCACAAATCTTTTTTGTACAAGAAAGCTTGCGCTTAAAATTGGAAACAGCACGCTTGGCTTTATTAAAATCAGATTTTCAAACTTTTCAAATCACAACCAAAGAAGCAACTGCTTGGTTAACCCAATATTACGATCAAAATGCGATACAAGTTGTTGAAATGCAGCTGGCTTTACAGAAACTACGAAAATTAGATTTTTCGGTTGATTACCCAAGCATGAGCCAAGCATTGGATATTTTAAAACGGGTCAAAGCCCAATGGTTAGAGCATGTTGCTAATTAATGATTTGCAGTTGAAATAACCAAACATGACGGACACACTCAAGACATTATTAACCCAAGTACGGGGTTGTGAGCTATGTGCTGACCATTTACCTAATCCGCCTAAACCTGTGATTCGGGTCGGACTTGAAGCCAAGGTTTTAGTGGTTGGACAAGCTCCCAGTACGCGGGTTCATGCAACGGGTTTACCTTGGAATGATGCCAGCGGTAAACGCCTGCGTGAATGGCTACAAATCGATAAAGAAACTTTTTACGACACGCGCTACCTTTCGATTATGCCAATGGGTTTATGTTATCCAGGGAAAGGCAAAAGTGGTGATTTACCTCCTCGCCCCGAGTGTGCACCATTATGGCATCCGCAAGTATTGGCTGAATTGCCACAGATTCAACTCAAGCTATTAATCGGTCAATATGCACAACGTTATTATTTAGGTGATAAGTGTTGTAAAACCTTGACTGAAAATGTAAAAAAATGGCAAACTTTCCTACCTGAGTATTTACCACTACCACATCCTTCTCCACGTAATCAACTTTGGCTTAAACGTAATCCTTGGTTTGAGCAAGAGGTTGTCCCCGCATTAAGGCAACGTGTGAAGGAGCTGCTTGTTTTGTAATATGGCTAGAGCCTGATTTCGATACCATCCGATGATGATATAAAGGCTGGTGTGATTCCTTATTTTATTGAGGATGACGGCGAAGGTATATTTGTAATTATGATGAAGCTTGTGGATTGATTTTTAAGCGAGTTAAACCTGCTTTATTCGCAGCTCAACAACAAATTTAGGGATTATAGTGAATATATGGCTATTATTATCAGTATCTTTAAGAGTTAGGTTTAGAACATAATGGAGAAAATATACCGTTTTATTGATTTATTTGCAGGGGTTGGTGGTATTAGAATTGGCTTTGAATCTATTTTTCAGCAACAAGCTCAATTTGTCTTTGCCTCTGAAATTGATAAATTCGCTAGAAAGGCTTATGAGGCAAACTTTTCTGATCTGCCAGCAGGAGATATTACACAAATTGCTCCTCAAAATATTCAGCCATTTGATATTTTACTTGCAGGTTTTCCTTGCCAGCCATTTTCTCAGGCGGGCTTAAAAAAAGGCTTTGATGATACAAGAGGCACTTTATTTTTTAATATTGCAATGATTGTTGAATATCATAAGCCACAAGTTGTATTTTTAGAAAATGTTAAGGGTTTTAAAAATCATGATTCAGGCAATACATTTAAAACTGTAAAACGAGTAATGGAACAATTAGGTTATAGCGTATATTCGCAAGTCTTGAATGCTAGAAATTTTGGTGTACCACAAAACCGAGAACGTATTTATATCATATGTTTTTTTAATCAAACTAACCCTTTTATATTTCCAAACAATGCAGGACAAGTTAAAAAAGTTGGTGATATCCTAGAGAGCAATGTATTAGATAAGTACACAATTTCAGATAGATTATGGGCAGGTCATCAACGTCGGAAACAAGAACATAAACGTAAGGGCAACGGGTTTGGATATTCGTTATTTAATCATGATTCTGATTATACTAGTACAATTTCAGCCCGTTATTATAAAGACGGCTCTGAAATTTTAATTGAGCAAAAAGGCCAAAATCCACGCAAATTAACCCCACGGGAAGCCGCACGCTTACAAGGTTTTCCTGATAATTTTCAAATTGTTGTTAGTGATGTACAAGCTTATAAACAATTTGGAAATAGTGTTGCAATCCCTGTCATCGCTGCTTTAGCACAATCAATATTTAATTATTTAGAGGGTAGGGATTCTGACATGCAAGAAACTGCTTGTTTGAATGATAGCTCGCTACAACTTTCTTTGTTTTGAGACATGTATGGATATTAAAAAATTACATATTTCTGATGATAAATTTGATATTAACTTACTATTTTACCGATTTATGAAAGGTGTTAATGGAACAAATGGACTAAGTAATTCAAATGTAAAAGATTTATTAGAGTTATATTTTTCTCAAATTAATATCTGTTCATATCAACAAATTGTTGAAAGCTTTCAGCGTAAGTTGCAGGAAAAGATTAGGAAGCAAGAAAGAGTAGATCATATTAATACTATGCTATCTGAAATTCAGAGCTTAAAATCTTTTAAATTATTTATTTTCTCTTTACAGCTTATACAAATAAAAAGCGTTCTATTAGAGGAATCTAAATTAACGTATACCTCTCATATTGCTAAATTACAAGGGTTACACCCATTATCCTTACAATATGACAATATTTCAAAGAACAAACCTTATTACCAGCGTATTAGTGCTGCACTATTTTCATTACGATTTTTTTCTAAGTTAGAAGCAAAAAACACCCAATTTATATCTCATCATACCGTGGAATACATTGAAAGCTTAGTTGATTTTTATCAAGAGCTAGCACTAGATGGATTAGAGGCTAACCAGATTTTTATGCTTATGTTTTCTGAAAGTGTAAATCAATCTATTATTTCATCATCAGGTATTAGTTATGAGTATCGTATTCAGCTTTTATTAGAAAGTTTGGGGATACCAAAAGAGCATATTACAAAAAAACATGATAGCAATGACTCATCCACCGAATTCGACTTCTTCTTTATATTGGAAGACAAAAAATATGGAATTGGAGCAAAAAGAACACTAAGAGAGCGATATAAACAATTTATTAAAACAGCACAAATGTCTCAGTTAGACGTGATGATAGAGATTACGCTCGGTATCGATTTATCTGAAGAAAAAGCTAAATCTATTCGAAACCATGACGTATATTTGTTTGTTGCTGAAGAAGTTTATACTAACTCACCATTTATGCACAAAATAGATGGTCTTTTCTCAGCAAAAGATTTAACACTTGATACTTTAGTGAGTATTGGTAAAACAGAATAAATGAAAAATATTAAGGAAAAATAGAATGGCAGCAAAAAAATCAAAAGTACCTGACAATACAATTTGTTTAAATAAAAAAGCGAGTTATGACTTCTTTTTCTTAGAAAAATATGAAGCAGGTCTAGTATTAGAAGGTTGGGAAGTCAAAAGTTTGCGCTCAGGTAAAGCACAGCTACGCGATTCTTATGTCATTATTAAAGACGGTGAAGCATTCTTACTTGGCTCATTGATTACACCATTATCAACCGCTTCAACACATATTCATCCAGAGCAACAACGCACTCGTAAATTATTATTGCACCGCGAAGAATTGAATAAATTAATTGGTGCAGTGGAACGAAAAGGACAAACCGTTGTCCCAATCAGCATGTACTGGAAAAAAGGCCGTGCCAAATTACAAGTTGCCTTGGCGAAAGGTAAAAAAGAATTTGATAAACGTGATACAGAGAAAAATCGTGATTGGCAGCGTGAAAAAGAAAGATTATTCAAACGCTAATTTCAAGCCCTTTTAAAACCCAAGAAGGAGAAGTTTGTGAGAGCATACGTGATGAGTCGCGCAGGTGATCCTGATGTGTTGGAATTAAAAGATGTACCAGACCCGCAGCCGAAAAAAGGCTGGGTCGTGATTCAAATTAAAGGTTTTGGCCTCAATCGCAGTGAATTATATACCCGTCAAGGTCACAGTGGTGATGCAGTCTCTTTGCCACGTATTTTAGGGATTGAATGCGTTGGTGAAGTGTTGGATGCAGGTGAGACTGACTTAATTGTTGGGCAAAAAGTCGCTGCAGCTATGGGCAATATGGGCAGAAAGCACGACGGTGGTTATGCAGAAATGGCCGTGTTACCGCGTACCCATGTTTATCCAATTCATACAACATTAGATTGGGAACAGTTGGCAGCATTACCAGAAACCTATTTAACTGCATGGGGTGTGGTTAACGAAACCATCGCATTTCAACGGGGACAACAAGCTTTAATTCGTGGTGGATCAAGTGCATTAGGTTTAGCGGCTATCAATATTTTAAAAGACTTAGGCGTTCGAGTATTGGCAACCACGCGTAGTGAAGCCAAAGCCGAGAAATTAAAAGCGGTGGGTGCGGATGAAGTCATTATTGACTCAGGTGCAATTGCGCGAGAAGTCAGAACCAAAACCGATGGTGGTGTTGACGGTGTAGTTGAGGTCGTGGGTTTGCCTCGGACAATTCGAGATAGTTTGCAATGTTGTCGTACTCGCGGCGTGGTAGGCATGGTTGGCTTTTTAGGTAATCATTGGAACTATGATTTTTTCCCTTGGATGCCGTCCACAGTACGTTTATCTTTTTACAGCTCGGAGACGTTAGAGAAAAATTATGCAACACCTGTGATGCAACAGATCGTACAAAAAGTGGAATCAGGTGCATATCAAACCAATATTGACCGTGTTTTTAGTTTCGAAGAACTGCATGAAGCCCATCAAATCATGGAAAACAATCAAGCAGCAGGCAAGTTGGTTGTAATGACTGGAAAATAGATGTTTTTTAAATTTACTAAAAATCAAAGCATTACAAAAAATCTTTATTTTATTTTGAAATTTATCTAAAAAAAGGCTTGCATTTAAAAAAGAGTGGATATAGAATACGCACTTCTTTTGGAGAGGTGGGTGAGTGGCTGAAACCAGCTCCCTGCTAAGGAGCCGTACCTACTACGGGTACCGAGGGTTCGAATCCCTCCCTCTCCGCCATGAAGAACACAACGCGCTTGTAGCTCAGCTGGATAGAGTACTTGGCTACGAACCAAGCGGTCGGGGGTTCGAATCCTCCCAAGCGCGCCATTTTTTTCTTTTTGGATTATTTCCCTCAAATTTTTTCATTTCCTCTATTTTGCAATAGGCTGCTGGTGTACAATTGTAAGAAATGTACAATGATTTGTATGTTTTTTAAATTGAAAATAAGTCATCTAAAACCGAATATTCCCGCGTCCTACTATGTCTACTGATAGCTTTCAACTTACAACGAATCCGTTTAGTCAACAAGGACGAGTCCCACGCTTCTTTGAAACGCCTGAGTTAGTCCAGCGTTATAATTTAATCAAGCACTTGATTCAAAACAGTGAGCAACTGCTACTAGTGTTAGCGGATATGGGTAGCGGCAAAACCAGCTTATTAAAACAATTGCATACTCAAGCCAATGAGAATTGGTGGATTTATCAAATTGATAGTACGCCCGCGTTATCATCAGAGGTTTTATTATCGAATTTGCTTGCTGAATTTAAAGTTGGTCATGAAGGCAAGCCCAGTACAGTTGCATTGGAAAATTTACGCACGCATATCGCTGCCACCCGTTATAAAAGCCAACTACCGATTTTATTAGTCGATGATGCACATCTATTGCCTTTAGCGACATTAAAGTTGCTAGTTGAGTTGGCGATGCAAGGTGAAGCACAAACACGGATTCGAGTCGTATTATTTTGTGAGCCGCAAATTACCAGTATTTTAGCTACACCCGATTTTGCCATTGTGCATGATAGTTTAATTCACACCTTGGATATTCCAACTTTAAAAAAATCACAAGTTAAGGATTACATTCAATTCTATTTAAAAGGCACAAATTATTACTATCAGAATGGCTTTGATGATGAGCGTTTGATCGATGATATTTTTGAACAATCGGCGGGGCATCCAAATGAAATCAACTTGCTGGCTTATCAAGCATTACAGAAATATGTAGGGCAGCAACAAACCTTACACACCACACCGCAACCTGATAAAAATAATTTACTTTGGGCGGGGCTAGGTATTTTGGGATTATTATTCGCGGTGGCTGCATGGTTATATTGGACAATGCCAGAACTGTTTTTAGGCAAACAACCCAAGCCGATAGAAATCACCATGCCAGTACAACCTTTGGTGGCAACCGACAGCTTGCAATCACACACCCATGTTATTCCTGAAGATACAGCACCGCCTATCGTTAAACTTTCCATCGATGACAATAAGCCGTTAACAAAAGATGAACAATGGTTGATTCAACAAAACGGTGAGCACTACACATTACAAGTGATGGGCACTCATGATCCAATGAATTTGAGTGTGTTTATTCAAAAATACCAATTGGCCAATGTCCGAATGTTTGAAACCCAATATCAAAACAAAGCATGGTATGTGTTAGTAACAGGTGTTTATTCCTCTCGTTCAGCTGCTGACCAAGCTTTAAGCCAACTACCCGAACCACTCAAGCAACAAAGCAAACCTTGGGTTCGACGTTTAAGTGGTATTCAAACAGCCATTCGCCGCTAACGATTTAGATAATTAGAAGTTTCCCATGTTCACAGAAAAATTACAAAAAGTCCTCGCTCGTGCAGGTTTGGGTTCACGTCGCCAAATTGAGGCATGGATTCAAGAAGGCCGTGTCCAAGTCAATCGAAAAACGGCCGTGATTGGCCAACGGGTCAGTGTTAAAGATGATATTCGTCTGAATGGTCGGCGGGTTAATTCCAAGCGATTACAAAATCAAACGCGCCAAATCATCTGCTATCACAAGCCTGTGGGTGAAGTATGTACGCGCCGTGATCCTGAAGGCCGTCCTACCATTTTCAAAAATTTGCCTAAATTAACTGCGGGGCGTTGGATTACCGTAGGGCGTTTAGATATTAATACCTCGGGTTTGATTTTGCTGACGACAGACGGTGAGTTAGCCAATCGTTTAATGCACCCAAGCTATGGCCTTGAGCGTGAATATGCAGTGCGTGTATTGGGCAAAGTGGATGAAGAGATGTTAACCCGTTTAACCAAAGGTGTAGAGTTGGAAGATGGCGTTGCCCGTTTCGAGGTGATTCAACAAGCGGGTGGTGAAGGTGCAAACCATTGGTATCATGTGACGATTAAAGAAGGCCGTAAACGCGAAGTGAGACGTTTATGGGAATCTCAAGGCATTACAGTCAGCCGCTTGATGCGAATTCGCTATGGACAAGTACGCTTACCTGCTTATTTACGTGCGGGACATTGGGCGCAATTGGATAAAAAAGAAGCCAATGATTTATTAAGACAAGTCGACTTATATAAAAAGCCTACCACCAATAGTGACGCACAAACAAAAGCCCGTTTTCGGCATCGACAAGCCCGTTCATAAATTATCAAGGACTAGCAGCATCACGTTGCCAGTCCTAATTATTGAATTAATCTACAATTTTTGTAACAGTTTCAATATTGGGTGGATTTTGTAACGTCTTCTTCACACTGCATTCGTTTGTTGCTCGAATCAATGCAGAACGGTATTTTTCAGGGAAACTTGATGGTAATACCAGTTCAATTTCAACATTTTCCACCAAATGGGTTTTCTCATTACGTGTATCGCGCATATTAATCGAAATGCCTTCCATGGAAATATCGCGCTTTTGGCAGAATCGTGCCACAAAAAAGCCCGCACACGTTGCTAAACTGGCCAAGAAATACTCATACGGTGCAGGAGCAGTATTTAACCCACCTAGCTTTTCAGGCTGATCGGTTGCCACCGTAAAATCACCAAAATGTGCATTAACTTGCATACCTTGGCCAAAATCGACTTTAATATCCATATGTCTGTACCTAGTTGTCTACCAATAATTCAAAGTGTCCGCGCGTTTGGTTTACATAAATGGTATAATGACCCGCGCTTAAGTTCCTAACATCTAAAGGAATAATATACTCACTTAAAACTGGTTGTGGTTTACAGTGTAATTGTTTTTGCTGCGTTTCCAGAATTTCGATCAAAAATGTATCGCCACGTTGGTTTTGATAAATTTCATTGACCGTGGTACAGCTATTTTTTAATTCCACCACGGCCGCCACATTCACTTGCACAGGAAAATCGGGCAACATGATGACATTCACCGCTTTAATGGGAGCTTGCGAACGGCTTGGCTTAATTGGAGTTTGTGCCGCTTTTTGTATATGTGTTTGCACAGCTTCGGGGCTTTGCTCAACTTTTTGTGGTGCGCAATTTAATAAAGTCAGCACAGAAAAACAGTAAAAAATAAATGGATAAACTTTCATATCATTTTGTCGTTTAAATACTCAGGCAACAGCTCGAGATTGTACAGGATGACATCAAAACATGACAGCGGCCTATATCAACCCCAAGCAAGCATATTTATGCAGGGTCTAAAAACGGTTCGACCAGCTCACAAATTTGCTCATCTTCAAATAAATTAGCTAATTGTTCAATCTTCTGGGCAAAACTTGCAAGCTTACTATCTAATTCAGCCAATTCGTTAGAATATTTCATTACACCCATAATATCGCCTTGCATTGCCAAATCATGTAACACCGCAGCTTGTGAAGCGGTTAGTTGAATTTGCTCTAAAGGTGTACTCTCTTGAACAGATTTCGCGATAGTTCCAGCATCACAGTTCTGCACTTTTTCATATAGCCACGTTAGGTTTAAATGTTGCTGCAATGCATCGAGTAACCCATCGGCCTCAAATGGTTTTGGGATAAATGTATTACAGCCCACTTCTAGGCTTTGCTGCTGATTATGTTCAAATACACTGGCACTGATGGCAATAATCGGTATTTGTTTGAACGATGCTTGTTGTCTAAGCTGTTGCACCATCTCCAAACCCGTTAAATTGGGCATAACAATGTCAGTTAAAATCATATCAAGCTGCTGCAATTGCTGGGCTTTTTCTAAACCTTGTAAACCGTCCATAGCTTCCACAATATTAAATCCAAGTGGACTGAGTAAGTCGGATAATACGGCGCGGTTTTCATCAGTATCATCAACAACCAGTAAGGTTTTAGTCGATTCTTGATAACCAACAATAGTAGGCAGATAACATGTCATTTCAGGTTGAGCAATTTCAGCTTCTTCCAAACCTAATGTAATCCAAAAACAGCTACCTTTGCCTAATTCACTATCAACATGAATATCACCTTGCATCATATGCACAATACGTTGAGTAATGGCCAAGCCTAAGCCTGTACCTTCAGCTTTATAGTGGTTTTCGCCAGTTTGTTGGAAAGGTTGGAAAATATGCTTAATGTCTTGTTGTGCGATGCCTGTGCCCGTATCTTCAATTTGGAAACGTACTTTATTTTTCTCGTATCCAACTTTGAACGTGACATGACCGTTATCGGTAAATTTCACGGCATTACCTAGCAAGTTGATTAATATCTGGCGTAACCGTGTTTCATCAGCATATACACCCATCGGTAAGGCGGTAAGTTTTTCATAATGAAATGCAATGCCTTTTTGTTCCGCTCGCATTTTAAATAAATCTACAATGCTGAATAGAAAATCTTCAAAATAGAAATTAGACGGGTATAGCTCAATGCGATTAGCCTCAATTTTGGCAAGGTCTAAAATATCATTGATAAGCGTTAGCAAATATTCACCGCTGCGATGAATGGTGTTGATGCCTTCTTTTTGTTTTGAGGTTAATGCCTGATCTCTGTTTAAAATTTGAGTGTAGCCAAGAATGCCATTGAGCGGCGTGCGTAATTCATGACTCATATTGGCCAAAAAGGTACTTTTCGCTTGATTGGCTGCGTCTGCAGTTTGTTTTGCTTGTTGTAACTGGGTTTCAATTTTTTTACGCTGGTCAATTTCTTCTTCTAAAAAGCGGTTCTTTTCAACAATTTCATCAGACTGAGTTTGTAACTCTTCGTTCATCGCCATCAGTTCTTCAGATTGAGCTTGTAGCTCTTCCGTTTGTGCAGCGACTTCCTCTTTTAAGCGTTGATTATAAATTTCTAATAATTCTTCTGCTTGCTTGTGTACCGTAATATCAGCGACTGTTCCCAACACACCAATCACTTGCCCTTTGTGGTCATGTAGTGGGATTTTATTGATGTCGACCCATAGTGTTTCTCCATCTGCCTGCTTTACTTGCCCAATATCATTTAACAATGATTGATCGTTTTGCATCACTTCTTGATCGGTAGAGGTAAAACTTTTTGCATATTCATGCCAGACTAAATCACTATCACGTTTACCCACAATCTCATCAGAACTTGATAAGCCTGCAACATTAGCCAGTACTTTATTACAGCCTAAATATTGAGAATTAGTGTCCTTCCAAAAAACAAATTGGGGAATGTTATCTATTACCAAACGCAAAAATTCTTGCTTCCAACGTAAATCTTCTTCTGAACGTCTGACTTTCGTAATGCCAAAATAGGACGCAAGGTTTAATCCGAGTAAAAAGCATACAAAAATAACCAATGTATAAAAGTAAGATAATTCTCTTTCTTGATACATTTTGACTTCGGTAGCAGTACGTTGTTCCAATATGCCAAAAAACTCGTAAATAGGACGCATAATGTTTAATTTAGCTTGATGGTATGCTTCACCAAATACCAAATCTTTTGCTAAATCAAAATCCGGTTCACCTTTGATTGTAAATGTGCCATTTTTATCTAAAAACATGCCTTTAATCGCGTGCATGGCAATATTTTCTAGCTGAATCAATTTGTCAGAATTAAGATGTGCCCGATGCAATAAACCGAATTCTTGTTCTGTTATGCGTGCTTCTTTCATCAATTGATCGAGAGAAATTGTACGACCTGCAGGGAACTGTTCAATATCAGCCGCCAAAAAATCCCAATAGATAGAATGATAATTTTGAGGTCGTGGCTTTTCTCCATTTCGAATGGCTAATAAATCCCAGAACTGTTGTTCATATTTAGGCTCTCCTGTCACAACATAGGTTCTGACTAAACGGGTTAAATCATCAGAACTATTGAGTAATTCATTTGCAAGCTCATAAGAAGTATAGCGAAATTCTGTACTGGCGATGAGTGCTTGTTTATTTTTTAAAATTAAGAAAGATAGAAAAAGAATCAGTAGTAATAAAAATGTTTTAGTTGAAAAAAGCAAAAAGAAAAAGTTAGTCAGTTTAATATTGTGCCTCATTTTTTACCCTCGACAAGCTAATATAATTTACTGCGCAACATAAGATAATTAGCAAATACTGATATACTAAATCAAACAAAGCAATTTCAGTTCGTTGTCTGTTATTTTTCTAATACTAAAAAAGCTGCTTATATATCAGAGATATTAATAGGCATCAAAAACCTAATAAGTAAGGATAAAATAGAATGAAGTTATTAATATGTAAATTATTTTTATTCTTAGCGGTGTGATATAGTCGAAAATTGTTGCACCTGCACAAAAAGAGCAAACTTTTAAAAAATAACATTTTCTTGTTTGATAAAAAAAGAGGTGTTAGGTTGTGTCTTTTTATATATATTTAAGGCAGTTTGAGCATCTTGCTCCGTTTGAAACCTATTGATGGGAGCGGTATTTGACTGTTGATACACAGCAAATCTAGCAACTCCTAAATCAGGTCTGACATAATAAATGTCTTTCTCAGATAAGCGCAACCCTTGGCAAAAGCAATGAAATGCCTGTTTTGAGTTGTACTCAAAGCTTCTCACATAAACAGAGATTTTTATAGCCTCCCTATTTTCATTATTTGAATCAGGATCATCCTGAATTCGATTAAACACATATTCGTCAAAATAACAGTTTAAATAAAACATATGTTCATTCACTGAGACCACTGACCCAAGTTGTTTACCCAGCCCACTTTCCATATATTCAAAGAAATTAATACCATATTTATCAGTTAAATCTTGGTGATAATAGTTAAGTATACAAATCTGGAATCGATAGGCTATATCATCCCAATGGCTTAAATCAAGTTGTTTTATTGGATGATGCATATTATTTCAGTTTATCCATTATTATGACTTCATATTAAAAATATCTGCATAATGAGCAAATATTACTCAACTAAAGTGCTATATGACAAATACAATTTGACTTTTAGGCTTATATTGTTAAGGATGCAGTATCTTCGAAAAAGTTAGCCAGCCCGCATGAAAAAACGGATACTTTATCTGACAGATTATGAACTCGTTGCCTATCAATCCGCTAAAAAAAATGGCGTATTAAAGGAAGTAGGACGATTTCAGAATAACGAGGCGGATATTGCTGCGTTTACTCAATATTTACACTTACATTTTGAAGTGCCTGTTTTTATTATCGTTGACAGTATACATGAAGAATATCGCCATATTACTGTGCCGCATGTAGTAGGCAAAGACCGCCAAGATTTACTTAATCATAGAAAACAACGCTTTTTTGAACATACACCTTATAGTTATGCCGCTGTACAAGGTCGAGAAAAACAAGGTCGTGGTGATGATAAAGTCTTATTTTCTGCGATTACCAGCCCTGAATTATTCGAACCATGGATTAATTTAATTAATAAGTACAAAGTACCGCTTGCTGGTATTTTTTCCATGCCTTTATTGAGTGAATTTCTGCTCAATTATTTCGATGCACATCCTTACACGTTGCTGGTAACTCACACCCCAAGAATTAATGAACATAGCGTACAAGGCTTAAGACAAAATTTCTTTTTTGAGAAAAAATTACAAGTCAGTCGTTTAGTCGCACTGTCAGAGGCAGATTTATCAGATAACTATACAGAATCTGTGATTAAACAAATTATTATTACCCAGCGTTACTTAGGCTCAATTCGGATTCTGCCACCTTCTGTAGAATTAAATGTGGTGTTATTGGCACAACCTACATATATTGATGAGTTGCAAACCTACTTACAAACAAATGATGTACCCGAAATTCATATTAAATTAGTCAGTTGTGCTGATTTTATGAAAGATGAAAAACAACTGTCTGAAATGGGTTGTTTACATCACTTGGCAGGTTATTATTTATTACAAAATACCCCACCTAATCATTATGCTAAATCCACCGATACACGTTATTTTATATACCATCGTTTACGTTTAGCCATGTATAGTTTGTCTGTCCTGTTTTTGCTAAGCAGTGCAGGTTATGCCGCATTGAAATCAGTAGAAGCTTGGCAAATTCTCAAACAAGCACAATCTGTTGAACAACAGGTAAATATACATCAGCAACAAATCGATAAATTAAGAGCATTACAACCTGATTTGCCCGCAGATATTGAAATCATTCGCACAGTTGTCAATTACGGACGGATTTTAACCGAGCAACATATTTCACCGCATAATATGCTGGTTAGTTTAAGTACAACACTGACCCAAAATCGCTTAGTGCAATTAGATAAATTATCATGGGGTGCAACCGATGTGGAAAAAGGTTTATTTTCTCAAAAGCCCCGAGAAATCAAACCCGAAGAAAAACCATATATTATCCAAGGCTTAAGAATCAATGCCAGTGTTGAATCTCGTTCGGGTGATTATCGGCAAGCATTATTAATTTATAAACGCTTTTTACAAGATATAAAGCAAACCCGTCAATTCAGTGAAATTGTTGAAGTACAACCACCATTTGACATAGCTGCATTGTCTAGCTCAGCTGATAATAATCCAAGCTCAAAAAAAATTGCTTTTATTTTAGACTTGTTCATTTTTCACCAATATGGCCAGTAAAATCTTAGCTTCATAACAAATCAGTACAAATTATCAACCCGTTAATGGAGTTCATAACCCAAATCCTTGGATAATAGTGTAAAATTGATCTGCTTTAGCATTACTCAGTCTTCAGAGAAAAACCATGAATCCAGCATTAAATATTGCCATCACAGCAGCGCGTCGTGCAGGTAGTCAAATTTTACGCGGACTTGACCAGCGTCATGAATTACAAATTGATGTGAAAGGTCAAAATGATTTTGTCAGTGAAGTGGATAGAAATGCAGAAAAAAGCATCATCGATGTCATCCAAAAAGCCTACCCAGAACATGCGATTCTAGCGGAAGAAAGCGGCTCGCAAGAAGGCAAAATGGAATATGAATGGATTATTGATCCTTTAGACGGAACAACAAATTTTTTACATGGCAACCCTCAGTTTTCCGTTTCCATCGCATTACGCCATAAAAAACGTTTAGAAGTAGCCGTTGTTTATGATCCGTTACGAGATGAATTATTTACAGCCTCACGCGGTGAAGGTGCACAATTGAATGGGCGTAAAATTCGAGTGTCAGGCTTACCTTCTTTACAAGGTGCGTTGATTGGTACAGGTTTTCCATTTAAATACCAACAACATATTGATGCTTATATGGCAATGTTCAAAGTCATGTTGCAACAAGTTGCGGATTTACGTCGTCCCGGTTCTGCAGCATTAGATTTGGCCTATGTAGCTTCTGGGCGTTTAGATGGCTTTTGGGAAATTGGCTTACAACCTTGGGATATGGCGGCGGGTACGTTGTTAATTGAAGAAGCAGGTGGTTTGGTTTCTGACTTTGGTGGCGGTCATGATTATTTTAAAACAGGTAACATCATCGCGGGCAACCCTCGAATTTTAAAAGCAATTTTACAAACAATTCGACCACAATTAACCCCAGCATTACAACGATAGTATTTTGCTTGTAAGCTTTAAACTAAAGATTAAGCCATCATAGTAATTTTTATAGAAGGACTGTGAATTTTTTCAATATTTGCAGTTCTAGCTATTTGTATCTATGGCTTCAGTCAAAATACAGATTAAACCAAAAAATCCAGACACAATTACGCTAGAAAATATGTCAAAAACAATTCATGTTGTTGCAGGTGTTATCACCAACTCAAATGACGATGTGCTACTTGCATTGCGTGATGCTCAAGCGCATCAGGGTGGCTTATGGGAATTTTCTGGTGGCAAAAAAGAAGCTGATGAAACAGTTGAACAAGCTTTACAGCGTGAATTACATGAAGAGCTGGATATTACGGTACAACAAGCACGCCCATTAATCCGAATTAGTCACGCTTACCCTGACAAAACCATTTTATTAGATGTGTGGAAAGTAGAGCGTTGGACAGGACAGCCCAAAGGCAAAGAAGGGCAACCGATTGCGTGGTGTCCAAAATCAGAATTGCACCAAAGACAATTCCCTGCAGCAAATTATCCTATTATCAATGCTGCAAAATTACCTGATACATATTTAATTACACCAGAGCCACCAAAGTGGAATGATAAAACCTTTTTCTACCAATTAGAACGATGTTTAGATCAACCAATACAGTTAGTGCAATTACGGGCTAAACATTTATCAGACAAAGAATATTGTTATTGTGCTGAAAAGGCGTTGAATTTATGTGAACGTTATCAAGCTCAACTGCTCATGAATACCTCAGCAGAAATGGCTTTATCCGTCGGCACACATGGCGTACATCTTGATTCTAAACGTTTATATGAATACTCAGAACGTCCATTGCCAAATGGCTCTTTATGGGTTGCCGCCTCTTGCCATTATGCACAAGATTTACAGCAAGCACAGACAATTAAAGCTAATTTTGCAGTACTCAGCCCTGTTAAACTAACCCAAAGCCATCCAGATGTTAAACCATTAGGCTGGTCAGCATTTTGGGAACTTACAGAATCTGCACAATTACCTATTTATGCACTAGGTGGAATGCAAACAGTAGATATTCCAATCACATGGGCGCATGGTGGACAAGGTATTGCGTCAATTAGAGGCTTGTGGTCGCAATAAATTTAATCATTAATATACTGAGTATGACAAGTATTTGACAAATCAAAATGCCATAGAATGCTGCTTATGGTATTATTTATGAAACAATAGCAAGATCAGTGCAGTTAGGGATTCAAAAGCAATGGCTATTATTGATACGGAAAAAAACGTTGTTGTAATTCGCATTGTGTTCGATGGGGCACCCCTGTCTGGCAAAACGACGACGATTTATGCACTGAGAGATGCTTTAGCCCCAAATAGCGATGTTTTTCCGCCAAATGGTGATGCTGACACTACAGCCTATTTTGATTGGTTAACCTATACGGGCGGCCAATTTCAGCAAATGCCTATCACTTGCCAAATTGTAAGTACACCCAGTGCACCAGAATCACGCGCTCGCCGAGAATATTTATTGAGTACCGCAGATGTTGTAATGTTTGTGGTGGATGCGACAAACACCGAGCAACAAACAGCACTAGAATATTACACTGATGTACAAGCCTATCAAACTGAACAGGCTTTTAAAGTTCTTATTTTAGCTAATAAACAAGATCAGAAAAATGTAATCAATGACGAGCTGGCGCATTTATACCAGTCTGACGATCCTGATATTAAAATGATGCAAACGTCTGCGGTAAAAAATAAAGGGATACGTGAGGCATTTGTATTGGCGGTGCGCTTGGCTTCAGAACGTTTAGAAACATTATTAGATCAACAAGATGATAGCTTAATTCAGCAACCTAGTGAAACAACTGCAGAAGCCTTACTTGAGGTGATGCAGCAACTGGAGTGTGACGAAACCAGTGACATTAGTTTAAGTACTAGCGAATTAGAAGCGTTAGCCGATTTAGATCATGAGCCTGTTTTAGATGCTGAGACACCTGTTACCTCTAATCCAAATTTAACAGATACCCAAATAGAAGCACTGGCTGATTTAGATGATGAAGCAATTTTACCTGATGTTGATAATAGCGTATCAGAATCGGAGCTAGCAGCATTTGCAGAAACTGATTTACCAACTCAAGATTTAGATGATGATTTAACAGCTATTGTAGATTTGCCAGAAAACGCAATTGAGAATATAGCTTATACTGAGTTACCTATAGATTTAGATAGCAACGATGATTTGGCGGCCATAGCAGACTTACCAGAAGATTCGATTGAAGAAAACTTATCCAATATTGAAAATGTAGTTGATGCTGAATTGCCTGCAGATTTAGATAATGATTTAGCCGCTATCGTAGATTTGCCAGAAGATTCCATTGAAGAAGGCTTATCCAATATTGAAAATGTAGCTGATGCTGAATTGTCTGCAGATTTAGATAATGATTTAGCCGCTATCGCAGATTTGCCAGAAGATTCCATTGAAGAAGACTTATCCAATATTGAGAATATAGCTGATACTGAATTGCCTGCAGATTTAGATAATGATTTAGCCGCTATCGCAGATTTACCAGAAGATTCCATTGAAGAAGACTTGTCCAATATTGAGAATATAACTGATGTGACAAATAGTGAGCCAACCAAAGCACAACGCTTACCTCGGTTTCCAGATGAAGAAACGCCATATCAATGGGTTTACCCACCTTTATTAGGGCGTAATATTTTAGCAAAACCTGACTTTCAAGGCGGCTTGCGTCCAAATTTAGATGATGAAACATGGATGATTCATGTGGATGGGCAATGGCGATGTTTCTCAAATCTACAGTGGGAATATCCAACCGAACAAGCAGCCCGTCAAGCATTACGTGAACAAACAGCGTGGCACGTGCAATGTAATCCGCTATTGATGAAGCAACGTTGTGTTGCAATTGCTCAAGAACGAAAAACATGGCGTTTATGGCAAATTACCCAAGCACCCACTCACTTAGCAGACCAATTAACTGAAGCTTTATTGTTAACTGATGTCAATCAATTAGTAGTTGAAACCTTTACTTGTGCAACCAACTACTTAGATGCTTATCAAGAGCTTGCCCAATTACCATTTGAGTTTCAAATTCAACTAGATAATATTGAAGTACATGATAAACATATTGCATATTTAGGTGTCATCTATGGGGAGCGTTCTGAACCGATTACAGATAGCCATTTAGGTAGCAATGAAGCCATTAAACAAGTTTTAAAACAGAACTTTGCACCTATTGTACAGCAAGCCGTGCGTACTGAAGATTTAGATGTAGAAACCATTGTCTCTGAGTTGGAGGCAGTCCAAGCTCAAGATGACAATTTAATTGTTGTAGAGGCACTGACAGAATTATTTGTAGATGCCATTTAAAACTTGGCTCAATATCAAGAGGATACAAAGTCTAATCAGAGTATTGTCTATATTTTTCAATTGCTTGTAGCAGAATGTCAGCCTGTACTGGTTTTGATAAAAACTCTGATGCACCCATTGAAAGTGCTCGCCGTTGCTCTCCTTCTAGCATAGACAGCACAAATACGGGAATACTGGCTAAGGTTTCATTTGACTTCAACTCGCTCAACACGATCCAACCATCAATCTTAGGCATTAATATATCTAATAAGATTAAGTCAGGTTGATAGCGGGTTGCCAAATGTAAACACTCAGAACCGTCTTTTGCGATAATAACTTGGCATTCAGACTGTTGCAAATAGAAATTTAATAAAGCTTGCTCAGTCGGATTATCTTCTGCAATTAATACTAAACCTCCCTGAGATGGTAATGGCTTCAATGGTGCATAGATTACATCTGTTTGTTGTAGTTTTTGATTATCGATTTTGGTTGGGATTCTTAATGTAAAAATACTACCCTGATTTAATTCACTTTGCGCACTCACATCACCACCCATTAGATGCGCGAAATGACGTGTAATAGCCAAACCTAAACCAGTGCCTCCATACTGACGGGTTGTAGACGTATCGACTTGAGTGAAAATCTCAAACAAATGCCCCATTTTCTCTTCATCAATACCAATACCATTATCTTTTATTTCGCATACTAACCAGTTTTTAGTTTCATAATTTTCAATCTGAACAGATAACTCAATTTGTCCGCTATGAGTAAATTTTGCAGCATTATCTAGTAATTTTAAGATACATTGACGGAATTTAATTAAATCAGTATAAGCCTCGCCCACTTGGCTTGGGCAATCAATATGTAGCTGGTTATTGTTTTCTACAATGATAGATTCTGAGGTTTTGGCAACTTCCTGAATCACGGCAGATATATCAAATGTTTCAGGATATAAAGTCATTTTACCCGCTTCAATCTTCGAAATATCTAGCAAGTCGTTGACAATAGAGAGTAAGCTTTCCCCCGCTGAATTAATAAAAATCAAATCACTAACAAATCCTTCTTCGCCAATGGCTTGTGCATCTTCTTGTAAAATTTCACTATAACCAATAATGGCATTCAATGGTGTACGCAATTCATGACTCATATTAGCAAGAAAATCAGTTTTAGCTCGGGTTGCAGCTTCCGCTTCTTCTTTGGCTTTCTGGGTTTCTGCTAAACGTTGGGCAAGTGCTTTATCACGTTCTTGTACTGCGCCTACCATTTGGTCAAAATTCCGCCCTAAGCTCACCACTTCTTGTAATGTACCTAAACGGTCAACACTCAAGCGACGATACGTACCACTTGCCAATACGTTTGCTTCTTCAACCAATATCGATAACGGTTTAACAATTTGATTGTGCTGACTGCGCATCATACTGAACAACAACAATAAATTCACACCAAGAATCAAAGCAGCAAGTAACACCATCATAATAATGGAACGAGCAGCGATAAATAAAGGCTGTGTTGTCACCACAATCCATTGATTATGAGTTGCAGCGACACTACCGAGTAACCAAGTACTGTTTTCATTAAAAATACGGAAGCCACGTTGCCCAGAAATACCCATTTGTACCAGTGTTAAATTGCCTAAATTGCGCCGCTCTTGCACCCAAACATGTTGTGGATGGGCGATAACAGTGCCATCTTTGGCCACAATAAATACTTGAGTACTTGGGTCTAAATGTACTCGTTCTACGGTATTTTGCAGTAACTCTAAATTCAGCTCACCAACCAATACGCCTAAAAACTGTCGCTGATGATAAATTGGCACTGCCAAGGTGAGTGACACTTTTTCATTCGCAATGGAAATAAAGGGTTCAGAAAAATAAGTTTGTTGAGATTGTTGAGCATGTCGAAAATATGGCGTATTCGATAAATCTAAATCTTGTAAAGGGGTTTTAAATGCATGTTGTAGACTGTCTTCGATCGTGACATAGCCTTCAGCATTGATGAAATATAAGCTATTTAAACGGGGATAATTTCGCCGGGTTTGTGCCAATAAATATTGCTGCTCAGACTGCTCAAAATTGGGCAAACTTGTCCCTAATGTAGTGATTAAGCTTTCTGTTTCCGTTAAATAACGTTCAGTTTGTTCAGTAAGTGCTTCAATGAGCAAGGTTTGATGTCGTAGAATTTCTTGTTGTACATAGTGGATGCCAAGCCACAAAATACTAATTAGAATCAGCGCGACCTGCAGCCCCAGCACCATTATCATTTTAAAAAAGGCAGATCGAAGAGAATGTTGTTTGTTCATCATGAACCTGACACCGTATGAACTAGCTTAAATTGGCCATTTTTGACTTGCATGATGTATAAATCACGTTGGATGTCACCATAAGCATCAATACTAATGTTCCCTTGTATAGCTGGTAGCTTTTTAATACCTAGTAATGCTTGAGGCAGACCTTGAGATTGTCCATGAGTTTGTCGCAAGGCATGTGCCAATATTGTGACAGTCTCAAATCCATAGGCCGCACCATAACTTGGATTCTGGCGATAACGTTTCTGATATTGCTGACTAAAAAGCTGAAAATTATGATAGGGATTGTTGGGGTTATAAATAGAGAGTACTTGCATATTTTCAACAGCACGTCCGCCTTTCAGAATTAAATCTTGGTTATGAGCAGACACTGGCGCAAAAAATTGTGATTGAATACCTTGTTGGCGTGCAAATTGTGCGAGTAATGCCACATCATTTGCACTGGATAAGAACATAATGGCCTCAGGTTGCAGCCTATCAAGCCCACTTTCGGCAATAAATGTTTTTAAATCGTCATGCAAAATATATAAACTATGTTTGATTTCCCCGCCAAGTTTCCTAAAGTCTTGATAAATATCACCCCATAATGCTTCGGTATAATCACGATTGTTAGTATCGATAATCCCGACAAGCTCACGAATACCTAAGTCATGGTACAAATAATGTGGAAAAGCTTTGGCTTCTTGTTGAATACTGGGGGCTGCACGGAAAAAATAATCTTTTTGTCCCGCTAATCGAGCAACAGTAGGGCTAAATAAAATTGTTTGGCTATAATTGATTTGTGGTAGTGCTGCAATTGTAGGTTGGCTCGCCATATGGCCGATGATGGCAACAACACCTTGATTAATAAGCTCTGTATCAACTTGCTGAGCCAATTCAGGGTCGCCTTTATCATTTTTGATGATGAGTTTTATCGATTTACCATGGATGCCACCTTGCTCATTAATTAAATCGACAGCCAGCTCAATCCCATTGCGGGCGGCAACATTTTCAGTGGAATGCCTACCAGTGATTTCACCTACAAAGCCGATGTAAATAGGTCGCTCGGTACAGGCTGTAAGTAAGAAAAGATACGATATAAACAGTAACCGATACATCTCGAGAGTCCATACAAGTGGTGCTATGCTAATAGTATAAATGAATTAGGAAATTTTTGATCTTTATTTAAGTTTAAATGCTTTTACTGTTGTCTACGGAAATATATTGCATATCTTGCGATTTTATATCCTGGAAATGTATTCCAAAACATGATTGGGAGGGGTCATGAATCTACAGACACGTTTACTACTGAGTATAGGTATTGCCCTACTCATTATTTTTTCTATTATTGAAACCCGAAACTATTACACCGCAAAAAAAAATGCGGAATATGTTTTGTGGGAACAGGCTGAAAAAGTCAGAAATGTACTCATGTCCGTGCGGCGGATTTATCACAAACAGTTTCTCAGTAGCGGCATAGAGTTGACTGAAAAAACAGTTGGCTTTTTACCTGCTCATGCACTGGGACGTATTTCCCAAGATTATCACAACTGGGATACATCAGAATTTAGTTTTGAAAATGTATCCGATCAGCCACGAAACCCAGAACATATGGCTGATGCAACTGAGCTGGCTGCCATGGCTTATTTTCGTCAACATCCTGATGACCAAACACTGTTTAAATCCTTTTATCAACCCAGTGGTGAAAAGTTTTATTTATATGCACGACCTATTTGGGTGGAAAAATATTGTTTAGAGTGTCATGGTAAGAAAAGTGAAGCTCCGCCTGCGATTCAAGCTATGTATGACACCGCTTATAATTATAATGAGGGCGACTTACGTGGCGTACTCAGTATCAAGCTACCCGCTGCCGCTATGGATGCTCGCATATGGGCTATGTTTTGGCAAAACTTTACTATCCATCTAATTGGTTTTATTGCGATTTTCATCTTAGTCAGTATTATTATTCGGCGTTATGTCACTGACCCTTTGCAAGGCTTAACCCAAGGGATGCAAGCTGTGAGTGTGGGTAACTATGGCTATCAAGTTGATGATTACCAAGGAGAGTTTGGTCTACTCAGTAATACATTTAACAATATGACAAGCCAGATTACAGAGCAACGTGAAAAACTCAACGCGCTTAATCACCAATTAGAGCAGAAAATCCAAGAGCGGACAGAAGCCTTGAAATTGGCTGAAGCTGCAAATCATGCGAAGAGCGAGTTCTTAGCCAATATGAGTCATGAACTACGCACGCCGCTGAATGCGATTTTAGGTTATGCACAAATTTTTGTACGTGAAACCAATTTAACACCGAAGCAGCAAGAAGGCATTGGTATTGTTAAGCACAGTGGTGAACATTTGCTTACGTTAATCAATGATATTTTGGACTTATCTAAAATTGAGTCTGGTCATATTGAATTAGACCCTGCAGATATTCACCTCGATTCATTTTTGCAGAAAGCGGTGCAGGTATTTGAAATGCGGGCGCAACAAAAAGGCGTGGCGTTTATTTTTGAAAAAATGGGTACATTACCTGAAGGCATTCAAGCCGATGAAAAACGCTTGCGGCAGATTCTTATCAATGTCTTAGGTAATGCGGTCAAATTTACCAAACATGGCGGCATTACTTTTAAAGTGAGCTATCATCAAGAAACACTGGTATTTGAAATTGAAGATACTGGAGTTGGTATTGATAGTGAAGAGTTTGGCAGTATTTTCCAACCATTCCAACAAGCAGGTGATAAATACTTTAGACCTGAAGGTACAGGTTTAGGGCTTGCAATTACTCAACGCTTGATTAAGCTCATGGATGGTACATTGAAACTTGATAGTACGTTAGGCAAAGGCACAATTGTATTTATTGAATTGCCATTACCTATTGTCGAAAATGTTGAAGCCCCAATTCAAGCGGTTAAACCTTCGGTTGTTGGGTTTAAAGGTACAGCACAAAAAATCATTGTCAGTGATGATAAATGGGAAAATCGTTCCGTTGTTGCTCATCTGCTTACCGATTTAGGCTTTGAAGTATTTGAAGCGAGTGACGGCCAAGAGTGTTTGGACTTACTGCATAAAGTCGATCCAGATTTAATTATCACTGATTTAGTGATGCCAATTATTGATGGATTTGAAACTTTACGCCGCATCAGAAAAGCAGGTTTAACCATTCCTGTGATTGCAAGCTCTGCCAGTATTTTTGAGTTTGATAAGCAACGTAGTTTTGAGTCTGGTTTTGACGCATTTTTAGAAAAACCAATTCATGTAGATGACTTATTAAATGATTTGCATACTTTCTTAGATATTGAGTGGGTATATGAACAGCGGCCAGAGCAACATTCTGCTGAGGAAGAAACAAAAGTCATGAGTGCCAAAGCAGGTGAAGAACCTGAATCAGAGGCAGAATCTGATCTTGCAACACAAGAGGTGATCCCTAGAGAAGAAGCTAATACTATTTTTGACTTAGCTAAACTCGGTGATGTGAAAGAGTTACAAACTGAGCTGAATAAATTGCGTTTAATTGCGCCGCATCTTGCAGATAAACTATATAAATTGGCTGATAATTTTGAAACAGATGAAGTGGCTGAAATTGTAGAAAAATATCTCAGCTAATGTAGTATTGACAGGGAGGTCGCTCTAGTATGAGCAATGATTTAGCTCACTAGAGCGCTAACCTGTCATTAAGTTTATCCTGAGAAAAACAAAAAAGCAGTCAACGAAGCCCCTGCCATTGGTGTATATGGTGATGTTGATATTTTATCGGATAGGCTCAATTTTTCAGGTATTTTGACTTCAATCTGATGTTGAATAAAATATTGATAAAGTGGTAAATAACTTAGAATCGCTTTATATTTCTCAGGTGTATAATTGCGGGCTAGGCTATTTGCATCTAATGTTTGGGTATTTCGCTGAGTCGTCTTGTCAAACCACCCAAATATGTATGTTTTACGTCCCCTATATCTATAGGTATCACTGAGTATTTGATTATAGTTATCACCTAGTGTTTGATAGTTTGTCACAAAAATGATTTCACCAAGGGGTGTGACGCAGATTTCATGAATGTCCTCCCATGATAAATCCCAATCTTCTCCAACTCCAAATGGCATAGCAGAATAATAGCGAATACCTTGATTATCTAAAGTTAAAGACGCTCTTGTTACTGCTGTAGCTTGCAAAGATACCAAGAGAAAAATGAATCCTGTTAATGTGAATACAATACCGATGACAACTGGATGCGTATGAGTAAAAATAAGATCAAGTAATGCAAAGTCGTTTCGATAATCGTTATATATACCAATTAATACGGGAATGCTTAAAAATAAGATAAGGATGATATAACCAAACCCAGCATTTTTTGTTATATTGGGCGGTCTGCGTAATTTGAGTGTACTTTTCTCCTGATTCATAAGTCATGCTCCTTTTTAATTATGCATGAAAATACAATATTTTTTGATTAATGATACTATAGCTTCTTATCATCTTTATTCCTAATACTTATAAAAGTAATACCATGAGCTTAGAGCTAATTTTAGGCGGTGCACGTTCTGGAAAAAGCCACTTTGCTGAGCAGCGTGCTAGACAAAGTGAGCAAAATGGCCTAGAAGTGATTTATATTGCCACAGCCACTGCTGGCGATAATGAAATGGCTGACCGCATTCAGCATCATCAACAACAACGCCCAAGCCATTGGTATACAGCTGAAACCCCCATACATTTAGCAAAAACACTACAAGCCCATGCCCATCCACAAAAATGCTTAATCATTGATTGTTTAACACTTTGGCTAACTAATTGTTTATTAGCTGAAGGACATTGCTGGGAACAAGAGCAACAGCTATTACTGGAAAACATACATATGTTACCGGGGCAAAAAATATTGGTGGGTAATGAAGTTGGGCATGGCATTGTTCCTATGGGGGAATTATCGCGCCGTTTTGTTGATGAAAATGGACGGTTACACCAATCTTTAGCTCAACTGGCTGATAATGTATTTTGGGTCGTCGCAGGTTTGCCACAGGTTTTAAAGGGATCATTATGAATTCAACAGCTCAAGCACTACAGCAAAAAATTGATACTAAAACTAAACCATTAGGTTCATTAGGTGAGTTGGAATGGCTCGCTTTGCAGGTTGGCACGATCCAGAATACCTTAACGCCTGTTTTATCCAATCCGACTGTTTTAGTATTTGCTGCCGATCATGGTGTTGCTAGCGAAGGAGTCAGCGCCTATCCAAGTACTGTGACTGCACAAATGGTACTGAATTTTTTACAAGGTGGAGCTGCGGTTAATGTGTTTTGCAAACAACATAACATTAAGATGAAGGTGATTGATGCTGGAGTTAATTATGACTTTCCACCACAAATGCACCTGATTCACGCCAAAATTGCCAAAGGTACACGCAATTATATGTATGAGCCTGCGATGACTGAGGCAGAATTGAATTTATGTTTTACTAAAGCAACGAAAATTGTTGATCGGCTGGCGGTTAATAATTGCAACATTGTTGGTTTTGGTGAAATGGGCATTGGTAATACCTCATCTGCTAGTTTATTGATGAGTCATTTTTGTGATCTACCGCTAGAACAATGTGTGGGGCGCGGTACAGGCTTAAATGATGAGCAATTGCAACATAAATTAGCGTGTTTACTACAAGCACAACAGTGTCATGCTGACTTGACTGAACCTAAACAAGTTTTAGCAGCATTGGGTGGGTTTGAAATTGTCCAAATGACAGCAGCGATGCTTGCAGCTTATCAGCAAAACATGATTTTATTAATCGATGGGTTTATTGCCAGTAGTGCATTTTTAGCAGCAAAAGCAATTAATCCTGATATTCAAGATAATGCTATTTTCTGCCATTTGTCAGACGAGCAAGGACATCAAAAATTATTAGCACATTTAGGTGTAAGACCTGTATTAAAACTAGGGATGCGTTTAGGTGAAGGTAGCGGATGTGCTTTAGCTTACCCATTGGTTGAGTCTGCTGTGACTTTTTTGAATCAAATGGCCAGCTTTGAATCTGCGAATGTAAGCCAATGCTAAAAAATGAACTGTATTATTTTTTTGCGGCCTTAGGTTTTTATACTCGAATTCCTTGCCCAAGCTGGACAAAGTTTAGCAATGAGATTCTCAATAAGTCACTTAAATATTTTCCTGCTATTGGTTGGCTGATTGGGTTTATTGCAGCAGTTAGCATCTTGCTATTACAATTCATTTTCCCTTTGTCTATCAGCATTTTGTTATCTATGATATTAACGGTTTACATAACAGGTGCATTTCACGAAGACGGATTTACTGATAGTTGTGATGGATTCGGGGGTGGTTGGACAAAAGAACAAGTCTTAACCATTATGAAAGACAGTCGAATCGGTGCGTATGGGACAGTAGGGATTATCTTATTGTTGGGTTTGAAATTTTTAGCACTATATGAGATTGGTTTAATTTCTTTGCCTATTTTGATTATCAGTTATTTCAATGCACACATTGCCAGCCGATTTATGGCGGTGTTGGTGATACAAAATCATGATTATGTACAAGATATTGATAAAAGCAAATCTAAACCTATCGCAGCTAGAAAACTCAGTTTTGGCGAAATGTTATATAGCGGTTTTTTTATGTTGTCAGCGAGTTTGCTATTTTATCCTCATTATTTATTATTTTTAGCGTTTCCTGTCATTTATTTCACACAACTCTATTTAGGACAGTTTTTTAAACGACGAATTGGTGGTTATACAGGTGATGCTTTGGGCGCGACACAGCAAATCACCGAAGTCATATTCTATTTAACAATATTAGCATTATGCCGAATCATATTTGTATAATATCGATGTTTATAAGTCCATATGCTGCTTAGTGTTGATAAGTATAAATTTTACCGTATAGAAATGAAATCATATGCTTGATGGAATAATCAGCAGCCGATAAATAAATATTCATATATCACAACTAAAATCAATATAAAACGTATTAATTCACATATCAAATATAATACATACTGCCTTTATCTGATTGAAACAAATGGAAATCATTTTCTATTGAAAACTGAAACTTATAATAGAAATGGAATATATTTTGCCTAATTTAATGTGTCATTAAATCCATCGACAAAATGTTTTTGACACGAATACCGCACTTGAAACTTTGAACTGATTTTCACGTCCACTTATTAAGATGGCTTTCAGTTAAATGAATTGGTTATAGCTATGAAAAAAGTAACTTTTGTTATTTATATTATTTTTATCCATATTGTTTTAATTTCCATATTAATCAAGCCCGAATTTGTCCACACTGCAACCTATAAATTAGGTATTTACCCCTCTCCTTTACATTATGAAAGATTGCTGGCAGGCCACTTGTTAAAAAACTCACGTATCCAAGAGGGCGATATTGTTTTTTTAGGTGACAGTATTATGGAAAAAACCGATATAAGCCAAATCACCAACAAAGGACACAACTTAGGCATTAGCAAAGACTGGACACAAGGACTGGCTGATCGAATTCCGTTATATCGAACCTTAGATAGAGCTAGCACATTGATGGTTCATATTGGCATTAATGATTTATCTCTGAGGAAAGGCGAGGCCGTTGACTGTTTTTCACGTTATCAGCATATGTTGTCACTTTTACCTGAAAATATTCCTGTTGTTTTAAACAGTGTTTTGCCACTTGGTGGTGGAAAAGATCAATCAGAAGCAGATAACAGCAAAATTGAAAAATTTAACCAACTTATCAGACAATACGCTGAAAGCCGTCCAAATTACTATTATTTAGATATTGCCAGTCATGTCAAAGATGAAAATGGAGCTTTAAAGGCTGAATACCATATTTATGATTTTATACATTTAAATAAGCAAGGTTATGCGGTATTTATTCAAGTCATCCATGATTTTTTAGCACAGAATCAATTACTCTAAAATACAGATTTAGGTAGGCTAACCAATTATTTTAACTTAAGTAAGCTATTATTTATTCGACCTATATTTAAATAGTAGTTTATTTTGATTCTTCGAATATTCCCCCTTCTTTTATGTTCTCTATCTCCAGTCTTATAAAAATAATCTATATGTTTGAAAAAGATTTAGTTTGCAAAATACTACTTTCTCGCCATTATCATGATGACATATTGGCCAAATGGAAGGGTATTCATGAAATTTTTAAATGACAATAACGCAGCAATGGGTGCTGAAGATGCAGAAGATATAAAACAGCCGACTGAAGTTGTTGAACAGAAAATTGTAGAACTACAACAGAAATTAACAGGTTTAGGCTTTGGTGCAGATGTGGAGCAACGTGGCGAATTGTTATTAGAATTAGGTTATGAATATCTCAAATTAGAAGCCCAAGATAAAAATGAAGAAGCCTTTCGTATTGGTCGGCAAGCTTTCAATGTCTTCGCGCCAATGGAAAACTGGGAAGGCGCAGTACAATCCTGTGATGTGATGTTTAACGCTAATCAGCCTGAATCGTTAGTGGCTTTGGGCAATGCAGTGTGGTTAGCGGTCACTTTTCCAATTGATCCAGAATTAACCATCATGGTATTAGAACATATTGTGGATGAGACACCACCTGAGTCCGACGGGGCAGCAGTTGCTGCAGTTACTGCACATTACATTACTGATTTGCGGGTGGAAGATGAGAAACAACGCGAGAATTTATTGTTTTTCACTAATCAGTTATTAGGCAAAGTCGCACGCCGACACAGTGAAATCCAGACTCAAGATCAATTTGACGCGTGGTTTGATAAGATGGAATTAAATGAGCCTGATCGATTTTTAAACCGTCTTGGACAAGTATTAAATGTGATGGTGCAAGATGATTGGTGGGTTGATCGT
>JAOXRS010000225.1 GCA_025800385.1 Candidatus Albibeggiatoa sp. nov. NOAA
ATACATTTGCTTTTGTTTTAGGCTTGCATGTGCGGTAAGAGATGGAGAAAAGCAGCCATAAATTTTTGCAAGCATAATGCATTGCGGTCTATGAAAGATGCATCACTGAAGCAACCTTTTTTGAAATAGGTATACCTAAGGTATACACATGCGCCTGGCCCCTGCAAAATGACTTGCCTTAACATGCACCAGGAGCGAATTAAGAAGAGCCTCCATCTCCCATACAAACCCTATGAGTCAATCTTTGCGCGTATATTTTTATTTTTAGAACGCCGCGGGGTTCTCGCATTCGCGCGCACTGTTTAGATTGCCCAATCAAAATAAAGTCATTGTCGTACGTTACGCGCTCTCCGCCTTTCGCCGCCATTTTATTTTGGGCGCTTGTATGTGGACGTTAGCGGAAACAGATTTTCGCGGTAAATTGAAACCCCATGCAGAAAAGGTAGTTCTAAAAATAGCAAGATACGCGCAAAGGTTGACTCAAGGATATAGTGTATATGGAGGCTCCTCTTAATTCGCTCCTGCCATCCTTTAAATTAGCTAATCAATCGACAAATATCAAGTAGTATCAAGTATTATCGATTAATCGATCAGC
>JAOXRS010000245.1 GCA_025800385.1 Candidatus Albibeggiatoa sp. nov. NOAA
TTACAATGTATACTACATGTTCTTTCACTCATCTAGCCTGCAGGACAGGCGTTATTTTTGTGCGTTTTTCAGACGAGCGCGAAGATGAGCGCGAGAATTGCGTGGAGCGCGATTCACGCGCAGCCCCCTATTGCTCAATAGAAGGAGAATGCTTCTGTCAATAGACTGTAATCAGGGAAACGCTACCTCGCGCGCTGTAGAGAGGCAAAAAGACACTTGCTTAATATGTTTGCGTTCTGCAGGAAAGACAGCTTCAATTATATCCCCATTTGCACACAATGACATTATTTAGGTTTATCTCTATTTCATCCAGCCATGAGTGCAGGCGATCATACGTACCGCGGCGATGCGCAGGTGCCGGGGATCCACTCTCGCGTCGCGTTTCCGAGCGGCAGGTGGTTTTCGTGTGGGCTACAATGCTCATTACAGATAAGATACAAAGAGCCATTGAAGATAAATTGTACTCTTGTGGTATATTTTTGGACTTAAGTAAAGCCTTTGATACAGTACATCATAACATACTCTTAGCTAAACTTGAACATTATGGAATCCGTGGCATAGCAAATGATTGGTTCAAGTCATATTTAACTAACAGGC
>JAOXRS010000132.1 GCA_025800385.1 Candidatus Albibeggiatoa sp. nov. NOAA
GCAGCCCACTTCAAGCGGCCATTACTGAGCACATCAAACATGCGCTTCATGGTCGATGGCTTATGTACCTCGCCAATATAGTGCACTCCCACATCCCACTCATAACCTTCACGTTCATAGGCATGGGTGTAGCCACCGGCAGTATAGTGTTGCTCCAACACGCACACTTTTTTACCCAACAAAGACAATAAAGCAGCTGTCGTTAAGCCACCCATTCCTGAGCCAACGACAATGACATCGTAGTGCTCATCAGCACGCCCTGTGCGATAACGCTTACCGGTTCGAACATTGACTTTCTTTGCTTTAGCCATAGAAGCTCTCATCTTATTGTTAATTTTGGTCGCTAAATCAGCTTAATCAGATAACGGTGACAAGCGCTAGCTCCGCTCATCAGCAATATGCAATTTATTGCATATCAATATTAGCTAGAGTATACGAGGGAGACTCGTTATGCAAACTTTTGCATAACAGGTTTTCAGGCTACAATAGCAGCGCACTCCCCTATTAAGATCACAAGAAATAAGCCTCAATGTCTTTAAAGCACGCCATACTAACCCTTTTAGAAACCGAAGATGGAACAGGATACGACCTGCTCAAGCGCTTTGAGGATCACCTAGGGTATTTTTGGAATGCGAGCCACCAGCAAATTTATGCTCAGCTTAAAACGATGCACAAAGAGGCCCTTATCGACTTCCAGCTAGAGACCCAAGACGATAAGCCCGACAAGAAAATTTACACCCTTACCGATTCGGGAAGACAGGAGCTCTCAGAGTGGGTTCAACAACCTCTCAAACTAGGTAAAGTAAAGGACGCCCTTTTAGTTAAAATCTACGCGGGCCACCTAGCCGATAAAGAGCAGCTACTAGAAGAAATGTTGCATTACCGAGATAGCCATAAGCGAATGTTACAAACCTTTCTGGCCATTGAAGATGAATACCTCAATAGCAGTAAAAAGAAGCAGCAAGAATTAGCCATGCCCTATTTGACTTTACGCCGAGGCATTATTGGCGAGAGAGCCTGTATTGAATGGGCTGAAGAGGTTATTCAATATCTACGCAAAATTCGGGCTTAATTGCCTGACAATCAAAGCAACTGATTATTTAGCGCCGCCAATAACTGATCCCGTTGCTGACAATCTGTCACATCATCTTCAAGGTTATTGATAATCAACTGCAAACTCTGCTCCTGAGCAGCAAGTGTTTGCTGCAATTCCCGAACATCATCTAATTTGTTATAGAGCTGTTGAATCATTTTGTCTTTATCCCACTCGTCATGGTGGTGACACATTAATTTTAGCTCTTGCAGACTTAGGCCTAGTTTTTGTCCCACTTGGATTCTAAACAGTGTATCTAACTCTGTTTCACCATATTGCCGATAACCGTTGCTGCCACGAGGAACGTTTTTCAACAAGCCTTCAGATTCGTAAAAACGAATAGTATGGGCCGCCACCCCCGAGATTTTCGCAAGTTCACCAATCTTCATAACGCAATACCACCTAGCCTCATATCACTTCTTTACTAAGCCAAGCCAAAAAGGGCATTGACCTTAAAGCTCACTTTAACCTTACACTAGCTGCCACTCAAGAGACAACTGAAGCAACTGCTTAGCCAGCCAAAAGACGCTAAGCACGATAAATTCATAAAGAGGTAAGTTATGCCCAAGCCGCTATTTCAGCCATTAAAACTCGCCAGCGGTGGCGAGCTGCCAAACCGCATTGTTAAGGCTTCCATGGAAGAGAGCCTGGCAACTGAAGACCAGCTGCCCAGTGATGCCCTAATAGAGCTATATCGCCAATGGGGACAAGGTGGCTGCGGACTTTTGCTTACTGGCAATGTTATGGTGGATCATATGGCCATGACCGGCCCAGGCGGCGTAGCGCTGGAAGCCAACACTCCATTGGGGCGATTTCAAGATTGGGCAAATGCAGCCAAGGCGGGTGGCAGCAAGGTCTGGATGCAAATCAACCACCCTGGCCGCCAAGTATTTGCGGGCATGAAGGGTAAGGCGCTTTCTGCCTCCGATATCCCCTTGGATTTGGGTAAGAACTCCAAGCTATTCGCCCAACCCAAGGCCATGAGCGAAGAAGAAATTCAGGATGTGATTCAACGTTTTGCAGCCACTGCCAAGAATGCTGTTGCTGCCGGCTTTGACGGGGTACAGATTCACGCCGCCCATGGTTATTTAATCACCCAGTTTCTTTCGCCATTAAGCAATAAACGAACTGATAAATGGGGTGGTTCACTCGAGAATCGAGCACGCCTACTTTTAGAGGTGGTAAAAGCCGTCCGCGCCAACTTACCAAGCGATGCAGCTGTAGGCATTAAGCTGAACTCTGCCGACTTCCAACGCGGCGGTTTCCAACCTGAGGACGCCAAACAAGTAGTCGCTATGCTCGATAATATGGGCGTAGATTTAATCGAACTATCTGGCGGCAGTTACGAAACCCCGGCCATGCAAGGCCGCACCTCGGATGAACGCACATTGGCTAGAGAAGCCTATTTCCTAGAATTCGCAGAAGAGATCGCCCAATCAACAGATATTGCCATTATGACAACGGGTGGCGTTCGTCGCTTAGAAATTGCCGAAAAAGTTGTTAGCTCAGGCGTAGCAGCAGTAGGTATAGCCACTGCACTGGCCTATCACCCTAGCTTGCCCAATCACTGGCAAAACAACAGCATGCTTGATGCGATCGTGCCGCCGATTGAAATGAAGAATAAAGATTTGGCCGCTTTTGCCACAATGGCAGTTGTTAAACGACAAATGCGACGTATGGGTAATGGCAAAAAGCCACTAGCAAAGCCTTCTCCATTGTTCTCGCTCATCAAGGAACAATTTCGATCCAGCAAACTGCAGAAGCGTTATCGCGAACGATTTGCTAGCTAGTTTTAAGCAGCCTTGAGCGGGTTTTAATAGCAGCCTTTCGCGAGTATTTTTAAAAAACTATAAGCGGGCCAAAATATAGGCCTGCTTATTAGCTCTTTATCTCATTACCCCAACCTGGCAACTTCTTCTGCACTTAGAAAACGAAACTGACCAGGACTAAGGCCTTCTATCAAATCCAAACCTGCAATGGATTCGCGATGCAAGCGTACAACACGGTTTTTACTGGCTTTAAACATTCGCTTAATTTGGTGGTAGCGCCCTTCAGAAATACTCAGCAGCACCTCTTTAGGTGCTACCTGCTCTAACTTAGCAGGTAGCGTTTTGCTTTGCTCGCCCTGCAATAAAAACCCTTCAGCAAACTTTTCCACCAGGCCGTCGGCCAGCTCTGAATTAAGTTGCACACGATAAGTTTTCACACAGTGATGCTCGGGTGCTGTTAAACGATAATTCCACTCGCCATCATCGGTAAGTAATAGTAAACCTGTAGTATCGATATCCAGGCGGCCAACAATTTGTAGTTTGCCGATATTAATTGCCTCAAACTTTGGCAGTTCGCCTACAAAATTGCCCGCCTTAATAAAATCCAAAACCGTAGAATGGGTTTTATCGGCCCTCGCACTTACTACCCCAGCAGGCTTATTTATTACCAGATAGTTAAAAGCTTTCGACTGCAGAGACTGGCCATCCAAACTCACCGTATCCCCCTCTTCTAACAACTGGGCAACACTCTCGGCCAAGATCCCAGACACATGGACACGAGCGGCCTTGATCAAGGCCAGGCACTCTTGACTGCTGATATTAGCGTTGTGTATTAGAAAACGATCTAAACGCACTTAAAACAACCTGTATGTAAAGGGTATTAGGAGAATTGGCATAACACTGGCGAGGCACAGCAAGCTGGCATTATAATGCCAGCTAGGAGAAATATAAGCTTCCGCTATACCATTAGCTATATCACTACTTGTATCACTACCTACACCACTATCAATAAGCACTCAAAGCAAAGCTATGCAATCAGACCCAAAGAAGCTAGTCGCAAAGAACAAAAACCTCGTTCATTCGGAGATGATGAAAGTAGTATCCCACGTCCAACGCGAACAAGGCGATTGGATATTACATACCGTAATGGTGGAAGGTCAGGACGTACCCTTTAAGTTTAAGCGTAAAGACAACTATCAAAACTTAAAGGGCGCACGGGTCAATATGACCTATTACCCAGATCAAGAATCAGTAGCAGGCATGGCTTTTGAAATCATGAAAGTAGTGCGAATAAAACGAGCATAAGTTTCAGCCACCCTAAAAACCGACTTATCATCAAAAGCCCTAACATTTAGCGACAAAGCCATGGCCAAAGCAAAAAGTAAAACCGAGAAGAAAATTGACAATAATATCCGTCTAGCGCTAACTGCCGCTTGTGATCAGTTTCTCGAAGATGTCCCTGGCTTTCAGTGGCTAACACATCAAGCTAATTACACAAATTTTCCAGCCAGCCTAATGGTTACTTGCATTTTTGATACCGATGACAGTTTTCATCATGCGGATAAGCAGAAAATCTATAAAGTCATTCAAGGTAAGCTTCTGAAGATTGGAGTTAGATTTAAATCGCCTGAAGGACAAGTCATGTTTGACTCAGAGGAAGCCTGCATACGTGATGATGATGGCAAATGGAATGTGCGCCTGGAACGGTTAAAAGGACGCTCTATACCAAGAAATAGGCCTGAACAGTGAAAATCACTAGTCTAGACCATATATCCCCCCAGCCCTTCTCAAAGAAAACCCGCTTTGGCAGGCTATCTAATCAGACTCAAACCAACCGGGGTGGTACTTGGAAAAAAGAAGCTTCAATCTATTAAGCTGCTCCAAGGTCTCAGACAACTGCAATTCTTCTCCATCACGTGAAAAGACCATAAACTTATCTAACCGATCTATGGCTTGAAAGTATCTGTTAGGAAAATCATCGACAAGCTCAATATGGCTTTTCATAAACGAATACACCATCGAAATACGCTCATCTTTTTCATGATTTAGATCCTCCTCATAAATGGTGATTAAAAATTTCAAATATTCGAAAGAATCAACAAACTGACGACAGCGGCAACTCTGCTTATACGACACAGCCCTAGGAATTCCAGCTTTCTTAGAATTATAGCTTGACCCGCCCAAGTCGTTTCGCCCTTCTTGTAGCGAGCTATGAATATTCGACATTATTTCCGAAAGAGTCTTATTCGACATCAATTACAGCCTTACCTTACCCTTCAAAGAAACTAGCACAAACATTCTTCAGCGGGTCTAAAACATCCAAGATTTGCACAAGCCAAAATTCTCGACTGAGAGTTATTATCAAATAAAATTTAACAAACACAAAACACGAATGATTTAAGCCATATATTTTCGACAAAACCACCACTCATCCAAAGCAAACTTTGCCGATATAAAAATAAAACAAAACTCCAAATCAATATTATTTGCGTAATTTATATAAAAAATAGAAACTTAAACACACCCGCAACCACAAAACAACAAGCCGCAATCATAAACAAAAAATACGGCCCTAACCAACAAAAACAAAAAAAATAAACAAAAAAGCCGCTTCATAAAAATCTAAATAAGGCTTCTTAATAAATCCTAAACCCCGGAATTTGCACGGCAAATATCAGCTAATTCTTTAGTCCCATTTTTACAAAAACAAATATACCGGTGACAACTCATTCAATTAGAATTTTAAAAGCACTCACATGGCGAAGAAAAATATAAAGTAGTGATTCATAAGAAAAAACATAAACACCCTGACAACAGAATATTTACAAACCCTTTTACAAAGAGAAACTAGAAAGTTCTTAATGTGCTTCTAACTACTGAAACTGGCATACATATTGGAAAACAGCCGAAGAGAAATGAATATTACTAGTCCCAGCCAAATAGATTCGCAAAAGTACTTCTCACACTGAGAACATCAAATCAACCAAAACATACCCCAAAATAACTTCAGTCCGTTAAGGAAAAGAATATGTTAATACTAAAACCCAAACTTGGAGAAACACTTCGAATTGGGGATGACATCTCCGTCACAATATCAGGAATAAGCAGAAATCAAGTTAAGTTTGCAATAAACGCCCCAAAAAGCACGGCCGTTCACCGAGAAGAAGTATATCGTCAATTACAACCAGGAAAACAAATTAAGAAAACCAATGAGCTGTGAATAACAGAGGAAGTAAAAGACTAGAAAACTAGGGCCAGGCTCAGCTGTAGTAGCCCAGGCCCTTCCCTTTAAAACTAAGCATACCCCCGAATACAGCAGCTTAGGCTCAAAAGCCCTTAACTAGACAAATCAATACCCTAGGTTATCTTGAGGAAAATATGATGGCGAAGGCATCTCTTTGGCCAAGTACATGCTTTTATCAGCACTCGATATGAGCTCGGACAAGGTCAAGCTTGCATCCCGAGTACCAGACACGCCAATACTACAACCTAACACCGGATATCTGCCAAGATCAGATTCACTGAACTTCGTAACAATCCGCTTGGCCAATAGCTCTCCTGCGCTGGGGTTAGACTCTCGGTCTAGATATACTAAAAATTCATCTCCACCAACCCTAGCAACATATTCGTTACTGCGAACAACAGACCTCAACAAGTCAGCAAACTCTCCAATAACCTGATCACCAACATCATGGCCGTAGGCATCATTAATAGATTTGAAATTATCAAGATCTATGAATAACACAAATGCATAATCACCCGCTTCTACACATCTGTCATATAGCGGAGTAACCTGTTCATTGAAGGCTCTGCGATTCAAAAGTCCGCTCAAATGATCAAGATTTGCCATCTCTCGAATATGGGATTGTGCGCACTTTAGCTCGGTAATATCTTTACTTATGCCGACCAGACCAACAATATTTCCACCGTCGTCTTTCACAGGAACTTTTGTACTCGTAACCCAACGCAGTTCGCCACCCTCAGCGTAGTAGGGTTCGTCATGCAACACCAAGGCCTCCCCCTGTGCGATAACGTCCTTTTCAAACTCAAAATAAACTTCAGCATGTTCTTTTGGAAAAATGTCGAAATCATTTTTCCCCACCAACTCTTGCCAACTACTATGCGAAGTCAGCCTTGCAAATGCATCACTAGCACTAGTAAATCTATGTTCCGAATCTTTTATATAGATAAAGTCAGGAGTATTTTTAAGTAAAATCGACAGCTGTTCTGAGGTTTTTTCCAAAGAAAGTAATTTATTTTTTGATGACTCCAACTGAACTTTCAAAAACTCAACTTCTGCAATTAATTTTTCACAAGATTCGCATGGCCTTTTTGACACAACCCGATTCACTTTCACAAAGCACCACACACTACAATTTAACAATAAACATTTTTTAAAATTCAAACTAACTTACTAGTTATAACTAACATAGCTGAAAAGAATTAAAAATCAACAGATATTTTTTATATAATAAATTTCATGTTTATAAAAAAGATAATTTTCTTTTTTTAAAAAAACTTTATCAACATTCAATAGACACCAACAAAAATATAAGCTAAAGAACAAGCAAAAAATATTCGAGCAAAACCATAAAAACAGTTTCATATTCAGCCTCCATTAACAAACACACAAAGTAAGAATCTCGCCTTAAATCAGAACTATTTACGAAAACAAATTAAAACCATCCTAATATTTACTAGGCAAATAGAATTCACACAAAAAAGTGCTAACCAACCGAAAAACCATCCCCACAGGTTATTTCACAGAGACTACCGAAAGATAATCGCGTTTAAAAATGCGAAACTTAACCAATCTTTCAATTTACTAAAACTAAGTATTTCCACTAATTGATATAACTTCAATAAAAACACATTCTTCCAATAGTTATTACTTAAAGAGACAAAATCCAAATATGCGCTGAAGAAAATATCCTGCCCCCCAACTTCTTAAAGACATCATCATTTAAAATGAGATAAAGATAGGGCAACCAAATGAATCAACAAAAGGCCAGGTAAAGCAGCCCTGTGGACGTATTTACGTCTATTCAAAAAACAATATTCCACCAAAAAATATCAGATTAATAAGAAAAACATTTCTGCTTTAACTTTTTATTATAGAGAGGATCTAACTCCAAATTTGAAATCAAAACCAGATTAAGTCAACAACATTCCTTCAAACCATTGATTCTTATAAACAATCCCCTGTTCAAAAATAAAATTTAGAAACAAATCAATTAATTTCATTGATAGGATTTAATATAAATTTTTAACTAAATTAGGATTCGAAAAATATTTTTTTCGTCGGAAAACCATACTTTATACTGATCTGCAAATATTCAAGTATCAATCACTAGTCAACAAACGCTATAATGGATACTCTAACAAAAGTAACAGTATTTATTAATTTGAATTGGAAATAGTATCTATTTACATTGAAAATAGATTAAGGATTTATGACCAACTTAAGAAGACTCGACTTAAACTTACTTACCGTTTTTGACACTGTAATGGCCGAAAAGAATATGTCCCGCGCCGCCGATAAGATAGGAATGAGCCAACCAGCTTTGAGTCTCGCCGTATCAAGGCTTAGAAAAATTGTTGGTGATCCTCTATTTGTGAGATCAGGGCATGGCGTAAAGCCTACACCCAAAGCTCAAGATATGGCACTTCCCGTCAGCAAAGCTCTGCAGATCATCAGTGAAGCTTTTGGTACTGATAACACTTTTGATATAAGTTCAAGCAATAGGCACTTCAACCTCGCCTTAGGCGATGCTGGAGACTTGCTGATTCTCCCTCACTTAATGAAGCACATTGAAGCTCACAACTCCAACATTCAAATTGATACAGTCCCACTCCAATCTGATAACGCTAAAAAACGAATGCTTCTTGGAGAGATTGACTTATGTCTTTGGATTGAACCGTTTGATGTAAACGAGAAAGGTATTTGCTCCCAGAAGATAGCTATAGAGCGAAATGTGTGTGTTGTTAGAAAAGATCACCCTATATCAACAGACTCACTCACTTACGAACAGTATTCAGAGCAAAATCATATTGTGCTTGGCTTCCCTAAAAATTATGGAGCAACCGTCATAGACAGGGAGCTATGGCAAAGTAACTTTAAACGTGGGTATTCGGTTAAGGTTCATAATTTACATGCATACCCTAGAATTTTGAATTCCACCAATTTAGTGGCCACCCTTCCCTATCGAGTTGCACTCAAATTCGCGGATGAACACGACCTAAGAATTATTGAGTCGCCAATTAAACACGACCTCCCCATTTATTTAAGTTGGCCAGAGATTTTTAATTCAGACCCAGGCCACCAATGGCTAAGGAATTTAGCAGCGAGCTTCTATCAAACTTACCAGCCGGTAGAACCTATTGATTAGCTTTAGAGTCAATACAAATACGCGTGCATTGCTAATGCAAATCCTCAACCACGATACCCCGATGTTGGATTTAATCGAGAATGTCAAAGCCTCTTAAAAAAGATCTTTAGAAATCGTGCGAAATGGGCAGTTTCGACTTTCTATCCGAGCCTAGCATCTCATCTACGAGTATTACATCGTATAGCAGCAGACTCTAGCTGGATGACTTATCCCCAAAGGTCATGAGCAATTTCCTAGAGCGCAAATCAGGCTCGGTTCTGAAGGAGTTTAGGCAACAGGAGAGATGGGAGCGGGATAAAACGACTGGCGCAGTTAAGTGCTTGTACCGAGCCTCAAACCCGACCTATTCCGCACTTAGACCCAAGAATTTTTAGGGGTTTACTCTAAGTCGCTATAGATAACGCAGCCAAGTTATATCCCTTCGCCTCGCCTTTAATCTAGCAAACCAAGCTGTAGGGTAATAAAGAGGAACCACTAACGCGATACTCCAAAGCCAAACCATATAGAGATCATCTACGCCATAATAGGCACCTTTAGTCTTGCCAAAGGCTAAAAGCGCACAAAGATAGAGAATTTTTAGAACATACAGGTGCAAGATATAGAAGAACATTGGCGCAC
>JAOXRS010000139.1 GCA_025800385.1 Candidatus Albibeggiatoa sp. nov. NOAA
GCCGCACAGTGTTTATTATTCAAGTCCTGGTCATGACGATATGTATAAGAATCGATCGAGGGCTTATAATCTATCCAGCACGCTTCTGGTCCATTCACTATAAACACACATGGCTGAATTTAAAGTCAGAACGACATCAGCAAGGAAAATAAATAGCTAAATCTATAAAGTAACCATTATTTTTTGTTCGGTTGGTATTTATTTATTGCCCACTATAAAAAGAAATACACACTAATCTCGCAGCACGAGTACGACAAATGAGGTTGAATTCGCCAAGCGCTACCCGGTATGAGTTCACATTTCCGGCCGAGACACTGTTTATACTTTTTTCAGTTTGCTAAAGCTACAAGTATCAAGAACTGAAAGACTCAATTCTTGTTAACTACATCGTCAAAAACCTCTCAACTGCAGTGCAAATATGCGATTTTAATAAACAAATAGCTCAGTGCAAACGAATCTATCGTGACAAAGTTTTGCTGCTGACATTATAAACGTATTCCAGACGGCCGGACGTAGCCGCACAATATTGATATAATAGAAGTATGTTCGAATCGTGAACCATTGATATATAACAAGTTAAAAACCTGCAGCATGTGCACCATAGCTGCCAAGTGCTATTTGGCT
>JAOXRS010000143.1 GCA_025800385.1 Candidatus Albibeggiatoa sp. nov. NOAA
GTCAATAACACACTAATTGTTTGAAAACCAGAGATAATTATAAAATAGATGGTGTAGTAATTAGGCGTGTCAGAAATTAGGGAGTGCTCACTTACCTATCTTCACTTATCCTGACAATAGGCTTAAAAATTATGAGTGACAACAGAAACTATACAATTCTCATTGTTGATGATAATAGGAACAATTTATTTACATTACGTACTTTAATTCTTCAACATCTACAAACCAATATTTTAGAAGCCAACTCAGGGCAAGAGGCTTTAAGCATACTTATGACAGAGTGTGTGGAACTGATTATTTTAGATATCCAAATGCCTGAAATGGATGGATTTGAAACCGCATCAATTATCCGTTCGATTCAACAAACCCAGCATATCCCTATCGTTTTTCTAACTGCAGCATACAAGTCTATGGAGTTTCAAACCAAAGGCTATTCCATTGGAGCTGTAGATTATCTCACCAAACCTATTGACACCGCACAGCTTGTTAATCGCCTGCATTTATATTTACGCTTTATTGAAAACGAACAACAAACCCATGTTTTAGAACAGCGGGTACAAGAGCGCACGGCAGAACTGGCTAAAGCCAATGATTACTTATCTGAAGCTTATGGCGAATTAGAGCAATTAGGTCATTACAATGAATTGATCTTAGAAACTGTCAGCGATGGCATTTGCAGTTTTAACTTATTGGCAGAAATTACCTTCATCAATCCATCTGCAGCACAAATGTTGGGTTATTCAACTAAAGAGTTAGTCGGACAGCCTGCTTGTTATCTGTTTTGTCAACACACTGGGGTCAACTTGCAAGATGCTTTTATGAATGCGCCTTTTTATCAAGCTATTTTAAAAGGACATACTTATGAAAGTGATAATATGCTGTTTTATCATAAAAATGGACATACATTCCCAGTTGATTGTGCACTGATACCGCTTGAAGGCTCTGATAATAAAGCGGGAACGGTCTTAACATTTAATGACATTACAAAACGCAAACAAGCCGAGCATATGCTCACAGAAGCCAAGGAAAAAGCCGAGCAAGCGAATCAAGCCAAAAGTAATTTTTTAGCTAATATGAGTCATGAATTGCGTACCCCCTTAAATGCAATCATTGGCTATAGCGAGATACTTGAAGAAGATATAGAAGAGATTGAAACGTATTTAGAAGACAAAACAGTCTGCCTGCAAGATTTAACACACATTCAAAATTCGGCTAAACATTTGCTTTCTCTAATTAATGATGTCCTAGACGTATCAAAAATTGAGTCAGGTAAAATGGACGTTATTAATGAACAAGTACAAGTTTCTGCTTTATTAAATACAATATTAGAACAAAGTATGTCTCTCGCCATTGACAAATCTAATCACTTAAATATCTCTGATGTTGATGACTCACTGTATTTATACACAGATCGAGCTAAATTAAATCAAATTTTACTAAATTTAGTGAGTAACGCCTGCAAATTTACTGACCATGGTGAAATCTGGATGATGGTATCGACCATTCAGAATGCAGGCAAAGACTGGTTATGCTTTGCGATTTCAGATACAGGTATTGGCATGAGTCCAGAACAACAACAAAATTTATTTAACATCTTCACTCAAGTTGATACTTCCACGACACGTAAATATGGGGGTACTGGTTTAGGACTGCATATTTGTAAACAATTTTCTGAAATTATGGGGGGTTATATCGAAGTCGATAGTGAGTTAAACATTGGCAGCACTTTTCGCGTCTATTTGCCTTTTATGTCTGAACAAACAGAAATTTAGTTTTATACACTTTAAGCTACCACATTTACCTTTTCGTCACGTAAAATTTCATAAGGTATGATATATAAATCTCATGCTGTAAAAAAAGGATTGCCATGACGATGAGTCTAAAAACGAAAATTGCTGTTAGCTTAAGCTTTATCTTAATCTTATTTTTGATACTCAGTATTGTTGCCATCACCAGCCTTCAACAATTAATTCAAGCAAGTAATTGGGTAGAGCATACACACCGTGCTATTGGTCAAGCGAAAACTATTCAAACAGCAGCAATCGACATGGAAACAGGAGCAAGAGGCTTTTTACTGGCAGGTAAAGATACTTTTTTGCAACCTTATTTGCAGGGCATCAATCATTTTGACTATCAAATTAAACAGCTACAAATCACGGTCAGTGATAATCCTGAACAAGTTAGACGATTAGAAGACGCAGAAAAGATTATTCAGCAATGGCGTAAAGATTGGATTGAAGTACAAATTGCATTACGCCGTCAAATAGGTGATGCCAAGACCATGAACGACATGGCAAAGGAAATTGCGAAAGCACAAGGCAAAACTTATTTTGATCGATTTAGACAGCAAATAAATACTTTCATCAATCGAGAGCAAGCGTTACTCACTCAACGTAATAAACAGTTTGAAACCGTGATGGAATCAAGCCGTGAGCATGTTGATGTGTTAAATGAATCCAGTCACTGGGTGGTACATACCCATGAAGCGATTACTGCTGCCAAAGTGATTTTAACCCATGCCGTTGATATGGAAACAGGCATACGCGGTTTTTTACTATCTGGTGATGAAGAGTTTTTGCAACCTTACGAACGTGGTAAACAAGCTTTTTTCTCAGCACTTAAAGCATTACAAATTAAAGTCAGTGATAACCCCAGCCAAGTCAATCGGCTCACCCAAATAGAAACAACCATCCAAATTTGGGTCGATAATATTGCTAAAAAAGCGTTAGTTTTACGCTATGAAGTCAATGAAGGTAAAAAAGACGCTTTAGAAATCAATCAATTTGTGGCTAAAAAACAAGGCAAACAGTACTTTGATAATTTTCGTCGCCAAATTGCTGTATTTATCCAAGCAGAGCAAGAGCTATTAGTTAAACGCACAGATCATACTGAAACCGTATTAGCTGAGAATAAACAAAATCTTGAATATATTAAAGAAAATGACTATCGGGTTGAGCATACTTACCTTGTCATGACTCAGGCTTATCGCCTACTTGCGGCGGCAACGGATATGGAAACAGGAAAGCGCGGCTTTTTATTATCTGGTAAAGAAGAGTTTCTAGAACCTTACATAGAAGGCAAAAAAGTTTTTAAACAGATTCTATCTACTTTGAAGCAAACCGTGTCTGACAATCCATCTCAGGTTGTTTTACTAGAAGAGCTATCGGATACCTTGACGGAGTGGCAAATAAAAGTGGTTGAACCGTTGTTTGCTTTACGTCGCACTATTGGTGATTCGGAAACCATGGATGATATGGCAGATTTAGTCGCAGAGGGGAAAGGTCAACAGTACTTCGATCAGTTTCGGCAAAAAATGGCTGCTTTTATTGCTGAAGAAGAAAGCTTAATGGAGGTTCGACAAGGGAAAAGCCTTGACTTAGCACAGACCAGTATTCATGCCCTATTTTGGGGTACGGCTATTTTGTTGTTAGTCAGTATCGGGGCAGGTATTTATATTATTCGAGAAATCTTGCATCAAGTTGGTGGTGAGCCAGCTGCAATCTCGAAAATTACCGCACACGTAGCACAAGGCAATTTAACCATTATTGAAGAAGATACCAACCATAAAGCAACAGGGGTGTATGCTTCTGTGCAACAAATGGTAAAAGAAATGCGTGCTGTCCTGATAGAAACTGCACAGGTATTAAAACAGCTTGCTGAGGGTGATATGAACGTTGAACTCACAGGAAAATATGCAGGCGATTTTATCCATTTAAAAACGGCACTGGAATCAACCGCCTCCCAATTAGCTCAAGCTAAAACTAAAAATGAGATCGAAAGCTGGCTGAAAAGCGGCCAAACCCAATTTAATGAGCAAGTCAGTGGTGAACAAGATATTAAACAACTGGCTGAAAATATTATTAATTTCTTAACTCCTTATGTTAATGCCAAGGTCGGCGTATTTCACTTATTATCTAAAGACCAAGACACTGTTTATTTAAAAATGATTGCATCTCATGCTTACGTACGACGTACTGATGGCGCGAATACAGTGAAAATCGGTGAAGGCCTTATCGGTCAAGCGGCTTATGAGAAGAAAATGTTTACCATCAATCATTCGCCTGAAAACTATATGAATGTGCAGTCGAGTTTAGGAGAGATCGCGCCGACCGAGATTTTAGTGATTCCATTTTTATATGAGTTAGAAGTGAAAGGGGTGATTGAAATTGCCTCGTTGGACACTTTTACAGATGTGCAACTAGAATTCTTGTCTCAAATTATGCCAAATGTGGCGATTGCAATTAATACCGCAGAATCTCGCGACAAAATGCAGATATTGCTTGAACAAAGTCAGGCACAAGCAGAAGAATTAACTGCACAACAAGAGCAAATGCAGGAAGCTAACGAAGAGTTGCGCTCACAAACTGAGGAAATGCAAGCCCAGCAAGAAGAGTTACAAGCACAACAAGAAGAATTACGCCAAACCAATGAAGAGTTGAAAGAGCGTGATAAGTTGATGACTGAAAAGCAAGTTGAGGTGAAACGCAAAAACCAAGAATTGGAAAAAGCTAAAATTGCGATTCAAGCCAAAGCTGAAGATTTAGAATTGGCAAGTAAATATAAGTCAGAATTTCTGGCTAATATGTCACATGAGTTGCGTACTCCTTTGAATAGTCTATTAATTTTGGCACAGTTATTACTTGAAAACCAAGAGCAAAATTTAACCACTAAACAACTAGAATGTGCTCAAACCATTTACAGCGCGGGCACAGATTTATTGACCTTGATTAACGAAATTCTTGATTTATCTAAAGTGGAGGCGGGTAAAGTTGAAATTCACCCAGAAACCATTGAATTAACAGATATGCTGCACATTTTAAAACAGAAATTTACCCATGTTGCAGAAGAAAAGTCACTCTATTTTGAAATCAAGCAAGCGGATAATTTGCCTAGCACGATTTACAGTGATAACCAACGCCTAAATCAAATTATTAATAATCTGTTATCTAATGCATTTAAATTTACTCAAGAAGGTGGCATTACATTGGAGGTTCGCCAACCTAACACCAATGATGATTTATCACGCAGTGAATTAACAGCGGCCAATAGTATCGCCATCAGTATTACTGACACAGGTATTGGTATTCCGAAAGACAAACAAAAAATTATTTTCGAGGCGTTCCAACAAGCAGATGGCACGACCAGTCGTCGATTTGGTGGCACAGGTTTAGGTTTATCAATTTCACGACAGTTAGCGCAATTAATGGGTGGGGAAATTCAACTGCATAGTGAGATCGATCAGGGTAGCCGTTTCACGATTTTCTTACCTAAAACCTATAATAATGCTGCAACACCACAGCAAGAAACAGCAGCACCTATTACGCCTACGCCTGTTAAACAAGTAGTTGCACCTGCTTCAGCTGAAACTCAAGCTTTTGCGACTCCATCGCCACAACCTATTACCCAGCAAAAAGCGCAGATAGAAGATGATCGTGATGATGTGCAAAAAGGTGATAAATCATTATTGATTATCGAGGATGAGCAAGAGTTTGCCCAAATCATCCAGCAATTGGCAAAAGAGAAAGGCTTTAAGTGTTTGATGACGTTAGATGGGCGCAGCGGTATCGAGCTTGCGGAATATTATCGACCCAGCGCGATTATTCTGGATGTGGGTTTACCTGAAGTCGATGGCCTTAGTGTGATGGAGCACTTAAAAGACAACGTTGAAACCCGCCATATTCCTGTGCATTTTATTTCTGGTGATATGCGTCAACAACAAGCGAAACAAATGGGGGCAATTGGTTATGCGTTAAAACCTGTGAGTTTGACCGAGCTGGGTGATACATTTAGCAAAATTGAGCAATTTATCGACAAGCACGTTAAGAGCCTATTGGTGATTACTGACAGTGATGAGCATTATCAAAATATTGCAGATACCCTAAATAATGAGCAAGTTGATATTACCAGAGCCAACAACTGTACCACAGCGTTGGATGCATTAGCCCAACACAGTTATGAATGTCTGGTACTGGATTTAACCGTTGAAGACAATAATGGGATCAAACTACTCACTGATTTAGCCGCAGATAGTCGTTTACTGGATATTCCGATCATTATTTATCCTGAACGCCCATTGACTGAGCAGGAAGAATCAGCGTTAGATTCTTACAATAGCCAGCTTACACTAAAAACCGTAGCATCTCCCACACATTTATTGGATGAGGCCACTTTATTCTTGCACCAAGTGGAATCCCATTTGCCAGAACCTCAGCGTGAAATGTTAAAGTTGGCGCACGACAAAGAGGCTCAGTTAAGAGACAAGAAAATCTTATTGGTTGATGATGATGCACGCAATGTATTTGCCTTGACGGCGACTTTGGAAAGCAAAGGCATGAAGGTGTTTATGGCACCAAATGGTAAAAAGGCATTAGAGCAACTTGAGAAAATCCCTGACATCGACATTGTATTGATGGATATTATGATGCCTGAAATGGATGGCTATGAGACCATGCAAAAAATCCGTCAACAAAGTCTATTCCGTAAATTGCCGATTATTGCCTTGACTGCCAAAGCAATGAAAGATGATGCGAATAAGTGTATTGAAGCGGGTGCAAGTGATTATTTGGCGAAGCCTGTTGAGACAAGTAAGTTATTATCTTTGATGCGGGTTTGGGTTACACGTTAGTTTTAAACTTGCTACCTTGTTTGGCATACTATAGTTGTTTTCTTTTAAAGTGATACAGGACTGGTAGTCCTAATAACACATAAACCAAAATTAGCTATATCTATGTAAACCAACAGGGTAGCAACACTTAACTGCTAAGAATTATCACACTCAGGTATCGTCAGCACATTATTTTCAAAAGTAATAGGACATGTCTTATCGCTGCCGATATCGGGCAAATTCACGCCAGCTTGTAAACGGTCGCCTCCAGTTTCTTCCAGTGGATAAGTATCAACCACTTGGCTATTTGGCAACGCCGCCCCCTCTTTTAAATGCGCATACATGATGTCCAGCCCTTCTGAAAAATAATAGTGCAATGGAATTTGTGTATCCATGTTAAAGGCTTCGTTAAACGAATCAAGATGGTGTGCATTTTTGACTTCGATATAAGCTAATTGGCTATTTTCATCCATTTTCTGATTAAGTCCATAGTAATAACGCGATGAGTGATTAACCGCAATCAAAGCATCATCACGCCCATGAATAATAATTGATGGCTTGCCTTGTAAATTGCCTGAACCCAAAATACCCTCTAATCCTGTTTGAATCCGTTCCGCCCAAGCTGCTTCATCTCCTGTTAATGGGCTACCATCAATATTTTGATTTCTCGCCAACCGCCGTAAGCATAGTGCGCCTGCTAAATATTCATCCAACACACCATCAGCATTTAAAGTTGTGCGGAAATTTGCCCCTGCTCCATTATTGCCATTGTTATTAATTAAAAATGTGCTGTTAGAAGGTGGAATCCCATTGCCAGCAGAAAAATCCGCCGCTAATAATGCTTGTGGCTTCGGTTCTGGCGCATTACTTCCATTTGCATAGGCATAGCTGTAATCACATAAATTATCTGTCACTAAAGAGCGACCATATGAATTAGGGTAAAGCATGGCAATCGAGGCATATACATCAAAACGCCCATAAGTATGTGCAATCACATTGCTGCTAGGCAATAAACCATAATCATTCAGTTTTTGTTGTGCTTCAGCGATTTGAGCATCTAAAGTACTTGATTCTAATAAGCCCGCTTGTTTTAACGCATCACAACGCCCTTCAAAACCTGCCATGCCTAATGCAATTGCGCTTTCAGGTGTACCTGTTGCAGGGTTTTGGCCTAGTTTCAAAGGCGTATTTGCACTGGCGCAAGATTGGTATAAATTGTAATACGTGACGTAGTCAACTAAAGGACGACCGATGTTGTTATGGTTATATATTTTTGAACCTTGTTGAATATTAAAACCCTGATTTTGCGATAATTTTTTAGGATTAATATTTGGCTCTGAGACGACCACACCGTCGATTAAGCCTTTGGTATCTTGCTCAGCTGCGCGAATTGATGCACCGCCGCCGTTTGAGACACTGGAAGCAATCACAATGGTATTGTCAGGTGTGATTTTAACGCGTTCTTGACTACCGACTGTAATACCGTAATTTTCAGGCAAGTTGAGTACATAAAATGCGAACTCGATAGATTGCAATACATATTTACCCCAATCAGCTTCAGGATTTTGCTGTGAATGTGCTTGTTTCATTGCAATGCGATTTGGAAATGTGGAATTGTAAGTACCTAAATCACCTTCTGCTGTGAAATGACTGTTGTTACCCGCATCATTACTTGTTGTGCGTGTGCCATCAATTAAGTTAACCGTATCACTGATAAGGTCGTGTGTTCCCACACCTTTGCCATTATCGGTATAAGCAACTGCACAACCCTGTTTTAATCCCCATTCACCTGATGTGCCGACTGCGCCATAAATGCCTCGTGAACCAGATGAAGGGCCTGTCACGATACAAGGATTATTAACATCAAATGTATCGGGGATTTGCACCAATAGCACTACGTTCTGTTTGCCACTGCCATCATCGCTGAACGCCATATATTCAGTGCCTGTGATACGCCCATCATTTGCCGTCTCAGGTACATTCGGCCCATATAAACTGTCATAGCCCGCTGCATCTCGCGTGTCTTGCAAAGCACGGAAGTTGTTAAAAATGGCTTGTTTTCTGAGTTCGTGGGCGGTGGGATTATTAGGGTCTGTTGCAGGTGGGAGATTGGTAGGTGATGCTAAGCCACTTCCTCCAGCCCCAGCGGTCAATAAATCGGCATCAAGTTCATAGTGCTGGTTAATGATTTCGCCTTTAATAAAATCAGGGCGTTGATTAAGCCGATGTTTATCGTCATCATCACTACAACCAACTAGTAATGCAGTGCCTAAAGCTGCAACTAGCCATTTAGGTTGTGTTTGCTTCATTGTTATTTCCTTGTTTGGGATGTGAGAGTTTTTAGCATTTTAGAATACTGTTGCTATGCAGTACTAAACAGTACGCTTCTCTGCCATACGAGAATGAGTAAAATAACATGTTCAAGCACAACTTGATAATTAAAATAAACGTTTTTATAGATGGTAAAATGCAAAAGGGCAAACCCATAGGATTCGCCCAATTAAGAGATAACAGAGGTTTAATATCGTTCAGTATTCGCTTAAATGTCTGTTATATTTTTGAGGAGGTCATTAACTCACTATTAGTTATTTTCTTCCTCTTCAAGATCATCTTCATCGCTTAAGTCGTCGTCATCATCACCGAGATCATCATCGTCGCTTAAGTCGTCGTCATCACCAAGGTCGTCATCGTCGCCTAAGTCGTCGCCATCATTAGAATCATCGTCGTCGCTTAAGTCGTCATTATCACCAAGATCATCGTCGTCGCCTAAGTCGTCGTCATCAGAATCATCATCGTCTAAGTCGTCGCCATCATCAGAATCGTCATCGTTGTCTAAATCGTCGTCATCACCAAGATCGTCATCGTCGCCTAAGTCGTCGCCATCATCAGAACCGTCATCGTCGTCTAAGTCGTCGTCATCATCAGAATCGTCATCGCCATCTAAGTCATCGTCAGAATCATCATCGTCGCCTAAGTCGTCGTCATCATCAGAATCATCATCGTCGCTTAAGTCGTCGTCATCATCAGAATCATCATCGTCGCTTAAGTCGTCGTCATCACCAAGATCATCATCGTCGCCTAAGTCGTCGTCATCATCAAGATCATCATCGTCGCCTAAGTCGTCGTCATCATCAAGATCATCATCGTCGCCTAAGTCGTCGTCATCATCAAGATCATCATCGTC
>JAOXRS010000159.1 GCA_025800385.1 Candidatus Albibeggiatoa sp. nov. NOAA
TTATAATTCTGTCGTTTTAATTCTCAAGACGCCGTCTTCTGGCTCTTCCTCTGAGCCGCTTAGTTTTGGATCTTTTATTGTGAGCCTTTTATCATATGATATCCATGAATGGCTGAGTCAGCTGCTTCATTTCTCTTGCAAGGATCACCAAGTACTAGACCAACAGGCTGAACATTTTATAAAATGGTTCAGCTATCGTTATTCTCTATTATGTTTACACACCCGTATCACATTTTCTCAAAGGGTAACACCCGCTATTTCTCAATTGAGAATATGGGTAGCACCCAAGTAAAATGATCGTCTAGGCCATCCCAGCCACCGCAGTGACCAGTCGTGCCGTATAACGTAGTTATCCAGAGCGGCCATTTTGTTTTTCGCAATAAGTGCAGGCTTGGACGAGGCTTGGACAATGAAGAAGTTTAAGCCTGTTGCTCTTAGAACAATTGTTCTTGGAAGAACCGGCAAGTCTATTCGCCATACGCCGTTATCAGTAAGTTCAAGTGAACACAGAAGCCACTCAGATTCAAGGTCCTCACCGATAGAGCCAGAAGAGGATGAAGTCGGCGATCACGAGATATCAGTGTTTTCTCCAGAGGCTCAGACCTCTGGAGAATACCGAAGAAACATTAACGCCATGTCCAACTGGGATAAAATTCGTGAGAATCTTTTAAGTGCTAATGTGGAGGGAGATGCTCTGCCGGATAATTCTCTTTGTTCCGCTTGCAAGGAACGGGCGCCATCTTTAAGATGTCGTTACTGCGGTCCAAGACAGTTCTTCTGCTCAAAGTGTGCTGAAGACCTGCACTCCGAAAGAAACCAATTCCACATTATGGAACAATGGAAGGTATTGCTCTTTCTTTATAAACATTAATAATTCATGAGTGAATTTATTAAGCTTCTCGCCAAACGCAAATGTCTTAAGCTTATATGAAATCAAATTTTGATGAACGAGTTGTACAGGGATTTACCGCTCATCCAGGCTTATGGCAATTTTAGGACTGAAGCTCAGGCTTTCTTGCGACTTAACGGCCTCTTTAAGGATTACTAAAGCTTAAAGACCGAAGGAAAAATGAAGCCAATTCGCTGTGAAGGTATTAACACATTCTCGTGTTTTAATTTCGTTGCAGGATAACAGGTTCTTGCCAATCTACCCAAATCATGGTGTAGTTGGATACGACCATAGTTGTTCCACCAGGATTCTGAAAGTGTTTAAACTTGTGGATGCCTTTGGTGAGTTAAATGCAAAATCAAAACACGCACAACGATTTATCATTTCTGTTTGATGCCCTAATTTGTTGAAAGTTGTTCGACCATTTTGACTTCAGTTCTTGTGCAATTGCTAGGTGCCCCATGCTCATGGACCGTTTTTTTTACCTAAACTGTTCACATTTTCGTGGCTGTGTTCTGGCTTTGTTGTTGACAGGGAATAATATTATTATGACTTTAGCTGCTGGTATAGATAATTATGTGATACACTAAAGATTGCAACAACAACAACAACAACATTGCATTCCCTTTCACATTATAGAGTATTGCCAAGGAAAGGAAAGAAAAGATAATTAAATATAGTATATTGTGTAGATGTTGTTAGCATCTCCTAAACACAATGTAAGATACTAAATAAAATTAATATTCTCCTAAACATGTGTAAACATGTTAAAAATTATTGCTAATATAATGATAATAATACTACTACTAATAATAATAACAATAATTATCCTTATTAGTATTATTATTATTATTATTATTATTACAAGTGAAACCTGAGAACAATATTATAATTATTAGTTAATTATTACTAAAATATAATATATCCATCATCAAATTAGAAACTGGAGGCCATAGTTGTTGTATTCTGGTCCTGTTCTCTGATAAGCACCCTATGGAACTCGGGTTATATAATCCCTCTCCCTACTACTCCCTACTACTACTTTGATTGTAATTCAACAATCCATTCAGTATTCTTTTCATTTAACAGTCCGTCAGCGAGTCACTTGCAATCATTCAATCAATCAATCCAGCCAGCCAGCCAGCAAGCAGTCCATCCGTCCTTCTGTCCGTCCGTCCGTCCATCCGTCAGTCAGTCAGTCAATCAATCAATCAATCAATCAATCAATTCAAAATTCACAAGGCTCATTTTTACCTACTTATATCATATGTAGATCGGAAG
>JAOXRS010000169.1 GCA_025800385.1 Candidatus Albibeggiatoa sp. nov. NOAA
GGCCTAATAATAGGTGCGAGTTCACTCGTAAATTGACACACACAACCCCATGGGTCTAAACGGTCATCGTTATAGCGCAAAGCTACCACAATGTCATACGTTTTCACTTTACATACCAGGACTGCCCCTCATCCGCGTGAAATGAACCACTACTATTATGCATTATTCTGTTTCTGTAAACTTTACCTAACATGTATTTAACTTGGTTTCAAAATAAACAAAATATGTAGGGGGAAAATACAAATCACAGCATAGATGGTACTGTACCAAGCAATGACACTGAGCATTCATACTCGATTGATATCCCTCAAAAGTAAGTATAGCAGAAATATTTTTCAGCAAATATTGTTAGTAATTCTCATTTGAGGTCTGGGGTGCTGGGTCACAATGTAAAAATTACAAGAACCCGAAAAATGTATAAATTATTCAGCAAAAATTACCGTTGACCCGATATTCTGACTACGCTAACGACGAGTGGCAACTATAGTTGCCAACTTTTATTGTCATGCGTTTAATTACCAGTTCTAGATAAATATGAACAAGCTAATAGAGGTTACATGATCTCACAACTCTTCTGAACAGGATCTGATATGAATTAACCAGAAAAGTTCTCACCATCATAAATTACTCAACTTTTTTGAAGGCGTCGCGCGGCCATTCTTGGGAGCGTCCGTGCGGCGACTGAAAAGATCTCGGCCTGCCAGCCCGGGAAGTCCCGGTGCAAGCTATGACATATATGAACGTGTCGCCAATCCCCACCCCAAGAGACCTATCACGCAGTCGCAGCTCTGGGACACCATGAGACGGCTGGAAAAATCATTTACTGACTTGGCAACTATAGTTGCCACTCGTCGTTAATGAGTCAAGGCGGTAATA
>JAOXRS010000179.1 GCA_025800385.1 Candidatus Albibeggiatoa sp. nov. NOAA
ACATGCAAGGAAGGATTTGCTGGGGACACCTGCGAAATTGGTAAAATATTTAACAGTTATTGGATGAGGCTGAGTATGATATGAAGAATTATGCAGATCGAGGAGGATGTTATCCACCCCCAAGCCTTCGAAGGCTAGGATTAATTAAGTCGTTACTTTACAGACATCAAATCCAGTGAATCATCTGACACAGAATAAAACTTATTTTCCGACATGAGCCTCAGAATGTGTGCGTGCAGAATAGTGCCGATTTCGAGCTCATTGTGTGTTTTGAAAGGCTGTAAACTTATGCTGTTTAACTCGTGCTTTTCTTTAAGCCTTGGCCCACATAGCCCCACAAGTAAAGAAATAAAATAGGAGTTTTTTTTATTATTATTTTATTATATTTTAGGTTGCGATACTGCAAAACAACATCCACCGTATGCAAGGTAGTCCACCCGGCCTCGACTTGGTGTATTAGACCCAGTTCCATCCCTGCGCGGCCAAAGATATCGAACGTGGCCTATTTGGCGCGAAGGCCATGTCATGCGCAAAAGAAGGTCGACAAACTCGTACCCAAGCTCCAGCATTCTTGTTCGCAATGCCCGCGATCTTTGTGGTCTGATAATGAGCCAAGGATCAGCTGA
>JAOXRS010000200.1 GCA_025800385.1 Candidatus Albibeggiatoa sp. nov. NOAA
AGTAAATAAGGATTGACAGATGATCACGTCTAATATATCATTTATCAAATTATTAAAGGAATATATTTTATGCACTCAGCTAATGTTATTCATAGAGATTTAAAACCAAGCAATATTTTAGCTAATGAAAGCTGTGATGTAAAGATGTGGTAATCTTTCTACATAATTTCTTATAATTCAAAATTATAAAAATAAAGATATAAAAAATATTTTATTAATATTCGAGACAAAGAAAATCCTGAATTTATCGAAAGAGTTAAAGTGGTTGCAGAAGGTCAAACTATCTCAGCCATTGAATTTTTAACAGGCGATATTTCGTTAATGATTGCCAGCTCAGACGGCTTGGTTGCTCAATGGTTTCCTGTCCGTGATGAAAAAGGCGATGAACATTTAACCAAAATTCGTGAATTTAACCAACATAAAGGTCAGCAAATTGTCACGATTGCCCCTGAAGAACGTCGTAAAGGCTTTTTGTTAGCCGATGCTTCGGGTCAAGTAGGCGTTTATCATTCTACAGCGAACCGCCAAGTAATCGTTGATACTTTCACTAAGCCAGAAGAAATGCGTCATATTGCGGTTTCTCCGCGTGCTGATGTGATGTTAATCGAACAGAAAAATGGCGATATTCAAGTTTGGGATATTCATAACGAACATCCTGAAATCTCATTGTCTGCGCTTTGGGGCAAAGTTTGGTACGAAAGTCACGAACAACCTAAATATTTATGGCAATCCTCTTCTGCCAGTAATGACTTTGAACCTAAATTCAGCTTGATGCCTTTAGCGTTTGGTACGTTGAAAGCGGCATTTTATGCGATGTTGGTGGCTGTACCGATTGCGATTTTCGGTGCAATTTACGCAGCCTATTTTATGTCTCCCGGTATGCGTAAAGTGGTCAAGCCAACCATTGAAATCATGGAAGCATTACCAACGGTTATTTTAGGTTTCTTAGCAGGTTTGTGGTTAGCACCTGTGATTGAAATGAATCTTCCGGGTGTGTTCATGTTGCTGTTTATGCTGCCGATGGTGGTATTGGCTTCAGCATACGCATGGTGGAAATTCGTACCTAAATCCGTGAAATACAAAATCCCACCAGGTTGGGAAGCGGCTTTATTAATCCCGAGCATTTTATTTGCGGGCTGGTTAGCCTTTACATTGAGTTATCCCGTTGAAGTGTGGTTATTCGGTGGTGATATGCGCTTGTGGTTGAACTCTATCGGTATCGACTTTGACCAACGTAACGCTTTAGTTGTAGGTATTGCGATGGGCTTAGCGGTGATTCCGAGTATTTTCTCAATCACAGAAGATGCAGTATTCAGCGTACCAAAACATTTAACCACAGGTTCATTAGCCTTAGGCGCAACATTATGGCAAACCATGACCCGCGTAGTGATTTTAACTGCAAGTCCGGGGATTTTCTCTGCGGTGATGATTGGTATCGGTCGCGCGGTGGGTGAAACCATGATTGTACTGATGGCAACAGGTAACACGCCTGTGATGGACTTCAGTATTTTCCAAGGCTTACGTACATTGTCAGCGAATATCGCGGTTGAAATGCCAGAATCAGAAGTCAACAGTACACACTATCGGGTCTTATTCTTATCAGGCTTGGTGTTATTTGTGTTTACGTTCTTCTTCAATACGTTAGCGGAAATCGTTAGACATAGATTGCGCCGTAAATACAGCTCACTTTAATCAATGAACAATTAACAATGAACAATTATCAGTGAAAGGCAACATGTTTATTAGCCTTGCGTTGTTCAGAATAATTTAATACAGAAACAGCGGATTAAGATGGATTCATTGGTAATTGATAATTGTTAATTGATAATTGTTAACTGAATATTCGGGATTTGATTTTTATGAAAGATTGGTGGAAAAGTGGCGACCCGTGGATTTGGCTCACAGCCTCTTCGGTGTCGATAAGTATCATTGTTGTTGTTGGCTTACTCTCATTGATTGCGGTGCGCGGTTTAGGTCATTTCTGGCCAAGTGCTGTGATGCAAGCCAATTATGTCAACGAAGGCGAAACAACACGTTTAATTGGTGAAATCCGTAGTGAAGAAGAAATTCCCGCGTCTCGTGTCCGTGCTGCTGGCGAAAAAGACATTGAAGGCGAATGGGTTACACGCTATTTAGTCAAAACGGGTAACCGTGATTTATTAGGTTTGGACTTCCGTCCTGTATTAGCTGATAAATTACAAGACATCACCTACCCAGAGAACATTATGGTGGTTGAACGTCATGAATGGGGTAACTTCTACGGCTATTTGAAGTCGGTAAAAGAAAATGGTCAAGTGGTTGCTGAAGGTGATGAAGCCAAAGCGGTATTTATCGAGCGTTTAGAACGTTCTACAGACTTACACCATAAAATTGCCCATATCGAAAAAAATCAAATCGGTAAAATCAACTATGCTTTAGAGCGTTTGCGTTTATATGAGCGTCGTTTGGAATTGGATGGTCGCCAAGATGATCCACAAGAACAAGCTTATTTAGCGGAAAAACGTTCTGAGCACAATATTCAGTATGAAGCCTTACGCAAAGAGCTGGCAGTTTTATACACAGACATTAAACGTGACAGTTTTACAGCGGAAGTCATGGATGGCAAAGAAGTTGAAATTGCCTTTTCGAAAGTCGTTTATGCTTACTGGCCAAATGCCTTATCGTTAGGTGGCAAAGCGGGTCATTATGCTTGGAAAGCTTGGGAATTTGTATCTGACGAACCACGCGAAGCGAACACAGAAGGCGGTATTTTCCCTGCAATTTTCGGTACTGTGATGATGGTATTTATTATGTCAATCATCGTGACTCCATTCGGCGTAGTGGCAGCAGTGTATTTACGTGAATATGCCAAACAAGGTGTTGTGACGCGTACGATCCGAATTGCAGTAAACAACTTAGCGGGTGTACCTTCCATTGTATACGGTGTATTCGGTTTAGGTTTCTTCGTCTATTTAGTCGGTGGCTCTATCGATCATGTATTCTTCCCAGAAGCATTACCAGCGCCGACATTCGGTACAGGCGGTATTATTTGGGCATCGTTGACTTTAGCGATTTTAACCGTACCCGTGGTCATTGTTTCCACCGAAGAAGGTTTAAGCCGTATCCCACTGTCTATCCGTGAAGGTAGTTTGGCACTAGGCGCAACCAAAGCGGAAACCTTATGGCGCACCATTTTACCGATGGCAAGTCCTGCAATGATGACAGGCTTAATTCTAGCAATTGCCCGTGCGGCGGGAGAAGTTGCACCGTTAATGTTAGTAGGTGTGGTAAAATTAGCCCCTTCTCTAGTCGTAGATGCCAATTATCCATTTATGCATTTAGATAGAAAATTTATGCACTTAGGTTTTCATATCTACGATGTTGGTTTCCAAAGCCCTAACGTAGAAGCTGCTAGACCTTTAGTCTATGCCACTGCGTTCTTGTTAGTTGCAGTTATTATCTTGCTCAATATTTCAGCAATCTGGATTCGTAACCGTTTACGTGAGCAATATAAATCCTTAGAAACAGTGTAGCTGCTAACGCGATAATTGCCGAGACGAACTTGAAATTTTTAGGATGATATTATGAGTCAAAACAATACGCTAACTCGTGGTGTAGACATTGCTTCTATAGGACGTGGCGAACCTTCGCTTGATTTAGAAAACGAAAATATTTGTGTCGAAGTCAAAGATTTAAACCTTTACTACGGTGGTGGTGATAAGCACGCATTAAAAGGCATCAACATGCGGATTCCTGAAAAGCGTGTAACTGCTTACATTGGCCCCAGTGGTTGTGGTAAATCGACTTTATTACGCTGCTTCAACCGTATGAATGACTTGGTTGATGGGGTGAAAATTAATGGTGAAATTTTACTTGATGGCGAAGATATTCACGCACCTTCATTAAACGTTGCAGACTTACGTCGCCGTGTTGGTATGGTATTCCAAAAACCTAACCCATTCCCGAAATCAATCTATGAAAACGTGGCTTATGGTTTACGCTTACAAGGCATTAATGACCGTCGTGTATTAGATGAAGTGGTTGAAACCTCTTTGAAAGGCGCAGCGTTATGGGACGAAGTGAAAGACCGTTTACATGATAATGCGTTGGGTATGTCTGGTGGTCAGCAACAACGTTTAGTGATTGCGCGTGCGATTGCGATTGAGCCAGAAATCTTATTATTAGACGAACCTGCTTCTGCATTAGATCCGATTTCGACTTTAAAAATTGAAGAGTTGATTCACGAGTTGAAAGACGATTACACCATTGTGATTGTCACCCATAATATGCAACAAGCGGCGCGTGTCTCTGACTATACTGCCTTTATGTACTTAGGTGAGTTGATTGAATTTGGTGATACAAGCACCATCTTCACTAATCCACGTGAAAAACAAACCGAAGACTATATTACAGGACGTTACGGCTAATCAATTAACAGTTGTCAATTATCAATTAACAGATAATGAGCAACTTTAATATTCTGCAATTCATCTGTTTTTTGATAATTGTTCATTGGTAATTGTTAATTGTCTTAAGGAGGAAAGTATGTCAGATGTAAGAGATGTAACGCAGCATATTTCGCAACGCTTTAATGCAGAATTACGCCACTTGCATAACCAAGTATTAGGTATGGGCGGCTTAGTCGAAGAACAGTTAGCCAATGCGATTACTGCGTTAACTGAAGGTGACGAACAGCTTGCAAAGAAAGTCTACAACAACGACTACACGATTAATGCCTTAGAAGTTTCGATTGATGAAGAATGTACCCAAGTGATTGTGCGTCGTCAGCCTGCTGCTAGTGATTTACGTTTGATTATGGCCGTGATTAAAACCATCAACGATTTAGAACGTATCGGTGATGAAGCAGAAAACATTGCACGGATGTCGATCAAGATTACAGGTTTAACTCAGAAACATTATGTGAGTTTTATCCATTTAAGTGAGCGTGTGCGTGAAGTGTTGCACGGTGCATTAGATGCGTTTGCCCGTTCTGATACAGATGAAGCGGTGGACGTGATTCGCTCTACTTTCAAAATTGATGATGAATATGAAAGTCTTGCACGTCAATTAATGACTTATATGATGGAAGACCAACGCATGATTCCTGTTATTTTAAATTTATTGGGTTCAGCGCGTGCTTTAGAACGAATTGCTGCGCATACACGTAACGTTTGTGAAAACATCATTTACTTTGCAAAAGGTACGGATGTACGTCATATCAGTTTAGAGCAGTTAGAAGAGCAAACCCGCGAACACTAATTTTGCTTTTACCTCGTTCCTAAGCCCGCTTTTTGGGAACGAGATACATTCATTGTATAAACTAGAAATCTTACGCCTCCATTATTTGCCCAAAACTAATACTGGCATCATTACACGGTAATTTTTGCGGGAAACACACCTCAATTCCTTGTTGTTCTAATAAACTCATTACTTTCTCAGTTAAATAACGATTTTGAAATACGCCGCCGCATAAGCCGACTTGTTCAATTCGCCGCTCAGCACTGACACGATGAATTTGCGATAACAACCCATGCGCCAAACTATTATGAAAACAGGTTGCTTTACGGGCGATAGAAATGTGCTCATCTAATAAATAATTTAACAGCGGTGACCAATCCATTTCCCATAAACCCTGCTTATTGTGTTTAACGGGTAAGGCGATGAACTCTTCATCATCTTCGCACAGTGCTTCTAACCACATACCTGCTTGTCCTTCAAAACTGGCAGCTTCCATTAAACCAATCAAAGCCACAACAGCATCAAATAAACGTCCTATTGCTGTAGTTTGCAAACAATTGATATTTTTTTCCCATGCTTGGCGCAAAAAAGCCAATTCTGTTTTACTTGCGAACAAATTCACCATTTTGAATAAATGTTCATCATCTAAGCCTAATGCGAATCCCAATCCCAATGCACTGCGCCAAATTTCACGCACCACTTTATCACCGCCAATCAATGGAAATGGTCGCAAATGACCCACCCGCTGCCAGTTGCCTGTTTCTCCGTATAATGTTTCACCGCCCCAAAGCTCTTGATTTTCACCAATGCCCACACCATCCCACGCAAAGATTAGCCAACGTTTTTTACCATAAAACTCACCTGTTAAAGCGGAAGCATGAGCATGATGATGCAATACAGTTTTTATAGGCAAGCCTATTTCTCGTGCCCAACGGCTACTTGCATAATCAGGGTGAGAATCACAAATAATTTTTTTAGCTTTGACACTATACAATTTTTGCAAGTCATCAACTGTTTGCTGAAACACATCCAAACTGCGCGGCGTGGCTAAATCCCCAATATGCGGTGACATCACAACCCGATCATCCCAAGCCAATGCAATAGTATTTTTCAAATGTGCACCGACTGCTAATGTTGGCTGTGACATAGTGAATGGCAATTCGAATTCAAAAGGGGTTAAACCACGACCTAAGCGAATGGGACGACATTGGTTGGCAATGGTTTTAAACACAGAATCATCAGCGGGTCGAACAATCGGGCGGTTATGATGTAAATAAGCTTGGGCAACGTGCTGTAAGCGGGTTTCAACTTCTTGGTTATCGGTTAAAACAGGTTCACCACTGATATTAGCTGAGGTCGCGACTAATGGCTTTTGGAAGTCATTAAGTAATAAATGATGCAATGGACTGTATGGCAACATCACACCTAGTTCATTGAGATGTGGTGCGATGAGAGAAGACAAATTATAGCTACCCGCTTTTGTGGCTAAAATAATCGGACGGGCTGGGCTGCTGAGTTTTTTCAATTCTTCAGGGGTTAAATTAACCTGCTGTGTTAAATCATAATCTGCTGGAAACATTACCGCTAAAGGTTTATCAGGTCGTGGCTTTTGCTGACGTAAGTGTTTAACGGCTTTATCTTGAGTCGCATCACAAATCAAATGATAACCACCAATGCCTTTAACAGCGATCACATAACCTGCTGCTAATGCTTGTTGTATTTCACTTAAAGCTAATTCAGTATTATCAATGAGTTTATCAGCTTGTTTGAATTGCAATTGAGGGCCACAAACAGGACAGGCTAAAGGTTGTGCATGAAAACGACGATCTAAAGGGTTGGTGTATTCAGATTGGCATTGAGGACAAAACTCGAAAGCGGCCATGCTGGTATTGGGACGATCATAAGGTAATGTATGAATAATCGTATAACGAGGCCCGCACTGGGTGCAGTTGATAAATGGGTAACGATAACGGTGGTTGTGAGGATCATTTAATTCTTGTAAACAATCATGACAAGTAAAATAATCAGGTGGTACATGGATTTGTTTATCTTGACTTTCTTCGCTTGCCAAAATATCAAAACTGTCAAAATCACCTATATCAACGGCGGTACGAACCAGTACTTTTGGGTTGGCAATTTGAGGGATTTGTTTTAATAAATTGTGGTCGAATAAATCTAAATTTTCGATTGTGCCTTGCACATGAACCTCAACTTGTCCCGCAATATTTTTTACCCAGCCAATTAGTTGATATTGTGTAGCCAAACGATAAATATAAGGACGAAACCCAACGCCTTGTACTTGACCTTTGATACGATAATGGAATGCTTGAGTCATGGAACTGGCTCTTAAATAGTTATTTTTATCATCTGACAATCAAGCCATTACCACGCCAATTACATGCTGATGTCAGTTCGCAGCCATCGACAATGGCATATTTATAAAAATAGTACCATGTAATCTATTTTCCAATTACAAATTATATAAGGGTTATAAAATAGGCGACTTAAATATGAAATGTTGTTAAGAAAAGAGGGAAGGATATGCAATGTTTAACAGCTGATATGGGTTTATTTCATACCAGCTATCTAAAAATAATCTAATTAATTCCAGCAATCTTCTGTATTTGCAGATGAGACATATTCAACACCTTTTGTACCACGAGAGTCCAGCAAGAATGCATTACATAGTCCTATACTTTCTTCATCTGTTTTCTGTATACCCGTTGGTGTTGCTCTGACTTGAAAATAAGTGGCATTGGCTCTCTTAAAATCTAATTTGTAGTAGCCATCTTTTGAACGATAAAAGCCATCTACCAGTTCAAAGCCTTCACGTTTGGCACGTAATGTATTAAAAGGTTCTGTGCCGTTGCCTGTTGCATATGTATTATTATCAGCAAAATAGGTTTCTTGTAATTGTGCAATAGTGATTAAAGCTGTTTTTGCGTCAGCTCGACGTGATTTTGCCAAATAGCGATTATAGTTAGGGACGGCAATCGCGACAATGATCGCTATAATTGCAACAGCAATCATCAGTTCAATCAGCGTAAAGCCTTTTGATTTCTTCATAGTGGTAAACTCCAGATAAAGCCTAAAAGGTTTTTGTATTATATAAAATTTTGGATGACTGCAATAGAATAGTTAGGATTTGATGATTAGGAAGCAGGTTGCGATATTGGGTATATTTGCAAAGTTGGGAGGCACAAAAAAAGTGTAGAGCTAAATAACAACTCTACACTATCTCGGTAAATGAGGATTGGCTATATGTTTTTAAGTCTAACCCAGAACCCGCATGAACTCAAGCCTAATCGCACATTTAATGGTATTTTTTATTTATTTTGCTGCATTCAATGCTTGTTCAATGTCAGCTAAGATGTCATCAATATGCTCTAAACCGATAGATAAGCGAATCATATCCTCGGATACACCTGCTTTTTGTAGTTCTTCTGGTGATAATTGACGGTGGGTTGTGGTAGCTGGGTGGCAAGCCAATGAACGCGCATCACCGATATTGACTAAGCGAATTAACAATTGTAATGCATCAATGAATTTTGCACCTGCATCACGTCCGCCTTTAATACCAAAGCTTAAAATACTGGAAGCTCGACCGCCCATATATTTGTCTACTAATGGTTTGCTTGGATTATCGTCTAAGCCTGCATATTGTACCCAAGATACTTGTGGATGATCTCTTAAGTATTCGGCTACTGCTAAAGCATTGTCACAATGTCTGTCCATTCGTACTGGCAATGTTTCGATACCTTGTAATAATAAGAAGGCATTAAATGGAGACATCGCAGAACCCATATTACGTAAAGGTACAACACGTGACCGAGCAATAAAAGCAGCAGCACCAAATTGTTCAGTATATGAAACACCGTGATAAGACACATCAGGTTCAATCAAACGACCAAATCTATCAGGATGTTCAGCCCAAGGGAATTTACCTGAATCAACAATCATGCCGCCAATACTATTACCATGTCCACCCATATATTTAGTTAAGGCGTGAACAACAATATCTGCGCCAAAATCAAACGGTTTGCATAAATAAGGAGAAGGTACAGTGTTGTCTACAATTAACGGTAAACCATGTGCGTGTGCTAATTCAGCTAAGGCTTCAATGTCAACCACGTTACCTAATGGATTACCAATTGATTCGCAGAAAATAGCTTTTGTATTGTTATCGATTAATTTAGCAAAGCTATCAATATCTTGATAATCAGCAAAGCGTACATCAATGCCATATTGTGGGAATGTATGAGCAAACAGGTTGTATGTACCACCGTATAACGTGCTGGATGTTACAATATTTTCGCCAGCAGTCGCAATTGTCATAATCGCATAAGTGACTGCAGACATACCTGAGGCTAAAGCTAGGCCAGCAATACCATTTTCCATTGCAGCAACCCGTTTTTCCAATACATCATTGGTCGGATTCATAATGCGCGTATAAATATTGCCTTGCACTTTTAGATCAAATAAATCAGCACCATGCTGCGTATCATCAAACGCATAAGACGTTGTTTGGTAAATAGGCACCGCAACCGCTTTTGTTGTTGGGTCGGGTGTGTATCCTCCATGAATGGCGAGCGTTTCTAACTTCATCTGTTATTATCCTTATATTAATTAAGTAATACGCAATTAACCGTACAACATTATCAATTGCTGCAACCCATTATAAAATGTCTGAGTAATGAGATAAATATTTATAATACCGCCTATCACTTGTATTGCAAAAAGTACCTGATTGAAATGAGGTCAGTAAGCCACTTTTTTAAGTTTTTTAAGCAAAGAGATTTATTTTTTAGAATGAAATGTTTTAAGTTGCAAATATTCAATATACGTGAAATAGGATAAATATTTTAAAATCAGTTTTCTACAGGCATAAAAAAAGCCCTGCGAGATGCAAGGCTGAGGGGATAGAGCTTCCCTAACGGACGCTGCACACTATACGAAATATTTATGACAAGTCTGTGACGTAAATAACAAATTTATGTGACAGCCTATTTGTATGATAAAGCCCATCCAGTAGAATTGATTTGACTATTCAGATTGGTCGTCGCTTAATATGTTAAATATCAAACATTCTTAAAGTTGGAGTCGGCTGGTTTTGTATTATTTTAAAATTATGATGGCTAGAATTTTTGAATGATAACAATTGCTTAAATCAGTTACAGTAAAATATTTGATTTTTTATATAGGAATAAATTTAAACAATATATGATGGAAAATAATGAAGCCTGACAAACTCAGCATAAAGCTCATCAGGTTATTGACATGTTTAGTGTTTGATTTGCTTGTTTAAAGCTGCATTAGCATTTTGTAATTCTTGGGGTGAAAGCTGCTTCACTTTTGGAGGTAATTGAGTAATATCTTTTCCAACTAAATAACGTGATAATTTTGCTAAACGTTTATTTTGCCGAAAATCTTTCACTAATAAGCCATCTACAAATAAATCGATAAATTGACCATTTTCATATAATTGTTCATGCATAAACCCTTCTTGAGTAAAACCTAACTGTAAAACATTGTCCTGCGCATCCTGGTTATAGCCATACACCAATACAACTAACTTATTTAAATGTAAAAGGTTAAATCCAATATTAAATGCTAATAGACTGGCTTCCAATGCTAGACCCGTTCGGCGATATTCAGGTGGTAAAATCCCAATTAAAAATTCTGCTCGACGATGTGTTTTTTGATAATTTGCAAGTGATACAAGGCCGACAGGTTCTTTTTCGATCCCATCTGGCTTCTCTGTATAGCGAAAAATAACCCACTCTAATTTAACTAATTTGTCGATAGGTAAACGATTTTCTTTTTTCAAACGTTGAATAATATCTTGTTCAGATTCAGCTCTATCTTGCACCAAACGGTATAAATCCATGAACTCTTTATCTTGGTAACATTTTTTTAAAAATTTCACATGTTGTGGTGCAGAGCGTTCAAGAATTACTTTTTTGCCTTGAAATGGATGAGCGGCAGCGGATTCAAGCGTAATTTTAGTCATGATATTTTTGGAAATAGAACTAAAGAAAGGCGTTATTTAAAATGGGAAGGAGTGTACCCATCATGAAAATTCACAATGGGTACAAACTACGATTACTCTACTTTACCATCTTTACTACCAGAAGAAGAACCTGCAGAACCTGTGTCAGTACCATTATCAGTTGTACCTTCGTCAGTACCATCATCATACTCTGCGTACTCTTCATCATCTTCTTCGTAAATTGCACCATCTCCTGTTAACCAAGCAGTATCTTTACCACCACTATCTGGTGTGCTTTCATCACCATCAGCTAAAAATTCACCTGCTTCTTCATCAGGTAAGTCTAAGATCAAACGGTCACACTCAGAGATTAAGGCTTGGTTGATGTTTTCAATGTATTGGCCAGATGCAAAAGTGCCTGCTGGGAATGCCATCGCTTGGAAGAATAATTCATCACCTAATTCAAAGTTATCCGCTAATTGATCGACAGAAACAGAAATGACAACTGATTGACCAACATAAGCGGCTCTACCTACTTTCGTTGGTGTGCCTTCACCGATAACAGGAACAACTGGTTGAACAGATACACCCGCGACCACTTCAAAGCCTTTATCACCAAGACAAGACTGACCTGCTTGTGCTTTTAAGTCATTTGGAATTAAAGGTGCATCACCACGTTTTTGTGTCGCATCATTACCTGGTTTTTGCCCTGGTTTATGTGTGATTTTGCCACCTTGTTGACCATCAGACGGAGGTAATTGCCCATCACCACCTTGACCATCAGGTGGAGGCAATTGCCCGTCACCACCTTGACCATCAGGCGGAGGTAATTGCCCGTCACCACCTTGGCCATCAGGTGGAGGTAATTGTCCATCACCACCTTGACCGTCTAAAGGCGGTTGTTGTCCATCTAAGTTACTAGGTGGAAGCTGAACACCATCGCCATTTGGCGGTGGTAATTCATCACCATCTGCTCGAATGCGACGCAAATCGTCATCATCATCTAAAAAGCCACCTAAACCAAAAGGAACGTCATCATCTTCAAAAGGTGCAACATTAGTTGTATATGCCAAAATAACATCTAATGGCTGACCTGCTGGTAAATTACCAATAATAAAATCAATACGTGCATTTCTCGAGCTTTCATCAGTAAAGATCACGCCACGGTCGCTAAAATCTTCTGATAATTCAGCCGCAATTGCATCACCATCAATAAAATCAGAGTCATTGATAGGAGGAACCATTGCTGATAAAGGGTGAGGAATTTGGTTAAGCGTCAATGGCTCAGGTGCGTCAGGGGTCGGTGCACCATCGCCTTTACCACCAGCCATTGCACTTGTTGTAATTGCAGCTGAGGCCAGTGCTAACATTCTTACTTTTTTAAACTGTTTTGGCATGAGAGAAATTCCTAAATTGGTTTTACTGGAATAAACAAGCGAATAATATGCAAATTCAATTCCCTTTTTACTCCAAAATGGTTTCGATTGCACATAAACTATCATATGCAGCTAATAGTACCTATGCTACACCTTAAATTGTGTATTGACAAACCTTATTATTTATATTGTATATAGAAAAAATAGAGCATTAAAAGGCAAAAATAAAGGTAATTGGAAAAAATAACTTATTCTTGTTACACAACTTTCTGAGAGGGCTTGATAAAAATAAGAAAAGTAAGAATCATATAATGATAACTATTATCAATAAATGGTTTTTAGCTTATGTCATTGATTTGGAGGTTGGCTATATTGCATACTAGAACAAAAACAATGCTATTTCAGCATCTGATGTAGTATAAAAAATACTTGGTGTAAACGAAGTAACTATAAAAAATAGAGACAATTTGGCTTTAATCACGGCAGATAATGAAATCGTAAATAATAGAAGATAGTACGTTCCGTTCTAAGCGTATTAATATTTATATAGCCACCATAATATCCACAAATATTTATCGGGTTTTATATATTATAACTTACTAATTTTACTATATGATATAAAAGATACTTGGAATAATATGTCAATAAAATTGATTAGCTTATATCATCATAATAAATTATAATAAAATAAGAGATGGGGAACTTAAAATAAAAACATAAGTTATAAGTTTAAGTATCAAGCTATAAGATTGGTTAAAAATATAACTAAGCTCTTAAGTCATTACATATAATAAGTTTTTTGAGTGCATTACTAGAAAATAACATCTTTAATGCAGGTTTTAGTTATGATTTTTTTCATTTGTTTTTGAAAGTACTATTTTTTTAGTAGTAACCCAAAGCTTTTCTCGTTAGATTTTATTTTCAAATATTCTCCTAATACTATTTGGAGTAACGTATTGTAGCTAACACTCCCCATAAGCAGCTTTATAAAGAACAGTTAGTTTCCCAAATGATGTTTTTTGAAGGTGTGACCTTAGTAAAAGGTTTTGTTACCCAAAGTCATTGCTTTTGCGATGTGACAAAAAATACTAGACTATGAAAATGCGAATGTAAGCAATCCATTTTCATTTCCTTACTAATTTACTAATATGGATTGGCGCAACATATTACCATGATAAATCAAGCGTTATTCATTTTTAACTGAGTAAAATTCAATGTTTTTTTTGATGAACTCTCTAAATCTGCGAGTTAAATTATTCCTGCCCTCTTTTATTATTGTATGTTTATTGGCTGCAGGTATTTCTTTTATTATTTATTTAGAATACGAGCTCTTTAATCAAAGAGAAGTCAGTGAATGGGAATTTCAAAAAGTCGAGTTCCATAATGATTTATTAGATATTGCAACCAGAAGTCAAAATTTAGCTGATTATTTTGTGCAAGACTGGCGGGTGGCTGATGCTTTGTTGATGAATGATCGGGATAAACTGCTAGATTTGTTATTTCCATTTCATGAAGGGTTACGCAAAGGCTTAAAGTTTGACTGGATTAGTGTTTATACGCCTGATGGCAATGTGTTTGTGCGCATAGACCAGCCTTATACTTTTGGTTACAAAGATCAACTCTATGACCAAGTGATGAGTGCATTTGATGAGCCTCCTACTCAGCCTGTATTAATGCTATTGAATGACAAACTGATGGTGATCCATTTTGCGGTGATGTTTAATTATGAGATGGGCACGAGTTCTGTTGTTGCAATAGGCTATGAGATTACACAAGATCGTTTACAAGAGTTTGCAGCACGTCAACATGATATTGAGAATTTTGGGGTCAGTATCCATTTTAACTCAAAATTTGAGCTAAACAGCTTAGAAACTATGTCTTGGGAAAAAGTCATACTGAATGAGCAGAAAGTGGATCGATACCAATTTAAGTTATTAGATTTGCCTCTACAAAATATTCAGAATTTAGACATCTTATTTTGGGAAGTTGACCATACTCGGCATGATTTTATTCAAAAGCTATGGTTACTCGTCTTTATTCTATCGGTTATCAGTGCATTAGCACTTTGGTTTTCACATCGTTTAAATGCACAAATTATTAGTTCTTTACAAGAAGCTAACAATAAACTGCGCAAAGCGAAAGAAGAGGCAGAAATTGCAAACGAAGAGCTGTATACAAGTCAAACTCGCTTAAGTGTGATTACAGAATTGTCACCAAATGGTATTTTTCAGGCCAATCAAAAAGGTGAATATACATATACAAATCCACGTTGGTGCACGATTTCAGGTTTAAGTACAGAGGAATCATTAGGACAAGGTTGGATTAAAGTATTACATCCCGATGATAAAGCATCCTTATTAGAAAGCTGGCAGCAAACCATTGAAAATAGGCAGCCGTGGAAAACAGAGGGGCGTTTGGTTCGACCTGATGGGGAAGTCTGTTGGGTTGTGATGAGTGTGGCTTTGGAGCTGGATGCTGATGGCAATATTAATAGTTTTGTCGGTAGCATGATCGATATTACTGAGCGTAAAAATATGGAAAAACTGCGCTTAGACAAGGAAAAAGCGGAAGCGGCCAATCAATCAAAAAGTGTGTTTCTGGCTAATATGAGTCATGAGTTACGCACGCCACTAAACGGCATTTTAGGCTATACACAAATTTTACAGCGTGAACGTAATTTAAGTCAGGGACAACGAGATGGTATTGATTTAATTCACCGTAGTGGTGAACACTTACTTACTTTAATCAATGATATTCTGGACTTATCTAAAATTGAAGCGGGACGCATGGAGATTTTTCCTAATGATGTGGTATTGGAAAGTTTCTTAAACGATATTGTTGAAATGTTCCGCATTCGAGCGACACAAAAAAGTATTGAATTGTGTTACAAGGCATTAACCATGTTGCCAGAAGTCGTTTATATCGATGAGAAACGATTGCGCCAAGTGTTGATGAATTTAGTAGGTAACGCGGTTAAATTTACTGATAAAGGTCGTGTTACCTTGGAAGTACAGTATTATTTTGAAACCCAATATTTACAATTCACTATTATCGATACAGGCTGTGGCATTGCAGAAGACCAATTAGACGAAGTGTTTTCACCTTTTAGACAATCAGGTAGTATTTTGCACCGTGCACAAGGAACAGGGTTGGGCTTATCCATTACAAAACGTTTGATTAGTATGATGGAAGGGGAGATTCACGTTACCAGTGAACTCGATCAAGGTTCTCGGTTCTGGTTTAATGTCCATGCACCTTTTGTCGAACATCATGTTGAATCGCAACAAATATCACATAAATTTGAAGGTATAACAGGTTACAGCATTGAGGCCGCTGAACAGTCGGTATACCGTATTTTAGTGGTGGATGATAAAGAGGCCAATCGCGTTATTATTGAAAACTTATTATTACCGTTAGGGTTTGAAATTTACCATGCTGAAAACGGACGTGAAGCCATAGATAAAACCCGTGCATTTAAGCCTAACTTAATTTTGATGGACTTAATGATGCCTGTGCTTGATGGTTTCCAAGCCTCACAACGTTTGCGTTCAGAGCCAAATTCTCAACATATACCCATTATCGCAGTCTCTGCTAGTGTATTTGGAGAGCATATTGAAGCCAGTTATGAAGCAGGTTGTATTGATTTTCTGCCAAAACCCTTTAAAACCGAGCTGTTATTTGCATGTCTTGAAAAGCATCTTACTTTGACATGGTTATACGATAAAACAACGACAACTAGTGAAACTAAAGAAGAAATAGCCGTGCGTTATGACAGTACATTGCACACGCATTTAACTAAACAACAAGCTTCACATTTATTGTCATTAGCGGAAATTGGGGATTTCATGGAAATTCTTCATTGTATCGATATGCTTCAAGAGCAAGACTCCAGTTTATTACCTATCCTCAATGAAATCAGAATTTTTGCAAAAAGCTTTGACGATGACGATATTGTTAAGATGCTCCAGCCGTACTGTGAGTAAGTGTGTGAATAGGGGGGTAATATAAATATGATAAATAATCTTCAAGAAGATAACGCGCAAGCAGGTACTTTATTGATTGTAGATGATATTCCTGCAAATTTAACTGTGTTACTAAACTTTCTAACTCAGGAAGGCTTTAAGGTATTGATGGCTAAGAATGGTGAGAGTGCCTTAAAAAAGGTTAGTTTAGCTAAGCCAGAACTCATATTATTAGATGTCATGATGCCAGGAATGAGTGGGTTTGAAGTATGTGAGCATTTAAAACAGCAGGAAGAAACCAAAGATATTCCTGTAATTTTTATGACCGCACTGGCTGAAACGGTAGATAAAGTGCGAGGATTTGAGTTAGGTGCATCTGATTACATTACTAAACCATTTCAGCAAGAAGAAGTCTTAGCACGGATTTATGCACATTTAAAGTTATACCGCTTAAAAAATGAGCTTATTTGTAAAAACCAACAACTTGTTGAACATGAGAAAAAATTAGCAACCCAAAACGCACAATTATCAAAGCAAAATCAAACCTTACAAACATTAGCTGATGCTTTACAAAATGCCAAACAAGTAGCAGAAGATGCCAATCAAGCCAAAAGCCAATTTATTGCTAATATGAGCCATGAGTTGCGCACACCGATGAATGCGATTATTGGTTATAGCGAGATGTTACAAGAAGATGCAGAGGATTTGGAGGAAGGTGAGTTTGTTTCTGACCTTTCTAAAATTAATTCTTCGGGCAAACACTTACTCGAGTTGATTAATGATATTTTAGATTACTCAAAAGTGGAAGCAGGTAAAATGACGTTGCATTTAGAAGATTTTACCGTGCTGCAACTGCTGAATGAAGTTGAAGCTAATATCACCCCATTAGCTGAGAAAAATCATAATACATTCGAAATTACTTATGATAATGCAGCAGCTAACATGTATTCAGACTTAACTAAAATCCGCCAAATTGTGATTAATTTATTAAGTAATGCCTGTAAATTCACTAAAAATGGGCATATTCGTTTAGAAGTCAAAACTATGCAAAAAGAGAATACAGAGTGCTTGTGCTTTTCTGTAAGAGATACGGGCATTGGGATTTGTAACAGTCAATTAAATAATGTATTTCAGGCTTTTACGCAAGAAGACTCATCAACTACGCGAAATTATGGGGGCACAGGTTTGGGTTTAACCATTTCAAAACGGTTTGCCGAAATGATGGGGGGCAATATTACGGTTGAAAGTACTAAAAATATTGGTAGCACTTTTACTTTAGTCGTACCTACGATGATGTAAAATTTTTCTGCAATGGTATATTAACCCTATTTATTGCAACCCATGACCTTACCGATATGCAGATTACTATCCATCAAATAGATTTTGATACTGGTTTTGCAGATATTCAATTCATTCGTGAAACGGTATTTATACAAGAACAGAAAATACCGCCTGAATTAGAATGGGATGAATTTGATCCGCACGCAACACACATTATTGCAAGAGTTAAAGAACAAGCTGTTGGAACAGCACGTTTATTAGATAATGGCTCAATTGGTCGGGTCGCCGTGTTAAAGCCATTTCGCAAAAAGGGTGTTGGTCGTAAAATGATGCATTACTTAATGGATTTAGCAAAACAGCATAATTGTTCCAATGTACAAATACATGCTCAAGTAGTTGCTTTAGCGTTTTATCAAAAATTAGGTTTTATCACGGTTGGTGACATATTTGATGAGGCAGGCATTCCACACCAAACAGCTTTTTGTTATTTTTAAAATCTATTCTTAAGTTGTTTAGATTTTTGAAAGCATACCCATCAATAATTGACCTAGCCAAATAAGAAAATAGCCAATGATGCATTCTATTCCAAATGTCATGCAAGGTGTCCAACTCACAGGACATGGAGATTTTGATAAGCTGGTATTTCGTAATGACATACCTGTTCCATCGATAGGTGAGCATGATGTGTTGATTAAGGTCAGTGCGGCTGGTGTGAATAATACTGACCTCAATACGCGAGTTGGTTGGTATTCCAAATCCAATGATAGCAATGATGCAAGTTGGTCGGGTAATCCTATACAGTTTCCACGGATTCAAGGGGCAGATGTTTGTGGCCAAGTCGTGGCAGTGGGTGCGCAAGCCGATCAATCCATGTTAAATCAAAGAGTGCTAATTGAGCCTTGTCTTTTTGAAGCTAATGGCCACACACTGGAGCAGCCTTGGTATTTTGGTTCGGAATGCGATGGTGGTTTTGCTGAATACACCGTAGTTGCAGCACGGCACGCGCATAAAATTAACAGTAAGCTGACTGATATTGAGTTGGCTTCTTTTCCTTGTTCTTATTCTACCGCTGAAAATTTACTCACTCGCGCTAACGTGAAAGCTAATGAGTTGGTATTAGTCACGGGTGCATCGGGTGGCGTTGGCTCGGCTGTGATTCAGCTTGCAAAGGCACGAGGTGCAAACGTCATTGCCATCACCTCACCTGCAAAATACCAACAGATTTTACAGCTGGGTGCAGAACGTACTATTGCCCGAGATGCAAAATTGGTTAAAGAATTAGGTAGCAATAGCGTTGATGTGGTGATTGATTTGGTGGCAGGTCAACAGTGGCCTGAATTATTAGATGTGCTTAAACCCTTTGGTCGGTACGCAACGTCGGGAGCAATTGCAGGGGCTTTAGTTGAATTAGATGTAAGAACGCTTTATCTGAAGGATTTAAGTTTGTTCGGCTGTACTGTATTAGATCAAACGGTTTTCCCAAATTTGATTAAACGTATTGAAGCAGGAGACGTGTCACCATTGGTTGCACAAACTTTTTCTCTTAAACAAATGGTTGAAGCACAGCAGCAATTTGCAGCAAAACAACATATCGGTAAATTAGTGATCGATATATTAAATACAGATCATGGCCAATAGATTTGTTTACTTATGTCTTTTAGTGCTTGCATAACACAATAGTCGTTGACATTTTACAAAATTCACCAATCGCATTGCATAATAATTTTGATGCTTTCACTTGCCTTTTGACCTAAACTATTTCATGCTGTGAGGGTTAAGTATGTATCGACCAAAGGATGGTTTATAATGGCAACGACCTACACCACTTCTGATATTCATAATATAGCCTTAGTCGGTCAAAATGGCTCAGGTAAAACAACACTAGCAGAAGCATTATTAACCCAAGCGGGCGTGATCTCGCATACGGGTACAGTTGAAAATGGCAATACGTGTAGTGATTACGATAATTTAGAAAAAACTCACCAGCACTCTCTTAGCTCTTCTATTCTCAGTTTCGACCATGACAACAAACATTTTAATCTGATTGACACACCGGGAATGCCTGATTTTATCGGCCATGCCATGAGTGTTTTTCCTGCGGTTGAAACTATTGCCACGGTGATTAATGCCCAGTCTGGGATTGAAATGGTCACTCAACGATTATTTCAAAAAGCAGAGAAACGCAACTTATGCCGCATGATTATTATTAACAAAATCGATGCACCTGACATAGATTTACCACAATTGGTTGCGAATATTAAAGAAACCTTTGGCAAAGAATGCTTGTTGATGAACTTGCCAGCAGAAAACGGTACAAAAGTTGTCGATTGCTTTTTTAATCCAGAGGGCGAATCTGATTTTGATTCCGTTGCAGACGCGCATACACAAATTATTGACCAAGTAGTTGAAGTTGATGAAACTTTGATGGATGTGTATTTAGAACAAGGTCAGGAATTAAAGCCAGAACAATTACATGATCCGTTTGAAAAAGCCTTACGAGAAGGACATTTAGTGCCCATTTGTTTTGTTTCGGCGCGTACAGGTGCAGGTATTCCTGAATTAATGGAAATCTTTGATCGCTTATTACCTAATCCATTAGAAGGCAATCCACGCCCATTTATGATTGGTGAAGGCGAAGACGAGCAGCCATTTATCGCTGAACCTGATGCAGACAAACACTCCGTAGCGCATGTTTTCAAAGTCGCGGCCGATCCTTATGTGGGTAAATTAAGCGTCTTCCGCGTACACCAAGGCACAGTCAGTAAAGACAGCCAGTTATTTATCGGTGATGGACGCAAGCCGTTTAAAGTTTCGCATTTATTCAAATTGCAAGGCAAACAACAAATTGAAGTTGAGTCGGCAATTCCAGGAGATATCTGCGCGGTAGCCAAAGTGGATTTGATTCATCATGATGCAGTATTACATGATTCTCACGATGAAGATTACATTCATTTGAAATCATTGAAATTCCCAGAGCCAATGTTTGGACGGGCAATTGTGATTAAGCGTCAAGGCGATGAACAAAAAGTCAGCAGCTCGTTGCAAAAGCTAGAAGAAGAAGACCCATGTTTACGTTTAGAACATCACGCTAGCTTAAATGAAACCGTATTATTTGGTTTAGGTGAATTGCATTTACGCATCGCACTGGAAAAACTCAAAGAATATTACAACGTCGAAGTGGATACGAAATTACCTAAAATCCCTTATCGTGAAACCATTTCACAAGCAGCTGAAGGGCATCATCGACATAAAAAACAAAGTGGTGGCGCGGGACAATTTGGTGAAGTGTTCTTAAAAATCAAACCACTAGATCGTGGTGCAGGATTTAAGTTCGTTGATAAAGTGGTAGGTGGTGCAATTCCGGGGCAATTTATCCCAGCTGTAGAAAAAGGCGTGCAGCAAGTATTAGACATGGGTGCAATTGCAGGCTATCCGATTCAAGACGTAGAAGTCACGGTGTACGATGGCAAACATCACCCTGTTGATTCCAAAGAAATTGCGTTTTCATCTGCGGGTAAAAAGGCGTTTTTGAAAGCGATTGAAAATGCTAAGCCGAAGATTTTAGAACCTATTATGCAAATGCAAATCGTTGCACCAGAGGATGCGATGGGCACGATCACAGGTGACTTGTCAGCCAAGCGTGGACGGATTTTAGGCACGGATGTGAGCGGTGGTCAGCAGTTACAAATTGAAGCGACTTGCCCATTGAGCGAGTTGGAAAACTATCAAACTGAACTGAAATCAATGACAGGTGGTGCAGGCTTTTTCAGCATGGAATTCAGCGGTTATGAACCTGTTGCCGCGCATATTCAGCAGCAGCTAGTTGCCGATTTCAAACCTGAAGACAGTGACGATTAGTTTTTTGAAAACCTGACGTAAGTGTTTGCGTAATATAACAATCAATGGCAGTCCTATCACTTATCGGGATTGCCATTTTTGCTTTAACATAAATTGAAATTTTGTAAGGATTTAAGACATGGTTAAAATTGCGATTGCGGGTGTAGCAGGGCGTATGGGACGTGCTTTGACCGAAGCATGTGGTGAAGCGGAAAATGCAGTGTTAAGTGTGGGCTTAGAACATCCAGAAAGTAGCATGTTAGGCTTAGATGCAGGTGACATTGCAGGCTTAGGCAAAGTGAACGTATCCGTTGTTGCTGACTTAAAAGCGGTTGCGCCAGACTTTGATGTATTGATCGATTTTACACGCCCAGAAGCAACATTAGCCAATTTAGCCATTTGTCGAGAAGCGAAAAAACGTATTGTCATCGGTACAACGGGTTTCACTGACGAGCAAAAACAACAAATTACGGATGCAGCACAAGAAATTGGAGTGGTGTTTGCGCCGAATATGAGCGTGGGTGTGAATCTTACGTTTAAGTTATTGGAAGTGGCGGCGAAAGTGTTACAAGACAGTGTCGATATTGAAATTATTGAAGCGCATCACCGCCATAAAGTCGATGCCCCATCAGGCACAGCATTGCGTATGGGTGAAGTGATTGCAGATACCTTAGGACGTGATTTAAAACAGTGTGCGGTTTATGGTCGTGAAGGTCAAACAGGTGAGCGTGATCGCAAGACAATCGGTTTCGAAACCATTCGCGCGGGTGATATTGTTGGGGAACACACAGCGATGTTTGCCGATATTGGTGAGCGGATTGAAATCACACACAAAGCGTCTAGTCGTATGACATTTGCTAAAGGTGCGGTACGTGCTGCGCAATGGGTAATGCAACATGAATCAGGTTTGTATGATATGCAAGACGTTTTAGAATTACGTTAAGTTTTATCAAACAGGACTGCCAACTGAGATAGCGAGCAGTCCTAAATATATACGTTTAAGAAATACTTATAAAACGTGAGATACTAAACCATCTGCCAATTTAGGCTCAAACCATGTTGATTTAGGTGGCATCACTTGATCTGCATCTGCAACCGCCATTAAAGCCTCTAAACTGGTTGCAAATAATGCAAACGCTACTTTCATTTCGCCGCTGTTCACTCGTTTTTCTAACTCTTGTAAACCACGAATACCGCCGACAAAATCAATTCGTTTGTCACGACGTGGATCAGTAATGTTTAAAATCGGCGCGATTAAGTTATCAGCTAATAAACTTACATCTAAGCTTTTCACTGGATCATTCGGGATGCTATCTGCTGCAATTGATAATTTATACCATTGGTTTTCCAAATACATACCGAATTCAGCCGCTTGCTGTGGTTTGTAAGCACTATCGACTTTTTCCACGTTAAAGCATTGACCAACTTGTTCTAAAAATTCCGCTGCACTTAAACCATTTAAATCCGTGACCACACGATTGTAATCTAAGATTTGCATTTGATTGTCTGGGAAAATAACGGTTAAGAAATAATTATATGCTTCATCACCTGTATGATTTGGGTTTTCAGCTTGACGCTTCGCCGCCACTCGGGACGCTGCCGCAGAACGGTGGTGACCATCCGCAATATATAAATTATCCATTGCATCAAATGTTTGGGTAATGGTTTCAATATGCTCTGCATTATCAACTACCCATAAGCTATGTTGTACACCATCTTGCGCTGTCACATCTACACTAGGCTCAGCTTGAGTCAATTCCGCCACCAACGCGTCAATATCAGGGTGATGTTTATAAGTTAAAAATACAGGGCCTGTTTGTGCATTTAACGCATCAATTTGGCGCACACGATCGTCTTCTTTATCTGGACGGGTGAATTCATGTTTGCGAATACGGTTAGTGTCATAATCAGGCACGCTGGCAGCAGCGACTAAACCAACTTGCTGATGTGAACCCATGATTAAACGATATAAGTAGTAGTAAGGCTGAGGGTCTTGTTTTAACACGCCTTCATTGACTTGGTGTTGTAAATTTTCCGCACCTTTCGCATACACTGCAGGATCGTAAGGGCTAATGTCAGGGGCTAAATCGATTTCAGGCTTGGAAATATGTAAAAAGCTCCAAGGGCGACCCTCAACTTGCTCACGCGCTTCTTGGGTATTAAGTACATCGTAAGGTGGGGCAGTAACTTCAGCTGCACGTTCTGGTAACGGACGCAACCCAGCAAAAGGACGAATCAACGACATAATGTTTCCTTAGTTCTTGGTGGCTTTTGGGCGATGATTATCACTTATCGCTGCATGATGGTCAACTTTGATTCAGTCCGGATTAAAACCTTATGCTTTATCCTGCTTTTGCAAATAAATTTTGATGAATTCTCCTATCCAATATTTTGCTCAGATTAGGCTTGTTAGGCGCATTAAAGCTTACGCTTGTTGTATAATTAAAGGTTCTATTAATTAATATTTTTTAGACGAGGGCAACAGCAACACAGCAATAATTTTTTTGACATTGGGAGAGTAACAATGAGTTATAGTGATTTATTAAAACGGTTAGATTCTTTAGAACAAGAGCAAGAAACTCAAGAAAAAGAAGTGTATACGCTCGCTGAAGAAATGAAACCATTGGGTATTGATGTACATGCTTATGTTGATGACATTGATGTCCCTAAAAAATCGACTAAAGGTTATGTGATTTTATTAGATTTTGGCCAAGGTTCACCTGTGAGTGAATGGTCAGATGATACAAATGGATGGCGTACCAAAGGGCTTGGTAGCCGTTATCCAGAACCTGCTCAGGCAAAACGGCGTTTTCATGAGTTGAAAACCAAATGGCCTGAATATCCATTGCGTTTAAGTCGATAGCCAAAATATGTGGTATGGCCTGTTCCACATCCTTTAAGCGGTCAATTGTCGTATTAAGGTAGGTAATATTTGACCCGCTTGTCCAAGTATTGAGAATGTGACTTGTTCGGTCAGTGGTGTTGGGTTGGGATTAATCTCCACCACTGTTGCGCCATGTTGTAAAGCCTCCAATGGGATCGAGGCAGCAGGTTGTACTAAGCTAGATGTGCCGATGCTGAATAATACGTCACATTGTTCTGCTGCTGCAAATGCATTCGAGATCGCATCAACGGGTAATGCTTCTCCAAACCATACAATATCAGGCCGCAAGTGATCGCCACACAATGGGCATTCTGGTGGTGAACCATCTAATTGTTGCCAGTTTTCAACCACATTTTGCTTATTTGCACATTTGATTCTATGAATATTACCATGTAATTCAATCACATTTTGACTACCTGCTTGCTGATGTAAACCATCTACATTTTGGGTAATTAGAGTAAATTGTGGTACTTGTTGAGCTAATTCCACTAAGGCTAAATGGCCAGCATTGGGTTTCACATGGTTAATTTTTTCTCTACGCCATGCATACCATTCCCAGACTAATTTTGGATCACGTTGAAAGGCTTCAGGGGTTGCAAGTTCTAATGGGTCATATTTTGCCCATAAACCTGTTTGTGCATCTCGGAAGGTTGGTACACCACTTTCTGCTGAAATGCCTGCACCTGTAAACACGACAATATGCTGTGCTTGTTTGATTTTCTCTATTAGCTGATGTGGAATGGTAGGTGATGACATGGCTATTCCTATTTATCCAGAAACTTGTGATATTAACTCATGTATTTGATGGTTTAGTGAAAATGCTAAATCTTTTATTCCTCACTAATAGAAAATATTTTACTGCTTTTGAGGTTTTATAAAATTTAACCACCTGTTTGTCTCATATCAAAACATATTGTAGGAATAAGCATCATTTATAAGTTGTAGTGCTATAAAAGGTATAATAGTATTTCCTACTAATATTGACATTGCATGATTATTTCAAAGAATTTCAAACATTGACTTTAGACCACTTTAGTCATTTTCTGTCCTAAATCAAGGTAGATTGTTAAAAAAACATGTTACTGATTCAACGCACTTTCTATTTATTTGTTCTTGCTTTTTTCCTATCTGCGGCAACCTTATCACTTGATTCCCAAGTAGAAACCCAGCTGTTAATACAAAAACAAGCATTGTTAGAAGACGAGAAACAAAGCCTTGTGGCAGTAGATGAAGCACTCACCAAGGCGCAAGCCGATTTTTCCCAGCAAAAACAAGCGTTGCCAGAGTTAGAAATCACTGAAACTTCTATTATTGATATTGATTTAGAAAGAGAGAAGTTACAGATTGAGCTAGAAAATTTGCAGTTAAAATATAAAGCACGTCAATCACAACTTTCTGAAAGTAAACAATATTTAGAAACATTTAAATCACAAAAAGGGCTGATTTTATCTGATGAAGAAAAACTAAAGCTTGAGCAAAATATTGAGTTACAAAGCAAACAAGTCGAAGTCGATCAATTATTGGCCGAGTTCTTAATTGCGCGAGTCATCATTATGGAGAAGTTATTAGAGGTGATGACTGCATGGTCAGAGATGTTAAATAATACATATTTATTACGTCAACAATTAGATAAAACAGCCAAAGCCAAGCTCAAGCAGCAACATTATTTAGAGCAAGCAGTTAATTTAAAGAAAACCCTGTCAATATCCAATGTGGCTGATAAAGTACTGTTAGAAGCCCAAATTTTAGACAATGAAGCATTAGCCGATGAAGTAGTGAATAATTTAAAAATCGACCAAATTAAGCAGCAATTGCAACTGTGGCAGCAAGAAATTACAACCAGTAAAATCAGTCAGATGCCCATTTTGCAGGCAGAAAAATTGTTAAGTGAACGTTTGGCGCAACTGGCAATATCCGAAAATAATATCAATGACCTATCTAAGCTGTTTGATAATAAATTACAGCTAAATAAGCGTAGCCAAGATAATTTACGTAAACGCAGTGAAACATGGAAAGGGCGGCTTAAAAAGCACTATAAAAAAGCTGATGAAATTTTACAGCAAATTCAGCAACGTCTCAGTGAACAGAGAGAAACCACCACCATATTAACTTTAGAAGCCAATACTTTTAAGCAAGTGTTAACCGCTAATTACAAAACGGTATTACATCAGAAGTTGGTGCAACGCAGACAATTTTTACAAACCAGTGCCACTATTGATGAACTATCTCAAGCAGCCGCTCAATTACCAGATTTGTTTACTAAAAGCTTGGTTATACTAAAAAATCAACTGTATATGGCTTTAGAAGCGTTATCAATGTTTCAGGTTTTATTATTAATATTTTGCTTGCAAATGTGGGTATTAGGTTTAGCCAAACTTAAAATGGTCTTAAACCGTATTTCTGGCTATTTAACCCAATTGTTGGTTGTGACATTTATTGCTAGTTTAGGCTTGGTATTAGTAAACTTAGTCAAACGCAATTTACTTTCTATCGCAATTATTGGCAGCTTGGGTATTTGTTTATATTTCATGCAATTGCCAGAACAAACCCACTATTTTCTATTAACATTAATGTTGATTGTGTTAGGGGCGCAATTATCTGTACATTTAGCCTTTTTGCTTTTTTCCCCCTATTTTGCGGTTTTACCCCGTTATCAAAACGCTTATCTACAAATTAAATGGATCGCACGTGTTTTAGCGATAGCCGCATTGATTACAACACTAGCACACCGTTGGCAAATTTCCCCTTTAGCTTTAGAAATCATTGATACAGGTTTTATGGTCTTGCTTTCTATAGCAATTTTACCTGCCATGAACATGCGTTATTTTCTGTTGTATCTATTGGAACAATCAGCAATTCAATCTTATTGGCTATTCGCGATTCGAGTCATTACCTTACTCGTACCATTGTTGTTCTTAAGCGTTGCACTGTTAGGCATTATTGGTTACATCAACTTAGGCTGGATTGTGGCGCAACAAGCGTATTGGTTGATTTTCGTGTTAGTATTTTGGCTGATCGTGCAGGGTTTATTGCGGGATTTAATGTATATTCTGAAAAATTTCATGATGCAGCGTAGCCAATATGGCTTGTTATGGACGCAGGATATTATTCCACTGGGGCATAATTTATTAAATATTGGTTTATTTGTTTTCTCTCTGATGTTGTTATCGTGGCTTAACCATTGGCATGATGATTTGGCTTTTACTGGCGTGAGACGATTTTTATTTGATGACCAATTTATTCAGATTGGCCGTACTCATACAAGTTTAGCTTCTGTTGTATTTTCGATTCTTGGTTTATTGGGTATTTTTTGGCTGGGTAGCTGGACGAAACGTATTACATATCGCTGGATTTACGCCAATATTCGTGATTTAGGGATTCGTAACAGTTTATCGGTTTTTACGCAGTATTTTGTGGTTTTGGTTGGTTTACTGGTTATTTTACAAGTTTTGGGTATTGATTTAACCACTATGACTGTATTTGCAGGTGCGTTAGGTGTCGGTATTGGCTTTGGTTTACAAAATATTGCAAATAACTTTATCAGTGGGATTTTATTGTTAATTGAACGACCTTTGAAAACAGGTGATTACGTTAATATTGGCGGTGTGCATGAGGGTGAGGTGACCCGTATTGGTATTCGTTCATTGACAGTACAAGCATGGAATCATCAAGAAGTAGTTGTGCCTAATGCTGAAATCATCTCAAGTGCATTTACCAACTGGACACTGACTAATACCATTATGCGTACTACCTTACATTTCCGTGTGGGCTATGATTGTGATCCACATTTTGTGCGTAATTTATTATTGGAAAAAGTGGAGCAAGTGCCTGAAATTCTGGAAGACCCTGAACCAATGGTGAATTTATGGGAATTTTCAGAATATGCGATTATTTTTCGAGTGGATTACTATATTGATATTAAGGAACATGGTACGTTTAAAATGCGTACAAAAGTGAATTTCTTAGTGTGGGATGAGCTGAAAAAAGCGGGTATTAATATGCCTTATCCACAACATGATATTCGAGTTAAACAAAGTATTGACCCTGTCACTGAAATGCCTCAGGACTATGTGTCTGATTTGCAGTTGGACAACAATAACAACTTACTTGGTGGATAATCTATGCATCCAGTGGCGAATAGCAATATGCTAAATGATCGCCACTTGGTAGAAGACATATGGTGAAAGTATTATTCGATGATATTGGCTTGGCGCAGGGTTGCTAAGATTTCACGTAAGTTATCATAATCTGATGCTTGCGCTGCTTCAAAGCCTGTGATTGTACTTTTAATACTGGTTAAAACAGGTAGATATTCAGGTTGTCCTGCTTCTACAAAAGCTTGTTTAATTTTATCTTGGGTCTCTTGATCTAAGCTAGGGCGCATAACGAAAACATGTTCGGAAACATAAGGTGTCCATTGCAATACTCTAAGGTTATTTTTTGCATATTTTCTCGCTACGCTGGCTTTAACTGCACCCGCATCATATTGACCAAGTAAAACACTTAACGCAACACTTTCATGATTGCCTAAAAAGTCATGTCCTGCTAAATCGTGATCGTATATACCTGCGCGAAGCAACATGTAATGCGGCATAATATGGCTCATGGTTGATTTTGGATCGCCAAATGCAAAGGTCTTATGTTTTAAATCGGTTAAGGTATGTATCGGGCTGTTACTTCTGACAATAATTGCGCCTCGGTATTTATTATTGCCTTTGACTTCAACCCGCCCGAGTAATATTTTAGGTGCATATTTTTCTAGTAAATTCACATATGACACAGGGCCTAAATACGCAATGTCTAAAAAATCTTGTCCAACTAATTCAATATGTTCTGAATAGTCATGCGACATAGAAATTTCAACAGGCACATTAAGCGCGTTGCTTAAGTAATTAGCTAGCGGATCAAAGCGTTGTAGTACTTCGGAAATATTCAGATAAGGATAAACCCCTAAAACCAGCGTTTCTGCGTAAACAACAGATTGATTGAGCAAAAACATAACAAGTAGCATTGAACGCCACATAAACCCTCCCAAAATAATTGTATGTAATTCTACCTTGCATGGCCTTGGATATGCGCATGACACAAGGCAACAGCTAAAGCATCGGCCGCATCTGTCAGAGGAATAGTGGGTAAATTGAGCAATATTTTAACCATGTGTTGTACTTGCTGTTTTTCAGCATGACCCTGTCCAACAACGGCTTGTTTGATTTGATTGGGCGCGTATTCATGCACATCAAGCGCGTGTTGAGTGCCTGCGACGATGGCGACACCTCTAGCTTGTCCTAATTTTAGTGCAGAATCAGCATTACGCGACATAAAAACTTGCTCAATTGCCAGATGTTCAGGTTGGTAATTTTCAATTAATTCTGAAACACCTGTGTAAATTTCTTGTAACCGCTCAGGTAAACGAGAGGCTTGCATTTTGATACAGCCACATGTGATAAATTTGGCCTGTCGTTTAGAAATTTCAATGATGCCAAAACCAGTGATTCTTGAACCGGGGTCTATGCCTAAAATACGTAAACTCACAACATTTTCAGCCATTCATGAACGAAATATGAACTTATCGTATTTTGTTTATATTGGCTACTGTTCTTAGGATGATGGATTCACAAAAGTGATTAGTGGAATATTGTGATAGAGGGATGGGCTGCCGTGTTTGCATTGTATGACTTACCCTGAGAGATTTATGTTTGTAATTTATAAATTGAAATCTAAGGTTTTTTTAGAATCATGCTCGTTTGACAGTTGATAAATATATGCACCTATAAAAACTGCAAGTAATGTTTGGAAACTCACCGTTATTTGCATCAAAGTTGAGCTATTGGTAAAAACTGAGCCACCGAATAAAAGCAGCATTATTTTGAGTGACCATAGTATAAAAGCATATTTATAGATATTGCGTTTGGCGAGATAAGCACAGACATAGCCACCTACAAAACTAGAGATAAATTCTATCGAAAAAAACAACAAACTCGATACACTCAATGTAATATACATATCATTGATTATACTATCGATAAAGTGAGAAGTGAGACAAGCACCATTACTGATATTGGAATATATGGCAAGCACAATTGTAAATAATAATAGCTTTATAGCTAGATCAGCTACGAATCCATATAGTGCAGCATTAATGGGTGGGCTGATTCCAGTATTATCTATTTTCATATGTGTTGAGCTGTTTTTTGCCATCGATAATAGATTGTAGACAGGTTTACATACTGGGGCAAATAACTTGAGGGTTGAGACTTTTTATTCAAACCAATATTGGGTAAGAAAAAAGTTGTGAGAGCCTTAAATATAGATGGGCTTTGGACTTCAGACTCTCAACAACGAAAACATTTTCAATCAAACTTAGAAAAAACCTTGATACGTTATACCTAATAAAAAGGTGGTCTCATTGCCATGTTCGACAATAGGGCTGTCTTCAATTTCACTGTCTAATTGAGTGTAAATTATCGCCGTGTTGAGACTCCACGATTTATTTAAGCGGTAAATGGCATTCAATTGCGCATACGGATTAATCGTATTGTCTAACTCATAAGCAGGCCGTGATTCTCTGACCTCATTAGACTGTACACCATAATAATAATTGCTGTAATCGCTATCTTGATATGCTGCGCCGACTTTAAAACCTGCGATCAATTGCTTGGTTACGGGTCGGGTCATACCCAATGATAAATCTGCGGTTAAGCCGTCACTATTATTTGCAATATCTTGCTGAACTGATGCATCAATATCAAATAAACCCAGTTTCACTTTTGCCGCAAGACCTAGCCCAATAGAAAAATCCCGATCTTCCATACCTGCCAACGCAGGGCTATCATCAGCGTCATAGCCATTTAAATCAAAAGATAAAAGCGGGGCTAAGCTAAATTGTTCGGTATCAATAAGATGGTATTTCAATTCCTTAAAATTAAATTCCCAGCGACCACTTTTTAAATACAAAGCTGGTAATAAGCGTGTTTCACTGCCTTCGCCTTGGTAGAGTTCAGAACCCCACAATGCAATCGCACCAACGCGATATATATTGTTTGGTTCATCAGCATAAACGGAAGTGGTGAGACAAGATGTAAGTAGAATAAATGACAGCAATTGTTTTTTCATTAAAAGCACCATTAACAAATAAGCTAACACCTATTATATCAAGCTGCACATGACAATTTTCATCATCTTTCTACAAATAAAGCCCTACTTATTTCATCAGCCAAATCATGTAAAGCTCATTCATCGTCATGCACCTGATGCTATTCCAATTCACATGACCAAGAATCATTTCAAACGTTTTGATTGATGAAACAAATAGGGTTCAATCGGTTAAGCAGCTTGTTTAAATAATTGCTGCATTGATACACCTCTGACTAATAACAACCAACTATCAACACTGTCCTTGATTTGCGGATATGCCAACTCATCATGTTGCTGTTGCCAAGCATTTAAACTGGTTTTCAATGCTTGAGTATGTTGCTGTACCGCAGGTTCAAGCTCTACATCTGCCAAAGCTTGTTCTGCGAATTGCAAGGCATTTTGGATACTTTCCGCCACTTCGTCGTACTTGTTTTTCGCCGCAAACGCATCGCGCAACGTGATTTCATAATCGACTTGTAACCATAATTGTTCCAATGGTGACGCTTGTCCCGCCGCACATTCGCTGACCGTAATCGGATTGACTTTAAATACGCGATCATCGCCGTGATCTAAACGTAATTCTTCTAAATCTTCAAGTTTGACTTCGATTAAATCTGCAAGCAATTCATCAAAATAACCTTTTTCTTGACGTAACACCCATTGTTGAAAAGTTTCATTCACCTGCTGTTGTTCGGCAAATGTATCATGAATGCGTTGAACCGCTTGTGGTGCACGACGGCTAGGGATTTTAGGCCCTTCCATACCAAATTGATCCGACGAGCCACCCAATTGCAAAATGTAGCTCGGCACAAGTTTATTTTGGTGGCGACGACCTTTACCGTATAAACCGATGTCGGCTGTATCTGAGTGGGCGCAACTGTTTTGGCAACCATTAACATGAATGCGTAAATCTTTGCTACCACCGCTTAATAATTTTGCGACTTGTGCTGATGCGGTAATTCCAAGCTGACATGTTGCTGTTCCGGGGCAAGCTGTGACTCGTTGCCCTGCGGTTGGAATATGTAAGTCATACGATTTCAAAGCTTCGTACAAAGCAACCCATTGATTTTGTGGCACGTAAGGAATCAATAAATTTTGCTGCGCCGTGCTGCGAACTTCAACTAAGCCAAAATCTTCCAATACTTTAGCTAAGCCTCGTAATTGCACAGCAGTTAAATCCCCATGCGAAATGCTTAACGGCACAGTCACATAACCCTCTTGGCGTTGAGCTTGAGGCTTTTGCAACCAGTCATTGGTTTGTGGTTTTGCTGGTGCGTTTTCGTTCCAGATTTCTGTCGGGACTTGTCCTTTTAACGCGGTACGGGTGCGTTGTAATTCAACTTGATATAAATTGACAACTTCGTCTTCACCCAAACGATCAACTAAGAATTTGACCCGCGAGCGGTTTTTACGGGTTCTATCCGAATTGTTATTGTGTACCGTCAATGCTGCTTGCACCGAAGCCAATAAATCATCAGGTTCGATAAATTCTTCTAACACAATGGGTTGATGTGGTTTTGCGCCTAAGCCACCACCAAGGTAAACTTTAAAACCCGCTTTGCCCTCTTTATAACGTGCAACCACAGTTAAATCATGGCTGCTGGCAGCGGCACAATCAGCTTCACATCCTGAAAAACCCATTTTAAATTTACGCGGTAATGAATGAGTTAACGGGTTATGTAAAAAGTGTTTGGCGATGTGTTGTACATATGGTTGTACGTTGACGTGTTCGTGTTGGCACACACCTGCTAATGGGCACGCACAAATGTTCCGTACCGTGTTGCCGCCTGCTTCGCGTGAACCAATCCCATATTCTGATAATAAGTTTAACAAATCAGGGGTTTTGTCTAATGGGACGTGATGAAATTGGATATTTTGACGGGTGCTGATATGTACTACGTCGTGTTTTGCGAATTTTTCCAATCCTGCAGCAAAGCCTAATAATTGTTGTCTTTGGATCACGCCACCTGGGATTTTTGTCCGCACCATGCATAATTCGGCTTGGCGTTGGCTGTAAACACCCATTAATAAGCGTTCAACCATGAATTTGTGTCCGTCTAAACTACCGTTACGGAAATTGTGTACATGTTGTCGGTAATTGTCTAAATCCTCAGCGCGGATTAATTGGTGTTCTTGAGTCATAATTGTATTCCTTATATCTCGTTCCAGCGGTCTCCGTTGGAATGCAGCTTAAACGCTCCGCGTTATGGAAGGTAAATGATGCAGAACGTCTAAGCTGAATTACCACGCTAAGCATGGTAACTAGGTTCGTATTCGTCGTATTTAGAAAGCGAAACGTAAACCTAATAAAAACAGTAATGTTGCAAGTATGTTGCGTAATAATGCAGGTGGGATGCGCACGGTTAATAAGCTGCCAAGCATGATGCCCGGAATTGCACCAATTAATAAGCCGACGAGTAATTGCCAATCCACACTACCGAGTAATTGCCAGTGTCCCATGCCTGCAACGGCAGTTAAGGGGACTGCGTGGGCTAAATCTGTCCCGACCATGCGGCGACTGGATAATTGCGGATATAACAAGCTAATCAATGCCACACCTAATGCACCTGCACCGACAGAGGTCAATGTCACCAGAACGCCCAGTGCTGCCCCTGCTAAGATGGTGATAATGTCGCGTTTTAAGCCTTGTAAGCGATAGCGGCGTAACGAGTTTTGCAAATATGGACGTGCAAATAGGGTGATAGCAGTGAGTAGTAACATCACACCCATTAAGGTTTGAAGTAAGCCTTCATAAAATTCACTGGATACGTGGCTCAGCGAAATGCTGGTTAACATCGCGGCAGGTAAGCTGCCCATGGCGAATAATTTAACGATTGTCCATTGCACATGGTTATGATGATGATGCACAATCACACCACTGCTTTTACTAATCGCGGCATATAATAGGTCTGTGCCAACTGCGATAATCGGTGCGATACCAAAGCCTAAAATCAAGGTTGGGGTCATGATTGCACCACCGCCCACGCCAGTGAGTCCGACTAAACCTCCTACAATTAATCCTGTAAAAATAAACCCTACGTCCATTATTTGTTCTCCAATTAACTCAATGAGGACTGACAATACTATGCTTTAAAAATAGTGAGATTAACTCAGCGTAGGACTGCCAGCCCTGAAATACCTACGCTGCCTTCACGGGGTGTAAACCACATTCTTTACCTGCAGTTTCTTCCCACCACCAGCGACCATTACGTTCATGTTCATTCGGCAAAATAGGTCGAGTACAAGGTTCACAGCCGATGCTAATGAAACCGTGGCGATGTAATTCGTTATAAGGTACGTTATGTTCTTGGATATAATTCCATACCTGTTGCGAAGTCCAGTTTGCTAACGGATTGAATTTGACCAATGTGTGTCTCGGTGTTGAAAACGCCATGTCTTCTTGAATCACTGGGACATCGGAACGGGTATCAGGACTTTGATCTTTACGTTGACCTGTTACCCACGCATCCAAAGTGCTCAACTTACGACGCAATGGCGCAACTTTTCTTACCTGACAACATTCTTTATGCCCATCCATGCGAAAACTGAAAAAGCCTTTTTCATTGACTAATGCTTCGACTGCTTTTGATTCTGGAAATAACAACTCAAAATTAATGTTATAGCGTTGTTTAACTTGATCTAAAAAGCGATAAGTTTGGCTATGTAAACGTCCTGTATCTAAAGAAAATACATTGACTTTTTTACCCAACAAACGTGCGGCCATATCGACTAATACTACGTCTTCTGCACCCGAAAACGAGATTGCAATGTTGTCGTATTTTTCTAAGGCTAAGGCTAAGATTTCAGTAGGATCAGCTTTGTCATATTGTGCAGCTAATTGATCGATTTTATCTTTCTCTAAAGACATGATTTTGCTCCTGTATTCATCATCGTTGATTCAGTGATAAACAAGATAGCAAATAAAATTTATTTATAAAAAGAATTTATATGTATATAAATATAACTAAAATGTATAACAGTGTGATGACATGGTTTAGAGGAGTTTGCATAGATAATAAAAAATACATAACTAGCACAATATTGTAGGTGTTTGTTTTTATTTTATTTTGAAATATAGAGAGACAATAAAATTATTTTATAATGCATAAATATAACTAAAAAGTATAAGCATTAAACCGTGATTCGTTGTATAACTAATAATAATGAGTGTCAGACGATGGAATTGAACCATGAAACTACAACAATTGCGCTATGTGTGGGAAGTGGCGCAACAAAATTTGAATGTATCAGCAGCCGCTGAAGCTTTATATACTTCTCAACCGGGAGTCAGTCGGCAGATTCGAGCTTTAGAAGAAGAGTTAAAAATTCAGATTTTTGCGCGTAGTGGTAAGCAGTTAACCCATATTACACCAGCGGGTGTGGAGATTTTGCGTTATATCGGTCGGGTTTTGGAGGAGAGTAATAATATTCGCCATACCGCTCAACAATATAGTGATCCACAGCGCGGTAGTCTTTCTATTGCAACCACACATACACAAGCTCGTTATGCATTGCCACCTGTGATTACAAACTTTATTCATCGTTATCCCAATGTAACGTTGCACATGCATCAAGGCACGCCGTTACAAATTGCTGAGCAAGCGGCTAAAAGTGAAGTGGATTTTGCGATTGCGACAGAAGCGATGGAGTTATTTGAGGATTTGGTGATGTTGCCTTGTTATCGTTGGAATCGCTGTATAGTCGTGCCACAGAATCACCCATTGCAAGCTTTAGATCATTTGACTTTAGAGGCAGTGGCGAATTATCCCATCGTAACTTATGTGTTTGGTTTTACAGGACGTTCAAAATTAGATGAGGCGTTTCAGCAAGCGGGTTTAAACCCCAATGTGGTATTTACGGCGACGGATGCGGATGTAATCAAGACATATGTGCGTTTAGGTTTGGGGATTGGCATTATTGCAAAAATGGCGTACGACAAGCAGATTGATCGTGATTTATGTTCATTGGATGCTAGTCATTTATTTGCGTCAAATATTACAAAAATAGGTTTGTGTCGTAATATTTTTATTCGTGAATACATGTATGATTTTATTGAAGCATTTGCATCCCACCTTGATCGGGAGCAAGTTGACTTAGCCATGCAAGCACCCAATCCAACTGCGCGAGAGGCATTATTTAAAGATATTGAATTGCCTTTGTATTAATGTATTAAGCTTTTATTCGCAGGCAGGATATTGATATTCTTCTATTCTACTGTTCCACTTCTCATAGTTAATATTTGGGTTATGACAGAAATTATTTCTTGATAAAGATAATGCTTGTAATTGAGTCAAAGCGGATAAATCTGGAATCGTCCCACTTAGTTGATTATTAGATAAAGATAATGTTCGTAATTGAGTCAAAGCGGATAAATCTAGAATCGTTCCACTTAGTTGATTTTTCCATAAATCTAATTTTGTAATAGAATTATTTTCACACTCAGTACCATACCAATGACAAGGCTGATTTGTTTGTAACCATCCTTCATTATTATCCCAATTATCTCCACTTGTACGATGATAAAAATTAACTAATGCTTCACACTCTGCTTGTGGAATCCCTGTGACATTATTGCAACTAAATGCTGTATTTGTCTTCTGATCTGACTCTTTAGGTTTATAAACTGCTTTTGTGGGCTGTTCTTCTTTGGAAAGAGATTTTTGCTTAGAACGATTAATTTCATCAATAAAGTGTTTAGCCTGCATAAAACCATTGCGACTGGCTAAAACTAACCATTCAATGCCTTTAACTTCATCTTTTTCGATACCCTTGCCTTCATAGTACATACGACCTAAATGCGACTGTGCTTCTGGATATCCTTGGTTTGCTGCTTTTTGATACCATTCAATTGCTTTTTCATAATCACACTTAACAAACTGCCCTTTCTCAAACATAATACCTAATTGAGTTTGTGCTTCCTGATCCCCTTTTTCTGCGCCCATACTAAAATACTGATGTGCTTTCTCATAACTCATTGGCTCATCATTAGAACCCGCTTTATAAATATGCCCTAACTCATTGGATGCCTTAATATCATCAATTGCCCGTGTCTTCAAATCAGCTAATTTGTCAATAGATAATTTTATTTGTTCCACATGCTGTAAATTCTGAGCAATATAACGACTATAAACTTTATATCCTAGCTTTTCTGCCTTAATACTGACCAATGGATGAGCATATTTATCACATTGAATGGTTGTACGATAGATAATAACCTTCAGAATCTGAATAGCCTGTAAGTAGCTGATTTTTATAAGTATATGTAACTTCTACATCAGATAAAGCACGATTATGCTGCTTATCTGAGACAAAAACTGCATAAGTACATGGCTCAACTTGTTCTTGCGCAGAATTCCATATAAAAAACCCCAAAAGCCCTACTATCAAGACACCTAATATAATCAATACAAGCTTATTATTCATACTGATAAAGACCTGACTATTGAAAGCAAAGAAGCACGATGACAAGCCAAGCATAACAATATTAAAATTAAATAAGAAGGGATAAACTGGAAATATGATAAAAATAAGACATTTCACAGTAAAATATAGGAACACTCTACTGTGAAATACAGAAATGATTTAAAACAAATTATGCATCTAAATTAGCAACTAACAATGCATTTTTCTCAATAAAGTCACGGCGTGGTTCAACTTGATCGCCCATGAGTGTTGTGAAAATCTCATCGGCAGCAACTGCGTCTTCAATTTGTACTTGTAATAAATTACGACTTTCAGGATTCATCGTAGTTTCCCATAACTGATCTGGATTCATTTCACCCAAACCTTTATAACGTTGAATACTTAAGCCACGTTTTGCCTCGCCTAATAACCAACGCATCACATCATGGAAATCTGTCACATCATGCCGCTTCTCACCACGCTGAATATAGCCACCTTCACCAATTAAGCCTTGAATTTGTTCACCTAAAGCGGTTACCGCTGCATATTCTGCAGATTCAAAAAAGGTCTGAGTCAACGAATAAGTATGCTCAACCCCATGTGTCGTGGTATGAATATGAATTGTAATCGTATCATGTTCATCGGTACTGGCTAACATGCGATAAGTTTCGGCTTCCTCTTCCAGTAATTTCGCCAACTGGTCTAACCACTGCTGAATCTTAGTCATATCTTGGAAATCAGCCTCAGCCAAAGCAGGCATATCCACCATGGTCGCCAACACATTTTCGGGCACTAAATGCTGTAAATGCTGCAACATTTCAGTGACTTTAATATATAAACGACACAACTTTTCTAATTCTTCACTTAAAAATGCAGGCGCATCAGGTGACACAAATAATTTTGTATTTTGCAACGCCATGCTGAGTAAATAATCATTTAACGCCTTGTCATCTTTAACATAATGCTCTTGCTTGCCTTTGCTGACTTTGTATAACGGTGGCTGAGCGATATAGATATGGCCGCGCTCCAACAACTCCGTCATGTGGCGATAGAAAAACGTAAGCAATAAGGTTCGAATATGGCTACCGTCCACGTCAGCATCCGTCATCAAGAAAATTTTGTGATAACGCAACTTCTCAATATCATATTCGTCTTTGCCAATGCCGCAACCTAATGCAGTAATCAATGTGCCGACCTCAGCAGACGATAACATCTTGTCAAAACGGGCTTTTTCTACATTTAAAATCTTACCTTTCAATGGCAAAATCGCTTGCGTACGTCGATCCCGACCTTGCTTGGCTGAACCACCCGCAGAATCACCCTCTACAATATACAATTCAGAAAGAGCTGGGTCTTTTTCCTGACAATCCGCCAACTTTCCAGGTAAACCCGCAATATCTAACGCGGTTTTACGACGGGTCATTTCACGGGCTTTTCGGGCTGCTTCCCGTGCTCTGGCAGCTTCAACGATTTTATTTGCAATGCCTTTGGCTTCGTTCGGGGTTTCTAAGAGAAATTCATCGATTTTTTCGCCAACAACTGCTTCCACAATCCCTTTGACTTCACTGGAAACCAATTTATCTTTAGTTTGTGATGAAAATTTAGGATCAGGCACTTTAACTGATAAAACAGCCATTAAACCCTCACGAATATCATCGCCTGTGGTTGCGACTTTATTCTTTTTCTGAAAGCCTTCTTTTTCTAAATAATTATTAAAAGTCCGTGTTAATGCCGCACGAAAACCCGCTAAATGCGTGCCGCCATCACGTTGAGGAATATTGTTGGTAAAACAAAAAATACTTTCTTGATAAGAATCATTCCATTGCATGGCGATTTCTACAGAAACATCATCTTTTTCCGTATTCACATAAAAAACACTGGGATGAATCGCGGTTTTCTTACGGTTTAAATGTTCAACAAAAGAGCGAATACCGCCTTCATATTCGAACACATCGCTTTTACCTGTGGTTTCGTCTTGAAGTTGGATTTTGACCCCAGAATTAAGAAAAGATAGTTCTCTTAAGCGTTTTGCTAAAATATCGTAATGAAACTCAATGTTCGTGAAAGTTTCTGCACTGGGTTTAAACCGTACTTTAGTACCTGATTTTTCAGTGTCGCCTGTGATGGCTAATGGTGCTTGTGGCTCACCATGTACATAATGCTGTTTGTGGATTTTATTGTCACGATAAACTGTCAATTCTAATGATTCAGATAAAGCATTGACCACCGACACACCCACACCGTGTAAACCGCCTGAGACTTTGTAAGAATTATCATCAAACTTACCGCCTGCGTGCAATACAGTTAAAATCACTTCAGCAGCGGAACGTCCTTCCTCAGGATGGATATCAACAGGAATACCACGCCCATCATCGCTGACCGTCACCGACTGGTCGTGATGTACCTTGACCTTAATTTCAGAGCAATAACCCGCTAAAGCTTCGTCAATCGCATTATCAACGACTTCAAACACCATATGGTGTAAACCAGTGCCATCATCCGTATCACCGATATACATACCAGGGCGTTTTCTGACCGCATCTAAACCTTTTAAAACTTTAATATTTCCAGAGTCGTAAGCTGTGTCCGTCATTACTGCTCCCATAAGCATATTTTTGACTTATTATAACATTTATATATTTTATTTTAAACTGTTAAGTATTTATTTAAAAAAGGGAAAATCTGTTTAAACTTGTTGTAATCTTGTATAATTTTTGTTGTTTTTAAGCACTTGACATCTTAAGCTTTATCTTTCATGCTTAAATCAAGATTTAATTCTTTCTTTGAAGGACAACAGATGCAAGTCAATCCACAACAACGCGCTACTTTATCACGCATTGTGATGCGAATTTTAGATGAATGGAATATTGGTGATGATGACAAGATAAAAGTATTAAATTTACCTGATGGTACAAAGCCGCGTATTTTAAATCGTTATCGCAATAGCACTGCCTTTCCTGATACACCCGAAGTCAATGAGCGCGTTGAGCAGTTGGTTGCGATTTCTGAAGCCTTGCGCACGACTTACCCACATAATTACCGTATGAGTATGCATTGGCTGAATACGCCACATCGTCGATTTAATCAGCAAACCCCGTTAAATATGATTTTAGATAATGGTTTGAATGGCATGATAGCCGTGCGTGCTGATTTAGACTGTGCTTATGCATGGTCATTGACGGAAAATATGCAACTTCCCGCCAAATCATAAAAAACTATGTGGTTTCATCTGAATATTGTGTAAAACGCTGTTCTTCAAGTTTTTCAACATTTTTATGGCCTAATTGCCAAAGTACTTCTTCTACTTCTGTGTTGATAAACTGTAATTTAGGGCTTTGTTTTTCATAATATTGGCGTAAATGATGAGCCGCTGTTAAAGCCAATTCATCAACCCCCCAAACTAAATAAGATTTTTCTACAAAGTGCAATAAATAACGTCGCACTACATCAAAATAAGCAATTGTTTCAGGATTAGATTTAATCACCATCACGTTTGCTACAAACTCTTCCCAAGAGGTAATTTGTCGTGAACGCACCCCCATATCAGCCTCGGGAATAGCATCAATTAAATAACTCAATGGTTTTTCCACAATTGCATCAATATCTAAACTAATAATGGGTTTTTGGTAGGTTTCCAACCATTGTGCCATATTTAAAAAACGCCCAAACGTATAATAAGTTTTTAATAGCTTTGCATCTTGCAAAACAACTTGTTCAGTGGTCACACAATAGCTTGCAATATTTTGCTGACTTAGGAAGTTTTGAGCTTCACTTAATACTTCATCGATTGGGTTCATAATGTGCAAATGTAAATGAATTGCTTCATGGTTATTTTGCAATAGACTATTTACAAAGTTTTTTGCATATTTTGAAAAATAGTTTGCATCACAGGAAGCCGTCACCACGTAATCGAACTTTGCTAATTTTTGTATTGCAACTTGTGTATTTTGTGGAAAATCTGCATTTAATATGTTTTGGTAAAAATCTGGGCTAAAACAAGTGGCAGCCATTAATTGATAATTGGTTGTGCCTTTTTCGGGATTATCTTTTACAATTTTCTCTAATTCACGGAAATATTGTTCAGCTTTGTCTAACTGGTTTAAAAAGACATGGCTTGTTGCTAAGCGTTTTAACGTATTTAGCAATGAAGCAAAAGGCAACTTTTGTTGTAACTGGTCTTGATAATACTGAATGACGGCTTTAAATGTCTGCTTTGATTCTATGTTCTGCATTCGGTGTTGTGTAACCGCTAAGCTAAATCGGGCATCAATTAAATCAGATTTTTGCATCACCGCTTGATGAAAATGGTGCTCAGCCTTGGTAAATTGACGCTGAAATAAATAATTTACGCCTAAATAATAATAAGAGATTGGATTATGAGTTTGTAATTGAATGGAATATTTAAATAATTGTTCAGCTTCTTGATAGCCTTGTTCAGTTTTGTGGTAAGACAGCACTAAACCTAATTTACTATGATATTCTGCATTTTTAGGACTGAGTTTAATGGCTTGGCGAAAAGCCTGTTCTGCTGCCTCAGTTTGTTGTAATTGATAATAAGCAATACCTAATTCTGCATAGACTTTGGCACTGGGCTTAAGGGCTAAAGCTTGTTGACCTACTTTAATCACATCAGTACTGCGACCTGCTTTGGTTAATGCATTGATAAAATTGATATAAAGGTCATAGTTCTTGTTGTCTAACTTGATTGCTTGCTGATACATAGCTGCAGCTTGTTCAAATTGACTGCTTTTTTCTAAAACATAGCCCAAATTGGAATAACTACGTGCTTCTGGCTTGATTTTGAGCATTTGCTGGAAAATAACTTGGGCTTGATCTATCTGTTTCGTTTGAATCGCCAAGACACCCAGTAAATTTAATGCTTCAAGATCATGTGGTGACTTTTTTAATATCTGCTGGCATAGGTTTGCACTTTTCTGTAAATCACCTTTTTGATAGTACTCAACCGCGCGTTGAAATTTCTTATTCATAGAAAAAAGAGCCTAGACATTCCAACGAGTTAATTTATATGTAAAAGCTCGCTGGAATCGTATGATTTATGGAGTGTTAGGTGTTTCTGTGGAATCAGTTAATTGTGCAGGACTGCTGTCGGCAGGTGATAATTTAGCTTCTAAAGCAGCAACTTGTTGTTCTAATATATCAATTTTTGCACGGGTTCTGGCTAATACATCCATTTGTATATCAAACTCTTCGCGCGTGACCAAATTCATACGACGGAAAGTACTTTCCATTGCCGCCCGCATGTTTTTTTCCATGTCTTTTTGTAAATCAGTCATGCCTTTGGGTAAAGCATCAGAAAACTGTTTAAAAAAAGTTTCAAAATTCGGTGGGGTTGTATTCATAAAAAACTCCTTTGAAGATTTATTGCTATGCATTTGTGAAATGGCTTAGCGTGTCAATTATAGTTTTATGCAAAGCTGAAAGTATATTAATAATTATAGAGGTGATTTTTTTAATAATGGCTAAATATCTGTTGTCACTCAATTTGAGTCCATTATATCTTTTTTAAATAGGCCTTTTGATAGTTTTGCATATTTTGGTTTTTATATATTCCGCTTGGTTAAGCCTGAGTTATGTGACAAGCTGTTAAAGAAAAAATCTCAATAAACATATTATGCTTACTGAGATCGATTCTATTTTTAAAGATGTAATGCAAAACTTACATGGCTCGGGTAACCCGTACAATCTCTTCAGGTGTGGTAATCCCTTGATATAATTTTTCTAATGCATCAGCTCGTAAAGTACGCATTCCTTCGCCAATCGCCTGTTTTCTAATGCCATTTGCATCACCGCCTGTGCTGATTACATGACGAATTTCATCGGACACTTCTAATAATTCATACAAACCTAATCGGCCGCGATAACCTGTATTGGCACAACGTTCACAGCCACGACCTCGCTTAATAATTGGGAAGTCACTGCGTCGAATACCAAGCAAACTGGCCTCGCGTTCAGTCAATGCCACATCTTCACTACAATGCGGACAAATTTTCCGTACTAAACGTTGCGCCATGGTCGCGATCACACTAGAACTGATTAAATAAGTATCAATCCCCATATCTTGTAAACGCGTGATTGCACCCGCTGCATCATTAGTATGTAAAGTTGAAAACACCAAGTGACCTGTTAAAGCAGATTCAATACCGATTGATGCTGTTTCATGGTCACGAATCTCACCCACCATGATAATGTCAGGGTCTTGCCGCACGATAGAACGCAAACCTGCTGCGAAAGTCAGCCCAATTTTTGAATTCACATGAATTTGGGTAATGCCTTCAAGTTGATATTCAACAGGGTCTTCAATGGTGATGATTTTCTTTTCACCTGTATTAATTTTTTCCAGTGTGCCGTATAAACTGGTGGTTTTACCAGAACCCGTAGGCCCTGTCACTAATAGCATACCGTGAGGCTGTTGAATCAAACGAGAATAGGGTTCGAGAATATCTGCAGGCATACCCAATTGATCTAAACTCACTTGTACGTCGCTACGATCTAAAATCCGCAATACAATCGATTCACCATGTACTCCCGGTAAAGTCGAGACACGCATGTCTAACGCTTTATCACCCATTTGATATTGAATTCGACCATCTTGTGGCAAACGTTTTTCACCAATATCTAGCTTTGCCATCAGTTTAACCCGTGAGGATACAGAGGCTTGTACATTCGCAGGTAATTTCTCGATATTGACCATCACGCCATCAACCCGACAGCGTACCATTAAATGTCTTTCTTCTGGTTCAAAGTGAATATCACTCGCGCTTAAGTCTAACGCCCGTTCCATCAAATGGTTAACCATTCGAATTACAGGCGCATCTGAGGCCAAATCTTTCAAATAATCATTGTCTAGCTCATCAATACCACCTTCAGTTGCACCTTCTATTTCAGGTGACAACTTAGCCCGCCAGTGCTTAATTAAACGTTCTACATAATCATCTTGAGCTTGTTCAAACTGGACTTGTTTCCCAAGTAAAAACCGAATTTTGGCACGGTCTTCAATATCGGGCACAGTCGAAAACATCAGGCGTGGGTCTTCGGGAAAAGCTTCTACAGGTGCAATATGCTTTTTAGACAACAAGTTAGTGAATAGAGGTAAAGTAAGTGCGTTCATGATTTAACCTTCCTCCACAATGTCTGAAGATCGAGCAAAACCCGTGATTTCAACCGTACCACGCAACATCTTATTACGTGGTGATGTATAAATGTATAACTTAACCACTTCTAATTTTTGTGGCGCGTCTTCAACTGCTTTTAAAAAATCGACTAAAGCTTTTGACTGAGATTCGAAAGTAACCTTTTGAGTGATAAACATCCAATCGCCTGTATTTTCCGAAAATGTCGGCAAATCCTGCGTTGAGTAGCTGGCCATGCCTGTTTTTTTAGCCAATTCCCTAATCAATTTTTGAATTTCCACCACCAGCAAATCACGATTTTCACCTTGCAATAATGAGCCATAAACTGCAATACGCTCTTGCTTTATACGTGCATTTTGCTCTTGCCAAAACTCAGTTCTTTGGAATAAACGTTTACTTTTCTCAATTTGGGTTTGTAATTGCTCAATTTCATCAACTTCATCTTGATAAAACGTCATGGCTCTTGGATAAAGCTCAAACGGCACAGCATAAAAAATGAAAATCCCCAGCATGAGGTAAAGTAAGCGTTTTTCTTTTCTTGTCATGAGATTAGTTGATTTAATTCGTGTTGTAATTGGGAAAAAACCGATGTCCAGTCTTTAGCCTGAATTTGTCGGAACAACTTAACAGTTGGATACCACGGACTATCCTGTCGGTTCAATAACCATCGCCAATCAGGTACATACGGCAATATGATCCAAGTTTTTTGTCCTAACGCGCCTGCTAAATGTGCCACAGAAGTATCCACTGTAATGACTAAATCCAAAGCCTGAATCAAAGCCGCGGTATCAGTAAAATCTTGTAACTGTTGGCTGCAATCTTGAATCGGCATATCTGGATTTAATTGTTGCGCCACATCACCTTTTTGCAAGCTATATAACTGAATATCTGTCTGTTGAGCTAAGTTTAAAAAATAGTCCAATGGACAAGAACGATTGGCATCATTGACATGATTTGGGTTACCTGACCAAACAATACCAATATTGATTTTTCCCGTTGTTAATTTTGTTTTCCATGGCTGTATTTTAGCAGAGTTTGTTTTTAGATACGGGATATTGTGTGGAATGCTGTCAACTTGAGTTTGGAAAAGTCGCGGTAAACTGGCCAATGGTACATAATAATCATAAATTTCTAAAATAGGTGTATTGGGTTCGACAATATCAATGGGTAGATGTGAAAAGCTTGTTTGAACCATTGAAATAAGCGGGGCATGACATTTGAGAATCAGCTTTTGAGCTTTAATCAACAGTAGATAACGCAAAAACTGAATTGTATCGCCAAATCCTTGTTCATGAATAATTAATAACGTTTTGTTTTCAAGTGTTTCACCTTGCCATTGTGGTTGTTTGGTAACGGGTAAAATAAAGCCTCTATCGGGTAATTGCCAGCGGGCTTCGTAACGTTGCCAACCCTCTTTGTAATGGCCATGCAGTAATTGTATGAGTGCGATACTAAAGTTTAATTCCGCTGATTGTGGGTTAATTTTTGCGGCTTCTTTATAACACAACATGGCTTGTTGATAACGGCCTAAGCGATGAAAGGTTTTCGCGGTTAACAAGAAATTATCTAACGATGGATTATAAGTAAGGGCTTGTTGATAGTGTTGCAATGCTTGTTCTAGTTGTTCAAACCGATGCAAGATTTGTCCAATGCCACTGTGAGCAGCTGGATTTTTAGGATTATATTGAATCGTTTTTTGAAAATACTTGAGGGCAGGTTCTAACTTTTGTTGTTGGCCGTATAAAAGAGCAAGTTTTAAATAAATAAATTCATATTGCTGGTTCGTGGGCTGTTGTTCTAATGCCTGTAAATAGCAGTTAATGGCTTGTTGCCACTGGCTTTGTTGTGTAGCTCGTTGGGCTTGAAAGAGTAAGCTATCTAACATATGTACGACAGTCTTAATAAGGTCTCATTATAGTGGCAGTGAAAAGCGCATATTTCAACACTATTGGTAGCACTTTTTAATATCCGTTTTACGAAGGTTGTTTCAATGCAATTCAATCCGGGGTTTAGACTTTCAATCATAGACATGAGCTTTCTTATCGTTACCACAATGATGGCTATGCTATTGTACATGCAAGCTCAATATTTTCTAATGGTTGTTGTGCTTACGCCCAGTCTGCAATTTTTTCTATTTTGCAATGTATTTAGAGTGAGACGATTGTTTGAGCTGATTTGGGCTGCGCTTTACCTGATTATTTTTACAGCAACATTTCACATTGAGCTGAACCCTATTGTTTCCACAACGATTATGGTTGTCATTGGTCTGATTTTTATTGGGCTAGAAATGCGTCAACCTGATTATCACGGAATTTTTTGGCAACGCATTAACCCAGAATTACCTCAATGGTTTGAACAACACGACAAATCTGTCTAACTTTGTGTATGCTGTAACACGGCAATCAAATGAGTTGGCTGAATTTTACCTTGCTCAATTAACATTTGGTCAATCGCTTGCACTTGGTCAATAAAGGCCACGTCATCATTATTATGCTCATCAAAATGGTGGCCAAACGCCCGCTCGATAAACACATCAATCAAGTTGCCATACGCAAGACATAATTCGAAATGCAGCTTTTCAGATAACAACGGCACAAGGGTTTTAGCCTCAGTTCCTTCAAATCCAATATGTGAATAATCATGGTTAATAAACCAATTTTCTTGCTGTTGAGTTAGCAAGTTGAATTTATAGTTGTCTGGCAACTGTGACCATAGCGCGGGAATATGGGGCAATACATTCTCTGCTCGTTGATGGCCTGCTTCACCAATCATATCGACGATAACCAATTTGCCTGCAGGGTGTAATGCTGTCTGCAAACGTTCCACCACTTGATCCATATGTACCGCACAATTCAAAGCATGATTGGCGATGATAGCATGGTAAGTGTACTCTGGTTGCCATGAAGCTAAATCAGCAACTTGAAACTGTAATTTATCCGAGATATTTTTATTTTTTGCCAATTGATTAAGTTTTTCTACAGTTTGGCTATTTGGATTTAAGCTGTGTAGTATAAAATTCTGTAAGCCTTGTTGCTGCAGCTGCTCAACTAACATACTCTCAAAATGACCATCATGACTGGCAGTGCTGACAAAATAACATGTTTCACGTTTAAAGGTTTGACACTGCTTAATCAAAGTTTGAATAAATAATTGATCTACATTTTCAAAGCCTTGCGTTTGCATCATGGGCACTAGATAACGGCATGACCAATAGTGAAAAATAACTGGCAAATCTTGTAAGTTATAGTCACTGTTATCTGATATTTGGCTAAAGGTCTGATAATCCGCTGCTAAATGATGTGCTGCTTTATCTGGCGGGGTCAATGGAGAACAATGCTGTGTGGTTAAAACATCACGCCATTTTTGATAAAATTTTTTATGATTAATGACTTGGAAGGCTTTAAATCCTTGAGTCACATCCGTACCCGAGGTAATGCCTTCGTGATGAATCACTTGTGAATCGTGGCAATACATCACTTTATAACCTTTGGAGCGGGCAGTAAAACATAAGTCGGTATCTTCATAATAGGCAGGCGCGTAACGCTCATCAAAGCCACCCCAATGCTGCCATAACTCAGTGCGAATCATCAAACTTGCCCCAGAACAATAATCAACTTCTCGATTTTGATTAAAATGTGGAAAGCTTGGGTCTTGTAAACGCCCATAATTGCAGCCACTGGCATCATTGAAAATAATCCCGCCTGCTTCTTGCAAACGTCCATCAGGATAAATCAGTTTAGAACCCACCAAGCCCACATCAGAATCATTGTCAAAGACTTTCAACATATTGGACAAATAACCTGTTCTCACTTGCGTGTCATTATTGAGCAATAAGATAAATTCACCTGTCGCCATCGCTCCACCTTGCTGACATGCACCGACAAAACCTTTGTTATCTTTATTGTTAACCACACGAAATCCACCACCTTGCAATTGACTTAAAAAGGCTTCAGTCTCATCGCTTGAGGCATTATTTAAAATAATCACTTCTTTGCTAATGTCTGGATCGGTATCCACCACTGTTAACAAACAGTTATAGGTATATGCCACTTTATTAAATACAGGAATCACGATGCTGACTTGTGGATTTTCCACAGCAGGCAAGTGTAATGGCTTAAACTGAGGTTTATTAAGTAAACGCTGCAATCCTGTGGCTTGTTTAAATGGATCGATAAACTCAGGAATCGCTTCAGTACACCAAATCGCGACCATATTTTGTTCATCGACGTTTTCACAGCTCAGTGTAACTGTAAGCGGTTTTTGCGGTACAGTAATCGATTTATCTAATGCAATATCAATGAATTCATTATCTTGTAAATCTGATAAATTGAAACGTTGGGTATGATAATCAGCGAATTGAATAATAAGATCACAATGATTGTCGCGGCAATATGTGCCAAACCGCAGCCGAATCCCTGTGATATTTTTTTGCTCTGGGGTAATTTGAAATTGTAATTGCGTGTCCGCTGTTAATGTGACGGGAATGTCGCCGAAAAACGTGTGAGAAAAAGGTTTTAAATCAGTATCTAATAATGCGGTCGCAGGTAATTTATTTTGGATTAACATTGTATTTGGTTTGATCGATGAGCAATCCGCAAATGATAACCCAAAATGACAAAATTAACTTGTCAAAGTTTGCTGTAATGCGTCGACTTGAATCGGGTATGTAAATGTGGTGAGTTGCAGCGTGGGGAAACGTTGACATAAACGCTGTAAATGGTGGTGTTCTTCTTTGTGTACGAATAGGACTAGTCGGGTACTGGGTGATTTACCAACAATTAACGCCATCAAAGAATCTACATTGCTGATAAAAGAACCATATTTTGGCGCAAAATTAAATTCAGCGACAATCACTTTAGGAAATTGTTTTTTTAATAAACCTAAGGCTTTACGCATGGTGGTGGCTTTTTCAACTTGGAAACCTGCTTGTTGATAGAGTGAGGTAAAATCGGCATAGCCACCAACTTCAACAATGGATAATAATTGTGGCACGATCAATCCTAAAATGAATAATTGCGATGAAAGCCAGAAAAATACGAAATGATATGATTGAATGGGGTATTTCACTATGCTGACATTGAGGTAACAAAATCAGCATAGTGAAACAAAAAATTACTTAATGATGTCTTTTAAGTCATTGAATAAGCGGCTTGCTTTGCCTGCTAAACTACCTTCTGGTAATAAGTCAGGACGCATGGCAACCGTGCTTAACGCATCGAGTAATTTTTCATCAGCTTGGGTTTCGTTCACAACAATACCTACCCAAGTGACGATTGTCTTAATTTTCTCTTGGTTGAAGCCTAAGATACCACCAGAAACAGGCACTTCAGCAATATCGTAAATTGATGCACCAGAGAATTTAGCTTCTGCAAATGCTGGCTCGTCAATCGTGATAAACATCAAGTCATCATTTTCCATTACCATCTTAACGCGATCATTGTCTGGGTTTGGAGACATGACAAAACATACTAAGTCACGACGACCAGAAACCAAACGGTTAAGCTCTACTTTTACATTAGGGCGATAGTACAATTTCACTTTAGAGTCATTTAATTCAGAGTCGATTTTCATCAAAGATTGGAAAGTTCTAGCTGTGCCACTGTCTTCACGGCCAACAGATACTTTTAAAGGTGTTGTTTGTTCGTCTGTAATATCATGGTAGCTGTTTATTTTGCCACCTTTACGCGCTGCACAAAATAAGGCTTCTGGTGCAATTTTACCCAATAATACTAATTTTTCATCTGGGTCTTTTTCTGGGGTCATGTTTAAAGCCGCTACGTCTAACTGGCTTAAACCTGCGGGTAATTCACCTGCAAGTACTTTGTCAATATTGGCTTGGCTGCCTGCTGAAATCACGGCTCTTGCACGGTAGCCATAGTCTGCAAGGGCTTTGTTTAATGCGGGAACGATGGTGTTTGTGTATTCGCCTGATGCGCCACCTGCCCCGATAGCAATTTCATCTAAAGCGAAGCTACTGTTTGAAAGTAGTAGTAAAAAGCCTGTTAATACACACTTAAGTTTTTGCACAACTATCCTCCTAGTTGATGAGCGAGTTTACTTCATACACTATACATTTAGCCTGTTCTAGCATATAAAATCAAGTTTTATACTTAGATATTGATTGAAACCAATAGTTTTATATCAAAAAATATCTTCTGTACCATCAGTATACTTAATTAATGTGACAATAAATTCAGCTTTCAGGCGGCTGGCACGTTTGTCTAGCAAACTGTGATAAAAATCATAGTCTTCTGTTTCGCTAATACCTAAGCCCCATACTTTGGTTTGTTCTGGTTTGAGTAAGTAACGGTGTCGGAAAAAGCTTAGTTTTAAGATGTTATTTTCAACAAAATCTAAACTGCCCAATAAATTATTATAATTGTCGTATACGATGATGTGACCGTCAAAATATTCGATTTCTTTTTCTAAGATATTAGTGATTTCAATGCCTAAGGAAATAAGTTTGTTCGGGGCAAATGAATCATTGTGTGTCACTTTGATTGGAAAACGTGGATAGTTCGGAATGACATCATCTTCAACCTCAATGACTTCGGGTTCAATAATTTCAGGTTCAACGACTTCTGGCTGCTCAGGTTCTATAATTTCAGGCTCGACGACTTCTGGCTGTTCGGGTTCAGTAATTTCAGGCTCAACGACTTCTGGTTGTTTGGGTTCAGTGATTTCAGGTTCGACGACTTCTGGCTGTTCGGGTTCTACAATTTCAGGCTCGACGACTTCTGGTTGCTCGGGTTCTACAATTTCAGGCTCGACGACTTCTGGCTGCTCAGGTTCTGTAATTTCAGGCTCGACGACTTCTGGCTGCTCAGGTTCTGTAATTTCAGGTTCAACGACTTCTGGTTGCTCGGGTTCTAAAATTTCAGGCTCGACGACTTCTGGCTGTTCAGGTTCTGTAATTTCAGGTTTAACAACTTCTGGCTTTTCAGGTTCTGTAATCTCAGGCTCTACAATTTCAGGGTCAACAACTTCTGGCTGTTTGGGTTCTGTAATTTCAGGCTCGACGACTTCTGGTTGCTCAGGCTCTACAATTTCAGGCTCAACGACTTCTGGTTGTTCTGGCTCTGTAATTTCAGGCTCGACAACCTCAGGCTGTGATACTTCTGGTTGTGTAGGTGTTTCTGTAGGAATGCGAACAGGTGTTTCTTGATTCAGCCCTTCCTCGCCTTGTTGCGAACAGCTCACCATCAATAAAATAACAAAAAATATCCAGCCACGAGATTGTCTGATTAGCATTTGGTTAATCCTCTTGCTCTTCTTCTTGCGTTGTCAATAAAGCTTCAACAAATTGTTGTGCATTAAAGACACGTAGATCGTCAATTTGTTCACCCACACCAATAAATCGAATCGGTAAACCCAATTGATGTGCTACAGCAAAAATAATTCCCCCTTTCGCTGTACCGTCTAATTTCGTGACGTTAATGCCAGTAATACCAATGGCTTTATGGAATTCCTTCGCTTGACTGAGTGCATTTTGCCCGATAGACGCATCCAATACCAACATCACTTCATGTGGTGCATTTTCGTCTAACCGAGACATTACCCGCTTGATTTTCTTCAATTCTTCCATCAAGTGACCTTGAGTATGTAACCGTCCTGCAGTATCGGCAATGAGCACATCAACGTTCTTGGCTTTGGCTGATTCCAACGCATCAAAAATCACGGCTGCTGAGTCCGCTTTATCATGCTGTGCAACAACCGCCACGTCATTGCGTTCACCCCACACTTTCAACTGTTCGACAGCGGCTGCACGGAATGTGTCACCTGCCGCCAACATGACAGACTTGCCTTCTTTCTGGAAACGCTTGGCTAATTTACCAATGGTGGTGGTTTTGCCTGCACCGTTAATCCCAATCATCAAAATCACATAAGGCGTATTTAAATCATCAGGAATTTCTAAAGGTTGCTCAACTGGCTCTAGCAATTGCTGCATGTTTTCTTTCAATGCTGTATACAATTCACCACTTTCTTTAAGTTGATCTTTGGCAACGCGTTTATGCAAATCATCGATGATTAACTGTGTCGCTTCAATCCCGACATCTGCCATTAATAGTAAGGTCTCGATTTCCTCTAACAGGTCATCATCAATTGCTTGCGTGCCTGTAAATAATGAAGCCAAACCTGTTGTGAAGTTGGCGCGGGTGCGGCTGAGGCCTTGTTTTAAGCGTTGGAAAAAACTGGCTTTAGGTTGTTCTTCTGTTTCAGTATCTTCTTCCGCTTCATCTTGTTCCGTTTTATCACCACCGATTTTAAAACCAAATACGCTTGTCGCTGCTTTCTTTTCAGTGGTTTCGGTTGGTTCAGCTTGTTGCTCAGTAGAATCAGACTTTTCTAATGACTCAGGCTGATCGGTATTTGATTCAAGCTTTTCAGTTTCAGGCGATTCAGCTTGTTCTTTTGCGGTCTCAGGCTCTGGCGTTTCAGCTGTTTCTTTGTTGCCACCAATTTTAAAACCAAAAACTGTTGTGGCTTTCTTTTCAGTGGTTTCAGTTGGTTCAACTTGTTGTTCAGTAGAATCAGATTTTTCTAATGGCTCTGGCTGATCGGTATTTGATTCAAGCTTTTCAGTTTCAGCCGATTCAGCTTGTTCTTTTGCAGTTTCAGGCTCTGGCGTTTCAGTGGTTTCTTTGTTGCCGCCAATTTTAAAACCAAACACTGTTGTAGCTTCAGATGTGGTTTCTTCTGGCTTTTCTTCAGATGTTTCAGCGACTGATTCAGAATCTGACTTTTTAAATCCAAATCCCCAAAAATTGGACTTTTTCGTTTCAGTGGTTTCTTCAGAAGATGTTTCTGTTTGTTGACTCGCTTCTTGTGTTTCTTCTGCTGTGGAGTCGGTAGGTTTGCGTGAGAATCCTAACATTGATTACCTTTCATGAATGATGGATGACGAACTATAAGCTGAAGCGTATCATCCTAAAAGTTATAATAAATTGCAAATCAAAAATATGTACTATCTACGACGTTTCTTTTTCGGCTCAGGCAACGGGATATTGGCATTTTTCGCTAAATAATAATCCATTACCTTTTTTGCAATCGGCGCAGCCGTCTTACTTCCACTACCGCCATTTTCAACAATCACCGCGACTGCAATCTGTGGATCGTCGAGAGGCGCAAATGAAACGAATAAAGCGTGGTCATGCAAGCGTTTATCTAATTTTTTCGCGTTGTAACGCTCATCTTGTTTAATAGTGAAAACTTGCGCTGTCCCTGTTTTTCCTGCAAAACGATAGTTAGAACCTAGACCTATTTCACGCGCCGTACCCATGCGCCCATAGATCACCGCTTCCATTGATTTCTCTACCATATCCCAATATTCGCGTTTTTTCAAAGTCACATCGGCTTGGCGCTCACCTTTAATCACATGCACTTCGCCTGTGGTTGCATCGTCTAAAGCGAAAGCGACCCGTGGCTGGTGGAATTGTCCTTTCATGGCTAATGTCGCGGTTGCAGAAGCCAATTGTATCGGCGTGGCTAACATGAAGCCCTGCCCAATACCTGTAATCAGCGTTTCACCGGGATACCACATTTTTTTACGCACCCGCTCTTTCCAACTGCGCGACGGCATCAAACCACTGACCTCGCTATATACATCGATGCCTGTTTTTTCACCGAAACCAAATCGCTTCATAAACTTGTGCATTCGGTCAATACCCAAATCATTCGATAAATCATAGAAATACACGTCACAAGATTGTTCCATTGCATTTCTTAGATTCATATACCCGTGTCCGCTACGTTTCCAATCTCGATATTTATGCGGATGCTCATTTAAGCGATACCACCCCGGACACCAAGTTGTACTATATTCGCTGCGCACTTCATAATCTAAGCCTGCTAAACCCACAAAAGGCTTGACTGTAGAACCGGGGGGATACTGTCCACGAATCGCGCGGTTAAACATTGGACGGTCGGGGGAGTCACGTAATTCACCATAGGTTTTATGATCGATACCATTTACAAATAAATTAGGATCATAATATGGCATACTGACCAAAGCTAAGACTGCTCCTGTTTTCGGATCAATCGCAACCACTGAAGAGCGTTCTTTTTTAACCAGATTTTCGATATAGTTCTGGAATTCCATATCGACATTGAGATACAAATCCATTCCGCGAACAGGCGGGGTACGCTCTAACACTCTTAGAATACGTCCTTGCACATTGACTTCTACTTTTTGTGTGCCGACTTTGCCATGCAGTTCTTTTTCATAGAATTTCTCGACCCCAATTTTGCCAATATAGTTTGTACCCATGTATTCATAAGGGTCTAAATATTTTAATTCCCGTTCATTAATCCGCCCTACATAACCAATGATATGCACGCCTGTTGCACCTTTGGGGTAAACACGACTCCAGTTTGATTGGATATTAACCCCAGGGAACAGATAGCGTTTAACCGCGAAATAGTTTTTTTCCTGCTCACTTAAATCAAAACGTAACGGTACAGGTTCAAATCGTCGCTTTCCCCGCCGTAATTTATGAAATCGTTCTATGTCTTCATCTTTAATATCAATGACTTTTTTTAGATTTTCTAAAGTTTCCTGCATATTATCAACTTTCGCAGGAATCACTTCTAAACTGTAAGAAATTTCATTACGTGCTAACTTCACCCCATTGCGATCATAAATCATGCCCCGTTGCGGTGGCAAAGGCAACACTTTAATACGATTGTCCTCGGACATGGTTCTATAAGTTTGATGTTTAATCACCTGTAGATACACCAGTCTAACGACAATGCCGCCAAAGCATAACATCACCATGAGCCAAGCAATAATAATGCGGTTAAAGAACAGCTTATTTTCTAACTGTGCGTTTTTGAGGAGAAAGCCCGTTTTCATGAATGATGAGTTACAAATTATAAATGATGAATTTTTAGGTGGTATTTTATATAAAGAAGAGTGCTTGCATTGGATGCAGTACACTCCCCTCAACAGCTATCGGTTATCAGGTACTAAGCGATCACCAAACGGCGTACGTACAACTCGCATACCTTCTGGCACATCTTCATCCTTAATCACTTGGCGTTTGAAGTTTTTGTATAATTCACGACGTTTTTTCAAAGCCTCGTCACGTTTTTTCTTCTCTTCATCCGTGAGCTTTTTGTTTTTCTTCATCGCAGCTAGGAATGGATTGACTTCATTATTTGGAGGGTTTTTGCTAACCGCTGCAGTTGGTGGTGGTGCAATGGCTTTGCCCACAATAAATTCTAAAGTGGCAGATTTTCCACCATTTGTGCATTTAATACCTTTTTGTGGATTAGGGCGGCGACAAGAGGCATTGGCAGGATAGTCAATTTTAACTTTCCGATCAGTCATCCGAATTAAGTGGTAATCAGGATAGCCATTTTTCACCGAAGTGCGTCGTTTGTCTCCCATGTCCACTTTAATAATTTTGGTATTTGGGGCTTCTAAAAACACAATATAACGGCTACCAATTTGACTCACGCCTTTTAATACAAAGTCTTTCTGAGGCAGCATTTTGACAGGTGGCTTAGGCTTTGGTTTAGTGGGTTGCACAAAAGGATTCACAGGTTTAGCCACTTTAGGTTCAACTTTGGGTGGTGGCGGCAAATCTGGTTTATCCCTGTCTTTATCAAATAAATCAAACCCTTCTGCATTTGCAGTCATCATAAAAAATAACATGCAGCATAAAACAAGTGATTTTATTAAATCGTTATTCATAGAAATCATTCTCTTCGTATTCGGATGCGTTTGGTTCAAGACCATGTTTAGTTAATTATATAGTCGTTCATCGCTATAAAAAATACCAATTAAATAGGCAAATACATGGCCTTCTGTAAAATCTAAAAATAAGGAATTGACCAAGCATCCCACGACAATGGTTGCAAACAAGCCTTGAGCCATTTGTGGTTTGGGCAATTTTAATCCTAAGTACCACAATTGATATAAAAACCAAAGGAAAACCCCCAGCCCTAAAATACCCCATTGCACCGCCATCATTAGGTATTCACTATGCGGGTTGCTAGTGGGATGCGATGGCTCTTGCACTGCATAACGTTGGGTAAAACTACCCGTGCCTGAACCAATAATGGGCTGTTGTTGCCACAGTTGCCAGCTATGTTTGTAAAAATTAAGACGTAATTGGATGGAATCTGTTTCAGCGGCTTGGTGTTTTAACCCTGCAATGACTTTATCCACTCTGTGTTGCAAATTGCTCGAGGTGTAATAAGTTGTGATGCCTAAAATCATGACTGCTAATGAGCCAATTAAAAAGCCTCGCCAACGTAATACTTGCCAGCTGAATAGCACGATCAAGCAGGCTAAAATTAAATAACCTGTACGCCCTTGGGTTAAAAAAATCACATCATAAATTGCCAAGCCAACAATCACCATTGGCCACCATATACGTTTTTGATAAGCCAATACCGCTACAAAATAGGCACTCATGACAATCAATAAACCTTGGGTAATATGATTTTTAAATACAAAAGCATTGCTTGCATCACCATGAATCAGTCCGAATAATGAATGATTTGTCAGCGCAACAAAAATAGATAAGGCTAAAGTCAGTCCCATCGCTGCAAGAAATACTTTAAATCCCCAAGCCCGCGCAATTTGATCTTGAAAACCATATAAAAACAGCGGAATGAGCAAGAATTCTTTATATTGTTTAAGATTATCAATAATGGCTTCATAACTGGCTGCACTATAAAAACTGCCAATAATCATCAAAGCCAATAAACTGAAACTTGACCAGATAATAGGATTTTTTGTAATCGAAATGGGTATCTTTGGAAAACTCAAACCAAAATGCAAAATAGTGGTAATCAGTAATAAACCGAATAAGAGATTGGGTAATGCTGTTGAAATGGGTAGGCTGAAACCAATAGCAATGAGCAGCGCGCGCTGAATCCAAAGTAAATATTGTAAAAACATTCAATTATCCAAACTAATCTTTATCGCATTTTATCTTGTTCACCAAAGCTAAGCAATTGACGTGTTTATCTCGACTAGCACCCGCCCGCTGATTTCACCACGTAAGATATTATCAATATAAATATCATTCAGCTGTTCTAAATTGCAATGTGTTGCCAATGTATCCCAATGTTCAATTTTCCAGTCGTTGGCCAGTAAATCCCATAATTTTAAACGCAGCTTGTAATCTGATTCCGCTGAGGCAATCCCGAGTAAATTAATCCCACGTAAGATAAATGGAAATACTTGAGTGTCTAAATGTGTACCTGAAACCGTACCACAAGTCGTTACACTGCCACCGTACTGTACAGATTTTAAAGCTGTTATTAAGCTTTCTCCGCCTACTGTATCTAACACCGCTGCCCATTGTGGTTTTAATAATGGTTTCGGTGTAGTTTGTAACGCATCACGTCCAACAATTTCAGCTGCTCCTAATTGTTTTAAAAAGTTAGCCTTATCCGCTTTGCCTGTCATTGCAACTACGTCATAGCCTAATTTTGCCAAGATAGATACTGCGACACTACCCACTCCACCTGTTGAACCTGTCACTAACACTTTACCTTGTTCGGGTGTTAAACTATTTTGCAGTAATTTATAAATTGACAATGCTGCTGTATAACCTGCTGTGCCATAAATCATGCTTTGCTCTAAACTTAAGTTAATGGGTAATTTCACAACCCAATCCACTGGCACACAAATATATTCAGCAAATCCCCCGTCAGTATTCATCCCCAAGTCATATCCTGTGACAATGACTTTTTCACCAATAGCAAAATGCTCATTTTGAGTTTCAATAACGATTCCTGCTGCATCACAACCTGCTGTATGAGGATAATTATGCGTAACCCCTTTATGACCTGTCGCGGACAATGCATCTTTATAATTTAATGATGAATAGGCGACTTGAATCAAGACTTCATTTCTAGGTAAATCATCAATGGATAGGTGAATGAGTTGACGTATAAATTTACGATCACCTGTTTCGATACTACGCAAAGCTTTAAACTGAGCAGGCGGGGCTGAATTATTCACAGTAATTTCACTTAAAACATTTTATTTTATCTGATTATGCATATGCACTCAAAATGTAGTGATATATTTTATCATTAAATGAAAAACGAGCTGTCTATGCTATATTGGTTAAATGAGTCTATGTAAATCATTAAATGGTGCAAAATGAAAACAATTGGTCTGATTGGTGGGTTAAGCTGGGTTTCTACTGAAAAGTACTATCATATTATCAATCAAAGTGTATATGAAAAATCTCACGGGAAACATGCTTCAGCTAAAATTATTTTGTGCTCAGTAGATTGTGGTGAAATATTGGGCAAAGGCGGCTTTTACTGGAGTGAGAACTGGGATGCTGCAGAAGATATTATTGTAAATGCAGCCAATGCATTAGAACGGACTGATAATGTTGATGTGATATTAATTTGCTCCAATACTGCCCACAGCGTCGCGCAAGCTATTATGAAAAGCTGTAGGATTGAATTGCTGCATATCATTGATACCGTTGCGAACGCAATTAAAAAGCAAAATCTTAAAAAAATAGCATTGCTGGGCACAAAGCCAACCATGGAAAAAGAGTTTTATATTTCACAATTAAATGACTATGGTTTAGAAGTACTTGTGCCAAAACTGAAAGATAGAAATATCATACATCGTATTATTGAAACTGAGCTGGTACAAAATAAGATAACCCTCAGCGCAAAGCAGCAATACATTCATATTATTAATAAATTAGCGATGCAAGGTGCAGAGGGGGTTATTTTAGGTTGTACAGAAATTGGCTTACTGATTAAACAACAAGATGTAGGTATTCCTGTGTTTGATACGACAGAACTTCATGCTCAAGCGGCGGTTGACTTTGCACTGTCATGAAAGTTAAACATTACTGTAAATTAAATAATTATTTTTAAATCAATATATTATGCAGCAAGTTTTTGAATATCTGATTGTGCTAATGGTGGCAATATTTCACTTAATTGCTGGCCATTGGGCAACACAAGATCAGGACTGCATTCGTACATAGGGTGCAACACAAAACTGCGTTCGTATAAACCAACATGAGGTACTGTTAAACGAGGATGGTAGATATGTTGTTGACCATATAACAAAATATCTAAATCCAATGTACGAGAACCCCAGCGTTGTTGGCGTGTACGACCTTGTAAATTTTCTAAAAGCTGTAAATTAGATAGCAACTCTAAAGGCGATAAGTGAGTCACCAATTGCGCAACAGCATTAATATAATCAGGCTGGTCAAGACCACCTAACGGCGCAGTTCGATACAAGGAAGAGTATTGTATGACTTGAGTTTGTGGTAGTGCATGTAGACGTTGTAATGCGAGTTTTACTTGTTGAACAGGGCGATCTAAATTGCTCCCTAAACCAATGTAAACTGTTTCTGCCATAAATAAAGACCAAAAACCCTATTCACTTAATAAATTAATCAATGCTTCACCCGGTTCTGGCGAGGTCATCAAGGATTCGCCAATCAAGAAAGTATGAATATCAGCGTGATTGCGTAACCGAGAAATATGTTGTGCTTCACTGATACCACTTTCACTGACTACAATGTGGCGGCGTGGAATATCTTTGCTTAAATCAATAGAGGTTTGTAAATCGGTTTTAAATGTGCGTAAGTTACGATTATTAATCCCAATCATTCGAGTATTGAGCAATAAAGCCCGCTCTAACTCTTCACGATCATGTACTTCAACCAACACATCCATATTTAAATGCTTAGCTAAACCTGCTAAATCATGTAATTGCGCATCACCTAACGCTGCGACAATCAATAAAATGCAATCTGCACCCACCACACGAGATTCGTATACTTGGTATGGATCAATTACAAAATCTTTACGAATAATGGGCAACGTTGCTGCTTTACGTGCATGTTGCAAATCTTTTAGTGCACCTTGGAAAAAAGGTCGGTCTGTCAATACAGATAAACAGGCCGCACCAGCGTGCTCATAACTTTCCGCAATTTCAGCAGGGAAGAAATGCTCGCGCAGAACACCTTTACTTGGCGAAGCTTTTTTGATTTCTGCAATCACCGCAGGCTGTTGCAATTGTAAACGTGTATCAATCGCCTCAATAAATCCACGCGGTGGCGGACAATCAGAAGCACGGCGGCTGAGTTCACGCAAAGAAATTTTTGCACTTTTTGCAGCAACTTCCTCGGCTTTGTAATCTAGGATTTTTTTTAAAATATCAGGAACTTGGCTCATCTTAATGGTCTTGCTTAGTGAAAACTTTGAGTTAACTGGACAAGTGCATCAAGTTTTTGCTGTGCTTCTCCACTGCGTATCACATTGTGGGCTAAACGAACACCTTGTTCTAAGCTACCCACTAAGTTGGCGGCATAAATTGCTGCGCCAGCATTGAGTAATACAATATCACGTGCGGCAGAAGTTTGATTGCTCAATACTGTGCGTACCATGTCTACACTTTGTTCTACACTCTCAACTTGAATTTGGTCTAAACTGGCTCGACTTAAGCCCAGTTGTTCAGGTGAGACGGTATAAGAGGTTATTTTATCATGATGTAATTCAGTGACATAAGTCGGACTTGCAATACTGATTTCATCTAAGCCGTCTTCTGCGTGAATTAATAATACATGCTCACTACCTAAACGTTGTAATACAAGGGCTAATGGTTCTAGCCACTCTTTATCATATACACCCAGTAACTGGTTTGGTGCGCCAGCGGGGTTGGTTAAAGGGCCTAATAAATTGAATACGGTACGCACACCCATTTCTTTTCTTGGGGTGATTGCATGTTTCATCGCACTGTGATGCTGTGGCGCGAACATAAAACCAATACCAATTTTATCTACACATTCAGCTACTTGTTGTGGTGTAATACTTAGCTTAACACCCAAAGCCTCTAAAACGTCAGCACTGCCACTACTACTAGACACAGAACGATTACCATGTTTGGCTACTTTACCGCCCGCAGCTGCTACGACGAATGCACTGGTGGTTGAAATATTAAACGTATGTGTGCCATCGCCACCTGTGCCGACAATATCAACTAAGTGCTGTTGGTCAGCTAATTTAACAGGTGCTGCAAGGTTACGCATCACTTGTGCAGCAGCACTGATTTCGTCTACTGTCTCGCCTTTCATACGCAAGCCAATCATGAATCCTGCAATTTGTGATGGAGTCGCTTCACCCGTCATAATGCTATTCATGACCTCGCTCATTTGTTCATAGCTGAGGTTTTGGCGTTCGATCACCGTTTTCAGTGCTGTTTTAATGTCCATGTTATTCTATTTTGATCTGTTCTTGTGAACAATATTCTTAGTTAGTAAAGACTTACAGTGCTAAAGCGTTAAGGCATCTATCTCTTGTTAACGCAAGACTGTTTGTCCTGTGGCATATTTTCAAACCAAAAAACGCTAACCTTCCTAGTTTAAACCATTTTGCTTAATCGGAAAACTCATTACAGCGGTCTAAATAGACTATAGCTGCATCATCATGCTCATTTATGCTTAATACTTTTTCAAAAGCAGTGCGAGCAGCATCCAATTCGCCACCATGATAATAAACACAGCCCTCTTCAAAATCATTGAGGGTTTTTGCTTTGAGTTCCACAATTTCAGGTTGATCGCCATCGAAGACTTCATATACGGTTACCGCTTCCGATTTACCTTTAACTTTTACTCGATCAATCACGCGAATATGGTAGCGGGCAATGTCTTCTAAGCTTTGATACGTTTGGTCAGTGATTAACAAAGCTGTGCCATAAATCTTGGTTAAACCTTCAATTCGTGCGGCTAAGTTCACCGCATCAGAAATCACCGTGCCATCCATACGATTAGGCCCACCAACCGTACCTAACATCAAAGGCCCTGTATTTAAGCCGATACCAATTTTAATCGCTTGATAATTTGCTTCTTGTAGCAAGATGTTATATTCGACTAATCCTTTAAGCATCGCCACTGCGCCCTGTACCGCATCATCTGCACTGGTTGGGAATAAGGCCATAATCGCATCACCAATATATTTATCAACGAAACCACGGTGTTCACCGATAATAGGTTCCATTTGTCCTAAATAAATATTGATAAAGTCAAAGTTTTCTTGTGGAGTCATTTTCTCTGACATGGCCGTGAAACCGCGAATATCACAGAATAAAATGGTCATGTCCTGCTCAACGTGGTCACCTAATTGCACATCAACTACACTTTCTTTGTCTAATAATTTCAAGAACTCACGTGGAATAAATCGCTCATAAGCTTTGTTCAGCTCAAATAATTCATTAGTAAATTTCTGGCGTGCAGCTTCGACTTCTTCTGGAGTTTTACAGCGTTCAATATAAGATTTAGCTGCTTCATCATGTGGATTTTTGATAACCACTTCTTCAAATAATTTTCTAGCCCGTTCGAATTTTTTACCATGATAGGAAGCACAGGCTTCTTCAAAGTATTCTAATGTCTCATCTTTTAAATCAAGTTGTTCAGGTGTATCGGCTTCGAATACTTCATATACCATAACCGAGGTTTTGTTTTTGCCCTTACTCTTAATGCGATCGATGACACGAATATTGTATTCAAATTTATTTTCTAAACGGTTGAACGTGGTTTCTGTGATTAATAACGGGGTTTTATAACTTTTAGTTAAATCTTCAATCCGTGCTGTCACACTCACCGCTTCTGCAATCACTGTCCCGTCCATACGATTTTGCCCACCAACTGTACCCAGCATCAATGTGCCTGTGTGCATTCCAATCCCAATGGAAATGGAGGGGTAACCCGCTTCTTTGAGCAACTCATTGTAATCATCTAGCTTTTTCAGCATGGAAATTGCGCCACGCACGGCATCATCGGCGCAGGTTGGGAATAAGGCCATAATGCCATCACCAATATATTTATCAATGAAACCATTATGTTCGCGTATGACAGGCTCCATTTGCCCTAAATAAATATTAATGAAATCAAAGCGTTCTTCAGGTGTCATATTCTCAGAAATTTCGGTAAAGCCGCGAATGTCTGAAAACATCACAGTCATCTCTTTTTCAACTAAATCACCGAGTTTAATATCTAAAATATTTTTACAGCCCAATACGTTTAGGAATTCTTGTGGCACGAAACGTTTATATACATCGTTCAGCTGGCTGAGCCGCCCTTTATGGGTTTCGGTTTCGTGTTGGATTGCTGTCATTTGAGTTTGTAGTTCGGCAATTGTATTTTGCTGAGCTTCAATCTGTTGCTGTAGTGTTTGGACAGACAGATGGACTTCAATCCGTGCGAGCACTTCTTCAATTTGAAATGGACGCGCGAGATAGTCTAAACCACCAATATTGAAACCACGTACTTTATCAATGGATTCACTGGTGTCCATCATGAATAAAACAGGCACGTGTTTAACTTGGCGATTGTTCTTAAATTGTTCGCACAAAGTGAAGCCGTCTGGCGCAGGCATGATGACATCAAGCAAAATGAGGTTGGGCGTATTAGACTCAATTAGCTGCAACGCTTCTTCCCCATTTTCTGCAACAAGAACTTCGTAGTCATTTGTGGATAAAAATTCATACAACACGCTCACGTTGTCTGGTTCATCATCCACAATAAGAATTGTCGGTGATCGTTGCAGGGTCATATCTTAGGACAATTATTGAAGACCTTCGGGAAAATGCAATACGCAATAGGAAAGTGGCAATAATACCACATTGCTGAAAAAAAAATCGCAGCTTTTAGTTGTCATAAGCAGGATTTTTTTAAATACCTTTTATCTCATGATTTAGCGCATAAGATCAAAAACATAAGATTATTGCCTTGTTTTGTTCATAATAGAAGATAGTTATATTATATATTTGTAGATTAATTTAGGATTAAAATTTTAAATTATTATTAATTTTATTGTAAAAAATAATTGGTAGGAATTTTGCAAATTATTGTATTGTAAAATTGTTTCTTGTTTTAATGGAGAATATTAAAATGAAGAAAATTCTATATGTTGAGGACTATGAAATGGGGCGTGATATGCTGTCACGTCGTTTGGCTCGTAAGGGATTTGAGTGTATATGTGCATCAGATGGTGGGCAGGCAGTTGAGTTTGCACATCGTGAGCATCCTGATTTAATTGTGATTGATGTAAGTTTACCCGTTAAATCGAGTTTAGAAGTCACGCAAGAACTTAAAACTGCTGAAGATACAAAACATATTCCGATGATTATTTTATATACGATTACTGAGGATAGGGACAAAATTTTAAATGCAGGTTGTGAGGAGCATCAGATTAAACCCATTGAATTTCCTGCGTTATTAGCAAAAATGAATCGGTTACTGTCTCATTCAAAATAAGAAATGAAATATAGAATGATGTATTCTTATTTTGTATAAACCATAAGTATTGGAAGTATCTAACATATATTTTTATAGCTGCTAGGCCTATAGAATTTTTTGAGTTATTAGAAGAAATAAATCAGCTATTGAAAGTAAATAATTAAGGATCGTAGAAGTGCAAATTATTTTAATTGTAGATGATGTCCCTCCTAGTGTAGATGTACTGAGGAATTTTTTATCAGCACATGGATTTGGTGTAAGACGCACTATCAATGGGCAAAAAGCAATTGAATTAGCCAGTCAAATCAAACCCGATATTATATTAATGGACTCAATGATGCCTGTAATGCATGGCTGGGAAGCAACTGCAATACTTAAAGCAAGAGAAGACACAAAGCATATTCCTATTATCACCATAGGTGAAGGTATGGAAGAGCATCAAGAAAAAGCACTTGCAGCAGGTTGTGATGATCTTCTAGTCAAACCTATAAAACTACCCGAACTATTGGAAAAAATAAATAACTTGCTATCCCAAAAAAGAAAACAAGATGCCTAAAATTTTATATGTTGAACAACCCGATATAGGAAAAGATATATTTTCAAGACGCTTAACCCGTAAAGGTTTTGAGTGTGTCGTTGCTAGCAGTGGGGAACAAGCCATTGAGCTTGCTAAACTTGAGCAGCCTGATTTAATCTTAATGGAAATGGAGCTATTAGTTAAATCTGGATGGGAAGTTGCAAAAGAACTTAAAGCAGCGGAAGATACGAAAGACATTCCTATTATTGCCTTAGTTGCTCATGCAATGTCTAAAGATAGAGAAAAAGCCCTTGCCATTGGCTGCGATGATTGTGATACCCAACCCATTGAGTTAGCTCGTTTACTTGGAAAAATACACAACTTATTAGACAAGCAAAAGTGACAAAAATCTCATTTTATTAAAATTTTGCCACTTATTATTTAAAAGTTGTCAAGGTTCTAAACTTAGCTCTTCTGCTTCACAGCCTACAGGTACACCTAAATTACCTTCTGCATCTTCAAAACGAACTAAAAATAATACAGCATCAGGATTGTGTTCTAAATGCCCCGTATTAATTAACACGCCGCGTGTACCAACTTCAGCTAGTATTGCGTCAGGTTTAATTTCTGGAATGCCGCCATCATTTTGAATTTTGGTTGCTGCGTAAACAATGTCTCCAGGTTCAAGCTCGTATACAGACATGGCTTATCCCCATACTTCAGCGGGTGCTTTTAAGCGTTCAACCACTTCGCCTTCAAGTAAATGCTTATCCACAATTTCATCTACATCCGCAGCCGTTACGCCACCATACATCACCCCATCAGGATAAATCAAAACGCTAGAGCCTGTGCTACAAGGGCCAATACAACCACTATTAGTAATCACAAAACGGTCGAATAAATTGCGAGATTGAATTTGCTGAATGAAGGCTTCCATCACCTGCGATGCGCCTTTTTCAAAGCAAGAACCACGCGGATGCCCCGGTGGGCGGGTTTGAATACAGACGAAAACATGTTTTTCTGGTTTAGGCATGATGTACAGTTCCCTAATTGAATTTTCGATTTACGATTTAAAAATACGATTATTTCCAAGGCGCAGCAGAACGGACTTGAGGCCAGATAGGACTCTCAATGGTTAAGGCTAATTGGCGCACGAGTTCCAACATACCCGTATAACCTTCATAACCAAATTCGCGTTCTTGATTGATGTCTAAAAATGGAATCCGAGCTTTTAGCGCGGTGTACATGTTCCGACCGCCTGCGATTAAAATATCGGCTTTGTAATCTTCATAAGTTTGCAGTAGGATTTTTGGATTGCCTTCATCAAGCATTTTGGTATCTTCACCCATCAATTCACGGATTCTGGCTTTATCTTCTTCAGTTGATTTACGCGTGCCCGTTGCCACTACTTTCATGCCTAAATCTTGTAATGCCGAAACCACCGACCAAGATTTCACACCACCTGTATATAATAAAACCCGTTTGCCATTGAGACGTTCCGCCCAAGGCTCTAAAGACTTGCGGATTTTGGCTTCTTCGCGTTTGATTAAGGCTTCTGTGCGTTTAGTTAAATCTGGATCATCAATTAAGCGAGCAAAATCACGTAAAGCTTGAGATGTATCAGTGATGCCATAGAAGCTGCCTTCAAACCAAGGAATGTGATAGTTTTCTTCTAATTTACGCGCGACGTTAATCATCGCTTTAGAACAGACCATCATAGTGACTTTGGCTTTGTGCATAGTTTGGACTTCGTGGTAACGGGCATCGCCAGATAAGGTACACAGTACACGAATCCCTAATTCATCTAACAACGGTAAAACGTGCCAAAATTCACCCGCAATATTGTATTCACCGACTAAATTCACATCATGGATTTTCATATTTTTTGGTGGATTTTTAACAGGTTCAGGGTCGCGTGTACCCATCACATATTTGAACATTGCCTCACCTGCAATCCGATTGCCTAAGTTCTTCGTACCATAAAATCCTGCCGCATCCACAGGTATAACGGGCACATTCCAACGCTCTTGTGCTGCTTTACAAACGGCTTCAATATCATCACCAATCAGTGCAGGCACACAGGTGTTATATACAAAAACGGCTGCTGGACTATGGTCGTCAATTGCTTGTTTAATTGAATGGAATAAACGTTTTTCACCCCGTCCCATAATCACATCTTGCTCGGTCAAATCGGTTGTCATACCTAAACGATACAAAGTCGAACCAGAAGAACGTGTGCCACGGTTATCCCAAGAGCTGCCTGCACAAGCGATAGGCCCGTGAACAATATGCGCTACGTCAGCAATGGGTAATAAAGCAATTTGTGCCCCATCGAATGCACAGCCACCAGCCGTTGCACCGGGTTTAGTTTTGGCACAGCCAGATTTAGCTTTTTTATTATGTTCGCAGGCGGGTTCGTCGAGTAATTCAGCGATGTCTTTGGACTTCATGGCAACAACCTATGTAAAATGGATGCGTTTATGAAGGCTTTGGCAACTTGTATTCCAGTTTTTTTGTTTATATTAAACAAGTGGTTAAATTAACCTTGGAATGTGTAGAATATAACAATAGAGGGATTTGTCGGGTTTGCTACATTTTTGATAGCAGATACATCGCTTGTGATATTGGCAGAGCACTTAGGGCATGGACGCATTTTATCGACTGACCAACTTTGGTGTGTATCGTTGGAAGCAAACTTATTGTTAATTTGATGTTTCCTTAAGTTTGTCAAAATAGGATTTTTAAGTGAAAGTATAATATTATAGAGAGATATGCGAAGGAGATAAGCAAATGATTACGATTGATTATGACACAGAGCAACAGTTATATAAATTGGCGCAAGAGGAAGGTACTGAGCCAGAAAAGTTAATCAAAAAGTTACTGAGTTTCTATTTAGGTGAAGAACCCAAACCAGAACTATCTGAGAGAAAACATAGTAATGTAGCAAAAAAATCTAAACCTGAACTCATCCGAGATTTAGGGCTAATTGGTTGTTTTTCTGCTGAACCTGAGTTGTCAGAAAATTACAAAGCCGTGTTATCAGAAAGTTGGGATAAAAAATATGATAATAGCTGATACTGGTTTTTGGGTGAGCTTATTTAATGAGTCTGATAAATTTCACCATTTGGCAATTCAATGTTATGAAAAAGTGGTTGCTAAGGATGAAAGTTTGATTACAACTTGTGCAGTGATGACAGAAACTTGCCATTTACTTATGAAAAGAGCTGGGGTTTCTGTACAACAAAAATTTATAACCAGTTTTCATAAAGGTGCTTTTATTGTTTTTGAATTAAAAATTGAGCAGGGTGAACGATTACAGCTTTTGATGCAAAAATATCAAGATTTACCAATGGATTTAGCGGATGCTTCGCTTGTGATATTGGCAGAGCATTTGGGGCATGGACGCATTTTATCAACTGACCAGCGTGATTTTGGTGTGTATCGTTGGAAGCAAACTTATCCATTTGTTAATTTGATGTTTCCTTAATCTTTTTTAATCCATGAGCGAAAATCATAAAACTTATTTTTCTTGTGGTTTGTATTAGATGAAAGAGGTACAAATACAGGATTTAGCCAATTCCAATTTAAGCGTTGTTGTAGCTTATTATACTTTTCTTTTAATTCATTATTTGATCTTATTTTAGGATTTTCATCCAATTCTTTAGCTGCCACCCGTTGTTTGTAAAAGTCTTTAACTAAAGCCATATTTTGTTCCATCTTTTTAATATCTTGTAAAGATAATTCAAAGGTATACTGGTTATTATTTATATTAAAGTCTTCCAGTGAATCTATTTCAACTACTGCAGTATACTTCCCTTGCTTCCAACTAGATGCTTGTTCTACAAAAGAGTAAAGTTTTAGCATTTCTTGTGAGTCTAAAAATTGTTCAAACTCAAACTGTTCTACTTCTCGTAAATATTCTAATTGTTTCCAAGCTTTTGATTCTAATTTCTCTCTACGCTGAAAATACTGTGTATCTTGAAATTTAATAAGCTTCTCTTCAACACCCATAGTATTAAGCTTCATTGCCAATACAGCATATTCTTTAACAAAGGGAACTAAATCACCTGTCATAGTATTTGATGTTTGCATGATACTTTGACTAATACGATGCCACTTTAATATTTTTATTTCCCGATCTTCATGCATTAGCTTTATGTTTACACCCGAAATGGTAATATCTTTATTTTCAACAGAAAATGCCATATGTAGGTTAATCATTGCACCAAAATGAGGGGCAAAGCCAATTTCTGTATTCCCCATAAAGATAGTAATAGTCGGTTTACTAAAAAAATCTTTTACAATACCTATTAGATGCGGTGACCAAGCCCCTGCTCCAATTAATGCCACCCAGTCAAATATAGTCATTGCTCCAATTAATGCCACCCAGTCAGATATAGTCATTTTCTATTTCCATCATTAATCATCAAAAAACAACTTTCATTATGCTGTACAAAATCATTAAATTCAATTGAAGTATTTCTCAAATATTAAGAGATCACTCATAATGCGTCCACATTCGAATAATTTTAATGGTTTTTTCTTGTTCAAAAACTTGATAAACAATGCGATGCTGTTGATTAATTCGACGAGAATATGCACCAGCCAAATCACCAACTAATTTTTCATAACTCGGTGGCGTTTGATATGGGTTGTTTGAAATGATTTCGAGCAATGCTTGTGCTGCGGGCTTTAAATTACTTGCCGCTAATTTTTTAGCATCTTTCTTAGCTTGCTTTGTATAAACCAGTGTCCAACTCACCAATCTAACTCCTTGTCACATTCTTCAATTGGTGTATTCATTCCTTCAATAATAGAATCTTTCATTTTTGGAATAGATGATAAATATTGGGTTTCTTCAAATCCACTTTTATTATTTTCCTGTTTAGCATATTTAAACAAAATAAAATCGACATAATCCTCTATTTCTGTCAATAGTTCAGGTGGTAATTGATTAATTTTTTCATGGATAGATAACGTACTCATTTTAATTTCCCTTTTGAAACATTATGATAAATTGTATCTGACATCATTCAAAAACACCATAAACCTCTCCTTTTATAAACCATAAATAAAATCTATGGATAGCTAGAATTATTCAAATTGTGTTTTGTGCTTAACCCTTGTTAAATGTGACAAAGCAGTGACATTTTTAGGTTTTGTAGACCTTCTTAACCTAAGTTAAATAACTGACGCTTTTTCTTATCATATTACTCAACAACAAGAGGTTGCATCTTATGGCAAAAACCAGTCAAGCCGCAAAACCTCTACCGAAATTTGAAGACCACAGTAAACAAGAAACCAAGTACACCACGTGCTATATGTGTGCTTGCCGTTGTGGCATCAAAGTGACGATAGAGGACAATAAAGTTCGTTTTATCCAAGGCAATCGTGACCACCCTATTAACCAAGGCGTATTGTGTGCCAAGGGTAATGCGGGGATTATGAAACAACAATCTCCAGCCAAATTGCGTAAGCCTTTATTAAGAAAACAAAACGCAGAACGCGGCAAAGCCGAATTTGAAGAAATCTCTTGGGATAAAGCATTAGACATCTTAACGGAACGTTTACAAAACATTCGTGATACCGACCCGAAAAAACTCGCTTACTTTACAGGTCGTGACCAAATGCAAGCCCTCACAGGTTTATGGGCAAGCCAATTCGGTACAATCAACTGGGCGGCACACGGTGGATTCTGTTCTGTCAACATGGCGGCAGGCGGTTTATACACCATGGGTCATGCGTTCTGGGAATTCGGCGATCCTGACTGGGATAGAACCAAATACTTCATGATGTGGGGCGTGGCAGAAGATCACTCTTCCAACCCTATCAAAATCGGTATTGAAAAATTAAAACGTAACGGCGGTAAATTCGTCGCAGTCAACCCCGTGCGTACAGGCTATCAAGCAGTGGCAGATGAATGGGTTGGAATTCGCCCTGGAACGGACGCGATGCTTGCCTTATCAATGATTCACGTCTTATTGCAAAATGAACAATTTGACTGGGAATTCTTAATTCGTTACACCAACGCGCCATATTTAGTAGTGAACACACCAGGGCAAAAAGGCGATGGTCTAATTTTACGCGACGAAGACGGCAAACCTTTAGCGTGGGATTTAGAAAAAGAAGATTTCGTTGACGCAACTCAAGTCGACATCAAACCTGCTTTATTCTGGGAAGGTCAAGCCGCTGACGGTCGCCCTGTTCGCACATCAATGAGTATTTTGGCAGAAAAATATTTAGACAGTGAATATTCACCAGAAAATGCAGAAAAAGTCTGTGGCGTGCCAGCGGAACAAATCGAGCGTTTAGCCTTAGAAATGGCACATGTCGCATTCAAAGAAACGATTACGGTCGACGTGGAATGGACGGATTGGGCAGGTCGTAAACATGATAAATTCATTGGTCGCCCTGTATCTATGCACGCGATGCGAGGCATTTCTGCACATTCTAATGGTTTCCAAACTTGTCGCGCGTTACACTTCTTACAAATTTTACTCGGCACGGTCGATGTTCCTGGTGGACACTTAGCCAAAGCCCCTTACCCGAAACATATTCCCCCTGGTATCAAACCAGCGAAAGACTGTGCACCAAACACACCATTAAGCTCACCGCCATTGGGCTTCCCAACCTGCCCAGAAGATTTGGTCATCAACGAAGACGGCAGCCCGAAACGAATTGATAAAGCTTATTCTTGGGATGCGCCTGTGTCCAGTCACGGTATGATGCACATGGTAATTACCAACGCATGGAAAGGCGACCCGTACCCCATCGACACTTTAATGATGTTTATGGCGAATATGTCATGGAACTCGACCATGAATACCGCTGAAGTCATGAAAATGTTGGCGGACAAAGATGAAAACGGCGAGTACAAAATTCCATTCTTAGTAATTGCTGATGCGTTCCATTCTGAAATTGTCAACTACGCAGATTTAGTCCTGCCAGATACGACTTATTTAGAGCGTTTCGATACGGTGTCTATGCTTGACCGCCCGATTTCTGAACCTCATGCGGCGTGTGATTCGATTCGTCATGCGGTGTTAACACCAGATCGTGACGTGCGTTCATGGCAAGAAGTTCAAGTTGAATTGGCAAAACGTTTGAAATTCCCAGCGTTTACCAAAGAAGACGGTACGCCGAAATTCCAAGATTACAAAGATTTCATTGTGAACTTTGAAAAAGCCCCCGGTATTGGTTTCCTTGCGGGCTGGCGCGGTAAAGATGGTAAGAGCCATTTACGCGGTGAGCCGAATCCAAATCAATGGGAAGCCTATATTGAAAATGGTGCGTTCTTTAAATATGACTTGCCAGAAAACATGCACTTCTACCGTTTTGCCAATAAAGATTATTTAGAAATGGCGAAGGAAGTGGGCTGGAACGGTTCAACTGACCAGATTGTGATTGAGTTGTATTCTGAGACTATGCAGCGTTTCCGTTTAGCAGGCCAAGGTTTATACGATGGGCCAATGCCAACTAAGGAAGAGCATAAGGAGCGTTTGAAAACCTACTTCGACCCATTGCCATTCCATTACACGCCACTGGAAGAGCAGCGCATCAATTCTGAAGAGTACCCATTCCATGCGGTGAATCAGCGTCCAATGTACATGTATCACTCGTGGGATTCGCAAAATGCGTGGTTGCGCCAAATTACTGCCCAAAACTATTTATTCATGAACCGTCAAAAAGGCGAGGAAATGGGTATCGAGGATAAATCATGGGTGTGGGTTGAGTCGCATAATGGTCGCATCCGTGTACAAGTGAAATTGATGGAAGGTGTTGAACCAAATACGGTTTGGACATGGAACGCGATTGGTAAACAGTCGGGCGCATGGGGCTTAAAACCTGATGCTGATGAATCGCAAAAAGGCTTCTTGATGAATCACTTGATTTCTGAATTGTTGCCAGCGAAAAACGGTGAAATGGAAATCACGAACTCCGACCCGATTACAGGTCAAGCGGCTTGGTATGACTTGAAAGTGAAAATCTACCCAGCGCATGAAGGCGAAGAAGGCAGCTTCCCAGAGTTTGAAACCATTAAACCGTTACCGAATGCGACTAAGCCTGACCATGTTCAAGAGCACAAAGGACAAGAAGTGGGTCGTTATCAATCCCATGACGCAGTGAATTTAAAACGTCCTTTAGGTGACATTTTGACACGGGGTAAGAAGTAACCATTTAATGCTCAGGACTGCCAGTCCTCAAATAAAGGTGTTTTCAGAATAATTTAACTCGTTACTGCGCTCCGCGTGGTAATGCAGTTTAGACGCTCCGCGTCACGAGTTTAAAACGCAGAGCGTTTCGGCTGTATTCCAACGGAGACCGTCGGAACAAGTTGCAATATAAAAACTATATTTTGAAAACCCTTAGAAAGCATCGAATTTTCAGATGTATCGCGTTGAGCCAATCCGCATACATCAAAGCCATTTCTGAGGTTAACACAAATGAAATTAGGTTTAGTCATAGACTTAGACGTTTGCGTCGGGTGTCATGCCTGCGCCGTCGCTTGTAAACAATGGAATACATCGGGTACAACGGGTGCGTTATCCGATTATGAGCCTTACGGCAAACAACCCAGCGGGGTTTGGTTCAATCGCGTGCGCAACTTTGAAGTCGGCGATTATCCAAACAATAAAACCATCAACTTTCCAATGTCTTGTATGCATTGTGAAGATGCGGCTTGTGTCACGGTTTGTCCAACAGGTGCATCATACAAACGTGAAGAAGACGGCGTGGTTTTAGTCGACCAAGACAAATGCATGGGTTGTAACTACTGCTCATGGGCATGTCCTTACGGTGCGCGTGAATTGGATAAAGTCAGCGGTACAATGAAAAAATGTACATTATGTATTGACCGCATTTACGACCAAGAACTTGCACCAGAAGATCGTCAACCCTCTTGCGTCATTACTTGTCCAGCACATGCGCGTCACTTCGGTGATTTTGAAGACCCGAATTCAAATGTCAGCACATTAGTGCGTGAACGTGGTGGTCGTGCCTTAATGCCTGAATTGGGCTACAACCCAACCAATAAATATTTACCTCCTCGTGTTGCCCGACCTGTACCAACCGACGATGTCAAAATGGATTTGGTATCTAAGGTTAAAAATTGGGTCAACAAAGCGATTAGCAAATAAGGAGCGTCCTCATGCACCCAGCATTTTCAGTTATCTTTTTTACAGTTACATCGGGTCTGGGCTACGGCTTAATGACCTTGATGGTTATTGCCTATTTGACAGGCTTCGGTGGTGTCACTGAACAAAGCGCGTTGATTGCAGGTGTTGCCGCGTTGGTATTTATCACTTTAGGTTTGTTATCTTCCACTTTGCACTTAGCCAATCCTAAAAATGCGATTCGTGCTTTTAGCCGTTTTCGTACTTCATGGTTATCGCGTGAGGGTGTGTTTGCGGTGTTGTTCTATCCATTTGCGTTGATGTTTTTATTTTGTATTTGGAAAATCAGTACAGGTGAACATGAAATGGGCATGGGTGGCATTGTCGCGGGCATCATTGCAGCAATTTTAGCCATGGTGACTATTTTCTCAACAGGGATGATTTACGCGTGTTTAAAAACCATTCGTCAATGGAATACAGCTTTAACCCCAGCTAATTACATGACGTTGGGTTTGATGTTAGGTGCGCTATTTTTAGCAGCGATACAAGCCACAGCAGAAACATTGACTTTAGCGATGGCATTGATTGCGTTCGCGGGTGTAATGAAATTAATGTATTACGCTTGGATTGCTGAGCCAGCAGGCTCAACTATTAATAGTGCAACAGGCTTCACAAATGACAAAGTACGGATTTTAGAACCGGGGCATACAGCAGATACATTCTTAAATCACGAATTCGGTCATACCGTATTGCCTTCTAAATCATTCATGTTACGCAGCTTAGTGTTTATTCTTGGCTTCATCATTCCATTTATTTTGGTCATGATGGGTAAAGAAAACATGATTTTGATTTATGCTGCAGTCATTAGTGCGTACGCAGGTATTTTAGTGGAACGCTGGTTATTCTTCGCTGAAGCTCGCCACGTTGTGAATTTATATCACGGTGCACAACGGACTTAATTTGTTATTTTAGAGAGACAGACAGGGAAGTTTGTCTCTTAACCTCTTTGCATAGTGAAGGGATTTGATAGTTACATCTTTACTTTTAAGCGGTTAGCTTTCAGGCGTTCTAATACATCATCTCCTGAACTTTCTGGTTTTAAAATCCCAGCCTCTCGTAGTTTTGTATGTAATTCCCCATTATTTTCTTCCTGTTGCAAGGCCATCGCTGCTTTCATCTCATCATTTTTGCGTTGCTGCTTTTCTCTGATTCGCTCTAAAGAAGCTTTTGCTGAACGCAGTGCAGAATCAGAATGTGTAAATTGTGAGGATGCTTGTATATTGGCTTTTTGTACGCTTTCAGTGGTTTTGACCACACTAATTTCACGTTCCATCGCACGAATATTACGCTCGGTTTGACGAATTGCCTGTTTTAATTCTTGAATATTAGTATTGTAGCTATCAAGAATCGCTTGCTGGGCGGCTAGTTCATCTTCCAAGCCTGCAATTTTGGTTGCAATTTCAGCAGCTAAATGTTCATCTGATTTATCCAAAGCTTGAATTGCATAGCCTTCATATTCTGTGATATTGGCTTGTAGCTTTTTCACTTCCCGCTCAACACCAATTTGCTCAGCCATAACTTTTGTTAAGTTTTGCTTTGCTTCATCTAAATGTTGTTTTGCATCACGTATTTCTTGATCTAAAATTCTGATGGCTTGGGAGTCTACAACTGCTTCACCTGCTTCATTGAGGCCTCCACGCAGTGCAGTAAATAACTTTGTGAAAATACCCATGTTTGACTCCTATTTGATTAAGTAGTCCCATAACTCTTCCACTGCGGTTAGTGTATTGTCACTGAGAAAATCAATTTCACGAATTAACTCATCAACAGTTGAACTTGTCCACAGTGCACCGAAAATAATGTACTGATTACCCACTTTTGAAAATGACGATAATGGCATTGGCAAATTCATGGATAATAAAGTATCTAATAGCTCTTTATGCAGGTTTGGCTTGATATCTTCTTCACGCCATAAATAACTCATACATAAAATTTGGCTTTCATCGACGGTGATATATATTGGAAAGTCTTCACGATCTTCAATACTCACTAGCAAAATATCAATTTCACTTGCTATGATCTCAGTACGCAGACGTAGTTCATTATCAGTGGTCACACCATCCAAGCTGGCGGCAAAATATTCTAATTTTTCTTGAGGGGTTAGCATAATGACTCCTTACATGACTAAATGGGGTAGCTGTCATAATATGTCAAGGACAATAGCCAATTTTTTCTCAATTCTTAAAAGCACTCAAATTTTTATACTTTCGTACCCTATATTGCATCTACTCATTTTTGCATAACTTGAGTTAATTATCTTACAACCTACTTTATAAAATATTTATTACATTTATGTTCGTTTCAAATCATTAAAATATATTTGGAAAGGTTCATTTTAAATATTATCTACACATTTACAAGTGTTATTGGCACATCTTTCAAGCTATGTTATTGTGGCTTTTAAAGAGCAAATGAGCATTTATACCATTCCATAATCAATTTACTCACTTTTTATAGGGAGTTGCTCATGTTTGTTGCACTCAGCAAATTTGTTATTGCCAATAAGATGACAACAGAAGTTAAAACTGCATTTAAAGAACGTCCGCGTTTAGTTGAAGATTGCGAAGGGTTTGTTCGTTTAGATGTTATAAGTCCATGTGAGAAGCCTAATGAAATTTGGTTGGTCACTTATTGGGATAATGAGCAAAGCTATCAAAGCTGGCATCGTAGTGACGCACATCGCCAATCACACCAAAATATTCCCAAAGGATTAAAGCTGATTCCACAAGAAACAGAGCTACGTTTTTTTGAACATATTTGTTCTTAAGAATTAAGCGTTTAAGGAGGAGAACTTAAATGTCTGATCTAAATAAACAAATCAGCGAATTACTAGATGAACAACAAGTTGATTTAGCAGTATTTATTGCACAAGCATATTATCAGCAATATCCAGAAATAGAGCAACGTTACGGCGCACGAGGGAAAAAAGCGTGTATTCAAGATATTAAATATCATTTGACTTATTTATCCGAAGCCATTGCCGCAGGCCATCCTTCTTTTTTTGGCAATTATATCGCATGGGCAAAAGTTTTATTAAGCGGTATGAATATCCCTTCTGAAGACCTTGCACAAAACCTACAGGTGATGCGAACACAGTTAGAAAAATATTTAAATGTGTCAGAGAATGAATTTAGTATTATTAATGAGTACATTGCCCATGGTTTAGATCAATTACCTGCATTACCTTCGCAAATTCCTTCTTTTATTCAAGACAGTGACCCTCATGCTGAGTTAGCTCAAGAGTATTTGCAATATCTATTACGCGGAGAACGGCAAATTGCCAGCCGCTTAATATTAGATGCAGTTGAAAATAAAGGGGTTAATGTTAAAGAAATTTACTTAAATGTATTTCAATATGCCCAATATGAGATTGGCCGTTTATGGCAAATGAATAAAATTAGTGTGGCACAAGAGCACTATTGTACAGCAGCCACGCAACTCATTATGTCACAACTTTATTCATATATTTTCTCTACTGAGCGACAAGGTAAAGCAATGGTCGCTACCTGTGTTGGTGGAGATTTACATGAACTGGGTGTGCGAATGGTTGCAGATTTTTTTGAAATGGACGGCTGGGATACTTACTACTTAGGTGCGAACACACCTTCATCCAGCATTATGCAAGAGCTGAAACTAAGAGAAGCCAATTTATTAGCTATCTCTGTCACTATGACATTTCATTTACGGGCAGCAGAAGCATTAATAGCAGCAGTGCGTGCTGATGCCGAGCATCAAAATGTTAAAATCATGGTAGGTGGCCATCCATTTAACCTTGAGCCGAGCTTATGGAAACAAATTGGCGCAGATGGATATGCTCGAAATGCACAAGAAGCAATTGAAAAATCAAATGAATTAACCAATTAAAAGTATACACACTATGGATGATACATTTCAATCAACAATGGGCGTGTCGTTGTTATGCGATAACCATGGAAAAATTATTAGCTTGCTGTGTGATGAGCTTAATTTATCTAGTATTTTAAAAGTTGGACAATTATTCACAGCTGCTTTTGATACGGAAAACATGGAAAAAGCAGGAAATTTTCTACTGGAACTAAAAACGAAAGGGGTTACATTTGACTGGCCATTACCTTTATATGTTGATGATAAACTGTTACTACTGCACTTTACCGGCGGTTTAAATGGTGAAAATTTATTTATTATTGGTAATACAACCCCAACCAGCATCAATCAGTTCTTTGATGAGTTGATGAAGATCAACAATGAACAAGCTAATGTGTTGCGTGAAACTATGAAAGCGCAAATGCAAATCAAGCAACAAGCTGAAGTCGATCAAGATACCCATTTATACGAAGAGTTATCGCAACTGAATAATGAATTGGCGAATACTCAGCGAGAATTGACCAAGAAAAATGTACAGCTTGAGCAACAACGTAAAGAGTTGAAAAAGCTGAATACAGAACTATCTGATACTGTTGAAGAATTAAGCCAAACCCGACATGAGTTAGTTCAAAGTGAAAAAATGGCTTCATTGGGTCGTTTAGTCTCAGGATTTGCACATGAGTTAAATACACCGATTGGGATTGCGGTAGGCAGTGCCTCGGCATTACAAAAAGAAGCCAAGAAAATTGTAGCCATGCTTGATGAAGATGAAGTCGATGTTGATGAATTGGTTTCAGCGGTGAATTCTGTCAATCAAGGTTTTGATTTAACTTTATCTAATTTAGAACGAGCAGGAAATTTAGTTAGCAGCTTTAAACGCACAGCAGTTGACCAAACATCAGGTGAAAAACGTTACTTTGATGTACATGAAGTGATTCAGGATACGATTAATACTTTGAATAATCGGTTTAAAAAAACAGATATTCAGATTCAGCTAGATTGTCCTGTTGACTTAAAAGTGGTGAGTTTACCGGGGGCATTAGAACAGATTTTGACAAATTTATTAATAAATAGCTTAATTCATGGTTTTGATGAAGGGCAACAAACAGGCGATATCCATATTAGTGTCCAGCTAGAGGATGAAGTATTGTCTTTGCAATATCAGGATAATGGAAATGGTATTGCCCCAGAAAATATCGAAAAAATATTCGAGCCCTTTTTTACCACTCATCGTTCACATGGAGGCAGTGGCTTAGGTGGCTATATTTGTTATAACTTAGTGACTAATCAGCTAAAAGGGACTATTAGTTGTGACAGTCAAGTGGGTCAGGGGGTGACATTTAATATGAGCTATCCAATAGAGCTATCGATGACATCGCAAGAGTAGTGTTTTTGTAATGATATCGTAAATGGTTCTTATATTTAATCAATGGCAATCGTTCAGTATGGGATAAGGAGGTTGTTATGAAACTTGTTAAAAAACGCAAAGATGGCAGTACGGCGACGCTCAAGGTTGCAGAAAAAAAACAGGCAGACACACAGTCACAACTTCCTCCTTGGAAAGTACTTATTGTAGATGATGAACATGATGTTCATACCATGACTAAATTAAGCCTCAAAGAATTTGAGTTTGCAGGACGTACTTTGCAAATTTTTCAAGCCACATCAGGTGCAGAAGCCCATGACATTTTAAAACATGAACCCGATATTGCCGTGGCCTTAATTGATATTGTAATGGAAACCGATGATGCAGGTTTAAAGCTGATTAATTATATTCGTAACGAGTTGAAATATACTTTGATTCGATTGATTGTTCGCACAGGGCAGCCGGGGATGGCTCCCGAAAAAACTGTAATTGAAGAATATGATATTGATGATTATAAAAGCAAAACTGAATTACGGGCTGACAAGTTATATTTGACCATGCGTGTGACTTTGAAAGCGTATCGGGATTTGTTAACGTTAGATGCTAACCGTCGCGCATTGCGTAAAATTTTGGAAGCTGTACCCAAATTTCATCATGTTCAATCGCTTGCCCAATTTTTCAATGGTGTACTTAGTCAGCTCATTGGTTTGTGTAATTTAGGCGAAAACAGTCTTATCTATAGTGTTAATAGCGGTCTGGTCATTACCACCTCCCCACATGAAAACCAAGCCGTGGTGCAATCAGGCACAGGGCGTTTTTCCCCTTCTCAAGAGTCAGAAGAAATTGAAGCCATTCGTAAAATGTGTCTGGAACGGATTTTAGGCCAAACCCCTTATCAAATTCTGCCCGAAAACGCTTTATTGATTCCATTGACCGTACAAGAGAAACAAATTGGCTTTGTGTATTTAGAAAATGCGATTCATTTAAGTCAGGCTGATTTAGATTTAATTCAGATCATGGTGCAGCAATGTAGTAGTGCATTGGAAAATTTGCAACTTTATATGGATTTAAAAGAGGCAAATAAGAAAACTTTAAAAATGTTGGAAGTGGCAGAACAAGCCCGCCAAGAAGCCGAAGCCGCTGATCTTGCGAAAAGCCAATTTTTAGCTAACATGAGTCATGAATTGCGTACCCCGCTGAATGCAATTTTGGGTTATAGCGAGATGTTGGAAGATACGGCAACGGATTTGGAGCAAGATGAATGTATAGAGGACTTGCATAAAATCCAAGAAGCCAGTTATCGACTGCTGACTATGATTAATGAAGTACTGGACTTTTCTAAATTGGATACAGGGCAAATGCTATTGTGTTTAGCTCAATTTGAATTACAAAGTCTATTAGATGATGTGATTTCAACCATGCAGCCGTTGGTAGAAGAAACCTATAATCAGCTTGAAGTACAGCTTATTGATACAAAAGAGTTAGGCACTCTGCAAACTGACAAAGCGAAGCTGCACCAAATACTGTTAACCCTGTTGAGTAATGCGACTAAGTTCACGGAAAATGGCAAAATCTGTTTACAGATAAGCTATACCACTAAACAAGTTGTTTTTAAAGTGATTGATAACGGCATTGGTATGACTGAACAACAGGTACAACATCTGTTTAAGCCATTTGTACAAGGGGATATGTCATCAACTCGGCGTTATGAAGGGGCTGGGTTAGGCTTAGCGATCAGCCATCGTTTAGCAGAAATGTTGGGCGGTACATTAGAAGTAGAAAGTGAATTTCAAAAAGGCAGTACTTTCACGTTATCTTTACCTTTGGTCACACCTATGGCAACATAAAATCTTACATTTATATTGCATAAAAAACACTTATATTCAATAAGTTATATTTTATTTATCAAGCGAAATCTCACGTTTAACTTCATAAAATAACCGTTTGCTCATTTGGCACATATATATTTTTAACAAATACACTAAATTTATAATCAAAGTTGATGACACATATATTGTTAATTGCGCTCAATATTGTGGCATTTCTCCTTTGTTTGGTTAGTGAGTTCACCTCTTATCTAGTCCTAGGTAAGAGGTTTTTTTATGCCTAATTAAAAATGGGTACATCTCTGCTTTAAGGTTATTTGACGAAAAATTTGAAGCACATCATTTAAAAAACTCATCATCCATTAGACTTAATTTGTTTAACCAATATTACCAATCTGGTCTTGAGCACCTTCTCAAATTATCTGCTGATACTTTTCATTATTCTCAAAAATAGCAGATTAATTTTTTCCATTCATCATAGATAAAATCTGGTGTTTAAGTAAATGCTAATATAGCATAATAATCCTTCCTTAATTATCATAATAAAATCAATACAGTGATACATGTCTGTGTGTGATGTATCAGTCACCAAAGGGATAACACTATGTCAAATTTAGACGTTTCACAGCAGCCGCTCCCACCGTCGGCAAAAATGGAGTGTGGCGCAGCGATTGATTCAAGCAAGATGGAAGACTTTGTTTACAGTTTTCAGCAAAGTGCCAAACGTTGGGAAATTATTGTTTATCCAGCGATGTTTGCTTTTACATTGCTTGCGACTTATGGCTTTTTTTTGATTTACAGTTTAACCAGTGATATGACCCAAATGGCCACCAGCATGGATCCGAAAATGGCTGAAAATATGGAAATTATGGCTAAAAATGTTGAGCTGATGTCTTATAACATGACGGTCTTAACTCAGCATGTCAGTGATATGAATACGACCATGCATCAATTATCAACGAAGCTAGATGTGATGCCAGAAATATTACAACATATGGAGCAACTTGATAACTCTGTGGCTCAAATGAATACTTCAGTGATGGTGATGACAGATAATACACACAGAATGCAGGTTGATATGATGATGCTAAGCCAAAATATTTCTCATATGATGCGTCCTATGTCCATGTTTCCGACTATGATGTGGTAATTTTTTCCAAAGTAGCGAAGCGTTATAGCTGTACAACTTAATAAGCTTACCAATCTCATTCATAAAAAAATGTGGAGGGTATATTATTGTATTTTCAATGCAATTGGTAAAGCTTGATCCTATCCTATCAGTATTTGATCGCAACAACCGATTTAAACATTCCATTTTAGACTTCAAATATGGTTAAATAAGCCATTCATTCGTCTGTCCTAAAAAATATAACCATGACAACTAAACGCATTCGCATCGCAACTCGTAAAAGTCCTCTCGCTTTATGGCAAGCCTATCATGTTCGAGATACCTTATTGAATACACATGATAATTTACAAGTTGATATTGTCAAAATGACGACCAAGGGTGATAAAATTTTAGATGCGCCTTTAGCTAAAATTGGTGGTAAAGGTTTATTTGTTAAAGAATTAGAACATAGCTTATTAAAAGGCGAAGCGGATATTGCGGTGCATTCAATGAAGGATGTACCTGTTGAGTTTCCCGAAGGCTTGCATTTACCGATTATTATGCAACGCGAAGACCCTCAAGATGCATTTGTTTCCAACCAATATGACAGTATCGATGCGTTACCTCAAGGTGCAATTGTCGGCACATCTAGCCTACGCCGCCAGTCTCAATTGCTTGCTGTCCGCCCCGATTTACAAATCCATACCTTACGTGGCAATGTCGGTACACGTTTGAGCAAATTAGATAATGGTGAATATGCTGCAATTATTTTAGCGTCTGCAGGTTTAAAGCGTTTGAATAAACAAGATCGAATTCGTGCTCGTATTCCAACAGAAATGATTTTGCCCGCAATTGGACAAGGCGCGATTGGGATTGAATGTCGTGAAAATGACACAGAAACCCATCAACTCATTGCTCCATTAAACCATTTTGCAACTCAGCAATGTGTATTAGCCGAGCGTGCTGTCAATAATCGTTTGGAAGGTGGTTGCCAAGTGCCTATTGCGGGTTTTGCTGAAATTTATCAAGATAAACTGATGTTACGCGGTTTAGTTGCAGATGAAACAGGTCAAACGATTTTACGCAGTCAAATTGAGGGCAAAATCGAAGATGCAGAACAGTTAGGGCTAACGGTTGCAGAAGAATTGCTCAAGCAAGGTGCAGATAAAATTTTACAAGCATTGGCGGAGTCGCATTAATGCAGTTAGATGGGGTAAATGTATTAGTCACACGGCCAAAACACCAAGCACAGGCATTATGTGATTTAATCCAGCAACATGGCGGACATGCTTTATTATTGCCAGTGTTGGAAATTATCCCACTTTCTATACAACAAGAAAATCTGCCTAAGCAAATAGATAAAGCCATTTTCATCAGTGCGAATGCAGTGCAGTATAGCCTACCATATTTAGATAAATTAGATATAAAGCAGCTGGTTGCAATTGGTAAAAAAACTGCTGAAGTATTACAACAACAAACAGAACAAGCAATTTTAACTGCATCCGCTCCTTATCATTCTGAAGCTTTGTTGCAACATGCTGAATTACAAAACTTATCAGGCCAGAATGTTGTGATTTTTCGTGGCCAAGGTGGACGGGATTTATTGGCTAATGCTTTAAGCCAACGTGGTGCAAATGTGACTTATGCTAATGTTTATCGCCGTCAGCAGCCAAATGTGGACACGACATGGTTAAATTGTGAAAAAGTGGATATTATTACTGTTGCCAGTGGAGAGAGTTTGCAAAATTTATTTTCTATGCTAAAAGAACAGCAATGGTTAACAACAACACCGCTTGTCGCAATGAGTCAAAGAGTCACAGATTTAGCTCATCAATATACTAAACAGATGGTTTATACTGCACCTGTTGCTAGTGACGAGGGGTTGCTTGCTGCTTTATTACAATGGAAACAATCAGCTATATCATAACCTCAAGGGGTCATATATGTATCTCTTAAAAATATTTATAGTACTATGGCTTTTATCAAGTTCTATTTTCCAATATGTCGTAGCAACTGAACTTTTTATAAATCAATTTTTTGAGGAAAACTTTGAGTATTTATTTGAAGGGGAACAGCCTTTTGATTTGCAAGAAAATTTAAAACAAGGGCAATATTTTAATATTGTTCAAAAACTAACAGAAAAACAAATTTTATCTTGTAATGAGCAATTTATACTATCAGTAGCTTATCATAAATTGGGAATTTTAAAACAAACGTTCAAAATATTAGATGAGTTTGAAAATTCTAAAAATTGTATTTCTCATGTTAAGCAGAGAGTAACTTTTTACCAATATAAGGTTGAGTTGTTTTTAGATTTAAATAATCTAACCAAAAATGAGTTGTTTGGTAAATACTCAGAGCTAAACCATGAGCAGATGAATAAACAACAGATAAAATCCAATTTTGATTTAAATATTCAAGAAGCAAAAAAACACCTTATTAAAGCTCAAGATTTACTTAAGAATAAAACACTTAAAAATACTTATCCTCTATTAACAGCTCAACAACATATTTTAGAAGCTAAATATTTACTTAAGAAAAGCCGTGTAAATCTGTTTGGTAGTAGTTTTTATAGTAATAAAAATAATACTGATGATTTGTTATATGAAGCTATTAATAAGTATGATGAAGTTATTCAATCTCTTAAAAATAGCAAAATTAAAAATATAAATTCATCTATGATGCTAGCACATGCTTTATTATCTTATGTTATTTTGGATACAAGTGAAACAGATACATGGGTGAATTATTCCCAAGAGCTACTGCTTCTATTAAAACAATTACCAGCCTCGCATAATAAACGTGTAATAATGCTAAATTTTGTAAGAAGTTTTTTATCACGTCACTCTTTACAGATTATAACAAGTTTTTCAGATTTTCCAAAAAGTTTAATAAAACCAAACGGAAAACCATTACGAATACTCCAGCAATTGAGAGAAATATTACAAGAGCAATTTAAAGAAGCAAAAAAGTATAATGATAATTTTTCAATAGCTTATAGTTTGTACTATCTAGCCCAATTTTATGCTTTTGAACAAAGGTATGCTGATGCAATACAAGTAACTAAAGAAGCTCTTTTTTATACTGATTATATTCCTTCCTTCAAACTTGGGAAAAACTCTATAGTTAACGCAAATCATTTTTCTATGCTAGAACCTATTGAGGTTAAGAAACCAGAAGTTAATAAGTACATAAAACATTTTATAGGTGATTCATCCTTTCAAGAAAGTAAACATTCCCAAATATTTTTTGTACGTCATTCATCTGAGTTATTATATTTATTAGAAAAACGGCTAGCTGACTTATATGTATTAAACGAAGATTTTGATACAGCGAAAGCGTTTTACGAAAAAGCAGTTCAACACTCACTTACTCCTGATATGTACTGTCATAGTGTAACTATAGAACATACATCAAATGCGAAACAATTGTATTTTGATGCTGCTAAATTTGCTTTAGAACAAAATGATAAAGAAAAAGCAATCAAATATATAGAATTGTTTAAACAATCTGAATTGCAAGATTACTTTCAAGATGCCTGTGTCACAAAGTTAAAAAACAAAACGATAAATATCAAGGATAAATTGCCTGAATACCCTAGAACAGCTATTTTTTATCCTATTTTATTTGGAAATAAGCTTGAACTTTTTTTGATACGTCGCGCTATGAACAAGGATTCACAAATAGACAGAAAAACAATTCCTTTTGAACAGAAGGACTATGGTAATTTTCTAAAATATCGGAATTCTTTGGCTAATGACCAAACAGTTAATCAAAATAAGGATGATTTACAGAAAATAGCAAATAAATTTTATAAATTACTTATTGAACCAATTGAAGGTAAATTAACCGGAATAGACACACTTGTTATCGTTGCTAATGATGAATTGCAGAATTTCCCATTTGCATCTTTGTATGATGAGGGAACTAAAAAATACCTTATTAATAAATATGCAATAGCAACAACTCCTGCTTTGAGACTTACTGATTTGAGAAAAGCAAATAATTTTAATCAAATATTAATACTAGGGTTAGACAAAAAGCATGGAGGTAGTGAAAATATGAGCCAAGAAATTAATTATATTTCAGGCTTATTTGGAGAATATCAAGTAGATATATTAAAAAACAAACAGTTTAAGCATAATGAACTGAAGAAAAAACTACAAGCAAAGAATTACTCTATCATGCATTTTGCAACACATGGTATATTCAAACCTATTGCAGAACACTCATCATTGAGAGCCTATGGTGAAAATATTTATATGCAAGGGCTTAAACAAGCATTGAGTTTGACTAAATTTCGAGATCAGCCTATTGAGTTAATGGTATTAAGTGCATGCTCAACAGCCAAATCTGATTCTATCAGCTCACAAAAAGCATTCCTTGGCTTATCTGGCAGTGCATTAGCAGCAGGTGCAAGAAGCACATTGGGAACATTATGGGATATTCCTGATGATCTAGATAATCCATCATCTAAACTTATATATCGTTTTTATGAATTGCTGAAAGCTGAGTCTGACTTAACAAAAGCACAAGTATTACAAAAAGCACAACAAGAGAGTATTCAACAAGGAGCCAGCCCCCATTACTGGTCTCCTTTTATCCTTATTGGCAATTGGTTATAACTATTCTATTGAATTAAATGGTGCTACACCTTGACCAATTCGCTTTTTGACAAGAGCGGATAGTTTATTGTGTTTTTTAATAGTAGAAATTTGCTGGTAAGCTTCTAGCTGTCGACCATGGCTTGCAAAATATGTTGCTAACATGATGTACCTATCAATTTCTTCAGAATTTTGACTAATGATTTCAAAAGCAGCATTGGGTACATCGTCATCGCTTACCACAATAAATTTCTCTTTGAAGTCGTTGCTTCTTTCTTGATCTTGAATAAGAACTTGATACTTTTTATTAAGAACAAAATCAATCTTAGAAAAAAGAGCTTCTTGAATATTAACTGTTGCGTGTGCTATTGCCTTGGTTTGAGGGTTTTCTCCACAGTAACGTTGACAAATATAAATATCGTAAGGAGGCTTTCCATATTGCCATGTCAAATGAAATTCTTTTTGGATACTACTGAGGTGCACAGATTGCAATTGATAATCATAGCTTCTCTCCATTATTTTTGATTTTGGACCACCTTTAGAAAGTGCACTACCCTCATAATCGCTGTTAATGATCAACTTTGCTATCCAACTGTTAGCCATATTAAAAATGTTTTGAAAGGTAGATGGTACTGTTATTTCACCCTCTACAATGTAAGGGTTGTTTTGTTCGCATGTAATATATAAGGCTGTTTTACCATCTATAAGACTAATAAATGCTTCATTTTCATTACTACAATCATCTATTTTTAGTGAGTCTTGAGGGTTTAGAGCTAGACCTTTCTGCAACTCAATTTGTTCTCCATTAAGTAACACATTATTTGCCTTGGCAAAATCACTAATCATAGCAATATCAGCTATTGCTAAATTAGATATCATCATCCAAATTAGGATAAATAAACCAATCTTCATTCTCAATGCTCCTTTTATTTAAAAAGTGGAAATAATTTTATTGTTGTAAGCGTTTTATTTCATCTTTCAACGCTTGTATTTCTGATATGGTTTGCTGATACTGTATGGCAATTAATGGAGCTAAAAAATCTAAATAAATACCAGAGCTAAAAAAGTACATACTTATAAAAAGAAATATACCGATTACGACACTACCAGCAATTAGACTAATCCAAATCGTTTTATGTAAAAAAGTAAAAAGTATACTCATAATTAGAATAGTGATTATCGTCAATATAAGTTTATATCCACTATTAACAGATTTGATCTGCCCATATTGTAAAAGAGAGTAGGTTGAGTTTACGATAACAAGTGATCCTGGCATTTCACCTAAAGGAGTATGAAACATATCTTGGAATTCACTATTACTACTACCAATAATAACCATTTGATTATTTAGATTTATAGCATTTTCATTAGTCAATAGTAGTTGTGCTGGGTAAACAGATAAAGCAATGCTCTTTCCATCTTGATATGGTAAGCGGTATCGTGGCAAGAAATTGTTTGCATCAGAATATAACGGCTGTTTCCACGGCATCGTATATAAAATGTGATTTCCATATCTGCTTATATTATTGTCTACATAATAATTATTATCTGTGCACTGATGTGTAGACTGGGTTAACTCCTGATATGTTGTTTCATATTTATCAGTTTGAGATAGTTTACTCACTAGAAGTTGCACTGATGGAAGTAGGGAAGGTTCATTATGAACATTGCAAATGGGTACGGATAAAAACCAACGCCTTAACACATGGTCACTACTAATATTATATAGGGTGGTCGCCCAAAACATGTGAGGAGAGTTATCAATCACATTATCCAAGAAACTAGAGTAAGCTCTTTGGATAGTACGTGGTGTATATAAAAATTGTTTTACTTGGCCATAAAGTTCCGCTTTTTTTTCAGAGGGTTGTTTAAAATTCTTAACAAAAATGAGTTTAGGGCAGTTTTTGTTGTTATCACATAATTTAGGAAAGTCATTTTTTAGGTATTTTAGTAACTGTGCATCAGATGAATGTATGTTTACACCGTTTTTTTTGTCTATTGGTGTATGGCGAGAAATATCGATATTAATCACGATAAATTGCGGATTTTTTTCAGCTGCGACTTGAATAAGTGCTTTTAGTTTATCTCTGGGGGTAAAAGTTGGATATTCCCAAGCCTCATGTGTTTTTCGATCAATATCAATAAAAGTAAAAGCATTGACTTTATTATTTTGCAGCGGTTGGATTTGCTCTTCATGAAGTTGTAGCAGCATATCCATGCCTATGTCTTCTATTTCAATAAGCGGTGGATAATTTCTAAATAAAAATAAAAATAAAATGATGGATGTAGCAATAAATAAATTTAGCGTGAATTTTTTTACTACTCGCCACGATTTGGGTTTGCGAACAGCCCATTTTTCAAGTGCAGTACTAAAGTGGGCGTAATTGGGAACATATTTTTTTATGTAATAAAGAAACTGATTACCAATAAATTTAAAAAAATAGCTTATCGTAATAACAACAATGAAAAGTAAGATAAATTTTAACATAAATATTTTCAGGTTAAAAAGGAGACAATTGTAACGAGGGAACGTCTTGGTTAATGGTTATGAGACTGCTTAAATCTTCTTGCGATATGTTGCCACAACGCCCTCTTAATAAATCGTCAGCGTTAAGTAATGTATTTGGTAGAGCTAACAATTCTCGTTCTACATCTTCTGTAACCGTTGGTACTCGAATTTCTCCAAAATTTTCTGCTAAATTCGAAGATGCATCTAATACGTTGATTGCGTTTATATTAGGTTGATTTAGAGAGATAGATTGTTTGGATGCTAAAAGTTGCTGTGCATTGATTGTAATATTACCACCTTTACCTGTACCTGCTTTTGTCACAATAGTACCATTATCTAAGATGGTAAATTGGGGTGTATTAATTGAGATATTGCCACCATCTCCACTACCACCTTTCACGTCGGTTGTAATTTGTCCTTGTCTTAAATGTAAAATATTTGGCGTTGTGATTGTAATACTGCCGCCACTAGAATTTTGAGTCGATGTATTAATGAAGGCATTATATGTGATATGAAGTTGATTGGCTGATACTACAATAGATCCTGCATCGCCTGCATTTTGTTCGCTAAATTCAGAATAGGCGACAATACTGCTTTCTCGTAAAGGTATATTATTAGGGAAATCTGATAAAAATGCTTTTTGACTGCTGCGCGGTTCTTGGTCTATAGGGATATTATTCGATGTTCCAGAGATTTTTAAGTTATCTTTGATATCAATGTGAATTTGTCCGCCTTGGGTTGTACCTGCTGTACTGCTAGAAATAAATGCGCCATTCTCTATTGTTAGCGATTTTGCTGATAACGAAATTTCCCCAGCTTGACCTGCATTTTTACCTTTTGAACGTACTGAGATTGTTGATCCAAGCCCATCTTCATTTTCACCATAGGGGTTAACCCCAGACAATATGATTGAGTCTTGAGCATTAATAATAATATCACCACCATGACTACTAATAATGTCTGCATCTTCAGGAGCTATTGTGCTAGAAGCTATAATACCGCCATTTTTTAAAATGAGATTTTTTGCGTTGATTGTAACAATGCCACCATTGCCTCCTATATTTTTTCCATCGTCTCCTGCTTTAGGGTTTGAGTTTGCTCCGACATAGCTTGCCCATCCACTACGTGCGTTTGCCCCTTTAATAGTGGCAGTATCTGTGACATTGATAAAAATATCGCCTGCATCGCCTTGTCCATAGGCAGCGGTTGTCATATAAGCACCATCAGATAGTGTAAGTTCTTTTGCTTCAATAATAATATTTGCCGCTTCACCACCATTGCTTACACGGCTTGAGCTTGCCCAGATGGAGCTACCATAACTGCTTTTTTCATGTAACTTTTCAAACTTGATCGCTTCTTGTGCTTTTAATGTGATGATACTTCCATCTCCTTTTCCATAAGTTGTTGCACTGATTGAAGCACCTTCTGAGAAGTAAATATTCTTTGCAGTGAATAGCAAGTTTCCACCATGGCCTGCACCTTCTTCTTTGCTATGGGTTTGAATATAAACTTGGTTGCCAGAAGCTAAGTTACTGCCGCCTGTAAATTCAATATTTTGTTTTGCTTCTAAAGTAATATTTCCACCAGTACCGCCACCGCGCGTTGCAGCATAGATTTCACTGGCTTTGTCGAAATAGATATTTTCTGCTTGGATGAGTAAGTTGCCTGCGTTACCGCTATTCAGTTTTTTTGATAGTGATTCAACATAAATTCGATTGCCACCGGGGGCTTTGCTAATCCATAAGCTGCTTGTACCCGTTGCATGTAGTTGGTCAGCTTTAATGTGAATATCACTGCCTTCACCTGTGGAATAAGTTGAGGCGATAATACGTCCACCATCTTTTAGGGTGATTTGTTTGCCTTGTATATCAATGAGTCCGCCTTGTGTATCGTTATAGACTCTTGATTCAACAAAGCTTTCTTTGATTTCAATATTTTCAGCGTTGATATAGATATTGCCCGCTGGCGAATTTTCATTACCTGTTGTTGATATTTGGGCATTTGCAATTGTAATATTGCCTTGTTGCCCTTGTGGTTTAATTCCTGATTCTGTTAAGGAAATCGTACCTTGTTGTGCAATACTGGCGAGGTTGATACGTCCTGAGGTTGCGAGTAGTTGGCTGTGAAAACTAACATCAGGAACACCGCCATAAGGCGCATCAGGGTCTTCGCTATGAATGGTTGGGCTGCTGCCTGCATTGATGTTGATATTGCCACCAATCAGGGAGATTGTTTTTGTATCAGGTACAGAGAATTTTGTATTTAATGTGGAAATGGATGCAGGTGCATCAGTTAAGAAGCCAAAAGAGGTAACGGGTGCAACTGAGAGTAAGGATTGTTCGGGGTTGCGAGCATTAAATTGTCCGCCGTCTGCAAAGTTAAGTGTATCAGCAGTTGAGGCGTAAAAGCTGCCATTGATGTCTAGTTTTGCGTTTGCGCCAAAATTAATGCCGTAAGGGTTTAGAAAGTAAAAATTAGCTTGGTTATTAACTTGGATTGTGCCATCAATTGTTGATGCTTCGCTTGTGACGCGGGTAATGACGTTTTGGATTGAGAGGGTGGTTTGAAATTGGGCAGTTTGGTTTTGCTCGAGGTTAAAGCGTTCAAAGCTATGAAACAGGTTTGTGCCATTGATTTGGCCGTTGGTATCAGAGATAAGGTAGAGGTTGTCTTGTGGCAACATTTCAACATAGCCTCCCAATGTGCCATCGTGAATGATAGATGGTTCATCTTCTGCCCATGTTGTGAGGCTGAGGCATAAAAGTAGGATGTAAGCCATTTTAGTCATTTTGACAACCTCGTTTGGTACTGCGTATCTTCAACAGTACCAAAGTTTGTTAGCAATTAATAGCCTGGGACACAAAACCCATATTTTTTGATGATTCTATCTGCAAGAACTGCAAGCTCAGCACGAGTGATATTGCCTTTATAGCGACCATCATCTTGCTGCTTGATAGTTGATAATAGCTCTGTTCGATTGGTAATGTCATGAAAGCAACTTAGAACATCATTTTGGCAACTAGGAGAATAACGATAGAAAATATCTGCCATGTATTCAAATGCTGTTTTTTCATCCACTGCTGTAAGCATGTTATCAGAGAATTGGATGTCTAACCCAGCATTGTGTGCCGCTTTCATGATACCGTCATACCAAGGTGTTTTGTTGTTATCGATGGTTTCTTTTGCAGAATTATAGTCACGTACTAACAACATAACCTTAAGTACTTCAATATGATTTGCAGAGTGTTGAGGTCTAAACCTCTGGTCAGTTGCTTCCGCAGGACTTTTGAATATATCAGCTCGACAAAGTGATTGTATTGCAGTACGAAATTCTGTATTTAGACCACTAGGACTTGCAACATCTGAATATTGGCATTCGCTTTGAGTTCTTACAGGATCAGCTTCACAAATTAGCGTAGGCGGTGTAACAGGTTCTGGCTCTTCTATTGCTGGTTCTGGCTCTGGCTCTTCGATAGGTTCTGGTTCTACAGTTTTTCTCGGTACTAAACCAATGGCAGTTGCAATATATCGTTCTCCACTACCAGCAGAAAATGCAACTCCTCCACTTCCTTCACCTTTAACATAAAGTTGAGATGAACCACCACTATCTAACGTTATAGCATCTTGCATTCCAAACCCTAAACCAAGGATAGAGCATATTTCTCTATATTTAGCTTTGCCAATCCAATAGTCTCCTTTTGTAAAAGTAGCTAGGATAATACTATCGTTAGAATGGGCAAGTATGCTGAATCCATCTTTTGAGTTACCAATACCTGTTAACGTTTCCTGAACATACTTGCACGTTATATGTGAAGGGTTGAGAGAAGATGATAAAGGGCTTTCTGATGAACCAAGTGCCCACTTAAAATGAGGATAATGAGTTGTGTCTGTAGTTGAAGTATTAAACTCTGGGTTCTCGTTAAGGCGTTTACTTAGTGTATAAACTGTTTCTCCATTTTCAGCTATATCTCCTTCATCGTACTTTCTAACTCTGTACCTTGGAGTTGCATCGAAGTAGTCAACTTTGAAAGCCTTTTCGAAACTATCTAAAAAAGAATTAGCCCCATTTTGTAATTTATTACCAGTTTTCATTTCTATTTTATTGTTTTTCAAACCGAAGTAAGTGATAGCTTCATCTATGTCCGCCACTACTTTTGTAGAGTCTCCATCCTTAATGATGTGTTCCTTTTCGAGTAAAGAAATAAGCTCTCCATCCATCACTAAAGTTTGTGATGAATATAAACCTGGAGTGTCAGTTTCATATATGCCTTCATCATTTAATATATTATATTGAAAGACCTCCCAGCTTCCTTTATCAAGCTTAGGATGACTAAAGAAGCTTGCATTAATTGCTATTAAGGCGTTATTAGCTTTTGCTAAGTCTTGTACTTTTTGCCCAATAAATGTACCTTGTCCATCATCTTCACCTAAAATAGCCAGTTCATAGTGCTTCCCTATTTCTTTTTTAAACTTAACTATATTGGATGCTATCCATAATCCTACTTTTGAGTCGCCAGTATTACATTCTCCACTAGAAGGCATTTTGTAATGTATACTCTCACTTTCTGTTGTTTTTAGACATGCATCAACAGGAGGCTGTTTACATTCAAAATAGTGAATATTATTACTATTCTTATTACTAATATCTGAGCAACTACCTTTTATGATAGAAACGTCTGAAAAGTGTGATATTTGTCCTTTTAATAAGTCATTAGTTTTATCAACTTCCGTTTCAATTGACACTCCATCATGAGCAATCGTTAACTCTGTTTCAGGAAAACCATGCAAAGCCTCTGGATTATATTTTAACTCAACTGATACAGGTTCTAAAAATATCGTACCATCAGGCCCTAAATTATAAAGTGAACCCAATCCCTGTTTTTCCACAATCAGCCCCGTACTCTCATCAAGTTCCTCAATAAAAAGCGAAACTTCCTGCACCGTCAAAATCATATCTTTCTCAACAGCATTTGGCGGTACATTTAACACAAATCTATCTGCAATACGCAACTCACCACCTTCGGTAACCGTCACTTTGCCGCTCACAACACCCTCTTGACAAGGCGACCATGCAACCCCCTCAACATCATAATAAGGCGCAGTATTCACACTCAACTCTGCCTCAATACGACCTGTTTCAGGATGCAAACCCAACAAATCCAAATGTGCAGAAGCTTGAGAATCTACTCGATGCAAACCCACTAACAACAAACCATCAGGCAACATCTCCAACATCTCAACCTTCTGACCTGCTGCCAACGTCGTAACCTCACTCACTTCTTCAGTTTCAGCCTCATACACCAAAACCTGATTACCAACACCTAAATAAATAAATTCACCCGTATTATCCCAACTCATATCCTCAACTGCTAAACCATCGGCCAAACCCGCACAACTACCCGACGCATAAACCAAATCAGACTCACCCGTTTTCTCATCAATGCGTAACAAACCACAATGCTCAGCCCAACCCCACAAAGAACCATCAGAATGATAAGACAATGCAGACACTTCTCGACCAATCACAGACTGACCTTGAACCATAAAATCAATGCCACCAATAGATGTAATTCCACCTGTTTGCTTATCCACAGCATACAAATGTCCAGCAGGCTGCTCAATCGTATCATTACCAGAAGACGCATATAACACCTGAGTTTCAGGATGAATATCCAGACCTTCTATATCATAACCATCATAAGACTGCCCTAATGACTTAATGTTAAACTGATCATAAGGATTAATAGTAAAAAACTGACTGTCACTTACACCCTCATCATGCACAGCATAAACAAGATCATTACACTCTTGTGCGTGACTAAATAGCGGTACCAGCAACACCGCAGTGCATATTGCTCGCAAACTCGGTCGAATACACATAACGTTTAAACCTCCACCCGAAATGTAAAAACATCAAAAAATAAATACTTTTCAAATCAAAAAAAATATTTTAAACGATATAAAAATTAAATGGTTAAATTTTGATAGACAATGTTGCTAAAAGCCAAATTTACTAAGCTAATGCCAATGTTTAAAGTGGATATTAACTTAATTTGTAAAAATAGGATTTTCATTGGTATCAATTTTAAGACTGACACTCCCAGCTTTTTTTGAAATTTTAATTCAAATAATTTACTTTTAGCTCACTAATAAATATGCTTAAATGAGTATGATTTTCTGACGAAATAAATGACATACATTGCTATTACTCATTATGTTATTAAAATGACATGGCTTTATGATCTTTGCTAGAGGTTAAGAGTTTGCAAAATTTATTTTCTATGCTAAAAGGACAGCAATGGTTAACAACAACACCGCTTGTCGCAATGAGCCAAAGAGTCACAGATTTAGCTCATCAATATACTAAACAGATGGTTTATACTGCACCTGTTGCTAGTGACGAGGGGTTGC
>JAOXRS010000055.1 GCA_025800385.1 Candidatus Albibeggiatoa sp. nov. NOAA
ATAATTTGCTTTTTTGGTCGATTTTTGTAATGACGGCGCTTATTTGTCACGGCATTATCATGTGCGGTGTCATGCATTGAGCGACGTGGATTTCAAACGACAAGTACTGGGAACTACAGCGTCGCTTGTCACACCAGTCACACCACAGCATGTTAACGCTTAGTAAGCGTCACGGTAGCGCCCCATGGATTGTTCATGTACGCTATATATAACAATTTAAGGCATCGGCTTCTCATTGTGGTAGGGTTAATTTCCGTTTTTGCACAAAAAGATTAAAAAATACAACGTGGTTTACTTTCATGTGGACTGAATGCAATAAATATTTCTTTATCCCGTTGTGTTTCTTATCATCTGTCCAAATACCTATAAAGGTTAAGCCTGATACGCATGCGCATTACAAACATAGTGCATCTCAGTCAATAGAAATCGATCACTGATTAATGGATCACTGATTAATGGATACAATTGACTGCATAACACTTTGCACTTCCTAAAAATACAACTTGGAATGTCGATGAATGTCCGCCTTTCAGCCGTTTAAAACATGTGACAAATATGTTGCCATGCCACGTCGTATTGGCTGA
>JAOXRS010000239.1 GCA_025800385.1 Candidatus Albibeggiatoa sp. nov. NOAA
TTATATTCACAGGTTCTGGTTTGGTTGAAATCATTGCTCCAAGATTACCTCCTAATTTAACAGACGCACACTTACTTTTCACAGCGGTCCAGCGATTGTCCATCTGATGCTAGCTGATGTTAGAGATTTCGCTAAAGCAGAACGCGAGTTAGTTGAAAGAGACGCAATTGGACAACTATATCCTCCGGTCGAGGGTCACGAGTTGTGTGAGGCTAGCGTGACTCTATTGATCAAGGTTGTAACGCAAATGAAATTTTACAATGTAAAAGATCGCTACTCTACTCCAAAAAGATTTACTTTTCACACTTTACAAGATGGGAATATATTTGGCACCTGCAGGAAATAAGATAAACGTAATTTATATTTTATTATTAGTTTTGAATTAACACAGTCCAATCATGACGCGCACTTTCTACATTTGTAGTAAAATTGTTCCAAAATCCACTTGCCACTGACAAAGAATGACTTACCGTTGCAATTGAATGCAATCAGCAAATGTCCATCGGTGTCAAGATTTCGTAGAAAAGAAAAGACATAATTCCCTGAAACTTAAACTATCACACCTAAAAGGGGTTTGGCAGGGCGTTTCATAGGAGTTAGGGTTGGAGTGGGTGGGTGGTATCCTAATTCGCCGTATCCCATATGCCCTCAAAAATATTAGGTAAGGAAATTGTACATATTTTAATCACTTTTTTAAATTTTTTCATATGAGCAACGACTTAAGTATTTATGCCAGGTTCAATTCCATAGACCCTTTATATTCGACGTTGGACACTGCGCTTCAACAATCAAACTTAACATGAGTAGAGGTACTC
>JAOXRS010000002.1 GCA_025800385.1 Candidatus Albibeggiatoa sp. nov. NOAA
CGTTTATACTGAAAGAAGGAGTTTCAGAAAACGTCGATAGCTTCTGCCTCGACGCAATTAATAGAACCTCAGTTTTAGTTAAGTTAAGGGTCAGTTTATTGGCCGATAGCCATATATATACCCTGTTTAAATCATAGTTAATACAATTATCAATGCTATTTAAATCTGCACTGGCATAGGTTAAGCTGGTGTCATCTGCATACATTTTAGGTAGTAAATAATTCCAACAATTTGGCAGGTCATTGATATACAATAGAAAAAGTAACGGTCCTAGAATTGTTCCCTGGGGGACACCACATTTAGCTAATTTCGGGTGTTGACATAGACGTGTTAATCAGGCAAGTTTGGGTACGATTGCTTAAGTACAAAGTGAACCATTCGTGGCAGGAACTGCGTAATTCATAACATTGTAATTTCGTTAATAAGATATTACGATCGACAGTGTCAAAAGCTTTTTTTAGGTCTAAGAAAATGACTGCATTAACGAGAATACGGTCAATATTCATTGCCCAGCTGTCGGTAGCTTCAAGTAATGCGGTTACAGTGGAATGTAAGGAACAAAAGCCAGATTGGTAAGGAGAAATAATACAATTCTCAGTAAGATAGTGGTATAACTGGTCATATACTACCCGTTCAAACACTTTGGCCACGACTGGGATTACAGATATTGGTCGATAATTTGTGGGATCGTTTCGTTTTCCAGAATTTTTGTATAATGGGGTAACCCTAGCAGACTTCCACTCATCGGGAAAAATGCCAGTTGACAAGGATTGGTTAAATATCAAAGTGAGAGACTCAGCAATTAGATCAGGGCACTCCTTTAACAGTTTAGCTGAGATTTTATCCAATCCGGTAGCCTTTGACTTACAAAGTTTTGAAAGAAGAGACAAAATATGAGCAGTTGTTGTCTTTTCAAAGATGAATTCCTTGGTAGTTGCACAAAGAAACTCCTCGTAGGTGGTATCAACATTCGCAACATTTCGACTAAGGTTTGGTCCAATCTCAACGAAGAAAGTATTCAACAATTCCGAAACTTCTGCTTGACTATTCGTTTTTTGTCCCTGGTATTGTATTGCATTTATCACTGTTTTATTTGATTTCGGGATGTCAATTCATTGATAGTTTTCCAGGTCTTGCGTTGATCACCGGCGCAATTATTAAAAGCATTATTATAATAGGCCTTTTTAGCAGACTTGATTTCCTGGTTTACTTGATTTTTGAGTTTCCGAAATTGATTCCAAATGGACGTATTTTCAGTTTTAATAGCTTTCTTCTTAGGCCAGTCTCTCACGTTCATTCGCTTTTTTAAAATAGTGGTTATTCATGGAGATTTGGTGGGTGGTGTGCGTTTTGTCTTCACAGGGGCGTGTTTGTCACAAACGCTTGAAAATAAGTCTTTCCATTTTGTCCACATGTCATTGGGGTTGTACAGTTCCTTAATGTCGTCCCACGGTTGTGCCAAAATATCATTACGAAAATTGGTGCGGTTAAAATGTTTAAATTGTCTATAGCTGATCAAATTAATTCCTTTTGAAACCGGGGGGATTGAAATTTTACGGTACGCGTAAACTAGACTGTGATCGCTTATGCCAACGTGAGACACCCCAGAACAGAGAATGTTGTCTTGGTGAGTAGTGAAGATAAGATCAATTAGGGTGCTTGTTGAAGGTGTGATTCGTGTAGGCTCATCAATTAATTGTTTCAAACCGTAAACGTCAGTAACATTCAAAAGAGCCCTTACATAAATATTATCGCTGGATAGCAAATCACAGTTCATGTCACCCATAAGATAATGTTCAATATTTTCAGAATCTAGTCTTCCTAGCAAGGAGTCAATATTCGAAAAAAGGTCAACTAGTGAATTAGGCGGTCTGTACCATGAGGTAACAACAAAAGGTTTCGCGTTAGGTTTATGAATTTCAACCGATAATATTTCCAAGAGCTTGCTATTTAAATAGACCTGTTGTGCCTGCATTCTCTGTGTCTTAACTTGAGTAACTTGAAAGGGGTTGTGTGATTTGAAATAAAACATTGCCAGCCCTATAATGCATT
>JAOXRS010000014.1 GCA_025800385.1 Candidatus Albibeggiatoa sp. nov. NOAA
CATCAATGCAATCACGTTGTTCTGTAGTAGGTATGACGTCATGACAAATCAAGTGAGCCGTTATGGATAACAGCAGATGAAAAGGAACAAAAGAAGAATAAAATGATGAAATGTGATTTATTTTGGATTTTTCTTTCAATTTAAATATTGGAATATTCCGAAAACTTTACCACGTAGAAAATGACGTCAGCAATAGTGATCGGCGCATTGAAATTGTTTGCTGCCACTTTCAGCGCACAAGTTGAGTGCTTTGACAGACACGACACACAGGGGCCCGCAATAAAAGTTGGACGAAACGCATACAGCCTTCAATAGATGGCGCTAGTAAGCAATAGCCTTTTAACGTACGATGCATTTTCAAGTCATAAAATTTCTTTTGGAAATCAAGCGAATGCTTGCCATAAGGGCATAGGCTAATTTTCATAGCAAAATTCATATGATTCATATGTAAATGAAGGCTGCTTGACATTAGCGGTCCGCCATTTTAGTCCAACTTTTATTGCGAGCCGTCAGTTGTTTACA